>NZ_JABEQK010000007.1 GCF_014174275.1 Gluconacetobacter takamatsuzukensis | reverse complement strand
GAATGCCAGCCTGGCCGCTCGGTTCCGCTACGCTTCACCTCCCGGCCAGGCTGGCATCAGAAGCGCATATCAACTAACTATGAAACCGGACCAGTCATCGCAGGCAGCCCAGGCGCAGGCTAGCGGACAATCCGTGCCATCATTGAAGATGACGGTGGGCAGGTAACGCCCCTCGATCGGGCGAACCCACAGGCAGCGCACAGCATCGGGGGCCAGAGTGGCGGGGTCCGCGATCACGTCGGGAATCGCGGTGGCAGTGCGATAGGTGCGCTTACTCATCGGGCAGCCCTCCCGGCCTCGATGGCAGCACTGGCGGCCGCAATCGACGGAAAGAGGACCGGCAGCCGGCAACCCGGCATCAGCACTCCGACGCGCGGCTCGCCATCGGGGCGGCAGGCATCGGAAAGTAGGATCAAACGGGGCACACTTCCCCCGCTGCGGACGCACTTCGAGCGCCCGCGCTTTTTCAAGCTCGGCATGGCACTTTTCCTATGTGCCAACCGCGATTTTTCTGGACGAGCGACCCGGCGGACCGTATCAATCGAGGTGTTTGGTAGCCTCAATTGATAAGCCTTCAACGGGACGCCGGTCTGCAAATCGCAGGCTGGCGTTTTTCCGTTTCAGGCGGCGCTGGTGCGGGACAGCGACGCGATCCAGGCCCGATAGCTTTCGGCCGTGATGCGCGTAGCCCGCCCGATCTTCACGCGGGTCAGTTTCCCCTCGTTAATCAGACGATTCGTTGTTGAACGACTGATTCCGGCATCGCGCAGGACGTCATCAATTCTGAGAAGGGAATTGCTTGGCGAAATTGCAGACATGTAACGCCTTTCAAGCGTCAACAGAGTCGGTATCGCCAATTGTGTACGTGAGAAACGACGCAACGGCCAACCGCTCCACAACTTATGTTGTGGGAACCCACTGAAGGGATTTCTCTGAGGTTTTGGCCGCCGTCCACTCGTGAGAGCTTCGCCGTAAGGACCATATAATTGGTATGTCGATACCGTGGCAAGCAAAAAAGACATCCAGTCGCCCACGGACGGTTCAGGACATGCCAGCAGTCTGCGGGACATTTTCACGACAGCATCTCCTCAATCGCCGCAACCCGTCGATCGATCTCGACCCCGACCCACTCCATGGCCATCGCATAATCGCTGGGCCTGAGCGGGTCATCCAGCAGCGCCGCCCGACTGGCGCCGATCATCAGCACCGACAACATGGAAAGGTCCCGTGTCTGCTGGGTGATTGCAGCAATGCGATCAGGCGTCGCCAAGGGCGCGGCTTTCCGCCTCATGTCACCGGCCTCCGATCTTCCAATTGAACGCGATAGGCCGGCCGTCCCAGCACCTCCTGCCAGTAACGAGAGCAGGTGATGTGCGGCAGGCCCAGCTTCGCGCCGATTTCCTTCCAGGTGCGCCCGGCCTCGCGCAGCCGGACCAGTTCCCTGACCCGCGCCTCGGGCCAGACTTTGCGAGGGCGGCCCATCACGTCGCCCTCTCGTCGCGGAGCAGCATGGCTTCGAGGATCTCCAGCCGCTCGAGTTGGCGCTTGGCGAGCCATTTGATGGCTTCCGGCTCGCTGTCCTCGGGCTGCAAGTCTCCACAGTTCAGCATCACCATCAGCGCCGCGATGTGTCGAGCATCCTGTGCCAGGCTGACCTTGTCGCGCACGGTGTCGAGGATATCCCTCTCTTGCTCGGTGATCCTTCGGTCATGCACCCGATCGAGGATGAAGATGCGCATTCCCTCGTTCACAGGACGCCCTCCCGACGTACCAGGCGCAACGTGAACTGGCTGAACGCGCCGGCCGAGCGCATCGCCCAGCAGGACACGGGGAGCAGGACGAACAGCGCCGCCTGCCTCGATGCGGAACGGATCATCGCGCGATCCTCCCGCCGCCCAGGACGGCCAGCACGTCGCGGGCCAGCCGCTCGCCCTCGGCGGCGTCCATTCCGTCAGGATCAGACATGGCCAACCGGGCGCGGGCGATCAGGTCACGCTGGGAACGCGCTGGCCCTGACCAGGCAGCATCCCATGCCCGCCGCCACCGGCTGATAGCTATGTCCATCACGTCTTCCTCAGCCGGCGTGGTCTGGCGGCGGGAGGGAATGGCGCGCGTGACGCGGCGATTGCAGGTCAGCGCGGCCTGCACAGCGGATTGAATGCTCATGCCGCACCGCCTTTGCGCAGGGCTTCCGCGTCTCTCTCCGCGACCTCCGCGATCCGCTCGGCATAGGCCGCCAGCCAAAGCAGCGCGCCGTGCCATTCCGAGACCGTGCCCTCGGGCGCGTCCTGCATCAAGTTCATGTCCCGCCCGATCGCCAGGGCGATATCGCGCAGGTCGCGCGTGTAGAAAGTCTGCCGGTCGAGGGCATAGGCGCCATCTACCGGCGGCGGGGCAACCGGGGTCTTCCGGCAAACTGCTGGACGGGCGCTCATGCTTCACACGCCCTATGCAAGCCGATGTGAATCGTGTCGAGACCGACCCACAGGCGCTTGAGTTCGGACGAGGCCCGCGTGAGCCGCTTATCCTTCTTCGCGTTCGCCAGGCTTCCCAGTGAATCGACCAGATTACCCATGTCGCAGACGATAAGGTGAACCTGCCGGATGCCGTCCTGGATGCTCTGCATCGTGGGAACCGTCTGGTGAACGTAGTCGCCAGCGGCCTCGGCGATGGTCGAGCTGCGGCGAGACAGTTCTTCGCCGCACCACACCAAGGCGTGGCCGATCCCCGACGCCCGGACGCTGTCCATCTCGCCGTCCGGTTCCCGCATTTCGCGTCCAGCGATCTGCAACAGCGTGCCGATGCTCGTGACGGCATCGTATGACTGTTCGAGATCTTGTGCTGTTACGGTGCCCATGACTGCGCCTCCAGTTCATCGATGCCGGTGGTGATTTCATCCGACAGCCGGGAGAGTTCTCCACCGGCCCACTGGATGGCGCATCCGAGGGCAGACAGCCGCTCTCTGGTAGGCTCGAAGCACACCTGGCCGGCGGCATTGCCCGCCCAGACCAGCAGGGTCGCTATGTTCTGGGCCTTGAAGCCGGCCGCCGCGATAGCATCCATGCGTTCCTGGCTCATCGACCGCCCTCCGCCAGCATCAGCGGCGCATGAGCGATTTTTGCGTCGGTGTGACGCAAAAGCTCCGGCTGGACCGTGTGGCCGGATAGCGTTTCCGTACGGGCCATTCCCGCCAGTGCGATCAGCACCAGAAGCGGGGAAAACAAAGCAAGAACAATGTCCTGCCGATGAGACGACGTGCGATTTTGGGTTGTACAGGCGTCAACCCGTACGCTATGGGCGTGTTCAGCCATTGCCTGCTCCTGCTGCGAGCGGTTGTGGTCAGGCCGGGCATCGGAGGGTCCAAGCTCCGTGTCCGGCCGGCATTGGTCTTTCAACCAATGTCAGCTATAATCGCTGATATCGGTCAAAGTCAATCATGAGAGCCAATGTCAGCTATTATACCTGAGCAATGTCTGGGCGCGCGTGCCATGCTTCGCCTGAAGCGTGACGATTTAGCGAAGGCCGCTCAGGTCGCTGTTGCGACACTCGCTGACTTTGAAACGGGCCGCAGGGCGCCTCATCCCCGCACAATCGAGGCCATCCGCACCGCCTTGGAAAGCGCCGGCGTGGAGTTCATCGCGGAGAACGGCGGTGGGGCTGGGGTGCGGCTGAGGAAGGAGATCACGGCGTGAGCAAGCACGTGCCGCCCGAACTGGCAGCCCTTCTACGTGAAAGTTTTGCGGCGACGAGCCATCCCCGCAAAGCAACCGCCAAGCCCTCTTGTTCGAAGATGCATATCGATAGAATATATCCGACTGGAGGGGGTGATATATTTATCGAATTTTCAGACGGTCCCGAAAAAGTTAGGGGAAATACTGTAATCCTACAGATTACTGAAAAATTTATTGATGATGCGAAAAATATTATCGACTCTCTTAAAAGAAAATAGTAAAAATGATTTTACTCGTCGGGCCAGATGGTAAAATATTTTACCCAGGAACTCAGGAATTTTTCCAATACATTGGATATTTTGGGCAAGACATTGATCTGATTTCTTACGCAATCAAAAATCTTGGCTTCGCAGCCGTAGCGACGTTTCCACGCTATACACGCATTCGCTTCCAACCAGCATTGTTTCCGGCAGCGTGCCTCCAGACCGTACTTGAGACCATCCTGTATGATGGAAAACCGCGTTTCGTTCTCGAGCGCGTTGGCACCTCGTTTGCTCCGTTGGAAATAATAAGGAATCTCAACGATACTGTTGCTCGACTGGTTTCTCTGCAAGCTGCAACTTCGGACAGCGAGGAGTTGCCTAGTTCTCCGACAATAATCGGCTTATCCCTTGATCGGATTCACGATCCGAAGAGGGCCGGCATGCGAGCGGCATTCGATATTTGGAAACGGGAAAGCCGCTACGTTACGACTGAGAATATCTCTATAATCAGTGAAGGTGTCGCATTCGGAGGCGGCGGAATGGTTTGGATGCCCGGCAGGGATCGCTGCCTGATTGAAGCATGGCCACAGAGCTACAAGTCATACGGCGAACGCTCATGTGATGATTTTATCGGGCATGACGTTAGAGATCTTCCTGATAGTGCCTATATTGTGCCGACCACCCGGGGATATTTTACTGCGGCTCATCAGCAGGCACCACGCTTGGAACTCATCGAGGCGCTTGTGACACGCCACGATGGTTCCAAGTTTTGGTCTCGTTACGAGAGGCTGATTTTACCGTGGCGCACGAGCGCGGCGGATACCTTCGTCAGTTCTGTTCCTTTGATCAGGTTGATTCGTGCCTGTTAAATTATTCAGAATATGGTTCGTCATCATCTCTGGTGTTTCCCATATCAGATTGCTTTCGAAGGTACGCCAACCGCCAACGATTTTCATTCCGGGCTGCATGGGCGGATAACCATAGAGAGGTAATAGGGCGCGTGTCATTGGCCCGGTCTCGATCATGCCAATGGAGAAATCAGGCCCCCACACTGCGAGAGAAATACTACGCATCAGGGCGATCGTCAGAACGGGCAGGCGTTTGCGGCGAAACGCCGGATGGGACCATAAGCCGCCGACAAACACCACGCGGCCAGAGATTTCTGCAGCCATAGGTGTCTCGGCAATCCACCGCTCATCCGACTGCATCTGGGTGGCTGGATCGCGATAAGCAAAGCGGCCAGATTCCCATTCCTCCCGGAGCGTGCTTTGCGGCCAATCGTATCGGCGCAGTATCAGCGTTACGACTGGATCCCCGTCATATTGCCCTTCGACATAGATGGCTGTTTCTTCGTTAATACCAGACACATCAGGATCATAGACAGGCGATAAAGGCTTCCACGTGTCTTGGTTTCGCTTGTTCACTTCATTTAAGCGATCGCTGCCGCGCCCCATATGCAACGATATGCCAAGTTTCCGAGCTTCCTCTGCAAGTTGAAGAAAGTATCTGCCGAGCTCAATCCGGGGGCCATGGTTGATCTCGATCGCGTCCAGCAGTGGACGGAGTTGCGTTCCCATATAAGTAATATTCCTCTGGGGCGAAATTGCCCGAGGAATTTATTACTTATTTATAAAAATAATGATTTGATCGCCCTCATTTAATATTTTACACTTCCGAAGTAATTGTATGAGTGTGAGTTGCGTGGTTAATATTTAGTAAATTTATCTGTTTTTAAACGATTAATTCGGATTTGATCTGAAATTACTATATCCATTACGAAACCGATGAGTGAAAAAGAACACCAATACGGCTCTATAGCATCATTATTAGTCGCATCGACCGCGACCCGGATGGAGACCGCATTAGCCCAAGAGGACATCGCCGTGGATCAGGAGCGCCTGGCGCGCGAGGCCGATGACATGCGTTCGGTTGGGACGTACCATCTACTTCACCGAGGCTGACGTCCAACTGATCGAGCGGGCGATTCGGCAACCATATCTGGGGTCGATTGCGGTGGCGCCCCCTTGAACCACGATTCGCTCCAGCGTGACCCAGCGGTCCACCCAAGAAGCTGTGCAAGCGAGGCTGCGGGTATCTCTCTTGAGTGGTGCCCCTTGTCCGACGTGTCCGACCGGATTTAGAGTGATCGGCGCAACACGAGGACGCAGCGGATGGATTGCGCAAGGTATGTGCTGGGGCAGCTTAGTCCCGCGCCAGACCTCTCGGAGTTACCCACCCTACTTGCCAGTCTTTATCAAATTGTTGACCGGCTGGAACAGATCGTGCCAAGGCGTAAATTTACTCCGGATGGTCATCTTGTTGGCAGTATCGGTGAAGCCATTGCCGAATACTGCTATGGGCTGGAGTTGCTTCCTCCCTCATCCAAACAGCATGACGCCCGCGCCCCTGATGGCCGCTTTGTCCAGATCAAACTGACGCAGGGGAGCGCCGTTGCCTTGAGCCACACCTGCGATCATTTGATCGTAATCCGTCTTGATCGGCACAAAGGCTTTTCGGAGGTGTTCAACGGTCCTGGGGCGGCAGTATGGGCGACCATAGAAGACAAGGCCGAGGCTGGCCGCCAACGCTCTATTCGCATATCGCGACTGCAGGCGCTGGCACGGGATGCCGGTCTGGCACTTCCCCTCAAGCAACCATTCCCCGCTTTCTCGGATAGAGGCAGGGTTGGAGGGCACCTCCGCGAAGGAGATCCAGCATGACCGAACGGCGCCTCGTCGCTCTCCACTTGCTCGCGCGCGCAGATGACCAGAGAGACAAAATCCAGAAGGTCGGACCAGGCGAATACGAGAGCGGCAACTGGAGCATCACTCCGTCGTCGGCTGACCGTGCCATCGGCGCAGAAATCCACCTACACGAGAAGCAAGCAGATCCGTCTTGGCTTGGCGGCCGCATTCTTGGATGGTGCCCTTCGGAGGTGCGTCCGGGGTGTGTCGTGTTCCGGTTCAAGATTGATCGGAGTCTGCAGCGTCGTCACCGAAATGGCTGGGGTAACGAGCAAGCCTGGGAATGGATGACATGGAGTGAGCCGTTTCCGTAGCCATCTCCGCAGCGGCATCAATCGCAACGCCTTAGCGCCCCTCATCGCGTAACCGCTGTAACCGTGAAAAATGATAGAGCCATGTGGCGTTCAGCCGATCCCAGCCCGGTGTCTTGGCGTAACCGTTCACCCAGAGTCCGAGCATACTGGGCTGCCCCGACCCGGGCAAAACCGTCCAGCCCGCTATCCATAAACGCCAGTTTTCTGCGGGTTTCCCGGCGGGCGCAGGGGGTACCCCCGCCAGCGCGACGCACCATGCTGGAACACGTGGAACACAGGCAAACAGGTAGGGGATGCGGATTCAGATCAGCCCAAATTCCCGCATGATGGCCGTCACACCCGGTTCCCATTTGGTCGGGCATGGCTTGATGGGATGGTAGGGGTCTTTCCGGTTATGGGAAGGCCGCATCTCCACCCCGTTCTTGCGCTTAATGTCAGCGATCCAGCAGGACTGGATTGTGACCCCCAGCCTCCTTCTGCCCAATTCGATCACGTCTGCGTATGTGGCCATACGTTCCTCCTGACTAAATTATGCGGGCAGTATGAAGCACAGGCATGTGCGATGGGTCATGCGGCCAGCGCCCAACCCGCCCAGTCGTCCATCATCTGCCGGCGCTTCTCGAACAGGTCGCCGCGGCGATAAGCCGCCTCCACCTTGTCTCCGATCGCGTGGGCCAGAGCCATCTCGGCCACTTCACGCGGATAGTCGGTTTCCTCGGCCGCCCAATCCCTGAAGGTGGAGCGCAGGCCATGCACCGTGACTGCCTTTGTCCCTGCTGCCAGGTGCAGGGCCTTGGACAGCGCCACATCGGATAACGGTTTTCCTGCCCGCTGCCCTGGGAACACAAGATCACCTGTCCTCGCATCCCGCAGCGGCTCAACCTCGCGCAGAATGGCCAGCACAGCATCCGTCAGGGGAACCCGATGCTCCTTCCCGGCCTTCATCTTGTGCGCCGGCACGGTCCAGGTCCCGTCCACCGAGTCGATCTCCGACCACACCGCTGCCCGCACCTCGCCGGATCGGGCCGCCGTCAGGCAGGCAAACTGCACGGCCTTGGCGGCCAAACCGCCGGACGCGGCCAGAGCCGCCATCACCTTCCCGATGTCCTTCCGGTCCACTGCGGCGTGATGCTCGACCTTCGCTACAGCAGAGGGCTTCGGCAGGATGGCAGCAAGGTGGCCCTTCCACCGGGCTGGGTTCTCGCCCACTCGCCAGCCGTGGGTCCGCGCGTAGTCGAGAATGCGCTCCATCCGGCCGCGCACGCGACTGGCCGTCTCCGTCTTGGTGGTCCAAATGGGGCGCAGCACCTCTAAAACGGTATCCGTGTCCATGTCGGCCACCGGGGTAGCCCCACAAACCGGAAAGGCATTCAACTCGAGTGATGCCGACCAGGTCGCTGCCGACCGCTTGTCCCGCCACCCGGGCGACTGCTCAGCAATATATCGCTCTGCCACCTGCTGGAAGGTCAGGCCCAATTCACGCTTGGCCGCCGCCTCTTCCGCACGCCGCTGCTCCAGAGGATCGATGCCATCAGCCAAAACATGTCGGCAGTCTGCGGAACGCTTGCGGGCCTCCACCAGGCTGACGTCCACGGCCGAGCCCAGCCCCATCTCCCGGCGCTTGCCTGTCTTCGGGCTTGTATAGCGGAAGGTCCACACCTTGGATCCGCCTTTGGCGACGACCCAGAGGTTACCGCCGTCTGCCAACGCGCCATCCTTCAACGCAGCGATTTGCCGCACGGTCAACTGATGTGGTGAGCGCCGGCTCATGTCGTTCGGCACCCCTCTTGGTACCCATCTTAGAAACCGGGCTGTCAGGGGTCAACCAGGGACGCCCAGAGACAATGGGCCACCCAATACCCTATTAATCCTAAGAAATGTGGGACGCACAGGAACAGCGGCGGACATGGATTAGGTGGACACTCTCTCCGCCAATATTCAGAAATCCCGTTATTTCTGCACGGCGCCGTAATCCAGCACGATGGTGCCATCGGGGCAGTCCTGGTCGGGGCGCCACGTCATGACGCAGTCGTTCTGCGCGCCGGGCTGGCGACCGATCCAGGTTTCGTACATTCCGGCCAGGCAAGCGGCCAGCCAGTATCCGGCCGGTGCGCCCAGCGCACCGATCCGGGGCAGGCCGCGATGGCGGACCTGCAGGCATTGCCGGTCGCGGTCGAGGGTCAGGCCGGCCTGGCCCCAGCCGATCAGGCTCAGCAGCGCGTTGATTTCCAATTCCAGTTCTTCGACCGTGTCGCATCGCGGCAGGGCAAGGCGGGCGGCCATGTTTGCCCCGACCGTGCGGAGAAAGCGGTTGCGCGCGTCCTGACCGACCTGTTCGTCGAAGCCAGATGCGAATTCGCGCAGAAAAAGACTCATGTCGGGATTCATCAAGGCGGACCCATGAAGGAATAATGGACGGACACGCCGGCCGTGGTTTCGTTCCACGGCCCGGCTTTCTGATAGAGGAAATCGCCGGCCACGCGCAGGGCCGGCGAGACCTGGTAGGACACGCTGGCATTGGCACCGCCGACCAGCCCGGAGGACGAGACACCGGGCACCAGCGCCCCCGTCGGATCGCGCGCATCCAGCACAGCCTGCAGCAGGTTGCTGGTCGGATAGAACAACGCCGAACGCGACCGGTAGGACTGGTAGCCGAGCGAGGCGCCCGCCTTCCATACCCATTTGCCACTATGTCCCGCATAGCGGACCGGCACCAGCAGCGAGAAAAAGGTCTGTGGCGAGAAATATCCGCCATTGCCCAGCGTGAACGCATACTGATTGTTGTTGTAGCGGAACCACGTCATGTCGACACCCAGATGCACCTCCTGCAGTGTGTCCTTGTAGACGGACACGCTGCCCCCCGCCCCGGCTTCGTATTCAATATTGTCCGGCGTATCATGACCCTGGAGATAGGCGAAGCCGCCGCGCGCGTAGAAATTCATCAGCGCGTCACCATATTCCAGTTGTCCGGTGGCGCGGTTGCGCGTCACGCCGCCCCAGGTGACGCCGGTCAGCGGGTCACGCAGTCCCGAATAGGCCACCACGCTGTCGTTCACCGCGCGTCGTTCGGCCGTCAGGCGGATGCGCATCTGGCTGGTGATCTGGGGGCTGACCTCGATCTCGCCCAGAAGGTTCGTCGTCCGGAAGCCCAGGGGCGATGAGCCGATATCGACCCGGAGCCAATCCCGGGCATAGGCCAGGTCGGTTCCAACCCCAACGGCATGGAAACGGCCGAGCGCTGCCCCGTAATCGCCGGTCAGGGCCGCCGTACCCACCTCGCGCAGGCCCTCCAGGTAATTCATGTTCCCGCTGCCCGACGACAGCGCGGTCGGCGTGATCGACGCGGTGAGGCGGCCACCGCCGAGCGTGAACGCGCCCGCGATGGGCAGGTCGCCCTCGGTCAACTGGTTCAGGCCCGTCCCGGAACGGCCCCGGAATACCGGACCGACATCGACGAAGGGGGCATAGGCCTGCGTCGTGCTGGCCACCTCGCTGTCGATGCTGCGCAGGATCGGATCCTGGCTGTCCCGCGGGTCGACCGCAGCAGTGGCCGACGCCCGGTCGCGAAACGGATTGCCGGCCAGCACGCCACCGTCATCCATCATCTGCGCACTGCCCGGCTGCTGGCCGCCCAGTTGCTGGTGACGCAGGTCGCGCGCCCGCGCCAGATCACCCAGGCTGGCCGTCCAGTTGCCACCCGCGTGATGAATCGCGGCCGAGGCCAGCCAGATCCTTGGATCCGCCGGGGCCTGCGCGGTCATGGCCCGCAACTGGTCCGTCGCCTCGTCCATGTCATCGAGTTGCAGGGCCAGGCGCACGACGGCCAGCCGGGCGTCCAGATCGTCGGGATTGCGATCGACGACCGCGCGGGCGACGGACAGCGCCGTCGCGGGCTGGTTGGCGGACTGGTACAGCCGGGCCAGCGCCAGGCGGGCCGCCGGGCTGGGCTGGCTGGCGCTCAGGGCGGGCTGGAGCGCATCATAGGCGTCGGCTTGGCGGCCCTGCTCGTTCAACTGGTCCGCCGCCATGACGGCCATGCCTGTCTGGATTTCCCTCATGGCCGCCAGATCGTCCGGAGCCAGGCCGGTGGTCGTGATGCCATCCAGCATCCGCCGGGCAAATTGCCGGTCCTGCATGCGCAGGGCCAGGCCGGCATAGGCGAGGCGCTGGCGCGCCGTGGGAGGTGCCGACGCATCAAAAAACACCTGCAGGATCTGGACCGCACCAGCGCGGTCATTGCGTTTCAGTAGGGCTTCGGCGATCATCCGCCCGCGTGCGCCGTCCGGATCGTGCCCGCGCCGCGCCATCTGCAGGAAATACAGCCGGGCCTCCGGCAGGTCGACCGGGGCGTCGGCGATCTGTTGCTGGTATTCGACATCTTCGGCGATGCGCCGGATGTCCGGCGTCCGGGCGCCTGGCGGCAGGCGGTCCAGCAACTGGCGCACCGTCGCGAAATCGCCGTTCTGGTTCGCGAAGAAAATTCCGGCCTGCAATTCGGCAGCGCTTGCCCGGCGATCGGATGCCAGCAGCGGCGACATCACATCGCGGGCGTCGGCCTGG
Source organism: Gluconacetobacter takamatsuzukensis (assembly GCF_014174275.1). Classification (GTDB taxonomy): domain Bacteria; phylum Pseudomonadota; class Alphaproteobacteria; order Acetobacterales; family Acetobacteraceae; genus Gluconacetobacter; species Gluconacetobacter takamatsuzukensis. The sequence continues at coordinate 230,598 of NZ_JABEQK010000007.1, read as the reverse complement.
CTGCCGGCCTGAAGCAGCGCCTGAGCCAGGTGCAGGCGCAGCCACGGATCGCGGGGCTGCGCGTCCATGGCCTGGCGCAGCAGGCCGATCCGGTCGTCCAGGTTGACGGTGCGATCGGCCCGCGCCAGCAGGTCGGCCCCGGCCATCTGCTGTTCGAAGGTAGGGGACAGACGACGCAGGCGCGGCGCCAGGCTTTCCGCCTCGGCAGTGCGGCCCGAGGAGCGGAGGATCTGGTACAGGCCCTGCACGGCCCCGACATTATCGGGCTGGCCTTGCAGAACCTGGCGATAGAGGGCTTCGGCCCGGGGCAGGTTGCCGCGCCGCCGGAAGATCTCGGCCTCCAGCGACAGCAGCCCGGTCTGGGTGGGATCGCGCGCCAGCATGCTGTCGAGCTGGGTTTGTGCCGCGTCGTAGTGCCCCTGTTCCATCAGGCTACGCACCTGCCCGTAGGCCACGGCCACCTGGGCACCGTTCATCGCGTCGCGCCACCGGGCGGCATCGGCCGGGTTGGCCTGTATGGCGTGCTGCAGCAGATCATGGGCTTCGTCCATCCGGCCTTGGCGCATGCGGACCAGACCCAGGCCGCCGAGGGCGTCGGAATCGTTCGGTGCGGTTGCCAGAGCGTTGGAAAAATGCCGATCAGCGGTGGAAAGACTACCGGCTTCCAGATCGTGATAGCCTTGGGTCCGTTCCAGTACCGCAGGATCCGTCCGCGCGGCCTCGGCCTTGGCACGCAGTCCCCGGACCTCGGTATCGTCGGGATTCTGGGCCAGCCACTCGTCGAAATAGGGCACGCTGTCCGGGGTGGGGGGGAGCCACGCCAGGGCCGTGCGCCAGTCCTGGCGGAGCGCGGCGCGGTTCTCTGCCGACAGGCCCGGAATACCGTCCAGGCGCCGCAACCGGGACAGGCCGCCCGCGCGCGTGGATTCGCGCCAGGTCAGGACCTGCGCATAGGCGATCTGGGCGGGGACATTGTTCGGATCGGCGGCGACGAGATTCCGCAGCCCCTCCTGCCCCTGGTCGCGATAGCCGACCGCACCGGCCAGCGTCTGATAATATTCCAAGGCGTATTGAGGGGGCGGCCCGGAGGGAAACAACTGGCGATACCCGGACGCGGCGGCGGCGGTATGGCCGTCCCGCACCAGGGCGCGCACCGCATCCAGCGCCTTCTGCGAGGTGCCCTGGACACGCAGCGATTCTTCCAGACGCACGGTTTCCGGCGCCGTGGGCGCCATTTCGTGCAGCGTCATCGCCGCCTGACGGGCCGATCCGGTATCGCCCATATGGAGTGCCCATTGACCCGACAAGGCAATCACCTTGGGATCGCGGGGCGCCAGTTGGCGCGCCTGGGCCAGCGCCTGTTGCGCCTGGTCGTACCAGCCGTGATCGTACCAGTATTGCGCGCGCTGGATCAGGATCGGCACCACCCCCGCCCCTGCCCCCGGTGCCTGTTGCGGGGACTGGGCCTGGGCTTGGGCGGGGACCTGGGCCTGGACGGCCAGAAGTGGGCCGCCCGCCAGGACAAGCAGGCGCATCCGGGCCAGCCTGCGGTGCCGGTTCATGGATCGTGTGCCCCGCTGGCATCCAGGTAGGCCTGGCGGCGCGCGGCGCGTATCGACACCCCTTTGTGCAGGGCCAGGCCGACGATCACGGCGCCGATGACGGACATGAGGATGACGCGCGCCGGATGTTCGCGCAGGAACCAGTCGGACCATACCCACCAGGGCAGTGATCCGGACGTGTAGGTCGCGCCATTGCGGGACGCGATGATCTTTTCGCCGTTCACGACGGTCAGGTCACCCTGGACCCCTTTCTGCATGGCCGGATTCTGCAGGGCGTGAACCAGGTCATCCAGCCCCTGGGGCGAACTGCTGAGCATTAGGACGACCGATCGGCCGGCGGTATAGGGCGATTGCGTCCCGATCAATCCACCGCCCGCATCGAGGGAGAGCGATCCCTGCAAGGCGACCGTCTTGGCCTCGTGCAACTGGCTTTCGGGGAAGGCATAGCGGATTCCATCCAGGAAGGACCGTTCCGCCACATGCAGCTTGCCGTTTTCCAGACGGTAGGGCGTTTGGGCCAGGACCTTGGAGATGGCGTCGTTGCCGGGCAAGGTCCCCATCACGATCAGGTCGTCGTCCTCGACCGCGTGGACCTGATCGGCCCCCACGACCGTGACCCGTTCGGCCGGATACCACGTATAGGACCCCAGCATGCCCATCAGGTCCAGGAACGCCGTCAGCTCGGCGCCCTGCGGACGCGGCGGGAGGACGATCGCGGTCTGCGACAGGTCGGCCATACGGGTGAACGGGAAGCCGCTATTGGCGAAATAGGCCAAATTGGGCAGCGTCGTGAAATGATAGGCCCGCCGGAAATCCAGGATGGAATCGGGGTCGATCCCCACCGAGATATCCTGAGGCATTCCGCCGCAATCGCGCCGGGCCAGCGGGCGCCCGTCGAAATAGAATTGCAGCTGGTTCTGGCCATAGATGCCCCAGATCGGCAGATGTGCCCGCTGGTGAAGCACCGGCGAGGTATCGGGGAGGAACCGGCTGATCCAGTGCGGCAGAGGTTCGGGCGAGCGCCACGAATAGCTGGTCAGGTAGACATCGTTCAGGCTGACATCGACACGGGATTGCGCCAGGTCCACGTCGTTGCCCAGCGGGGCATGGATCCTGAACTGCGCGTCGAAAGGCCGCCCCCGCCAGGTATACAGGTCGGGCGCGATGCGGAACGGTACCGCCAGCGTGCCCGGGACATATCCATGCCCCTGCAGCGCGCCCACGCTGACCAGTTCACCGAACCGCACCACGCGGTCCGTGGGCAGGAAGGCTGGTGCGTCGTACGGCTGGCGTGCGGGCACGCTGACGGGCGAGACGATCTGGGCGGACACGCTGCCCAGCGTATCGGACATGAAGGCCAGTCCGCGCGCGGCGGCGGCGAGCTCGTCGTCGCTCCGCCCCGTGACGATGAGGATGGTTCCGAACGGATCGTTGGGATTGGCGACTTCCGCCAGGGTCGGACCGCTGACCGAAACCGCCCTGGCAATGGACGCCGGCAGGCGTGCGGCCACGGCGATCGCCACCGCGTTGCCCGCTTGCGGCACATCGCCCGACACAGGGAAACTGACATGCCGGAAATCGGCGATCTTGCCGAGCCACGACGCCACCACGGCGGCAGCCTTCAGCGTCGCGACGTCGCTGGGCGACACCATGCTGACCCGGTCGGGCAGGATGACGGGCACGATCGCGCGCTCGACCGCCGCGGTGTCGAGGAACGGCGCCGGCAGCGCCGACAGCACGCGACGGGCCGGCAGGGGAGCGGTCGTCATGCTGATCGTCGACAGGCCCGAGATGTCGGCCCACAGGACGTTGCTGATCTGGTTGCCGCAGGTCTCGGTATACTGGCCGGCGAAGGTGAAATTGAGGGCGTTCTTTCCCATGAAGAAGACGGGATTGACCGCGAAGGTCAGCGGACCGAATTCGGGATGGTCGTGATTGACCGGGATAGTGCCGACATATTGGTCGTTCAGCCGGATCGTGACGCTGCTGCTCTGCGCCAGCAGCGAGGGCGACAGCGCGCCGCTCAGGGTCAGGTGGGCCGCCGTGACCAGTTGGCCGGGCGGCACGCTGAAATCGAGCCCCTGGATCGCCGCGAAGGGCGTCATGCGCAGGGATGCCGCGGCGCCGAGCTGCCGGAAGGTCCAGGTGCGCGTCGACGTGCCGGGCAGGTCGCCGTCCGCCCCGCCCGGGGTGAGCAGGGCGGACGGAGCCGGCATGCCGGTGACCGGCGCATCGGCGGTGGCCGGGCCGCCGGGCAGGCCGCCGGGCGGCACCGGTGCTGCGGTCATGTTCGGCATCGGCAGGTTGTCGTCGGGCACCGGGGGGACAGCGTTGGTGGGTAGCGCGGGCGGGGATGTTGGAGTGTGGGACACCGGGGCGGGGGCCGCGCGCGCGGATCCGGCGGCCAGGGCGAGCAGGCAGAACGCCAGCGTCATGATGCCGGTCTTGCGCGGGGTCACTGTCACGGGCTGGTACCGGTCGGCGGCGACCGATTGACTAGCCTTTTGCCGGGCAGCGATCGCGCTGGGATTATGCCGGGTGCTGGCCGGCCGGTCGCCCCGCGAGAACAGGGCGCGGATGCTGCTGATGACCATCCAGAGACTGCGCAGGGGACGATCCGGCGGATAGTCGCCCCAGTTGGTCCATGCGTCGGCGCGGCCGAAGACGAAGCGGATGATGCGGGCCTCGTCACGGATATTGGCGGGCTTCCACTCGATATTCGTCACCCCGTTCTGCACGCTCAGGACCCGGGCCGGTATCGGGGCCTCATGGTCTTCGAGAAGGACGTGGATGGGTGATCCGGCCGTGATTCCGCCGAGGTCGGCCAGGTTCAGATAGGTGCGGCAGCCGCCGCGCGAGATGTCGCTGGTCGTGCCGCGCGTGATGCGCCCGTCGGCGCCGCGCACTGTCAGCGGCAGTGCCGTATGGATGCGCGCGCCGTACCGCAGCTGCCGCGTTTCGCGGCCCACCGTGATGGCCGCCAGCACGATGATCAGGCTGACCGAGATCCACACTTCATTCATCCACAGTGCCTTGAGAACGATCGCGTCGTTATGGCCGAAAGCCAGGCGCACCGCGCCCCACAGAAGCCCGGACAACAGGAAGCCGCCGAAGACGAGCGTGGGATACAGCGCCCGCCAGTCCATGTAGGACCGGTCCAGGATGCCGCCCTTTTCAGTCACGTTGAACTTGCCGCGGCGGGGAAAGAGCATCGTCACCAGTGTGACGCGTACCAGGAACAGCGCCAGCACGGTTTCGTAGATCTCGCTCCAGAAGGAATAGCGCCAGTTCTTGTTGACCCGCGCCGAGGTCGCGATCGAATGAAAGAAATGCGGCATGGCATAGGCGAACAGTGCCTCGGGCGAGGCCGCGATCAGGGTCTGGCTGAACAGCAGGTAGGCCAGCGGCGCGGCCAGGAAAATCAGCCGCGGGATGGCGAACAGGAAGCCCGCCATGGAGGAGAAATAGCACAGCCGCTGTGCCACCGTCAGGCCCGGCCCGAGCAGCGGATTGTCCATGCGCAGGATCTGCAGCATTCCGCGCGCCCAGCGCATGCGCTGGCCGATATGCAGGATCAGACGCTCGGTCGCCAGCCCTGCCGCCAGCGGCATGCGCAGGAAGGCGGTGGACCAGCCCTTGCGCTGAAGCTTGAGCGCGGTGTGGCAGTCCTCGGTCACGGTTTCGGTGGCGATGCCGCCGACCTGGCGCAGTGCGGTGCGGCGCAGCACGGCGCACGATCCGCAGAAGAAGGCCGCGTTCCAGAAATCGTTCCCGTCCTGCAGCAGGCCGTAGAACATGTTGCCTTCGGGCGGGACGTTATGGCCGCGCGAGAGGTTCCGCTGGAACGGGTCGGGCGAATAGAAATGATGCGGCGTCTGCATCATGCCCAGGGCCGGGTCGACCAGGAACCAGCCGATCGTGACCTGGAGGAAGGCGCGGACCGGGATATGGTCGCAGTCGAAGATGGCGATATACTCGCCATGGGTCTGTTCCATGGCGTAGTTGAGGTTGCCAGCCTTGGCATGGGTATTGTCGGGGCGCGAGATGTAGCCGACGCCGGCCTGCCGGGCGAATTCCAGGAATTCCGGGCGGTGCCCGTCATCGAGGATATAGACGTTCAGCTTGTCGGCTGGCCAGTCCATCGTCGCGCAGGCCAGCACGGTGGCGCGGACGATCTGCAGGTCTTCGTTATAGGTCGGGACGTAGACGTCGATTTCCGGCCACCGCGTGGGGTCGGGGGGCATGGGCACCGGCTTGCGTTCCAGCGGCCGGATCGTCTGGAAATAGCTGAGCAGCAGCATCATCAGCGCATAGAGTTCCGCAGCGCACAGCGCGGTGCCCAGCACCGTCTGGAGGAGGGTGTTGAATTCCAGCGTTTCCGTCAGCCGCCAGGCCAGGTAGCGGAACGACACGACCAGAGACATGACCTGCAGGAACAGCGTGGCTTCGCCGCCGGGATAGCGGTTCACCACGAAGAACAGGACGATGCCCACGATCGTGACGATCATCTGCGCATCATCGGAGAGCAGGGCCATGCCGGCCATGATCGTGGCCGCGCCGCCCAGGAACACGAAGAATCCCAGGATAGCGTGGCCGTATCGCCCCTCTACCGCGCGCCGGAACGCGGCGCGCCAGGCGGCCACGGGGCCGGCCACGCCGGACGGCAGGGCGAACCGGGGCATCAGCCGCCCACCATGGCGACCAGGCGGTGGGAGATGGCGCCCAAATCGTGAGTGGCCTGCGAACGCGGGGCATAGGCGGCGACCGGCTTCTGCGCCGCCAGGGCCTCGCCCATATGTTCGTCACGATGCACGATACCGAGCAAACGCCTGCCCATCTGCGCCCCCAGACTCCGTGCGATCACCGGCCCCAGCCGGGTCATCGGGTCGAACTGATTGATGATGAAACACTGGGGCGCCGAATGGGCCGCCCCATATGTCCGCCCGGATTCGATGTCGGAAAACAGGGCCGCCGACGCCGCGTCCGCCGTCAGCACCGTTACCAGCAGGTCCACCCGGGGCAGAATGGCGTGCAGCATCGCGGACGGCCCCGGCTCGGTGTCCACGATCACCAGGGTGCGGGGATCGGCGGCAATCTGCCGCAGGGGCTCGGCCAGCAGGTCGGGGTTCTGCCGCACCCGGGCCGACATTTCGACGGATTGCGCCATGTCCATGCCGCCATAGGGCAGGATCGTGGCGCCTTCCGGCGTTTCATGGCGGATCTGGTACCAGTATTGCGGCTGGCCCAGCAGGTGGATGAAGCCCCGATTTTCGGACAATGGCACGCCCATGTGGAGCCGCAGCATGTTCTGGGGATCCAGGTCCACCGCGACGACACGATGCGACCGCAGCCGCGCCAGGTTGGCGGCGACATTGGCCACGACCGTACTCTTGCCCACGCCGCCCTTGGGAGAGACGCAGCAGATCAACGGCATCGGGCGGAATCCGCGATAACGCGGGACGTCATGAGGTCAGGCAATCAGGTATGATCCAGCGTTCAGCGAAACATGTCGCGCAGGGTGTGGTCCTTGCGGCTGGCCGGAGCGGGGCCGCGCAGCACGGCGAACATGTCCGACAGCGTCATGCGCCGCGAATCCTCGGCCGGGGCGCCACGGTCTGCTGCCGTGGGACGCGCGCGAAACGCCGCGAAATCGTCCTGGGCAGGCGCAGCCGAAGGCGGCGAGACCGGCGCGGATGGCGGGGGAGACGGCGAGACGGGCGGCGGTGATCCGGCCATGGGAAACCACGCGGGATCGGGCGCCGCTTCATGCGGGGGGAGCGGCGGAACGGCGGCCGGTGGTGGCTCGGCGCCGAGCGGCCCGGTGATATCGGGCAGCGGCATGCCCGGCGCCGGAGGGGCGCTTTCGGCCGGGATGGCGTTCACGTTATCGAACGTCCAGTAGGGCAACCCCGGCTCGCCCACCGCGGTGCGCAGTCCCGAGACATCACGGTCGTCCCCCTGCTGCGGCTGCGGCGTTGTCGCCGACATGGAGAGGGCGGCCTTGACCAGAGGGAATTCCGAACCGAGATCAGCGCTCATGATGACATTCCAACCCTGATGCCTGCGTCGAAGCGCAGTCATGGCGGCACGTGGCGTGGCCCCTCGGGACGAGGTGCAAACCAACAGTGCGCGACGAAGCCCCCACCATGATGAGCAAACACAAAGGGAACCCTAAAATCAAACACAAAGGGGTTCAAAAAAATAAAAAATCCGGGGCCGGGCGAACCGTATCCGTTTATGCCAAACGGCAACATCCGCACCGGGCAGTCCGGCGGCCGTGGATCAGAACATGCCGCCGTCATGCTGCACGATCTCGGACGCCATGCCGTCCAGCACCAGCGAGGACAGCATGGTCAGCGAGGCCGAGTAATAGTCGGGACTGGCGGCCATCGCCGGGAAATCCACGGTGGCGGTGCCCGGCATGTTGAGCAATCCGCTGGCGATGCCGACGGCGTAGAATCCCGGCGGCGCGTTGTAGGGCGATCGCTCGCCGTTGCGCAGGTTGACCCATGCCGGCATCGTGCCGGCCCCCCACGCATTCCAGTACGTGCGAAAGACCACCCGCAGGCCCGGATCGAGCAGGCCCGCCCATTGCAGGTACAGCGGCACCCGCACCGCATCGAACGAGAACCGTGGCGGTTGCGGGCGGGCGATGGAAACGGCGCCGCCTGCCGCGGCTACCTGGATCCAGTCCGGGGGCAGGTTCCACCGTCCAAAGCCGGCCTGATGGATCAGCGCCAGCCCGTCGCGGATCACCCGCAGCCATGTCTCGCGGTCATCGAGTTCCGCCGCCGCCATCAGCGAGGGCATGACGTAATAGGACAGGTTCACGGTGGCCGCGTCCGGCGTCGAGAATCCGTACAGCCCGGGCAGCAGCACCTTGCGGCCACCGATTGCCGCCACGATGCGTCCCCGGAGCGCGGCGTAGATGGCGCGGGCGGCGTCTGTCAGGTCGGGGCGATTCCATTTCCGCCCTGCCAGGGTCAGGGCCAGCGCGATCAGCAGGTCGCCGTCGGTGGCGTTGTTATGGTCGGGGACGTGGGGCATGGAGCCGGGCAGGTAATGCCAGGCATGCAGGGCATCTTCGTTGCGTTTCAGGACCTTGCAGGTCCAGGCGGCCATGGTGTCGAACATGGGCTGGTCGTTGAAGGCCTGGGCGAAGAGGAGGCCGTACCCCTGCCCTTCGCTGTGGGACGCGCCGCCGTTGCCGGTGTCGACGACCCGCCCGTCGGCGCGCACGTAACGCTGGCGATAGAGCGACCAGTCCGCCGGCGTGGCCGCCATGGCCCGGCCCCCCAGCGCGTTCGGGCCCAGCGCGCTGAGACAGAGACCGCCCGCGGTAGCGTGAAACAGGCCGCGCCTGGCGAGGAGGTGGGTCATGGTTTCGGGCCACTCGATTGGGATACGGACTTCACGCCGTGCCACGTTATCCGCCATGCGGCAACCCGCGCGCGGACGAAGCAGGGGGCGTAACCCTAACCCCGCCCCCATCTTTCCGCCTGCTCTTCCACAATGGTTTCCACCATACGCTTCAGCACACGCATATCCCCGGAGAAATGCCTCTCGAGGGCTTCGCGCTCGATACCGTCCAATCTGAACCACTTGCGGGACAGTCCGAGATCCTCGGCAATTGCGGCCATCAGGTTGTTCGCCAGCGCATGGACGTGGGAGGAATCAGGCCGGCTGACGTGAATCACCTGGCACCTGGACCGCAAGGGGGCCGACACCATCGACAGGCTGTTGGCGGTGAGAACCCAATGGATGCGGGAGACGTCGACGCCGGTGCCCAGGAATGCGTCCCTGAAGGTCCTGGCCTCTCGCATGTCCAGGAAGGGGAGCAGGGCATTTTGCACGCATCCATGCTGTCCGCCTTTCGGGGCCTTATCCACCTCGTCCAGGATGATGACTAGGTTCGCCGTCTCGGTCCGGGCCATGAATTCCACGATGGCCGAGGGCCTGGAATCCCCGAATGTCTGGTGAGTTCCGTTGAACGCGAAGCCCTCGGGCATGGAGCCGACATTCATGGCCATGACCGCGTAGCCGAGGGTCTGGGCATAGGCACGGGCGACCGTAGATTTTCCGCATCCCGGGGGCCCGACCAGCAGGATGGGGCGGGTCGGGCCCGACTGGCCCCATCTGGGCCGCCTCAGGTCGGAGGATGCCATGGCCCTGACCGCATCCACGGCATGGGGACAGCGTTCCTCAACCGCGCGGACACGCTCGGCCACGCATCCGGGCTGGTGGATTGCGATGGGGAAGCCCAGCCGTCGCACCGCTGCGTACGGGTCGGCGGTCATCCGGCGAGCCGGTTTGGGGAACTGATATTCGCGGGCCAGGACATAAGCCGTCTGGCCGGGGATGTAGGGGTATTTCTCGTGTTCAGCCGATTCGGCCAACAGATCTTCCAGATTGGATTCCGACATCATTCGCCTTCATGTGACCGTTCCCTGGTTGGAATTGGGACGGTCGTATGAGGTGAAGATTGTGGATCATGCCGCCCTTGTATCATGGGTGGCCCCCCGCCTGCTAGATAACCTGGAAACCGTGACGGAACTGGTCTTCCGGCTCGATCCAGATCGTATTGAAACCCGTCGAGATGGCCGAGCCCTCGATAAGCGGGACGATCGCGGGGATGGGGCCGGCGGGGGACGGGATCGTCGTTTCGGACTCGATCGTCCCGATGAAACGGCTGTGGATATAGCTTTCGTGGACGAAGGGTTCGCCCGGCGCCAGCAGGCCCTTGTGGTGGAGGTGCGCTAGCCTGGCGGACGTCCCGGTGCCGCAGGGGCTGCGGTCGATCGCGTTGTCGCCGTAGAACACGGCGTTGCGGCTGCCCGCGCGCGTCAGGCCGCGATCGGCCCACAGGACATGGCTGACGCCCTCGATCGCCGGATCGGCCGGGTGCACGGGGTGGAACCGGGCGCGCACGGCCTCGCGCACCTGGGGGGAGAGTTCGAGGATGCGCCGGGCCCCCAGCGCGTCCAGCCCCGTATAGGCGCCCTGGGGTTCGACGATCGCGTAGTAATTGCCGCCATAGGCCACATCGACGGTCAGTGCGTCCAGCCCCGGGACCTCGATCCCGATGCCGGTGGCGGCGACGTAGGCCGGCACGTTGCGGATGCGCACGCCGGTCACGCGACCCTGGTTTTCGGTGTATTCGATATCGATCATGCCGGCGGGCACTTCGAGACGCAGCCGGCCGGGCACGCGCGGGTGGAGCAGGCCGTGCTCCAGCCCGAACGTGACGAGGCCGATCGTGCCATGGCCGCACATCGGCAGGCAGCCGCTGGTTTCGATGAACAGGATGCCCCCGTCACTGTCCTCGCGCGAAGGGGGATAGAGGAAGCCACCGGACATCATGCTGTGGCCGCGCGGCTCGAAACACAGGCCGGTCCGGATCCAGTCGAACCGCGCCAGGAAATCCAGGCGGCGTTCGCCCATCGTGGCGCCGCGCAGCAGCGGGGCGCCGCCCGCGACCAGGCGGACCGGATTGCCAGCCGTGTGGCCATCGATGCAAAAGAACGTGTGCCGCATGCCTGCCTCCCCTACCGCCGACGGTATCAGATCGGCCGGTGGGCGGCTGCATGCTCGACCATGCGGGTCACCGCGTCGCGGCGCGCGCCGGCGAGCTTCAGGCGCGGCAGGCGCACCCGCTCGCTGCCCCGGCCCATGATCTGCTCGGCCAGCTTGATCGCCTGCACCAGGTCGTGCGCGGCGTCGAGATGGAGCAGCGGCATGAACCAGCGATAGATCCGCAGCGCGGTCACCATGTCGCCGCCCGCCAGGGCCGCGACCAGCGCCACGGATTCACGCGGGAAGGCGCTGGTCAGTCCGGAAATCCAGCCTGCCGCCCCCAGCACCAGCCCTTCGAGCGCCACGTCGTCCAGCCCCGCCATGATCACGTAGCGATCGCCGAATGCGTTGCGGATATCGGTATAGCGGCAGGTGTCGGACGTGCTTTCCTTGACGGCCTGGATGGTCGGGACGTCGGTGAGGCGCGACAGGACGTCCAGCCCGATTTCGACCCGATAGGCCGTGGGGTTGTTGTAGAGCATGATCGGCAGCCCGGTCGCGCCCCCGACCAGGCGGAAATGATGCTCGAGTTCGGCCGGAGTGGGCACGTAGACCATCGCCGGCAGCACCATCAGCCCGTCGGCGCCGATCCGTTCCGCCTGGCGGGCGAAGGCGACCGCGCGGAGGGTCGTCAGTTCCGAAACGCCGACGATCAGCGGCACGCGGCCGGCCACGACCTCGCGGGCGGCTTCCAGCACCTGGATCTTCTCGGCCGGTTCCAGCGAATTGTTTTCGCCGCATGTCCCCATGACGACCAGGCCGTGCACGCCGTCACGGATCAGGTCGTCGAGCACCCGCTGCGTCTGGGGGATGTCGATCGACAGGTCCTCGGTGAACTGGGTCGTCGCCGCCGGAAATACGCCCGTCCATTCCATGATTCTCGTTCTCCATTCGGGCGCACTGATCGTCGCCGATTTCGTCTATCGTATACGTAACACAATCGGATCGACCCGGGAAGGTCGCGCGGAATTTTACAGGTTATTCTTTAAATAGTTGAAATTTATCATGATATTCAGACCTGGGCGCCCTGCCCGCTCAGGCAGGGACGAGCGCCAGGCCGTAAATATCGCCAACGCCGCGCTCGCCGGCGGGCTGGAACGCGATGGTGACCGTCCGCCCCCGGCGGGTCAGCGCCCGGGGCAGCGCGTAGCGGCGGGTCACGAAGACACCGGGATTGCGCCTGGGCAGCGCCTCGGTCGCCACCACCTGCCCGTCGAGCAGGATGTGGAACAGGCGGCACACATCGTCGTCGTAATAATCGATCTGGAGGTCCGCCGCCCGGCCGTGCGTTTCCAGCCGCACCGACAGGCTGTCCGCCGCCCAGCCCGGCCGGCCGAGCCGGCGGATCGGTGCCAGGCCGCGCCCGGCGAGGGCGTGGCGGGCCTGGGACCCCGGGTCGTCCGGGTCGATCCGATCGAGGAGCGGGACATTGGGCGGGGGCGGCGCGAACTGCCGTTGCAGGACCTGGCGCCGGTCTTCGGTCCAGGCTTCGGGGGCCACGCAGGGCAGGCACGGGGCGCTCAGCCGGTCGTGCTGCGGCGTGAACGGGCGCAGAAGCAATGGTCCGTCGGCGCCCGGCACCTGGAAGAGCAGGCCCTCGCGGTCCAGCGGGCGTACGGCCTGCAACGGGTCGCGCGCCAGCACGACGGGCACCGGGCCCCGATAGGGAAATTCGCCGCGCGCCGGGCCGAGATCGGCGCAGAGCAGGACCGGGCCGCGCAGGAACGAGACGGTGTCCCCCTGCCGGGCCGGTGCCGCGACGCGCAGGGGAAGAGCGATCGTGTAGGCCAGGCGATCGCCGGCCCGCCAGGTGCGGCGGATGCGGACATAGCCGTCGGGGTCGGCCGTGCCATCGACCGGCTGGCCGTTGACCGCCAGCCGGTGGCCGCCGGACCAGGCGGGCAGGCGCAGGGCGATGGTCAGCGGGGAGCGGTCGCCCATCCGCTCGACCGTGACGGCGATTTCTCCGTCTCGGGGATAGCGTGTGTCCAGCGTCAGGTGGGCCCGGCGTTCCGGCCAGGCCAGGCTGGAGGGGATGAAGAGATTGATCGCCAGCTCGTCCCGGCCGCGCTGCCACCAGATGGCTTCGCCGTGCCGGGCATGGCTTTCCAGCCCCGTGCCGACGCAGCACCAGAAATCGTCGTGCGGCGTGGAATAGTTGCGCGCCGCGCCGACGCCCATCGGCATCATGTACGCGAACATGCCGGTGCGCGGATGCTGCTGGGCGAGGATGTGGTTGATATGGGCGTGTTCGTAATAGTCGAAATGGCGGCCGTGCGGCGCCCAGGCATGCACATGGCATGTCAGCTTGAGCATGTTGTAGGTGGCGCAGGTTTCGCAGGTGCGCTCGCCGGGATGCGCGGCCGCGCTGTCGGGGGCGGTGAAATATTCGCGGTCGCCCGTGCCGCCGCAGGCCTGGAGATGATGCCGCGTCACGGCCTCCCACAGCGTTTCGGCGGCGGTGCGGTAGCGGGCCTGGCCGGTGAGTTCGTACAGGCGGGCCTGCCCGATCGTCTTGGCGATCAGCGTGTTGGCGTGCTGGCCGTCCAGCGCGGCGTGGCCGCGTTGCAGCGGGCCGAGGGTGCGCGTGTCGTCGATGCGGGCCGCAAGGGCCGCCCAGCGCCGGTTGCCGGTCCGCGCGGCGAGTTCTGCCATGCTCTCGTTCAGGCCGCCATATTCGCAGCCCAGGACGGTCTGCATCCTATCATCGTCGAGTGTGGACAGGACGCCGTCGAGATAGCCGGCCAGCCCTTCGGCCACCGTGCGGGCCTGCGGGACGGCGCACAGGGATTCGGCATCCAGCAGGCCGGCGAACAGTTTGTGCCAGTTGTACAGCGGGGCCCAGCCCTCGTTGAGGGTGAAGGGACGGGCGCGGATCGTGCCGCGCCGGATTTCCTCGAAGATCAGGCGGCCGGGCTCGATCCGGCCGTCGCGGCGGCGGGTGAAGGCGCCGACATAGCCGTCGCCGGCCTGGTGCTGGCAGCGGGCGAGTTCCGCGACGATGGCCGTGACGCGGGCGCGGGCGTCGGGATCGTCGGTCTGGGCGTGGAGCAGGCTGAGTGCGCTGAGAACGTGGCCGAGCGTGTGGCCGGCGATGGAATCGGCCTCCCACCCGCCATAGGGCGGGGCCCTGGGCGGTAGGCCGGCCTGGACGTGGTAGCCGTGCAGCAGGCGGTCGGGGTCGAGCGAGAGAAGATAGGCCCGGTTGGTGTGCAGCGCATCCAGATAGGGCGAGGGCAGCAGCCGGACCTGCGACCGGGGGAAGGCGGAGCAGGTTGCGTCGGCCGGTGCGGCGCCGGCCGGCAGGGGGATGCCGAGCGACGCGGCGGCGTGCAGGAGGCGTCGCCGGGTAGTGGTGGGACGGAGGGTGGCGGGGCGGTGCGTCACGGTTCTGCATCCTTCGCGGGGATGATTGCGCCGGATGGGAGGGGGGTATGAGGGGGGTGGCGGGTTGGACGGTGGGGGGCGGCCGCGCGGTCGGCGCGACCGCCCCGGCAGGATCAGGGCACGACCTCGCCCGTGACGCCCAGCGATTCCTCCACCAGAGGCCAGGGCAGGATGCCGGCGCGATACATCGCCTGGAGCGTCTCGGGCACCACGGCCTCCACGCTGCCGGTCGTGGCCTGGGCGCGGGCGGCGATCAGGCGGTCGAGAAGCAGCTTGCCGGTGATGTAGCTGGTCCCGTATCCGGGCTGGCGCAGGTAGAGAAGCTGTTCGAAACCGACCAGGGCCGATGTGGGGTCGGAATAGTGCCTCGGCGTCCAGGATGCGTGGAACTTGCCCGCCTCGGCCAGGGTGATCCTGTTGGCCTGGACGTAGAGGGACGCGAGACCGCGGGCCGCGCGGTTGGCCGCCATGATCCAGACCAGTTCGCGCCCGCGCGGCTCGTCGTCATAGAAGCCGGAGCGCATGACGATTTCCTCGAACGCCGTGGCGAAGCCTTCCGACCGGGCGGCGTAGATATTGAACAGCGGCGCGCCCCGGCGCACCGGGTCGGGATTGGTGTCGTGCGCGATCCGCGCCAGTTCCACCCAGTGGATGTCGTGCGAATAGAGCGGCACCGGGTCGAGCGCCGTGACGTTGGTGAAGAAATCGCGCTTGTCCGGCGGGACGTAGCCGATCTTCTGCGCTTGCAAGTACGTCCGGTTATAGGGCGTATCCGCGATCAGGCCCTTCGCGACCAGGAAATCGATATATCTGGTCAGCCGGGCCTGGTCGAAGGCCGCGTAGGCTTCCGGCGAGCGGGTCTTTTCCAGCGGCGGCAGGCCGCGATTGTGGAGTTCCTCCTCCGCCAGGCCGGCCCAGGCCCGGGCCAGCTCGCGCCGCAGCAGGGCCACCTGCTCGGTCCAGTCATAGGGCACGAGCTGGACGTTTTTCATGTACCAATTGTAGTTTTCGATACCGATGCCCGAGGGGCCGGTCTTGCCGGGGGCCTGCTTGCGTACCCAGTCGCGGAAGGACTGCGTGGCCGCCAGCGCGGCCTGCGCCGCCTGGCGGGTTTCGACCGGGGCGTCGACCAGGCTGGCCGGGACATGGCCTTCATGCGTGCGCATCCGCAGCGTGCCGTCGAGCAGGCCGGACAGGGCCTTGATCTGCGCGGTCAGGGCATGGTCGCCGTAGCGCCACAGGTCGGCGGCGTTGCCTGTTGCCAGCCAGGTCCGGGCGCGATCCAGCAGGGGCGCGACCGTGCGCAGGCGCGCGGCCAGGTCTTTCGCACCCTGGTCGTCCAGCGGCCAGGACCATGCGAACAGGTCGATCTGGTCGGCCCACTGGGCCTCGTGCGCCGGGACGTCGCTTTCCTCGGCGAAGACGGTGGCGTAGAAGGACGGGTCGCGGGCCCAGGGGCGCAGGACCCGCAGGTTGAAATCCAGCCCGTTGATCTCTGCCATGATCAGCTTGAGGTCGACCGCCGAGGTGACGTCGGTATAGCGGGCCTGGTCCGCCGCCGTGCGGCGGCGGAACCGGTCGAGCCCCGCCTGCCAGCGGGCCAGGGAGGCCGGGCTGTAATCCGCCACGCCGCCATTGCGCGCCGGGGCGGCGAAAGCGCGCCATTCGTCGAAGAGGGACACGACCTCGCCGGCCGGCATCGGGTCGGCCGCCGCCGGGGCGGCCAGGGCGGCCGCGAGCAGGTATCCGCACAGGGGGGCCGCGAGCAGGTATGTCTTCATGGTTCTTGTCATGCCTCAGAATTCCGCCGAAATCGTTCCAAAATACTCGCGCGGGGCGGCCTGGTAAAGAATGGGGTTGTCGTCGCCCGACATTGCCGCCGTGCCGTACAGGCCGCCGAAATAATTCTGGTTGAACAGGTTGCTGACCGAGAACGTCGCCTTGAAATTCTTCAGGGCCCGGCCGATCTTTCCGAAATTGTAGGAAGCGTTCAGGGACGATGTCCAGAATGACGGGACGTGCACATCGTTGGTGTAGGTCATGGCCATGGCGCTGTTATACGACGTGTTGAAGCTGACATTCGCATTGCGCCAGCTGTAGCTGACATTCACCTTGTACATGAACTTTGGATAGAAAACCTGGTGTTTTCCCTTCAGGTCGATCGTCGTCCCGCCATAGGGGACGCTGCGCGACTGGTATTGCGCGTCGTTCCAGCTGAAGCCGTTGATGATCTCGAGCCCTTCGAACGGGCGGACCACGGCCATGACGTCGGCGCCGTTCATCGTCTCGCGCCCGACATTGAGATAGGCGCTGTAGCTGTTGTTGACCGGGCCGGTGCTGACGGCCGCCAGGCGGTTGTAGTAGTCGGTATGATAGAAATCGACGCTGCCGGAAAAGATCTTGGAATTGTAGCGGTAGCCGACGACGTAGTTCCAGGTTCTCTCGGGCCGGAGCTTGTTCTTGTTCTCGTCGAAGACGGTCTGTGCCGCGTTGCTGGAATTGCCCAGGCCGCCCCAGGGCGTGCCGCCGCTGGTCTGCGTGGCGTAGTCGTAGACCCGCATGTTCTCCGCGATGTCCCAATACAGCTCGTGATGATCGAGGAAGAAATAATCGAAGGCGAAATGGGGGAGGAACGCGTTGGAGGCCGTCATGCTGCCCGAGACCGGATGGGCGTAGTAGGTGCCCCATGTCGCCGCGAGCTTTTCGGTATTGTCGACCGTGGTGCCGCCGTGGGTGGTCTGGGTCAGGGACCGGAAGCCGCCCTCCAGCGTCATGTTCGGCATGATGTGCCAGACATCCTTGAGGTAGAACTGGAAGGTGTTCGTATTGAACGAATCGGCCCACCATGTCGTCGCCTGGCTGGCCTTGAAGCCGCTGAGGGTGGCGTGGGGGCTGTCGACGCCATCTTCATACAGGCGCGTGGGGTAATTGAAGCGGTCGTTCTGGTACCAGATGCCGGTCTGGATGTCGTTCTGGCGGAGCTTGATCAGGAAGCTCTGCGTGAAGCCCAGGCGCCTGACGTCCGGGTGGCCCATCTGGAGCGCCATGGGGACGCCGGATGTCGGCGAGGTGAGGAAATTGTTGGTGCCGCCGTAATCGCCGTTGGTCACATGGCCGTAGGCGACGGTGGTGGAGGTGACATTGTCGAAGAGTTTGTATTCGTTGATGAGGGAGCTGAGATAGTTGCGCTGCACCTGCGAGCCGTCCCAGAAGAAATTGCCGATTTCGTCGGGCGTGAGGATGCCCTGCACCGAGGCGGGGACCGTGCCGTTCTGCGCGGCGATCGCCCATTCCTTCGCCTTCTGGTAGTTGGGCTTGAACATGGCGACCTGGCCGATCTTCTCCCACATGTTCTTCGTCATGGTCAGGAAGTTGTACTGGGTGAAATCGGAATAATCGAAGACCGCCGTCAGCTTGCCGCGATTGCCCAGATAGGGCTGGACGAGCTTGACGTTTGCCTGCTCCTCGCGCTGGTCGCCGTAGCCTTTCCACAGATCCTGTGCCGTGCGGGCGAAGGAGACATAGAATTTGGTGCCGGTGGAATTGAGGATTCCGCTGTCGGCGCGGGCATAGGTGCGAAAGCCGTTATAGCTGCCGAAGCTCTGGTCGATCCGGCCGCCCGCGCGGTCCTTGGGGTCGGACGAGGTGAAGGTCAGCGCGCCGCCCAGCGTCTGGCCCGAGGGCATGTCGACCGCGCCGGCGCCCTGGGACACCGACATGGATTGCAGGTTCTCCTGGATTTCGATCTGGTCGATATTGAGGCCGGACCAGTTGTGGAACCCGAAGCCGCCCATGGGGATATTGTCGATCGTGCCGCCGAGCTGCGACTGGTTGAAGCCGCGGACATAGAAGGTGCTTGCCGCCGTATCGAGGCCCAGCGCATCGGACGAGCCGAAGCTGACGCCCGGCGCGGTCAGGGCCAGGATCTTCAGCGGGCTGGAGCCGGCCGTGAACTGGTCCATCATGCGCCGGCCGACCACGACGTTCGCGCCGCGCGAGATATTGCGCGAGGCGGTGACGTTGACGTCTTCATTGCTGGCGGCCGGGGCCCGCCTGGCGGGCTGCGGGCGCTGGGTGGCCCGGGCGGGCGCGGCCTTGCCGGGCGTGGCCCGGCCCGTGCCCTGCTGCGCGGGCGCCGCATGCCTGGGACGGGGATCGGCCATTGCGGTGCCGAACAGGGCGGTGGAACAGAGAAGGGAACTGCCCACCGTCATCCGAAGCAGAAAGGTCGCTTTCTTCCATTCGGCTTTTTTCATTCCGATGATCCTGCCTTTTGTCGCATCCGACTTGTCGTTTATCGTATACGTTCTGATGTGGCAAGGGATTTCGCCCCTCTTTTCCGCACCCTGGCGACGGGGCGGCCGTGCGGGGGGTGGCCGGATGGCCCGGGAACCGGGTGTGGGGGGGGCGGGGGCTGCCCCCCTGTGCCCCCCGGGTGCCTGCATGGGTGCCGCCGTCGGGTGTAGAACCCATGTTTTCGTGTATCGTATATTTTCTTCCAATCGGTCGCTTACATGCTGTATCCTGTGCGGGCGACCGGTTCTCGCTTTATAAACGCATGCCCTGTGGGACGTTATTTGAAGAATAGAAGAGATTTTCTTTCCGCAGCCCGGCGCGGCGACGATTGTATTTCGAGGCGATCTTTTGGTATTGGCTGCGGTGTGGCCGCATCACGCATGGAGGCCTGCGCGCGGGCCTGTCCGCGACGCGGGCCATGAAAGACAAACCGGGTATGAAGTTCGAATCCGCCGAAGCGACTGTTCTGGACGTCCGTTCGATCGCCGACCAGCTTTACGGCCTGCTGCGCGAGCGCATCCTGTCGGGCGAACTGGAAGCGGATTCTCCCATTCGCCAGGATGTCGTGGCGAGCGCGCTGAATATCAGCAAGATTCCGCTGCGCGAGGCGCTGGCGCGGCTGGAACAGGATGGGCTGATCCGCTCTTTTCCCAAGCGGGGCTTCTTCGTTGCGCCGCTTTCGGCGGAAGAGGCCGAGGATGTGTACCGGCTGCGCCTGAAGCTGGAGCCCGATGCCGCGTCGGCCGCGTGCATGGTGGCCGATGCGCGCGAGCAGGCGGCGGCCCGTGCCGCCCTTGCCGCGCTGGAGGATGCGCTGAAGGTCGAGGACCCGGCGCATGGGCAGTATAATCGCGGGTTTCATCTGGCGCTGGTTCGCCCCGGGGCGGCGCGCATTACCGTCCATAT
This sequence comes from Gluconacetobacter takamatsuzukensis, assembly GCF_014174275.1. GTDB lineage: Bacteria > Pseudomonadota > Alphaproteobacteria > Acetobacterales > Acetobacteraceae > Gluconacetobacter > Gluconacetobacter takamatsuzukensis. The sequence goes on along the minus strand of NZ_JABEQK010000007.1, from coordinate 210,874 downwards.
CATCGAGACGCTGAACGTGATCGCCGACCGGTATGTGCGCATCCACCTGCGCCCCGAGGGGCGGGACCAGCGGGCGAACCGCGAGCACCAGGCCATTCTGGACGCGTGGCTGGCGCGCGACCGCCGGACCGTGGGGACGCTGCTGAAGGCGCATATCCGCGATACCCAGCGCGACCTGCAAGGCCAGTTGAAATAGCCTGCCGGGGCGGTTACGGGGCCGCCCCCACGCCGGCCGCGCATTCTGCCGCGACGCGCGGGAGGCCCGGATGGGACAGGCCGGGGTGGGAGAGGCCGCTGCGGCGGCCCCAGCCATAGATGGCCAGGGCTAGTGCCGCCACCGCCAGGTCGTCGGCGGGCCATGCGATCCACCCCATGCCGCCGCGCGCGCCGGCGCCGGACAGGGCCAGCAGCGCGGCCAGCCAGGCCAGCAGCCACCCGGCGCCGCGCAGGGCGGGTACCGCGGCCGCCCTGCCCCGCGCGCGGGCCTGGACGACGAGGAAGGCGACCACCAGCACCAGTTGCAGCGCCAGCAGCCACGACAATGTCGCCCAGCCGGTCCAGTAGACGATCAGCGTCGCGATGACGAAGGCGGCCGGGGCGAGGAGGCCGAAGCCGCGCACGCGGAACGGGCGCGGCATGTGCGGCGCGTTGACGCGCAGCGCCGCCGCCGTGACGGGGGCGAGGGCGTAGCTCATCATCAACGCCGAGGATACGACGCCGATCAGCGCCTGCCATGACGGGAAGGGCAGCGTCCAGAACAGGCTGAGGGCGAAGGTGAGGCGCAGGGCGGGAACGGGCACGCCCGATGCCGCGTCGATGCGGGCGAACCGGCGGAAGAAGGTGCCGCCCCGTGCCCAGGCGTAGAGCACGCGCGGGTTCGACGACATGTAGATGTTGCCGGTGCCCGTGGGGGAGAGGATGGCGTCGCCCACCACCAGCGCGCCCAGCCATGCCAGCCCCAGCGCCAGGGCGATATCGTGGAACGGCAGGCCGAAATGCCGGTCGGCCGCATCCCACCCGTCTGCCAGCAGGGTGGCGGGGATGGCGCCGATGAAGGCTGTCTGCAACAGCACGTAGACGAGCGTGGAGAGCAGCACCGACGCGATCAGGGCGATGGGAATGGTGCGCTGCGGTTTGCGGACCTCGCTGGCCACCGCGATGATGGGGGTGAGGCCGAGATAGGCGAAGATGATTCCGCCGGTGGAGATGGCGCCTTCCACCCCCGCCAGGCCGTGGGTGGAAAAGCCGTGGCTGGTGAAATTGCCCGGGTCGAGATGGGCCAGCAGCAGGATCGCCACCAGGCCCGGCACGCAGAATTTGAAGAGGGTGACGATATTGTTGACCAGCGCGAAGGTCGCGATCCCCGACCGGTTGACCCGGTAGAGGCCGTACAGCACCGCCGCCTGCGCCAGCCAGCCGGCCAGGGTGGGGTCGCCCGCCGCATCGCGCGTCAGCCCCGCGACCCAGGCGCCGGCATATTGGCGGGCGGCGACGATTTCGATCGCGATCAGGCTGGAAAAGGCGATGACGGTGGTGAGGCCCATCAGGAAACCGCACGCCGCGCCATGGGAATAATCGGGATAGCGCACGACGCCGCCGGCATGCGGCAGGGCGGCCCCCAGTTCGCAATAGACCAGGCCCAGCAGCAGCACCGCCGCGCCGCCGACCACCCAGGAGAGGATGCTGGCCGGCCCCGCCATGGTCGCGACATGGGCCGCCGCGAACAGCCAGCCCGAGCCGAAGATCGAACCGAACCCGATCAGGGTGAGGTCGAGCAGGCCCAGCGACTGGCGGAAGCCTTCGTCCCCTGCCCTGCCCTGCGCGTTCATGCCGGCACCAGGGCGCCGTCGCGCAGGCAGGGCCGGCCGGACGGCGCGTCGTCACGCAGGCGTTCGGGCAGCAGCGCGCGCGGCAGGTCCTGGTAGCAGACCGGCCGCAGGAACCGTTCGATCGCCCCGGTGCCGACCGATGTCGACCTGCCGTCGGACGTTGCGGGGAACGGGCCGCCATGCACCATCGCCGGGCAGACCTCGACCCCCGTCGGCCAGCCATTGGCCAGGATGCGGCCGGCCTTGCGCTCCAGCACCGGCATCAGCGCCCGGGCGGCGGGCAGGTCGTCCTCGGCCAGCCACAGCGTGGCCGTGAGCTGGCCCTCCAGCCGTTCGGTGAGGGCCTGCATCGCCGCCATGTCGGGGCAGGCGACCAGCAGCGAGACGGCGCCGAAGACCTCCTCGGCCAGGTGGGGGTGGGCGGCGAAAGTTTGCGCGTCGGTGCGAAACAGGGCGGCGCGGCAACGATTGGGCCCGTCATTGTGCGGGCCGCGCGCCAGCAGGCTGACGCCCGGCGTGTCGGCCAGCCGCCGCACCCCGGCATCGAACGCGCGGTGGATGCCCGCCGTCAGCATCGGCGCGCCCGGGCTTTCCGCCAGCCGGGCCGCCGCCGTGGCGACGAATGCCTCCAGATCCGGGCCTTCCACGGCGACCAGCAGGCCGGGATTGGTGCAGAACTGGCCGCTGCCTGCCGTGAGGGACGCGGCGAAGCCCTGTGCGATCTCTGCCGCGCCGTTCGCCAGGGCGCCGGGCAGCAGATAGACGGGGTTGATGCTGCTCATTTCCGCAAAGACGGGGATGGGGACCGGGCGGGCGGCGGCCAGGCGCATCAGGGCCAGGCCGCCGGCGCGGGAACCCGTGAAGCCGACGGCGGCGATATGGGGATCGGCCACCAGCTGGGCGCCCGGCGCATGGTCGGGGCCGCCCAGCAGGGAAAACACGCCCTCGGGCATGTCGCATTGGCGGGCGGCGTGCAGGATGGCGCGGCCGACCAGTTCGCCGGTGCCCGGGTGGGCGGGGTGGGCGCGGGCCACGACTGGGCAGCCGGCGGCGAGGGCCGAGGCCGTGTCGCCCCCCGCCACCGAGAAGGCCAGCGGGAAATTGCCGGCGCCGAACACCGCCACCGGGCCGAGCCCGACATGCCCCTGGCGCAGGTCGGCCCGGGGCAGCGGCCGGCGGTCGGGGCGGGCGCCGTCGAGACGCGGAAGGGCGTCGAGCCCCGCGCGCACCAGGTCCGCGAACAGGCGCAGCTGGCCGGTGGTGCGGGCGGTTTCGCCCACGATGCGGGCGCGGGGCAGGCCGGTTTCGGCGCAGGCGCGGTCGGTCAGGACGTCGCCCAGTGCCGCGATAGTGTCGGCTATGGCTTCGAGAAAGGCCGCGCGGTCCGCGACGGGGCGCAGGCGGTAGGGGTCGAATGCCCGGGCCGCAAGGGCCGCGGCGCGCTGCACGTGCCCGGCGGCGGCGCAGGAGAACAGGCCGGGCAGCGGCAGGCCGGTCGCGGGATCGGTGGCGGTGAAGGTCGCATCCGTGCGGACCGTGTCGAAGCCGATCAGCAGGTCGCCGGTGATGGCGGAGGGTGCGGGAAGCATGAGGGGCGTCTCCGGTATCAGAAGCGGTCGGGGCGGAACGGGTGCAGGCGGGGCGGAAGCGGGGCGCCGGTCATGACCGGGACGAGGGCCTCGGCCGTCGCGGCCGCCAGGGTCAGGCCCAGGTGATTGTGCCCGAAGGCGGCATGGAGGCCCGGTGCCGTGCCCAGCCTGCCGATTGCCGGCAGGTAGTCGGGGAGCGTGGGGCGGGCGCCGGCCCAGCGCGCGAACGGCGAGGCGACCGGCAGGCCCAGTTGCGCGACATGCCGTTCCAGGATCTGCCATTTGCGCGGATCGAACGGGGCGTCGTCGCGGGTGAATTCGACGAACGAGGTGGCCCGCAGGCGGGGGCCGAACCGGGTGACGACGAGCGCCCGGTCCTCGAACACCACATTGGGGAGGGTCCAGACGCCGCCATGGTCCCATTCCACATGATAGCCGCGCTCGGCGATCAGGGGGACGCGCATGCCCGACCTGGCCAGCAGGGCGCGCGTGCCGATGCCGCCGCTGACCAGGACGAGATCGGGCGCCAGGATCGTGCCGTCCGCCAGGTGTACCGCCGTGCCGTGCCGCCCGGGCCGCAGGTGCGTGGCCGTGGTCGCCCGCCAGATGCCGCCGCGCGCGATGAAGCGGCTTTCCATGGCATGCAGCAGGGCCGTGATGTCGGTGACATGGGCCGTCCGGCCGTAGTGGCGGCCGGCGGCCGGCGGCACCTGCAGCGCCGCGGCGAATGCCGCCAGTTGCGCGGGCGGCAGGGGCGTGGCGGCCACGCCCGTCAGGGGGTCGGCGTGGGGCGGCGCGCCGGGCATGGTGCGCGCGTCTTCCCACAGCTTGATGGTGCCGTCGCAAGACAGCAGGTCGGGGCGGCCGAGATCGGCCGCCAGCCGCTGCCAGGCCGGCAGGGCGTCGGCCATCAGGCCGCGCAGCGCCGCCGTGCCGGCCCGCGCCCGCCCCGGCGTGCAGCACGCCAGGAAGCGCAGCGTCCACGGCAGCCAGGTGCCGACATGGCGCCAGCCGATATCCAGCGGCCCGCGCGGATACAGGCGGCGCGGCACGTCGCGCAGCGTGCCCGGGCCGGCCAGGGGGACGGTTTGTTCGCACGCGATATGACCGGCATTGCCCCATGAGGGCGGCGGCGGGTCGCATCGCGGATCGACCAGCGCGACGTCGAGTCCGCATGCCAGCAGGCGCAGCGCGCAGGCCCGGCCGACGATGCCGCCGCCGACCACGACCGCCGTGCGCGGCGGGGAAACGGAGGGTGTCATCGCCGCCGGCCCGGACACCGAAACGAGATAGGCATGAGGAAATCGCACCTTCCCGGCTGGCCAGCGTGGCTGGCGCTTCGATACGTTGCAGTTGCGCTACGTATACGATAAACGAATTTCGGGATCAGGCAAGGCGGGAGTGCGGGGCCGATCGCCGGTGGGCGCGTTTGCCAAGCCCCTGTTGTCGTTGGGTGTTGGGGAGGATGCTCAGGGCGCTGCCCTGAAACCCGCCAAAGGGCAGTCCCCTCCGTTGGCATTCCATCGGCCGGTCCGGCCGATGGAACCTTGGCCAACTCCGCCCTTTGGAAACCCGTTCGTTATCCGATGTTGGCCAGGGTTCTGTCGTTCGGACCGGCCGATGGAACGCCAATGGAGGGAGGCGCCCCGGGCGTTGGCAATAGCCGAGGACAACAGCGTCTTTGCCGGCGGGCTGCCGTGCCGTTTCACGGCCGGCTTGCCTTGTCGCGCGGGACGTTCTTTTCGGTTCGGGATTGCGATCGGACCAGCAGGACCATGATGGCGAGAACGGCGACCAGCGATGGGCCGTCATGGTGCCGAAACCAGGCGAACGCCCTGAAAAGACCTTCAGTCACGATGGGCCCCCATGAGGCCGTTCGAACCGCATGGGGGGCCGGGGTCGTCGGGCGGCAGGTCGCGGATGGCGTCGCGGAGCGTGGCCGTGTGCATGGGGTTCGACATGATGAGACCTCCCGGCCCTGAGCGCGCACGGTCCGGCGCGATCGGTCCGGTTCCGTCACGATCAGTCTGGGCGATCGTTGTCGGACAGACAAGTATCCGTCGGGATTGCGCGACCTGCGGGGGCGGATGGGGCTTGCGGCTGCGTCACGGCGATGACGGGGGCGGGACCGTGGGTGCGTTCGCGAACAGGTGGACGATGGCGGTGCAGAAAGCGGGCAGGTCGTCCGGCCTGCGGGAAGTGACCAGGGGGCCGTCGGTCACGACCTCCTCATCCACCCAGTGCGCGCCGGCGTTTGTGAGGTCGGTGCGCAGGGAGGGCCAGGAGGTCATGCGGTGTCCGGCGACGCCGCCGGCCTCGATCAGCGTCCAGGCGCCGTGGCAGATGGCCGCGATCGGTTTGCCGGCCTCGACGAAATGCCGCACGAACGCCACCGAGGCGGGGTCGATGCGCAGCTGGTCGGGGTTGGTCGTGCCGCCGGGGAGCACGAGCCCGTCGAATGCCTCGGCCCTGGCGTCCATCACCGGCCGTTCGACCGGGTAGGTGCGGGCCGGGTGGACGTCGGCCTGCATGGCCTGGATTTCCGCCCGCCCGGGCGAGACCAGGACCGTGAAGGCGCCGGCCTCGCGCAGGGCCTCGCCGGGTTTGACGAGTTCCACTTCCTCGACCCCGTCGGTCGCCAGGATCGCGATGGTTCGTCCGCTCAGTTCCGCCATGTCGTCGTCTCCCGTGCCCGCAAGGGCCTGTTCGAAAAACCCGCGATCAGTCGTGCGTGATCGGCAGGGCGCGCGCCATGCGCAGATGGTCGTTGAGGGTGGGCAGCGCGTGGGTGGCGAAGTCGCGCAGGGCCTGGTCTTCCTTGCCCTCGCCATATCGGGTGAAGAGGGATACCGCGTCTTCGTGCGCCGCGATCTGCTGGGTGCGGTAGGTGCGGTCGAAGCCCAGCCCCTTGAGGGTGCGCAACTGGTCCAGCTTGGTTTCGTGCGACTGGTCCAGCTCGGTCGGCGGGGCCGCGATGCCGCTGCGGCCGGCGATTGCGGCCTTGAGCTGGGCGGTCGTGGCCTGATGGTCCTTGAGCATGCGTTGCGCGAAGGTGCGCACCGCGGCATCGGTGCTGTTGGACAGCGCCAGCCTGGCGGACTGGATTTCGAACATGTCGCTGAGGGCCGCCGTGCGCACGAAATCGTCGGTCGAGGGGCTGACCCCCAGCAGCGAATTGACGCCCGAGCGCTCGGCCGCCGATTGGGCCTGCGCCGGGCCGCCGCCCGCCAGCGCGATGAGGATCGCCGCACCGGCCATGGTCCGGAAAGCGCGATTTGTCATGGACATGACGATTTCCTTCGACTGGATAATCGGTTTTCCGACGTCGGCAGGTGCCGAACGCCGTGCCCGGCCGCCCGGGACGGGGGCGGATGAGCACGGCGCCCCGTGCAATCGGAAAAGCCCCAGCCGCCGGCCGGTTTTCAAAAAATCTTTACACCAGTTTGTGAGAATCGTCCGGAAAGGGAGTTTTCGGCCGCGTGCGGGGTACGCGCCGAAACCCGGCCGACGCCGTGCGCCTGCCGGGTTTCGTGCCCGGGGGCCGCCGTGGCGGCCCCCCGATCGCGCATGGCGGCCGGAGCGGGGGCCCCGGCCGCCATGAAGCGGCCTTACATGCCCTTGTGGGAATGTGAGGCCTGGCCGCCCTTGCGGCCGGCTTCCGACGCCTTTGCGGGGTCGTCGGCGAAATTGCCCGATTTGTGTTCGGTGCTGCCGGTCGTGTGGCTGCCGGGGGTCTGGCCGCTGGTGCTGTGGCCGCCGTGGCTGTGTTCGCCGCCCTTGCGGCCGGCCTCGGCCGCCTTGGCGGGATCGTCGGCGAAATTGCCCGATTTGTGTTCGGCGCCGCCGGTGGTGTGGCTGGCGGCGGTGTGGCTGTGCTGGCCGCCCTTGCGGCCGGCCTCGGCTGCCCTTTCATGGTCCTGGGCGAAATTGCCCGGATTGTGGCTGGCCCCGCCGCTGCTGCGGTCGGCGGCGCGGACGAGAGAGGAATTGAATTTGTCGAAGAGGATCATGACATGCTCCTGTTGTCCAAGGTCGAGCCGTGCATCACGCTGCACCATCCCGGACGACGCGGCCCATGGGGAGTCCCATACACCCCTGCCCTGTCCGTTTCAAAATTTTCTTTTTTTCAAAAGGACATTTTCGAATTTATTGGAAATTACCCATGTCGCTGATATCGCGCGGATCATGGATGGGTGCCCTGTCGGCCTCGCTGCGCGCATTTGGAGGGCAAGGGGTTGGGAATGCGGGGAATCTTTCCATTCTTTCCACTTTCTTCATTATTTTTTTTAATTTCGGTGTCCGGGGAAAGATCGGGCGTATCGGCCGTTCCTGTCCCTGAGGCCCGCGATGCCGCGGCATCTGGCGCGATGGAGGATTCCATGACCCGTTTCGTGAACCCTGTCCTGTTTGCCATGGGACTGTCGGTCGCCGCGATTGCGGCCGGGTGGGCGCAGGAGAGCCCGTCCGCGCCGGCTCCGGCGACCTCTTCCGCGCCTTCTTCCCTTCCTGCTACCGTCCCTTCCTCCCCCTCCTCGTCCCATGCGCATGAGCGGACGTGCATGGCCATGAAGGAGCGGAGCCGGACGGGGCCCTGCCCGTTGAAGGACCCGAGCAACAAGGCGATTCCGGGCGTGAGCGGGCGGGCATCGGCCCCCGCGCCGGTGCCGGCGAAGACGCCGCCGCCGGTCGCGCCGCAGGACCGGCCCGACGGGCCGTAGCGCATGACGGTCGGGAAGGGTGGCCGGATGAGCGGGGCCCCGTGACGGACCCCGCCCGCCCGTTCAGCGTTTCAGGAGATTGGTCTTTGCGAGATCGAGGATCTCGTCCCCCCGGCCGTTCATGATGGCGCGGAGGATGTAGAGGCTGAAGCCCTTGACCTGTTCGGCCTTGATCGTCGGTGGCAAGGAGAGTTCCTGCGTCGCGGTTACGACATCCAGCAGGGCCGGGCCGTCATGGGCCATGATTTCGGCCACCGCGCCCGGCAGGTCGCCCGGGTCTTCCACCCGCAGGGCGTGGATGCCCATGGCCCGCGCCATGGCCGCGAAATCGGGATTCTGGAGGTCCACGCCGACATCGACGAAGCCGGCCGCCTTCATTTCCAGCGCCACGAAGCCCAGCACGCCGTTGTTGAAGATGACGATCTTGACCGGCAGTTTCTGCTGCGTCAGCGTGATCAGGTCGCCCATCAGCATGGTGAACCCGCCATCGCCCGAGAACGACACCACCTGCCGCCCCGGCTGCGCGGCCTGGATGCCGATCGCGTGCGCCATGGCGTTGGCCATGGAGCCGTGGACCCACGACCCGACCAGGCGGCGGCGGCCGTTCATCTTGAGGTAGCGGGCGGCCCAGATGGTGGGGGTGCCGACATCGGCGGTGAAGACCGCGTCGTCGGACGCGGCCTCGCTGACCAGGCGGGCGAGATATTGGGGGTGGATCGGCTTGCGGCCCGGCGTGCCGGTTGCCAGGTCGTCCAGCCCCTCGCGGGCCTTGGCATACTGGGCGAGGCTGGTGTCGAGATGCGTGCGGTCGGTCTTGACCGTCAGTTTCGGCAGCAATGCGGCGAGGGTGGCGCCGACATCGCCGACCAGCCCCAAATCGAGCTTGCAGCGGCGACCCAGATTTTCCGGCCGGATGTCGACCTGGGCGATGCGGGCGTCGGTCGGCAGGAACTGCTTGTAGGGGAAATCGGTGCCGAGCATCAGCAGCAGGTCGCAGGCCTGCATGGCGGCGTAGCCGGAAGAGAAGCCGATGAAGCCCGTCATGCCGACATCGTAGGGATTGTCGTATTCCACCCATTCCTTGCCGCCCAGCGCGTGCACGGTCGGGCTTTTGAGGGCTTCGGCCAGTTGCATGAGCGGCGCGTGGGCGCCGGCACAGCCGCGCCCGCAGAACAGGGTGATGCGCGCGGCACCGTTGAGCATGTCGGCCAGGGCGTCGATCTCGGCTTCCGCCGGCAGCACGCGGGGCTGCGGCGGCAGCAGGCCCCGGCGCGCGGCGTGGGCGCGCGGGGGTGCCGGGCGCAGCGCGACGTCGCCCGGGATGACCACGACCGCGACGCCGCGCTGCCCGACGGCCGCGCGGATCGCGTTTTCCAGCACGTAGGGCAGTTGGGAGGGGTCGGAGACCAGTTCGCAATAATGGCTGCATTCGCGGAACAGGTTCTGCGGATGGGTTTCCTGGAAATAGCCGCCGCCGATTTCGGCGGAGGGGATCTGCGCCGCGATGGCCAGCACCGGGGTGCGGCTGCGATGGGCGTCGAACAGGCCGTTGATGAGGTGGAGATTGCCCGGGCCGCAGGAGCCCGCGCAGACGGCCAGGCCGTTGGTGATCTGGGCCTCGCCCGATGCCGCGAAGGCCGCGACTTCCTCGTGGCGCACATGCACCCATTCGATGGCCGGGCGCAGGCGCAGGGCCTCGGTCAATCCGTTGAGGCTGTCGCCCACGATGCCGAAGATGCGGCTGACGCCGGCTTCGACGAGGGTATCGGCGATCAGGTCGGCGACGGTGCTGGCCGGCATTCACTCTCTCCCGCAAGGCATGACCAGGTCGGTGAACCGTTTAACCGGCCTATCAGTTCCGCATGAAAATGGGCAGGCCCGCATTGGGAATGTCCGCATGCGCGGTGAGCATGTCGTGCGAAGGGCGTGCGGGCGGGTGTGGCGGCGTGCCGTTGCGGGCGGTCAGCCGCGGGGTTTCTTCCTGCCCGATCGCGATGGGTGGAACATGGCGCGGCAGCGGGGGGAGAGCTGGTCGATCTTCTTCTTCATGCAGGCCGTGACCTTGTCCTCGTTGGGGATAGCGAAGGTGCACAGCTTGATCGCGTCGCCCCGGCAGGCCGCGCTCTGTTCCTCGCGCGTTGCGGCGTGGGCGGCGCCCAGGGACAGCAGGGCGAGGGCGGACAGGGTGGACAGGGCGCGGGCCGACAGGGCGCGGGCGGGAAGTTTCAAATCTCGTCTCCTCCGTGATCGGGCCCCGGGGTGGCGGTGGGGCCGGGCGTTACGGCGGCAGGGCCTGGCTTCTTCAACGCTTGCCGGGGCCGGGAGTTCGGGGGGAGCGGGGTGGCGCCGTTTGCGTTGCGGGGCGGGTTGCGGCCATAGTTCGCGGCAGTTTCAGAATGTTGACGACGGGAGCGGGGCATTGGGAGTGGGGAGTGCCGGTCCGGGGCGGATCATGCTGGTGGCCGGGGCGTGTATCGGCAATTTCCTCGAATTCTACAGTTTCCTTGCCTATGCCTATTTCGCCCCCATGATCGGGGAGGCCTTCTTTCCCGACAGCAGCGGCGGGCTGAACGGGCTGTTGCGGACCATGCTGGTGTTCGCGGCCGGGTTCGTCGCCCGGCCCGTGGGGGCGATTGCCATCGGGCGCTATGCCGCGCGGCGGGGGCGGCGGCGGGCGATGATGCTGTCCTTCCTGCTGATGGCGCTGGGGCTGGCGCTGCTGGCCGCCACGCCGCCGGCGCGGGCGATCGGGGCGTGGGCGCCGCTGCTGGTGCTGCTGGCGCGGATCGTGCAGGGATTTTCGGAAGGCGGCGAGATCGGGCCCGTGACGGCGCTGCTGTTCGATGCCGCGCCGCCGGGACAGGGCGGGCTTTATGGCTCGCTGCAATATCTGACGCAGTTGCTCGGCTCGCTCGCCGCCGTCACCGTGGGGCTGGTGCTGTCGGTGGTGCTGACGCACGACCAGCTTTACGACTGGGGCTGGCGCATTCCCTTCGCGCTGGGGCTTGTGATCGTCCCCGCCGGGTTTGCCCTGCGCTGGGTGGCCGCCGCCCTGCCGCACGGCAGGCCGCAGGTGCGCGGTGCCCGGCCGCCCGGGCTGGTGGTGGCGCTGATTGCGCTGACCGTCGCCGGGGGCACGGTTTCGACCTATCTGCGCCATTTCGGCGTCAGCTACGCGGTCTCGGTCCTGCATCTGTCGCCGCGGGTGGGGATGCTGGCCAATGTGGCGGGGATGCTGGCGGGGCTGGCCATGGTGCCGCTGGGCTGGTGGGTGGCGCTGCGGTCGCACCATCTGCGGGGGCTGATCGGGGTGCTGATGGCGCTGACGGGGGTGCTGAGCGTGCCGCTGTACCATTACGCCATCGAACGGCCCGGGCTGGCCAGCCAGCTGCTGCTGAATTGCGGCCTGTTCGCGCTGTCCAGCCTGACGCTGGTGCCGTTGTGGCAGGCCATGCTGGAATCGCTGCCCTCGGCCAGCCGGGTGCTGCTGTTCGGCTTTGTCTATGCCACCACCGTTTCGCTGTTCGGCGGGTTTACGCCCTCGGTCGTGACGTGGCTGATCGGGCGGACCGGGGATGCGATGATGGCGGGCTATCTGATGGCCCTGGCCTATGGCGTGCAGGCGGCGGCGTGGTACGGGTTGAGCCGCATGGGCTCTCGCAGGGCGTGACCGGGCCTGCGCGGCGGCGCGTCAGGCGGGCGGTGCGGGTGGGCGGCGGCGGAAGCGGGTGGAGAGGATGATGGCGGAGGTGGTGCGTTCCACCCCGTCCAGCATGCCGATCCGGTCGATGACGCGGTTGATGGTTTCGGTCGAGCCCGCGCCGACGATGGCGATCATGTCCACCATGCCGCTGACGGCGTGCAGTTCGCGGATTTCGCGGATCGGGCGCAAGGCGGCCTCGACCGACGCCGCGTGGCGGGGGGTGACCGTGATCATGACATGGGCGCGCACCGCATCGGCTTCGTGCGCCGGGGTGATGGTGGTGTAGCCCGCGATCAGGCCCGCGCGTTCCATCCGCTCGATCCGGCTTTGCACCGTCGTGCGCGACAGGCCGACGCGTCGGGCCAGGGCGACGGTGGAGAGGCGCGCATTGCCCTCCAGCAGGGCGAGCAGGGCCCTGTCGGTTTCGTCAGGTTGCATAATGCCGATCATATCCGACATTCTGCCGAAGGAAAGCGCCGATCGCGCGGCAGTCCGCCCATTGTGTCCGGCGGCGATCCTTCGTTCCATTTCCGTATCGCAATACGGTTCGGGAATGATGGGCATGAAGAAGATACTCGTGGTTGGTGCCGGCAAGATCGGTTCGACGATTGCGGATTTCCTGGATGCGACCGGCGATTATGCCGTGACGCTGATCGACCGGGACCAGCCGGGGCTGGATCGCGCCGATGTGGGGCCGCAGGTGCGCCGGGTGCGGGTGGATATCGCCCGCGAGGGGGCGCTGGGGCCGCTGATGGAGGGGCATTATGCCGTGCTCTCGGCCGCGCCGTATCATCTGACCACCGTCATCGCCACCGCCGCCGCTGCCGCCGGGATCCATTATCTGGACCTGACGGAAGACGTGGCCAGCACCCGTGCCGTGCGTGCGCTGGCGGCCGGGGCGCAATCGGCCTTTATCCCGCAATGCGGGCTGGCGCCGGGTTTCGTTTCCATCGTCGCGCACGACATCGCGCAGCGGTTCGAGCGGCTGGACACGATTCATCTGCGCGTCGGCGCGCTGCCGGAATTTCCCTCCAACGCGCTGGGCTACAACCTGACCTGGAGCACCGACGGCGTCATCAACGAATATATCGAGCCCTGCGAGGCCATCGTGGGCGGCGAGCGGCACATGGTGCCGGCGCTGGAAGGGCTGGAGACGCTGGGCGTCGACGGCGTGACCTATGAGGCGTTCAACACGTCGGGCGGCCTCGGCTCGCTCTGCGAGACCTATGCCGGGGCGGTGCGGGAGCTGAATTATCGCACCATCCGTTATCCCGGCCACGCGCAGGCGATGAAGATGCTGCTGCGCGACCTGCGGCTGGCGGAACGGCGCGATCTGTTCAAGGATATTCTGGAATATGCGCTGCCGGTCACGCAGCAGGATATCGTGCTGGTCTTCGTCACCGTTTCCGGCTGGCGCGACGGGCGGCTGACGCAGGAGAGCTTTGTCCGCCGCATCTATGGCGAGGTGGTGAACGGGCGGCCGCGCACCGCGATCCAGATCACCACCGCCGGGGCGATCTGCGCGGTGCTGGACCTGCTGAAGGACGGGCACCTGCCCGCGCAGGGGGTGATCCGGCAGGAGGATATCGCGCTGGGGGCGTTCCTGGAAAACCGGTTCGGGCGTGTGTATCAGGGCGGCCGCCACGGCTGAGTGCGCCGGCGCGCCGGGCCCCGCCCGGCGCGCGGGGGCATGCGCCCGCTGCGTGACGGGCGGCATGGCCACGCCGAATGCGATCTGGTTCCGGCGCCCGTGCGCGCCTACAGAATAGGGCGTCCAGCCGCCCGGCCGGGCGTATTTCCGGGGGGTGGCGGCACCGAATTTCTTCCAGGTCTATCTTGGAGCGCGTGTGTCATGACCAATCCCGTACGGATGATGTGTGCGGCGCCTGTCGAAGCCGTTCCGGCGAAAGCGTTTGTCGGGCAGCCGGATTTGCGCCCCGTGCCCCGCCGCCGCGCCGGGCTGCTGGGGATCGGGCTGCTGATCCTGGCCGGGCTGGCGCCGGCGGTGGCGCCGCATCCCGCATGGGCGCAGGGCGTTGCCACGCCCGAGGATATCACGGTCGAAGGCGGGGCCGAGGTGGAGCGGATTGCCGTGCCCTATCATCGGGCCGAACTGGCATATGGCACGAACGCCCGGTACCTGATGAGCCGGATCGACCAAGCGGCGCTGACGGTCTGCGGCGACAGTCCGGCCGTGGGGCTGGAAATTCGCCGGGCGATCGAGCGGTCGGACTGCCGGCGCGATGCCGTGATGCGGGCGGTCCGGGATGTGAACGACGCCAATCTGTACCAGGTCGCGGCGCGGTACGACCTGCCGCAATGAGGTGTTTCTCAGGGCTCTGCCCTGAAACCCGCCAAGGGGCAGTCCCCTCCGTTGGCATTCCATCGGCCGTTCCGGCCGACGGAACCTTGGCCAACTCCGCCCTTTGGAAACCCGTTCGTTATCAAATGATGGGGGGCGGTTACGAGCGGGCCTGTGCCGGGAGGGCGGCGGACGCGGGCGCGCGGCCGATGCCCAGTGCCATCAGCGCCGCCAGCACGCCCGCGCAGCCGGCCAGCACCAGCATGTCGCGATAGCTGCCCTGGGCCTGCCGCAGCAGCCCGGCCAGCGACGCGGCGCAGGCGGCGCCGATCTGGTGGCCGAACACCACCCAGCCGAAGACCACGGGTGCCGCGCGCTCGCCGAAGGCCGCGGTGGCCAGGCGCAGGGTCGGCGGTACGGTGGCGATCCAGTCCAGCCCGTAGAAGATTCCGAATATCGTCAGGCTGGCCGGCGAGAAATCGCAGAACGGCAGGACGACCAGCGACAGGCCGCGCAGGCCGTAATAGGAGAAGAGCAGCCAGCGTGCGTCCATCCGGTCGGTCAGCCAGCCGGAGAGGGTGGTGCCCAGCAGGTCGCACAGGCCCATCATGGCCAGGTAGCCCGCCGCCGGGACCTCGCCGATTCCGTGATCGGCGCAGATGGCGATGAAATGGGTGCCGATCAGGCCGTTGGTGGTGAAGCCGCAGACGAAAAAGGTGAGGAACAGGAACCAGAAATCGCGTCTGGGCACCGCGTCGCGCAATGCGCCCACCGCCATGTGCAGCGGGTGGCGGTCGGGCGGCGGCGGGGGCACGTAGTCGGGCGGTGCCCCGTGCGGCAGAAGGCCCAGCCGTTCGGGGTGTTCGGGCATGAACAATGCGACCAGCGGGGCCAGCACCAGGCAGGCGATGCTGACGGCCACGACCGGCGCGCGCCAGCCGTGATCGTGCGCCAGGGCCGCCAGCGCGGGCAGGAAGAACAGCGAGCCTGTCGCCGTGCTGGCCGCCAGCAGCCCCATGATGGTGCCGCGCCGGGTGACGAACCAGCGATTGACCACCGTCGCCCCCAGCACCATCGCCACCGCCCCGGTGCCCAAACCGGTGAGCACGCCCCAGGTGAGGAAGAACTGCCACGGCCGGGTCATGAACAGGGACAGGACGCTGGCGCCGCCGATCAGCAGCAATGCGCCGGACAGGGTGCGGCGGATGCCCACCGCCTGCATCAGCGCCGCCGAGAACGGGCCGACGAAACCGTAGAGGAAGATGCCGAACGCCGCCGTGGCCGAGATCGCGACGCGGTTCCAGCCCAGTTCCATCTGGAGCGGCATCATGAGCACGCCCGGCGTGGCGCGCACGCCGGCGGACACCAGCAGGGAGACGAAGGTGAGCCCGACCACCACCACGAAGGCGCGCGCGGGCCGGGAAACCTTGCCGGGGGGTGAGATCGTGCGCATATGACTGACCGGTTGGTTGCGTTGCTGGTGGCAGGTGCGTCAGGTTACGTACCGATCGGTAACATCGTCAAGCGGGTTCTGCTCATGTCCTCTTCTCCGTCCCCTGCCCGACGCCCGAGCGCGGCGGAGCGTATCCGGCAATCGGCGCGCGACCTGTTCTATCGGCAGGGGATCCGGGCCGTGGGGGTGGAGGAGATCGTGCAGACGGCGGGCGTGACCAAGCCGTCGCTCTATCGGGCCTTTCGCTCGAAGGACGGGTTGGCCGCGGCATTCCTGGCCGATTACCAGTGCTCTTTCTGGGAGCGGGTCGCCGCTGCGCGGGCGGCGCATCCCGACGATGCGCGCGCGCAGGTGCTGGCCTATTTCGACGCGCTGGCCGCGCGTTCCGCTGCCGCCGATTATCGGGGCTGCGCGCTGACCAATGCCATTCTGGACTATCCCGACCGGGCGCACCCGGTGCGGCAGGAGGCCGCGCGCCTGAAGCACGAGGTGCGGGACTGGCTGGTGGAGCGCGCCCGGCAGATGGGGGCGGCCGACGCGGACGCGCTGGCGGACGGGCTGGTCCTGCTGATGGAGGGGGCCTTTGTCGTGGGGCAGGCCTATCCGCCGCCGGGCCCGGCGGCGCGGGTGGGGGAATGCGCGCGCCTGCTGGTCGACGCGCAGTGCGGGAGGCGGTAGGCGGGCGGGA
The DNA here is from genome assembly GCF_014174275.1 of Gluconacetobacter takamatsuzukensis. Classification (GTDB taxonomy): domain Bacteria; phylum Pseudomonadota; class Alphaproteobacteria; order Acetobacterales; family Acetobacteraceae; genus Gluconacetobacter; species Gluconacetobacter takamatsuzukensis. Next base: position 194,592 of record NZ_JABEQK010000007.1, on the reverse strand, counting down.
CCTGGGCGCCTAGCGGCGGCTCAGGTCGCACAGTGCGTCGATCTTGTCGGCCAGGGCGGCGATGCCCTGGCGCAGGATGTCGGGTGTCTGCGGGGTGGATTGGGCGCGCCGGTTGATCTGTTCCACATCCGACTGGATTTCGGCCAGGAGCAGGCTGGCTTCCGACATAATGCCATCTTCGTCACCACGTCGCATGTCCGGTATCCCTCTGTCCTGAACGGATCGCCATCCTAGGGGGGAGAGCGGGAGATGGCGATACCCGTGCATCGCCATCATACCACAATCGAAACGTACCGTGGCAGGTTTTCATGCCGCGCGGTGCATGGGGGCCGAGGGTCAGTCCTGCTTTTCGAAGGCGCCGGCGATGCGCAGGGTGACCTCGTCGCTGACATAGGGCACGTATTTGCTGACGCCGAAATCGCTGCGCCTGACGGTGCCCGTGGCCTCGAAGCCCGTCGTGTATTTCTTGTCCAGCGGGTTCACGCCGGCGCCGATGAAATGGACCTTCAGCGTCTCGGGCTTCGTCACGCCGTGGATCGTCAGGTTGCCGGCCACGATGGCGTCGCTCTTGCCCGTCAGCTTCACGCCGGTCGAGACGAAGGTGGCGTTGGGGAATTTGTCGGCGTCGAACCATTCGGCGCCCTTCAGTTCGCCGTTCAGCACGTCGCTGGTGGTCTGCACCGAGGCGATGGGGATGGTGACCGACAGGCTGGAGGCGGCCGGGTTCTTCACGTTCAGGTCCAGCGTGCCCGACACGGTGGAGAACAGGCCCGCATAATTGGTGAAGCCGAAATGCAGGACCGAGAAGCCGACCTGGGTATGGCCGGGTTCGACCGCGTAATGGCCCGACTGTACCTCGGCCGGGGCGGTTGCCGCCCCTGCGGCGAGGGGAAGGCCGGCAAGGGCCAGGGCCGTGAAAAGCGAACAGGCGCTGCGCTTCATGAAGACGAACTCCGCAATCTGGAACAATTCATGCCGGACGGTTGGGCGGGCGGTGCCCTGTCGTTCGGCTCCATCCACACATAGCGGACGCGCCGCAATACAATAACAAAAATGCCGGAAACGGATCGTTTCCATTTTTGTCCCTCTTCTGGTTATGGTGGCGGCCATGACTGACAGCATTCTCCCCTCCCCCCGCGTGGGCTGCGGCGCCGCCATCCTGGACGACGGCAGGCTGCTGCTGGTCCTGCGCCGGCGCGAGCCGGAGGCCGGCCATTGGGGGCTGCCGGGCGGCAAGCTGGACCCCTACGAGACGGTTGCCGATGCCGTGATCCGCGAGATCGGGGAGGAGCTGGGCATCGTCATCGGCCTGACCCGGCTGCTGTGCGTCGTCGACCAGATCGACCGGGCGCGTGCCAGCCATTGGGTTGCCCCGGTCTTTCTGGCCGCCATCCGCGACGGCATCCCGGCGATCCGCGAGCCGGATGCGCTGGCGGACTGGGGGTGGTTTTCGCTGGGGGCGCTGCCGGCGCCGCTGACCGAGGCGACGCGGCAGGCGGTGGCGGCACTGGCGCGCTAGAACTGGTAGGCGCCCTGGAGGAAGAAGCTGCGGGGCTGGCCGTAGGTGAAGGCGGTGACGCCGTTGAAGGGCGTGATCGACAGCGTTCGATAGCCGGTATTGGCCACGTTGAGCACCGAGGCGTCGAAGGACAGGCGCCGGGTCTTCAGCGGGAACCATGTCACATGCGCGTTGACGAGGCTGTATGCGCGCTGCTGCAACAGGTCGTCCTGCGTCTGGGTTGCGACCGAGGTGAAGAAATACTGTTTCGTATAAAGCTGGAAATCGCCGCCGAGGGTGACGCTGCCGCGCGGCAGGGGAATATTGTAGTTGATGTAGCCGGTCAGGCTGATATGCGGCGAGCGCGGGATGCGGGCGCCCAATATGCCGTCGGAGGGGGATTCCTGCGACGTGTAGCGCGCGTGCAGGATGCCGATATTGCTGCCCACATGCAGCCCGGCGACGGGTGCGGCGTCGAGCTGGACCTCCGCGCCCTGGATGAGGGCGGCCCCGGCATTCTTGTAGATGACTGCCGTAATGCCCGAGCCGATCGATGTCGGCACGTTGACGAGGGCGTTGGTGTAATCGTAGCGGAAGATATCGGCGTTGGCCGTCAGCTTGTGGCCGAACCACTGGCTCTTGACGCCCAGTTCGTAGGAATTGATCGCCTCGGGGTTGAGCTGGAAGATCTGCACGGCTGAAATGGTCTGGCCGGGGACGCGCGTGTATCCGCTGAAGCCGTAATTTCCCGGCATCTTGCCCGATGCGAAGCGGAAATAGGCCATCGCGTCGCGGGTGAAGGCGTAGTCGAGCGTGAAATCGGCTGTCCAGTTGCGGAAAGTATTGTGATCACGTGGCGCATAGGTCAGCGGTGCGTTGCCGGGGATCTGCCGCAGGTCGGTTCCCGTGGCCGGGCCGCTGGCGGGGGATGCGGCGTAATAGCGTTCCTGGATGTCGATATGTTCGATCGACCAGCGGACGCCGGCGCTGGCCTTGAGCTTTTTCGTGATCTGGTAGGAACTGTTGGCGAAGGCCGAGCCGCTTTTCCAGTTCTGGTCGTAATGGTAATTGCTGTAGGGGGGAACCGACAGAGGCTGCTGCACGCCCGCCGCGTTGACGGGGTAGGCGTAATAGGCCGTGGCGTTGAGGCTGTTCAGATGTTCGAGAAACCCGTAGAGGCCGGCCATCCAGAGAAAGCGCCGTTCCTTGGGGGAGGCGATATGCAGTTCCTCGGTAGCCTGCCAGTAATTTCCGGTGTTGAGGGAACGGATATAGGGCACCTGCCCCGGGGGCGGTGCGAGGTCGGGGTAGCTTTGGCCCTGCGTGCGGTCGTTGGTTTCGGCCGCCGTGATCGAGGTCAGCGTATAGCCGGGTTTCGTCAGGGTTATGCGCGACAGGCCGCCATATTCGCGCAGGGCCTCGGGGGCGGGAATGGTGTAGACCTGATCGTATTTCAGGTGGGGAACCGACTGGGGCGTGTTGTAGCCCGGCATGTAGACCGTGGCCGGGTTGCCGAACCCGCCGCCCATGGTCGTGGAATCGGCGACATAGGGTTGCGGCAGGACGGTGCCTTCGTAGCGGCGGAAATGGGCGTTCAGCAGGATCTTGAGGTCGTCGTCGGGCGTGATCAGCAACTGGCCGCGCGCGGCGGTGTCCAGGCCGCCGCCGGGGCGGGTGCCGTCGTAGAGATTCTTCTGCCAGCCATCGGTATTGTCGGCATAGAACGAGAACCGGCCGGCGACCTTGCCGGGGATCAGGGTGCCGCCGACGGCAGCTTGCTCCTGCGAATGGTTGAAGCTTCCGTAACCAAATTTCACGAACCCGCTGCGGCTGAATTCGGGCGCGCGGGAGATATAGTCGATGGCCCCGCCATTGGCGTTCTTGCCCCACAGGGTGCCCTGTGGGCCGCGCAGGATTTCGGCCTGTGCGAGATCGAAAAGCGGGAAGCCCTGGTTATAGACGTTGGCGATATACACGTCGTCGTAATAGATGCCGACCGGGTTGACGCTGTTGGCGACCGTGCTGTTGGTGCCGATGCCGCGGATGAACCAGCGGGGGCGCTCCGGCCCTTCGGTGGGTTGGGCCTGTGCGTTCGGCACGAACTTGACCACGTCGCTGGTGCGGTTGAACTGCGCGTCCCTGAGCATCTGGTCCGCCGTGACGACCGAGAGGGTGATCGGCACGTCCTGCATCGGCTGGCTGCGACGCTGCGCGACCACGGCGACACTTTCCTCGGCCGGGGGTGTGGCCGGCGGTGGCGCGGGCTTGTGGGCGGGGCGGGCGGGCGCCGGACGGGCCTTGTGCGCCGGCCGGTCGGTTGGGGCCGCCGCCGCGCGGTCGGAGGGGAGGCCCGCACAGATCGCCCCGAGCGTGAACGCAAGCGTGGAGGCAGATGAAAACAGAGGCGACCTCATCTTGTATTCCTTGGCGACGGGGCTGACGGGGGCCGGACGGCGATGCGTGCTGTATTCACTTTTATTTTTGTGTAATTTATATCACACGCATTGGTAGGATGCCTTTTCGGCGTGGTCAATATATATTTTTATATACTATTCGGGCGCGTGAAGGCGGCCGGGCGCCGGATTTCGGCGGACCGGGCCCGGTTGCGTGCCGTCTGCGGCGGACTTCAGCGTGCGGCTGGGAATTCCACGATTGCGGATGCGAGATCGGGGCGCTGGGCGATGATGTGATTCGCCACGTAGCAATCGGCGATGCGGGCGATCTGCGCGACATCGGCGGCCGTGGGCGCATGGGTGGGGACGGCGTTGTTCCTGCCCAGTGCCGGTGCGGTGTCGGGAGGGAGGCCCATGATGGCGGCCCAGATGGCGCCCGCCTGGTCGGGGTGGGCCACGGCCCAGCGATTATCCTCTTCGAGCGCCGCAAGGACGATGCGCAGGAGGGCGGGCCTGTGGGCGACGAAATTGCGGCTGGCGATGGTCGTGATGGCGTTGTCGGACCGGATGGCGCCGCCATCGGCCAGGATGCGGGCGTGGCCGTCGCGCAGGGCCAGGGTCAGGTATGGGTCCCACGTCGCCCACGCATCGACATAGCCGGCATCGAACGCGCCGGCGGCCGTATTGGGGGGAAGATAGACCCGCTTGACGCGCGCGGGGTCGAGCCCGGCGGTTTCCAGCGCCCGGAGCAGCAGGTATTCGCCCGTTCCGCCCTTGTTGACGGCCACCTTGCGGCCGGCCAGCTGCGCGATGGTCGTGATGGGCGCGTCTGCCTTGACGACGATTGCCTCGGCCCCCGCCGCCATCTTCTGATACGCGAAGAGGGCGATCGGCGCGCCGGCGGCCAGGGCCGCCACGCTGGAGGTCGAGCCGCCGACGGTGATGTCGATCGCATCGGCGGCCAGGGCCTGCACGGCCGGGGCCGCGGCGGCGAACGGGCCGGCCCATTGCGTGGCGACGCCCTGGGCCGCCAGCGCGCGCTCGATCGTGCCGCGCGCCTTGCTCAGGGTCAGGTCGCTGGCCCCTTTCAGCCAGCCGATCCGCACCGCAGCGGGCGCGTCGGCCGCGCGGCCTGCGCCGCGCCCCAGAAGCAGCATGGCGGCCGAGAACAGGGCCGTTCGTCTGTTCATGCCGTGCATGTGCCGCCTCGCGCCTTTGGGGATCATGGGTCGGGGAAGGCGCCGGCCTAGCGCATGGGCGAGAAGGCCGTGGGGCGGAGGATTCGGCTGCGCATCGTCTGCACGTAGCCGGCCGCCCTGGCGCGGAAGGCCTGCCAGCGGGGGTCCTGCTCCATGGCCTGCCGCCGCCGCTCGCGATCGGCCAGGTCTTCATAGCGCCAGATATGCACGACTTCGTTGACGGTTCCGATATCGGTCGTGAACCAGCCGACGAGGTGGCCGAGATGGCTGACCTGCAATTCCATGCCCTCGGCCACGTACAGGTCGAGATAATCTTTCACATGGGCGGGATGGATGGCGTAGGTGCGTTCGTCGAGGATCATCGGGATGCTCCGGGCGTCTGATCGGATGCGCGGTCGAACAGGGTCGACCAGGTGAAGCGTTTCGCCGACCGTTCCGCGCGTTCGACGGGCAGCCGGGGCAGGACCATTTCGCCGAAACGATAGGCTTCTTCCAGCAATGGCATGCCGGAGAGGATAAAGGTATCCACCCCGACCGCGCGATAGGCTTCCATGGTGCGGATCACGGTATCGGGCGAGCCGACGATGGCCGTTCCCGGACCCGGGCGGACCAGGCCGATGCCGGACCACAGGTTGGGTGCGACCTCCAGCGCGCGCGGCGATGGCGGCTTGATGCCGCCGTGCAAGGCGGACATGCGCTGCTGGCCGACGGAATCGGTATTCCTGAGCAGGGCCTGGTTCGCGCGGATCGAGTCCTCATCCATCTGGTCGTAGAGGAACGACGCGGCCTCCCACGCTTCCGCGTCCGTGCGGCGGACGATGACATAGAGCCTGATGCCGAAAGAGAGTGTTCGGCCCGCGCGTTCGGCCGCCTGGCGCACCTGTGCGATCTTGGCGCCCATCTGCTCGGGGGTTTCGCCCCATGACAGGTAGGTATCGACATGGCGGGCGGCGACCGCGATCGCGGCATCGGACGAGCCGCCGAACCAGAGCGGCGGCGGCGCGATGGAGGTGCCGACGGGCATGGCGACCCGCGCGTCGGTCACCTTCACGTAGGGGCCGGAATGGGTCACCGTTTCGCCGCGCATCAGCCGGTGCCAGACGGCCAGATATTCGTCGGCCATGTCGTAGCGCGCGTCGTGGGCGAGATCCATGCCGTAGGCGCCGAGCATCCGGGCGTCGCCGGACACGATGTTCAGCATCAGGCGGCCGTTGGAAAATTCCTGGAGGGTGGCGGCCATCTTGGCCAGCAGCGTGACCGGGACCAGGCCGGGATGAATCGCGACCAGGAACTTCATGCGCTCGGTCAGGGGCAGCAGGGCCGAGGCGAGAACCCAGACATCGTGCGAGCCGGTTGCGAACAGCGCGCCGGTATAGCCCAGATGGTCGTATGCCAGGGCCAGTTGCCGGAAATAGCCGTAATCGACCTGGCGCGATCCCTCCGGCCGCCATGGATAGGCGCCGTCGGGCGCGCACATATACCAGAGGACGTTCATGATCTTCTCCGACTTTGGGGCGCCCCGCGTCAGGGGCGATGGGGCCGGCGTGCGGCGGCCGCGACGCTGACCGGGGCCGGGAGCGCGCCGTGGCGGTACAGGATATCCGCCTCCTGCTGCTGTTCGGCCAGGATGGGGGCGTCGGCGGGCGTCATGCGCCAGTCGCGGGCGGACACGATGCGGCGCCATGCCCCGATATCGTCGGGGTCGTCGGTTTCGGCCAGCAGCCTTGCCGCGCGGTCGGGGTCGGCCGCGATCTGCTGCCCAAGCAGCGCCAGCCGTTCGACAAACCGGTCGAGCGCGGCGTCGGGGAGGCGGCCGCGCAGGGTCCAGAAGACCGAGCGGTTGGGGATGAAATCGCCGCATCGGGCCAGCAGGCGGATGGTGCCGTCGGCGAGTGCGCGGTCGAGATGCGGGGCCATTGCGATCCAGGCATCGACCTCGCCGCGATTCAGCGCCCGCATGGAGGCGGCCGGCGAGAGTTCCACCCGGACGACGTCGGACAGGGCCAGGCCGGCATCTTCGAGGACGCGGGCCAGGAGATAGGTATGGAACGAGCCGTCGAGCAGCGCGATCCGCCTGCCGCGCAGGTCTGCCGCCCGCATCGGCGCGGCATCGGCCCCGACGACGAGCGCCCCGTTGGCCGGCCGGGGGGCCGAGGCGGCGAGGTAGGCGATGTCGGCGCCCTCGGCCTGTGCCAGGATGGGTGGGGTCGATCCCGTGCCGCAGATATCGATTTCGCCCGTGGCCAGCAGGGCGGCGCTGGCCCGGCCCTCGGCATAGGGAACGAAGGCGGCGTCCAGACCGTCGAGAAAACCGGGCCACTGGGCGGCGAGGAACAGATGCAGGTTATTGGGATGGTTTCCGATACGCATGGTCATGGACTGGCCCCCTCCCCCTCGTTTCCGCGATGGCTGCGTTGCTCGACAGCGAGAAAGCTCCGGGGCTATTCTCGGAGGCATCTCTCAATGGCATCGTGGTTAATATATAATTTTATATAACGTTCCCCGTGACGCAGCGTCAAGCGGGGCGGTGCGGCGTGATCGCGGGGTGGGGTTGGCATGAAGGCATCAGTCATCTGTCGGGATATCGGGGCTGCCAGCGCCTTCATGCGCGTGCTCGGCAACCCGTATCGGCTCGCGATCTTGTGCCTGCTGCTGGAGGGGGAACTGTCGGTGATGCAGATCGAGACGATGCTCGACATTCATCAGCCCACGCTCTCGCAGCAATTGACGACGTTGCGGGAGGCCGGCCTGATTGCCTCGCGGCGGGAGGCGAAACATGTCTTCTACCGGGTGGCCGACCCGCGTGTGGCGCCGATCGTCGGCACGTTGCGCAACTTCTATTCGGAACTGCTGCCGCCCGAGACCTATCTGGTCACGGGCGCGGATACGCAGGATCGCGCGACGCTGGCCGAAATCCGGGCCATGGCGCGGCTGAGCGAGCGCGAATCCATGTGATGCCGGCGGTCGGACGCGGCGGGTGGCATGGCGGATTTGCGGTCGTGAAATCTGCATGGCACGTCGTGAAATAGCGCATGACTTGGGAAAGATCGTTTTGCCAAAATCATGTATAACTGTTTGCCGTCATGATGCGTTGCGCGCTGGGGGAGGTTCCCGCACCCTGCCCGGAGAATGAAGGAGCTTCGCATGGTCCGTTTTTCTCCGCGCGCCGTCGCGGCATTTGCCGCCGTGGCCGGGTTCTCGATGATGTCTCTCGCGGCGCGTGCCGATGAGAAGGCGCCCATCATGAGTGCCGAGGCGCCCGTCGTTCCTGCGGCGGTTGCCGCGATCTCGCCGGTCAATCTTGCCGGTATCGTGAATTACTGTATCGAGACCAGCCTTGTCTCGCATGCCGATGGGGATGCCCTTCAGACGTCGCTGAACGCGAAGACGAATGCCGTGCCGCCGGGCCAGGCGGGCAATGTGGATTATGCGGTCGGGTCGAGCGGAGAGTTTGTCGTTGCCGGTGCGGTTTCGACGATCACGAAGCTGAGCCTGCCCGACCAGGGCAAGATCTGCACGGCGGCCGTGGCGCGGGCGAAGTCGCTTATCTAGAGCAGGTCTGCTTTATTCCGCTATCGAGGCTGTTTCAAAAGCCCCGGTAGCGGCGGCCTGACGACGGATTTGCCGGGCGTGTTCCGTATTATCTAATCCGGAAAGGTCTCTACCTGCCGTTGGTATATCCTGAAATCTGCGCGCATGTAGGTTGCCAGGGCATTGCGGTGATCGTTGGTGTCGGTATGGAGCCATATGCGGCGAGGCCCATATGACCATATCGCGCGCAGTGCCCGGTCCAGGAGATATCGGCCGAGTCCGCGCCTTTGCAGGGCCGGGACAATTCCAAAGTGAACGAGTTCGACATCGGGCGGGCCCACGCCTTCGAATTCGCACAGGCCAACGGCTTCGTCATTCCGTCTGAGAACGTAAACATGGGTCGAGGCGGCATCGAGAAACCGGACCAGTGCGCCATGAGACATATGGAGGCGGTGATCCCACTGCACGTCGTCGCCGATCGCACGATATAACAGGAGACAGGCTTCGGCGCCGGGCACGTCTCTTGTCATGGACGTTTCGGGATCTGGTGGGTGAACGGGCTCGCCGCGTGGCGGTTCTGTCATTTGCAGGCAGGTGACAAGCAGATCGACCACAAGCGGGCCTAGCATGCACGTTTTGCCCGCATTGGGCTTCGAAGGCGTTTGCAAACGCGGCCTGCGGGGTGGGAGGCGTTTGGTCGCCCCTGCTGTCTTCACTTATGGCGGCGGTCGGGGCATTTCGCCCCGACCTGCCGTGTCAGCCGATGTCGAAGGTGACGCCCTGGGCCAGCGGGAGGGTGCGGCCGTAATTGATGGCGTTGGTCTGGCGGCGCATATAGGCGCGCCAGGCGTCGGAGCCGGATTCGCGGCCGCCGCCGGTTTCCTTCTCGCCGCCGAAGGCGCCGCCGATTTCGGCGCCGGAGGGGCCCATGTTGACGTTGGCGATGCCGCAATCGGAGCCCGAACCGGACAGGAACTGCTCGATCTCGCGCAGATCGTTGCCGAAGATGGAGGAGGACAGGCCCTGGGGCACGTCGTTCTGCAACGCGATGGCGTCTTCCAGATCGGTGTATTTGAGAACATACAGGATCGGGGCGAAGGTTTCCTGACGGACCGGGCCGGTCTGGGCGGGCATTTCCACCAGGGCGGGGCGGGCGTAGAACGAGCCGGGGCCGTTGACGTCGACCCGGCCGCCGCCATGCACGATGCCGCCATGGGCCGTGGCGTCGCGCAGGGTGGCCTGCATGGCCTCGAACGACGCGCCGTCGATCAGCGGGCCCACCAGCGCGTCGCTGTCGATCGGGCTGCCGACCGAGATGCGCTGGTAGACCTGCGTCAGGCGGGGCACCAGCGCGTCATAGACGCTTTCGTGCACGATCAGGCGGCGCAGGGTGGTGCAGCGCTGACCGGCCGTGCCCATGGCGCCGAAGGCCACCGCGCGCAGCGTCAGTTCCAGGTCGGCCGACGGCGTGACGATGGAGGCGTTGTTGCCGCCCAGTTCCAGGATCGACTTGCCGAAGCGGCGCGCCACGCGCTCGCCCACGACGCGGCCCATGCGGGTGGAGCCGGTGGCCGAGACGACCGGCACGCGCGGGTCGTCCACCAGCAGTTCGCCGATCTCGCGCCCGCCGATCAGCAGCGTGCCGAGACCCGCCGGCGCGTCGTCGCCGAAGCGGGACACCGCGCGGTCGAACAGGGCCTGCACCGCCAGCGCGGTCAGCGGGGTCTTTTCCGAAGGTTTCCACACCACCGGGTCGCCGCAGACGAAGGCCAGCGCCGCGTTCCACGACCAGACCGCCACCGGGAAATTGAAGGCCGAGATCACGCCGACCACGCCCGCCGGGTGCCATTGCTCGGTCAGGCGGTGATCCGGGCGTTCCGACTGGATCGTCAGGCCGTAGAGCTGGCGCGACAGGCCGACCGCGAAGTCGCAGATATCGATCATTTCCTGGACCTCGCCCAGGCCCTCGGACACTACCTTGCCGACCTCGAGCGTGACCAGGCGGCCCAGCGCGGCCTTGCTGGCGCGCAGTTCCTCGCCCAGCAGGCGCACCAGCTCGCCACGGCGCGGCGCGGGGACGCGGCGCCATGCCTTGAAGGCCTCGGCCGCCGCGCCGATCGTGCGGCGCGCGTCGTCCGCGCTGCTTTCGACCACCCGCGCGATTTCCTCGCCCGTCACGGGGGAGCGCACGGCCAGCGTGCCGCCCGTGAACCGCGCGGCCGGGACGCCCAGGCGTACCAGCAGGTCGTGCACCTCGGAAGCTATCAGGTTTGTCATCGTCTCTTCGCTTTCTTGCTTCATGCGTGCTGGGTTCTTTGTTCTTTTTCTTCAGAAAAAGAAGAGCCCTTTCCTTCCTAAAATCGCGCCGCGACCAGATGCGCGGCGGCCGAGCCATATTCGTACAATGCCTCTCGCGCCCATCTTGCGCGTGCCGGGACGGCGTTCGTGACCGGCAGGGGCAGTTCGGACTCGGATACCACGCCGCGCGTGAAATCGGCCAGCACGCGGCCGAAGACCGTGCCGGGGGCGATGCCGCGCCCGTTATAGCCGCTGATGGACACCACGTTTTCCGCCGGGCGATGCAGGCGGGGCAGGTCGTCGACCGTCATGCCGATGCTGCCGAACCATTCGCTCTCGAACCCTATCCCCGCGAGCTGGGGGTAGATCCGCGCCAGGGCGCGGGCCGCCCAGTGCCGGTGCACGGCCTGCCCTGCCCCGCGCAGCGCGCCCACGCTGCCGATGACCAGGCGGCCGGCGCGGTCGAGCCGGAAGGAGGTCAGGATGTTCTTCGTATCCCACGCGCCCTGCTTCTTCGGCAGGACCGTGGCCAGTTGGGCGGCGTCCAGCGGTACCGTGGCGATGTTGAAATAGGGCAGATGGATCAGCTCGGTCCGGATTTCGGGCCACAGCGTAGCGGTATCGGCCTTCGTATACGCGTTGGTGGCCACGATGATCTTTTCGACGCGCACGCTGCCGGAGCCGGTCCGCAGGCGCCAGCGTCCGGCTTCCTGCGCCGCGGAGAGGACGGGGCTGGCGGTGTGAATCCGTGCCCCTGCCCCCAGGGCCGCCGCCGCCAGGCCGCGCGCGTAGGCCAGCGGCTGGATGGTGCCGGCCCGGGCGTCCAGCAGCGCGCCGGCATAGGCGCGGCTGCCGACCTTCTCGCGCGTTTCGTCGCGGTCCAGCAGGCGGACGGGGGCGCCCAGGCGCTGCCACTGGCGCGTGCGTTCCTTGAGGCTGACCAGGCCCATATTGCCCACCCCGCAATGCAGCGTGCCGGTATGTTCGGCCTCGCACGCCATGCCGTGCTGCGCCACCAGGTCGAACACCACGGAGGGCGCGTCGCCCAGCAGGCGGAGGATGCGCGGGCCGTGGACCGGCCCCAGGCCGGCGATGACGTTGCTGGGCATGACCCACAGGCCGGCATTGACCAGCCCGACATTGCGGCCGGAGCCGCCGAACCCGACCTCCTCGGCCTCCAGCACCACCACCGACACGCCGGCCGAGGCCAGGTGGAGGGCGGCCGACAGGCCGGTATAGCCCGCGCCGACGATGGCGATGTCGGCCTCGATATCCCCGGCCAGGGGCATGGTGGCGGGCGGAGGGGGAGCAGAGTGCTCCCACAATCCATGGCTGCGGGGGTCGTTTTTCATCGGTGGCTTCTTGGGGTTCTTTTCATCGGGGGCCGCGATGGCCCCGGATCACGCGGAGGCCGCGCCGTGCAGGGCGTGGCGGGTGGCGGCGATGGATTGGTCCTGGATCGCCGCGTAGAGGGTGCATTCGTCCTGCACCGCGGCGCCCAGCGCGGCCTCGAAGCCCGCGCGGTCGGCGTTGGCCGCGTAGTCCGCCCCGCCGCCGCCGCCCAGGTTGGAGCGGAAGATGCCGGCCGCGCTGACGGGCAAGAAGTCCTCGTAGGTGATGGGCGTGGCCACGGCCGCGCCGGCGCGCACCAGGTCGTCGATCGGGGCGTCGGCCGACAGGCCCGGCGGCAGGGAGGCGCCGGCCGGGGCGTAGCGGAAATAGGCGAGGCCCTGCGTGCGCAGTTCGTCCTCGGAATCCGGAAACCGGGTGAAGGCGCGTTGCAGCCGCGTGGCATAGGGCTGGTCGGCCGGCCCGTCGTCGCGCGCCGTGCGCAGCAGGCGGTCGTACAGGGCCCGGCCCTTCGGGGTCAGGGCCATGCCGCGCTGTTCGATCTCGCCGAAGCGGGCGGTGTGGCAGCCACCCTGGCCCGTGCCGGCGTCGTCGCGGAACAGGATCGGTTCCTCCAGCGCCGCGAAGCTGGTCTGGCGCAGCAGGATCGGGCAGGCGCGGCGGGGCGGGCCCTCGACCACGTCCTTGGCCCGCATGCCGCAGGCGGGCATTTCGGCCTGGGCCGCGTCGATATCCAGCGTGCGGGGCGTGAGGTGGTTGATATGCGGGCCCTTGAAGCACACCACGTCCGCGATCAGGCGATGTGCGTCGTGCAGGCGGCGGTAGGTGGCGGCGCTGACCGTGGCCTCGCGGTGCCAGCGGAAGGTTTCCAGCGCCTCGCGCACGAACAGGTCGGCCTGCGCGTCGGCAAGGCCGCCTTCGGCCTCGGCTTGCGCGATCAGGGCCAGCGCGCCGGGGGTGAAGATGTGCCGGGCCGCGAGGATGCGTTCGGCCTCGGCCCGCAGGGCGGTGTCCGCGATCAGGTCCAGCCGCAGCAGGGAGGTGAAGACACGGAACGGATTGCGGGCCAGGGCCGCGTCGTCCACCGGCCGGAAGGCGGTGGAATGGACCGGGATGCCCGCCGCCGACAGGTCGTAATAGCCCACCGGGGCCATGCCCATGACGGCGAACAGGCGGCGCATGGTGGCCAGTTCGGCCGCCGTGCCCAGCCGGATGGCGCCGTGGCGTTCCACATCCAGCCGGTCCAGCGCGCCGGTGGCCGCCAGCCGAGCCCTGAGGGCCGGGTCGGCTTGCAGGACCTGTGCGTTGATGCGCGCCACCAGGTCGGTCAGCGTGCCGTATTGCGGTACTTCCTGACGGTACATGTCCGACATGGCCCGCGCGAAGCGGGCCCGGATTTCGTCCGCGCTGATCATCCCGGTCTTGTTCACACCATCCCCGCCCCGTCGGGGTACCGCTGCGCGGCATGCCTCTTATTCCGATTCCACATCATTCGCGAGGGCGCGTCGCCTTTCAAACGATAAAGGAAGCTGACATCATGCGGATCTGGAATGACCCGCCCCACGCGCAACCTGGTCCCGGGCCGACATGGCGACTCCACGACGTTTCCTGCCCCCTACCCTGCTGCTGCATTCCTTCGAGGCGGCGGCGCGGCTGGAGAGCTTTACCGCCGCCGCGCGGGAGCTGCACCTGACGCAGAGCGCGATCAGCCGGCATATCCGCGCGCTGGAGCAGCAATTGGGGGCCGGGCTGTTTGTCCGCGACCGGCAGACGGTGCGCCTGACGCTGGCGGGCGAGGCCTATGCCCGCGAGGTTCGCGATGCGCTGCGCCATATCGCCACCGCCACGCTGGGCTTTCGTGCCAACCCGACCGGGGGGGCCGTCAACCTGGGCGTGCTGCCGACCTTCGGTGCCCAGTGGCTGGCCCCCCGGCTGCCGGATTTCATGCGTGCGCACCCGGACATTACGATCAACCTGATGTCCCGGCCCCTGCCCTTCGATTTTTCGGGCGATACACTGCATGCCGCCATCCATTTCGGCGCGGCCGAGTGGACGGGGGCGGAGGTGGATTTCCTGATGGCGGAAGAGGTGGTGGCGACGTGCAGCCCGGCGCTGCTGGCCCGCCATGCCTTTCGCACCCCCGCCGACCTGCTGGGGGCGCCGCTGCTGCATCTGGTCTCACGCCCCGACGCGTGGGAGAGGTGGTTTGCCGCGCAGGGGGTGGAGGCGCTGAAGGTGCACGGCATGTTGTGCGACCAGTTCGCCTTCATCGCGCAGGCCGCCGCCGCCGGGGCGGGGGTTGCGCTGCTGCCGCGCTTTCTGGTCGCGGACCTGCTGGAGAGCGGGCGGCTGGTGGAGCTGCCGGGCGGGATGCTGCGCAGCGAGGGGGCCTATTACCTGGCCTATCCGCCGAACCATGGCAGCTACGGACCCTTTCGGACCTTTCGCGACTGGCTGCTGAAGGCTGCCGGGGCGGCAGGGGGGGAAGCGGGGTAAAGGGGGCCGGGGCCCCGGGTGCCGGGCGGGGTTCAGCCTTTCGCAAACTGGCTATTTCGTTCCGGCGGCGGGGATGCCAGAAGGGTTTTCGAAGAATCGGCGTCAGACCGTATTTTCCGTTTCTGTATTCGCGACAGGTCCCCCCATGCTTTTCAAGACCCTGCCGACCAGTGCCGTCATCGGCCTGTGGGCGTTGTTTGCCTGTACCTTCACGGCGCTGACCAGCGAAGTGGCGCCTGTCGGCATCCTGATCGAGATGGCGCAGGGTTTCCGCATTCCCGAGGGCGAGGCGGGGCTGGCCGTCAGCGCCTTTGCGCTGATGGTGGCGCTGGGCGCCGTGCCGCTGACGATCATGACCGCGCATATCGACCGCAAGCGGCTGATGCTGGTTTCGCTGTCCGGCTATGTGCTGTCGAACCTGGTGATGGCGGTGGCGCCGACCTTTGCGCTGCTGTGCGCCGGGCGGCTGATCGGGGGGCTGGCGCATGCGCTGCTGATGTCGATCGTTTCGGCCTATGCCGCGCGGCTGGTGCCGCAGAGCATGACGGGGCGGGCCATTTCGTTCGTCTATGGCGGGACCTCGCTGGGGGCCATCCTGGGCGTGCCGGGGGCGGCGGCGGTGGGGCATCTGGCGGGGTGGCGGACCGCCATGTTCGTCATGACCGCGCTGGCCGCCGTGCTGACGCTGTGCATTGCGTTTTTCCTGCCGCCGGTTTCGGCCGCCGCGCATGTGCGCAACAGCCTGCCGGGGGTTGCGTCGCGGAAGGTCATGCGGATCTTCCTGGTCGTGGTGGCGGTGGATGCCGTGTTCTTCTTCGCGCACAACCTGCTGTACACCTATGTGGCGCCGCTGCTGCTGGACCATGGGCTGACGAGCGGCACGCTGAGCATCGCCCTGCTGCTGACGGGGGCGCTGAGCATTCTCGGCCTGTGGGGGGCCGGGCAGTTCGTGGACCGCAACCCGGGGGCCGGGCTGCTGGGCGGCGGGCTGGCCATGCTGATCGGCATGGGGCTGATGTACGGGCATATCCTGTCCGGCTGGGCGGCGGTGGGGGCCGTGGGGCTGTGGTGCATCGGCTATTCGGCCATCATCCCCTTCGTGATGTCCGGTGCGATCCGGGCCCGGGCGACGCGCCCGGACGTGGCCGGCGCCGCGATCAATGCCGCCAGCAACGTAGGTATTCTGCTGGGGTCGGCCGCCGGCGGGCAGGTGCTGACCCATGCCGGGTTCGGCGTGCTGACGCCGCTGGCCGTTGCCGTGGCGCTGGGGGGGATTCTGCTGGGCTTCTGCAATCCCGCCGCGTTTCCGCACAGCCTGCCGCCTGCCGGGCATGATGAGTGAGGCGGTGTGAGCGGGCCGGTGCGGGAAGCGGTTCGTCACGATGTCACAATTATTTCATGGCCGGGGTGTCGTCGATCGGATAAGAGCGACCCGCTGTGCAAAACCCCCCTTGGCCGGGCCTTCGGGCCCGGCCTCTTTTTTTTGTGCGGGCCTTTTGCCGGGGTTGCGAGAACAAACCGGGAAGAACAGGGCAAGCTTGGTCCGATTCAAGCGCCAGTGGCGTCTGCCCACAGAGTTATCCAGAGGGGTATCCCCGGAATCTGTGGATAATCGTCGGGAGGGGGCCGAGGGGGGCGAGTGGAGAAATGGCGGTTTTCCGCCATTCTTGGATTGATTTCATCCGTCTGCCGAAAGGCCCTTGATTCCGTGTCAATTTTATGACTGCCCCGGGTGGAAAACCATTCACAGCCGGAGGGGGATGTGGGTGCGGGTATCGTGGTGACGGGGCGTCTTTTCGCCCTGCCCGCCGATGCGATGCCGGAGGGGCGCGGCGGCGGAACAAACCAAGAAAGGCGGGGTTCGGCGCGTTGCGGCCTGTTCCGGGACAAGCCATCCACAGAGTTATCCAGAAGGGTACCCCCGGAATCTGTGGATAATCGTCGGGAGGGGGCCGAGGGGGGCGATTCCGAAAATGGCTGTTTTCTGCCGTTTTTGCGCAGTCAAGAGAGGAAGCGCCGAATATCGGCGATTCCGGTACGCTTTTTGGTGCCGCCGTCGGGCGAAACAATTCACAGCTTGACGACGATTCACGCTTGACTCCCCAAGGGGGCCGATTGGCGGCGGATTCTTTGCGAATCCGGCCGGGCCGCGACGGGGGCGGCCTTTGATTTCGGGTTTCGGCGCCGCCGGGTATAGAATCGGGCACGCATCCAAAGCGATACAGGAAGGCTGACGGCATCATGGCAAGCGCGAGACCCTTCGTCATCCCCTCTCTGGCCGCGCTGCTGGTCGGGCTTGCCCTGTCGGCCCCCGCGCTGGCGGACGCGCCGCCTGCGGCCGCGCCGCTGCCGCCGGATTGCGCGGCGGGGGCGCCGCCACTGCCCGAGGCGCTGCGCGGATGGGCGGTGCCCGCGCACATGGCGGCGGCCGGCACCGTGTCGGCGCTGGATCACGCCGTGCTGGCACCCGGGCAGGCGGTGATGCTGGCGCTGCGGGCGACGCCGGATGTGAGCTATGCCCTGCAGCCGGACGAGCCGGGCGGGACGGTGAGTTCGGGCGGCATGGTGGCCTTCGACGCGCCTGTGGCCGGGACCTACCGGGTGATGCTGAACGCCCGCGCGTGGCTGGATGTGGTGCGCGGGGGGAGTGCCGTTGCCTCGACCCACCACGAGCACGGGCCGGCATGCAGCAGCATCGGCAAGATGGTCGATTTTGCGCTGCCGGCCGGGCGCGCGATCATCCAGCTGAGCGGCAGCGGGACGCCGGAAATCGAGATCATGGTGGTGGCGGCGCCGTAGGGCGAGGCGCGCGGGGGGCGGATCGAGAGCGTTCGGGCGGGTTCGGGCGGTCTCGGCTGTCGCATTTTCGCGATCATGTTGTTATCCCGTGCGAACCGGTCCTCCGGCGAGGGGACCTGCACCAGGGGAGGCCGCGATGCCGTCGGCGATGCTCGTTCTTGTCGGATGCCAGCTTGTGGGCGAATTGCTGCGCGCCACGTTTCAGGTGCCGATTCCCGGCCCGGTCATCGGCATGTTCCTGCTGGCGCTGGTGCTGGGCATCCGCGCGAAGCGGACCGGCACCGGGCGGACGCCCGCGCCGCTGAAGCCCGTGGCGGAGGGGCTGATCGCCAATATGGGCCTGCTGTTCGTGCCCGCCGGGGTGGGAATCATTGCCGAGGCCGGGGTGATCCGCAAGGAATGGCTGCCGATCGTGGTGGCGGTTGCGGGGTCGACGATCCTGAGCCTGATCGTGACCGCGCTGGTCATGCACTGGACGCTGCGGCCCGCCCATGCCGACGGCGCCGACCATGAGGGGGGCGTGTCGTGAACGCGGCCCTGCATCATCTGTGGACGCCGCTTTCGGCCACGCCGCTGCTGTGGCTGGTGGTGACGCTGGCGGCCTATGTCGTCGGCCGGCAGGTGCAGCGGGCCTGCGGCGGGTCGCCCTTTGCCAGCCCGGTGCTGATCGCGATCCTGATCGTGGGCGCGACGCTGCTGGGGACCGGGACCACCTACGACACCTATTTTGCCGGTGCGCAGTTCATCCATTTCCTGCTGGGACCGGTGACGGTGGCGCTGGCGGTGCCGCTGGCGGAGAATTTCGCGCTGGTGCGGCGCCATCTGTCGAGCATCGGCCTTGCGCTGCTGGCCGGGTCCCTGACCTCGGTGATCAGCGGGGTGGGGCTGGTCTGGCTGCTGGGGGGGTCGCGCAGCGTGGCGCTGTCGATGGCGCCCAAGGCGGTGACGACGCCGATTGCCATGGCGGTGTCGGACCAGATCGGCGGGGTGCCGGCGCTGACCGCGTCGCTGGCGATCCTGGGTGGTATCCTGGCCGCCATCATCGGGCGGCATATGCTGGCGCGCTTCCAGATCGACGACTGGCGGGCGCATGGGCTGGCCGCCGGGGTGGCCGGCAGCGGGATCGCCGCCG
Organism: Gluconacetobacter takamatsuzukensis; assembly: GCF_014174275.1. GTDB lineage: Bacteria > Pseudomonadota > Alphaproteobacteria > Acetobacterales > Acetobacteraceae > Gluconacetobacter > Gluconacetobacter takamatsuzukensis. The sequence goes on along the minus strand of NZ_JABEQK010000007.1, from coordinate 175,896 downwards.
CGCAGGTGGCCGCGCTGGACGAGGTGGGGGCGGCCTTCGCCGCGCTGGGGATCGGGCTGAACGGGCTGCTGACGGCGCTGCTGGTTCCGCTGCTGGCGGCGCTGTGGCGGTAGGGTAAGGGCGGCCGGGGGGCCGCTGCGGCGCGGCTGGGCGCCGGGCGTTTCGGCCCGGTGTTTCCGGTCGGGTGTTTCTGGTGGGGTCTCCGAGGGTATTTCGGAGCATGGGTGCACTAGACGACTGGTCTAATGCGGGATAGTCTGCCGGGCATGAACGCAGCTTCCGTCCATCACGATGTGCGCCGCCATATCCTGGATACGGCGCGGCCGATCATCGGCAGCAAGGGATTTTCGGCGGTCGGGCTGAATGAGATCCTGTGTGCCGCGGAGATTCCCAAAGGGTCGTTCTATCATTACTTCGCCTCGAAGGAGGCGTTCGGCGAGGCGTTGCTGGAGCAGTATTTCACGGCCTATCTGGCGCGGATCGACGGGTTGCTGGAGCAGCGGGAGGGCACCGCCGGCACGCGGTTCATGACCTATCTGGGCCAGTGGCGCGATGCGCATGTCGCCGGGACGGTGCACGACCATTGCCTGGCCGTGAAGCTGGGTGCCGAGGTCTGCGACCTGTCGGAGCGGATGCGGCTGATCCTGCAGGACGGGGCGACCGCCGTGGTGGACCGGCTGGCCCGTTTTATCGTCGCCGGGCGGCAGGATGGATCGCTGCCCGTGGCGGAGGAGGCGCGGCCGCTGGCGGCTGCCGTGTACCAGCTATGGCTGGGGGCGACGCTGCTGGCGAAATTTACCCGCGACCGGCAGCCGTTCGACGATGCCATGGCGGCCACCCGCCGGATGCTGGGCCTGCCGGCCTGACCTGAATTTTTACCGGAGCGGAGGTCGGGGCCGGGCCCCGCTTGCGCACGATTGCGCCGGGTTGCCCGGCGGCGAGGAGACACCATGCAGAATTTCGAATTCTACAATCCGACCCGGATCCTGTTCGGCAAGGGTACGATCGCGCAGCTTGCCGACCATGTGCCGGCCGAGGCGCGGGTGCTGGTGCTGTATGGCGGTGCCAGCGCCGAGAAGAACGGCACGCTGGCCGAGGTGCGTGCCGCGCTGGGTGCGCGCACGGTGCGCGAATTCGGCGGGATCGAGGCCAACCCGACCTATGAGACGCTGATGCGGGCGGTTGCGGCCATTCGTGCCGAGGGGCTGGATTTTCTGCTGGCGGTCGGCGGTGGATCGGTGATCGACGGCACGAAGTTCGTCGCCGCCGCCGTGAACCATGAGGGCGACGCATGGGACATCCTGCGCACCCATGGGGCCGACGTGACCGGGGCGCTGCCGTTCGGCAGTGTGCTGACGCTGCCGGCCACCGGGTCGGAGATGAACAGTTTCAGCGTCATTTCCCGCGCGGAGACGAAGGAGAAGCTGGCCTTCGGCAGCCCGTACGTCTTTCCGCGCTTCTCGGTTCTGGACCCGGAGAAGACCTATACGCTGCCGGTGCGGCAAGTGGCCAACGGGGTGGCCGATGCCTTTACGCACATCATGGAGCAATATCTGACCTATCCGGCCGGGGGCATGGCGCAGGACCGTTTTGCCGAAGGGCTGCTGCTGAGCCTGATCGAGATCGGGCCCAAGGTGCTGGCCGACCCGCACGATTACGATCTGCGCGCGAACCTGATGTGGATTGCGACCCTGGCGCTGAACGGGCTGATCGGTGCCGGTGTGCCGCAGGACTGGGCGACGCACATGATCGGCCACGAGCTGACGGCGCGCCACGATATCGACCATGCCCGCACGCTGGCCATCGTGCTGCCCGCCATGCTGCGCGTGCGCCGCGAGGCCAAGCGCGGCAAGCTGCTGCAATATGCCGAGCGGGTGTGGAACCTGCGCGAGGGCACCGAGGACGAGCGGATCGATGCCGCGATCGCGCGGACGCGGGCCTTCTTCGAAAGCCTGGACATTCCGACCCGCCTGTCGGCCTACGGGCTGGGCACCGAGACCATCGACGGGGTGATCGGGCAACTGGAACAGCATGGCATGACGGCGCTGGGCGAACACCAGGATGTGACGCTGGATGTCAGCCGGCGCGTGCTGGAAGCCAGCCTCTGAGACCGGGTCAGGCCAGGGCGCTGCCCTGGCCCCGGTCGTTTGGCAGCCGCTGAGGGTGCAGGCCCAAGGCTGCCGAACGGATCGGACGTTTTTTGGTTCTTTTTTTCAAAAAGGAACGGAAGCCGCGACATGCTGGCGATCCCACCGCCGTGCCAGCGGCAGCAGGGCCGCGAACAGGACCACGATCAGGCCGGCGGCGATGGCAAGGGTGAGGAACAGGCCGGCATAGGCCTGGGCCCCTGCCGCCGGGTGGGTGGGGGCGCCGGCGGCGAGGTTGGCGACCATGCTGCCGACATACATGGCAACGCCCATGGCCAGCAGGTACGAGCCCATCATGAACCCGCCCATGGCGGCGGGGACGTAGCGGGCGATCACGGCCAGGCCCAGCCCGCCGACCAGCAGTTCGCCCACCGCCAGCGCGCAATAGGCCGCGACCATGAACCAGGGCGAGACCAGCCCGGTGCCGCCCGACAGCGCGCCCAGCCACCAGATGACGAAGGCCAGCGTGACCAGGCTGTAGCCGAGGACGAATTTGCGCGCGATCGGCAGGTCGCGCCCCTGCCGGGCCAGGCGGCGGTAGAGGAAGGCCAGGATGGGGCTGGCCACCATGATCCAGATCGGGTTGAGGGCCTGGAACTGGCCGGCCGACATGTGAAACAGCGTGAACCCGCCCAGCGTGACGTCGCCGCGCACCGCGCGCAGGGCGAACAGGGTCAGCGACGTTGCGATCTGCTGGTAGAACACGAAATAGATCATGCCCTGGATCGACAGCATGTAGGCCATGCGCAGGCCCGGGCGCTGGGCCGGGGCCGCGCGGCGGTAGATGACCGCCCACATGGCCAGCACCGCCAGCGCGGCCAGCCACACGCAGGCCCGCGCCACGGAGGGGCGGTCGAGGACCAGGTGCAGGCCCGTGATCGTGGCCGCCATGCCCAGCAGCAGGCAGGCCACCGGGCCCGCCGCCAATGGCAGGAAATCGGGCGCCGAGCCGACATGGCGCAGCCGGCTGCGCAGGACCGTATAGACGCACAGGCCGAACAGCAGCCCGCCGGAGCAGGTGGCGAAGGAGGCGGCCGGGCCGAAATGGTCCTGCAACACGGGGGTCAGCAGGATCGATGCCGTGGAGCCGACATTGACGGCCATGTAGTAGAGAGTGAAGGCGGAATCGAGCGCCGTGTCGTCGCCTTCGTAGATGCGGCGGACCAGGTTGGCGGCGTTGGGCTTGAAGAACCCGTTGCCGGTCGCGATCAGCGCCATGGCCAGCGTCATGAGCCCCACATGGACCGTGGCCACCGCCAGCGCGGCATAGCCGCCCATCATGCAGGTGGCGCCCAGCAGCATGGCCCGGCGCGACCCCAGCACCCGGTCGCCCACCCAGCCGCCGACCACCGGCAGGGCATAGGCCATGGCCGCGAAGGCGCCCATCAGCAGGTTGGCCCGGGCATCGGCCATGCCGAGCTGGCGCACCATGAACAGCAGCAGCACGGCCTGCATGCCGTAATAGCCGAACCGCTCCCACAATTCGATCGCGACCACGACGGCGAAGGAGGAAGACCGCGTGGGCCGCGAGGAAACGGAAGAAGGGGCAGAGGGCATGAGGGTCCTGACAGGTGATCGGCGCATGGGGCAATGGGGTTGCGGGACCGCCCCGGTCGCGCCCGGGCGCGAGAGGGTGGTGGGTTCCCGTTGCGAATAGACGATCTGCCCGGGCGGGCAAGCGGGTGCGGGGCCGGGCGGCTTCACGAGACCGTTTTAACCGTTTCGACGCCGAACGGAAGCGGGGCGCACCCATTCGGCGCCGGCACGCGGGCAATGCGGCGCCGCCGCTGGCCCGGCCTGCCCGATATCGGCATGGTGCGCGGATGGCCCCATGGCGGGCGCGGAAAGGAGCAGGGATGGAACAGAGCCACGCGGACGCGGCGGGGCGTGCTGCGCACACGGTGGGCTATCGCGGCCTGACGGTCCACGATGCGGTGCAGGATGCGGCGATTGCGCTGGCGATTTTGTACCCCGCCGCCGGGACGCCCCAGCGGCGCCGGTTCGGCCCCTATTTCCTGCCCCTGAGCGACGGCCCGGTGGCGGGGGGCGACCGGCCGCTGGTCGTGCTGTCGCACGGCAATGGGGGGTCGCCCTGGGTTTATCGCGACCTGGCGATGGCGCTGGCGGCGCGCGGCTTCGTGATCGCCATGCCGAAACATCCCGGCAACAGCCTGAACGATGACGGGCTGGCCCGCACGCAGGCCAATCTGGAAAACCGCCCCCGGCATGTGTGCCTGAGCATTGCCGCCGCCTTTGCCGACCCGGTGGTGGGCCCTGCCCTGCGGCCCGGGCGGGTGGCGCTGATCGGCCATTCGCTGGGCACCTATACGGTGCTGGCGGCGGCGGGCGGGCAGCCCTGGAGCGGGGGGCGCGGCGCGGACGACCCGCCGCGCCGCATTGCCGTGACGCATGACCGGCACGTGCGCGCGCTGGTGCTGCTGGCGCCGGCGACCGGATGGTTTCGCCCGGCCGGCGCGCTGTCGGCGGTGCGCTGCCCGATTCTGATGCGCACGGCGGCCGAGGACGATGTGACGCCGCCGGCGCTGGCCGATATCGTGATGCGGGGGGTGCCCGACCCGGCGCTGGTCGATAACCGGTGCGTGCCGGGGGCGGGGCATTTCTCGTTTCTCAGCCCCTTCCCCGCGAACATGGTGCGCCCGGATTTTGCGCCGTCGCAGGACCCGCCGGGCTTCGACCGCGCCGCCTTCCAGCCCGTCATGGCCGAGGAGATCGGCGCCTTTCTGCACCGGACGATGGCCGGCCCCGCGTGAGGGGCGCGGGGGTGCCGCGCCGGGGGGCGTTCAATCGGTGTGGATCAGGGCCAGTTTGGGCTTCTTGCGTGCCGGTGTGGCCCGGCTGTCCCGGCCCGAGAGGGTGAAGCCCGCGACCATGCGCGTCAGCTCGTCGGAGGTTGCGACCAGGTTGCGCACCGCCGAGGCGCTCTGCTCGGCCACGATGGCGTTTTTCTGGGTCGTCTGTTCCAGGCCGCCCATGGCGATGTTCAGCTGGCTGATGCTGGCCGACTGTTCCTGCGTCGAGGCCGAGATGGTCGTCACCACGTCGTTGATCTGCATGACCTGCGACATGATGCGTTGCAGGGCCTCGCCGGCCTCGTGCACCAGTGCCACGCCGGACTTGACCTGGCCGCCCGAGAGGTTGATCAGCGCCGAGATTTCCCGCCCCGCATCGGCGGAGCGCTGCGCCAGGGCGCGGACCTCGCTGGCCACCACGGCGAAGCCGCGGCCGACGCTGCCGGCCCGCGCGGCCTCGACACTGGCATTGAGGGCCAGGATGTTGGTCTGGAACGAGATCTCGTTGATGATGCCGATGATGCCCGCCATTTCGCGGGAGGATTTCTCGATTTCCGCGATGGCCGCGATCGTGCCGTGGACGACGCTGCCCGCGTGCTCGGCATCGCTGCGGGCCATGTTGGCCATCTGGTCGGCCTTGCGCGTTTCCTCGGCCGTCCTGGTGACGCGCTGCGTGATCTGGCCCAGGGCGGCGGACATTTCCTCCTGCGTTGCGGCCTGCTGCTCGCTGCGGCGGGAGAGGTTTTCGGCGCCCTGGCGGATGCCGTCGGCGTTGACGACGATATCGCCCGCGTTGACCGCGATATTGCCCAGGCTGTGTTCCAGCGTTTCGGCCGTCTGGTTGAAATGCTGCTTGAGCGCGTGCAGGCGCTCGGGGATGCCGTCGCCCTCGATGCGATGGGTGAGGTCGCCCTTGGCCAGCGCCGTCAGGGCGTTGCCGATGGTTTCGATCACCGCGCGGTCTTCCTCGGCGCGGCGGTCCTGTTCCGCCTGCATCGCCAGGCGGGCCTTGTTGATGTCGTCCATGTAGGAGGACACCGTGAGGTCGATTTCGACCAGCACCGCCTTGCACAGGCTGCCGACCACGTCGGCCACGTTGCGCGCCGTGCGCGACGAGGTGCGCGACAGGAAGCCGCCGGACAGGAGGTCGCCGATGACGGAATGCAGCAGATGGTCGAGGATGATTCCGTAGCCGCCGATATAGGGGCTGGGTTCCAGCCCGATGCGGGCGTGGACGGAGCCGATCCCGCGGACCTTGTTGACGTATTCGTTATCGAAACGGGCGCTGGAGATGCGCTTCCAGTGCGTCTCCTGCGCGTGTTTCGCGTGGTCGATCTGGGTTTCGGAGGAAAAGAAGCCGCGTGTCCGCGGGCTGCGGCGGATCTGGGCGTAGAATTTATCCAGCGCCGCGGGCATTTCCCGGTCGATGAGAGCCTGAACAGATCGGAGGGCGCTACAGTCGCGTTCGCCCATTCCGATAAAATCTTGCCTGGATTTGAGGTCAGACAGATCGTGATTGTTCATAGTGAATCTCTCTTATACCTGACTGAGAGGTGCCGATGGGGGAGCATTTTTATTTTGGCTACCATAAATTTAATATTCGGATAATGAAAATTGCTTCGATGGCCTGTCGGCCGGATAGTAAACAAGAACCGTTCGCAGGAACTGTGCCCTGGCCGGCATCCGATTATGGCGGGTTGATCTTTCTGCCGGCTGGAAGGCACCCTTCCCTCCCCCGTTCATCGAGGACCCGCCATGTTATTGATTAATGGCTTTCTTCAAAACCCGTTCGTCTCAGGACCCTGTTCTGCATCCTGAAGGCAGCAGCCCCTGCCCCCAACGCCGGAGGGGCGCGGGTGGTTCGCCCGGTGCCGGGCGGAAGGCGGGCGTGGGGTGCCGGAGTGTCGGGGCCGGGGTGGCGGCCCCGTGGGCGCGGGGGCGCCGGGGGGCCGCGTGCGGCGCGGCTAATAGCGCGCGGGGACGATCATGGCATCCGGGGTCGGCTGCCGTTCGTAGTCGGGGTGGTGGACGCGGTCGGGCAGTACGACCTCGGGCCTGGGGACCGGGCCGTAGGGCACCAGCGAGAGCAGGTGGGCGATGCAGTTGAGGCGCGCGCGCTTCTTGTCGACGGCCTGCACCACCCACCAGGGGGCCTCGTCGATGCTGGAGCGTTCGAGCATCGTTTCCTTGGCGCGGGTATAGTCCTCCCACCTGCGGCGGCTTTCCAGGTCCATCGGGCTGAGCTTCCACTGTTTCAGCGGGTCTTCGATCCGCGCGCGGAAGCGGGCCTCCTGCTCGTCATCGGTGATGGAGAACCAGAACTTGACGATCTGGATGCCGCTGCGGGCGAGCATGCGTTCGAATTCGGGCACCGAGCGGAAGAATTCCTCGTATTCCGCTTCGGTGCAGAAGCCCATGACGCGTTCGACGCCGGCGCGGTTGTACCAGCTGCGGTCGAACAGGACGATTTCGCCGGCTGCCGGCAGGTGGGCCACGTAGCGCTGGAAATACCATTGCGTGCGCTCGCGGTCGTTGGGGGCCGGGAGGGCGGCGACGCGGCAGATGCGCGGGTTCAGCCGCTGGGTGATGCGCTTGATCGCGCCGCCCTTGCCGGCGGCGTCGCGGCCTTCGAAGATCACGACCAGGCGGTGGCCGGTTGCCTTGACCCAGTCCTGCAACTTGATCAGTTCGCCCTGGAGGCGGACCAGTTCGCGGAAATAGACGCGGCGGAATGCGCGGTCGGCGGCATCGAGCCTGCCGCCGATTGCTTCTTCCTCCAGGGAGAGTTCGAATTCCTCGTCCAGGTCGTCGATCAGTTCGCGGCGCATCTGCACGCGCTCGCGCTCTTCCGCCGACAGGCTGCCCAGATCCTCGTCATCCATCGTCGCACTCTCTCTCTTCCGCCCGCGCCCATGCGCCCACCGCCCGGAATAGGGTTTTCCAAAGCCCCGCGCCTTGAAATTTTCATGAAATCCCAGCCCGTGCCGCGATGAGCCTGTCCGGAAATGGGGGCTGGTGAGCGAGAGCGGCCCAACGGGCCGCGCCCGTCGTGTGTTCCCGAGCACCGGAGCGGAGCGGCCTGAATGGCCGTGAGCACCGGAGCACAGGGAACGCGCGTCGGATCGCCGCCAGCGCCCATTTACGGACAGGCGAGATGAGCCTGCCTGGAAATGGGGGTTGGTAAGCGAGAGTAGCCCGAAGGGCTGCGCCCGTCGTGTGTTCCCGAGCACCGGAGCGGAGCGGCCTATATGGCCGTGAGCACCGGAGCACAGGGAACGCGCGTCGGATCGCCACCAACGCCCATTTACAGGCAGGCTCAGAAGGTGGTGGTCAGGTTTAGGCCTAGCACGACACCGTTGGCGATGGGGTGGCCGGTCTGGGGGTCGAAACTGGTGCCGCCGACATGCCAGAAATACTGAAAATCGGGCTGGAGGATGAGGTAGGGGGTGACGGCGGCCTGGTAGGTGACTTCGACATGCTGTTCGGGCTTGAGCGCGCCGGCCAGGCTGGTGCCGAGGCGCATGGCGTCGCGCGCGTTTCCGATGGCGCGGCTGCCGTAGAAGCCGGTGCCCCAGGCGACGCCGATCGTGTCGTCGCCGCGGCCGGGGACCAGCCCGTCGAAGGTCACGCCGCCCTGGATTTCGGTCGCGAAGCGGTTGCGCGAGCCGTCGTTGGTGGTGGCGCGCATGAAGACATTGATGGTCTCGTTCGACCCTTTCGCGGCGCGCCAGATCATCTGGTCGGCCACCACGTACAGCATCCAGTTGTCGTGATGGTAGAGGGGCTGGCCCGTGCTGTCGGGGGAGGCCAGCAGGCCGCCGCGGCTGTCGTAGCGCTGGTCGGGGAAGCGGCCGGTGTCGTAGAGGCCGCCGACCTTCCATGTGCCGGGCAGGCTGGGGGCGTCCTTGCCGGCGGTCCAGCGGGCGACGTCGCCGGAGAACTGGGCCTCGCCGATGAAGAGGGTGCCGCCGCTGGTGGAGAAGGCGGTGCCCGAGGGGTCGCGCTGGGTGGGGGCGATGGTGCTGTAGAACGGGCCGCGCGTCGGGTTGTCGTCGGTGATGGCGCCCATCAGCACCAGCTGGTCGATGGGCATCCATTTCGCCCGGGCCCCCAGGGCCGAGAAGGGCCAGGACGGGCCGCCGGAATAGAGGTTGCTGGAGGTGGAGAGCGGCCAGCCGAAACTGGCATTGAGGAAGAACGAGGCGTTCTGGCTGACCAGGAATTCGGTATCGAGGTCGATCGACCCCACGCGGATATCCAGCCGGTCGTTGAAGAAGCCCTGGCCGTACCAGAGTTCGAACAGGCGGGTCGAGCGGCCGGCATCGTAGCCGCTGGCGGTGTTGAGGGCGCCGAGGCGCTCGCCCGTCAGGGAGCGGCCGCGGATCTGGAGCGCGCTGATGTTGAGCAGCCCGTCGCGCCAGCCCAGGCTGCGCTCGGTATCGACCATCAGGGTGACGGCCGTCATGCCGTCATAGGTGGGGCCGGGATGCAGGCCGCCGGCGGCGAGGCCCCAGAGTTCCTCGACATCCTGCACGTTGATGCGGATGCCGTGGCGCGCGAGCCACGGCCGGACGCCGCCGGCATTGCCCAGCAGTTCGGTGGTGGGGTCGTCGGAGGGCTGGACTTCCACCGGGGTCGGCGGGGGGAGCGGCACGCCGGAGGGCAGGATGTCGGTGACCTGCGGCGTGGTGGCGGACCGGGCGGCGCCGGGTGCCAGGGGGGAGAGCATGGCCAGGAGGGCCGCCGCCCGGCACAGGGCCCGGGCGGCATTGCGGGCCGTGGGGGCCGGGGCATGGAGGACATGCCCCGGGTCGCCGGCGGAGCGGCGTTGCGCACGGCTTTTCGCCGTCATGGCCTCGGATCAGAAGACATGCCTCAGGATAAAGAACAGCACGCCGCTGATCAACATCGCGGCCGGCAGGGTGATGACCCAGGCCATGGCCATGGTGCGCAGCGTGCGCCATTGCAGGCCCGAGCCCGCCGCCGCCATGGTGCCGGCCACGCCGCTGGAGAGGATATGGGTGGTGGAGACCGGCAGGCCGTAGCCCTCGGCCAGGCCGATCGTGCCCATTGCCACCAGTTCGGCCGAGGCGCCCTGGGCGTAGTTGAGGTGCGTCTTGCCGATTTTCTCGCCCACCGTGACGACGATGCGCTTCCAGCCCACCATCGTGCCCAGCCCCAGTGCCACCGCGACGGCGACCTTGACCCAGGTGGGGATGAAGCGCGTGCCGGCGTTCAGCTGCGCCATGAAATGCGTGAGGCCGGCGGCCTCGGTGCCTTCGAAGGCGCTGGTCTTGCCCAGCACGCGGATTGCGTCGGACACCAGGTACATGTCGGTGCGGACGTTGGGCACCTGGGCGGCGGGGATGGCGTCGAGGCTGCGATAGCCCTTGACCGCGCCCGCGATGTCGTCGGACAGCACGGCCAGCGCGGCGTAGACTTGGCCGTCGGCCACCTTGCGGTCGCGCAGGGCCGCCGTCACGCGCGCGCGGGCTGCCGCGACATCGTCGGTGCCGGGGCCCGTCATGTGATGGCGGAAGATGCCCGCCGCGTCGCCGGCCGACTGGACGAAGGCCGGCATGGCGGATTCCGGCATCGCGCGGTTGAGCGCGTAGGCGGTGGGGGCCGCGCCGATGAGGATGAGCATGATCAGGCCCATGCCCTTCTGCCCGTCATTGCCGCCGTGGAAATAGGAGACGCCGGTGCAGGTGCCGATCAGCAGGCCGCGAATCCATAGCGGCGGGGGGGTGTGGCCCTCGGGCGTTTCGAACAGGGTCCGGTTGCGCACCAGGACGCGGAACAGCCAGAACAGGGCCATGGACAGCACGAAGCCGCAGAGCGGGCTGAACAGCAGGGCGCTGAAGACCTTGGATACCTGCGACCAGTCGACGCCGTAGGTCGCGGCGCCGGCGGGGGCCATGAGCTGGTTGGCGATGCCCACCCCCATGATCGAGCCGATCAGGGCGTGCGAGGAGCTGTTGGGCACGCCCATGGCCCAGGTTGCGAGGTTCCAGACGATGGCGGCGACCAGCAGCGCGAAGATCATGGCGTAGCCCGCGCCGCTGCCGACCTGGAGGATGAGTTCGACCGGCAGCAGCGTGACCACGCTGTAGGCGACGGCGCCGGACGAGACCAGGACGCCCAGCAGGTTCCACAGGCCCGACCACACCACCGCCACCATGGGCGGCATGCTGTTGGTGTAGATCACGGTCGCGACGGCGTTGGCCGTGTCGTGGAAGCCGTTGACGAATTCGAAGCCCAGCGCGATCAGCAGCGCCAGCGCCAGCAGGGCGAACGCCCCGACGGCCAGCCCGTGCCCGCCCGCCGCCCGCAGGTCGGCCAGGACGCTGTAGCCGACGAAGCCCAGCGCGCAGGCCAGCACGGCCAGGAAGAAGATCCTGAACGCGGGGGTTCCCCCACTGTCCATTCTGGGGCGCAGAAAATGACTGCGCGGTGCGGTTGTGTCGGACAAGGTGATCCCCTTTTTGGCCGAAAGCGCCGTGATTGCGCGACATTCGGCGGAAAATCGGGGGCAGAAACAGTGAAGTTATTTTGAAAGGGGAACCCCCTGCCCGTGCCCGGTGCGGCCTTTCCGTGCAATATCCGCGGGATGATCGCCGCGTGCCGCATGGAAGGATGACGATGCCCGAGCCCTCCCGCCCCATGGTCGAGACCGACCGGCTGCGCCTAGCGCTGCACGAAAGCGCCGATTTCGGGCCGCTGGCCGAGATGTGGGCCGACCCGGCCGTGGTGCGCCATATCAGCGGCAAGCCGGCCACCGCGCAGGAAAGCTGGGCGCGGCTGCTGCGCTATCGCGGCCTGTGGGCGGTGCTGGGGTTTGGCTACTGGTGCGTGCGTACCCGCGACGGGGACCGGTATGTGGGCGATGTGGGGTTTGCCGATTTCAGGCGCGATACCGACCCGGTGCTGGGCGGCGTGCCCGAGGCCGGCTGGGTGCTGGCGCCGTGGGCCCATGGCCGGGGCTATGCGACCGAGGCCCTGCGCGGCGCGCTGGACTGGCTGGACCGCATGACGCCGCATCGGCGGGCGGTGTGCCTGGTGGACCCGGAGAACGGGCCCTCGCTCCGCGTGGCGGAGAAGACGGGGTTTCTGCCGGCCGGGCCGATCCGCGTGGGGGCGGAGCAGGCGCTGCTGCTGGAACGCCGGTGGTGAGGCCCCCGACAGGTCAGGCCGTGACGAGAACATCGAGCGGGGCGCTGCCGGCGAGCATGGCGAGGTCCAGTACTGCCGCGCGGTCGAGCGTGCGGCCGGGGTGGAGGAGCGAGCGCCAGGGGCCGGGGGGGGCGTCGGGCCAGTCCAGGGTCGTGCTGCGCCAGAGCATGGCGGGGCAGGACAGGTCGGTCGGGTCGGGCATCAGGGCGGCGGGGAGGCGCGGGGCGATGACCAGCATCGTGATGCCGGGCATGACGCGGGCGAAGGCGAGCAGGTGTTGGCGCCGTGTGCCCAGGACCCGGACGGGGCGGTAGGCGCCCGTCGCGAACAGGTCGGGGTGGGTGGCGCGAAAGCGCAGGATTGCGGCGATGAGGGCCTGTTTCACGCGGCCGTCGCGCCAGTGCGGGAGCAGCGTGCCGATATCCGCGCCCTGGGCCAGGGCCGCGATGCGGGCCGGGAAATCGACCGGGCGGCGATTGTCGGGGTCGACCAGGCTGAAATCCCAGAATTCGCAGCCCTGGTAGAGGTCGGGCATGCCGGGGCTGGTCAGGCGCAGCAGCGTTTGCGCCAGGCCGTTGAGCGCGCCGGGGGGGGCGATCCGGCCGGCGAAGGCGTCCATCATCCGGGGGAAGCGGTTTTCGGGGTCCGGGGAGAGCAGGCCGGCGAGGAAGGCGGCGCAGGCTTGCTCGTAGGCCGGGTTGGGGTCGATCCAGCTTGTGTGGCGCTTGGCCTCGCGCAGCGCCTTGAGCTGCCAGGCGGCCACGCGATCGTGGAAGTCCGGCGTCATACGCTGTTCCAGCGGGCGGTCCCCGACCGGCCAGGCGCCGAGCAGGGTCTGGTAGAGGATCAGCTCGTCGGCGCGGTCGGGGCTGGCGCGGTGGCGGAGCGGGGCGTTGAAATCGCGCCAGCGGGTGGCGACGCGCACCCATTCCTGCGCCAGTTCGGACAGGACGGCCAGGCGGGCGCGGGCGTCCTCGCCGCGCTTGTGGTCGTGGGTGGCGGTGGCGAGCATGGCGCGGGGCCAGTCGCGCCGGCGCGCGGCATTGGCGGCGTGGAAGGCGGCGACCGTGCCGCCGAACCGGCCGGGATGGGTGCCGACATCGTTGCGCGAGAGCAGGCGGCCATAGCGGTAGAAGCCCGTATCTTCCACCGCCTTTGCGGCCAGCGGGGCGGTGAGGTGCACGAGGCAGGCGATGGCCTGGGCCGGGCCGCCGGGGCCGAGCTGGCGCGCCAGCCAGTCCAGCACCGGCTGCTGGGCGGCCACCAGCGCGGGGCGGACGGACTGGCAGACCTCGTGCAGCAGCTTGCCGCCGTCATGGTCGTAGGTCCGGTAGACGGGAAACTGGATCAGGATGCGGCGCAGTACGCGGTCCAGCGCGGCGGGCGTGAAATCGCGGGCGTGCGGGTCGCGCCGGGCCACGCCGGACAGGACGTGGACCAGGCGGGCGAGGTCGGCGGCCAGCGTGCCGTCGAGCATGGCCGCGCGGGTGGCCTGTTCCTCGGCATGGAAGCTGGTGGCGCCGCCCGCGCCCCAGACCCACAGATCGTCCAGCGCGTCGGCGCCGCGCTGGTCGTGGAGCAGCACGTCGACCTGTTCGAGGAAATCGTAGCCGGTGGTGCCGTCGACGGGCCAGTCGGCGGGCAGGGTTTCGTCCGCCGCCAGGATCTTCTCGACATAGAGGGGCGCGCCCGGGGGGGCGTGGGGAGGACGGCGCGGGGCCGCGTCGGCCAGCGCGCGGTGCAGGCGGGTGCAGTAGGCGTGGGGATTGGTCAGCCCGTCGACATGGTCGACGCGCACGCCGTCGATCAGGCCCTCGGCATAGAGGGCGATGACGGTGCGGTGCACGGCGTCGAACACGTCCGGATGTTCGACGGCGAGGCCGGCCAGGCCGGTGATGTCGAAGAAGCGGCGCCAGTTGATCAGGTCCGAGGCCGTGCGCCACCAGGCCAGCCGGTAATGCTGGCGTTCCAGCAGCGCGTGCAGGCGGGCGCGGCCGGCGGGGTGGGCCGGGGCCATCCAGGCCAGGGCGCGGGCGATGGCGTCGGTGCCGTCGGGCGTGCGGGCCCAGCCGGCCAGCCGGGCCAGGGCGGGGGCCGCCGTATCGGGGGTGGCGGTGCGCAGTGCCTCCAGCAGGTCCGCGATCGGGGCGGGGGTGTCGTCGGGGTCGAAGAGGTCGGCATAGTGGCGGGGGCAGATCGGGAAGCGGTGTTCGTAATGCCAGCAGGCGAAGGTGCCGTCGGGCGCGTGCCGCAGTTCCAGCGTCCCGCCGTCCAGGCAGTCGCCATAGGGTTCGGCCAGGAAGGGCAGCAGCACGCGGTCGCGCAGGCTGTCGTCGGGCGGGGACCAGTCGATGTCGAACATATGGGCGCACGGGCTGGTGCGGCCCCAGGCCAGCACGTCCTCCCACCACGCATTGCCGCTGCCGCCGACCGCCATGTGGTTGGGGACGATATCGAGGATCAGCCCCATGCCGCGTGCGCGCAGGCGCGCCACCAGCCGGGCCAGGGCCGCGTGGCCGCCGAGTTCGGGGTTGATGCGGCTGTAGTCCAGCGTGTCGTAGCCGTGGGTCGAGCCCGGGCGGGCGGCCAGCAGCGGCGAGGCGTAGAGGTGGCTGACCCCCAGCGACGCGAAATAATCGACCAGCGGCACTGCGTCGTCCAGCGTGAAGCCGGCGTGGAATTGCAGGCGGACGGTGGCGCGCGGGCCGGTCATGCCGGGCCCCGCGCGGTGCGCAGCAGGTCGAGCCTGCGGGCGGCGTCGGGCCGCGAGAGCAGCGGCGGGCCGGCCGGATAGCGCTGCTGCCAGTTGGGGTGGCCGGAGGTCGTGCCCGGCAGGTTGGGCTGTTCGGCCAGGCCCAGCACGTCTTCCAGCGGCAGGATCGCCAGCGGGGATGCGGCGGCGGCGACGAAGCCGGTGGCCGCGTCGACCACCCTGGCCGCGCCCTCCGGCGTGACGGGGGGTGGGTCGGGTTCCCGGGGCGGGTGGACCGCCGCCCACAGGGCGTCGCGGTCGCGCGCGCGGGCGGCCAGCGCGTCTTCGGCGCGGGTGCCGCGGGCGAACTGGCGCAGGCTCCTGCGCCATGCGATGTCGGTGGCCTGCCACCAGCCGGCGACCGTGGGCAGGTCGTGGGTCGTCGTCATGGCCACGTCGTTGGTCCCCCATTTTTCGGGTGGCAGGAACGCGCCCTGGGCGTCGCGCTGGAACCACAGCACGTTCATGCCCATGATCGCGCGCCGGGCCGCGCGGGCGCGGAAGCCGGTGGGGACCGTGCCCAGGTCCTCGCCGATCACCACCGCCTGATGACGATGCGATTCCAGCGCCACCAGGCGCATCAGCTCCTGCCCCGGGAAGGAGAGATAGGCGCCGTCGGCGGCCGAGGCGCCCTCGGGGATCACCCACAGCCGTTCCAGCCCCATCACATGGTCGATGCGGATGCCGCCCTGCCGCGTGAGCGTGGCGCGCAGCGTGTCGAGGAAGGCGCGGTAGCCGTGGGCGCGCAGGGCCGAGGGGGAGAAGGTGGTCAGCCCCCAGTTCTGCCCCAGCGGGCCCAGCGGGTCGGGCGGGGCGCCGACCGAGCCGCCGATCAGGAAATCGTCCTGGCTGGTCCAGCACTGGCTGCCCGCCGGGTCGGTGCCCACGGCGAGGTCCGCGATCAGGCCGATGCGCATGCCGGCGTCGCGCGCGGCCTGGCCCGCGCCGTGCAGGCCGCGGGCCGCCAGCCATTGCAGGAACAGGTGGAAGCCGACCTCGTGATGGCGTTCGGCGGCGAAGCGGGCGACCTCGGGGCTGGCGGGGTTGCGCAGGGGGGCGGGCCAGGCGCGCCAGTTGCCGCCGCGCGGGCCGCGGGCGAGCTGGTGCGCCTGCAAGGCCTCGAACACCGCGTGGCAATGCAGGGCGCGGCCGTGCGCGGCGACGAAGGCCGTCAGCTCGGCCGGGGGGGTGGCGCGGATATGCTCGTCGTACAGGCCGCGCAGCATGCGCAGGCGCAGGGCGGCGGCCTGGGGCCAGTCGATCAGCGGCGCGTCCTCCAGCGCATGGGTGGCCTGGGGCTGGATGCGCAGGCGGCGCATCGCGGCCCCGATATCCTGGGTGGAAAACCAGCTGCGCATGTCGGCCAGCAGCACGTTGAGGAACAGGCGACTGGAGGGGGAATAGGGGCTGAACTGGGCGGTACGGGCGCTGAACATGGCGTGGACCGGGCTGATGGCCAGCGCGTCGGCCCCTGCCCCCGCCGCCTGGCGCGCCAGGTCGGCCAGCGCGCCGAAATGGCCGATGCCGCCATCGTGCCGGGCGCGCAGGCCCGGGATCTGGACCGCCAGGCCCCAGGCGCGCGCGCCGCCCGTGGCGTCGGCCACCGTGCGGCAGCGGGGCGGTGCGATGGCCAGCACCGTGCGCCGGCCCGCGATGTCCAGCCGGTGATAGCCCGGCTGCGCGATGGCGGGCAGGCGGACGGAGCCGTCGCGCGCGCGGGTGGCGTGGCCGGAGAGCGTGCCGCCATCCTCGTATTCCAGCCGGAAGGCCAACCGGTCGGAGGGGGCGCGCAGGGGCAGCAGCGTGGCCTGGCCCGCCTGCCCCACCACCATCGGCGGCAATGCACCCTCCCCCACGCCCGGGCCGCCTTCCAGCACCCGCAGCAGGCTGCGCAGCGTATCGACCCCGACGCGGTGCGAGACCCCGGCGGCGTCGCGCCATGCGGTGGACAGCCCCGCCTGGCGCGCCCGCGCGCGCAGGGTGCGGTCATCCACCATGGGCGGGCTCCGCCAGGTGGATCGTGACCGAATGGGGCGCCAGGAGGCCGCCCGTGCCGGCTGCCGGCGGGTCCTGGAACAGGACCGGGCCGGCGACCCAGTCCGGCAGGGCGACCGTTTCCGCCCCCAGGTTGAGGGCGAGCGACAGGATGGCGCCGTCGCCCATGCGCCAGCGCGCGGCCACGGCACCGGGGCCCGCGACCAGTGCCCCCAGCGACCGGGCGCCGCGCAGGCGGGGGGTGATGCGGGCATGGCGCAGGTGCAGCAGGGTGGCGGTGTAGGCCAGCCAGGCGCGGCCTTCGGTCGATGTGGCCTCCTGCGCATCGGGGATCGAGGCGGCGAACGTGTCGGGGTGGTTGGGGTCGGGGATCGTCTCGCGCCGGGCCGGGTCGCTGAAATGGGCGAAGGCCGCGAATTCGCGCCTGCGGCCGTCGCGCACGATGTCGCCCAGGATCGGCGGGTGGCTGGTGAAATAGAGGAACGGGCGGCGGGAGCCCCAGTCCTCGCCCATGAACAGCATCGGGATCTGCGGCGACAGCAGCAGGAGCGCGTAGGCCGCGCGCAGGGCCTGCCGGGGGGCCAGGACGCCGAGACGCTCGCCCATCGCGCGGTTGCCGATCTGGTCGTGATTTTGCAGGAACAGGACGAAGGCGCTGGGCGGCAGGCCGGCCGTCGGCATGCCGCGCGGGCGGCCCAGGGTGGGAAACTCTTCGCCCTGGAAGGCGAAGCCTTCGGCCAGCACGCGGGCCAGTTGCGTGGTGGGGTCGGGGGCGAAATTCGCGTAATAGCCCTCGCTCTCGCCCGTCAGCAGGACGTGCAGGGCGTTGTGGCCGTCATCGTTCCATTGCGCGTCGAAGCCCGCGCGGAGCAGGCCGGCATCGTTGTTCTCGTTTTCCAGGATCAAATGGATGTGGCGGCCGGGTTCGATGCGCGCGCGGACATGGGCGGCGAGGTCGACCAGCCAGTCGCGCTCGCCGATGGCCTGCACCGCGTCCAGCCTCAGCCCGTCGAAACGGTATTCCATGAGCCAGTACAGGGCATTTTCGGTGAAATAGGCCTGCACCGCCGGCTGGCGGAAATCGATGGCGTCGCCCCATGGGGTCGGGCGGCCGGCATGGAAGAACGGGGCGGCGTAGGCGGCGAGGAAATTGCCCTCCGGCCCGAAATGATTGTAGACGACATCGAGAAAGATCATCATGCCCAGCGCGTGGGCGTGGTCGACCAGCGCCTTCAGCTCGTCGGGCGTGCCGTAGGCGGATTCGGGCGCGTAGGGCAGCACGCCGTCATAGCCCCAGTTGCGGCCGCCGGGGAATTCGGACAGCGGCATCAGCTCGACCGCCGTGATGCCCATTGCCGCCAGCCGGGCCAGCTGGTCGCGCACGCCGCGAAACCCGCCGGCGGCGCCGACATGGATTTCGTAGATGACCGCCTGTTCCCACGGCAGGCCGCGCCAGTCATTGGCCTGCCAGTCGTACGCGCGGGGGTCGACCACCTGGCTGGGGCCGGACACGTCGTGCGGCTGGGCGCGGGAGGCCGGGTCGGGCACCGCCAGGTGGGGGTTGAGCCGGTAGCGGTAGAGCGCGCCCGCGCCGCAGGGGGCCGTGGCCTGGAACCAGCCGTCGGGGTGGCGGTCCATCGGTACCGGGGGCTGGCCCTCGATTTCCACTGCGACCGAGGACACGGAAGGCGCCCAGAAGCGGAAGCGTGTCTGGTGCGGCGCGACCAGGGTGGCGCCGAAACTGCCGGCGAACGCATGGGTCTTACGCATCGACCGTTCCCTTTGCATGCCGTGCGTCGGGGGTGAACCCCAGCAGGACGACGCCGTGGGCGCCGACCGTCCAGCGGGCCAGCCTGTCGGACAGCGCGCCGGTCCGGGCGGGGTCGACACTGTCGAGCAGCAGCGTCCATGCGCCGGGAATCGGCGGCAGGATGCAGTCCGTGTCGGTATCGCCCGCGTTCATGAGCAGATAGGTGGTATCGGCGGCGGCGCCGTCATCGGCGCAGGAGCGCAGGAGCCCCAATATTCTTCCATGTTCGTCGTTCCACGCATCGGATGTCATCGGGTGGCCCTCGGCGTCGTACCAGGCGATGTCGAGCACGCCGGGTACGGTTTCGCGCTTGCCGTACAGGTAGGTGCGGCCGCGCAGCGACGGGTGGGCGGCGCGCAGGGCGGCCAGGCGGGCGACATAGGCGATCATGGCCTGGCCCGCCGGGGAGGCCGCCAGCGGCCAGTCCAGCCAGGTCGTGGAATTGTCCTGGCAATAGGCGTTGTTGTTGCCGCCCTGGGTCTGGCCGAATTCGTCGCCCGCCAGCAGCATCGGCGTGCCCTGCGAGAAGAACAGGGTGGCCAGCATGGCGCGGCGCACCCGGTCGCGCACCGCCAGGATCGCCGGGTCGTCGGTCGGGCCTTCCGCCCCCCAGCCGGTGGCGAGGTTTTCGGAATGGCCGTCCTGCCCGTCCTCGCCATTCGCCAGGTTGTGCTTGTGGGTGTAGCTGACCAGGTCCATGAGCGTGAAACCGTCATGCGAGGTCACGAAATTGACCGAGGCCCAGGGCCTGCGCCCGCGCCGGTCGAACACGTCGGCCGAGCCGCTGAGGCGGGCCGCCATGTCGCCGCGCGTGAGCGCGTCGCCGCGCCAGAAGCGGCGCACCGTGTCGCGGTAGCGGTCGTTCCATTCCGCGAAGCCCGGCGGGTGGTTGCCGAGCTGGTAGCCGCCGGGCCCCGGGTCCCACGGTTCGGCGATCAGCTTGCGGGTGGACAGGACCGGGTCCTGGCGCAGCACGTCGAAGAAGCCGCAGAACGGGTCGAACCCGTAGCTTTCGCGCCCCAGGGCGGAGCACAGGTCGAAGCGGAAGCCGTCGATGCGGAAATCGACCGCCCAGTGGCGCAGGGAATCCATGACCATCTGCAACACGCGCGGGTGCGACAGGTTGAGCGTGTTGCCGCAGCCCGTGTCGTTGATGAGGTGGCGTTCGTCCTCCGGCACCAGCCGGTAATAGACGGCGTTGTCCAGCCCGCGATAGCACAGGGTGGGGCCGAGCTCGCTGCCCTCGCACGTATGGTTGTAGACCACGTCCAGGATCACCTCGATGCCCGCCGCGTGCAGGCGGCGGATGGCGGTGCGGATTTCGTGCGGCGAGCCCTCGGCCAGGTAGCCGGCCTGGGGGGCGAAGAAGGACAGCGTGTTGTAGCCCCAGTAGTTGGTCAATCCGCGTTCCAGCAGGAACCGGTCCTTGAGGAAGGAATGGACCGGCATGAGTTCCAGCGCCGTGACGCCCAGGCGCAGCAGGTGATCGATCAGCCGCGGGTCGGACAGGGCGCGGAAGGTGCCGCGTTCGACCGGCATCAGGTCGTTGCGGCGCATCGACAGGCCGCGCACATGGGCCTCCATGATCACCGTGCGGTCCCACGGCACGCGGGGGAGCCGGTCGTCGCCCCAGTTGAAGGCGTCGTTGGTGACGACGCTCTTGGGCATGGCGGGCGCGCTGTCGCGCCGGTCGATCGACAGGTCGCCGCGCGGCGAGTTGACGCGGTAGCCGAACAGCGAGTCCGACCAGCTGAGCGCCCCGTGCAGCGCGCGGGCGTAGGGATCGACCAGCAGCTTGTGCGGGTTGAAGCGGTGGCCGCGCAGCGGTTCGTAGGGGCCGTAGGCGCGGTAGCCGTACAGCAGGCCGGGCCGGGCGTCGGGCAGGTAGCCGTGCCAGACCTCGTCGGTGCGTTCGGGCAGTTCGAACCGTGCGACCTCGCGCCGGCCGGAGGGGTCGAACACGCACAGGTCGATCCGGTGCGCATTGGCCGAGAAGACCGCGAAATTGACGCCCAGACCGTCCCATGTCGCCCCCAGCGGGGCTGCGGTGCCGCGCATCAGCCGGGCGGGAAAGCGCATCACGATTCAGCCCCCATAGGCCCACTCCGGCGTGAGGTAGAGCACCGCGAGCGGCGGCAGGAGCAGCACGCACGAATGGTCGCAGCCGTGCGCGGGCTCGGGTTCGGCCTGCGCGCCGCCGCCATTGCCCATGCCCGACCCCGCATATTCGGCCCCGTCGGAATTGAGCAGTTCGCGCCAGTAGCCCCCGCACGGCACGCCCACGCGGTAGGCCGGGCGGGGCACCGGCGTCATGTTGCACACCACCAGCACCGGGGCGGCGTCGGGCGCCCGGCGCAGCCACACGAAGACCGCGTTGTCGATATCGTCGCCGATCAGCCAGTCGAACCCGTCGGGCGTGCAGTCGGCGCGGTGCAGGGCGGGGACGGCGCGGTGCAGGCGGTTGAGGTCGCGGACCAGGGCCTGCATGCCGCGCCCTTCCGGCTGGTCCAGCCGGTACCACGCGACCTCGCCATCCGCCCGCCATTCGTGCGGCTGGGCGAGTTCGCCGCCCATGAACAGGAGTTTCTTGCCCGGATGGGCCCACATGAAGGCGAAATAGGCGCGCAGGCCGGCATGTTTGCGCCAGCTATCGCCCGGCATGCGCTCCAGCAGCGAGCCCTTGCCGTGCACGACCTCGTCATGCGACAGGGGCAGGATGAAGCGTTCTGAAAAAGCGTAGTGCAGGCCGAACATGATTTCGGAATGATGGTAGCGGCGCCAGACCGGGTCGCGGCCCATATAGGCCAGCGTGTCGTGCATCCAGCCCATGTTCCATTTGTAGGCAAAGCCCAGCCCGCCATCGGCCACCGGCCAGCTGACGCCCGGCCAGGCGGTCGATTCCTCGGCGATCATCAGCGTGTGGGGACAGAGTTCGGCTATGGTCGCGTTGAGGTCGCGCACGAAGGCCACGGCCTCGAGATTCTCGCGCCCGCCATGGATGTTGGCCACCCATTCGCCCTCGCGCCGGCTGTAGTCGCGGTAGAGCATCGAGGCCACCGCATCGACGCGCAGCCCGTCGACATGGTAGCGCCGCAGCCAGGTCAGGGCGCTGCCGATCAGGAATCCCCGGATCTCGTTGCGGCCGAAATTGTAGATCAGCGTGTGCCAGTCGGGGTGGTAGCCCTCGCGCCGGTCCGCGTGCTCGTACAGGCACGAGCCGTCGAAATGGGCCAGGCCGTGGGCGTCGGCGGGGAAATGGGCGGGCACCCAGTCCAGGATCACGCCCACCCCGGCGCGGTGGCAGGCATCGACGAAGGCCGCGAACTGTTTCGGCGCCCCGAAGCGGGCGGAGGGCGCGTATAACCCCAGCGTCTGGTACCCCCATGAGCCGTCGAACGGATGTTCCATCACCGGCATCAGCTCGATATGGGTGAAGCCCATGTCGACGACGTAGGGGATCAGCGTCCGTTCCAGCTCCTCCCACCGCAGGATGCCGTGGGGGTCGCCCGCCGGGCGGCGCCAGGAGGCCAGATGGACCTCGTAGATCGACAGCGGCGCGGTGCTGTCCTGCCGGGCGGCGCGGCCGCGTGTCCAGTCCTCGTCGGTCCAGTGGAAGGGGGAGGTGTCGGCGACCACCGAGGCGGTGGCGGGGGGCTGTTCGGCCGCCAGCGCGTAGGGGTCGGCCTTGGGGGGGAGGAGGCGGCGCTCGGCGTCGATGATCTCGTATTTATAGCGCTCGCCCGGGCCGATGCGGGGGATGAACAATTCCCAGATTCCGGCGGCGTGGCGCAGGCGCATCGGGTGGCGGCGGCCGTCCCAGACATTGAAATCGCCGATGACCGAGACCCGGAACGCGTTGGGGGCCCATACCGCGAAGCGCACGCCGGCCACGCCGTCGATCACCATCGGCTGGGCGCCCATCACGCGGTCGAGGTCGCGATGTTCGCCGCGCGCGAACAGGTGCAGGTCGAGATCGCCCAGCAGCAGGCCGAAGGAATACGGGTCCTCGGTTTCCTCCCACCCGTCGGCCCAGCCGATCTTGAACCGGTAGCGCGCGCCGGCGGGGACGGTGCCGACATACAGGCCGCGTTCGTCCACCCGGCGCATCGGGCGCTCGACCGGGGCCGAGCGGGGGCGCTGCACCACCAGCCGCACCGCCCGCGCATCGGGGCAGAAGGCGCGCACGATGTCCGAGCGCCCGTGGGCCTGGCGCCCCAGTATGGCGAACGGGTCGGGGCAGGTGCCCCGCAGCAGGTCTTCGGTCTCCGGCGGAAGGATATAGGCGCTGTCGTGCGAAGCAACGTTCATGAGGCGGGATTCCGGCGGGCATGGAGCTTGGACGGGGAGCGCGGGCGGGCCGGACGGCCGGAGGCGGCCGGGCGCGGCGGGACGGCAGGCGGCGGCGGGCCGTCAGCCCGGCCGGCCGAACGGGTCGTTGGCGCGGACCCGCCCGCGCCGGGCCGCCTGGTAGGCCGCCCGCGCGCCGCGCGTGGACTGGGACAGGCCGGCCAGCGGCGGGCGGCGGCGCACCGAGGACTGGTCGAATTCGGCCATGCCGATTTCGGCCCGGCCGAGGACGCGGCGGAAAAGCCGGGCATATTCCTGCGCCTTGCGCCCCCACGAGACATCGTAGCGCGCGCCGTTGCGTTGCAGCCCCGCCCAGCGCGCCGGCTGGCGGAACAGGGTGGCCGCGCGGCGGATCGCGCCCGCCAGCGTGTCGCCGTCGACCGGGGAGAACAGGAAGCCGGTCGCCACGTCGCTGGTCATCGCGGCCTCGTTGGCGTCGATGATGGTATCGGCCAGGCCGCCGACGCGCGAGGCGATGGGCACGCAGCCATAGCGCACGGCGCAGAGCTGGGTCAGGCCGCAGGGTTCGAAGCGCGACGGCACCAGCAGGGCGTCGGCCGAGGCCTGGATCCGGTGGCCCAGCTGCTCGCTATAGCCGATATGGCAGGCCAGCCGGTCGGGATACTGGCGGGCCAGGCGGGCCAGCGCGCGTTCCATCGCGACATCGCCGCTGCCGACCACCACCAGCTGCGTGCGGTCGTCGAGGATGCGGGGGACGATGTCGGCCAGGATATCCACGCCCTTCTGCCCCGTCAGGCGGCTGACCAGCCCCAGCAGGAAGACGTCCGGATCCTGCCGCAGGCCGAATTCGGCCTGGAAGGCCCGCTTGTTGGGCTTGCGGCCGACCACGTCGCCCACCTGGTAGGGGAACAGCACCGCCGGGTCGGTTTCGGGATTCCAGTCGTTGGTGTCGATACCGTTGAGGATTCCGCGCAGGCGGTCGGCGCGGCCGCGCAGCAGCCCGTCGAGCCCCATGCCCCATTCGGGGGACTGGATTTCGCGCGCATAGGTCGGCGAGACGGTGACGATGCGCGCCGCGAAGAGCAGGCCGGCCTTGAGGAAGCCGACCGTGCCGTAGCATTCCACGCCCTCGACCGCGAAAGCATGGTGCGGGAGGCCGAACCGTTCGAGATCGGCCACCGGGAAGCGGCCCTGGAAGGCGAGATTGTGGATGGTCTGCACCACCGGCGCGGCCGGCCGGCCGTCGTAATGCAGGTAGGCCGCCGTGAGGCCGGCCTGCCAGTCATGCGCCATCACCAGGTCGGGGCACCTGCCCGGCACCTGGCCCTGTGCGAGGCTGGCCGCCACGCGCGACAGGCAGGCGAAGCGGACCCCGTTATCGGGCCAGTCGGTGCCGTCGGGCGCCAGGTAGGGGTTGCCCTTGCGCCGGAACAGATGCGGGCAATCGACCACCAGCAGGTGGTGGCCGGCCGCATGGCCTTCCAGCAGCGAGATCTCGACCCCCGGCAGGGGGGACATCGCGGCCACGCGCACCGCGCCTTCCAGCGCGTCGAGTACCGACGGGTAGCCGGGCAGCAGCGTCGTGACCAGCACGCCCTCGGTGCGCAGCGCCGCCGGCAGCGAGCCGACCACGTCGCCCAATCCCCCCGTCTTGACGAAGGGGAACATCTCCGACGCCACCGAGAGGACCCGGATCGGGCCCGACGGCTCCTGTTCCTGCTGGTGACGGTGCATGCCACGTACCCTTCATGATCAGGAGGAAAGGAAGATGCCGGGCTGGGGGGCCCTGAAAAAATCTAACGACGCCGAAGGGCTTGGGAACAACTATCACAGGAAAGTGATAGATTCGAAAGAATCCTGCCATTTCGGGAAGAAATTCGAACTTGTGATTCGAACTTTTGCCCTGCGCGCCGAACCTGACGGGGCGGGCGGCGGGGCTGTGTGGCCGCCCGTGGCGGGGCCCCCATGCCATCGGCGCCAGTTGCGGCTAGAACGGAGGAAAGCAACAAGGAACCGCCCCGACCATGACCCCCCTGCCCCCGACCGGCGCTGTCCCTCCCGTCCGCAGCCTGAGCGATGCCCGGCATATCATTGCCGCGTGCTTCCTGGGCTGGACGCTGGATGCCTGCGATTTCTTCATCGTCCTGTTCACGCTGGACAATGTGGCCCGCAGTTTCTCGACCTCGCTGGAGGCGATCCTGCTGGCGCCCACGCTGACGCTGATCAGCCGGCCGGTCGGGGCCTATCTGTTCGGCCGGGCCGCCGACCGGTACGGGCGGCGCCCGATCCTGATGGCCACCATCGTGACCTATTCGACCATCGAGCTGCTGTCGGCCTTTTCGCCCAACCTGACGGTGTTCCTGGCGCTGCGGCTGCTGTTCGGCGTGGCGCTGGGCGGGGAATGGGGGGTCGGGACCTCGCTGACCATGGAGACCGTGCCGCCGCACTGGCGGGGTACGGCGTCGGGGCTGCTCCAGGCCGGGTATCCGGCGGGGTACCTGCTGGCGTCGCTGATGTTCCTGCTGCTGCCGGCGCTGGGCTGGCAGGGGCTGTTCGTGCTGGGGGCCTCGACGGGGCTTTCGGTCATTTATGTCGCGCTGTACGTCAAGGAAAGCCCGGTTTGGCTGGCCCGGCAGCAGCAGGCGGCGGGGCCCCGTGCCGCCCGGCCGCCCATGCTGTCGGTCCTGCGGCGCTATCGCGGGCTGGTGGTGTATGCGGTGTGCCTGATGGCGGCGTTCAATTTCTTCAGCCACGGGTCGCAGGACCTGTTTCCGAAGATCTTCCTGGCGTTGCAGCGGCATCTGCCGCACCCGACCATTACCGTGATCGTGGTGCTGTACAACATCGCCGCCATTGTCGGCGGCCTGTGCTTCGGCGCGCTGTCGGAGCGGATCGGGCGGGCGCGGGCCATTGCGCTGGCCGCCGCGCTGGCGCTGCCGCTGCTGCCGCTATGGGCGCTGTCCACCACGCCGCTGTGGATTGCCGTGGGGGCGGTGCTGATCCAGTTCTGCATCCAGGGGGCGTGGGGGGTGGTGCCGGCCTATCTGAACGAGCTGTCGCCGGCCGATGTGCGCGCGACCTTTCCCGGTGTGGCCTATCAGTGCGGCAACCTGATCGCTGCCAGCACCGGGCTGATCCAGAACCGGATCGCGCTGGGCCTGGGCGGCGACCTGGCGCCGGCGCTGATGATCGTGGTGGGGGGCGCGGGGTGTGCGATCGCCCTGCTGTCCACGTTCGCCGGGCCACGCTTTCGCTCGCATCTGGATGGGGCGCCGGAGTGATGGCGCGGCTTTGGGTGAGCGGGCGCGCGCGGCGGGTGGCCGCCAGCGCGTTCTTGCCTTGAGCCTGGGCGGTTAGAGGCTGTTTCAAAAGCCCTGATAGTGAGCGGAAGCGTGGCGCCAGCCACGCGTCTGGCGGTGGTTTCCGAGCATCGGAGCGGAGCGGCCTTGATGGCCGTGAGCACCGAAGCGCAGGAAACCGCCGTCAGGCCGCCGCTAGCGGGGCTTTTGAACAGCCTCTCAGGGGATGCTGACGACGACGCGTCCTCTTACCTCGCCGTCCAGTAATGCTGCGGCTGTCTGGGGGACGTCGGTCAGGGGGATTTCGGTGACCATTGAATCCAGGCGCTGCGGGTCGGTCAGTTCGGCCAGGCGGCGCCAGGCTTCCACGCGGCGGGCGTGGGGGCACATGACGCTGTCGATGCCGACCAGCGTGACGCCGCGCAGGATGAAGGGGGCGACGGTGGCGGGGAAATCCATGCCGGCCGCCAGGCCGCAGGCCGTCACCACGCCTTCGGGCAGCATCGCCGCGCAGACATTGGCCAGCACCGCGCCGCCCGCGACATCGACCGCGCCGGCCCAGCGGGCTTTTTCCAGCGGGCGGCCCGGGGTGGAGAATCCCGCGCGCGGCAGGATTTCGGCGGCGCCCAGGGCGCGCAGGTACTCCTCTTCCTGCGGCCGGCCGGTGACGGCGGCGACGTGGTAGCCCAGGCGGGACAGCAGCATGACCGCGACGCTGCCCACCCCGCCCGCAGCCCCCGTGACCAGCACCGGGCCCTGCGCGGGGCTGAGCCCCTGCCGTTCCAGCGCCATCACGCACAGCATGGCGGTGTAGCCGGCGGTGCCGATGGCCATCGCCTGCCGCGTGGTGAACGTGTCGGGCAGTTGCACCAGCCACTCGCCCCTGACCCGTGCCCGGCCGGCCAGGCCGCCCCACCAGCGCTCGCCCACGCCCCAGCCGTTCAGCACCACCCGCGTGCCGGGGGGCAGGTCGGCGCGGGCCGAGCGTTCGACCGTGCCGGCGAAATCGACGCCCGGGATCATCGGGAATTGCCGCACGATGGGGCCGCGCCCGGTGATGGCCAGCGCATCCTTGTAATTCAGCGTCGACCATGCGACGCGCACCGTGACGTCGCCGTCGGGCAGGCGGGAATCGTCCACCGGGCCGACATGGACCGTCTGGGCGCCGTCGGCGGATTTTTCGATCATCACCGCATCGAACATCGTCTGATCTCCTTTCGGCAGGCGGGGCTTCAGCGCCCGGCCATGGCCGCGAATCCATCCATGAACAGGTGGAGCGGGCGGGCCGACCGCTCCAGCCGGGCGCGCAGTACCGCGCCCTCCCAGCCGGTCCAGAAGAAGGCAGCGTACCGGCGGGCGGTGACCTGCCCGTACTGGTCGGCCAGGCAGGTGGCGAGCCTTGCCTCCCATGACGCCAGCACCGCCGACAGCGCCTGGCGATAAGTCTGGGGCAGCACCGCCAGTTCCTGCCCCAGATTGCCGATAAGGCAGCCGCGCCGGAAATCGTGCCGGGCCATGCCGGCCGCCGCGTCGGCCACGAAATGCCGCAGCCGCTCCAGCGGGGGGACCTGCGCCTGCCCGAAGCTGCGATCGAGCCTGGCCGCGAAATAGGCGGCGTAGCGGTCGATCAGTTCCAGGCCGAATGCCTCCTTGCTGTCGAAATAATAATAGAACGAGCCTTTGGGGATGCCGGCGCCGCGCAGCAGGCCGTCGAGACCGGTGGCGGTGAACCCCTGCTCCGTCAGGGCCGCGACGCCCGCGCGGATCAGTTGCTCGCGCGTCTGCGCGTGGCTGTCGGGCGCGCGTGGGGGGCGGCCGCGCCGACGAGGGAGTGCGGTGGCTTCCATGGGGTGTTTTTAGACCGATCGTCTATTAAATCCCAGCGCGTGTGGCAGGGCGCGTGGTCACGAAACGGGGATCGCTTCGGATGTAAAGCGTGTTTGACATATCCGGTTGCCGGCCGATATATGTGTAAAGCGTGCTTTACATAGGGAGGGGTCGATGTCGAAAAAGCGTTATCTGATCGAGCTTGGCGTGTGCCTGGTGCTGTATGGGCTGGCCGTGCTGGTTGCGATGCCGTTGCTGAACCGTGGGATTGTGACCGGCATCGGCAAGCCGGTCGTGGCGCTGTTTCCGATGGTGCCGGGGATGGGGGTCTGCTGGGTGATGATGCGCCAGTTCGGCCGGATGGATGAATTGCAGCGCCGCATCCAGTTCGAGGCGCTGGGCTTTGCCTTTGCCGGCACCGCGATCGTGACCTTTTCCTACGGGTTTCTGGAAACCGCCGGTTTTGAAAAGATCTCGATGTTTTCGGTGTGGCCCGTCATGGCCGTGCTGTGGTCGCTGGGGATGGCCGTGGCCACGCGGCGCTACCGGTGAAAAACGATATTCGCGCCCTGCGCACGGCACGGGGCCTGTCGCAGGAAGCGCTCGGCACCGCGCTGGACGTGTCGCGCCAGACCATCAATGCCATCGAGGCCGGGCGCTATGACCCCAGCCTGCCGCTGGCCTTCAGGCTGGCCCGCTTCTTCGCGCTGCCGATCGAGGAGATTTTCGACGACGGCGCGGGCGAGAAGGCCGGGTCGTAGGGCCCGGTGCGACGGGTTACGCGAGGAAGCGTGACAGTTCGTCGGAGGTGCCGGTCGGGAAGGCGTCGCGCAGGCAGTCGAGGAAGGCTGCGACGCGGGCGTTGAGCAGGCGGCGGGCGGTGTAGAGGGCCCAGATTTCCACCTCGCCGCCCGCCAGGTCGCCCCAGCGGGCCAGGCGGCCGGACGCGATGTCGTGCGCGACCATCGACAGCGGCAGCACGGCGGCGCCGATGCCGGTGTGGACGGCGTCGCGCACCATGATCAGCGACGACAGTTTCAGGATCGGCTTCGGCGTGATCTCGGCGAGGCCCTCCGCGCCCTGGATGCGCCATGGGCGGGTGGGGGCGGCGCCGGCGCGCAGGATGGCCGGGACGGGTTCGCCCGCCGCCGGGCGCGGGCGGGTGGGAACCGCGACCAGTACCAGGCGATCATGCAGGAAGCAGCGGCCGGTCAGGTCGTCGTCGGGGCGCGGGTTGACGCGGATGACGAGGTCGTAGGCGTCCTCGACCAGGTCGACGGTGCGGTCTTCAGCCGTGACCTCCAGCTGCACGTCCGGATGACGGAGGGCGAAATGCGCGCTCAGCCGGCCCATTGCCACGTGTGCGAAGACCTGCGGCGCGCTGATGCGCAGCCGGCCGCGCGGGCGGGCCGCGCCGGCGCCGATGGCGGCCGCCACATCGTCGATTTCGCCCAGCAGGATGGCGGTGCGTTCGTGGAGGGCGCGGCCTTCCTCGGTCAGTTTCAGGGTGCGCGCGCCGCGTTCGAACAGGCGGCAGCCCAGGCTTTCCTCCAGTTCCGCCACACGGCGCGACAGGGTGGCCTTGGGGCGGGCGGTCGCGCGGGCGGCGCGGCCGACGCCGCCATGGCGGGCGACCAGGTTGAAATCCGCGAGCGCCAGAAGATCCATGACCGTTCCACCCGTGAGACTGACTGTTCAGATATAGCGCCTACCGGGCCGTATGTGGATCGGTAACGTGATGGGCGTGTCCTTGAACCATGGAGCATTCTCATGACCATTCTCGTTACCGGTGCGACCGGCACCGTCGGTACGCAGGTCGTGGCCCAGCTGGCCCGGCGCGGGGCCGATATCCGCGCCCTGGTGCGCGACCCCGCCAAGGCGAAGCTGCCCGCCGGCGTGGCCGTGGCGCAGGGGGAGATGCTGGACGTCGATTCCATGCGCGCGGCGCTGGCGGGCGTGGACACGCTGTTTCTGCTGAATGCCGTCGTGCCCGACGAATTCACGCAGGCGCTGGTGACGCTGAACCTGGCGCGGGAAGCTGGGATCGGGCGGATCGTCTACCTGTCGGTGATCCATAGCGATGTTTATGCCGATGTTCCGCATTTTGCCGGCAAGCATGCGGTGGAGCGGATGATCGAGCAGACGGGGCTGCATGCGACCGTGCTGCGGCCGGCCTATTTCATGAACAACGATGTCGGCGTGAAGGATGCGGTGTTCGGCCATGGGGTCTATCCGATGCCGGTGGGCGACAGGGGGCTGGCCATGGTGGATGTGCGCGATATCGGGGAGATCGCCGCCCTCGCGCTGCTGAAGCGTGCGCGGGCGCCGGCGCCGCTGCCGTTCGAGCGGTTCAACCTGGTCGGGCCCGACCTGCTGACCGGCGGGGCCATCGCCGGGATCTGGAGCGATGTGCTGGGGCGGCCGGTCGTGCATGCGGGCAATGATACCGCCGCCTTCGAACAGACGCTGCGGCGCTTTGCCCCGGCCTGGATGGCCTACGACATGCGCAAGATGGCCGACCGGTTCCAGAGCGACGGGATGGTGCCGGAGGCGGGGGATGTGGAACGACTGACGGGGATGCTGGGGCGGCCTTTGCGGTCTTATCGGGATCTGGCCCGGGAGGTGGTGGCCGGGGGGTGAGGACGGGCTTCTTTTTCTGAAGAAAAAGAAGCAAAAAGACTTTTATTCGTTTGGGTTAGGGATTGCGGGAGTGTCTGTCAATTCGGTGATATAGCTATCGTTTTTTGCTTGCATTGTGTCGTTGCTTGCGTATGCTTGCATGAACCGCAAGCAACGCGCTGTCCTCGCCGCGATCTTCGCCCGACCTGCGGGCGCCACGCTGGCGTGGATGGAGATCGAGGCGTTGCTGACGGCGCTGGGGTGCGTGGCGATCGAGGGAAGCGGGTCTCGCGTCAAGTTTGTCCGCAATGGGCGCATCCTTGCGATCCACCGGCCGCATCCCCGCAAGGAAGCAAGGCAGTATCAGGTGCGGGCCGTGCGGGATTAT
Organism: Gluconacetobacter takamatsuzukensis; assembly: GCF_014174275.1. Classification (GTDB taxonomy): domain Bacteria; phylum Pseudomonadota; class Alphaproteobacteria; order Acetobacterales; family Acetobacteraceae; genus Gluconacetobacter; species Gluconacetobacter takamatsuzukensis. The sequence goes on along the minus strand of NZ_JABEQK010000007.1, from coordinate 144,768 downwards.
CTGGAAGGAATGGGAATCACGCCATGAGCACGATGACCTACAAGGGCTATCATGCCCGCGTCGCCTTCGAGGCCGAGGATTGCGTGTTCGCGGGACGGATCGCCGGCATCAACGACGTGGTGACGTTCGAGGGTGAAAGCGTCGGCGAATTGCGGGCCGCTTTCGAAGATGCCGTGGACGATTACCTCGCCACCTGCGCAGAGGTGGGGAAGAGCCCCGAGAAACCCTATAGCGGCAAGATCATGTTCCGCGTCGCGCCGGAAGTGCATGCGCGGGCGGCGCTGGCGGCCGAACTGTCGGGCGTGAGCCTGAACCAGTGGGCGGAGCGTGCCCTGGACGATGCGGCCAGGGCGAGCCTGCCGGTGCGCTGAGGGCGTCGTCCCTCCCCCGCCGATCGGATAGGCTAGACCGGGCGTGAGCCGGCGATGAGGATGTCGACCAGGCGGCGGGCGCTGGCGGACCAGCCTGGGGCGGCGGCGACGTTGGAGACGCCGACCAGGGCGCGCAGGAAATCGAGCGGGTCGAGGTCCGGGCGGATGTCGCCGGTTGCGACCGCGCGGGCCACCAGCGTGTCGATCGTGCCCTTGATGATGTCGGCGGAGGCCGCGTAGAGGGCGCCAGTTTCGCACATCAGGCTGTTCAGCGCCGGGGCGATCACCTGCTTGGCGGCGATATAGTCCACGAACAGCAGCATCCATGCGCGCAGGGCCTCGACCGGCGGGTGGGCGCTTGCCAGGTCGGTGGCGGCGGCGGCGAGGCGGTCCAGCTCGTTGCGGTAGATGGCCTCGATCAGCGCATCGCGGTTGGCGAAATGGCGGTAGAGCGTGCCGATCCCGACATCGGCGCGGCGGGCGACCTCGTCCAGCGGGATGTCGGTTTCCCCTGCCTGGAACGCGGCCTTTGCGACTTCCAGCAGGCGCTGCCGGTTGCGCTGGCCGTCGCTGCGCGGCTTGCGGCGCGATAATTTTTCCCCGTCCACCCTCTTGCCCTCTTGTTAAACGGAGGAATCCTCCGCATATCTGTAAGCGGAGCATGCTTCCACATAACTCCCTTTTCGGCTGGAGGCCAATGATGGCACAGGTTTTTGGTGCGACATCCACGACTGACGATGTTCTTTCCGGTGTTTCGCTTGCGGGGCGGCGCGTGCTGGTGACCGGGGTTTCGGCCGGGCTTGGGGTCGAGACGGCGCGGGCTCTCGCGGCGCATGGCGCGCATGTGGTGGGGGCCGCGCGCGACCTGGACAAGGCGGAGCGGGCGACGGCGCAGGTGCGGGCCGATGCGCAGCGCGGCGGGGGTGCGCTGGAGCTGGTCGCGCTGGACCTGGCCGACCTGGCCAGCGTGCGGGCCTGCGCCGATGCGCTGAATGCGGCCGCCCTGCCCTTCGACCTGGTGATTGCCAATGCCGGCGTGATGGCCACGCCGCTGGGCCACACGAAGGATGGGTTCGAGACGCAGTTCGGCACCAATCATCTGGGGCATTTCGTGCTGGTCAACCGGATTGCCGGGCTGATGGGTGCCGGGGCGCGGCTGGTCAGCCTGGCCTCGTCCGGTCATCGTTTTTCCGATATCGACCTCGACGATCCGAATTTCGAACGGACGCCGTACGATCCGTTCCAGGCCTATGGGCGGTCCAAGACCGCCAACATCCTGTTTGCCGTCGCCTTCGATGCGCAGCACCGGGCGCGGGGGGTGCGGGCGACGGCGGTGCATCCCGGCGGGATCGTGACCGAGCTGGCCCGGCATATGGGGCCCGGGCAGATCGAGGCCATGGTGGCGCAGATCAACGAACGCGCCGCCGCCGAGGGCAAGCCGCCTTTCCGGTTCAAGACCGTTCCGCAGGGGGCCGCGACCTCGGTCTGGGCCGGGGTGGTGGCGAAGGCCGATGCCGTGGGCGGGCATTATTGCGAGGATTGCCATGTCGCCCCCGTGGTGCCCGACGACCGGCCGATCAGCCTGATCGATGGCGGGGTAAGGGCCTATGCCGTCGATCCCGCGCGCGCCGAGGCGCTGTGGGCGGAGAGCGAGGAGATGGTCGGCGAACGGTTCGGCTGATCGCGGCCGGCGCACGGACAGGCGCCGGGTCGTCCGGGCGCGGGTTTGCCTCCGCGCCTCTCGGGAGCCCGGGCGTACATGTGGACTGGTGAGCGAGAGCGGGCCGCCGGGCCACGCCCGTCGTGTGTCCGCGAGCACCGGAGCGGAGCGGCCTTGATGGCTGTGAGCCTCGGCGCACAGCGGACACGCGTCGGATCGCCACCAGCGCGCATTTACGGTCAGGCTCTCACCGTTCGCGCACGGCCTCGGGCATGGTTTCGGGGATCGCGGTGCCCGGGGCGATGCAGCCCGAGGCGGCGGCGGACCCGCCCGTGGTGGCGCGGCAATCGGCCTGCGGGGTCTTGGCCGGCTTTCGGCCGGGTTGGCGGGCATGGCCGGGCGGCTGCATGCCGGGCATGGTTTCCATCGGGCCCTGCATGCTCATGGAGGCATGGTCCATGCCCGACATGTCCATGCCCGCCATGCCGGACATGCCCTGCGCCGTGCCGCTTTTCTGCGCGGCGGCGGGGAGGATGGGAAGCGTGGCCAGCAGGGCGGCGAGCGGGAGCGTTGTTCTGAAAAGGTTCGGGATCATCGAGGTTGTTCTTGCTTTTCTGCTGTTTTCCGGCGGGGTGGGCAGGGGATCGGAACGCGTGTTCTATTTCTTTTTCGACGCCCTGTAGTTCAGGTAGCCGCCCAGGAGGGCTGTCAGGGAGCCGGCCAGCATGAGGGACGAGAAGAGGACCTCCATCGTATCTCCGTCATGCAGCCGGGAGAAGGTGGCGAGCGAGAGGAGAAAAGACGTGCCTGTGACGATGAGGATCGTCTCCGGTTTTTTTGCCGGTCGCATGATTGCCCTCCATGAGGATGGTTATTTCCCTTGACCCGTGCCGGGATGTACATCGCCCGCGCCGGGTTTCATGTTTCTGGACGGTCGGTCCATCGTCAACGGATTTGTTCGGGATCAGAACCATAGCCGGAGTCCGGCCGTGACGGTCAGCGCGTGGACCTGCCGGCCGCGTGTGCGGGCCATGCTGGCGGCCTGGTCGAAGCTGCTGGTGTAGGTGACGCCCAGGTAGGGGGCGATCTTGCGGTGCCATTCGTAGCGCAGGCGCAGGCCGGTATCGATGTCCGACAGGCCGCGCCCGTTGCCGCGGGCGCGGTCGTTGGTGGAGTAGACATTCATCTCCACCTGGGGCTGGAGGATCAGCCGGTTGGTCAGCAGCAGGTCGTACGATCCCTGCAACCGGGCCGCCGCGCCGCGATCGCTGAAATAGGTCGTGGCCTCCAGCTGGAAGAAATAGAGCGCCAGGCCTTCCACCCCCACCGCGCCCCAGGCGCGGGTGGGGCCGTTATCGAGGTCGACCCGCACGCCGGATTGCACGTCGAAATAGCGCGAGATGGCGTGGTCGTACAGGGCCTCGTGGTCGCCGTCGCCGAAGCGGCCGTCGGTGCCGACCGTGCCTTCGGATTTCAGCCACAGCTTGTCGTAGTCGGTGCCGAACCAGGCCTGGCCGTCATAGCGGAACTGGCCGCCATGGCCGTCGGCGCGGGCCTCGAATTCGTCCAGCAGCGCGTGGCTGTAGATCATGTGGTCCATGACCGGCGGCATGCCGCCGACATAGGCGATCGGAGCCTGTTCCATGCCGGGATCGGCCGCGTTGGCCGTTTGGGGGGCCTGGGCTGATTGGGTTGTTTGGGCGGCTTGAGCTGTCTGGGCTGTTTGCGTTGTTTGAGCTGCCTGGGCTGCCTGGGCGGTGCCCATGCACAGGATCAGGGCCAGCGTGCGGGGGATCCGGGGCCTCATGCCACCACCACGGTGCGGAACATGCCGACCTCCATGTGATAGAGCAGATGACAGTGATAGGCCCATAATCCGGGCTCGTCGGCCGTGACCAGGTAGCTGAGTCTTTCGCCCGGTTTGACGATGATCGTGTGTTTGTAAGGCTGGAACGTGCCCTGGCCGTTTTCCAGCTCGCTCCAGAGTCCGTGCAAATGGATCGGGTGTTCCATCATCGTGTCGTTGACCAGCACGAAGCGCACGCGTTCGCCCACGCGCAGGCGGATCGGCGGGGCTTCGGAGAATTTGCGGCCGTCGAACCCCCAGATGAAGCGCTGCATGTTGCCGGTGAGGCGCAGCGTGATCTCGCGCGTCGGCGGGCGCGGGTCGGCGCCGGGGATGGTGGCGCGCAGATCGGCATAGGTGAGGACGCGCCGGCCGTTGCCCTCCAGCCCCGCGCCGGGTTCCGCCAGCCTGTTGGCAGGCATTTTCGCGATGTTCTGCATTTCCACGCCCAGCGGGGGGGCGGGTGGAAGTGTCGAGGGGGTGGGCGCGGGCTTGGGGGTGGGCGGGGCGTCCATTTTCATGTTGCCCATGTCCATGTTGCCCATGTCCATGTCGGGCATGTTCATGCCGGGCATATCGTCTTTCTTCGCGGCGGGTGCGGGCATGTTTCCCATTGCCGGCATGGCCATGCCCATGTCCGCCATCGTGCGCAGGGGGCGCGGGTCCATCGGCGGGATCGGGCCGGCCTGGCCCGGGCTGGTGGCCAGGGTGCCGCGCGCGTAGCCGGTGCGGTCTTCGGACTGGGCGAAGATGGTGTAGGGGCCGGGGCCGGTCGGGGTGACGATGACGTCGTAGGTTTCGGCGGGGGCAATGCGGAATTCGTCGACCGGGACCGGTTCGACATCGTTGCCGTCGGCCTGCACCACCTGCATCGTCAGGCCGGGAATCCGCACGTCGAACAATGTCATGGAGGCGGCGTTGACGACGCGCAGGCGCACGCGCTCGCCGGGCCGGAACAGGCCGGTCCAGTTGGCGGCGGGGGCCTGGCCGTTGAGCAGGTAGGTGTAGATGATGCCCGAGACATCGGAAATATCGGTGGGCGCCATGTTCATCGCCCCCCAGCGCAGCCGGTCGGCGATGGCCGGGCCCAGCCCCTGCCGGGCCGCGTCGTGCACGAAGGTGCCCACCGTGCGCTGGCGGAAATTGTAATAGTCGCTCTGGAACTTGAGGTTCGAGACGATCTCGGCCGGGTCCACGTCCGTCCAGTCGGACAGGACGATCACGTATTCGCGGTCGAAGGGCTGGGCGTAGCCGGCCCTGGGGTCGACGATCAGGGCGCCGTAAAGGCCGATCTGTTCCTGGAAGCCGGAATGGCTGTGGTACCAGTAGGTGCCGCTTTGATGCAGGCGGAACTGGTAGGTGAAATGGCCGCCTGGCGGGATGCCGGCGAAGCTGAGGCCCGGCACGCCGTCCATGTCGGACGGCAGGCGGATGCCGTGCCAGTGGATCGAGCTGGGCTCGGCCAACTGGTTCGTTACCCTGAGTTCGACCGTGTCGCCCTGTCGCCAGCGCAGGATCGGGGCCGGGGTGGTGCCGTTGATGCCGATGCCCCGCGCCGGGCGGCCGGTGACGTTGACCCCGACCGGGCCGATCGCGAGGTCGAACCGCGTGTCGGGGCGTGCCGGGGGGATGCCCGAGGCGGGTGGCGAGGACATGGAAGATGCCGCCTGCGCGGTCGCGCGCCAGGGTGCCGTGCCCGCCAGGGCGGTGCCGATGACGAAGCGGCGGCGCGTCAGCGCCCGCTGTCGCGCGGGGGGATGGGGAATCATGGTCTGGTCGTCCGCCGGAAAGAACGATTCGAAAACCGGCGCGGGGCGCGCGGTCTCCAGGGGTCGGATGTCTTTCGGTCCCCTGCCCCGCCTGTGGCGTGGAACGGGGGCCGGCGAGCCGGGCTGGCGGACATGGCGCTGGTGAGCGGTAGCGGCCACAGGGCCGCGTGTGCCGTGTGTTTCCGGGCGCCGGAGCGGAGCGGCCCTGATGGCCGGTCGTCACGGAGCGGGAAACGCGCGTCGGGTCGCTGCCAGCGCGCCTGTCCAGCCGGGCTCTGTCAGGTGGTTAATCTGGGGGGCCTTGGTCCGGGGGCGAAGGTGCGGCCGGCCAGCGGGGTGGCGCGCAGGGGTGGCATCGCGGCCGTGCGGCGCAGGGCGGGTGGGGCCTGGGCCGTCGGGGCGGGAAGCCACGCGGCGGTACAGTCGGTCTGCGTGCAGCAGGATTCGCCCGCATGGCCAGTGTGGTGGTGGCCGGGCGGGTGGCAGGAGACCTGGCTTTGGGGTGCGGTGGCGTCGCAGCCCATGGTCATGCCCGGCATCGCGGCCATGGTGGTCATGGCGGCACGGACCGGGGCCGCGTGGGACAGGGACGGGGGCAGGATCAGCCCGGCCAGCAGCAGCAGGCTGGCCAGCATCCGTCCCATCGCTGTCGACACGAACCGCTGCATTGTCTCCGTCCCGTTACCGGCGTGCATGGCCGCACCATCCACGGAACGCGGGGCCTCGTCCAGCCCTTTCCCCGCATGCGGGGTGGTGTTCACAAAATCAGGACCGCGATTGCGGCGCCGGGGGGGCGTGCCCACCATCGGTATGTCTCTAGCAAAGGCGATACGCCATGAAAGTCCGGGACATCATGACATCACCGGTGGTCTGCGTCGAACCGGCGCAGGGCATCTCCGAGGCGATCCAGCTGATGCTGGAGCGCAGAATCAGTGGATTGCCCGTTACCACCCCGCAGGGCGAACTGATCGGCATCGTGACCGAGGGCGACCTGTTGCGCCGGCACGAGCTGGGGTCGGTGGGGGCGCATTCCTGGCTGAAGGATCTGTTTCTCTCGCCTGGGCGGCGGGCCGAGGAATATGTGCATACCCATGGCCGCAAGGTCGCCAACGTCATGACCGACCAGCCGGTCACGATCGAGCCCGATGCGCGGCTGTCGGACGCCATCGACATGATGACCGTGCATCATGTACGGCGGCTGCCCGTGATCGAGAATGGGCGGGTGATCGGCATCCTCGCCCGGGCCGATGTGCTGCGGGCCCTGCTGCCCCTGGCATCGGAGCCGCCCGACGCCAGCGATGACGGGGCGATCCGCGAGGCGGTCGAGGCCGCGCTGGACCGGGCGCTGGGGACCGGGATGCGGGAGACGATGACCGTGGAGACCTATCGCGGGGCCGTCATCCTGAGCGGGGCCGTGACCGACGAGCGGCTGATACCGGCCGCGCAGGTGGCGGCGGAGAACACGCCGGGCGTGGTTTCCGTGACCAACCAGCTGATCGTCGTGGGGCCGTTCGTGGGGGCCAGCGTGCCGGCGCCGCCGTTCTAGTTTCTGTTCTTTTTTGAAAAAAAGAACCAAAAAACTTTGATTCGTTCGGGAGTTTTTTGCCGGGACAGGCGAGGCTCCTGAACGGATCAAAGTCTTTTTGCTTCTTCTTCGGAAGACAAAAGAAGGTTCCTAAAAGTTCGCGCTGATGGTGCCGAAGAACTGGCGCGGGGCGCCCATCAGGAAATAATTGTAGCCGGTGTCGACGAAATTGTTTCCCAGTTCGTTGGTGGTGGCGACGTATGTCTTGTTTGCCAGATTGTAGATATTGAAACTGGCTGTGACGCCCTTGAGGAATCCCACCGGTCCGAAATCGTAGCGGGCGCCGAAATTGGCCAGGAAATAGCCGGGGACGTGCAAATCGTTGGTGTAGGTCAGCTGGCGGCTGGAGAGGTAGCTGCCGTCGACATGCACGGCGAAGCGGCCGATGCTGTAGGTGATGTTTCCCTTGTACATGAACTGCGGATAATTGGGCACCAGCTTGCCGCGGATGGGCTGTACGATGCCGCCGCTGGTGACGTTCTGGTCGTAGGTGGAATGGGCGTAGGAAAAGGAATTGTAGATCGACAGCCCGTCGAGCGGGCGAATGGTCACGCTGGCTTCGGCGCCGTTGGTGGTGACGCCGCCGACATTCTGTACCGCCGTGATGGGGTTGATGCCGGCCTGGCTGGTGATGAGTTGCAGGCGGTTGGAGAAATTGATCCGGTAGAGCGAGGCCAGGGCGCTGATGAAGGGCGAGGTGAAGCGATAGCCGCCCTCGTACACCCAGTCGGTTTCGGGGCGGAGCGTGTTCTTGGTGTTCTGGAATGCGCTCTGCGAGGCGGTCCAGGGGGTTGCGGAGACGTTGGTGCCGTACCCGTCTTCGGGGAAGGCGCGCATGTTGTGCGACACGTCGAAGAACAGTTCGTTATGCGGCAAGAAACGCCAGTTGGCCGAGACCTGCGGCAGGAAGGCGTTCGAGGCCTCCAGCCGGCCCTGCGCGACCGGGCCGCCATTGATGGACGGGTCCTGCGTGGAGACATTGTTGCCTGCGTTCACGATCATGGATTTGAAGCCGGCATTGACCGTGAGCGTGTCGGTGATGCGATAGGTATCCTGCAGGTGGAAGACGAAAGTGTTCGACGAGAAGGCTTCCTGCCAGGGGTGGGCGAAGATCTTGTCGCCGGGGAAGCCGTTGGTGGGGTTGCCCAGCGTGCCCTGGCCGAGCAGGGGAGCTTCGGTAAAATAGCGGCCTTCGTTGAAATTTCCGTATTCGTACCAGACGCCGGCATTGATGGTGTTGCGGGCGATCGTGTAGCTCAGCGCCGTCTGGAAGCCGCCCCGGGCGACCTGGGGGGTCTGGACGCGCTGCGAGAACGGCGCGCCGTTGGGTGACGGCATGTAGGGGGTGGTCCAGGTGCTGTAGCCGGTATCGGCGTGGCCGTAGAGCGTGGTCTTCCAGTTGAGGCGGTCGGTCAGGTTTTCGTCCAGCGTCAGGCCGCCCAGGTAATCGACGCGGTTGGCGGTGCCGGCGTAATAGGCGGCGTCGAACGGGTCGTTGGTGGCCAGGAAGGACGCGGGATAGGTACCTTGCGCGGCCCTGTAGGCGGCCGTGTAGTCCGGATAGTAGTTTGCCAGCTTCGGCCCGACCGTGTGCAGGTAGTTGGTCGTCATGTCCTGGTAGTCGAATTGCTGCGTCGAGCTCCAGTCGAAGAAGAGTTTGAGCGAGGAGTGGCGGGCCAGCGGCTGGACGAGCTTGGCGTTGACCTGGTCGGAATAATCGTAGCCGCCGCCTTTCCACAGGTTCATGTCGGTGCGGGCGTAGGCGATGTAGAAGCGGGTGCCGGTCCTGTTGAGGTCGCCGCTTTCCAGCCGGACATAGGTGCGCTTGGCGGAATTGCTGCCGAAGGTCTGGCCGACCGTGCCGCCGCGCGTGTGGGACGGGTCGATGGAATGGATCTGGATCGCGCCGCCGAGATTGCTGGTGGAGGCGACGTCGATCGCCCCCGCGCCCTGCGAGACGTCCACGCCGCCGACATTGTCGGAGATGATCGAGCGGGTCACGCTGAGGCCGTTGTAATTGTTGAACTGCTGGTCGCCCAGCGGAATGTCGTCGAGCGTGAAGCCGAGCTGCGACTGGCTGAAGCCGCGCATGAAGATCTGGCTGGAATATTCATAGGCGCCGAACGGGTCGGCCGACTGGTACACCACGCCGGGAAGCTGGCTGAGGACCTTCAGCGGCGAGGTGCCGGGGACGCTCTGCTGCATCATGGCGCGGGTGATGCTGGTCATCTGCCGGGTGGAACCGTGGCCGAAGACGGCGATTTCCTCGTTTTTGACCGGCGGGGGAGACGTTTTGGCGGCGGGCTTCCGCGCGTGCGCCGGGTGGTGGGTCGCGGCCTGGGTGGGCGTGTCGGCAGCGCGCGCGGCATGGTTCGGCAGGAGGACCGGGAACAGGATGGCGCCGCCCAGGACCGTCGAACGTGCAAGAGTCTGTCGTGTCGTCATGAGTCTGTGTCTCTTTGGAGGAAGATCGTGAGGTCCGCTTGGGCGGTGGAACGCGCGACGGCGGGGCGGCGATGCGGGCGTGGCCGGTCGAAAGCCCATCGTGCCCCGGAAGTGTCACGCAAACAGCACAGCTTCGGTCGCGTGGAAACGGTCAGGAGGTGGAGGGTTGCCGACATCGCGCGGCGTCGGCGATGGCGTGCCGCATGCCCTGGGGCAGGTGCGCCGAGCAGATGAAGGGCAGGCCGGTGGCGGGGCTGGTCCAGCCGGTGACGCGCAGCCGGGCCGTCAGGGACGGGTGATGGCGGCGGGCCAGGGCCCAGCTTCGGCAGTCGATTGCCGCCAGGTCGGCCTCGCCTGCCGCCAGCCGGTGCAGGGAGGCCAGGTGGCTGCCGGTCTGGATCGTGCTGGAGAAGAGGGCCATGGAATCCCCCCTCGCCCGCAGGTCGCGCTCCAGCGCCAGGTAGCCGGAGCGGGAGTCCGGTGCGTTGAAGGCGAAGCGTCGGCCGGCCAGCGGTGGCAGGCGGGGGACGCCGCTGGGGTCGGGCGGGACGTCGGGTTCCTCGCCCCTGTGGCGGGGGGCGACGAGTGCGCTGCGGTAGAGGGGGCCGTTGCCGCCGGTCAGCCCGTCATAGCTGTTCTGGCCGACGACGTGGACGAAGGGTTTCAGGCCCCGGTCGAGCGGGCCCCAGCAGGTTTCGCCCCACAGCAGGGCCGGGTGGCGCCAGAGGGTGTGCAGGTCGAGCGCGTCGGGCGGCAATGTTGCCGGGTCGGGCGCGATGAGGGTGCCGGCCGTGTCGCGGATTCCGCCGGGGATGGGCGGGAGGTCGGCGTTGCGGCGGGCCAGTGTTTGCGGCGCGGGAATGCCGCGTTGGCGCAGCGCGTCGCGCAATTGGCGCCAGGTGGCGTCGACGGCGGTGCGTTCCTCCGGCGGGTCGTACATCGGCATGGCGGCGATGAAGTTCATGGCCGGGAGCCGGCCGGAGGGTGCAGCAGGGGTTCCTTGGGGCGGAGGAAATGGCGGCGGATAATCGTGCGGTAGCCGCGATAGACGTAGCCGCGATTGCGGGCCTGCCAGGTTTCGCGGTCCTGCGCGTAGAGGCGGGGCATGCGGAACCAGGGTTCGGCGGGGCGGGCGTGATGGACGACGTGCAGGTTGTTGTAGAGGAACAGCAGGGACAGCCATGAGCCTTCCACGATGATGGTGCGGCCGTCGGGCGCGTCGTGCCACTGGTGCTCGCAATACGAGCGCAGGCCGATCAGCGCGTTGCCGGCATAGGCGGGGCCCAGCGCGTACAGCCAGAAGGGCATGTGGAAGCCGCGCGTGACGATGGCGGCGACGGCGAGGACCGACAGGGCGTGGATGGCCCAGGCCGCGCCGATCGTACCGTCCCCTGCCCCGATGCGGCGCAGATCGTGAACGAAGAAGCGCAGGCTGCCCACCAGCGGGCCCAGCAGCAGGCGGCCCAGCACCGTGTTGTTCGCGGTGAGCAGCAGGCGGCGGGCGCGGCCCAGGCGGGACCAGGCTTCGCGGTCCCAGTAATAGCTTTCCGGGTCGCCGTGGGGGTCGGTCAGCGTTTCGTCGCGGTGATGGCGCAGATGGGTCGTGCGGTAGCGGCGATAGGGGTAGGCCAGGCCCAGCGGCAGGCCGACCAGCAGTTCGTTGCACAGGGCGGACGGGGTGGGGTGGCCGTGAATGGCCTCGTGCTGAAGGGAGGAATGGAAGGCCACCGCCACGGCCATGCCCGCCAGCGCCGGCAGCGGGTGGGCGGGATAGAGCAGGCCACCGAGCAGGAACCAGGCCGCGTAGCAGAGCAGGATGGCCGCCCATGTGGGCCATTCCGCCGCTGCCTGTGCGATAAAACCACTATTTCTTGTCGTTTTATATGAAACGTCACTCATAAATATCATTAGTAATCGTCAAAACGACCTTTTCAATGTGTATGTTGTAAAATATGTTCACTTTTGTCACGCATATCACTATTGACGATGTGAATAATCCGCCATGAGCAAGCGCCTGATATCGCAGATCTTTCAGCAGCGCGTGCTCGCGCTGATCCAGGCGTCGTCGCGCAGCCGCTCGGCCTTTGCCGAGGAGATCGGGATCGACCGGTCGGCGCTGAGCCAGTTGCTGGCCGAGGATGCGGTGCGCCTGCCGCGGGCCGACACGCTGGTGCGGATCGCCCGGCGCTACAACGTGTCGGTGGACTGGCTGCTGGGGCTGGCGGAGCGGGCCGACGCGACCGGGGGGCGGACGACGGAAGTGGCGGACAACCCGGATTACTACAATATTCCGCTTCTGACCCGGTGGCATACCGAGGCGGAGGGGATGAAGATCCGCTATGTGCCCTATCGCCTGCCGGATATCCTGCGTATGTCCGAGATCGTGGCGTGGGAGCTGGGGCCGGACCATGACGACCCCGAGGCGATCGAGACCATCGTCGGCAACCTGAACTACAACCGGGGGCCGGGCACGGACATGGAGATCTGCCTGGCGACCCAGACGGTCACGAGCCTGATCGACGGGGTCTTTCCGTGGGACGGGCTGCCGGTTTCGGTGCGCCGGGCCCAGATCGAACATATGGCGGAGCGGGTGGAGGCGCTGTATCCGTCGTTGCGCATCTTCCTGTTCGACGGGCGCCGGCACCATACGGTGCCCTATACGATCTTCGGCACGCAGCGGGCGGCGATCTATGCCGGGAGCCAGTATATCGTCTTCAACGACCAGGCGACCATCCTGCGGATGCAGCGCCATTTCGACAGTCTGATCCGCCAGTCCGTCACCCAGCCCCACGATGTTTCCCGCTGGTTGCGGCAGGCGGCCACGGCGATAGGAAACCGTTAGGGTTTATCGAGGATCTTATACCCCGCATGCAGTCTTCCGACCGGCGCGCACGGCAGCGCATCACGCTTCTTCTGCTGGTTGGTGCCGGCTGCATCAATTATGTCGATCGGGCGACGCTGGCCGTGGGCAATACCGCGATCATGGCGGAGATGCACCTGTCCTATGCCACCATGGGCTGGCTGCTGTCCGCGCTGGACTGGAGCTACATGATCAGCCAGGTGCCGATGGGCCTGCTGGCGGACCGGCTGGGGGGACGGGCGTTTCTGGGCGGCGCGCTGCTGCTGTGTGCCTGCGCCGAAATCGGTTTTGGACTTGTCGGCGGCGCGACGAGCATTTTCTGGACCCGGGCGCTGCTGGGGATGGGGGAGGCGCCGCTGTTCCTGGCCGGGACGCGGGTGCTGGTGCACTGGTATTCGGCGGAAGAACGGGGTGGGGCGATCGGGCTGTTCAACGGCTCGGCCTCGCTGGGGCCGGCGCTGGGGCCGCCGCTGCTGCTGGCGGTGATGGCGTGGTGGGGCTGGCGCGACATGTCGGTGGTGGGCGGGTTGGTCAACCTGCTGCTGGCCGTTGGGTGGATCGTGTATTACCGCGATCCGCTGCCGGGCGAGTCCGCGGCCGAGCCGGCGCGGGTGCATCATGACAAGGCGCCTGTCCGCTCCGCTTTGCGGGACGATCTGGGGTATCTGCTGGGGCGGCGCGATACGTGGGCGGCGACGGCGGGGTTTACCGGGGTCGTCTATCTGAGCTCGCTTTATATCACCTGGCTGCCGGCCTGGCTGGAGAAAACGGAGAGCCTGTCGGAGATCCAGGCCGGGCTGCTTTCGGCTTTTCCGCAGATCTTCAGTTTTGCCGGGTGCCTGGGCGGGGGAAAGCTGGTCGACATGGTCAGCCGGCGCGGGGTGGCGCCGCTGGCGGCATGCCGGCGGACCGTCGTGCTGTCCATGCTGGCCTGTGCGGTGCTGACCGCCCTGCTGGCCGTGCAGCCGGGGCGGGCGGCGGCGCTGACGCTGCTGGCGCTGGCGCTGTTTGCCAACGGGGTGGCGGTGAGCTGCGGCTGGACGCTGGGCACGCTGATCACCACCGAGGACCGGGTGGCGACGCTGGAGGCGATCCAGAATACCGGGGCCTCGCTGGGGGGTGCGCTGGCGCCCATCCTGACCGGAATCCTGGCCACGCGGTCCGGGTCGTTCGCCCCCGCCTTTCTGCTGGCCGGGGGGATCGGGCTGCTGAGCACCGCGATCTATCACCGGGGCTTCGCCACACGCCGCTGACAACCGAGCGGTTTCCAAAGGCGCCGCCTTTGGCGGGGCGCGGGGCAGAGCCCCGCAGCACGCGAAGGACAACAGACCGGAAGTCTTTTTGCTTCTTTTCGGAAGACAAAAGAAGGTTCTTCATTTCCCGTTTCGCCGGTCGAAGGCTTCCCGTGCCCGCTCCACTTCCGGCAGGTTGATGTATGTCCAGCCGTACAGGGCTTTCAGCGGTTGCTGGAGCGTGCGGCCCAGGGGCGTGATTTCGTATTCTACGGCCACGGGGGAGGTTGTGATGACGCGGCGGGCGACCAGGCCGTTGCGTTCCAGCCGGCGCAGGCACTGGGTCAGGGCCTTCTGGGTCACGCCCTCCAGCAGGCGGCGGATGGCGTTGAAGCGCAGGGGGGCGGGGTGGAGGACCGCCAGCACCATCATCGACCATTTGTCCGCGATCTGGTCGAACAGCACGCGGCTGGGGCAGTCGCCGGCGAAGCGTTGGGGGTCGCATTGCGTCATGGGTGGTTTCCCTGCGTATACCTGGGCGACTTCAGGTGCCTTATTGACGCCAGGTCTACGGTGTATACCGTCCGGCGCCAGTTCACAACGGAGCCTGTCGATGTCCGATATCGCAAACAGCGTGCTTTTTCGCCCCTTCCAGCTCAAGGGGCTCGACCTCCGGAACCGGATCGTCATGGCGCCCATGACCCGGATGTTCGCGCCCGATGGCGTGCCCGGGGAGGCCAATGCCGCCTATTATCGCCGCCGCGCGGCGGCCGAGGTGGGGCTGATCCTGTCGGAAGGGACGGTGATCGACCGGCCGACCGCGCGCAACGAGGCCACGATCCCGTTCTTTCACGGCGAGGCGGCGCTTGCGGGGTGGAAGCAGGTGATCGATTCCGTGCATGCCGCCGGGGGGCGCATGGGGCCGCAGATCTGGCACACCGGGTCCCTGCCCGGCATGACCGGCTGGCAGCCCGAGACCCCGGTCGAAAGCCCATCGGGCCTGGTGGCCCCCGGTGCGCCGCGTGGCGAGGCGATGAGCGAGGAGGCGATTGCCGACACGGTGGCGGCGTTCGCGAAGGCCGCCGTGGCGGCCCGGGCGCTGGGCTTCGATACGCTGGAGTTGCATGGGGCGCATGGGTATCTGATCGACCAGTTCTTCTGGTCCGGCACCAATGGGCGGACCGATCGCTATGGCGGGGCCAGCATCCGCGAGCGCGCGCGCTTTGCCGGCGAGGTGGTCGCGGCGGTGCGGCGGGCGGTGGGGGACGATTTTCCCATCATCCTGCGCGTCAGCCAGTGGAAGCAGCAGGATTTCGCGGTGCGGCTGGCGGAGACGCCCGCGCTGATGGAAGACTGGCTGGTGCCGCTGGTCGAGGCCGGGGTGGACATTCTGCATTGTTCGCAGCGGCGGTTCTGGGAGCCGGAATTTCCGGAGATCGATGGCGAGAACGGGCTGAATTTCGCCGGGTGGGCGAAGAAGCTGACCGGGGCCGCGACCATCAGCGTGGGCTCGGTGGGGCTGTCGAGCGATTTCGTCTCGGCCTTCCAGCGGGGGGAAGGCGCGGAGGCGACCGGGATCGAGCCGCTGATCGCGCGGATGGAGCGCGGCGAGTTCGACCTGATCGCGGTCGGGCGCGCGCTGCTGAGCGATGCCGACTGGGTGGTGAAGGTGAAGGCGGGCAGGCAGGACACGCTGAAGGGCTTCGACCGCGCGGCGCTGGCCGAGCTGGTCTGACGCCCTGTGCTGCGCGCGGCGGCGTGGAAACATGCCGGCGCGCGGGGCGCGATCGGGAACGGGCGGGATCGGGCGGCTTCCATGGTATGGGGGGCCATGGAAAACGCGAAGATCCTGATCAGTGCCTGCCTGCTGGGCCAGCCCGTGCGCTATGACGGGGGTGCCCGCCCTGCCCTGCACCCGGCCCTGGACCGGTGGCGGGAGCAAGGCCGGCTGGTCGTGGTCTGCCCCGAGCTTGCCGCCGGTTTCGGGGTGCCGCGTCCGCCGGCGGAAATCGCCGAAGGCCAGTCCGGCCCGGCGGTGCTGGCGGGGACGGCCCGGGTGATCGAGGCCGGGGGTGGCGATGTGTCCGCCCCCTATGTCGCCGGGGCCGAGGCCGCGCTGGCCCTGGCGCGGGCGCATGGGTGCGCGTTCGCGATCCTGACCGATGGCAGCCCCTCCTGTGGCAGCGCCTTCATTTACGATGGCAGTTTCGGGGGGCGGCGGCATGCGGGCATGGGCGTGACGGCGGCGCTGCTGCGGGCCCATGGCGTGGAGGTTTTTGCGGAAAGCGGGATCGACGCGCTGGTGGTGCGCCTTGGGGCGTGAAGGAAGGCCAGGGCGCTGCCCTGGACCCGCCAAAGGGCAGTCGCCCTTTGGAAACCCGTTCGTTATCAAATGATTGGGGTGCAGGGCTTCAAGCCCTGCCGGGTCCGGGCAGAGCCCGGATTCCTGCCGACTGTTTGAAAAAAACACGCGAAGCCGTGCCGAGGGGCAATGCCTCCGGCGCGCGCGCATGGCGCTGGTTGCCAAACCGGTATGGCCTGATTAGTGCTCGTGCGATCCCATTCGCAGGATAGTCGAGAATGAAACGCCATTTTGGGGCGGGGTGTGCCGCGCTGATCGCTCTTTCTTCCGCGTTCGGCGGGGTTTCGGCCGCGTGGGGGGCGCCGGGGTTTTCCGAGCGGTTCGATGGTGCGGATGGTTTCCCTGCCCGGTCGGGCGCGGGATGGACGGCTGCGCTGGTGCCCGGGCCGGGGCGGGACGAGGTGGTGACCGCACGGGCCGGGAGCGGTTTTACGGGCCTGCATGCGATGCGGTTCGATGCGCATGGGGAGGCGGTGCGGGCGGTGGTGGAGACCGTGCCGGCTGCCGGGCCGGTGACGGTCGGGCCGGAGAGCGTGCTGCGCTACATGATCTTTCCCGTCGACGATCCGCTGTCGCTGGAGGACCCGGCGACGGGGACGGCGCTGGATGTGGTCTTCGCGGATGGGACGCGGGCGTCGGTGCTGGGGGCGCGCGATAGCGCGGGGGCGCCCCTGACCCCGCAGGGACAGGCGCGGGGGCTGTATCCGAACCAGTGGAACGACGTCGAAGTGCCGCTGGGGGCCATTGCGCCGCACAAGCGGGTTGCGGCGATCGAAGTGCAGGCGGGGCGGCCCGGTGGGGCGGCGTATCATGTGTATTTCGACGATATTTCCATCGGGGATGCGGCCGGCATGGCGGGAGCCACGCCGGCGGACCTGGTGGATACGCGGCGGGGGAGCAATGCGAACGGGCGCTATTCGCGCGGCAATAATTTCCCTGCCGTTGCGGTGCCGCATGGATTCAATTTCTGGACGCCGGTGACGCGCGGGGATTCCAACTGGCTTTATCAGTACCAGGAGCGGAACGACGCGGAGAACAGGCCGCGGCTTGAGGCGATCTCGCTGAGTCATGAGCCCAGCCCGTGGATGGGGGACCGGCAGACCTTCCAGGTCATGCCCGTGCCGGGGGGCGCGCCGCCGGCCGCCGACCGGGCGGCGCGGTCGGCATCGTTCGATCATGCGCATGAGCAGGCCCTGCCCTATCGCTATCGTGTCGCGCTGGATAACGGGATTGTCGCGGAGGTGGCGCCGACGGACCATGCGGCGATCATGCGTTTTGCCTATCCGGGCGATGGGGGGCAGATCGCGTTCGACAATCTCAATGACCATGGCCACGTCGCGATCGCGCCGGACGGGCTGAGTGCCGATGGCTATACGGATGTGGCCAGTGGCCTGTCGACCGGGGCGACGCGCATGTTCGTGCATATCGTCTTCGACCGGCCTGCCCGGGCGCAGGGGCGCATGAGCGGGCAGAAGCGCGACGATGTGCAGGCGTGGGCGGCGTTCGATACCGCCGGTGGTCGGCCGGTGACGGTGCGGATTGCGACGTCGCTGATCGGCATCGCGCAGGCGCGACGCAACATGGCGATGGAATTGCCGGCGACGATGGATTTCGACGCCGTGGCGCAGGCGGCGAAGGCCCAGTGGAACGACCGGCTGGGACGGGTGGCGATTCCCGGTGCGCCCCTGGACGAGCGAAAGACGCTGTACGGGAATCTTTACCGCCTGTATCTCTATCCGAACGAAGCGCATGAAAATGCGGGGAGCGTGCGGGAGCCGTCCCTGGTGCATGCCAGCCCGTTCGTGCCGGCGGCCGGGCCAGACAGCGACACGCAGACCGGTGCGCGGATCGTGCCGGGGACGCTGTATGTGAATAACGGGTTCTGGGACACGTATCGTACGGCGTGGCCGGCCTATGCGCTGCTGACCGGTGGCGAGGCGGGGACGCTGATCGACGGGTTCGTGCAGCAATATCGCGAGGGCGGGTGGATCGCGCGCTGGTCTTCGCCGGGCTATGCGGACCTGATGACGGGGACGAGCGCCGATGTCGCGTTTGCCGATGCCTGGGGCAAGGGTGTGCGCAATTTCGATGTCTCCGGTTTTTATCGGGCGGCATTGAAGGATGCGACCGTGGTGCCGGACGACCCCGGGGTGGGGCGCAAGGGATTGGCGCGTGCCATCTTCCGTGGCTACACCGACACCGATACGGAAGAGGCGCTTTCGTGGTCCAGTGCCTCCACGCTGAATGATTTCGCGATCGGGGTGATGGCGGACAAGCTGGCGGGGGCGGCCCGGGCGGGGTCGCCGGAGCGGGCGGACCTGGAGGCCGAGGCCTGGTACCTGAAGAATCGGGCGCTGAACTATGTCGATCTGTTCGACCGGTCGGTGGGGTTCTTTGTCGGGCGGCGGCCGGACGGGGCGTGGCGGGTCGGGGCGGAAGGGTTCGACCCGCTGGCCTGGGGCGGCGATTATACGGAGACGAATGCGTGGACGATGGCGTTCGACCCGGTGCAGGACGGCCAGGGGCTGGGCAATCTGTATGGCGGGCGGGCGGGGCTGGCGCGCAAGCTGGACGCCTATTTCGCGACGCCGGGCGTGTACCATGTCGGCGCGTATGACGGCGTGATCCATGAGATGCGCGAGATGCACGATGTGCGCATGGGGCAATACAGCCACAGCAACCAGCCTGCCCATCATATCCTCTATCTGTACGATGTCGCCGGGCAGCCGTGGAAGGCGCAGGACAAGATCCGCGACGCAATGGACCGGCTGTATCGCGGGAGCGCCATCGGGCAGGGGTATCCCGGCGACGAGGATAATGGCGAGATGTCGGCCTGGTGGATTTTCAGTGCCGCCGGGTTTTATCCTTTGCGGGTCGGCACGCCGACCTATGCGATCGGGGCGCCGCGTTTCGAGACCATGCGGCTGGCATTCGACAATGGGCATACCCTGGCCATCGAGGCGCCGGGGGTGAGCGACCGGATGCGGTTTATCCAGTCCGTCACGCTGAACGGCAGGCCGCTGACGCGGTGGTGGCTGACCCATGACGAGATTACGGCCGGCGGGACGCTGCATTTCACGATGGGCGCCCGCCCCTCTGCCTGGGGGACGGGGGTGGAGGCCGCCCTGCCCTCGCTGACCCGTGGGGATGCCATGCCCGAGCCGGCCAGGGACCTGATCGACGGGGCGAAGGTGCGGACGGAGGGGCCGGCCGCGCTGTTCGACAATGATGCGATGACCGGTGCGCCGGTGCCGAGCGACGGAGTGAAGGTGACGCTGCCGGCGGCCGCGACCGTGCTGGCCTATACGGTGACGTCGGGCGCCGACGCGGGGGAAGCCGCGCAGGGATGGGAGCTGGCCGCGTCGGACGATGGTGTGAACTGGGGGGTGATCGACCGGCGGGATGGGCAGCATTTCGCGTGGAAGCGGCAGACGCGGCCGTTCCTGATCGCCGCGCCGCGCCCGCATCGTTTCTATCGCTGGCGGCCCGTGGGGGCGCGGCCGGCGATTGTGGGCGAGTTGGAGCTGCTGGGGCGTTCCGGGTGATGGGCCCGGTGGGGCGCCGGTTCGTGCGTGCTGTCTGGTCCTGCGGTTTTTTTGACGCAGGAACAGCATCGCGGCGTGGCAGGGGGTGCCACGCCGCGATGCGTCTGAGGCCCGGGAGGGTTTTAACGCCCGAGGGTCCCTTCGTAATATTCGTCGATCCGATGACCGTAGAGCTGGTCGCTCCAGTTCGGCATGGTGTCCGACGTGTAGCTGGGCGCCCCCTTCAGCTGGTCCGGGGTCAGGTCGACGACATAGCCCTGACGATTGACGTCGTAGGTCAGGGCCCGCCACGGGAGCGGGTGGTAGCTGTTGCCCATGCCGAGAAAGCCGCCGAAGCTCATGACCGCATAGGCGACGTGGCCGGTCTGTTTATCGACCATGAAATGGCTGATCGTTCCCAGCTTTTCATCGGCCGGGGAATAGACCGCCGTGCCTTCGACCTTGTCGGAGGCGATGAGTTCGTGCGTCTCGTCGAGTCTCTCGATTGTGGTGTCCGCCATGATGGCCTCCTGTTGCTTGGACCACGATGGGTTAGGTCGGCACGATCGGCCGCCGGGCAAGGGGGGGATGGATTTTTTTGCACACGATCTCTTGAGGCGGCGCGGACGGGTGGGTTGAAAACGGAAAAATGCTGCTTTCGCCGTGAAATGTGGCAACGCAGGCGGGGCGTTCCGGCGGGTTTGGGGGGTGGTGGAACCCGGTTCCCCGGGCGGCGTTGAGTCGGCGGTGGGCCTGCGGGAGCGCCGTGAGGCGGCGACCGGGCCCTTCTGGCTGTTTTGCGATATTTTCTGCCTTGCCAAGGAAGGATATTGTTTTCCTTGTGGGTTCGGCATGAAGAGAGAGGGAAGATGAGCGGCACCGATGCGCCTGCGTCCCGGCCTGGGGAGGTTCTCCAGCCGCGTATTCGGCTGGATGACGGTACCATCATGCCGCAACTGGGTCTGGGCGTGTGGCGGACGCCGGCCGGGGAGACGGCGGACATCGTGCGCCATGCGGTCGCGGCGGGGTATCTGGCCGTGGATACTGCTGCGATCTATGGAAACGAGGAGGGTGTGGGGGACGGCCTGTCGGATCGGCCCGATATCCATGTCACGACCAAGCTGTGGAACGACGACCAGGGATATGACGCGACGCTGCGGGCGTGCGATGCCAGCCTGCGCAAGCTGCGCCGCGAGACGCTCGATCTGTACCTGATCCACTGGCCGAAGCCGGCGATGGGGCGGTTTGTCGAGACCTGGAAGGCGATGGTGGCCCTGCGTCAGGATGGGCGGGTCAAATCGATCGGGGTTTCGAATTTCCGCGCCGAGGATCTGGATCGCATCATCGGGGAGACCGGGGTGGTGCCGGCTGTGAACCAGATCGAGCTGCACCCGTATTTTCAGCAGCATGCGCTGCGTGCCTATAACGAAAAGCACGGGATCAGGACGGAATCGTGGAGCCCGCTGGGCCAGGGACAGGTGCTGGCCGATCCGGCGATCGGGGAGATTGCCCGGAAGCATGGCAAGACGCCGGCGCAGGTGATTATCCGCTGGCACCTCGACAGCGGGTTGATCGTCATTCCCAAGTCGGCCACGCCGAAGCGGATCGACGAGAATATCGCGGTGTTCGATTTTGCGCTGGAGGCGGAGGATATGCGGCGGATCGCCGGGCTGGACCGGCCGGACGGGCGGATCGGGCCGGACCCGGCGGCGTTTTGAGGGGCGATTGCCGCAATCGGCCGGGTGGGCAGGGTTTTTTCATGGGCTTCTGAACCGAAGGACGCACGAAATGTCGAGACGTACCCTGCTTGCCCTGTCGATTGCGGCCGGCCTGGCCGGCGTGGCCCCGGCTGCGCGGGCCGACGATGCGGCGGTCATTTATACGCCGGCGGAGATCCATTGGGTGGCGGCGCCGGCGGATTTTCCCAAAGGTGTCGAGATTGCCTATGTCTATGGGAAGGTGGACCGTCCGGGCCCGTTCGTCATCCGGGTGAGGATGCCGGCGCATGCGCAGATTGCGCCGCATACCCATAATATGGACGAGACGCTGACCGTTCTTTCCGGGCATTTTACCCATTTTGTGGGTGACAGTTTTGCCGATGCGCAGAAAAACGAACTGGGAGCCGGGGGATTTGTCCATCTGCCGAAGGATACGCCGCATGCCCTGCGGACGGCGAATGGGCCGGTCGTCATGGAAATCTCGGGCGTGGGGCCATTCGGCATGACCTACGTCAACCCGGCGGACGATCCGTCGAAGGCCAGATGAGAGCGGCGTATCAGAAGCATATGCCCAGGGTGCAGCCGGTGGAGACCGGGGTATAATGGCCGTATATATAGTAGATTGCGGCGGAAATGATGAAAACGGCTGAGACCAGCGTGATGAGTTCCGGTTTTTTCACGCCTTTGTCTCCGTCTTTTGTCCGTGGGGTCGAGGGGCCCTTCTTGTTATAACATACCGGATGGCGGGGGGAAACGGGGCGGCGGTGGGTAGGGATTTTGCCGGCGTGCGGTTAGCGCGTGGGGGTGGCCTTGAGCGTCTTGTAGAGGAATATGGAGATATTCAGGGCCGACCAGATGGTGATCGCGACCAGGCTGGCTTCGTAATTGATCTTGTGATTGTTGACGACGAAGGAAAATGTGAGGCCGACCAGTGAGAAAACGGCAATTCTTATCAAGACATTTTTAAATGTCCATTGCATTTCCGGGCCTCTCGTGACTGTGGATGCTGCGTCGATAGAGAATGGACTCTCCGGGCATCGTTCGGGGTCATGAGCTTGTCACCGGGAAAAGACCGGAGCAAGCCTTGGGAGGTGGGGCCACGAAAGAGGCGCAAGGCCGGCTGCCGTCATCCAACGACTGGTTTCCAAAGGCGACTGCCTTTGGCGGGGTGCGGGGCAGCGCCCCGCCGCTTCCCGCTAGACGGTACGGGACGGTTCCGGGACCGCGGCCACGCGGGCCTTGCGGGTGGCGGCGCCGCGGCGGCGGAGGAGCCACATGATACCGCCGGAGATGGAGAAGAAGAACAGGGCGGCGCCGGCGATGCCGACGGCGGTGCGCCACAGGCCGGCGATGACGGAGGGGCCGGCCAGTTTGGCCTCGTGCAGTGTGTGGAGCCACATGAAGGTCAGTTCGCCCGTGCGCTGTTTGGCCGGGTCGCGGGTGAGGCTGACCGTTTCGGCGTCGGTGTCGTAGCGCACCGTGGCCGGGCGGTTGGGGCCGTA
Organism: Gluconacetobacter takamatsuzukensis; assembly: GCF_014174275.1. Taxonomy (GTDB): domain Bacteria; phylum Pseudomonadota; class Alphaproteobacteria; order Acetobacterales; family Acetobacteraceae; genus Gluconacetobacter; species Gluconacetobacter takamatsuzukensis. The sequence continues at coordinate 121,894 of NZ_JABEQK010000007.1, read as the reverse complement.
GGCGGGGAGGATGACGGTGAAGGATTGCTCGGCCGGGCGGGTACCGAGGCGGGCGGAGGTGAGGACCGCGTCGGGCATCTGGGTGTGGAGCGCGGCCAGGGCGGTGTCCAGCCCCTGCTCGCCCGGGATGGCGGGGGCGTGGTCGGCATGGTGGGCGCGGCCGTGGGCCGGGCGGTCGCCACCCTGGACGCCGAATAGCGGGCGGGCGAAGGGGAAGGCCAGGACCGTGCCGCTGAGGGCCAGGAACAGCAGGATCCCCAAGGTCCAGAAGCCCAGGCTGATATGGGTTTCGCGCCACAGGCGGTAGCCGCGCGCCCTGGGCGAGACCATGATCGTGCGCCGCCATTTGCCCGAGGCCCACAGGGCCGGGTGGGGCCACCACAGGATCAGCCCGGTGACGGCCATGACGCTGAGCAGCACACCCATGACGCCGGTTGCGTTCTGGCCGTAGGGCAGCAGCAGCAGGTCGGCGTGCAGATTGTGCAGCACGCGCAGCAGGTGCGGCACGACATGCGTGTGCAGGACCGTGGCGTGGGTGGGGTCGACCATCACCTCGAATTCCGGGTGGCGCTCGCCGGCCGGGCCGAAGGCGACGACCGCGCTGTCGCCCGGCCAGCGCGCGGGATCGAAGCGCAGGGGGAGCGTGCCGGCGGGGGCCACGGCGCGCGCGGCGGCGACCATGGCCTCGGCCCCCATCGCGGGGCCGGTTGCGGGCCCGGTTGGCGGGACGGCGGGGCGGCCCCCCAGCACCAGCGGCAGAACGACCAGCAGCAGCCCGGTCAGGCCCTGCAACGCGAACGGCAGAATCAGGGCCAGCCCGATCCAGCGATGAATTTTCCGAAGCACGCGCCACCACGATAATAAGAATTATTCGCACATTACCGAACAGGCAACGTTTGCGCAAGATGGGCGGGCAAGCGCGGGCCGGCCGCGCGCCGGGCGGTAAGTGCAGGATACCAGGGCAGAATACGGAATGCCGGGGGCCGGCGGGGGTTCTGAAACAGTTTCTTACGCGATGGCGAGCTGGCGCATCTTGCGATAGAGGGTGGCCCGGCTGATGCCCAGGCCGCGTGCCGCGCGGGTGACGTTGCCCTGGGTGGCGGCGAGGGCAGCGTGGATGACGCTTTCCTCCGCCTTGCGGAAACTGGGGGAATCGTCGCCTTCCAGCGCCGAGAGCAGGTTGGGCTGCTCGCGGATCATCTCGTCCGTCCAGTGCATCAGGGTGCGTGCGGCGCGGGTGGCGCCGACCACCTGGCCGTCATCGTCGATCGCGACCAGGGGGGTGGAGCAGCCATCGGCCGTGTCCAGCAGCAGGACCTTGCGCCCGTCATAGCGGGTGCGGAACAGATGTTCCTCGATGCGGCGGCCGGCCTGGATGAGGGTGTCCATCAGCAGGGGGGCGGCGTGGCGCGAGGAATCGCCGTGGAATGCGGCGAGGTTGAGTGCGCCGACCATCTGGCCCTGGGCGTCGTAGATCGGGGTGGCGAAGCTGGCCAGCAGCGACAGGCAGAAGCGCCAGTGCTCGCCCTGGCCGAGAAAGAGCGGGTCGCCGTCGCGGACGCAGGTGCCGACGCCGTTGGTGCCGGCGATGGCTTCGTCCCAGATCGCGCCCTGTTGCAGGCACATCCTGCGGCAATGGGCCGACTGGCTTTCATCCGCGCAGCGGGCCAGCAGCATGGCGTCGGTATCGGCCAGCAGGACCAGCAGGCCCAGCGGGTGGACCAGGTCGAACAGGCGCCGCATTTCCGGCTGGGCCGCGCGCATGAGGGGAACGGAGCGCCCGCTGACATGGCGGAATTCCGCGCCGCTGAGAATGTCGGCCGCCCAGCCCTGGGCCGGGTCGACATGGTGGGACGCGGCGCAGCGCTGCCACGACCGTTCCACCCTGATGGCATCGGCGCCGTTATGCGCCCTGCCCGTGCCGCCTTTATGCGGACCTGCCCATTCCATCGTTCGCCGCCGCGCCCGTAATCGCTTCACAACACGTTCTGGAGCGCCGTCCCTGGCCGGATCGGGTCGGGGGTGGCGCCTGCCAGGGTCTTCGGGACGTTCCGTCCCTTAATTTACATATAACATATATACAGCTTCTGGCTGCTGCCACGTCAATGCCCTGTGGGGGGTGCGGCGGCAAGAAGTCGTGATGAGGCAGGCGGCGATCGGAGGGGAATGGCGGCCGTTTCGAAATAATGTGATGCGGGCAGGAAAAACGCGCGGGACACGGCCCGCGCCGGGTTTCCGGCAGGGTGGCTTTGTGAACTGCCCGATCCCGACTGGAAAGTCGGCTTTCCGAGTGAGAGTGCCGCGAAAGCAGCATGGCCGGCGTGGGTTTTTGAGCATCGGAGTGCAGGACACGCGCGGAGGACACGCCGGCAGGGTGGCTTTGTGGGCCGCCGGATTCTGCCTGAAAAGTCGGCCTGCCGAGTGGGAGTGCCGCGCAGCGGCACGGCCGGCGTGGGTTTCCGAGCATCGGAGCGGAGCGGCCTTATCGGCCGTGAGCACCGAAGCGCAGGAAACGCGCGCCGGATCGCCGGCAGGGCGGCTTTGCGAGCCACCGGATTCTGCCTGAAAAGTCGGCCTGCCGAGTGAGAATGCCGCGAAAGCGGCACGGCCGGCGTGGGTTTTTGAGCATCGGAGCGGAGCGGCCTTGTGGGCCGTGAGCACCGAAGCGCAGGAAACGCGCGCCGGATCGCCGGCAGGGCGGCTTTGCAGGCAGAATCTACCAGAGGTAGACGAGTTTTATGTAGTAGGCGTTGCTTTCGGGCGTGTTTCGGCCTTCGACCGAATGGGTGTAGCGGGTGGTGAAGGAGAAGTTCTTGGCGATGTTGAACATCATGCCGACGCCCAGCGCGACCTCGCGGCTGCTGGAATCCTTTACGTAGGAACGGCGCGTGTTGTTGTAGGTGCCGGTCACGTTCTGCCAGTCCAGCGCGAAGAACGGTTCGAGCAGCTTGGTTGCCTTCCAGCTCCAGCGCAGGTTGGAGTAGAAGACGATTCCGGGAAAATAGCTGTTCTGGCCGCGTATGTGCTTGGTGGAGCCGACCACCGTGCCCGCGTCGCCGTCGAAGCTGAAATGTTTCCATTCATAGTCGAAGATGAAGCTGGAGATGTTGGACCAGTAATTGGGCGAAGTGGCGTCGCGCGTGCCGTCGGGCGTCTGCATGAAGGTCTGGAAGCCGAAGGTGCTGTGGGCGTTCGGCTTGAACCATGCGGCGGGGCCGACGATGGTGGGGCCGAAGCCGCCATAGTTCTTGCCGTTGGCCAGGGTGAAGCTTTCGCCCTGGATCAGCTCGAACGCGAAGCCGACATGGGGAATGGCCTCGAAACTGCGGAAATGGACGTATTTGGTCAGGCCCGACCAGGTGTGGCTGCCCTGCCCCGGCGTGCGCTGGCCCGAGCCGTTGTAATAGGAGCCGGCGGCATTGCCGTCGCCGTACTGCACCAGCACGTTGAAGGGCTGGAAGTCGACCGGGAGATCGTATTCGTGGGGGCCGATGATGCCCAGCGTGACGTCCGAGGCATGGGCCGCCGGGGCGGCACCGAGCAGGACGATGCCGGGGATGGAAAAGCGGACCAGGGTCCGAAGCCATGCCGGCTGTTCTGTCAAACGCATTGGTTTGATTCCGTTGGGGGCGATACCGGGCGCGCTGGGCGCGCCCGGTATGCTTGTTACCTGTTATTATTGTTTATTTATTGGACGGTCGCGCCTGCTGCCTGCGTGCCGTCAAGCGTGTAGGCGATGATGTAGTCGCCGCTGCGCGTGCCCAGGCCGCCATGGCCGCCGGCCGCGATCAGGACATATTGCTTGCCGCCGATCTCGTAGGACATCGGGGTGGCCTGGCCGCCCGCCGGCAGGCGGTCGCGCCAGAGCACCTTGCCCGTCGCGAGGTCGAAGGCGCGCAGGTAGTCGTCGGCGGTGGCGCCCATGAAGACCACGCCGCCCTTGGTCACGATGTTGCCGCCGATATTATACATGCCGGTGGGCAGGGGCAGGTTGTCGTGCGTCCGGAACGGGCCGGTGTCGCGGGTGGTACCGACCGGGTGCTGCCAGATGATCTTCTTCGTCACCAGGTCGATTGCCGTCATCGTGCCCCAGACCGGGCCCTTGCAGGGAATCTGCAGCGGGTTCAGCCAGGGATTGGTGTAGGCGATATAGGGCGTGCCGTAATCGGGCGAGACCGACAGCGCGTCGCCCTTGGCCGCGGGCTCTTCACCCTGGCCGTTCCATTTCGGCAGGGTGCCGGGGCCTTCCAGCGTCTGGCGATGGTCGAGCTTGATGCGGAACGGCAGGTAGCTTGCGTTCGCCAGCATGATCTTGCGCTGCGGGTCGATCGTGATGCCCTGCCAGTCCACGATGCCGTAGAAGGCCGGGTAGACGATCGTGGTCTTGCCGACATGCGGCGGGGTGAACTGGCCCTCATAAGCCGACTGGCGGTACTGGATGCGGCAGATCATCTGATCGAGCAGCGTCGCGCCCCACATGTCGGTCTCCTTCAGGTCCGGCGGCGTGACCGAGGGCATTGCGGCCGGGAAGGGCTGGGTCGGCGACACGCGGTCGTCGGGCGCCACGCCGGCGGTGGGCACCGGACGTTCCTCGACCGGGTAGCCGGGGACCGGCTGGCCGGTGCGGCGGTCGAGCACGAAGAATTCGCCGCGCTTGGTGCTCTGCACCAGTGCCGGGATCATCTCGCCGCCCGGGCCGGGCAGGTCGACCATCGACGGGCCGGCGGGGATGTCCATGTCCCACAGGTCATGATGCACGGTCTGGTAGGTCCAGCGGCGTTCGCCGGTCACGATGTCCAGCGCGATCGTCGCGGACGAGGTCGCGTCGTCGAACGGACGGCGCGAGCCGCCCCAATTGTCCGGCGGGGAGTTGCCGGTGGGGATGTAGACCAGGCCCAGGTCGGGGTCGGCCGTATACACGCCCCAGGCGTTGGGGGTGTCGCGCGTCAGCACGTCGTCGGGGCCGGGGGTCCAGGTTTCCGGCGTGTGGCCGGCGTCCCATGCCCAGGCGATGGCGCCGGTGGTGGCGTCGAAGCCGCGGACCGCGCCCGAGGGTTCGAAATTGGCCTGGTTGTCGAAGATCCAGCCGCCGGTGATCAGGCGGTTTTTCGCCACCAGCGGCGGCGAGGTGACGAAGTGGAACCCGTGGGGCACGTGGCCCAGATACTGGCGCAGGGAGATGAAGCCGTGATCGCCGAAATCGTCGCAGGGCTTGCCGGTCTCGGCATCCAGCGCCACGATCCGGACGTCGGCCACCGGCGAGTAGATGCGCGTGCGGCAGCTGGTCTGGATTTCGTCCGGGATCCTGTAATAGGTCACGCCGCGGCAGGAGAGATAGACGTTCTTGGCCTGGTCGGCCGCCGCGGGGTGCGGATCGAACGTCCATTTGACCTTGCCGGTCGCCGCGTCCAGCGCCATCACCCAGCTATGGGGCGTGCACATGTACAGCGTGTCGCCGACCTTGATCGGCGTGACTTCCAGGTTGAATTCATGCCCCTGGTCGGGGCCCGCGACCGTGCCTTCGCCGACCTGCTGGACGTCGCCCGTGCGTGTGAGCCACGCGCGCTTCAGATGGCCGACATTGGCCGTCGTGATCTGCGCCAGCGGCGAGTATCGGTCGCCGCCCATGGTGCGGCCATAGGCCTGCCAGTCGGCGGCGGGGATGCCGTCGGCGGCGGAATCGGCCGTGTCCTGCGCCGCCATCCGGTCGGCCGGCACCGTGCCGTCGATCGAATAGGAGGTGAAGCAGCTGACGACCAGCGCCAGGGCGCCGACGCTGACGGCGCCCAGCATCTCGCGCTTGTCGGCCAGCCAGCTTCCGCCCAGGCGCCAGACCCAGGGCAGCAGCATCCAGGCGCCGATGCCGACCAGCGTGAGCAGGCGGACTTCGAGGTTCCAGATGTTGAACCCGGCCTCGAAGAGCGCCCACACCGTGGCGAGGAGCAGCAGCCCGGCATAGAGCCGCAGCGCGAGCCGGGGCGATTTGAACGCCGCCGCCGCCGCGCCGATCATGACGGCGCCCGCGAGGACGTAGAACAGGGACCCGCCGATGGCGGCCAGGTATCCACCGCCCAGCAGGAGAAAAAGCCCGACAAGGGCGAGCAGGATCGAGGTGACGATCGAGAACACACTCGTAATCATCTCGCGTATGTTCCTTATTCTTGTTGATGTTTCCGTGATATGGGACAATTGGCGAGGCCGGGGCCCCGTGGCTGTTGCCGACCAGCCCGCTTATCGGCAGGAAGGTTTTCGGATCGCTACGATCCCGTAAGCTCTCTCACACGAACGTGTCCCGCCCCCTGGCGACTGTCGCAAAGCTGAGACAATAGTGACCGGCGGCGGGGGCGCCCGGCAGAGGTACCGGGAGCCGTGGGGGCGGGCCGCCATGACCGCGCCGCCCATATGATGTATGCATGGGGTGTATCCGACCCATACGCCCCCTTGCGGATTCCCCCCCCATGTCCGACGTCGCCCGCTACGAGTATTTCCTGTTCCTGCTGCTGGTGATCCTGGCGCTGGAGCGCCTGGCGCGGTGGCTGAGGCTGCCGCCGGCGGCGGCCTTTATCCTGGGCGGGACCGGGCTGGCGCTGCTGCCGGGCACGCCGGAGCTGACGATCGACCCCGACCTGGTCATGGTCGTGTTTCTGCCGCCGTTGCTGATGAGCAGCGCCTGGTTTACGGCCTGGCACGAATTTCGCCGCAACCTGCGCGGCATCCTGGCGCTGGCGGTGGGGACCACGCTGTTTACCACCCTGGCGGTGGGCATTGCGGCGCGGCTGGCGGTGCCCGCGCTGCCCTGGGCGGTGTGCTTCACGCTGGGGGCCATCGTCTCGCCGCCCGATGCGGTGGCCGCCGAGGCGGCGATGGAGCGGCTGAGCCTGCCGGGGCGCCTGACCTCGCTGCTGCTGGGGGAGAGCCTGCTGAACGATGCCACCGGGCTGGTGCTGTTTCGCTTTGCGCTGGCGGCCGCGCTGACGGGGCTGTTCGACCCCGTGGCGGCGGTGGGGGCGTTCGGCCTCGTTTCGGTCGGCGGGGTGGCCATCGGGGCGGTGATGGGGTGGGGCGGGCTGTGGCTGATCCGCCGGCTGCGCGACAGCGACCTGATCATTACCGCGACCGTGCTGCTGGCGGCGGCATCGTATATCGGGGCCGACCGGCTGCATGTCTCCGGCGTGCTGGCCACCGTGACCACCGGGCTGATGCTGGGGTGGAGCCAGCATGCCGATTTCAGCGCCAGTACGCGGGTGCGCGGGCTGGCCTTCTGGAAGGTCATGGTCTTTCTGCTGCAATCGGTGCTGTTCATCCTGATCGGCCTGTCGCTGCGCGGGGTGCTGCACCGGCTGGAGGGGACGACGGACCTGCTGCACCAGCTGGTGATCCCGATCGCCGCGATCCTGGGGACCATGATCGTCTCGCGCTTTGTCTGGCTGTTCGGCGCCGATGCGGTGCGGGCGGTGCTGCGGCGCTGGTGGCCGCGCCGGTTTGCCACCCCTTCCCTGCCCGAGACGATCGTCATGGGCTGGTCGGGCATGCGCGGTGTCGTGACCCTGGCCGCCGCGCTGTCGCTGCCCGAGACGCTGCCGGGCCGCGACCTGGCGCTGTGCTGCGCCTTTGCCGCCATCCTGGTGACGGTGCTGTTGCAGGGCATTACGCTGGAGCCGCTGGTCCGTGCGCTGAAGCTGACCGACGACGAGGCCGCGAGCATCCGGACCAACGAGAACACCGCCTGGGTCCGCGTGGCCGAGGCGCAGCTTCGGGCGATCGAAGAGGCCTCTCGCCTGCCGGACGGGGGGGAGCGCCATCCGCGCCTGCTGGAGCAGTATCGGCACCGGCTGCGCGTGACCCGGGATTATGCCCGGGACATGTCGGCCCACCGGCCGGAGGAGATCGCGCATTACGAGGCCGTGCTGGCGGCGATCCGGGCGGCGCGGGCGGAAATCCTGGCGCTGCATCGCCAGGGGCAGATCCACGACCATGCGTTGCGGGCGCTGGAGCAGGACCTGGACATGCAGGAGATCGCGGCGGAGACGCGGCTGTAGGGACGCGCATGGCGGGTTTCGCCTTGGCAGGCCGGCGGCGACGGAGGATAATCGGGCTGGCCGGCCCTGACGGGCCCGGGGTCGTTTTTTCTCTTGCCGGGCGCTGTTCGTGAAAAATGGGCGGGATCGTCGCGTCATGAAACGCACTGCCGATCTTCCGCCCCATCCGCCGCCCGTCGTGGGTTTTGCGGATTGCTATGTCGGCGGCTTCGTGGACCGGTTCCATGCCCATGAGCGGGGCCAATTGTCGCTGTTCCTGGCCGGGAGCGTGACGGTCAGCACGCAGGACAGGCGTTTCGTGCTCGGCCCCGGGCAGGGGATGTGGATTCCCGCCGGCATGATCCACGAGGCCGATTGCCGGACCGACCTGGTGTTCCAGGTCGTCTATATCGATCCCGGCCTGACCGGTGCGGACCTGTCGTGCAGGATGTTCGACGTGTCGTCGCTGATGCGGGGCCTTGTGGACGAGATTATCGCCATGGGGTTCGATTTTGCCATGGACGCGCGCATGGCGCGCATCGCCCGGCTGCTGGTCGATGAAATCGGGCGGGCGCCACGGATCGCGGATCGGCTGATGCTGCCGTCCGACCCCCGGCTGCGCCGCGTGTGCGAGGCGATTACCGCCCGGCCGGGGGATTGCCGCGACATCGATTACTGGGCGCGGGAGGCCGGGATGGCGCGGCGGACCTTTACCCGCCTGTTCCAGCAGGAGATGGGCCTGGGATTCGCCGCGTGGCGGCGGCGGGTGCGGGTGATCGAGGCGGCGTCGCGGATCGCCGCCGGCCAGTCGATCGCGGAGGTCGCGTTCGACCTGGGCTACGACAATGCCGGCAGTTTCAGCACCATGTTCCAGCGGACCTTCGGCGTTTCGCCCAGGACGCTGCGCGCCGGTTCGTCGCCGGCGCTGCGTCCCTACCCCGTTTTGCCGGCGCGGCAGGACGACGATGGGGCGGAACCGGGCGGCGGCGGGGAACGCTGATCCCCGCCGGTCGCGACGCCGTCGCGGCCGTGCGGAACATCCCTGTCTTTTCCGATGGCATGCGGATCGGCTCCCTCCCCCGGTCGGGAGCGTGCGCGCGCACGCGCGGCACGCGCGATCTGCGCAATAGCGGCGATCGGGCACATTTTGCCCGCGTTCGGGCCAAGGGGAGGCGCGTGGCTTGCTGCGGGTTCGGCGCGCGGTTATGAGCGCAATTAATTCTCGTTCTTAACATCAACGTCGGCCGTGCCCCCTTCCCCCGGCAGCAGAAGCCCGCAACACGATGAGTCCGGTATGCAGTACAGCAGGATTATCTATACTATTCTTTTCTCGCTCGTGCTGAGCGAGGCGGCGATTGCTGCCGAACAGGAGACGAAAACCGACAGGCTGCGGCAGACCGGAACGGCCACGCCGAAGGGGGCCGTCGACACGGCGAAGGCAAAGGCCAAGGCCCCGCAGGCGGAGCGGGTGCAGGTACTGGGCCATACGGCCTCGACCGTCGCGTCTTCCGCCACCAAGAGCAATACGCCCCTGGTCGAGACGGCGCAGTCGGTTACTGTCGTGACCCGCAACGAGATGGATGTGCGCGGGGTACTGACCCTCAACCAGGCCGTGCGGTACGCCGCGGGCATTACCGCCGACACCCGTGGCGGGGAAGGGACGCGCTACGACCTGTTCGATCTGCGCGGGTTTACCGTGCCGACCTTTCTCGACGGGTTGAAATTCCAGGACAGTCCCACCGGTTTTGCGGTGGCCCAGACTGATACGTTCCGCCTCGAACGGGTCGAGCTTCTGAAGGGTCCGGCCTCGGCGCTTTATGGCCAGTCCAGCCCGGGCGGCCTGACGGCGTTGTCCAGCAAGCTGCCGACCGACCAGCGATTCTACGGCAGTGTGAACACGACCGGCGGGATGTTCGACCTCTATCGCGTCGATGCGGATGTCGGCGGGTTTGCGACCGATGACGGGCTTGTCCGCTACCGGATCTATGGCACGGCGAACGGGCAGCATACGCAACTGAGCAAGACCGGAAGCCGGCGCTTCAGCATCAGTCCCGCCTTTACGTTCGGGGGGGACGGGCCGACCACGCTGACGCTTCTGGGCAACTACCAGTACGATCCGGAAAGCGGGTCCTATGGCGGGGTGCCGCTGGTCGGATCGCTGGTTCGGGCATCGTATGGCTATCTGCCCCGGAATTTCTATGACGGTGACGTGCCTTCGGAAAAGTTCAACCGCAGGCAGGGGGCGATTACCTATATCCTGAACCATCGCTTCAACGACGACTGGAGCTTCAGCACGCGCGGGCGGTACGACGATATCCGGACCATTTACCGCAGCGTCTACGATAACGGGTATTACGACAGCGACGACGGCACCAGCGGCACGCTGCTTTCGCGTTCGGCGTACGGGACGCAGGAGCATACCTACAACCTGGCCTTCGACAGCCAGTTCAAGGGGCGTGTACGCACCGGGCCGCTGCGGCATATGCTGATGTTCGGGTTCGACTACATGCAGCAGAGGGCGAACGACACGGAAGCCTATGGCGACGCGCCCGACCTGGATGTGCTGCATCCGGACTATCATATGGTCATTCCGGGCCTGACGCCCTATCTGCACTATGTCACGGATTCCCATCAGATCGGGACCTATGGGCAGGACGAGATCCGCTGGCGCCGGCTGATCCTGACCGGCAGCATCCGCAACGATTGGTACCGGTCGCACCAGGTCGAGTCTTTCGAGCCGTCCGACACGCGGCAGAGTGCGAGCCAGATTACGTGGCGTGCGTCGGGCCTGTATCATTTCGATTTCGGCCTGGCGCCCTATATCAGCTACTCGACCTCGTTCCAGCCGCAATCGGGGCTGGTTTCCAGCGACGGGGGCACCACGCTGCGGCAGGCCAGCCCTTCGGTCGGCAAACAGCTTGAAGGCGGGCTGAAATATCAGCTTCCGGGCACCTCGCTCCTGCTGACCGCCGCCGGATTCCATATCGAGCAGAGCAATGTTCTCGTCTCGGTCGCCAATAGCGGCTACAGCGTCCAGAGCGGGCTGGTGCATTCGGATGGTTTCGAGTTCGAAGCCCATGCCGAGCCGTTCCGGAACCTGATGCTGACGGCGGCCGTCAGTGTCCAGAAGGTGCATGACGATTCGACCGGAAAACCGCTGATCCAGTCGGGCAAGGGCAATGCCTCGCTGTTTGCCTTCTACACCATGCCGTCGGGCCCGGTGAAAGGCCTGGGGTTCGGGGGCGGGATGCGGTATTCGGCGAAGGCGTATGGGGGCGAGGCGACGTATGGCAGCGTCTGGCTGCCGCAATATGCGCTTTTCGATGCTTCCGTCAGCTACGATCTGTCGAATGCTTCCCGCTCGCTGCGGGGATGGAAGATATCGGCCAATGTGCGGAACCTGTTCGACAGGAAGTATATCGCCAATTGCTTTGCCTACGGTGCCGATGGCGAATATTGCTATTACGGCGAGCGGCGCAACGCCCAGGCCAGCATAGGGTATAGCTGGTAAAGAGCCTGATATGGTCAGGAGATTCTGGAAGGGTGCGTTATCTCCCTGCCGGATGGGCGATCATGAGCCGCCCTGCCCCGTCGGAACCGCTGCCTGCGATGCGCCGACGAGAGACTGCACGAAATCGGAAAACGCGCGGGCGCGGGCGCTGGTCAGGCGGCCGGCGGGGTAGAGGGCCCACAGGTCCACCGGCGCCAGGTCCCAGCCCGGCAGGCAGCGCACCACCGCGCCGCTTGCCAGTTCCGGCTGGAACATCCAGTCGGCGGCGACGGTCAGGCCCAGATCGGCCAGGACGGCGGCGCGGATGCCCTCGGCGGCGCCGAGATGCAGGCGGGCGTGGAGGGGGACCGTCATGTCCGTGCCGTCGGCGCGGCGGAAGGTGGGTTTGAGCGTGCCGCCGCGCGTGTAGAGGATGGCCTGGTGGACCGGGAGGTCTTCCGGCGTGTCCAGCACCGGGGCGGCGGCGAGGTAGCGGGGGGTGGCGATCACGGAGCGGCGGCCCCGGGCGAGGCGCCGGGCGATGACCGCGCTGTCGTTGAGCGGGCCCACGCGGATGGCGATGTCGATGCCTTCCGCCACCAGGTCCACCCTTCGGTCGTCGAGTTCGATATCCACGTCCAGCCTGGGGTGGGCGGCGAGGAACGTGCCCAGTTTCGGCACGATCTGGATGCGGCCGAAGGTCGTGGGCAGGGCGACGCGCAGGCGGCCGTCGAGGCTGGCGGTGCTGTCGCGTGCCGCGCGATCGGCTTCCTCGGCCTCCGCGACGATGCGGGCCGCGCGCTCGAAATAACGCTGGCCGGCGTCGGTGGGCGCGAGGCCGTGGGAGGAGCGCAGCAGGAGCTGGACGCCCAGCGTGCGTTCGAGCTGCGCGACGGCCTTGGAGACCGCCGGCTGGCCCAGGTGCAGCCGGCGGGCGGCGGCGGTGAAGGAGCCGGTTTCGACGACCCGCACGAAGGCGGTCATGGCCTGGAGACGGTCCATTGTTATTCCAGACTGGAATGGAGACTATGGAATTATCCTGTCTGCCAATCCGATGTGGAACTGTCCATCCTGTATTTCGACGGCCGCCCCCACCGGGTGGCCCCCGATGACAGGATGACCCGATATGACCGACCTGCTGTTTTCACCAAAATTCCTGGGCCCGACGCGGCTGGACCATCGCATCGTCATGGCGCCGCTGACCCGCATGCGCGCCAGTGCCGGCGACATGCCCAACGAGATGATGCGGACCTATTACGCCCAGCGTGCCACGTCGGGCGGGCTGCTGATTTCCGAGGCGTCGCCCGTTGCGCTGACCGGCTATGGGTTCGAGCGGGCTGCCGGGATCTATGACGATGCGCAGATTGCCGGCTGGGCGCGGATTACCGAGGCCGTGCATGCCAAGGGCGGGCGGATGGTGCTTCAACTGTGGCATGTGGGGCGGCAGTCGGCCCGGGTGCTGCAACCCGGGGGTGTGGCGCCGGTTGCGCCCTCGGCCATTCGCGCCGACGGCACGGCGTGGACGCTGAACGGGACCGTGCCCTACGACATGCCGCGCGCGCTGGAGCGGGAGGAAATTCCCGGGCTGGTCGCCGCCTATGGTGCCGCGGCGGAGCGGGCGTTGAGGGCGGGGTTCGACGGCGTCGAGATCCATGGGGCGAACGGGTATCTGCCCGACCAGTTCTTGCAGGACGGGACCAACAGGCGGACGGACGCGTATGGCGGGCCGGTCGAGAACCGGGCGCGGTTCCTGCGCGAGGTGACGCAGGCGGCCGTGGATGTGTGGGGGGCGCCGCGCGTGGGGGTGCGGCTGACGCCCAGCGGGGCCTATGGGTCGATGGCCGACAGCGACCGGCATGCGACGTTCGGCTATGTCGCGCGGATGCTGGACCGGATGGGGATCGGGTACCTGCACATCGTGCAGCCCCGGATCGGGGCCGATGCCGAGGCGAACCCGGTGGATGCCACCATCCTGCGGCCGCTGTTCGGCGGCGCGATCATCGCCGCCGGCGGGTTTACGCGGGACAGCGCGGAGCGGCTGCTGGCCTCGGGCGATGCCGACCTGATCGCGTTCGGGCGCAATTTCATCGCCAACCCGGACCTGGTGGCGCGTTTGCGCCATGACTGGCCGCTCAACCGCTACGACCGCGCGACCTTCTATGGCGGGGATGCGCGGGGGTACACCGACTATCCGTTTCATGACGGCCTGGAGGGGGTGCGGGTGTAACGGTTAATAAATGGAACCGATGTGTTTCAGTTGTTTCCGTTTTCTTTGGACCTGTTCGCTCATAACGTGATGGCAACGTCGACAGACGGAAACCACGGATTTTCCGCTTCACCTTATCCGACCAAGGATGCCTGCCATGTTCACGCCCGCCACCCGCGATGCCGCACTGCTGTTCTCCCGCATTGCCCTTTCGCTGCTCTTCCTTGTCATGGGGTGGGGCAAGCTGTCGGATTATTCCGGCGCCGTTGCCTACATGGCCCAGACCGGTGCCCCCCTGCCCGCCCTGTCGGCGCTGGTCGCGACGGGGGTGGAGCTGGGCATCGGGATTGCCCTGGTGCTGGGGGTGTTTGTCGAGCCGCTGGCGCTGCTGCTGGCTGTCTATACCGTGGCGACGGGTTTTATCGGCCATCATTTCTGGACCATGGAGGGGATGCTCCGGTACGACATGATGATCCATTTCTACAAGAATATCGGCATTGCCGGTGGGCTGGTCGCGCTGGCGGTGGCCGGGCCGGGACGGTTTGCGCTGCGCCTGCGCCGGGCGCCCGGCGCCTGAGGGCCGCCCCCTGCCCCAACGGACGAATACCCATCAGAATCAGGAAAGGACAGGATTATGACACGCTTTACGACTTCCGACGGTGTGGGCCTCTATTACAAGGACTGGGGCGCGGGGCAGCCCGTTCTGTTCAGCCATGGCTGGCCGCTGAGTGCCGACATGTGGGACGAGCAGATGCTGCATCTGGCGGAAAACGGTTTTCGGGCCATTGCCTTCGACCGGCGCGGCTTCGGCCGGTCGGACCAGCCCTGGCAGGGCAACGAGTATGATCGGCTGGCCGACGATATTGCCGAACTGATCGCGCATCTGGACCTGCGCGACGTGATCCTGGTCGGGTTTTCGATGGGGGGCGGCGATGTGACCCGGTATATCGCCCGTCATGGCAGCGAACGGGTGGCCAAGCTGGCGCTTCTGGGCGCGGTCACGCCGCTGTTCATGAAGACGGCCGACCATCCGGTGGGCCCCGAGAAAAGCGTCTTCGACGGGATCCGGGCCGGGCTGCGGGCGGACCGGGCGCAGTTTCTGAAGGATTTTTCTTCAGTTTTCTATGGGATCGATCGCGGGGTACCGGTTTCGGACGGTGTTCTGGCGCAGACATTGCAGATGGTGCTCCAGGCGTCGCTGAAGGCGACCATCGATTGCGTCACCATCTTTTCCGAGACGGATTTTCGGCCGGACATGGCGAAGATCGATGTGCCGACGCTGGTGATCCATGGCGATGACGACCAGGTGGTGCCGCTGGAGGCCACGGGCGCGCTGGCGGCGCAGATGATCGCGGGGGCGGAGCTGAAGATTTACGAGGGGGCGCCGCATGGGTTTGTCGTGACGCATGCGGAGCGGTTGAAGGGGGATCTGCTGGCGTTTGCGCGGGGGTAAGGAAGGGTTCTTCTTTTTCTGAAGAAAAAGAAGCAAAAAGACCTTTATCCGTTTTGGGCCATCGCGTGTCCCGGCAAAAACCCTTGAACAGATCAAAAGTTTTTTGGTTCTTTTTTTCAAAAAAGAACGCCTTTGCCCCGCCCGGATGATTGTTCCGGGCGGGGCAAAGAGACGTCAGAACGTAGCGTCGACGCGGCCGTAGTAGTAGCCGCCGGTCATCGGGATGCCTGCCGCGAAGGTGTCGTAGATGTTGGTCCCGTTATAGCGGGTGGATTGCGGGATTTCGCGGGGGCGGATGTTGAAGATGTTGTTGCCGCCGATGGCGACGTGCCAGTGGGGGGTGACGCGGTAGCCCACTTGCAGGTCGGTCAGCCAGCGGGGGGCGCCCTTGAACTCGTACCAGCATTTTGTCGAATATTGCTGGGACGATCCGTCGGCGCAGGTGCCGGTGGCCCAGTCCTGGTAGGTCAGCAGGCTCTTGGTCTGGCCGTAGCGGCTCTGGCGGATGTTGATGTCGAAATCGCCGATCGTCCACAGGGCGTTCAGGATCAGCTTGCTGCGCGGATATTCCGTGGTGAACTGGGAAATGGCCTGGGCGTTGAGCAGCGGCGTGCCGGTCGCGTTGGTGGCGATGTGCCCGACGCGGGTGCGGTTGAGGTCCAGCGCCGCCGACAGGGCCAGGTTGCCGTATTGTTGCAGGTGCAGCGTGTAGTCGGCCTTGATGTCGACGCCCTGGGTGCGGGTGCTGGCGCCGTTGGTGATGTAGTTGGCCGTGACGTTCTGTGCCGGGATGGTGGAGGGCACGGTGAAGCCCAGGGAGGCGAGGGCTGCGACCGCCGCCGGGCCGCTATAGCTGCTGCTGCTGACCAGGCGGTCGCGGATGGCGATCTGGTAGGCGTCGACCTCGAC
The DNA here is from genome assembly GCF_014174275.1 of Gluconacetobacter takamatsuzukensis. Lineage (GTDB taxonomy): Bacteria > Pseudomonadota > Alphaproteobacteria > Acetobacterales > Acetobacteraceae > Gluconacetobacter > Gluconacetobacter takamatsuzukensis. Next base: position 105,818 of record NZ_JABEQK010000007.1, on the reverse strand, counting down.
ATGGAAACCGTCGACCGGTTCGAGGACGAAGCCGCCGGAGAGGTTCCATGACCGTTCGGGCTTGAGCGGGGTGGCGCCGAGTTCCTGCGCCGCCGCCGAGTTGGCGGGGAGGAGGCCGCCGGCGACCGTGGGCGACAGGGCGGCGGAGCTGTAATGCTGCTCGGCCAGGGTGGGGGCGCGGAAACCGTTGCTGACCGTGCCGCGGATGGCGATCCGCTTGCTGAAATCGTAGCGGGTGGAGACCTTGCCGTTCTCGGTGTTGCCGGAGTCGGTGTAATGTTCGAACCGGCCGGCGAGATCGATGTCCCAGTGCGGCATGATCTTGAAATCGGTATCGAGGTAGCCGGCCCAGATGTCGCGGCTCCACGACCCCGCATTGGTGGGGGTGAGGCCGACGATGGCCTGCGGGCCGCCGAGCTGGTACGAGGAGGGCTCGCCCGGTGTCAGCTCGTAGGTTTCCAGACGGTGCTCGGCGCCGAAGGCCAGGTTGAGCGGGATGTGGAACGGCAGGGTGAAGCCCCGGCGGAAATCCAGCTTGTTGTCCCACTGCGCGGCGGTGAAGCCCTTGAGGAAGAACTTGTCCTTGACGTAGCCGCAGCCGTCGCCCGACGCGTAGAGCGAGGTGGGATCGACCGAGGCGGGGACGCAGGTGGATTTCAGCATGCCCAGGTTGACGTTGTTGGTCGTGGAGAGATTGACCTGGTCGGCGCCGTAGGTGGTGCTGAGGTTCCAGTCGAAGCCGAAGAGATTGGTGCCCTTGAGGCCGAGCGTGGCCGCGTAGTCGTTTTCCTCGCCCACATCGAGGGGTTCGAAGCCGGCCGGGTAGGCCGAGGGCAGGACGGTGGGCAGGCGATATTGCTCGAAGGCCTGCGAGTGGCGGTGGGCGTAGGTGATGAGGCCGTAGCCTTCGACCTTGTCGGTCAGGGGCTTGCCGAAGCTCAGGGCCAGGGATTCCCGCGTTTCCTCGGGAACGTTGGTGACCTGGTTGGAATAGAGGGGGACCGGGAGGCTGCCGGTATAGGCGCTGCCCGTATAGGCGCCGGCGGGGGCCTGGTCCTCGATCAGCCGGTGGTCGATGGCCTTGATGACGGAATCGTCGCGGTGCATGTACTGGCCGGAGAGGTGCAGGTAGCCGTCATCGCCCAGGCGGATGCCGCCATCGGCGTCGACCTGCGCCGTCCAGCCGTCGCCCAGATAGGCGTTGGCGCCGGTGGTGGCGCTGACATGCAGGCCCGAGGGCTTCTTCTTGGTGATGATGTTGACCACGCCGGCGATGGCGTCGGACCCGTAGAGGGCGGCGGCGCCGTCTTCCAGGACCTCGATATGGTCGATCGCGGCGGCCGGGATCATGTTGAGGTCGGTGGGGGTGGAGCCGAAATTGACGCCCGCGCCGGTGCTGATATTGGCCGTGGTGTGCCGGCGGATGCCGTCGACCAGGACCAGCACGTGGTTGGGGTTGAGGCCGCGCATGCGGATGGACGAGGTGAGTGCGTCCGCGTTCTGGCCCATCGCCTGGATGTTGATGGACGGGTAGGTGCGGGCCAGGGCCTCGGCCAGGTTCGGCAGGCCGGTGCGGGCCAGGGTGGCGGCGGTGACGACCGTGACCGGGCTGGAGCTTTGCCGGGCATGGCGGTTGGGCGCGCGGGTGCCGGTGACGATCACCTGTTCGTCGGCGTCGGCCTTGTGCCTGGGCTGCGCGCGACCATGTGCCTTGGCGGGCGTTGCCTTGACGGTGCCGGTGCCGGAACCGGTGGCATCGGCCGTGCTATCGGGTGCGCGGGCGCCGGCCGGGCGCGCGGCCAGGGTGGTGGCGGCGAGGAGGCCCGCGACGGCCCAGCAGGCGACCGGGCGCAGGGCGGTGCCGGCCTTCCACCACGATGCGGGCGGGACCGGCGCGATTCCCTGCCGTTGCGCGGACACGGCAGCCGGAAGAGCGATATCGGCATTGCCATGGGATCGCGGCAGCCGGGAATATTGAAGCAACATATTCGCCACCCATCTGGTTTGATTGAGGAATGTTCCTGTTATGAAACATGATGTTCACGATGACACCGGCGGCCGCCCGGCCCGTGGGCGCACCACGGGCGATTTGGGAAAATCTTAGACAGCGACACCAACTGCGTATGCAGAAGTTACGATGCAGATATGAATATGGCAGCATAGTTAAATCATATGGGTCGTGGCCGGCGGGGGTGGCGGGGGTGCGCGTGTTCGTTGACGGGGGGCGGGGCGATGCCTACTATCGGGTGCCCCATGCCCGCGATACGGAGTGACAGTTGGACATCAGACGGTTGCAGGCATTTGTAAAAATTATAGATCTCGGCAGTATCTCCCGCGCTGCCGACCTGCTGAACATTGCCCAGCCCGCGTTGAGCCAGCAGCTGGCGGCGCTGGAAAGTACCTTTCGGCAGAAACTGGTGATCCGCAGCAAGAGCGGCGTGACGCCGACGATGGCGGGGGTGGAGCTGTACCGGCACGCGCAGACCATCAGCAAGCAGCTGGACCGGGCGATGACGGAGATTGCCCTTGGCGCGGGGCCGCTGGTGGGGAAGGTTTCCGTCGGGCTTTCGCCCTATAGCGCCGGGTCGACGCTGGCGGTCGATCTGCTCCAGCGGGTGCGGACCAGCCTGCCGGGGGTGGTGCTGCATCTGACCGAGAGTTTCGACGAAATATACAGCGAACTGATCATGACCGGGCGACTGGACATGGCGGTGATCCATGGGGCCGGGCCGATCAAGGGGGTTTTGTTTACGCCCTTGATGAAGGAGGATTTTTTTCTTCTGGCGCCGGAAGCGCTGGATTTTCCGCAGGATTCCGCGGGTGCGGTGCAGCTTGCGGACATCATCGAGATTCCGCTGCTTGTGCCGCCGCGGCACAATTTCGTCCGCCAGCGGATCGACATGGCGTTTCTGCGCAAGCAGCTCGTGCCCAATATCGTCGCGGAGATCGAGGCGGTGCCGACCTTGCAGGAGGCGATTGCGCAGGGGATCGGCAGTACCATCCTGCCCTGGTCGGTCGCCAGCCGGATCGTGGTGCCCGGGCGGTCGAAGATCCACCCGCTGCGCAACCCGGTGATCCAGGAAGACGTGTCGCTGTGCATTCCCGAGACGGTGCCGGAAACCGAGGCTTCGGTCGCCGTGCGGGAACATCTGGTCGATCTGGCGCGGGCCATGGCGACGTCGCGCAACTGGCCGGGCACGCAGGCCACCTGACAGTCCCCTGCCCTGCCTGCGTGAGAGCCTGAGCGTAAATGCGGACTAGCGGCGATCCGACGCGCGTTTCCTGCGCGCCGGTGCTCGGAAACAGACGACGGGCGCGGCCCGGCGGGCCGCTCTCGCTCACCAGTCCGCATCTACGCTCAGGCTCCCGAGATTGGGGCTGGTGAGCCGGTCGGGGCTCAGGAGGTCCGTGAGTCTTTCGCGCGACAGCAGGTCTTCTTCCAGCACCAGGTCGGCGATCCGGCTGCCTTCGGCCAGGGCACGCCTGGCGAGGGCGGAGCAGGTTTCGTACCCCAGCACGGGGACGAGGGCGGTGACGACGCCGAGGCTGTTGTCGGATAGTGCGCGGCATCGTTCGCGGTCGGCCGCAATCCCCGCGATGCAGCGGGTGCGCAGCGTGTCGATGGCCGGGGTGAGCAGGGATATCGACGAGAGCAGGCAATAGCTGATCATCGGTTCGAACGGATTCAACTGGAGCTGGCCGCCTTCGGCGCACAGGGTGATGGTGACATCGTGCCCGGCGACGAGGTAGGCGACCTGGCTGACCATTTCCGGGATCACCGGGTTGATCTTGCCGGGCATGATCGACGAGCCGGCCTGGACGGCGGGCAGGACGATTTCGCCCAGGCCGGCACGCGGGCCGCTGGAGAGCAGGCGCAGGTCGCCCGCGATCTTGGACAGTTTGAGGGCCAGCCGCTTCAGCGCGCCCGAAAACTGGGTGAAGGCGCCGACATCGGACGTCGCCTCGATGAAATCGGGGGCGGATGTGATCGGGTGACCGGTCAGGCGGGCCAGTTCCGCCGTGACGAGGCGCGCATGATCGGGGCGGGTGTTGATGCCGGTGCCGATGGCGGTGCCGCCGAGATTGACCTGGAGGAAGGCGGCGGACTGGGCGCGCAGGTTGCGGATTTCGGCCTGGACCATGCTGCGGAAGGCGCCGAATTCCTGACCCAGCGTCATGGGCACCGCGTCGCGCAACTGCGTGCGGCCGACCTTGAGGATCGGGGCGAATTCCCGGGCCTTGGCGTCCAGCGCCTCGGCCAGGGCCGCCAGTGCGTCCAGCAGGGGGTCGACCGCGAACAGGGCGGCGAGGCGCAGGGCGGTGGGATAGGCGTCGTTGGTCGACTGGGCCATGTTGACATGGTCGTTGGGGTGGAGGGCGGCGTAATCGCCCTTCGGCCGGCCCATGATCTCCAGCGCCAGGTTGGCGATGACCTCGTTGGCGTTCATGTTGGTCGAGGTGCCCGCCCCGCCCTGCATGGCGTCGACGACGAACTGGCTGTGAGAATGCCGGTCCTGCCGGATGCGGATGCAGGCGGCCTCGATGGCCGCGGCGCGTTCCCCGTCCAGGTCGCCCAGCGCGTGGTTGGTGCGGGCGGCGGCCTGCTTGACGATGGCCAGCGCCTGGACCAGTTCGGCAAACCTGCCGATGGGGGTGCCGCTGATGGGGAAATTGGCGATTGCCCGGCTGGTATGGACGCCCCAGAAGGCGTCGGCGGGGATTTCGGCCGGGCCCAGCAGGTCGCGCTCGATACGGCAGGCGGCTGGGCGGGCGGCGCTGTCGTCGTTGCGTATCGTGTCCGCCATGAATTCTGTACCTCGGGTGGGGGCCGGTCGGTTCGTCGGGTGAACCGTATCTGCATCGTAATGGTGGCGGAGCCGCCCCTCACCATACAATAGTTGTATGGGGCCAGATTATTTTCGACAGTATCTCGGGGGATGCGAAAAGACCTAGATTGTCCGGTGCGCCCTGTGCGCCACATATGCCATCGCGCCTGGAGAAAGCATCGATGCCTGGCTTTGCAGACCGACTGAATGGGATTGCGATTTCGGCGTCCGCCGCCATGACGGACAAGGCGTCGGCGCTGAAGGCGCAGGGGGCGCGGATTGTCAGCCTGTCCTCCGGCGAACCGGATTTTCCCACGCCCGACCATGTGGTCGATGCCGCCATTGCCGCCGCGCTGGGCGGGGACACCAAATATCCGCCGCAGGCCGGCAAGCCGGCCCTGAAGGCGGCCGTGCAGCGGAAATTCCTGCGCGACAATCATCTGGATTATGCGCTCGACGAGATCCTGGTGGCCAACGGGGCCAAGCAGATCATCTATAATGCCATGATGGCCACCTGCAATCCGGGTGACGAGGTGGTGCTGCCCACCCCCTACTGGATCAGCTATGCCGACATTGCCCGGCTGGGGGGCGCGCGGATCGTGCAGGTGCCCTGCCCGGCCGACAATGATTTCCGGCTGCTGCCGGCGGACCTGGATGCCGCCATCACGCCCCGGACCAAATGGCTGGTGCTGAACTTCCCCAACAACCCGACCGGCGCCTGCTGCCCGCGCCGGGACCTGGAAGAGATTGCCGCCGTGCTGATGAAGCACCCGCATGTGTGGGTGCTGACCGACGATATCTACGAACATCTGATCTATGACGATTTTGCCTTCCATACGCTGGCGGAAATCGAGCCGCGCCTGAAGGACCGGGTGCTGACGGTGAACGGTGTGTCGAAGAGCTATGCCATGACCGGCTGGCGCGTCGGCTTCTGCGGTGGCCCGCGCGACCTGATCGCGGCCATGAACAACATGCAGGGGCAGGCCACCAGCGGCATCAACACCATTGCCCAGGCGGCCGCCATCGCCGCGCTGGACGGGCCGCAGGATTACCTGAAGGTGCGGGCGGCGGAATATCAGGCGCGGCGCGACCTGGTCGTGGGGCTGCTGAATGCCATCCCCGGGCTGCACTGCCACACGCCGCAGGGGGCTTTCTACGTCTATCCCGATATCGGTGCCTGCATGGGCAAGGTTTCGGCCGGGGGCCGGAAGATCGACAGCGATACGGATTTTGTCATGGCGCTGCTGGAAGAACAGCAGGTGGCCAGCGTGCAGGGTGCGGCGTACGGGATGAGCCCGTTCTTTCGGATTTCCTATGCCACGGATACCGATACGCTGCGGGAGGGGTGCCGGCGGATTGCGGAATTCGTTGGGGGGCTTGTTTGAGGTTCTTCTTTTTCTGAAGAAAAAGAAGCAAAAAGACTTTTATTCGTTCAGGAGTTTTGTGCCGGGAACACGCGAAGCCCCTGAACGAATCAAGGTTTTTTGGTTCTTTTTTTCAAAAAAGAACGAAACCTGTCACGGCCGGATACTCAGGATCGCCGCCCCGTACCCGACCAGCGCGCCCTCCTGCCCCAGAATTTCGGCCACGATGCCGTCGGCTGGTGCGGTGACGGGGACCTGGAGCGTATCGAGGGTCAGTAGCGCGATGGTGTCGCCCTTGCGCACGGTGGCGCCGAGGGGCGCGAAGGGCTCTGCCCGGAGCGGGTGGCGCAGGGCGAGGTGGCCGAAATAGGGTGCGGTGGCGGTGATCGTTTCGGCCGGTGCCGGAGCGGCGGGCGGCGGCGTGACGGGCGATGGGGCGACGGTGAGGCGCAGCCTTGCGCCCGCCGCGTTGGACAGGTCCATGGAGGCGAGGCCGGCCTCGGCCAGCCATGTGGTGATCTGGGCGATTTCCGCGACGTCCGGGAGGGTGGAGAGGTCGGGGAGCAGGGGCGGCTTGCCGGTCATGGGGTTGCCCTCTCCGCGAGCCAGCGTTCGAGATAATGGATGTCGACGCCGCCTTGCTGGAAGTGCGGGTCGGCCAGGATGTCCTGGTGCAGGGGGATGTTGGTGGAGACGCCCTGCACCTGCATTTCGGCCAGGGCCACGCGCAGGCGGGCGATGGCCTGCTGGCGGGTGGCGCCGTGGGCGATGACCTTGCCGATCAGCGAGTCGTAATAGGGCTGGACGGTGTAGCCGGCGGTGACATGGGTATCGATGCGGATGCCGGGGCCGCCCGGCAGGTCCCAGCTGGTGATGCGGCCGGGGGACGGCATGAAGGTGCGCGGATCCTCGGCATTGATGCGGCATTCGATCGCGTGGCCGAGGGTTGCGATATCCTGCTGGCGGATGGCCAGTTTTTCGCCCTGGGCGATCTGGAGCTGGGCAGCGACGATGTCGATGCCGGTGGTGGCCTCGGTAATCGGGTGTTCCACCTGGACGCGGGTGTTCATCTCGATGAAGGCGAAGATGCCGTCTTCGTAGAGGAATTCGAACGTGCCGGCGCCGCGATAGCCGATGCGGCGGCAGGCCTGGGCGCAGCGTTCGCCGATATCGGCGATGATATCGGGGGAGATGCCGGGGGCCGGGGCTTCCTCCAGCACCTTCTGGTGGCGCCGTTGCAGGGAGCAGTCGCGGGCGCCCAGCCACAGGGCCGTGCCGTGCGTGTCGCACAGGACCTGGATTTCGATATGGCGGGGCTTCTGCATGAAGCGTTCGAGATACAGCGTGGGGTTGCCGAAGGCCTGCTGGGCTTCCTTGGCCGTGAGGGTGACGGCCTGTTCCAGCTCGTCCGCGTTCCAGACCACGCGCATGCCGCGTCCGCCGCCGCCGCCCGAGGCCTTGACGATGACGGGGAAGCCGACCTGGGCCGCCATGGCGTGGATGGCGTCCATTTCGGGCGGCAGGGGGCCGTCGGAGCCGGGGACGCAGGGGACGCCGGCATCGCGCATGGCGCGCTTGGCCGTGATCTTGTCGCCCATCATGCGGATGGAGGCGCCGGTGGGGCCGATGAAGGTGAGGCCCCCATCCTCGACCGCGTCGGCGAAGGCCGCGTTTTCCGAGAGGAAGCCGTAGCCGGGGTGGATGGCCGAGGCGCCGGTGGCGCGGGCGGCCAGCAGCAGGGATTCGGCATCGAGATAGGAGCGGGCCGCCGGGGCGGGGCCGATGCACAGGGCGATGTCGGCCTGGCGGACATGGCGGCTTTCGGCGTCGGCCTCGGAATGGACGGCGACCGTTTCCAGCCCCAGGGCGCGGCAGGCGCGCTGGATGCGCAGGGCGATTTCGCCGCGATTGGCGATGAGCACCCGGTCGAAGCGGCGCGCGCTCATGCCAGGCGGAACAGGGGGGTGCCTGCCTCGACTTCCGCGCCGTCCTCGACGAGGATCTGCGCGACCCGGCCCGACAGGGCGGCCTTGACGGCGTTGAAGACTTTCATCGCTTCTACCAGTCCTACCTGCTGGCCCGCCTGGACATCCTGCCCCACCGCGACATAGGGCGGGGTCCCCGGGGAGGGGGAGAGATGGAAGACGCCGTAGGTGGGGGCCGTGATGATGCGCGGGGCCTCGGGCGGCGGGGCCGGGGCGGCCTGTGGTGGGGGGGCGGGAGATCCGGCAGCTCCGGCGGCCGGATCGGCGGACGCGGCCCCTGCCCCGGCCCCGGCCCCGGCCCCGGTCGTGCCCCCGCTCGGACCACGGGTCAGGCGGATGGACTGGCCGCCTTCCGTGATCTCCAGTTCCTGGAGCGGGGAGCGGGCGAGCAGGTCGATCAGGTGCCTGAGCTGCTGGATGTCCACTGGCGTCAGGCCGCGCCGGGGGTTTTCTTCGCGAAGTTCAGGCCGCCGACCACCTGCATGGTCGGCAGGACCTCCATGAAGCTGACATTCATCCGCTGCGGGGCGAGGACGGCGAAGGCGACGGAATCGGCGATGTCGGCCGGCAGCAGGGAATCGTATTCGTCGAAGAAGCGCCTTTTGGCTTCTGCCATGTCGCCGATCAGGCGGCCGAAGACTTCGGTTTCCACCCGGGCGGGGGAGATTTCGGTGACGCGGATGTGCGAGCCGTAGAGGTCGCAGCGCAGTTGCTGCGACAGGGAATGCACGCCGGCCTTGGTCGCGTGGTAGACCGTGTTGCCGCCCGCGAAGGCGTAATGGCCGGCGATCGAGCTGATATTGACGACATGCCCGCGATCGCGCCGGACCATGCCGGGGACGATCAGGTTGGTCAGGTGCAGGACCGCGCGCAGATTGACGTCGATCAGCGCGTCGATATCGTCCGGCGTGGTGTTGGTGATGTTGCCGGTGCGGGACTGGCCGGCATTGTTGACCAGGATATCGATCTCGATCTCCTCGGCCAGGGCCGCGATGGCGGCGTGGTCGGCGACGCTGAGGGCGTGGGGGACGCAGCCGGTGTCCTCGGCCAGCCGGGCCAGGCGGTCCTTGTCGCGGGCGACCGCGTGGACGGTAATGCCGGCCTGTTGCAGCCGGCCCACGATCGCCGCACCGATGCCGGACGACGCGCCGGTGACGAGGGCTGTACGGTAGGGCTGGGTGCTCATTGCTTGAAATCCTGATCCTGCAAGGAAAAATGACGCGCGGCGCGGATCGTGGCGCGTCGGCCCGACATGGTGTTTTTTGATGCTAGTAGCGTAACGACCGGAGCGCCAAGAGCGGTTCGTTCTCGCGTCATAAGATAATGCGATGGAAGGGATCGGGGGGCCGAGCCATAAGATTATCCGATGACATCACACTGAAAATGGCTCTGGCGAGCGGTCGGCAAATCGCCATAGGGTCGGGTGCCGGACAGGGAAGATCTGCCCCATATCGTTGCGATATCGGTTTCAGATCCCGCCTGCCGCGCCACGATGCATGAATGACGATCGGGCTGGAGGCAGCGCAAGGTGAGCAGGGACACGATGCACGATCCGGCCCCCGTTGCCGATGGGCCCGTCATCAGCATGATCGGTACCCGGGCGATGCTGTTCGAGGCGCCGGGGGACTTTACGCTCGGCCGGCAGCGGCGGATCTGGGCGCTGATGGAAGAAGCCGGTGCGCGCAGCGACGTTGCGGAGCTGATCCCCGGCGTGACCAACCTGATGCTGGTGTTTTCCACCCCGCCGGAGGAGCCCCGGATCTTGGCCGACTGGCTGCGCCATGCGTGGGAGACGCTGCCCGAACGGCATATTGCCGGGCGGCTGTTCGAGATCGGCGTGCAGTATGGCGGCGCGCTGGGCGAGGATCTGGCGCATGTGGCGGACCATGCCGGCCTGTCGCCGGCCGAGGTGATCGCGCTGCATCATGCGGGCGAATACACGGTCTGCGCGCTGGGGAGCGCGCCGGGCTTCGGCTACCTGCACGGGCTGGACCCGCGCATCGCCACCCCCCGCAAGGCGGTGCCGTCGCTGAAGATGCTGGCCGGGACGGTGACGATCGGCGGCATGCAGGCGGGGATTTCCGCCCTGACCGGGCCGAATGGCTGGAATTCGATCGGGTTTGCCGAGGTTGCGCTGTTCGACCCGCTGCGGGAGCCGCCGGCGCTGTTCGCCATCGGGGACCGCATCCGCTTCTATCCGGAAAGTATCGAACTGTGATCACGATTCTGGAAAGCCCGGCGCTGAATACGGTGCAGGATCTGGGGCGGCCGGGTTATCGGCAGCTGGGGGTGGGCACGTCGGGGGCCATGGATCCGCTGGCTCTGGAAATCGGCAATATCCTGCTGGGCAATGCGTCCGGGGCGGCCGGGATCGAGGTGCAGACCTATCCGTTCGTGCTGCGTTTCGAATCTGCGTGCAGTTTTGCCGTGACCGGCATCGAGGCGGCGCTGGACCTTGATGGCTGTGCCGTCCTGCCCTGGGCGGCGGTGCATGCGGCGGCCGGGCAGGTGCTGACGGTGTCGCCGCCCCGGCAGGGGGCGCGGGGTTATGTCTGTGTCTCGGGCGGGGTGGATGTGCCGGTGGTGCTGGGGTCGCGCAGCACGCAGTTGCGCGGGGGGTTCGGCGGGCTGTCGGGCCGGCCGCTGGAGGCGGGCGACAGGCTGGCCGTGGCGGGGGGACCGGCTTTGTCGGGCTATGGGGCGGTGCCGCCCTCGGTCGTGTTGCGCCGGCCCTGCGACGGGGGGGATGGGGTGGTGGTGCTGCGGGCGATTCCGGCCACCGATTTCCATCTGTTCACCGAGGCGTCGCGCGCGCGGTTCTGGGACACGGAATGGCAGATCACGCCGCAGAGCGACCGGGTGGGCTATCGGCTGAAGGGCGAGGCGCTGGGGCTGGAGCGGCCGGTCGAGCTGCGGTCCTACGGGATCGTGCCCGGGATCGTGCAGGTGCCGCCGGCCGGGACGCCCATCGTGCAGTTGGCCGATGCCAATACGGCCGGTGGCTATCCGCGGATTGCCGCCGTGATCGAGGCCGATCTGTGGCGGCTGGCGCAGGCGCGCATTGGCCGGCGGGTCCGCTTTCGGCCCTGCGACCATGATGAGGGGGTGGCGGCCATGCGGCCGATCGCCGCGTATCTCGATGATCTGCGCATGATGGTGGGCCTGTATGGCGCATCTGCCCGGCGACGGGCGCCGCGCGCAGCCGGAGCCAAATGATGAAGATCGACCTGAATTCGGACATGGGCGAAGGGTTCGGCCGCTGGAGCATCGCCGACGATGACGGGCTGATGGATGTGATTTCCTCGGCCAATATCGCCTGCGGGTTCCATGCCGGGGACTATGCCATCATGGACCGCACGGTGCTGGCCGCGAAGGCGCGGCAGGTGGGGATCGGCGCGCATCCGGGCCTGCCGGACCTGATGGGGTTCGGGCGCCGGCCCATGGCGGTTTCCGACACCGAGATGGAGGCGATGCTGGCCTGCCAGATCGGGGCGCTGCAAGGCATCGCGGCGCGGCATGGGCACCGGGTGACGCATGTGAGCTATCATGCCGCCTTCGGCACCATGGCCAATGCGGATGAGGGGCGCGCCCTGCGGCTGGCGCGCGTGATTGCCGCGCTGGACCGCGAGCTGACCGTCTTCTGCATGCCCGGGCAGTTGAGCGAGCGCGCGGCGCAGACCGCGGGGCTGCGGGTGCTGACGCTGTTCCTGGCCGACCGGGCCTATACGGCCGAGGGGGCGCTGGTGCCGCGCGGGCAGCCCGGGGCGGTGATCCACGACCTGGCTTCGGTCCGGGCGCGGGTGCGCCGGTTTCTGGAAGATGGCGTGGTGGAGACCATCGATGGCGGGCGGCTGCCGGTGAAGGCGCGTTCGATCCTGGTGCATAGCGACACGCCCGGATCGCTGGCGCTGGCGCAGGCCGTGCGGGCCGAGATCGCGGCGGTGGGTGCCGAGCTGACGCCCGCGCATCTGCTGGCCGACTGACGCCGGGGAAGGATCGGACCGTGCCAGACCGCCCTGCCCTGCCCGGACCCCGCGCGCACGTTATTGCGGTATCGGTACGGTATGAATCCGGAATGACGGGGGCGGTGTCGGCGCATGCGGCATGACCTGAAGCGTGGGGCGATGCTGCTGGCCTCGGCCATGCTGTTTACCGCGATGGTGAACGGGTTGCAGAAGGTCACGGGGCCGCGCCTGCCGGTGCTGGAGATCATCTTCTTCCGGAACCTGTTTTCGCTGCCGTTTGTGATGATGATCGCGGCGCGGACGAAGATGACGCTGAAGACCCGGCATTTCGGCGGGCACCTGATGCGCTCGGTCGTCGGGCTGGCCAGCATGGTCATGGTCGTGGTCACGGTGACGCGGCTGCCGCTGGCCGAACAGCAGGTGCTGTCCTACACCCAGCCGCTGTTCCTGGTGCTGCTGTCGATTCCGCTGCTGCACGAGCGGCCGTCGCGGCATCGGTGGATTGCGGTGTTTCTCGGCTTCTGCGGGGTCGTCGTCGTGGCCATGGGGCGGGACGTGCCCAAGGTCGGGGTGGTCGGGGCCGTTGCCGGGTGGGCGTATCTGGTGGCGCTGGCGCAGGGCGCGGTGGGGGCCCTGACCACCATGCAGATCCGCCAGTTGTCGGCCACGGAATCGAGCACCACGATTGCCCTGTGGCAGGCGATCCTGATGACGATCGCCACCGCGATGCCGCTGCCCTTCATCTGGACCACGCCGCAGATGGGCGATGCGCTGTGCCTGGTCGCGGTGGGGGCCTTTGCCGGGATCGCCCAGGTCTTGCAGACCGAGGCCTTTGCCTCGGCCCAGGTGTCGGCCATCGGGCCGTTTGCCTATTCCGGGCTGCTGTGGGCCGCGCTGATCGGCTGGCTGGGGTTCGGGGAGATCCCGGGCCTGGCCATGCTGGCGGGCGGCCTGCTGATCGTCGGGTCCGGGGTGTGGATGTTGCGCCATGACCGGCCGCAGCGCCCTGCCCCCGCCCTGCCCTCCACCCCCGTCGAAGGAACGCCGTCATGAGCGCCGCCTCCAGCACGCATCCTGCCGGCCCCGATGGAACCGCCGACAGGCCTGCCCCGGCCGCCTTCGCGGCGCCGTCGCGGGGGCCGCATGCCGCGCGGTATGTCTTCTTCGGCCTCGTGTTCCTGATGTACGTCATCAGCTATGGGGACCGGGCGGCGCTGTCGATCGCGCTGCCGGCGCTGGGGAAGGAGTTTTCGCTGACGCCGGTCGAGATGGGCTGGGTTTCGTCCAGTTTCCTCTGGTCGTATTTTCTGTTGAACCTGCCGTCGACGATCGTGCTGGACATGGTCGGTGCGCGGCTGGTGGGCAGTGTCGCGGTCGCGCTGTGGTCGTGCGCGATGCTGCTGGGCGGCATGGTGCAGAATATCTCGCAGTTCCTGATGACCCGCGTGCTGCTGGGCGTGGGCGAGGCGCCGACCTTCGGCGTGGGGGCGACCGTCGTGCGGAACTGGGCGCTGCCGAAGGAGCGCGGGTCGGTGATGACCGTGCTGCTGACCGGCATGCAGCTTGGGCTGGCGGGCGGGACCATCGCGGGGGCCTATCTGATCGCGCTGTTCGGCTGGCGGCTGGAATTCATCCTGCTCGGCGTGATCGGGCTGGTTTGGGCGGTGGTGTGGTGGCTGGTCTATCGCAACCCCGACGCGGGGGTGCTGCGGCAGCCGCGGACGCCGATTTCGGTCGGCGAGGTGCGGGCGCTGTTCCGCTCGCGCTCGTTCTTCGGCATTCTTGCCGTGCAGTGCACGCAGAATTACCTCAACTTCCTCGTCATGTCGTGGATGCCGCTCTATCTGATCCACGAGCTGCAGGTCGATGTGACCGGGTCGGGGACGCGCACCGCGCTGTGCTACCTGGCCGCCGCCGCCGGGGCGGTGGTGGTGGGGCGCGTGGCCGAGCGCATCGTGTTCCGGCGCCATCTGCACCCGCCGCGCCGCCGCTTTATCGTCGCCGCGTGCGTCACCGGGGCCGCGAGCATCGGGTTGCTGCCGCATTTCCACACCATGACGCCGATCCTGCTGGTCCTGTCGTTTTCGCTGTGCTGCCTGATTGCCGCCAATGGGGCCAATACCGCCCTGCTGACCGATCTGGTGGAAGACGGAAGCCGGATCGGGGCCGTGACCGGCGTGACGCTGACCTTCAGCAATTCGCTGGGCCTGCTGGCGCCGATCGTGACCGGATATATCGTGTCTTATACCGGGCGGTTCGACATTGCGTGGTATATGTGCGCGGCGGCGCTGGTGGTGGCGGGCATGTTGTCGATCGTGCTGGTCGAGCGGCCGATCGTGATGAAGAGCGGGGCGTAGGGTCGGCATTGCGGGTGGTCGTGCCGGGGGGAGACGCGCGCCGGGGGCGATCCGGCGGGCGTCTTTCGCGCCTGGGTGATCAGGGTTGCGGTGTGCCGGGCCGGGAGGGGGTTGCGAACCATCGCGAGCCGGCCTGGCATGCCTGTTCATCGTCGTCGGCATGGTCGCCGGCCCAGGCGACGAGGCCGTCGGGTCGTACCAGTATCGCGCTCAGGCCCAGACGGTCCTGCGCGTCGCTGGCGATGTAATCGACTTGGCCAGTCCAGCGAGCCGCGAGGGCCTGGCGTGAGGGACGGGCGGCGAAGTCGAGGAACAGGCCGCGCCCGGTGCGGAGCCGTTCGTTCAGCCTTGTGCCGTCGGCCAGGGCGAAATCCGGTGCGCTTTGGCCCACCAGCGGATGGGTGCCGCCGAGATCGTGGCGGAGCCCGGTGCCCCAGACGCGACCGGCACAATAGCTTGCGCCGTCGCGCGTTTCGACCAGGTCGCGGATGATGGCGGCCAGCGCGCGCGCACCGGGGTCCGGGCGCATGAGGGCGACCTGTGCCCGCGACCAGTCGAGCACCTGTGCGCCGACCGGATGGCGTTCGGCCGCATAGCTGTCGAGCAGGCCGGGTGGTGCGTCGCCCCGGATCGTAGCGGCGAGTTTCCAGCCGAGATTGATCGCGTCGCCCAGTCCGAGATTGAGGCCCTGCCCGCCCAGGGGCGCGTGGATATGGGCGGCGTCGCCCGCGAGCATTATCCGCCCCCGGCGGTAGTCGGTCGCCTGGCAGGCGCGATCGGTCCAGGTCGTGGCGAGCCTGAGCGCCGTTACCGTGACGTCGGTGCCGGAGACCTTGCGCAGCACGACCTGGATATGATCGCGCGTGACGGGCTGGGTGCGATGGAACGCGCCGCCGTCGAAATCGACCATCGCGACCAGGCTGGGGGGCGCGTAGGTGTAGAGGCCCGTCGCGGTATGGTGGCGGCCGGGCTTGAGTTTGTCCGGGTCGGCCAGTTCGACCTCTGCCGCGTAGCCGGTCAGTTCCGGCGCGGTGCCGGTGAAGCCGATGCCGGCCGCCTTGCGTACCGTGCTGCGGCCGCCGTCGCAGCCCACGAGCCAGCGTGCCTCGACCGTTCCGCCGCTGGTGCGGATGCCGATGCCTGTTTCCGACTGCGTGACGGTCTCCACGCCGCAGCCGCGCCTGATTTCGGCACCCATGGCCGTTGCGCGTTGGGCCAGCACGGTTTCGATGCTGGTCATGTCGGATGCCATGCCGCCTGTGGGCCCGGGCAGGCGATAGGGCCAGGTCGCGCTGTCGATCCGGTCGTGGAAGAACGGGATGCCGGCGAAATGACCGGCGGGGCGGCGGCCTTGCTGCATCCAGTGCGCCGTGGCGGGAATGTCGCGGTCGGCGCCGCGTGCCTGGAGGACGGCCAGCAGGTCGCGCCGGTCGAGGCTGTCCATGGTTGCCGCCGAAAGGCCGCGCAGGCCGAACGGCAGGTCCTTCAGCGGGGAGCCGGCCTGCGGCGCCTGCTCCAGCACCAGGACCGAACAGCCCGCGAGGGCCAGCTCGCCGGCCAGAAACAGGCCGACGGGACCGGCGCCGGCAATGACGACATCATGGCATTTCGAAAAATCTTTGTGCACGGAAGGCTCCATTGTCGATGTTCGACCGGAG
This sequence comes from Gluconacetobacter takamatsuzukensis, assembly GCF_014174275.1. Taxonomy (GTDB): domain Bacteria; phylum Pseudomonadota; class Alphaproteobacteria; order Acetobacterales; family Acetobacteraceae; genus Gluconacetobacter; species Gluconacetobacter takamatsuzukensis. The sequence continues at coordinate 89,663 of NZ_JABEQK010000007.1, read as the reverse complement.
CGTTCCTGGCATCGGAACCCCGCGCGGACGAACGACCGGATGCCCGGGAGGCATCCGCTGTTCGTCGTGGGGGTCCTGGGTGCGAGGCCAAAGACCAGAGCTTTCGTTACCGAAAGGACCCGGGCTTACCAGACCAGATCTGCCTTTTCCGACACCGACTGCGTAGCAGCGTGGGGCGCGTGCCGCAAATGAAAGGTTTTTTCGGGGACGCGACGGGGTCGGCTGCCCCGTCGCGTTGTGGCCGCCTTATCGGGCCTGGGGGGACAGGCGGCCGGTGCGGGACAGCAGGACCATGAGCACGCCCAGCAAGCTGATGCCCAGCCCGGCGGCGGAGACCATCGGGTAGCCGAACCCGAGGGACAGGACCGCGCCGCCCAGCGCGGCGCCCAGCGCGTTGCCCAGGTTGAACGCGCCGATATTGACCGAGGATGCCAGGCCCGGCGCATCGTGCGCGGCCTGCATGGTGCGCATCTGCAATGCCGGCATCAGGGAGAAGCTGGCGATGCCCCACAGCAGGACGCCGACCAGCGCGCCGGCCGGCGTCTGCGCCGCGAAGGGGAAGGCCAGCATGATCAGGCCCAGGATGGGGAAGAACACCAGCAGCGTGCCGGCCAGCGAGCGGTCGGCCGCCCGGCCGCCAATGGCGTTGCCGATGCTGAAGCCGACGCCGATAAGCATCAGCGCCGTCGTCGTCAGGGCCGGGCCGGCCCGGGTGATATGCTCCAGCATCGGCACGATATAGGTGTAGAGTTCGAACATCGCGCCCGCGCCGATGACCGTGACGCCCAGTGCCATCAGCACGTTGGGGCGCAGGATGGCCTTCAGTTCGGCCGCCGCGTCCGGCCGGGGGCCGGCCTCGGCCAGCGGCAGGGCGAGGGAGAGGGCGGCGGCCGCGACGACCCCCAGCCCCGAGATGGCGGCGAACGCGCTGCGCCAGCCCAGCGTATCGCCCAGCCAGGTTGCCGCCGGCACGCCGAAGATGTTGGCGACGGTCAGCCCCATGAACATGCCCGCCACCGCGCTGGCCTGGCGGTTGGGCGCGACCAGGCTGGCGGCCTCGACCGCGCCCAGCCCGAAGAACGCCCCGTGGGCCATGCTGGTGAGGACCCGCGACAGCAGGAGCTGCGTGTAGTCGCCGCTGGCGGCCGAGGTCAGATTGCCGATCGCATACAGGACCATCAGCCCGATCAGCGCGTATTTGCGCGGGTAGCGTGCCAGCAGCAGGGTGACGAAGGGCGCGCCGCCCATCACGCCGAAAGCATAGGCGCTGATCAGGCTGCCTGCCTTGGGCACGCTGACATGGACGCCGTCGGCCAGGACGGGCAGCAGGCCCATGGGCGTGAATTCGGTGACCCCGATCGCGAACGCGCCGCAGGCGAGGGACAGCAGCGCAAGGCTGGACGAATAACCGGCTTTCGACAAAAGGACCTCTTTTCCCCTGATGGGTTGCGCACGCGGCCGCCACCCGGTTTTCAAGCTGCGCCCATGCTAGCAGCCGTGCCGGTCAATCACGAATACCGGCAGGCCGGTCGGATTTGATCGCATGGTTCGGAGTGTGGGGCGGCGCGGGCGGGGGTACGGTGGGGCACAGCATACCTGACCGGAGACGAACGATGGTGCTTTCTCTCTTTTGCCGCGCGCGGGGCGTGGGCGGACGGATGCCGGAGCGGGCGTGCCGTGCGATCGGTGCCCCGGTGGGGAGCGGAAACCGGTATGATGGGGTGCCGGGCCGGCGGAGTGGAGGTGACGCGATGGGAACGGAAGAGGCGAGCGTGCGGGCGGCGCGGATCACGCGCGATCCGCGTTGGGTCGGGATCGTCAAGCGGGACCGCGGGGCCGATGGCCGGTTCTGGTATTCCGTGACCACCACGCAGGTTTATTGCCGTCCCTCCTGCCCTTCCCGGCTGGCGCGGCCGGAGAATACGCGGATTCACGATACGGTGGAGGAGGCGCGGGCAACCGGCGCCCGCCCGTGCCGGCGCTGCGATCCGGACGGGGCGTCGGCCGAAGCCGGGCGGATTGCGCGGGTCGTTCGGGCCTGCCGGTTGATCGAGGCCAGTGAGGCGCCCCCGACCCTGGCGGTGCTGGCGCGTGACGTCGGGTTGAGTCCCGGTCATTTCCAGCGCGTCTTCACCGGGGCCACCGGGCTGTCGCCCCGCCAATATGCCGAGGCCTGCCGGAGCGGGCGGCTGCGCGAGGCCCTGCGCGCCGCGCCCAGCGTGACGGATGCGCTCTATGCCGCCGGGTATGGGTCGAGCAGCCGCTTTTACGAAAAGGCCGCCGGGATGCTGGGGATGACGCCGAGCGCGCTGCGCCGGGGGGCGCCGGCCGAGCGCTTGCGCTTTGCCGTGGGCGAGAGTGCGCTGGGGGCGATCCTGGTGGCGTCGAGCGACAAGGGGATCGTGGCGATTTTGCTGGGGGACGATCCGGAGCGGCTGGTGCGGGATCTTCAGGATCGTTTTCCCCGGGCGGAGATCGTCGGTGGGGATCGGGATTATGAGGGGTTGGTGGCGCGGGTGGTGGGCTTTGTGGAAAGGCCGGGGGTTGGGCTGGAGCTGCCGGTCGATATTCGCGGCACGGTGTTTCAGCAACGCGTCTGGAATGCCCTGCGGGAGATTCCTGCCGGCGGGACCGCGACCTATGCCGAGATCGCGCGCCGGATCGGGGCCCCGGCGGCCGTTCGCGCGGTGGCGAATGCCTGTGGTGCCAATGCCCTGGCCGTTGCCGTTCCGTGCCATCGCGTCATCCGCCATGACGGAACGCTGTCGGGATATCGCTGGGGGGTTGCGCGCAAGGCGATGCTGCTGGAACGGGAAAAATTCCGGTGATTGGCGGCATGTTTTCCACATTGGACTGGCGGGCGCTGGCCGGGGGACTGGATGGGAACGGGTGGGCCATGCTGCCCGGATTGCTGGATGCCGGGCAATGCCGGTCCCTCTCTGCCCTGTATGATTCCGGGACCGGTTTTCGCAGCCGGGTCGTGATGGCGCGGCATGGGTTCGGACGGGGGGAATATCGCTATTTTTCCTACCCCCTGCCGCCGCTGGTCGCGGCGATGCGGGCGGGGCTGTATCCTTGCCTGGCCCCGATCGCGAATGAGTGGTCGGCACGGATGGGGCTGGCCGTGCGCTTTCCCGATACGCATGCAGCGTTCCTTGCCCGCTGCCATGCGGCCGGGCAGGTGCACCCTACGCCGCTGCTGCTGCGGTACGGGCCGGACGATTATAACTGCCTGCATCAGGATCTTTACGGCGAGCACGTCTTTCCGATCCAGCTTGCGGTCCTGCTGTCCTGCCCGGAGGCGGATTTCAGCGGTGGGGAATTCGTGCTGACGGAGCAGCGGCCGCGCATGCAGTCGCGGGCGGAAATCGTGCCGCTGCGGCAGGGGGATGGCGTGCTGTTCGCCGTCAGCCAGCGCCCCATGCGCGGAGTGCGCGGGGATTATCGCGTAACCATGCGCCATGGGGTCAGCCGCGTCCGGACCGGGACGCGGCATACGCTGGGGGTTGTTTTTCACGATGCCGCGTGAGCCGGACGGGCGGGATCCCTGCCCGTTCCCTGAAAATTACGTGTTCAGGACCTTGCGCAGCGAGGCCTCGATCTGGCCACCGCAATAGGCGTCGCCATAATCCTGTCGCGCCCTGGCGGCCAGTTCGGCCAGCGGCGGCAGGTTGCCCATCCGTCGCGTCAGGGCAGCCGTCATGGGCGCGGATTCCGCGAAAATCGCTGCGATATCGGGGAAGCGGTCCCCCATGGTCGACCACAGGGTCGCCGTCACGATGTCGGCGATACCCGGCGCCTGGGTGCCGAGCAGGAAGCCGGACTCCATCCCGAGGCCGCAGCGTCGCCCGGTTTCCTCCCAGAGGGACATCCACTTCCCCAGACGCGGGATGAAATCCTGCCAGCGTTTCTTCGTCCACATCTCGCGGCCGCCATCCAGCGTGATCTCGTCGATCACATCGTTGGCGTCGTTGACGATTTTCATGGTCAGGGCGCGCTGGGCGGGGGTGGCGGGCATGAGGTTCAGCGTCTCGCCCAGATAGAGGAGGATGGCCGGCATTTCGGCAATGGCGAAGTCCGCCTTTCTGTCGATCAGCATGGGCGGCCCCATGAACGGGACGGGCATGGCCTCCACCGGCCCTTCCATCAGTTTCGCAATCGCGGCGTCGCTGCTTTCGGTCCAAGTTCTGCCGGCATAGGCCAGGACCGCGCGTACGAACTGGCCGCGGAACGGCACGGACCAGTAATAGAGATCGTAGTCGGACATTTCAGGCGCTCGCGATAGGGCGGGCGATGTCCACCGGAAATGCCGTCATGTCATCCTCCTTTCCGAGATCTGTTTTTTTCGGTCGTGGGACGACGAACGCCGTGCCTCGGCAGAATGTTCCCGTCGATCGTGGTGCGTCGCGGCCTGCCGGCCGTCGCGCAGGATGTTGCTGTTATCGGTCGTCGTATCGGGACTGGGCGGTGCGGACCTGGTTCCAGTTTTCCTTTGCCCACTCGACCAGACCCTGCATGGGGTGGAGCAGGCTTCGGCCGAGGGGGGTCATTTCGTATTCGACGCGCGGGGGGACTTCGGGGAAGACTTCGCGGGTGAGCATTCCGTCGCGTTCGAGCGTCTTGAGGGTGGCGGAGAGCATGCGTTGCGAGATGCCGGGCACCGCGCGTTCGAGGTCGGAGAAGCGGGCGCGGCCGCCCAGCAGGTCGAGCGACAGGACGGTGAAGATCGTCCATTTGTCGCCGACGCGGGTCAGAAGTTCCCGGACCGCCAGCGGGTCGGCGCTTCGGCAGACGGATGCGGGGTCCAGCGGTTGCGTCCGGGCGGGCTTCGGCATGACTTACCTCGACGTAAGTAACTGATACGAAAGTGCCTTCTTCTGCCAAGCCGGGTTGTGCCCTACAGAAGGTCCCGTTCGGCACGCACCGTCGCGAACCGCGGAGAGACCAGGATGCCAGATTCGAAATACGCAGCCTACCAGCCCGCCGCCCCCTATTTCGACCTCGTTCGGCGCGCGCTCGGCGACCGGGTGGATGGGGCGCATTTCTTCGATCTCGTCACCGACGAGACCGTTTACGAAGTGCTCTACGACGTGCCCGGCTGGCCGCGTGTCATCACGGGGCGGGACGCACTGATGGCGGCGTTCCGGGGCTATGTCGGCGCCATTGCGCTGGAGTCCGCCGACCGGCTGGTCGTGCACGTGGCCGACGGGGGCGCCGTCATCGTCATCGAGTACGAAGTGCGCGGGACGATCCTGGCGAGCGGGGTGCGCTACGCCAACCGGTTCTGCTCGATCATCACCATCGGAAACCGCAAGATCGTGCATTGGCGCGACTATATGGACTCGCTCGCGGCCTGGGCCGCGCTGACCGCGCCGCGGGGGGTGTGAGGCCGTGCGGCAGATTCTCATGATCGAGGCCAGCCCGCGCGGGGCGGAATCGGCCAGCCGGGCGGTGTCCGATGCGCTCGCGGCGCGGCTTGTGCACCGGGATCTGGCGGCCGAGCCCCTGCCGCATCTGGACGGGGCCACGCTGCGGGCCATCGGGGCGCTGGCGCTGTAGCGGGCGGGGGCGGGTTCAGGACGGGTCGGGTGCCTGCCGCCGCAGCAGGGCGAGCAGGACGACCGCCGCCGAGGCCAGGCCGGCCAGGGCGCCCACGCCCAGCGCCCAGCGGGGGCCGAAACTGTTGGCGACCCAGCCGACGATGGGGGCGCCGATCGGGGTGCCGCCCAGCGCCACGCCGACGCGCAGGGCCATGACGCGGCCGCGCATTTCGGGCGGGGTTGAAAGCTGCATCAGGCTGTTCGTCGTGTTGGTGACGGTCAGCGCGGCCACGCCGATGACGACCAGCGCGGCGGCGAAGAACCAGTAGCCCGGGGCGATGGCGGCCAGCGTGCAGCCCAGGCCGAAGACGCCCGCGCCGGTCAGCAGCAGGTCGAAGCGCGGGGCCTTGCGGACGGCGCCAAGGAAGGCACCCGCCAGCGAGCCGACCGCCATGATGGCCGACAGGATGCCATAGCCGCGCGCATCGGCATGGAAGACGCTGACGGCCATGGTGGAGATGAAGATGGGGAAGTTGAGGCCGAAGGTCCCGATCAGGAACAGCATGATCAGGGTCGCCCGCAGGTCCGGCCGCCCCCATGCGTAGCGGAACCCCTCGGCGAAGCTGCCCCTGGTCCGGTGGGCGCGGGCATTGGGGCGCAGGGCGCCCACGCGCAGCGCGGCCAGGGAGGCCAGCACGCCCACGAAGGACGCCCCGTTGATCAGGAACGCCCAGCCGGTGCCGATGGCGGCGATGACCAGCCCCGCCACGGCGGGGCCGATCATGCGGGCGGCGTTGAACGAGGTGGAGTTGAGCGCCACCGCATTGTGCAGGTCGCCCTCGCCCACCAGTTCGGCCACGAAGGTCTGGCGCACCGGGGCGTCGAACGCGGCCGCGCATCCGAACAGGAAGGCGAAGACATAGACGTGCCAGAGTCGGACCACGCCCGTGACCGTCAGGGCCCCCAGCGCCAGGGCGAGGATGCCCATCGCCGCCTGGGTGACCATGAGCAGCCGGCGCTGGTTGAAACGGTCGGCCGCGTAGCCCGTCCATGGCAGCAGGAGCATCTGCGGCCCGAATTGCAGGGCCATGACCAGCCCCACGGCGGAGGCGTCGTGATGTGTCAGTTCGGTCAGCACCAGCCAGTCCTGGGCCGTGCGCTGGACCCAGGTGCCGATATTGGAGACGAAGGCCCCGGCGGCCCAGATCCGGTAATTGACGTTTCGCAGCGACCGGAAGGCGCGCGGGATGCGCAGCGTCATGTCTGCTCCGGCCCTGGCGGGCGATGCGGCGGAGGAGAGGGATGCGGGCCGGCAGGATGCCGCCCGGATGGCATGGTGACAAAAAAAACGGGGGATATCCAGCCGCGTGGCGGCCGGATATCCCCCGTTTGAAGTCCCCCGGCCGGGGCGCTGGTCGCGCCGCCGGCCGGCAGGGCAATCAGCGCTTGCTGAACTGGAAGGAACGGCGGGCCTTGGCGCGGCCGTACTTCTTGCGCTCGACAACGCGCGAATCGCGGGTCAGGAAGCCGGCGGCCTTGAGGATGCCGCGCAGCGTGGGCTCGTAATGCGTCAGCGCGCGGCTGATGCCGTGGCGGACCGCGCCGGCCTGGCCGGACAGACCGCCGCCCGTGACCGTGCAGTAGACGTCGAACTGGTTGTAGCGGTCGGCCACCAGGAACGGCTGGGTGATCAGCATCCGCAGCACCGGACGGGCGAAATAGGTGCCGACCGGACGGCCGTTGACCGTGATGTCGCCCTTGCCCGGCTTGATCCACACGCGGGCAACCGCGTCCTTGCGGCGGCCGGTGGCGTAGGAACGGCCCTGCGCGTCGCGCTTGGCCTCGTAGACCGGGGCATCCTGCGTGGAGACGACCTGGCCAGTCGCGACGGCACCCTTCAGGTCGGCCAGCGTGCCTGTACGCTCTTGGGTTTCGGACATGGTATCAGGCCCCGATCTTCTGGGTGTTGATGGTGTTCTTGCGGTTCAGCGCCGCGACGTCGAGCGTCGTGGGCTGCTGGCCGGCATGCGGATGCTCGGTGCCTGCATAGACATACAGGTGCTTCATCTGCGCGCGCTGCAGCGGGCCGCGGGTGATCATGCGCTCGACCGCCTTCTTCACCACGTGGCCGGGGTTCTTGCCCTCCAGCCGCTGGGTGATCGTGCGCTGCTTGATGCCGCCCGGATAGCCGGTGTGGTAGTGGAACAGCTTCTGGCCGACCTTGTTGCCGGTCAGGCTGATCTTCTCGGCGTTGATCACGACGATGTTGTCGCCGCAATCGACGTGCGGGGTGAACTGCGGCTTGTGCTTGCCGCGCAGGCGCTGCGCGATGATGGCGGCGAGACGTCCCAGAACGAGGCCTTCGGCGTCGATCAGGATCCAGTCTCGCGTCACCTCTGCGGGCTTCAGCGAGAGGGTGGTCTTCATCTGTTTGTGTTCCGTCTGATGATATGGAGCGGTAACGGGTGGCGCGTTATCCGCGCAGGGACGCATCGCGTCAAGACAAAAACGGGTTTTGCGCCGATTTTTCGGGCAACTAGGCGTGCGGTATCCCCATACCACATGGTGCCCCCGAGACGGAGATTGCCCATCGGCATGGGAATGTTATAGCTGTCGCACCGGCCATAGACGGGTACCCCATACGTGAAAAAGCTGACTTCCGCCCTTGTCCTGCTGCTGATCATCGTGATCGTCGGGGGGCTGGGCCTGCGGCATCTGGCCCAGAGCCGAATGGAATCCGCGATTGCCGACCTGCGGGCGGCGATCGGGCCGGGTGCCAGCTTCACCTACGCCACCGCCGCCCCGCGCATCCTGGCGCGCGGCGCGCGGCTGACATCGGTGACCTATCGCAACCCGGGGCTGACCCTGACGGCGTCGGAGGCGATCGTGGGCCGTGTGACCGGCAATGCGGTCGACGGCCAGCATGTGGGCACGCTGGTGCTGCGGAACGTGCAGATCATGGAACCCGGCGCCACGGCGTCGGCCGCGTCGCTGGTGCTGAAGGGGCTGGTGCTGCCCAATACCGGGCCCGAGTTGTTCCGCGCCGCGCCGCCGCCGCGCCTGGATTCGCTGGTGCTGGATTCCGCGCTGCTGACGGAACTGCATGTGGCGGTGCCCGCCGGCCAGACCGACCTGACCGTCGCCCGCGCCATGATCCGCGATTACGGGCTGGGCCGGACCTCGCACCTGGATGTCGAGACGCTGGGGGTGCAGATCCGGCTGGCGCCCACGCGCCGCATCGGGGTCGGCCACCTGCGCATCGACGGGCCGGATTTTGCCGGGCAGATCGCCAGCCTGCTGCAATCGGGGCATCTGATCCACACTGTCGGCCGCCGCCGGTTCGACATTTCCGCGCTGACCATCGACACCACCAGCCCGCTGCTGCGCGTGGGGCACCTGGAGGCCGAGCAGGAGGCGAGCGTCGGCCAGGACGAGCTTGAGACCACCATCACCGACCTGACCGCCTGGCCCACCCCGCCGGCGGACCAGTCGCTGCTGCGGATGATCGGCTACGACCAGTTTGCCGGGCGCATCCATGCCGTGAGCACCATCCAGCGCCAGGCCGGGACCATGACCCTGCATCCGCTGGAGATCGACGCCCCCGCCATGGGGCATATGAGCATCATGGCCGACCTGGACCAGATCCCGGTCGACGACCCGGCCAACCTGCCGGAGACCGCGCGCATCGTCTCGGCCACCATCGACTGGCAGGACCATTCGCTGGCCGACCATGTGCTGGACGGGCTGGCCCGCGCGCGGCAGGTGCCGCCCGATGCCTATCGCCAGCAGATCCAGGCCGCGCTGGCGGGGGCGCCCGATCCCTCGATGCAGGCGCTGGGGCATTTCCTCGCCCAGCCCGACCAGCGGCTGCGCGTGATGCTGCGCCCGCCCCGGCCGATCAGCGTGCTGATGCTGGGCGTGGCGCTGTCGATGGCCGGCGATCCGTCGACGGCCGGGCTGCTGGGCCTGTCGATCAGCACCCCGTGACCCTGCCCCCCGCCCCCGGCGGGCCCGTGCATGTGATCGGGGCGTCCGGCCGGTCGGGGACCGCGCTGTGCCGGGCGCTGATGGAACAGGGCACGCCCTTCATCCCCGTGGTGCGCGATGCCGGGCGCTGGCGGGCGGCGGGCCTGCCCGGGGAGCCCGTGCTTGCGGACCTGACCGGGCCGCCGGATGCGCTGCGCGGGGCGCTGGCGGGGGCGACGCGGGTGGCCAGTACCGCGCATGCGCGGCATGTGCCGGCCCTGCTGGCGGCGATGCCGGCCGGGGCCACGCTGGTATGTCTGGGCAGCACGCGCAAATTCACCCGCTGGCCCGACGCGCACGGAAACGGCGTGCTGGCCGGCGAGGCCGCGCTGATGGAATCGGGGCGCAACGGGGTGATCCTGCACCCCACCATGATCTATGGCGCGCAGGGCGAGAACAATGTCCGCCGGCTGGCGGCGCTGCTGCGCCGGTTGCCGGTGACGCCGCTACCCGGTGGCGGGCGCGCGCTGGTGCAGCCGATCCATCAGGACGACGTGACGCGCAGCCTGCTGGCCGCCCTGGGCCGGGCATGGGCCGGGCCGCATGCGCTGGTGATCGCGGGCGCCACCGCCCTGTCCTATCGGGATTTCGCCGCCATGGTCGCGCGCCTGTCGGGCCTGCGGCCGCGCCCCGTGGTGCCGGTGCCCGTGGGGGTGATGATGGCGGCGGCTGCGATCATCCGGCTGGTGCCCGGCCTGCCCTCCGTGGGGGCTGCGGAGATCCGGCGGTTGCTGGAGGACAAGGCGTTCGGGATCGGGCCCATGGAACGGGAACTGGGCGTGGTGCCGATTGGCCTGGAGGAAGGGTTGGGGCGGTTGTTTCGCGGCTGAGTGGGAGAAGGCGAGGGCGCTGCCCTCGACCCGCAAGGGGTCTGGACCCCTTGACCCCGATTCAGTCAGGGCGTGGGCGCGATTGTCCGCGCATGGGCGATGGCGCAATCGGGGGCTGTTGCCCGGGCCTGTTCCCAGGCGCGCAGGGTGCCCACGGGAACCTGGAACCCGCCGGCGAACTCGGCCTGCGACAGGCCCAGGTCCGTCCGGGTCTTGCGGATGAGGCGGGCACGCTGCCCACGGTCCATTGCTTCCGCGGTGACGGCGAAATCTGCCGGGTCCGCAGGATCGGCAGGGATGACATGGTGATTCGAGATTTTCTGGATCATGGCCAGACCTGTGTCGCGACGCTTTGGAAATGATGCGTTCGGGATTTCAGGTGGTGCAAGTGAATATGTATATTCACTTTGTGCTGGTGGGGCGAACGACGGGACTCGAACCCGCGACCACCGGTACCACAAACCGGCGCTCTACCAGCTGAGCTACGTCCGCCACAGCGGGCTGTGATGTAGAGAAGTGATTCCCGCCCGTCAATCGTCCAGCGTGCATGTCGGCAGGAAAAAATCCTGCCGCCCGGGTGCGGGGGCGCTATGCGCCCCGCAGATCGGGCAGGCCGGCGCGCAGGCGGGCGATGGCTTCGACCAGCACCGGTTCCTGCTTGCAGAAGGCGAATCGGACCAGGTGGGTCGGGGCGTCGGGCGTGGTGTAGAAGGCCGAGACGGGGATGGCCGTCACGCGGCAATGCTCGGTCATCGCATGGCAGAAGGCCATGTCGTCGCCCGTAAAGCCGGTGGGACGGATGTCGGCCACCACGAAATAGCTGCCGTCGCAGGGCAGGACGTCGAACCCGACCGCGCGCAGCCCGTTGGACAGCAGGTCGCGCCTGGCCTGCATGTCGGAGGCCAGCGTGGCGAAATAATCCGTGTCCTTGTCCAGCCCCACGGCCACCGCGCGTTGCAGGTTGGGGGCGGTGGTGAAGGTGAGGAGCTGGTGGGCCTTGGCGACACAGGCCGCGATGGCGGCGGGCGCGGTGACGTAGCCGACCTTCCACCCGGTCAGCGAGAAGCTCTTGCCCGCGCTGCCGATCCGCACGCAGCGGTCGCGCATGCCCGGCAGGGTCATCAGCGGGATGTGGCGGGCGCCGAAGGTCAGATGCTCGTACACCTCGTCGCAGATCGCATAGGCGTCGTGGCGGGCGAGCAGGTCGGCGATGATCGCCAGTTCGTCGGGCGTGAAGACCTTGCCCGTCGGGTTCATCGGCGAATTGAGCATGATCGCCTTGGTGCGCGGCCCGAAGGCCGCCGCCAGCTCCGCGCGGGGCAGCGACCAGTCGGGGGGTGTCAGCCGCACCGGGCGGGGGATCGCGCCCAGGGCGCGGATCATCGGCACGTAGGTGTCGTAGAGCGGTTCCAGCACCACGACCTCGTCGCCCGGGTCGACCAGGGCCATCAGGGAGGCCGCCAGGGCCTCGGTGGCGCCGGAGGTGACGATGACCTCGCTGGCCGGGTCGACCGTGAGGTTATGGAAACGCGCGTTGGAACGGGCCACGGCCTCGCGCAGTTCGGGGACGCCCGTGAGCGGGGGATACTGGTTGCGGCCATCGCGCAGGGCGGCGGCGGCGGCCTCGACCAGGTCGGCCGGGCCCTCGGTATCGGGGAAGCCCTGGCCGAGATTGATCGCGCCATGCCGCACGGCCAGGGCGGACATCACGGTGAAGATGGTCGTCGGCAGGCCGGACAGCATGCTGTTCAACGGTTTCATGATCGCTCTTTCCTGGCAGCGGGGCGCGCTTGCCGCCGTCCATGCGCAGATGTGCGGAAAATCCCGGCAATTTGCAATCCGCTCCGATTGCCTGTGGGCGCGACCCGTGCCACGGTATCGCGGGCGGCCGGCCAGGCGATTTCCGCGCCGGACGGATCGGGGCGCCCAGGCACAGCGCGGTCCCGGCCCCCGGCACCGCCCCAGGATGTGGCGACGCGGGCATGAAGAAGATCGAGGCCATCATCAAGCCGTTCAAGCTGGACGAAGTGAAGGACGCGCTGCACGAAATCGGCCTGATGGGCATCACGGTGACGGAAGCCAAGGGCTTCGGTCGCCAGAAGGGCCATACCGAACTGTATCGCGGCGCCGAATATATCGTGGACTTCCTGCCCAAGGTGAAGCTGGAGATCGTCTGCGCCGACGACATGGTCGATCGCGCGGTCGAGACGATCGTGGCGGCGGCCCGCACCGGGCGCATCGGCGACGGCAAGATCTTCATCATGCCGGTCGAGGACGTGATTCGCATCCGCACCGGGGAACGCGGCGACGATGCCGTCTGACCCCCCGCACCCCATCCCGTCCCCGCGGCGCCGCGCCGCGGGCGATGGCGGGCCCTGTCATCCTATCGACAACGGGCCCCTAGTTTCGTAACCGTTCCACTGCCGTGTCATGCGGCACCTTCAGTTCAAGGCAGGTATATCGATGGCGAAGAAAGCCCAGAGTTCAGCTCCGACCACCCTTCCGTCCCCTTCCGCTGAGGCTGTCGCCAAGGTCTTCAGCCTGATCCAGGAACATTCCGTGGAGCTGGTGGACCTGCGCTTCACCGATCCGCGCGGCAAGTGGCACCATACCTGCCAGCATGTCTCGACCATCGAGCAGGACACGTTCCGCGACGGCTTCATGTTCGACGGCTCGTCGATCGGCGGCTGGAAGGCCATCAACGAGAGCGACATGGTCCTGCTGCCCGACCCGACGACGGCCGTGATGGACCCGTTCTCGGCCAAGCCGCAGCTGATCCTGATCTGCGACATCATCGAGCCCTCGACCGGCCAGTTCTATAACCGCGACCCGCGCTCCACCGCCAAGCTGGCCGAGGCGTACCTGAAGTCGACCGGCCTGGGCGATACCGCCTTCTTCGGTCCGGAAGCCGAATTCTTCATCTTCGACAACGTCAAGTTCGGCACCGGCCCGAATTTCGGCATCTATCAGCTCGACAGCATCGAAGGCCCCGGCGCGTCGCTGAAGGACTACCCGGAAGGCAATATGGGCCATCGCCCCGGCGTCAAGGGCGGCTATTTCCCCGTGCCGCCGGTGGACAGCGAGTCCGACCTGCGCGCCGAGATGCTGACCACGATGGGCGAGATGGGCCTGCCGATCGAAAAGCACCACCACGAGGTCGCGCAGTCGCAGCACGAGCTGGGCACGAAGTTCAGCACCCTGGTCGAATCCGCCGACTTCATGCAGATCTACAAATACTGCGTGCACAATGTCGCGCATTCCTACGGCAAGTCCGCGACCTTCATGCCCAAGCCGATCTATGGCGACAACGGGTCGGGCATGCATGTGCACCAGTCGATCTGGAAGGGCGGCAAGCCCGTCTTCGCCGGCAACGGCTATGCCGACCTGTCGGACCAGGCGCTGTACTATATCGGCGGCATCATCAAGCATGCCAAGGCGCTGAACGCCTTCACCAACCCCTCCACCAACTCCTACAAGCGCCTGATCCCGGGCTTCGAGGCGCCGGTGCTGCTGGCCTATTCGGCACGCAACCGCTCGGCCTCGTGCCGTATCCCCTACGCGACCAGCCCCAAGGCCAAGCGCGTCGAGGTGCGGTTCCCCGACCCGACCGCCAACCCCTACCTGGCCTTCGCCGCCATGCTGATGGCCGGCCTGGACGGTATCAAGAACAAGATCCACCCGGGCGACGCCATGGACAAGGATCTGTACGACCTGCCGCCCGACGAGCTGAAGCAGATCCCGACCGTCTGCGGGTCGCTGCGCGAGGCGCTGGAGGCCCTGGCCGCCGACCATGAGTTCCTGCTCGCCGGCGGCGTGTTCACCAAGGACCAGATCGAGAGCTATATCGACCTGAAGTGGCAGGAAGTGTTCACGTTCGAGCACACGCCGCACCCGGTCGAGTTCGAGATGTACTACTCCGTCTGATCCCGTTCGGGATTGGAGGAAAGGAGCGCCGGGTCCGAAAGGGTCCGGCGTTCTTTTTTTGAAAAAAAGAACCAAAAAAACTTCTGATCCGTTCAGGAGTTTTGTGCTTGCACGTTCCGCGGCTCCCCGAGCGAATCAAAGTCTTTTTGCTTCAAACCCTCGGCCGTCCTTCCCCCGCCAGCTCGCGCCGGGACCTATCCAGTTCCTCGCTATACCGGCGCAGCGCATGCTGCTCGGTCAGCATTCCGCGCACCTGCCGCCCTTCCGCGCTATCCACCACCACCAGCGCGTCGCTTTCGGCCTGTGCGAAGCGGGTGATGGCGTCGCGCAGGTTCATCTGCGGCACCAGCATCTGGTCGCGATACTGGGCGAAGCGGGACAGGGTTTCCTCCGGCAGGGCGGTATCCACGTACAGGTCCGGCACCAGCACCAGCCCGACATAGCGGCCGGACTGGTCGACCAGCACGAGCCGTTGGGCCGAGCCCAATGGAAAGGCCCGGCGGGCGGCCTGGACCGTCGTGTCCTGGCACAGGGCCTTGACGTCGTGGCGCATCATGCGCCCGACCGTCAGGGTGCGGATCCAGCCGACATCGACGGCCGAGCGGATCGATTCCCCGCGCAGGTGGAAGCGCCAGGTGGCGAAGGAGTAGCCGAAGGTGCGGCGCACCGTCAGGCTGGCGATGACCGAGGCGACCAGCACGGCGGCGGTCAGCGGCAGGCTGCCCGTCATTTCCAGCGCCAGGAACACCATGGTCATGGGCGCGCCCACCACCGCGACGGCCATGGCGCTCATGCCCACCAGGGCGCAGAGCTCGGCCGAAAGGGGGGTAGCCGAGATCAGGGCCAGGCCGCCGCCGAAGGCCGCCCCGGTGAGGACGCCCAGATAGAGCGAGGCGAAGAACAGGCCGCCGCGAAAGCCGGAGCCGATCGAGACCGAGGAGGCCAGCGCCTTCATCGCCAGCAGGGCCAGGACCCAGCCGGTGGGGTAGTCATGTTCGAGCGCGATGCGCATCGCCCAGTGGCCCGAGGACATGACGGTGGGCGAGGCCAGCGCCAGCAGGCCCACCACCAGCCCGCCGACGGCCGGGCGCATCCAGACCGGCAGGCCGGAACGGCGGAACAGGGTTTCGGCCAGCGTCACGCAATACATCAGCCCCACGCCCAGCAGGGCGGCCACGATCCCGAGCGTGGCGATGGGCAGGTAGTCGTCGACCCGCAATTCGGCAGGCAGGACCACGCTGACGCCGGGGGCCGCGCTGTGCAGCAGGCGCGTGACGCCGATGGCGCAGACCGAGGCGGCGGCGACCGGGGCCAGGTTGGCCAGCGAATAGGTGCCGATCACCAGTTCGAACGCATAGAACGCGCCGGCCAGCGGGGCGTCGAACGCCGCCCCGATGGCGCCGGCCGCGCCGCAGCCGACCAGCAGGCGCAGATCCTCGCGCCGGACGCGGAACATGCGGCCCAGGCGTGAGCCGGTGGCGGCGCCGATCTGGGTGAACCCGGCCTCGAGCCCCACCGAGGCGCCCACGGC
This sequence comes from Gluconacetobacter takamatsuzukensis, assembly GCF_014174275.1. Taxonomy (GTDB): domain Bacteria; phylum Pseudomonadota; class Alphaproteobacteria; order Acetobacterales; family Acetobacteraceae; genus Gluconacetobacter; species Gluconacetobacter takamatsuzukensis. The sequence goes on along the minus strand of NZ_JABEQK010000007.1, from coordinate 73,812 downwards.
GTTGGAGAGGACGGTCTGGAGGGCGACGATCGCGCTGTCGCGCATCGACATGCGGCCGCCATGCAGGGCGTTGGCCTCGATCGGGTCGACCGGGCGGCCGGGGAGCCAGCGGGCGATGAAGACGCCCAGCACGCCGAAGAGCAGCCCGCCCAGGGTCGGCACCAGGATCGCGCGCAGGGGGATGATGGCGGCCAGCCCGGAGATGCGGCCCTCGCCGGGGGCGGCGAACAGCACGCGGTGGGCCAGCAGGGTGGCGTGGTTCATGATGCTGACCAGCAGGCCCGCGCCGCAGCCGACGCAGGCGGCCAGCACCACCAGCCACAGCTCGTCCGCGCGGACCAGGGCGCGCAGCAGGCGGGGGACGTAGGGCACACGGTCTTCGCGCACGCTGCCCTCTGCCCCTTCCTGGGGCAGGAAGGCGCCGCGATGGCGGCGCAGATGGTTCAGCAGGCCGAGAGTGGAGGACGGCACGGCAGGTCACTTTCGCGCGGCGGCCGGCCGCCGGCCATGTGCGGCACCGGGGCGCCCGTAGCGACTATTTGAAGTGATGCGCCTGTCGGATCAACCGGAATTCCGCCTTACCATACCGCCCCGTCACCCTTGCGGTCCCCGATCGCGGAGAAATGCCCGTGTCCCCTGCCCTGCCCCCCACCATGCGCGCCGTGATCGTGCGCGAGCCCGGCGCGCCCGAGTCGATGAGCCTGGCCGACATCCCCCTGCCCGTGCCCGGGCCGGGCGAGGTGCTGGTGCGGGTGCAGGCAGCGGGGGTAAACCGGCCCGACCTGATGCAGCGCAAGGGCCTGTATCCGCCGCCGCCGGGGGCGAGCCCGCTGCTGGGGCTGGAGATTGCCGGCGCGGTGGTGGCGAAGGGGCCGGACGCGCCGGAGTGGCCGGCGGTCGGCACGCCGGTCTGCGCGCTGGCCAATGGCGGGGGCTATGCCGAATATTGCGCCGTGCCCGCCGCGCAGTGCCTGCCCTGGCCGAACGGGTTCGACGCCATCCGGGCCGCCGCCCTGCCCGAGACCTTCTTTACCGTCTGGTCGAACCTGGTGATGACCGCGCATGTCGCGGCCGGCGAGCGGGTGCTGATCCATGGCGGCGCCGGGGGAATCGGCACCGCCGCGATCCAGACCGTGCGGGCGCTGGGGGCGGTGCCCTACGTGACCGTGGGGTCGGCCGAGAAGGCGGCGCTGTGCCTGAAACTGGGGGCCGAGGCCGCGATCGACTACCGGGAGGAGGATTTCGTCGCGCGGGTCGACGAGCTGACCGGGCGGCGGGGGGTGGATGTGGTGCTGGACGTGATCGGCGGCCCGTATCTGGACCGCAACCTGCGCTGCCTGGCGCCGGGCGGGCGGCTGGTGATCATCGCGCTGCAAGGGGGGGCCAAGGCGCAGGAGGTGGGGGTTGGGCGCATCCTGACCCGGCACCTGACGGTGGCCGGGACCACGCTGCGCCCACGCGACGGCGCGTACAAGGCCCGGGTGGCCGAGGGGCTGCGCGCGGCGCTGTGGCCGCTTCTGTCGGACGGGACCATCGCGCCGCTGATCCACGCGACCTTTCCGCTTGCCGAGGTTGTGGAAGCCCATAAGCTGATGGAATCGGGCAGCCATTCCGGCAAGATCGTGCTCGACCTGCGTTAGTGTTATAACATCGTCGGACCCGGTCCGGGCGCGTCCGGACGGAGAGGCTGTTTCGACAGTCCCGCCGGCGGTGGCCTGACGGCGGGACTGTCGAAACAGCCTCTGACTGAATCGTGCACAGAAGAAGGTAAGGACAATGCCATCGTGCTGCTGAACGTCATTGCGCGCGGCCCGGAGATTCCGCCGGACGCATCCGCCGCCCGTCCGCCCATCGTGCTGCTGCACGGCCTGTTCGGGCGGGCGCGGAACCTGGGCTTTTTCCAGCGCCGGCTGGCGCGCACCCGGCGGACGCTGGCGATCGACCTGCGCAACCATGGCGACAGCCCGCACGGCCCCATGGACTACAACACCATGGCGGGCGACCTGCTGGACACGCTGGCCCATCATGGGGCGCTGCCGGCGACGCTGGTGGGCCATTCCATGGGCGGCAAGGTGGCGATGACGCTGGCCCTGACCCGGCCGGGGATGGTGCACAGCCTGGTGGTGGCCGATATTCCGCCCGCCCGCACCGGGCACGGGCAGTTCTCGCTGGGCGAGCAGATGCTGCGGGTGCGGTTTCCGCATTATCTGAACCGGGCCGAAGCCGATGCGCTGTTGCTGCCGGAGATCCCCAATGCCGACGTGCGGGCGCTGATGCTGCAGAATATCCGGCTGGGCGAGAATCCGGGCTGGGTGATCGGGCTGAAGGATATCGTGGCGTCGATGACCAATATCGAGAGCTGGCCGTATATCCCCGAGGGCTATACCTATCCCGGCCCGACCCTGTTCCTGGCCGGGGGGAATTCGCCCTATATCCGGCGGGAGCATTATGCGGTGATGCGCCGGCTGTTCCCGAACTATCATCTGGAGCTGATCGAGCATGCCGGCCACTGGCTGCATGTGGAGAACCCCACCCGCTTCGCGGCGCTGCTGGAAGCGTTCACGGACCGCTACTAAGCGCCTGACCGGAAATGTGGGCTGGTGGCGATCCGACGCGCATTTCCGGTCAGGCTCTGCGATCCGGGCCGTGTTTGCAGTTAGCGGACGTATTGGCCGGCGGTTGCCTTCGCCTCTTCGGCCGCGCGCCAGAGATACCAGGCGGCGGCGGAGCGGTGGGGGGACCAGTCGCGGGCGATGGCCGCCAGGGCGGCGGGGCGGGGCTGGGTGTCCAGCCGCTTGATCGCCCGCCAGCCCTCGCGCACGCCGAAATCGTCGACCGGCATCACGTCGGGGCGGCCGAGCGAGAAGATCAGCAGCATTTCCACCGTCCAGCGGCCCACGCCGCGCAGGGCGGTCAGCCGGGCGATCAGGTCCTCGTCGGTCATCGACGCGGCGTCCTGCCTTGAGGGGACGAGTCCGTCGAGGCGGGCCTGGGCGACGCCCTGGATCGCGCGGATCTTGGTGCCCGACAGGCCGCAGCCGCGCAGGTCGGCCTCGGACAGGGCCAGCAGGGCCTCGGGGGTGGGGAAACTGCCGCCTGCCAGGGCCACCAGCCGGCCCAGGATGGCCAGTGCCGCCCGGCCGTGCAACTGCTGGTGGGCGATGGCGTTGACCAGGGCCTCGTAGGGGCTGCGGTCGGCCTCGACGCGCAGGCCGCAGGGCCCGATGCGCGCCACCAGGGCGGCCAGGTCGGGGTCGGCGGCGGAAAGACGGGCGCGGATGGCGCGGTCGCGGGCGGGGGAGAGTGCGGCGGATGTCATGTCGGTCCAGAAGGGCGTAGCAACGCCGGGCCGGTGGTGACAACATGATACGATATCATGACGGCAAGGTATCATGACAACGGAGCCGCCAGCGAGTAGGGTCCCGAAAGACCACGCGCCGCAGGCGACCACGCGGAGACTCCCGGCACTTCATGACGGTGACACTCAGTCCTTCCTCCCGCCATCGCCAGGCCGAGGAGCCCGTCCTGATCCCGCGCGCGGACGTTCGGGAGCGTTCGGCGCGCCTGCCTGAGCCGCCCGAGCGGCCCCACGGGCGCGAGGGGCTGCGCCCCGAGCCCGTCGGCCGCCCGACCGGCTACCACCCGCTGAAACAGCCCGGCGCGCCGATGATCCGGCCGGATACGGTCGCGGAGCCGGGCGTGACCACCGTGCTGGCGGTGTCCGCCGCGCTGCATCTGGTGCTGCTGGCGATCATCCTCCAGGCGGCGCGGCATCATGCCGGGGGGTCGTCCGCCCCCGAATCGCCGACCGTGGAGATGATGTTCACCCCGCCGGCCTCGAGCGGGATGCAGGGGCGCAATTCGCCCGACCAGGCGGGGGGCAGCGGGTCGCGGGCCAAGCCGACGCCGACCACGCCACAGCCGGACCAGCCGCAGCCCAGCGATTCCTCGCCCTCGCCCAGCGTGCCGTCGCCGCAGACGCCGGCGGCGCCGCCGCTGCCGCGCTCGCCGTCGGACCAGACGCTGCCCGACCAGCCCTCGACCGAGATGCCCAACCCGGCGATGCAGAGCCCCGGGCAGGCCGACCACCCGACGGCGCACCCCACGCCGCGCCACACGCAGCCCAGCCGGCAGCGCACGCCCAGCCGCGCGCCCTCGCCCTTCGATCATCCGATGGACCTGTCCTTTGCCCCGTCGCCGGGGCCGGTGCGCCAGCGGCGCGGCCGCGCGGGGGGATCGGGCGGGCCGATCGACCTGTCGGTGGGGCCGGTGGTGCGCAACGGGCAGTTGAACGCCCCCTATGCGAGCCAGACCCAGGTGCGCGGCGTCAGCGAGGATTACGGCGAGGAAATCGACCGCTGGATCCGCACCCACATGTATTATCCCGAGGAAGCCGCGCGGGCCGGCGACGACGGGGCATCGACCGTGCATGTGGTGCTGGACCGCAGCGGGCGGGTGCGCGGGGTGCGCCTGACCGGGCAATCGGGCTCGTACTATCTCGACGCCGCGACCACGGGCATGTTCCATGGGGCCGAGCTGCCGCCCGTGCCGCCGGACATGGCGGGCGACCATTTCGATATCGACGTGACGATCAACTACATCCTGATCCGGCGCTGACCCGTTCGGTGCCGAACCTGGGCCGGGGGGCGCGGGCCGGGGCTCTTGCAGCGGGAGGAATGGCGCATGAGTGACGATTTCGCCGCGATCCGCGACCGTGTGGGGACGGATTTCGAGGCGTTCGACGATGCCGATGCGGCGGTGGGGCGGATTACCGCGCTGTACGAGGCGGCCGTGCATGAATTGCGCACCGCCTTCGGGCGGCGGCAGGCCGCGGGGCCGGTGGCGCCGACCTATCCCTACCTGGCCTTTGCCGTCAGCCGCACGCCGCTGGCCGAGGATGCGCGGCCGCCCTTCGACGTGGTGCTGGAACCGGGATTCTACGGCACCACCCTGACCCGCCCGGAGCTGTTCCGCGATTACTGGCGCGAGCAGATCGGCATCCTGCTGCATCATTACCGCCAGCCGGTGCTGGTGGGCCGGTCGCGCCGGCCGATCCCGCTGCCCTATGTGATGGAAGAGGCCGTGACCGCCATCACCGAGGACGATCTGCGCCTGCTGCAACGCCATTACGCCCTGCCCGACCTGCACGCCACCGACGACAGCATCGCCAATTGCGCGCTGATCCCGCACCCGGACGAGCCCCGGCCGCTGTCGCTGTTTACCGCCGAGCGCACCGATTATTCGCTGGCGCGGCTGCACCATTACACCGGCACCGCGCCGCGCCATGTGCAGCGCTTTATCCTGCTGACCAACTACCAGCGCTATGTGGACGCGTTTCGCGATTATGGCCGCGCGCAGGTGGACATGGGAGGCGAGTACGACCGGTTCGTCGAGCCCGGGGACCAGGTGCACCGGCGCGGCGATCCGGCCCGGCCGCCGCTGGCCGGGTCGCTGCCGCAGATGCCGGCCTATCATCTGTGCCGGCCGGACGGGGACGGGATCACGCTGGTCAATATCGGGGTGGGGCCTGCGAACGCGAAGACCATTACCGACCATCTGGCGGTGCTGCGGCCGCATTGCTGGCTGATGGTGGGCCATTGCGCCGGCCTGCGGCGGACCCAGCGGCTGGGCGATTACGTGCTGGCGCACGGCTATGTCCGCGACGACCATGTGCTGGACGACGATCTGCCGCCCTGGGTGCCGGTGCCGCCGATCGCCGAGGTGCAGGTGGCGTTGCAGGATGTGACGGCGCGGGTGACGGGGCTGCACGACTCCGAACTGAAGACGCGGCTGCGCACCGGCACGGTGATGACGACCGACAACCGGAACTGGGAATTGCGGCTTCAGGCGCTGTTCACGCAGATCAACATGTCGCGATCCATCGCGGTCGACATGGAGTCCGCGACCATTGCCGCCAACGGGTTCCGCTTCCGCGTGCCCTATGGCACGCTGCTGTGCGTATCCGACAAACCGCTGCATGGCGAACTGAAGTTGCGCGGCATGGCCAATGCCTTTTATCGCGAACGGGTCAGCCAGCACCTGACGGTGGGGATCGAGACGATGCGCCAGTTGCGCGCGCAGGGGGTGGACCGCCTGCATTCGCGCAAGCTACGCGGTTTCGACGAGCCTCCGTTCCGCTGAACGCATGGCTGCGAGCAAGGAGACCATCGCGTGACCGATCGACCAGCCCCCGTCCCTGCCCCGCCTTCCGGCCCGCCGACCATCCGGGTGGTGGCGATGCCCGCCGATGCCAATGCGGCGGGCGATATCTTCGGCGGCTGGCTGATGTCGCAGATGGATCTGGCCGCCGGGACCGCCGCCGCGCTGCGCGCCCGGGGCCGCTGCGTCACCGTTGCCATCGACAAGGTGATCCTGCATCAGCCGGTGCTGATCGGCGACGAGGTGAGCCTGTATACCGACATCGTGCGCACCGGCCGGACCTCGATGTCGATCCATGTCCAGACCTGGCGCCGGGCCCGCCATTCGCACGAGACGGTCAAGGTGACGGAGGGGGTGTTCACCTTCGTCGCCATCGACGACGACCGGCGGCCGCGCCCGCTGCCCCCGGAAATACCACGCTGAACGCCTGAAGCCAGTGGTGCCTGCGTGCTATCCCAGCCCGTAGGCACCGTTGCAGTAGACCAGCGGGTTGACCGCGTGGCCGTGCCGGGAGCGTGCGACCCGGCCGATCAGGACCTGGTGCGTGAAACCGTCCAGCACGTCGTGCAGCGTGCAGAAGATATTGGCCTCGGCATCGACCAGATAGGGCGTGCCCTGGGCGTCGATTGCCCAGGTGCCGGTCGCGAAGCGGTCGGCGCCGGGGGTGGCGCCGCTGAATGCGTGCGAAACATCCCGATGACTTGCCGACAGGATATTCACGCAGAAGGGCGATTCGGCAAGGATCGGCTGGAGGACAGAGGATTTCTTGTTGAGGCTGACAAGGATGGAAGGCGGGTCGAAACTGACCGAGATCATCGAGGTGATCGTCATTCCGAACCGGTTTCCCTGATGCCCGCAGGTAATGATCGAGACCCCCGCCGCCAGTCTTCTCATACTGTGGCGGAAATCGTCGAATCCATCGTGGCTCATCTTGTTCCTGACTCCCTGGGGAGCCGGGCGGGAGGACCCGCCGGCAGGGTGATTGTGCAAACCGCCGCTCAGAACGTCGCGTTTACGCGGCCGTAGTAATAGGCGCCGGTGAAGCTGACGCCGGCGGCGTTGGTGTCGTAGTAATACTGGGACCCGAGATAGGTGAATTGTGCCGGCACCCGGCGCGGGCGCACGTTGAACACGTTGTTTGCGCCGACCGCGAAATGCCAGTGCCGGTTGAGGCGATAGCCGACCTCGAGATCCGTCACCCACAGCGGCGTATTCTTGAATTCGCCGAAACAGGTGTTGGAATATTGAAGCGCGTTGCCGTCGAGCGGGCAGATGAGGTTGGCGGGCGTCTGGTCCTGGTAGGTGAGCATCGACGTGGTCTGGCCATAGCGTGTCTGGCGCACGTTCACGTCCCACTGCCCGACCGTCCAGTAGGCGTTGAGGATGATCTTGCTGCGCGGGGCGCCGGAGGTGAGCGCGTTCGCGGTCTGCTGGTTGAGGTCCGGCAGGCCCTGGGCGGTGGTGTTGATATGGCTGATGCGTGTGCGGTTGAGGTTAAGCCCCATGCTGAGGGCCAGGTTGCCGTATCGATGCAGCCGCACCGTATAATCGGCCATGATGTCGAGGCCCTGGGTGCGGGTCGAGCCGACATTGGCAAAGTAATTGACGCTGACGGCGTCGGTCGTCAGGCCCGAGGGGAGGGTCGCGCCCGTCAGGCCGATGGCATCGATCGCGGCCTGGCCGTTGACCGAGCCGCCGCCCGCGATCCGGTCGCGGATATTGATCTGGTACGCATCGACCGAGACGTGGAACCCGTCGACCGGCTCCATCACGAAGCCGCCTTCCACACTGGTCGAGCGTTCGGGGGACAGGTTCTGCGCCCCGACGGAGCGGCCCGCCGCACTGGTCGTCGCCAGCAGGCCGATCGCGTTGGTCGGGCCGACATTGAGGGTGCTGAAATGCTCCTCGGGCAGGGTCGGCGCGCGGAAGCCGTTGCTGATGGTGGCGCGGACGGCGAAGCGCTTCGACACGTCGTAGCGGGTCGAGACCTTGCCGTTCTCGGTATCGCCCGCATCGGTGTAATGTTCGAACCGGCCGGCGAAATCGAGGTCCCATTTCGGAAGGATGTGGAAGTCGCCGTCCATGTAGCCGGCCCACACGTCGCGGCTCCAGTTGCCGGCGTTCTCGGGCATCATGCCCGCGCGGGCCTGGGTGCCGCCCAGTTCGTACGAGGCCGGCACGCCCTGCTTGATCTGGTAGGTTTCCAGCCTGTGCTCGGCGCCGAAGGCGAATGTCACCGGCACCCTGTTTGCGATCTTCCATGCCCGGCGCAGGTCGAGATTGTTGGTCCACTGGGCCAGGCGATAGGAGCCGAGGAAGACGTTGGTGGGCGTGTAGCCGGTGGCGTCGTACAGGTCGACGTTGCCGGTATTCTTGTTGCCCATATCGTCTTCGTCGGCGCCGTAGGTCGTGCTGAGGTCCCAGTGGAAGCCGAGGAAATGGTCGCCCTTGAGGCCGAGCGTGGCGGCGTAGTCGTTTTCCTCGATCAGTTCCAGCGGCGAGAAGCCGGCCGGGTAGATTTCGGGCAGGCGGGCGGGGGTGCGATAGTTTTCGTACCCTTCGGAATGGCGATGCGCGTAGGTGATGAGGCCGTAGCCCGCCACGCCCTCGGTCAGGGTCTTGCCGAATGCGATGCTCAGGTTCTCGCGCGTTTCTTCCGGCGAACTCATGATCTGGTTCGAATTCTTCGGGAAATCGACGCCCGGCGTGTATTCCGAGCTGCCGCGCACCGCGCGGATATCGGTGGTCTTGACCACCATATGGTCGCTATGCGTCTCCTGCCCCGAAATGTGGACGTAGCCGTCATCGCCGAAGCTGAAGCCGCCATCGATGCCGACCTGATACTGCCAGCCATCGCCGTTATAGGCGTTGGCGCCGGTCTGGCCGGTAATATTGAGGCCGTGTCCGGTCTTTTTGGTAATGATGTTGACCACGCCCGCGATCGCGTCGGACCCGTACATGGCGGCCGCGCCGTCGCGCAGGATTTCGATATGGTCGATCGCGTTGGCTGGGATCATGTTCAGGTCGACCGGCGTGGACCCTTCCTGCGGGCCCATGTCGGTTGCGATATTGGCCGTGGTATGGCGCCGTTTTCCGTCGACCAGCACCAGGACCTCGTTGGGGTTGAGGCCGCGCATGCGGATCGAGGAGGTCAGCGCGCCGGTATCGGTGCCCAGCGCCTGCTCGGTGATCGACGGATCGCTGCGCACCAGCGCATCGGCGATGTTCACCTGGCCCGAGCGCATCAGCGTGGCGGCGCTGACCACCGAGATCGGCGCCGTGGAATCGCGCGCATGCCGGTTGAAGGCGTGCGTGCCGGTGACGATGACGGCTTCGGCCGCCACGGCGGGCGCGGGGCTCGGCTTCTGCGCGACGGAGGGGGGCTGGGCCGTCTTCTTTGCTGTGCCGTACGGTGTCTTCTGGGATTTGACGCCGCTTGCGGCATCCGATGAAGAGGCGGACCCGTCCGCGGCCCGGATGGTCTGCGCGCCGGCAATGGGAGATCCGAACGGCAGGACCAGGATGACGGCAGCCACATACTTCTTTTGTGATAGCATGATATTACCCCAAATTGCCATGAGTTCATCAGATGTCTGAAAGGGCCGTGCGGGACGGCCCGGCTACCTCGCGCAGGCTTCTGGTTAGCGTCGTGAGCCCGAGGGCATCACGAACCGTCAGTCGAAAGACAGGAGACCGGACGATGGTCCGGAAAAGGTCTGGTATCGACAGGCTTTTCCGGAGTCCGTTCCTTATGGTTCCGTTATCAGAATGACTTTTCCGCTTATATCCTCGTCTTTTTCGAGTCGCAATACGATTCGGTGCCGGATTGTCGATAATCGACATTTATTCTGGGCACGGCGCGGCCGTGCGGCGGGCGTGGCGGCGCGTGCGGTCAGGACGACGAGCGGCGCGAGAGGAATTTCCGGACGATGTCGGTCTGCGGATCGAGCATGACCTGCTGCACGCTGCCGATTTCGCAGATCGTGCCCTTGCTGAGGAACGCGACGCGATCGGCCGATTCGCGCACGAAATCCATGTCGTGCGTGACCACGACCATGGTCATGCCCTCGCGCTTGAGGGTGCGCATTGTGTCCAGCACCTCGGCCACCAGTTCCGGGTCCAGCGCCGAGGTGACTTCGTCGAACAGCATGTAGCGCGGTTCCATGGCCAGGGCGCGTGCGATCGCCAGGCGCTGCTGCTGGCCGCCCGACAGGTTCCTGGGGTAGGACGCGGCCTTGTCGCCCAGTCCGACATGCGCCAGGTGCCTGTGCGCGTCTTCCAGCGCCTGGCGCCTGGGGACCCTGGCCACGACCCTGGGCGCCAGGGCCACGTTTTCGAGCGCGGTCAGGTGGGGAAAGGCCTCGTATTGCTGGAACACCATGCCGATCTTGCGCCGGAGGTGATTGATGCTGACCGACTTTGAACGGATATCGACGCCGTCGACATGGATTTCGCCGCCCTGAATCGGCTCCAGCCCGTTGATACATTGCAGGAGCGTCGATTTGCCCGACCCGCTTCCGCCGATCAGGCAGAGCAGTTCCCCCTGATGGACGTCCAGGCTGATACCGTCGAGAATCGTCGTCTCGCCGAACGATTTGCGGACATTTCTGATTTCGATCATTCGGCCATCCTTCGCTCTATTCTGCGTGTGCAGAACGTGATGACGTGACAGATGAAGAAATAGGTGGCGCCGATGCCGCCCAGCACCAGGAAGGTGCGGTGGGTCCGGGCGTTGAGGATCTGGCCGGCCTTGGTCAGCTCGATATAGCCGAAGATACCGACCAGGGCGCTGTCCTTGACGAGGCAGAGCGCCGCGCCGACCCAGGCCGGGAAGCCGCCGCGCAGGGTGAGCGGCAGCGACACCACGCGCAGTTCCTGCCACGACGACATCCCGAGCGACCGCGCGGCCCGCCGCAGGCTGGGGGTGACCGCCTCGTAGGCGCCACGGACGATTTCCGCCGTCACCATCGCCATCCATGCGCCCAGCGCCAGCGTGCCGAGCTGGAAGGCGGACAGGGGCCAGCCCGAAATGGAGAGGCAGGTATCGAAGATGATGAGCTGGATGATCATCGGCACGCTGCGCACCACGTCGACCAGGGGTGCGGTCAGGACCCGCATCACCGGGCTGAGTGCCCGCGCCAGCCCCAGCGGAATGCCCAGCAGCGTGCCGAGCAGGACCGCCGTGAAGGAGAGCTGGAGCGTGCGCACCGACGCCATCAGCACGTATGTCGCGTCGCTCCAGTGAAGCTGCTGCCACGCTGCGGTGTAGTGCATGGCTATCTCCGCCCGTACAGGCGCGTATAGAGACGTTCCGCGCCCAGAATCAGCAATTTGGCCATCAGGTAATACAGCACCGCCGCCATCGTGAAGGTCTCCAGCGTGCGGTAATTGACCGACTGGGCCTGCTGGGCCGCGCCCGCCAGTTCCCGCAGGCCGATCAGCAGGCCCAGCGATGTGTTGAGCATGGCCCACACCATCTGGGTCATGACCGAATAGAAGACGATGCGCAGCAGCTGAGGCCACACGATCCACGCATAGGCCTGGGTGGCCGACATGCCGAGCGCGCGGCCGGAGATGTATTGATAGCGCGGCACCGATGCCAGGCCGCCGCGAAAGACCTCGATCAGATAGCCGATATTGTTGAAGGAGATCGCCAGCAGGGTGGCCATGTAGCTGGAGACGTTGAGGCCGTATGCGCCCAGGCCGAAATAGACCGCATAGACCTGGAGCAGGACGGGCGTGTTGCGCGCGATATCGACCCAGCCGCCGGCCACGGCGGACCAGATGCCGCTGCCCTGCCAGCGCATGACCGCCAGCGGGACGGACACCGCCACGCCGATGACCATGGACAGGATGGTGAGCTGGAGCGTGACCAGCGACCCCTGCAACAGGGCGGGCAGGTCCCGCAGCGCCATGGCCCAGTGGAAATGGTAATCCGACATCAGGGACGACAATCCATTACGCTATTTCCAACCTGGATCGGGACGGGACATGCGTCAGGGCGCGACGGTATCGGTCGACAGGTCGGGGAGCGGACCGTTGCCGAAATAGGTGCGGTACAGTTGCGCGAACCGGCCGCTGGCATTCTGGCTCCAGATGAACTGGTTGACCCAGTTCAGGAACTGCACGTCGTCGCGCCGGACGCCGATGGATACCAGGTCGTTGAGCGGGACGGAGCCGGAATTGACGAAATCGGGGAACATGCCGCTGTCCTGGAGGGTCTTGAAGACGCCGACTGCTTGCAGGATCGCGTCGACCTTGCCTTCCTCCAGCGCCATGAAGGCCTCGTTGTCGCCGCCATAGGCGGTGTAGGTGGCGCCCCTGCCCGCCCAGGACCCGGCCATTTCCTTTTTCAGCAGGGCCTCGTTGGTCGTGCCGGCGACGCCGCCCAGCCGCTTGTCGGCCAGGTCCGCGAAACTGCTGATGCCGCTGCCGCGCCGGGTGATGATGATGGTCGCGTAGCTCATATACGGGCGGCTGAAGGCGATCGTCAGGCCGCGCTGGGGCGTGCCCGTGGTCGATGCGATCAGCACGTCGATGCGCCGGGCCACCAATGCTGGAATGCGATTGCTGGCCGGGGTTTCGATGATGTCGGCCCGCACGCCCATGACCTGCGCCATGTCGCGGCAATAGGCGACATCGAAACCATCGGGCTCGTTGCGTGCGTTGCGGTAACCGGAGGGGGGCGAGTCGAGGACGACGCCGCAGCGCAGCACCCCCCTGTCGACCACCGTGTCGAGCGCGGAATCCGCCGCCCGGGCGCCCGGCATGTTGACCGCCCCCATCCAGACACCGACACCGGCCGCCAGAATTCTTTTCAGCATGAACCACCTGCATGTGCGGACTGCGGATTCCGCCGCCGATACATCGCGAAACGGAGCGATCCCGGACCATCATACCGGCCCGCACAACCTGTTTACAACGCAAGGACAGATGCATCGCCGACCATGACGATTGCCGTGATGCCGCATATTGATTGCAGATTGTCTACGATCGGTCAACAGCGGAACGATCCTGATTCGCAACGTATTGTTCCAGCGCCCTTCTGCAAAAATATCTCGCCCCGACATGATGAAACCGCTTGGAGCGTGCCTTTTCGCCGCTTGACATATTGTAGACAATCGTCAATTTTACGCTCACCGCGACGGATCGGATACGCGCAGGCCCGGCCCGCGGGGCATGGGAGAGCCCTTCGTCCGGACAGATTGGCGGATGTGACGTGCCGGGAGCGATCCCGATGAGGCCGGCTGTCGTGCCCGTGCCGCCGACGTGAATTCGGGGATCGTATCTTTATCAATTGGGAGCAAGATCGTGGAACTGGGTCTCTTTAGTCTGATGACATTGCGGGATCATCCCAACGGCGCGGCCGGCGTGATGTCCGATACCCGCAAGATGGTCGAAGCGGCGGAGGAACTGGGCTTCGACATCGCCTGGTTCGCCGAGCATCATTTCGCGAACTATTCCAGCTCCCCCTCGCCGCTGATGATGGTGTCCTATGCGTCCGGGTGGACCAGCCGGATCAAGCTCGGGCCCGGGGTCATCGTGCTGCCGCTGTACAACCCGCTGCGGGTTGCCCAGGAAATCGCGGTTGCCGACGTGCAGTCGGAAGGGCGGCTGGTCGTGGGGCTGGGCACCGGATACCAGCAATACGAATTCGACCGCTACGGGACGCGACTGGAAGACAAGGTCGATGTCTTTCTGGAATATTGGGATGTGATCGAGACGGCGCTGACGAAAGGCGTGGTCGAATACAAGGGCCGGCATTTTTCGGTGCCGAAGACGACATTTGCGATTTCGCCGCAGCAGAAGCCCCTGCCGGAACTGTTTGTCACCTCGTCGCATCCCAGGCTTCTGGAGCGGTTCAAGCGCTGGGGCGGCACGCCGTTTATCGCGGCCAGCACGCTGGGCTCGCCCGTGCTGTACAAGATGGCCGACGGGCTGGATGCGGGCTGGCAGGCCATCGACGAGGACCCGGCGACGAAGCCGCTTGCGATCATGCAATATGTCCATATCGTCGATACGCATGCCGAGGCGCTGGCGGCGGCCGAGCGTGCGCGTTACGTCGGCCGGATGGCGCATTTTCTCCGCCAGGCGGAACTGCCGCTGGACGAGTCGGGCTTTATCCGCAACGAGGCCTTTCCGGGGGAGAATACGCTGGAAGGCTTTGCGAACAACATGGTCGTCGGGGACCCGCATGTGGTCGCCGAAAAGATGGTGGCCGACATCAAGCGCCTGAACCCGACCAATTATACCTGCAATTTCCAGTTCGGCTGCATGCCGCTGGACAGCGCGATGAAGTCGCTTCAGCGTTTCCGCAGCGAGGTGCTGCCGCTTGTGGAGCGGGAAGTCGGCCCCATCGGCGCGATCGGCGCCGCGCGGCGCGGGGCCGTTGCGGCGGGTAACTGACCGGGCACACAGACCAGGAGGATCATGAGCATGTCGATGGTTTTTTCCCTTGCCGGTCGGACGGCCCTTGTCACCGGGGGCGCTTCGGGCATTGGCCTGGCGACGGCCAGGATGCTGGGCGAATTCGGCGCGAAGGTCGCGATCAATTACCTGCCGGGCGATCCGCGCGGGGCGGAGGCGCTGGCCGCCCTGAAGGCGGACGGGTATGACGCGGTCGGCGCCCCGGCCGATCTGGGCGATGCCGAACAGGCCGCCGAAATGGTGCGCAAGGCGGTCGGCGAGCTGGGGCGGCTGGACCTGCTCGTCAACAATGCCGGCACGCCCGGGTTGAAGCTGCCGGTGCCGATCGGCGATCTGGACGGGATTACCGAAGAGCTTTGGGCGACCCTGCTGAATGTGAACCTGATGAGCGTGTTCCGCTGTTCCAAGGCCGCCGCCGGCGCGCTGAAGGAAAGCGGCGGGGCCATCGTCAATACCGCCTCGATCGCCGGGTTCGGCGCGGTTGCGAGTTCCATCGCCTATAGCGCGTCGAAGGCCGCCGTCATCAACCTGACCAAGAACCTGGCCCGGGCGCTGGCGCCCGATGTCCGGGTGAATGCGGTGGCGCCGGGCTGCGTCGAAAGCTCGTGGAGCATCGAATGGTCGCCGGAAAAGGCCGCCAGCACGATCGAGGCCACCCCGCTGCGGCGGATCTGCTCGACCCGCGATGTAGCCGAGCTGATCGTGTATCTGGGGTTCGGCGGGCGGATGATTACCGGCCAGACGGTCGCGATCGATGGCGGTATTTTCATGTGATGGGCCGTTTGCCGGAAGCCTGGTGCGTGGGGGATGCAGACAAGGGCTTTGCCCTTGACCCACCAAAGGGCGGTCGCCCTTTGGAAACCCATTCGTGTTGGGTGCCGGCGTCGCTTGGTCGGGTGAGGAGATGAGTGTGATCAAGGAAATCATCAAGGTAAAATCGGGTAGTATCCTTGAAGACAAGGAAAGCTATTCGCGCGTTACGGTGCTGGGCGAGTGGATTTTCATGTCGCTGACGGCGGGGCGCGACTACAAGACACGCCGGATGCCGGAGACGGCGCGGGCGCAGGCCGAGCAGGCGTTCCGCAATGTCGAGGGCGCGCTGGCGGCGGTGGGGTCGTCGCTGGCCGACGTGATCCGCTCGCGCGTCTTCATTCCGCGCCAGGAGGACGTGAAGGAGGTCATGGAACTGATCGGGGAGAAATATCGCGGCATCGACCCCACGAGCTGCGTCACCTGCGCGCCGCTCGGCGGGCCGGAATACCTCTTCGAGATCGAGATTACCGCCTATCGCGGCGCGGGATCGCTGGAAACGAAGCATATCCGGATTTCGCTGTAAGAGGCTGTTTGAAAAGTCGGCCTGCTGAGCGAGAGTGCCGCGCAGCGGCATGGCCGGCGTGTATTTTTGAGCATCGGAACGGAGCGGCCTTGATGGCCGTGAGTACCGAAGCGGAGAAAATGCGCGTCGGATCGCCAGCAGGGTGACTTTGCAAACAGCCTCTAAGGGGGCCGTGCCGGCCGGGGTGCCCGTCGGGTTCGATCGGGTGTTCCGGCCGCATTTTTGCGCGTCTTTTGCCATATCGGGCCTGGTCCCTGCCCCGCCGGTGCGTCGACAGGGGTGCGCGGATGTAATATGTCTCTTCGAAAGCCAGCCTAGAGGAGAGAGATGTGGCCGTTCTGGGGAAAGCCAAGACGCCGCTTGTACCCATCAGGACGCTGGAAAGCTCGGAATTCGCTTCTGAACAGATCAGGAACGCGATCATCTCCGGCGAATTCCAGCCGGGCGACCGCCTCGTGGAACAGCAGCTGACCGAAATGCTGGACGTGTCGCGCCATCCGATCCGCGAGGCGCTGCGGGTGCTGGCGCGGGAAGGCTTTGTCGAGCTTCGGCGCAACCGGGGCGCCATCGTCAGTGCCGTCGATGCGGCGGATGTTCTGGAAGTCTACAAGATCCGCATGGCACTGGGCAAAATCGCCCTGACCTATCTGATCGAGGAACTGGGGGGGATGGATGCGCGCAACCTGCGTGTCCTGGAGAAGCTGAGCCAGAACGCGACCCGTTTCGCGCAGATGGAGAAGCAGGAAGAGACCATCCAGAACGACCTGAAGTTCCAGCAGGCGATCATCGATGCGACCGGGTTGCAGAGGACGATCCGTTGCTTTTCCGAACTGACGGGCGATGTGCGCCGGTTCAACTGCCTGCTGGGCGCGGTCTATACCGACCGGTCCACCGATGCGGAGCGGTATGTCGTCGCGCTGTACCACGCGATCCGCGACCGGGACCTGGCCGCCGCGCAGCGCATCTGGCAGGCGAAATTCGACAAGGCGGTCGAGCGGTACCTGGCATTGATCAAGGATGTCGGTTCCGACGGGATCGCGACGGACGCGAAGCGCTGACGGGCGACCCGTTGCGTGGCCGGCGCGTGCGCGCGGGCTGAGGGCGACGGGGGTCGGCCGGGCATGAGGGTGTTTCAAAGTCGGCCTGCCGAGTGAGAGTGCCGCGTAGCGGCACGGCCGGCGTGTATTTTCGAGCATCGGAGCGGAGCGGCCTTGATGGCCGCCCGCCGCGAAGCGCAGAAAATGCGTGTCGGATCGCCGGCAGGGTGACTTTGGTCAATTCAGTTCGCTCTGGATCTGGCGGGCGACGCGGAAGGTGGTTTCGCGCAGCCAGCGGTGGACCGGGTCGTTGTCGCGCCTGGGGTGCCAGGCCTGGAAGGCTTCGACGCGAGGCAGCGGGAACGGGTAGTCGAACAGCGCCAGGCCGCGTTCGGCCAGCGGTACCCGGTAGAGGGCCATGTCGGGCAGGGTCACGATCAGGTCCGTGTCGCGCATGCTGTCGATCATCGCCTTGTAGTGGGGCACGACCAGGACGACGCGGCGGGACAGGCCATGCTGGTCGCGCAGGATGCGGTCGATCGGGCCGTGGGCACGGCCGCGGCGCGAGATGCTGATATGGTCGTAGCGGGTCAGGGTTTCCGGCGTGATGCCCTGGGCGAAGATCGGGTGGTCCTTGCGGACCAGCGCCTTCATGATGTTGTAGAAAATGGTCTGGCGGCGGATTTCCGGCTTCAGCATGTCGGTCGCGCCGATATAGAGGTCGATCGCGTCCTCGCGCAGGGCCTGGTTGGCGGCGTCGTCGACTTCGGGCGCGAAGACCAGTTCGCAGTTCGGGCAGTCGTGCCGCAGCGCCCGCATCAGCGGCAGCGCCAGCGGGGCGATGACGACGTCGTTGGCGCGGATGGTGAATTTGGGCGCCATGTTGCGCAGGTCGGCCAGTGCCCGGGTTTCGATCAGCCCGTCGGCGGCGCGCACGACCTCCTGCACCCGGTCGCGGATGCCCAGCGCGAAGGCCGAGGCGATGAGGTGCCGGCCCGAGGGCACCAGGATCGGGTCGCCGAACACGGTGCGCAATTTGGCCAGGTGGCGGCTCATCGCCGGTTCGCTGACATGCATGCGCCGTGCCGCGCCGGACACGCTCTGTTCTTCCACCAGGACCTGAAGGAAGCGCAGCAGGTCGAGATCGTATCCACGCATCCGCGCACCCTATCTTTTCGCATCGGGAAAAGGCCAGCGGAAACGCTTCCGGAAAGTGGAAGCCTGGCCTGATCGGAATGGAGGTTTCGCGCGTTTCGATTTCGCTGAACATCCCGCCATGATTTCCGCCCCCCCTGCACCGCGCGGCGACGCGGCGGCCCCGGACGGGCCGGCCATGCCGGCACCCGCGCCCTTGCCCGCGCATGCGCCCGCGGCGGGAGCGCCGGTGATCCATGGCGCGCCGCCCGTGCCATCGTACATCCCGCCCTTCGGGCTGCGCACCGTCATCGGCTGCCTGGGCATGCTGCTGGCGGTGCATGTGGCGGGCTTCAACGAGCATGTGACGGAAATCGGCCTGTCCGACATTCGCGGCGCCATGCATATCGGGCACGACGAGGGGACCTGGTTCACCACGATCTACGAGGCGTTCAACATCGCCGCCATGGCGTTCACGCCGTGGTTCTACATGACGTTTTCGATCTACCGGTTTTCGATCTTCATCACCGCGGTCATGGCGCTGCTGGCCGTTCCCGCACCCTTCATGCCCGACATCGCCTCGCTGTGCGTGCTGCGGGCCTTTCAGGGGACGGCGGCGGGGTGCCTGCCGCCGGTGCTGATGACCGTGATGCTGAAATACCTGCCGGCGGAGATCCGTGTCTTCGGCATCGGCGGCTATGCCATGAGTGCCACTTTCGGCCCCAATCTGGGCCTGCCGCTGGAGGCTTTCTGGTTCGAGCATGTCGGGTGGCACTGGCTGTACTGGGAGATCATTCCCCTGGCCGCGCTTTCGATCGCGATGCTGGCCTATGGGCTGCCGCGCGACCCGATGCATCTGGAGCGGTTCGCGAAGTTCAACTGGTTCGGGCTGCTGGTCGGGCTGCCTGCCATCTGTTCGCTGGTGATCGTGCTGTACCAGGGCGACCGGCTGGACTGGTTCCGCTCGCCCGTCATCACGCATCTGGCGCTGTGGGGCGGGGCCGCGTTCGTCGTCTTCCTGATCAACGAATCGTTCCATCCCAGCCCGTATTTCAAGATTCATTACTGGCTGTCGCGCAATATCCAGGCCTCGCTGCTGTCGCTGGTGGGCATCCTGGCGATCTGCGGGCTGATGGCCGAGCTGCCGGCGACCTATCTGGAAGCGGTGCGGGGCTATCGGCCGATCCAGACCGCGCCGATCTCGCTGGTCGTGGCGCTGCCGCAATTGATCATGCTTCCGCTGATCGCCGCCATCTGCAACAGCCGTCGGGTCGATTGCCGGTATGTGCTGGCCGGCGGCATGCTGTTGCTGGCGCTGGCGGCGTGGTGCGGCACCTGGCTGACGCCCGACTGGGTGCGGGACAATTTCTACGTCATCCAGATCCTGCAGGTGTTCGGCCAGCCGATGACGGTGATCCCGACCCTGATGCTGGCGACGCTGGCGCTGGGGCCGGCGGACGGGCCGTTCATTTCCGGCATGGTCAACATGCTCAAGGGGCTGGCCAATGCCGTGGCCTTCGCGCTGTTCGCCGCGCTGACGCGGCGGCGGGAGCAATATCACTCCACCATGCTGCTGGACCATCACGGCACGCACGGGCTGGCGTTGCAGGGGCTGGGCGAGCCGATCGGCCAGCAGCTTGCCGGTACCTCGCCCGATGCCGGGCATGTGGCGCGCAATGCGCTGGAGGTCTTTCACACCTTTGTCCACGAGCAGGCGCTCGTGCTGGGGCTGGCGGATATCTATTTCATCCTGATCTGGGTCTGCCTGTTCTACGCCGTGCTCAACCTTGTGCTGCCCCGCCGCGTCTATCCGCCCCGCGCGCCTTCGGCGACGGCTCCCGCCCACTGAACTTTCGCGGACCCCTATCGCATGATCTACAGAAAACCCCTGCTTTACGCCGGCAGTACCGCCATCGTGCTTGCGCTTGCCGCCTGGGGCGGCAGTCGGCTGGTGCTGGGCAACGGTGTCGACCAGTACACCAACGATGCTTACGTCACCGCCGATTTCACCGCCGTTGCCCCTAAGGTGTCCGGCCGCATCGACCGGGTGCTGGCCGAGGATAACGAGGCCGTGCATGCGGGCGACGAGCTGGCCCATATCGAGGACGACGATTACCACGCCGCGCTGGATGTCGCGCGCGGCCGGCTGATGGCCGCGCAGGGGGCGGTGCGCAACCTGGAGGCCGAGCTGGCGCGGCAGGATTCGGTGATCGCGGGGGCGCGGGCGGCGGTGCAGGCCGACCGGGCGACGCTGCAATTCGCGCGCCAGAACATGGCGCGCTATCGCGACCTGTCGTCGGGCGGGGCGGGCACGGTGGAGCAGAAGCAGGCCACCGAGGCGCGCGAGAAGGAAACCGAGGCCGCCATGGCGCGCGACGAGGCCGCGACCGACAGCGCCGTCCGCCAGGTGGACGTGCTGAAGGCCCAGCTTGCGCGCGCGCAGGGCGAATTGTTGCAGGCGCAGGGCGATGCGCGGCAGGCGGAGCTGAACCTGTCCTACTGCACGATCCCTGCCCCCGTCGCCGGCATTGTCGGCGAGCGCGGGGTGCGGGTGGGTGCCTATGTGCATCCCGGCACCGCCATCCTGGCCGTCGTGCCCACGCAAGCGGCGTATGTGCTGGCGAATTACCAGGAAACGCAATTGACGAAGGTGCAGACGGGGCAGAGTGCGACCGTGTGGGTCGATACCTTTCCCGGCCATCCGCTGAAGGCGCATGTGGATTCGCTGGCGCCTGCGACCGGCGTGGCCTTTGCGCCGATCCAGCCGGACAATGCGACGGGCAATTTCACCAAGGTCGTGCAGCGTGTGCCGGTCAAGCTGACCTTCGACCCCGGCCAGAAGCTGGCCGCCCGGGTGCGCGTCGGCATGTCGGTGGAAGTCAGCATCGATACCGCGTCGCAGCCCTCTGGCCCCCATGCCGACGATGCCCGCTATGTCTGGCGCTGAAAACCTGCCGGGACATGCGGGCGGGCGGCGATCCGACGCGCGTTTCCTGTGCTCCGGTGCTCACGGCCATTTAGGCCGCTCCGCTCCGGTGCTCGGAAACACACGACGGGCGCGGCCCGTTGGGCCGCTCTCGCTCGCCCGCCCGCATGTCCCGGCAGGTTTTGCCATGCGTTGCGTCGGATGGACTGCGCGCGGGGCGCTGGCGGGCCTTTGCCTGGCGGCGCTGGGTGCCTGCACGGTTGGGCCCGATTATCGCAAGCCGGCGGTCGGGAGTGCCGTCGCGTGGCACCAGAGCGTGGCGCCGGGGGCCAGCCATCCGGTCGTGGCCTCGACCGATCCGCGCTGGTGGCGGCAGTTCGACGACCCGGTGCTGACGGCGCTGGAGCAGGATGTCGCGGCGGCGAATCTCGACCTTCAGGCCGCGTCGCTGCGGTTGATGGAAAGTGCGGCCGAGCGGCGGATTGCCAGCGCGGCGCAGTTTCCGCATGTCGAGGCCAATGCGTCCTATGCCCGCGAACGGGCCAGCACCAACGGCATTCTGGGCCTGCTGGGCACCATGGAGCGCGAGCAGGCGGGCACGATTGCCAGCGGCACGCAGGGGTTCGGCCCCACCGCGCTGCCCGGCAGCATCGGCAACCCGTCGTTCAACCTGCCGCAATACGGCATGAATGCCTCGTGGGAAGTCGATCTGTGGGGGCATGTGCGCCGGCAGGTCGAGGCGGCCACGGCGGCGATGCAGGCCAGCGAGGATATGCGCCGCGACGTGCTGGTGTCGCTGATGGCCGAGACCGCGCAGGATTATATCGACCTGCGCGGCGTGCAGGCGCGGATGGCCATTCTGGACCACAATATCGCCATCGCGCGCGACAGCGTGCGGCTGACGACGATGCGTTTCGACCAGGGGGCCGCGACGCGGCTGGACGTGGCGGATTCGACGGGGCAGTTGCGCGGTTTCGAGGCCCAGCGTTCGCCGCTGGAGCGGCAGCAGGTACATTTGCTCAATGCGCTGAGCTTTCTGGTGGCGCGGGAGCCCGGGGCGCTGAATGCGCAGCTGGGCAGGCCGGCGCCCATTCCGCCCGTGCCGGCCGAGTTGCCGGTGGGGCTGCCGTCGCAACTGGCCGAGCGGCGGCCGGATATCCGCATGGCGGAGGAGCGGCTGCATGTCGCCACCGCCAGCGTGGGCGTGGCGGTGGCCGATTTCTTCCCGCGCATCACGCTGTCGGGGAGCCTGGATATCCAGGCGTTGCAGTTCAGCGGGCTGGGATCGTGGGCGTCGCGCCAGTACGGGTTCGGGCCGACCGCCACCCTGCCGCTGTTCGAGGGCGGGCGGCTGACCGGGCAGCTTCGCCTGCGCAAGGCGCAGCAGAAGGAGGCCGCGATCATGCTGCGGCGGACCGTGCTGAAGGCGTGGCAGGAGGTCGACGATGCGATGGCCGACCTGGCGACCGCGCAGTCCGAGCGCGACCGGCTGCGCGAGGCGGTGCGGGAGAACGAGATCGCGGTCGAGACCGCGCGGGCACAATACAAGGCCGGGTCTTCGGACTTCCTGACCGTGCTGACGGTGCAGAACCAGCTTCTGGCGTCGCAGGCGCGCTTTGTGGATGCGACGACGGAAATCTCGCGCGCCGTGACGCAGCTTTACCGCGCGCTTGGCGGCGGGTGGGAGGGGACCTATCCTGACGCCCCGCCATCGCATGGCTGAGGAGAAGGATCTGGAGCCGATGATCGCGATCCGGCGTGCCGGCAGCCTGGGCGAAGTGCGGCAGGGCGATGCGGTGCTGCACTGCCATTTCGCCTTCGGGCCGTACCAGGACCCGCTGCATGTCCATGACGGCCGCCTGCGCGTGGTCAACAGGGTGCAGCTGGCCGCCGATGCCGATTATGGGCTGGGGCCGGAACAGGATGTCGATATCGCAAGCTGGGTGATCGACGGCGCGCTTGTGGCGCACAGCGCGCTGTTTGCGGACGAGACCATCGGGACCGGGGGGCTGCATCTGGTCTCGGCCGCCGCCGGGTGCCGGTCGATGGGCTGGCGGGCGGGTTCGGCCGGGGCGTCTTTCCTGCAATTCTGGTTTCTGCCCGACGAGGAGGGGGGCACCCCGGCGCAGGAGGCGCGGCCGGCCTTTGCCGGGCTGGAGGATGGGGGTTTCCGCATTCTGGCCTCCGGCTTTCCCGAGGATGACCCGGAGGATGTCGGCACCATTGCCGATGGCGCGCCGGTGGTGCTGCGTGCCCGCGCCCGGCTGCTGCATGCGGCGATCCCGCAGGGTGAAGGCGCGTGTTACCGGACCACGCCGGGCCGCGCGCTCTATCTGGTGGTGGTGCGGGGCACCGTCACGCTGGACAGCGCGTGCCTGGGCCCCGGCGATGGGGCACGGATCGACGGCGAGACGCAATTCATCGTCGTGGCGAGCGAGGATTCCGTGATCCTGCTGGCGGATATCGCGGCCGGCTGACAGGGCTTCGGGCCGGCGGGCCCGTGTGTCGTGGAAGGCGACGGGAAAATCGCGTACGCTCGCGCCGCACCGTCACCGGGGGGACCCATGGCTATCGCCGCGCTGCTGTTCATCGTTGCTGTTGCCGCCTTTGCCCTGAGCGCCGTGTCGGGTGGCGGGGCGGGGCTGATGATCCTGCCGGTGCTGGGGCTGCTGCTGGCGCCGGCGCAGGTGCCGGCGGCGCTGTCGGTGGGGACGGCGCTGAGTGCGCTTTCGCGCATTCTCTCCTTTTTCCGGTCCATACGCTGGGATGTCGTGGTCCGCTTCGTGCCGCCGGCCCTGCCGGCCGCGTGGGGCGGGGTGTGGATGCTCAGCCGGTTGCAGCCGGTCTATCTGGACCTGCTGCTGGGCCTGTTCCTGATCGGCAACCTGCCGTTGCTGCTGCGCCGGGGTGGCGGGGCGGCGGGTGCCGCGCGGCCGGTCCGCCCCGCGCTGCTGCCCGCGCTGGGGGCGGCGGCGGGGTTCGTATCCGGCTTTACCGGGGCGGTGGGGCTGCTGTTCAACGGGTTCTATCACCGGATGGGGCTGCAAAAGGAGCAGATCGTCGCCACCCGCGCGGCCAATGACGTGCTGCTGCACCTGACCAAGCTGGGGCTCTATCTGTCCTACGGGATGCTTACCGGGCCCGCGCTGCGGGTGGGGCTGGTGGTGGCCGCCGCCGCCATTGCCGCCACGCTGCTGGTGCGTGCCGTGATCCATCGGCTGCATGACGCATTGTTCCGCCATGTGGGGCATGCCGCCGCCTGTGCCGCCGGGGTGGCCATGCTGGTCCAGGCCGGCCAGCAGATCACGCGGCAGGACCATATGGCCGCGCGCTATGCCGTCGCGGGCGACGACGTGGAGGCCGCGCTGGTCTGGCGCCAGCATGTCTTCTCGATCGAGGTCGAGAGCCCGGTGGATATCGAATTCCGCCATATCCACCCCGCTTTCGGGTCGGGACGGGTTCCACGGCAGGGCAATGGGTGGTACCGGACCTCGGTCCTGCATCTGTCGCCGGCGCAGGGCATCTTCGTGACCCGCCGCCTGTCGCGCGCGGCCGGCCTGAGCACGCAGGCGGGCGGGTCTTTCGACCGGGACCGTCTTCAGGAGGCCTGATGCGATGCATTTCATCCAGACATTCAACGGGCCGGCCTTTCTCGATACCATCGTCAGCTATCTCTCGGCCTTTCTGTTCGGCACGCTGATCGGGGCCGAGCGCCAGTACCGGCAGCGCACGGCGGGGCTGCGGACCAATGTGCTGGTCGCGGTGGGGGCGGCGGCCTTCGTGGACCTGGCGCAGCGGATCGCGGGCGATGTGGAGGCGGTGCGCGTGATTTCCTACGTCGTGTCGGGCATCGGCTTCCTGGGGGCCGGCGTGATCATGAAGGACGGCACCAACGTGCAGGGGCTGAACACCGCCGCCACCCTGTGGTGCTCGGCCGCGGTCGGGGCCTGCACCGGGTGCGACATGGTGGCCGAGGGCGGATTGCTGACGATCTTCGTCATTGCCGGCAATACGCTGCTGCGGCCGCTGGTCAATGCCATCGACCGTATTCCGCTCCAGGGGCGCGGGGTGGAGGCGAGCTATACCGTCAGCCTGCTGACCGACCGCGCGCATGTGGACGCGCTGCGCGACCTGCTGGTGGCGCATCTGGAACAGGCGCGCTTTCCCGTGGCCGACGTCGAGCTGACCGACCGGGGCGCGGACCAGGTGGAAATCGCCGCCACCCTGACCAGTACCGCCGTCGACCGGGCCGAACTGCAACGCGTCATCGCGCATCTGGGCGCCACGCAGGCGGTGGCGCATGCAAGCTGGCTGGTCACGCCCGAATCGTGACCGGGCCGGAGGCGCCGCGAATCGGCAGCATGCCGCGCGGCAGGCCGGGCGCGGGCGCCCGGAGGCCCCGCCCGGGGCCGGCGGGCGTGCTCAAAACGGCAACAGACTGATGTTTCTTTTATCCTTGAGGTGCCTGCCACGCCTCCGTAATTTCGATGACGAACCGATCCGGGAGGCGATCATTCGTCTTTCGTAGTAAGACGGGCTATCAGGCTCGCCCGTCTCGGCATCATGCGTGGCGCGAACCGCGCCCGGCACGAACCGGACGCGCGAAGGACGAAGTGAAAAGGATCGAGGAATGACGTATCTCTCCCGCACGCCCGGATTGCGGGGCCGGTTGCAGGCCATGACCTGCCTGGCCGGCGTGTTCTGTATCGCCACGGCGCCGCACCAGGGAGCGCGGGCGGCGACCGGCCAGCAGCAGCGTCATGCCTCGACCACGCCCACCGCGACCAGCCCGGCCCCGGCCGCCGCCCCGACGCAGGCCCCCGCCCGCGCGGTGCCGGCCGCGCGCACGCCGGTCCGCGCCGCCCCGCGCGCCGCGGCGGAAGATATCTCGGTCACTTCGTCCCGGCAGGCGCTGAACGGCGGCGGCGGCATGATGCGGCTGGAGACGGCGCCGCACACCGTGCAGACCGTCGCCAAGGAATATATCGACATGCGCGCGCCGACGAGCACGGCGCTGGACCTGATCAAGAACCTGCCCAGCCTCAGCGTCTCGACCCCCGACACCGCCGGCATGCAGGGCGGCATGATCCAGGTGCGCGGCCTGACCGACCTGGACATGGGGCTGATGGTCGACGGCGCCCCGGCGGCGGCGGCCAAATACATGGCCGAGGACATCGATTCCGAAAACCTGGAAGAGGTCAACGTGACCCCCGGCAGTTCGGGGACCGACCTGCCCGTCATGTCCGCCGCCGGCGGCGTGATGGACGAGCGCAGCCACACGGCGGCGCACAAGTTCGGCGGGCTGATGGATTTCTCCTATGGCACCAACAACCTGTCGCGCGAATTCCTGCGCCTGGAATCGGGCGAGATCGGCAATACCGGCGTGCGCAGCTACATCTCGTTCTCCAACACCCATAACCGGTCGTGGATGGGGGCGGGCATCAACGAGCGACGGCATCTGGATTTCGGCATCCAGAAGGACTGGCAGAACGGGTCGACCGCCAAGGTCTTCGTGTCGTGGAACAACGAGAACTTCACCATCGACAATTACCCGACCGCGCAGGAATTCTACACCTACAAGCATACCGGCCAGGGCTGGGGCCGCACCGCCGACCGCAGCAACGACAATTACTGGAACAACAGCAAGGACCACTGGAACCAGGTCTTCCTGACCGCGCCGGTGCATATCGTGCTGCCCGCGCGCTTCAGCCTGGACCTGCAACCCTATTTCACCTTCGGCCAGGGCTGGGACGCGTCGCCGAACAACCCGATTTCGAACGACGACGGCACGCCCTATAGCGGGCCCAACCAGACCGGCTTCTTCCTGCAGAACGACACGCGCGGGGTGGGCACGGTGGCCAAGCTGGGCTACCAGATCGACCCGCATAATGCGTTCTCGGTCGGGTACTGGTACGAGAATACCTATACCAACCAGTCCTATCCCACCGGCAACACCCAGGCCAACGGCAACCCGCCCAGCCCGTGGTACCTGTACAAGACCGGCGATTTCACCTTCGGCCAGAATGCCGGGTACGAAATCCATTCGCTGTTCGTGCAGGATACCGCGAAATACCTGCATGACCGGCTAGTGATCCATGCGGGCTTCAAGTTCGCCATGATCAACAGCTGGACGTCCAGCTTTGCGAACATCGACGGTACCAAGGTCAAAGGGTCGGTCTGCGACAACAGCGACAATTTCCAGCATTGCAGCAACAACCGCACCGAGCCGCTGCCGCAGCTTTCGATCGGCTACACGTTCAACGAGCATCACCAGATCTATGTCAACGCCGAGGGCGATTATCGCCAGCCCAGCGCGGTGGACATGGGCTGGCTGCCCTCGGGCCCCAATTTCCTGAAAAACCAGTATTCCATCAAGGAAGAGCTGGGATATCGCTATCACGACAAATACGTGATGGTCGACCTGGCGCTGTTCAACTACAATGTCACCAACCGCATCGTGAACCAGTATGTGGGCATGAACAGCTTCGCGCCCATATCGATCGGCAACCAGACGATGCGTGGCTTCGACGTCATGGTGTCGGGCCGTTCGATCCACGGGTTCAGCCCCTATGCGTCGTTCGAGTATCTGAACGCGCGGCAGGACAGCAACGTGATGGATCCGTACACCAACACGCTGATCCACTCGAAAGGCACGCAGGCGGTGATGGCGCCGCACGTGATGGCGAATTTCGGCCTGACCTATACCTACAAAGGCTTCTTCGCCAACGGCAGCGTGCATTATACCGGCCCGCAATCGGTCAGCATCGCCGGCGACCAGCGCATGCCCGGCTATGTGACCGACACGCTGTCGCTCGGCTATCACTTCCCCGCCTTCATGTTCGCCAAGTCGCCGACCTTCCGGCTGAACTTCACGAACCTGACCGGTTCGATCGTCCGCACCGGGCCCATGGGCGTGGTCTATCGCGGCAGCGACCTGAACAGCCACAACGTGTATAGCGGCAACCTGGCGCCCACGCTGGGCTACGGCAACTCCTTCATGGTCGAGCCGCGCTTCAGCATGACGGGGACTGTTTCGACCGCTTTCTGAGCGGATCTGTCCGGCTTCTCCTTCGGGAGAGGCCGGGTGTGTGGTTGGGAGGGGTTCGCAGGGCTCTGTCCTGCACCCGGAAGGGCGGGCGCCCTCCCTTCACCCCCATTCGTTACCAGATCGACCGGGGACACTTCCGCCCTTGTTCCAGTGTTGTCTGCGGTCATATTGTGAAGCGCAGGCAGGACGATGGAATCACGACAGATTCACCTGAATCAATCTATTCATGGATAGGCTTGGAAGCGGGGCACGCCCGGGGGACGGCCAGTAGATTTATCGCCTCATATCCTTTCTATACTTGTTCAGATGACGCCTACTATTCTCGCCGGTGGATCGAATTCCAACAATCTTGTTAGCGCGAGTGCCCGGATCATCGTTATTGAACGAGCTTTCAAGCTGGGTGCACAAGTTGAAAAGCCTTGAAAGACCGAGAGATGAGGCGGCGCCAGCGAGGCGGTGAATCGCTTCAATACAGGCGGTGTCGTCCCTGGTCGTTTCAATGCTGTGTAGACGTTGTTCCAGAGACTGGTTGAAGATGTCGATCGCCTTGCACATGGCGTCTGCGCCAGCATAGTCCAGTTGGGCGGATAAGAAGGCTGTGTCGAGAAGCGGATGCCGGATCTGGGCCATGTCGTCCTCCCCGTCCTCGTCCTCGCTGGTGTGGGAGCGGCCCAGGGTCTCTAAAACGGCTGATCGCAGGCTCGATGGCCCGAAAGGCTTGGCCAGGAAACTGTCGATCCCCGATGCCATCATTTTTTGCGCGTCAGGCGTCACGTTGGCGGAGACCGCAATAATTGGCGTCATGCCGACCCTTCCGCCAAGGGATCTGATCCTTGCCGCCGTTTCATATCCGTCAAGTCCAGGCATACGAAGATCCAATAACAAGATATCAAACGAGCTTTGCCCGATCAGGCGGATCGCGTCTGCGCCATTGTCTATGGTAGTGATATCGGCCCCGGATGCTCTCAGGCCCCATTCGACGACGAGCCTGTTTTCCTCCACGTCGTCGGCGATCAACACACGTATACCAGCAAGGGAAAGCGCGCCCTGAGATGGGCGGGCGGCGTGTGCCGCGAGAGGGTGTCCATTGAGGATCGAAAAGAGGCTGGACCGCCCTATGGGATAGAATTCCAACTGGCCATTCCCAAGTAACAAGCGAGCAAGAGTGCCGGCTGACTGACCTATGGGAGTCAGGACGATAACGCGGGAACATAGTGAACAGGCAAGACGATACCACATTTCGATCGATGTCTTGCAAGCGGATAATGGAAGGACAACCAACGCTGTGGAATGCTGCGAAGGGGCCGATATGGCAGTCGGTTCATCCACGACCCGTGTCGCAACGCCTGACCCGACGCAGACAGCTTCCAGGGCGGAGCGCGTATTGCTGCCCGGTCCCACTATGATGACTTCGTTCATCGGAGGGGCGGGTGGCGGCACGCCAAAGGCGCTTGTCGGCAGAGTTACACGGAATATGCTTCCATGGTTTGGACGGCTCTCTACAGCAATCGCACCGCCCATGGCTTGGACCAGACCCTGCGCAATGTTCAGCCCGAGACCGGTCCCGCTCGTCGAGTCATCAGAGCCTGGGCTGATCTTGGAAAATCGATCAAAAATTCGATTCTGGTCGGCCGATGCGATGCCAATTCCGGTGTCGCGGATGGACAGGACGAGCTCGTGAGAGCCGTTTGTTCGCGCGAGACCGACATCGACGCCAATCCATCCAACGCGCGTATACTTGATGGCATTGCCTATCAGATTGTACAAGATCTGCCGAAGACGAGTGGGATCAACAGAGATATTTTTTGGCAATCCCGGCGCAATCACAAGAACCAGTTCGATGCCTTTGCGGTGCCCCAAGGGGGCGAGGCTTCGGATGACCTCTTCGACAATAGCCTCGACATCGACTTCGACTGGAACAATCTTGAGGGACTTTTCCTCGATTCTGGCAAAATCAAGTGTATCGCTTACGATGGCGGCCAGAGCTTGTGCCGAATCGACGATATTGGACAAATAATTGGCGTTGAGACCGCCTCTGGTTTCCTCTGCCAGTAGTTCTGCCATATTGATGATGGCATTCAGCGGAGTACGGATTTCGTGGCTCATCGTCGCAAGAAAACGGCTCTTGGCGTCATTGGTGGCTTCGGCGTGTTTCACGGCATCGAGGAGCTGCCTGTTCTTTGCCTCCAATTGAGCCGTGCGCTGGGTAACCCGAGCTTCCAGTTGCCGGTTGAGCGCTTCCAGTTCGGCGTGTGATTTCTTGATTTCGGTAATATCGTGAGAAGCGAAAACTGCCAGTGTCCGGCCCGAATATGAGACGCGTTTAGCGCTGACGATGATATCGCGCAGTTTTCCGGTTCTGGTTCGCATTCTCCCTTCCAGATTCTCGACGCGGCCATATTTCGTCAACTGGCGCACAACCTCGGAACGGAACGAGTCATGTTCCCAGATATTCATGTCTCGCGCGGTTTTTCCGATGACATCACCGCGCTGATATTCCATGGCTGTGAGCCACGCTGGATTGACGTCCAGATGCTCGCCCGTTTCCAGAACGGAAATGGCCGTGAGACCGGGATTGAGTTGAAAAGCCTGCGCATGGATCAGATCCAGAGTCAGGGTGTCATCGCCCAGGAAGATGATGGCGCCGTTCCCTATCCCATCCCTGGTCGGTGTCATCGGCTCCAGCCGATAGTGAACGGTCTTCCGGCCTCCTGTCAGGCGAAGCATTCCCTCCACGGTGGAAGTGCAGGAAAACCATGGCGACAACCCGGAATCGGAGACAGGTTCAAGCCAAGCCTCAATCGAAGCTCCAGCGACGGAGCCGTTTCGAGGGGCGTGTATAATGCGCGTAAAACGTGAGCTGCAATAGGCAACGACACCCTCTGGTGTAAGGATGCCGAATGCGATGGCGTCTACGGCATGGTCAAACAGCGAAGTCTCTCCTGTATGAACCGGCCCATGTTATCAGAAATGGAAGCGCATGGAATGCTTCTTCGAATCTTCGTCGCGTATCTGAAGCGATCTATAATCGCCTTGCAGTCAAACGGTAGCCAAAGCCATGCACGGTCTCGATCAGCGGCGTAGAGATATCGAGAGTATTATGTAATTTGAGGCGCATACGATAGATGGCCTTGTCAACCGCACGTGTTGTGATCTCTTCATCATCATTCAGTAGAATGAGCAAGCGATCACGATGAAGCGGTTTGGTGCCGTTTCTTATCATGGCCTCCAGAATACGGTATTCGTTTTCGGTAATGTAAATATATTTGCCATTGGCAGCAGATATTTTTCGCGCACTCAGGTCTACCGACCAGCCTTCAAAATGATAAATAGGCGCGGGCTTGTTCTCGACAGCATCCTTGCGCATGCGTGTCGAGAGGTTGCGGATGCTGGCGATAAGCTCCCGTGGATGGAGCGGCTTCTGTAGATATTGGTCGGCCCCGCTTTCAAGGCCCTTCAACCGGTCCGTTGCCTCACGGCTGGAGGTGATCACGATAATGCCCGCGGAACTGGTGGTCCGCAGCTCCGACACCAGTTCAAGGGCATTCCCGTCCGGAAGGCAAAGATCAAGCAGGATGACGTCGAAGCGGGCCTGGACGATCTGTTGCCGCAGCCCGGACAAGGTTCCGACAACCGTGACGGCGAACCCGGCACCGATCAGTACCGCGCTGTAGATATCGCGAGTTATTTCATCGTCTTCGACTAATAGAAGATGGACTGAGGAACGATTGGGCATCATGCTCTATAATATCTCTCTTTTATGTGCCGCATGCAATGTTGGGTTATGCACAGTGAGGAAATCCCCACCCAGGGATCCACACCATACCGGCTTGAGTTATTTCCGATGCGTCCATCGCCGCTCGGGAATCAACAAAATCTCCTGAAAACCGAACCCCTTAAGGCCATTTCCGGCGCCCAGATCTCCACGGCGTGGAGAAATATCCCATCATTGGGACATTTCTGGCGCAATTCCGAGATGGGGGGACGTTATAGATGGCTTCTGCCCGAGGTCTGAATGAGGGAAGTCTGGAGAGGAGAGGGTATTCTTGAAATATCATGAAAATGATTAATGTTCCCGGGAATGCTTATTGATATCGAGCCCCGGGTTTGCCGTTCTGTCGCGGGCAGGATCGATCGATCAATGACCGATGCTTCGTCTGGACCGGAAAGGCGGAAATGCAGGTGAGCTGGAATTTTGGGTCTGGGCTACCGATCCTGCCGCATTTCCTGGATGACGATTATCCGGCAATCCTGAGCCGCAGGCTTTCATGTTATTATCAGGGCTGAAGATATTCATATGTCAGACCTGACCGGAATATACGTCTTCGTCCCGCATTCCGTTGGCCTGGCCTGCAATAGATTTTAGCCGCGGCCGTTCGATTGAACGTTACTGGAGGTGATCATCTTGCTGCGTTGGTTTCTGTATTTTTCTCCGCTCGGGTGAATCTTTTCTCTATTCTCCCCGTCAGAGGTGCGTGATGACCGATAGCGCATTTTCTTTTTTCTTGAGAGAAAATCTGAAGCGATTGTACGACGATTCTCTTTTTTCTCCCATTCCGGATACCCTGGTCCGGCTTCTGGAACCATCCGATAAGGAAGGGAGCGATCTCCTGACCGCTGAACAGGAGCGTGGCGCGGTCTGTCAGGAAGGCACGCGGATCAATACAAATACTCTGGATTCCGGAGATGAAAATTCTCCACCATAATCCGGACTGTATCGAGAGACATGGGGGCTCGGAGGACAGGCGCACTTGAGCGCACCGCTCTGATGGAAATGAGAGACGAGGCAAATGATGCGGCCGTTTGTCATAGGCGGCTTTCCGTGCGCCGGCGTTGTTATGCCCGGGCTGATAGGCCGCGTAATGGCCGTTTCTCCGGGGAACGACAGGTCGGCCCTTGCCGCAATATTTCCGTCATGGTGGTCCGCCTTACGTAGCCGACTGCGGCGAACGGGACGGGCATCATACTTGCCCGTAATGTTCTGCCGTTCGTCTTGATCATCGGTCACCCAAGCCCGTCACTTTCCCCGGGTGAACGGGGAAGACGGTCTGAAGGATTATGGAAAGATCTACCGCATGCGCATCTTGTTCATGGGTTCGGCGACTCTTCTTTTCGCGGCCAGCGCGGTCATGGCTGCGCCGAACAAGCCTTTTCCCTCGGCAACGGAGAGCATTACCACCGCGTTCGGCGTCAAAGTGTTCCAGGATCGGCATGTCGACCATGGGATGATTTCTGTCCATGCCAGCTTTGCGGGTCGAACGGAGTCGACAGTCCAGCGTGTGTTCGTCGATAACGGACCAACCACATTTAAGTTTGAAAATCAGGAGGCCGAATATGATGTCGCGCTTTGGGCTGAATCATCTCTCGCCAGCATCCACCTGTTCGCATGTGCGAAAAGCAAAGGTGCAAGCACCTGCTCGGATATTCCGCTAAAGGCACGCGATGCGACTCGCGCCGTTCTGAGCAATCCTGTCAACGGTCACTTGCTATGGCTCGATATTGACGAGCCATCCAAATAGACCCTCCCGACCATGCTCGTGCCTGTGCCCAGGCAGGTGCCTGTTCTGGGCTGAACCCCGACTGAGGAACACGCATGCGTTCCCGATCTTTTGCCGATCTGCGGCATCGATTGACGTCGGGGTGCAACCACGAACTTTCCCGCGTCGGATCGCTTCTGGATCGCGACCAGGATGTGGTTGCGGGCGGGGTCGGTGGCTTTCAGTAGCCGGTGTAGCGGCCGGGGCGGTGGAAGGTGGCGACAACGCCGCTGATGGCGATGGCGCTGATGGCCGAGAGGCCGACATGGGCGAGGTCGATCTTGAGGGTCGACAGGGCCAGGATGAAGCAGTCGATCCCGAGCTGGACCTTGCCCACGTTCCAGCCCCGGTTCTTGTAGAGCCACAGCGTGACCACGCCGGTGCCGCCGACGCCGGCCTGGTGGCGGGCCAGGGAGAGGATGCCCATGCCGATGACGGTGCCGCCGAAGAAGGCGGCCCAGAGGGGGGCGATGAAGCCCAGGGCCATGATGTGGGGGAACAGCAGCGCGAACAGGGTGATGCTGCTGCTGACCAGGAAGGTCTTGACCGTGAAGGCCCAGCCCATCGTACGGCTGGCGAACACGAGGAAGGGGATGTTGATCAGCGTGAACAGCGTGCCCGCCGACAGCGGCAGGATATAGGACAGCAGCAGCGCCACCCCCGCCACGCCACCCGTGACCAGCCCCGCCCGGTGCAGGCAGGCCAGGCCCAGCACGATCAGCGAGCAGCCGATCACCAGCGCATAGGCGTCCTCGAACAAAGAGTGACGAAGGGCTGAGGATTCGCGGGAAGACGGGCTGGGCATGGCGGCCATGGATCACGGATCGGGGGATGGAACTTTCTCCTAGAAAGCCCGCTCCGGCCTGTAAAGGGCGGCCATGCCATAGTCCTTGCCCGGGGTCGCTACTGCGTCGCGCGGTCGACCTCGCGGCCCAGTTTCTCGGCCGGGCCCTTTGGCGGGTCCACCGTGTCCTGCACCTTGTTGCCCAGATTGTCGATCTTCTGGCCCAGGGTCTCGGGCTTCTTCTTGCACCCCGTCAGGGCGACGCAGCACAGGGCGGTGGCCAGGGCCGCGTGGACGAACAGACGCATTGGTAATCCTCTTGTTTTTCGTGAGGATAGAACGTCTTCGGTGCCCGAAGTTTCCGTGGTGGTCAGTGTGCCGGTGCGGATGGGGGCGTCGGCGTGGGTGTGGCGGTGGGGGACGGTACGGCCGGGGCGGCGTCGTCCTGGACTTCGGCGTCGGCCAGGCGCGACTGGGCGAGGCTGGCGGTGCGGGTGGCCTGGCCTGCGGCGTCCGGCCGGGCGTCGGAGAAATAGAGCATGCGGGTGGGGAACGCGAACAGCACCCGGCGGCCGCGGAAGAAATCCATGCCCAGCACGTTGAACTGCGCATCGGTCACGTCCGCGGCCAGCGTGTCGGTGTGCCAGGTGCCGATCGCGGCTTGGGTGAAGCGGTGCCTGTGGCCGATGATGGCATTTCCGGCCTCGGTGCGCGAGCGGGGGTCGGCGTCCAGCACCGTGCTGCCGACCCCGATATCGGCCGCGTCGGCCGTGCGCACGATCGAGGCGTTGGACCCCGGTTCGACCTGCATGCCGACCGGCGCGCCATCGAGCATGACCTGCACCGTGACATCCATGCCCAGCGGGTTGGGCATCAGCAGCGCCGAATAGGCGTGCGCGCCCACCAGCGCCGGCAGGGACGGGCATGGCGCGGCCCCCGTTTCCTTGAACAGGGTGACGACATGGCCGGGGAAATCCATCAGCACGTCGTAATTGCCCAGGATATCGTAGCCCACCACGCCCAGGATCGGGCGGCCCGCCACCTTTCTCTCGCCTATATAGCCCATGATGACGGCCGGGACGTGGTGGGCCGTGCCGCGATCGAGCTCCAGCCGGTCGATGATGGTCTCGGTCGTTTCCCCCGCGCCGGTGACGGTCTGCATGCGGATCTTCTGGCCACGGTCGTAGCGCATGTCGGGCCGTTCGAAAACGCCCAGCATTTCCTGCGACAGGCTGAGGAAGGCCATGCCCCTGGCCGCGTCGAGCGTGATCGGCACGCCGGGGCTGCCCTCGCCCGTCAGCAGCGGCAGGGACAGCACATGGGCGATGCAGCGGCCGTTCCGCGGGGCCGGCGGCGCGTCGTCCGCGACCGGCGGTGCGGCGGCGGGCGATGTCGCGGGTTGGGTCGCGGGCTGCGCGGTGGGCTGGGCGCGCGCCGGCGCCGTCGGCAGCATCGGCAGCAGCGGCAGCATTGCCAGCGGCAGGACCGGCCGCAGGGCGCGGCCGGATTGCGCCGCGCGCCGCAATGCCGACATCACAGGGCCCACATCATCGTCCCGACATGATCCCCTGCCCCGTTTCCCCGCCCTGGTGCCTCAGGGTCTCACGCCCTGCCCTGGCGGTCGATATGGTAGCGGATTTCGGTGAGCACGCGGGCGATGACCTCGGCCGGGGGGCCCTCGCATTCCACCACCAGCGCGTGCTCGTCGGGGGTCGGCACTTCCAGGGTCGCAAGCTGGCTGGGCAGCAGGGTGGGCGGCATGTAATGCCCCTGGCGGCGGGACAGCCGGGCCTCCAGGATCGGCCGCGAGACCTCCAGATAGATGAACGTTACCCGGTGCGAGCCCTGACGCAGGATGTCGCGATAGGAACGCTTGAGCGCCGAGCAGGTGAGGATGCCGCCGCCGCCATCGGCCAGGCGCTCCGCGATCCAGGCGTGGCAGCGCTCCAGCCACGGCAGGCGGTCCTCGTCGGTCAGGGGGATGCCGGCGGACATCTTGTCGACATTGGCCTGCGGGTGGAGGTAATCGCCCTCCTGATACGGCCAGCCCAGCAGGTTGTGCAGGCCCTCGGCCACCGAGGTCTTGCCGCTGCCCGACACGCCCATCAGCACGATGACATGCGGGGGGATGCCCTGCGCCACCGGCAGCGGCGCGTGCCGCCCGGCCTCCTGCGCGCTCATGCCGCCACCAGGCGGGTCAGGCCCTGGCGGCCGGCCACGATGACCTCGGACGTGCGGCCGACGAACAGGCCGCTGTCGATCACGCCGACGATGTCGCCGATTTCGGCCTCCAGCGCCCTGGGGTTTGCGATGGGGCCGAAGGTGCAGTCGAGGATAAGATTGCCGCCGTCGGTGACGAACAGTTCGCCGTCGCGCTTGATGCGCAGCGCCACCCGCGCGCCGAGGTCGCCCAGCTGGCGGGCCGTGCTTTCCCACCCGAAGGGCGTGACCTCGACCGGGACCGGGGAGCGGCTGCCCAGATGGTCGACCAGCTTGCCCTCGTCGACGATGATGACGAAGCGCCGGGCCGCCGCCGCCACGATCTTCTCGCGCAGCAGGGCGCCGCCCAGGCCCTTGATCAGGTCCAGCGAGCCGCGCTCGACCTCGTCCGCGCCGTCGATGGCCAGGTCGAGCTGCGCATGGGTGCCGAAATCGACCAGTTCGATGCCCAGCGCGCGGGCCTGTTCCGCCGAACGCTCGGAAGTCGGGATGCCGACGAAGCGCAGCCCCTCTGCCCAGCGGCGGCCCAGCGCGTCGATCATCAGCGCCGCCGTGCTGCCCGTGCCCAGGCCCACCGCCATGCCGTCCTGCACCATTGCCGCGGCTTCCTCGGCCGCACGGCGTTTCAGCTCGACCATCGGGTCGGAATTCTGGCCGCTCATCCTGTTCCCTTTCCGGGACCTACCGGGACTGCCGGCGGTCCACTCGTTTTTATCCGCCGATCCTCATACGCCGGCAGCCGCCTTGTCGACCAGCCATGTCAGGTCGCCTTCGGTCGTGATGTGGCTGGCCGGTTCCACCGGGTCGCCGGCGCGCACCCGGGCGAAGACCGCGCGCTTGCCCGCCCCGGCCAGCATGAAGACCACATGCCGGCTGGAATGGATGGCCGGGTAGGTCAGCGTCAGCCGCGTATGCGGCGCGTCGTCGGGCACGCAGGTGGAGACCCACAATTTGCGCTCCTCCAGCACCGGCTGGCGCGGGAACAGCGAGGCGGTGTGGCCGTTGTCGCCCAGCCCCAGCAGCACGACGTCGAACAGCGGCCGGCCGGGTTGCAGGTCCGCGGCCCCGTACAGCGCCTGCAATTCCGCCTGGTAGCGGGCGGCCGCCTGGGCCGGGTCGCCGTCGGTGGGCATGGGGTGCACCTGTGCCGGCGGAATCGCGACATGCGACAGCAGGGCCGCCTGCGTCATGGCGTAGTTGCTGGCCGGGTCGGAGGGCGGCACGAACCGCTCGTCGCCGAAGAACAGGTGGGTGCGTGCCCATGGGAAGCGGATGGCGTAGTCGGCCGAGCCCAGGATCTCGTACAGTCGCTTGGGCGTGGAGCCGCCGGACAGGGCGACCACGAACGGGCCGCCTGTCTTGGCCAGCGCCTGTTCGGTCAGCCATTCGGCCATGTGGCGGGCAATGGCCTCGCCGTCGTCCAGCACCACCACGCGGCCGGTTGTCACGTCGTGACCCATCAGGAATCCTCCCCCAGAATATAGCGCTCGACCCCGATCGCGAACCCTTCCTCTTCCGAGGACGTGGTGACGTGGGTGGCCTGCGCCTTGACCTCGTCCGATGCCTGCCCCATCGCGATGGACAGGCCGCTGGGGCGGAACATCAGCACATCGTTGGGCTGGTCGCCCAGTGTCGCCATCTGTGCCGCCGGGATGCCCAGCAGCCGTTCCAGCGCCGCCACCACGCCGCCCTTGTTGGCATCGTGATGGGTGACATCGACATAATAAGGCTGCGACCGCGCGGCGGAGGCCGCGTCGCCCAGCGCCTGTTGCAGATCGTGCTCGACGCGCTTCATCAACTCCAGATCGTCGGAGACGCCGGTGATCTTGATCACCTGGTCCAGCGCCGCGCCGACATCGGCCGCGACCTTGGGCGGGAATTTCACCGTCCATTGCTCGCGCGCCACATGCGGCGCCGCGGCGTCGGAGACGATCCAGTCATTGCCGTTATAGACCCATGGATCGACCTTGTGGTCGCGCAGGATCTGCAATGTGCGGCGGGCGATCTCGGGCGTCAGCGTGTGGGATTCGATCACCGAATAATCGGGCCGTACGATCAGCCCGCCATTGAAGCCCGCGATCGGCTGGTCGATATGCAGCGGGTCGATGACCATCTTCATGCCCAGCGGCGGGCGGCCGCTGGTGATGGTGAACAGGATGCCCCGTGCCCGCAGGCGTTCCACGGCGCGGATGGCGCGCGGGGTCAAGATCTTCTCCCGCGTCACCAGGGTGCCGTCGACATCGGCCAGCACCAGCCGGATTTGGTCCGCTTCAGTGCCCATTCCGTTATCCTTTTCTCAATGAAGGTCGGGCTCTGCCCGAACCCGGAAGGGGACGGTCGTCCCCTTCACCCCTGTTCGTTTCCCCAACGACTGGTTTCCAAAGGCGACTGCCTTTGGCGGGGTGCGGGGCAAAGCCCCGCGTTAGGCTCTGGGCAAGACATAATCGTGCATCGCCTGGGCCCAGCCGTCATGCGTGTTGGCGCCGGTCACGAAATGGGCGTGGGTCTTGACCGCGTCGGGGGCGTTGCCCATGGCGATGGCGACGCCGGCTTCGTCGAGCATCGGTACGTCGTTGTTCATGTCGCCGATGCACGCGACCTCGCTGATATCCACCCCCATCAGGCGGGCCAGTTCCATGGCCGCGTAGCCCTTGTTGGCCTGGGGGTGGGTGATGTCGAGATAATAGTCCGACGAGCGGTGCACGCTGGCATGGCCGGCCAGCAGGGCGGCCAGCCGGGCCTCGGCCTGGGCCAGGCGGGGGAAATCGGTCGATGCGCCCATGATCTTGCCGACATCGTGGTAATGGCCGGTGAAATCGGGCACCACCAGCGGCTCGGTCTGCACCGTTTCGCGCTCGCGCGCCACATAGGGGCCGTGCGGGTCGGTCACCAGCCAGTCGCGGCCGATGAACAGCCAGGCGCTGACATCGTCCTCCTGCAAGGCCCCGACCGCCTCGCGCGTCGTGGCCGGGGCCAGCGACAGGCGGGAGAGGATGGTGCCGTCGGCGCGGGCCACCAGCCCGCCATTGAGCCCGGCATAGGGCGTATTGTTTTCCAGCGGGCCGAGGAACATCTCCATTCCGCGCGGGGCGCGGCTGCTGACCAGGCACAGGGTGATGCCGGCCGCGCGGAGGGCCCGCGCCGCATCCAGCACCCCGTGCGTCAGGCGCTTGTCGGGCGTGACCAGCGTGCCGTCGATGTCCGACACCACCATGCGCACGCGCCCCGACGGGCCGGGGCGCCCCTGCGAGCCCGGCGTGCTCATGCGCCCAGCGCCAGCCAGTGGCGGCCGTCGCGGGCCAGCAGGGCATCGGCCTCGACCGGGCCGGACGAGCCGGCGGCGTAGGCGCAGAGCGGCGCCGTGCCGCCATGGCCGCCCCAGTCGAGCGCCGGCTGCACGACCTGCCACCCGGCCTCGATATTGTCGGCGCGCTGGAACAGGGTCGCGTCCCCGATCAGGCAATCGTAGATCAGCGTTTCGTACCCGGTGCTGGGCCCGTCGCTGAACCATTCGGAATAATCGAACTTCATCCGCACCCCGCCCAGGCGCACGGTCGGGCCCGGCACCTTGGCGCCGAATTGCAGGGTCACGCCCTCGGTCGGCTGGATGTGCATGGTCATGATGTTGGGGGTCAGCCGCTCGACCGGCGTGTCGCGGAACAGCGCGTAGGGGGCGTGGCGGAAATGGATCGCGATTTCGGTCCGGCGTTCGGCCAGCCGCTTGCCGGTGCGCAGGTAGAACGGCACGCCCGCCCAGCGCCAGTTATCGACCGCCAGCTTCATCGCGACATAGGTTTCGGTCTGCGAATCGGGCGCCACGTCGGGCTCGTCGCGATAGGCGGGGACGTCCTCGCCGCCCAGCATGCCGGCCACGTACTGGCCGCGCACCACGTCCTCGGACCCCACGCAGTGCGCGGCCTTCAGCACCTTGGATTTTTCGTCGCGCACCGCGTCGGCGTCGAAGGAGACCGGGGCCTCCATCGCCGTCATGGCCAGGAGCTGCATCAGGTGGTTGGGCACCATGTCGCGCAGGGCGCCCGTGCCCTCGTAGAAGCGGCCGCGCCGCTCCACCCCCACGGTTTCGGCCGCCGTGATCTGGACATGGTCGATATTCTGGCGGTTCCACAGCGGTTCGAAGAACCCGTTGGAAAAGCGCAGGGCCAGGATGTTCTGGACCGTTTCCTTGCCCAGGTAATGGTCGATCCGGTAGATCTGCCGCTCGCGCAGCACGCCCAGCAGGCGGCGGTTGAGTTCCCGCGCCGAGGCCAGGTCGTGGCCGAAGGGTTTTTCGACGATCACGCGGCGGAACGTGCCGTTGGGCTCGGCCACCAGGCCGGCCTCGCCCAGACGGTCGCCGATGGGCCCGAAGAAACGGGCGGCGACGGCCAGGTAGAACACCGCATTGCCCGTGCCGATCCGCTCGGCCAGGCTGGCATAGGTCGAGGCCTCGTCGAACGAGCCGCGCAGGTAGGAAATCCGGCTGCTCAGCCAGGTCCAGATATCCTCGCGCAGAGTGGTGGCGGCCGTGCCGCGCCGGGCCACGAATTCCTGCAATGCCTCGTTGAACTGCGCGCGCAGCACGTCGTCGGACAGGTCCGCCCAGTCCACGGCGACGATCGAGAATCCGTCATCCAGCAGGCCGGCACAGGCCAGGTTGTAGATGGCGGGCACCAGCAGCCGCTTCGTCAGGTCGCCGCCGCCGCCGAAAATGACGAAGACGCATGACGGGGCACGCCGGGGCGGATGGCTGCTCCCTTCGACCTCGGAGGACGCGGACGCGATGATT
Organism: Gluconacetobacter takamatsuzukensis; assembly: GCF_014174275.1. Lineage (GTDB taxonomy): Bacteria > Pseudomonadota > Alphaproteobacteria > Acetobacterales > Acetobacteraceae > Gluconacetobacter > Gluconacetobacter takamatsuzukensis. The sequence continues at coordinate 32,418 of NZ_JABEQK010000007.1, read as the reverse complement.
CCATCCATGTCGGACGTTTCCCTGTACTGTTTGGTGTCCTGGATCTCTTCTTTTTCCGAAGAAAAAGAAGCAAAAAGACTTTGATTCGTTCAGGGACATTGTCTGGCGCAAATGCGAGGCACCTGACCGAATCAAAAAGAACGAAACCTGCCCACGACACGATCACGCTTTCGATACTTGTCCGTGGAACGCGTTCCACGGACAAGACTTTACCGTTACCGACGAAATATCCTTACTTTTTCTCGACATGTCCGCCGAAGCCGAAGCGCATGGCGGAGAGGATCTTCTCGGCGTAATTATTGCCGGTGCGCGAGCGGAAGCGCGTGAACAGGGATGCGGTGATGACAGGGGCCGGCACCGATTCCTCGATCGCGGCTTCCAGCGTCCAGCGGCCTTCGCCGGAATCCGCGACCTCGCCGGTGAATTCGGACAGGGACGCGTTCTTGGCCAGGGCTTCCGCCGTCAGGTCCAGCAGCCAGGAGGAGACGACGCTGCCGCGGCGCCAGACTTCGGCGATATCGGCCATGTTGAGGTCGAAGCGCTGATCTTCGGGCAGCAGCGGCGAATTCTTGGTCTTCATGATGTCGAAGCCTTCGGCGAAGGCCTGCATCATGCCGTATTCGATGCCGTTATGGACCATTTTCACGAAATGGCCCGAGCCGGCGGGGCCGCAATGCAGGTAGCCCTTCTCGGCGCGGGGATCGAGGTCCGGCTTGTTACGGTCGGGCGTCGGGGGAACGTCGCCCTTGCCTGGGGCCAGGGCTTCGAGGATCGGGTCGATATGGTCGGCCGAATCCTTGGTGCCGCCGTACATCATGCAGTAGCCGCGCTCCAGCCCCCACACGCCGCCGGAGGTGCCGACGTCGATATAGTGGATGCCCTTTTGCGCGAGCTGGGCGGCGCGGCGGATATCGTCCTTGTAATAGGTATTGCCGCCGTCGATCAGGATGTCGTCCTTGCCCAGCAGGCCGGACAGTTCCTGCACCGCGGCCTCGGTGATTTCGCCGGCGGGCAGCATGACCCACACGATCTTGCGCGCGGCCGTCAGCTTGCCCACCAGGTCGGGGACGCTGTCGGCGGCGATGCCGCGGCCGCCCTCGATCCGGTCGCGGACCTTGCCCACAGTGGCGGGATCGCGGTCGAACAGGACCACCTCATGCCCATGGCGCGACAGGCGGACAGCGATGTTGCCGCCCATGCGACCCAGGCCGATGATGCCGATTTGCATAATGTTCCGTCTCCATGGCGCGGCACCACGCCGCGCGTAAGCCAGCCCCCGGAGATCCTTCATGAAACCGGGGGTGCCCCGCCCGCGCGGCGGGCGGGGCCGTCCAGATCAGAGGGCGGCGTCGATCGCCTGGCCCAGGGCCCGCAGGCCCGATGCCAGGTCGCCCGAGACATGCACCCGCAGCGCGCGCCGGCCGCGTTCGGCCAGCACGTCGAAATCGCCCCGCGCCTGCGCGGCCTTGACCACGCCGAACGTGTATTTCTCGCCCGGTACCGGCAGGTCGGCCACGTCGTCGGCCGTGATCTGCAGGAACACGCCGCTGTTGGGTCCGCCCTTGTAGGCCTGCCCGGTGGAGTGCAGGAAGCGCGGCCCGAATTCGGCCGCCGTCGCCACCTTCAGCGCGTCGCGGATGGCCAGGCGGGTGGCCTGGATCCACGCGATGGTGGCGGCGTCGCGTTCGACATAGGCCAGCAGGCCGACATAATCGCCTGCCTTCACCCGGCCGAAATGGGCCTTGAGGATCTCGGCCGTAGAGCCGCCCTTCAGCGCCGCCGCGTTGGCCGGGTCGGCGAAGAAGGCGAAGGCGCCGTCGGTCGCGAACGGGGTTTCCGCCGGCAGGGTGCCGGTTTCGTTATAGGCCGTCGTCAGCTTCTTGGTTTCGATCTTGGAGGCCTCGACATCCGGCTGGTCGAACGGATCGATGCCCAGGATCGACCCCGCGACGGCGGTTGCGAATTCCCAGTGGAAGAATTCCTGCGCGATCTGGAGCGGGTGGTGCAGCGTGATCGTCACCACCGGTTCGCCGGCCGCGACCAGGGCCTTGATCGCCTCGTCCTGCTCCGCATCGGGCTTTGCGGCCAGGCGCAGATAGGCGAAGACGCGGTCCTTGCCGTAGAGCGCGGGGGCGCCCAGCGTTTCCTGGTCGATCGGGACCAGGCCCTTGCCGATCTTGCCGGTCGATTCCGCGATCAGCTGTTCCAGCCACGCGCCCAGATCGTGGATGCCGGGCGAGGCGACGATCGTCACCTTGTCGCGGCCGAACTGGGTGCCGGCCACGCCCAGCACGGTGCCGAGCTGCACGCCCGGGTTGAGCGCGGGCGGCACCGAGGCGGCGGAGGCGCGGGCGCCGTACAGCGCGCTGTCCAGGAACGGCTTGAGCGGCACGCCGGAGGCGGCGGCCGGGACGATGCCGAAATTGGACAGCACGGAGTAGCGGCCGCCGATTTCCTTCTCGCCGTAGAAGATCTTCCAGAACCCGTCCTTCTTCGCGACCTCTTCCATATGCGAGCCGGGATCGGTCACGGCCACGAAATGGCCGCCCACCTTGTCGCCCAGGACCTTCTTCGCGGCCTCGAAGAAATAGGCCTTGAGGATGTTGGGCTCCAGCGTGCCGCCGGATTTGGAGGAGACGATGAAGAGCGTCTTCGCCAGATCGATCTTTTTTTCGAACGCGCGGATCTGCTGCGGGTCGGTGCTGTCGAGCACGTAGAGATGCGGGAAGCCCTCATGCTTGCCGAAGGTTTCGGCCAGCACCTCGGGGCCCAGGCTCGATCCGCCCATGCCCAGCAGCAGGATGTCCTTGAAGCCCTTCTGCTTCACTTCGGCCTGGAAGGCCTCCAGCGCCGGCAGGTCGGCCAGGCGGTCGTCGACGATGCCCAGCCATTTCAGCCATTTGGCCTCGTCCTTGCCGGTCCAGACCTTGGCGTCGCGCGCCCAGATGCGGCGCACCGTGCCGTCCTGGCGCCAGGATTCCAGGCTGGCCTTGACCGCCGCGTCGATATCGGCGGGGAGGTCCAGCGTCGTTTCGGTCAGCCTGTCGCCCAGCAGCACGTTCTGCTTGCGCGCGACCGAGCCCAGCAGATCGTCGAACGCGTCGGCGAACGAAGCCACGCCTTCATCGACCAGCGTGACCGTCACGCCCGCCAGGTCCAGCCCCAGGCGCTTGGCCTCGGCCAGCACGTGGCGCGCGCCCTCGACATCCTCGGTCAGCGAGGCGCGGACCTTGCCGTGGTCGCGGAAGGCGTCGAACGTTGCCGGCGGGATGGTGTTGACCGTGTCGGGGCCGATCAGTTCCTCGACATACAGCACGTCGCTGTAGGCCTTGTCCTTGGTGCCGGTGCTGGCCCACAGCAGGCGCTGCGTCTGCGCGCCCAGGGCCGCCAGCTTCTGCCAGCGCTCGGATTTCGTCACTTCCTGCCAGTGCAGGTAGGCCAGCTTGGCGTTGGCGATGGCGACCTTGCCGCGCAGGGCCTTGAGGGAATCGGCGTCCTTGTCGCCGGCGGCCACGCGCTGGTCGATCTTCTTGTCGATCTTGCCGTCGATGCGGCTGACGAAGAACGAGGCGACGCTGGCGATGCCCGAGACCGGTAGCCCCTTGGCGTGCCGGTCTTCCAGGCCCGCGATATAGGCTTCCAGCACGTCCTTGTAGGCGTCGAGCGAGAACAGCAGCGTGACGTTGATGTTCAGCCCGTCGGCGATCACGGTGCGCACCGCCGGCGCGCCCTCGTCGGTGCCGGGGATCTTGATCATCAGGTTGCGGGCGTCGACGGCCTTCCACAGGCGCCGTGCCTCGTCGACCGTGCCGTGCGTGTCGCGCGCCAGGTAGGGCGAGACTTCGAGGCTGACATAGCCGTCCAGGCCCTTGGTTGCCTCGTAGACCGGATATAGGACCTTCGCCGCCGCCTTGATGTCGTCGATGGCCATCGTCTCGTACAAGGTACCGGCATCGACGATGCGATGGGCCAGGATGTCCTTGTATTGCGGGTCGTAATCCGTGCCCTGGCCCATCGCCTTCTGGAAGATGGCGGGGTTGGAGGTCACGCCCTTCAGCCCGTCCTCGTCCACCAGCTTCTTCAGGCTGCCATTGTCGGTGTACGACCGCTGGATGAAGTCCAGCCAAGGGGACTGGCCGAACGATTCCAGTGCCTTCAGCGGATTGGCGCTGCCCTGCACACCCGCCTTGTGTACGACGTTCATGGTGTTGCTCCTTCAGATTTCATGACGGTGACGGCCGGCGCGGGGCCTGCGGTTACCGTCTGCTTTCCGGTCAATCCGGGCCGGCCGCCCCCGCGCGCCAGGCGCGGGGGGCGGCGCGGGTGATCATTTGGCCAGCAGCGCGCGGGCCTGGGCCAGCACGGCGTCGACCGTGAAGCCGAACTTCTTCAGCAGGGCCGCCAGCGGGGCGGAGGCGCCGAAGGAATGCATCGCGATGATCGCGCCCTGGAGGCCGACATAGCGGTCCCACCCGATCGGGGACGCCATTTCGACCGCCACGCGGGCGGTGACGGAGGGCGGCAGCACGCTGTCGCGGTAGTCCTGCGGCTGGGCCTCGAACAGGTCCCACGACGGCATGGACACCACGCGCGCCTTGACCCCTTCGGCCTTCAGCGTCTCGTAGGCCGAGACCACCAGCCCGACTTCGCTGCCCGTCGCCATCAGGATGATGTCGGGCGTGCCGTCGCTGTCGGCCAGCACGTAGGCGCCCTTGGCCAGGCCCGAGGCCGGGGCGTAGACGGTGCGGTCCAGCGTCGGCAGGTTCTGGCGGCTGAGGATCAGCACCGACGGACAGTCGGTCAGCGGGATCAGGGTGCGCCAGGCCTCGGCGACCTCGTTGGCGTCGGCGGGGCGGATGGTGGTCACGCCCGGCGTGGCACGAAGCTGTACCAGCTGTTCGATCGGCTGGTGGGTCGGGCCGTCTTCGCCCACGCCGATCGAATCATGGGTGAAGATATACACCACCGGCTGGTTCATCAGCGCCGAGAGGCGGATCGGCGGCTTCATGTAATCGGAGAAGATCAGGAAGCCCGAGCAATAGGCGCGGATGCCCGACAGCGAGATGCCGTTGCAGATCGAACCCATCGCGTGCTCGCGCACGCCGAAATGCAGGTTGCGCCCGCCATAGGTGCCGTTCCATTCCGGCGGCTGGAACGCGCCCGCGCCCTGGAAGGTCAGGTTGGTCTTGGTCGAGGGCGACAGGTCGGCCGAGCCGCCGATCAGCCACGGCAGGTTCGGCGCGATGGCGTTCAGCACCTCGCCCGAGCTCTGGCGCGAGGCCACGCCCTTGGCGCTGGCGTCGTAGACCGGGATGTCCTTGTCCCACCCGGCCGGCAGGCGGGCGGACAGGATGGCGTCCAGCTCTGCCGCCAGGTCGGGATATTCCTTGGCGTAGGCCGCGTACAGCGTCTTCCACTGCGCGCTGGCTTCGGCACCGCGGGCGCCCAGGCCCTTCTGGAAGATGGCCTGCACGCCGGGGGGGACGTAGAAGGGTTCGTCCTCGGTCCAGCCATAGGCCTTCTTGGCGCCGCGGATTTCCTCGTCGCCCAGCGGCTCGCCATGGGCCGAGGCGGTGCCGGCCTTCTTGGGTGCGCCGAAGCCGATGACGGAATGGACGATGATCAGGGTCGGGCGGGTGGTCTCGGCCTTGGCATCGGCCAGGGCGGCGAGGAACGCCTGCTGGTCGTTGGCGTTGCGGACTTCCAGCACGTGCCAGCCATAGCCCTCGAAGCGCTTGCCGACATTCTCGGTGAAGGCGATGTTGGTCGAGCCTTCGATCGAGATCTGGTTGCTGTCGTAGATCCAGGTCAGGTTGCCCAGCTTCAGGTGGCCGGCGGTCGACGCGGCCTCGCTGGCCACGCCTTCCATCATGTCGCCGTCACCGCAGAAGGTGTAGACATGATAGTCGAACAGGTCGAAGCCCGGCTTGTTGAAGCGGGTGGCCAGCCATTTCTCGGCCATCGCCATGCCGACGGAATTGCCGCAGCCCTGGCCCAGCGGGCCGGTCGTGGTCTCGACGCCCGCCGTGTGGTGGTATTCCGGGTGGCCGGGGGTGCGGGAATCGAGCTGGCGGAACTGCTTGAGGTCTTCCAGCGTCAGCGCCGGGGCGTCCAGCACCTTGCCGTGCTTCACGTCGCGCACGCCGGCCAGGTAGATCAGCGAATAGATCAGCATCGACGCATGGCCGATGGAGAGCACGAAACGGTCGCGATTCGGCCAGAGCGGGTCGGCCGGGTCGTAGTTCAGAACGTTCTGCCACAGTGCGAACGCAGGCGCGGCCATCGCCATCGGCGTGCCCGGGTGCCCCGAATTCGCCTTCTGGACGGCATCCATCGACAGGGTGCGAATGGTGTCGATGCACAGCAGGTCCTCGGCGGACGGCCCAGCCGCCCCACCCTCGAACGCCCGGACGGGCTGGGTGATCATAGAACGCATTAAACCATCTTCTCCGTATGAGGGTGACCCTGTCTCGCTCATCTGACCGGGCTCCGCGCCCGATAGCCGCCTCATGCGGCAGCGCGCATGGAGGCGGACAAGCTTCGTCACAGATGGGCGGGGGATGACCCGTCCACTGGGACCCTGTTCTTCATGTTTTTGTCATCCGGTTAAGGTCCTGACGGTCGGACCGGATGAAGAACCGGGGCGACCTTGTCACGGTCTCCCCTTCCTGGGCAAGTCGCCACGCCCGCACGGAGGCGGCTGCCGCCATTACAACGCCTCGCGGCCGCAGGTTTCCAGTACGGGATTTTCACGAATCCTCGACCGATTTTCCCGGCACATCCCGAAACACGCTTTTTCCCCGCCGGCCGGACAGGCCATAAGAAAGCCGGCAACAGGAGATCTGCCCATGCCGCCATCCACGCTGCCGATGTCGGATCATTGCGACGGGCGCCGATTCTTCAACCCGCCCTCCATCCTGCCCCTCGCCCCCCGGCGCGAGCGGGTCGGGCTGGCCGAGATCCTGCGCTGGCAGTGGCGCCGCCGCCGGCTGCCGGCCTGGGCCGCCCCGGCCATGCCGCCGCCCGCCGGCGACCCGCATGCCCTGCCCGCGCCCGGGACCGTGCATGTCACCTTCATCGGGCACAGTACCTTCCTGCTGCGCCTGCCGCGCGGCGACGGACGGGCGCTGACGGTGCTGACCGACCCGATCTTCTCCGACCGCTGCTCGCCCGTCGGCTGGGCGGGGCCGCGCCGCGCGCTGCCGCCGGGGCGCAGCCTGGATGCCCTGCCCCGGGTGGACCTGGTGCTGGTGTCGCACTGCCATTACGACCATCTGGACCTGCCCAGCCTGGCCGCCCTGGCCCGGCGGGACGCGCCCATCGTCATCACCCCGCCGGGCAATGCGCGGCACATCCGCAAGGCCGGGCTGCGCGCGATCGTGGAATGCGACTGGTGGGAGGGGCACGATATCGACGGCCTGCGCGTGACCGCCACCCCGGCGCGGCATGGATCGGCCCGCACGCCCTTCGACGCCAACCGGGCGCTGTGGTGCGGATTCGACATCCGCCCGGCGGGGGACGGGCCGGCGCCGTCGGTCTTCTTCGCCGGGGATAGCGGCCATGGCCGGCACTGGGCGCAGATCCGCGCCCGGCTGGGGGCGCCGGATATCGCGCTGCTGCCGGTGGGGGCGTATGACCCGCGTTTTCTGATGGAGCCGGTCCATGTCACGCCCGAGGAGGCGGTCGCGGCCATGATCGACCTGGATGCGGAGCAGGCGGTGGGCATGCATTACGGCACCTTCCGCCTGACCGACGAGGCGTATGACGAGCCGCTGCGCCGGATGGCCGCCGCCCGTGCCGCCGCCGGGCTGGCGGAGGCGCGTTTCGTCGGGCTGGGCCATGGGGAATGCCGTGTCATGACGCCAGGGCGCCGCGCCCGCGCGCATCGCGACCTCGCGCGGGAGGGAATCAGCGGCTAGAACCCGAACCAGATCACCCGCCCAGACCACCCTCAGCGAGGCCGCGATGACCCACACCGATCCCGACACCCCGACCGCCCCGGTGGATGAAGACGCCGCGTCCTTCACCCCCGAGCAGATCGTCCGCCTGTTTCTGGACGCCGCGCGCGACGGGCAGGCCGACCTGGTCGCCAGTTTCCTGGAAGCCGGGATGGACCCGGACCTGCGCAACGAGCGCGGGCATTCGGCGCTGATCCTGGCGGCCTATAACAGCCATGCCGACACCGTGGCCGCCCTGCTGGCCGGGGGCGCCAGCGTGGACCTGCGCGACGACAAGGGGGCGACGGCGCTGGCCGGCGTGGCCTTCAAGGGCGACCTGGCGGTGGCGCGGCAGCTGATCGCGGCCGGGGCCGCGATCGATGCGCCGAACCATGCCGGGCGCACGCCGCTGATCTTTGCCGTGATGTTCAACCGCGGCGCCATGGCGGCCTTCCTGCTGGAAAGCGGGGCCGACCCGGACCTGCGCGACGGCGAGGGCAACAGCGCGCGGCTGCTGGCGGCGCAGCTGGGCCTGACCGAGGTCACGGCCCTGATGCCGGCCCTGCCCACCGCCTGACGGCCATGCCGGACGGGCGTTTCCGTCCGGCGCGCGTTGGACTAGAACGAACGCGGCCCGGCATCCCTGCCGGGCCGTCCCATGCCTTGCGTCAGCGGAACCCGTCATGAGCCGTTTCTGGAGCCCGATCGTCCACAGCCTGACGCCGTATGTTCCCGGCGAGCAGCCGAAGCTGGCGAACCTGATCAAGCTCAACACCAACGAATCGCCCTATGGGCCCTCGCCCGCCGCACTGGCCGCGATTCGCGCCGCCGCCGACGAGACGCTGCGCCTGTATCCCGACCCGGCCGCCGACCGGCTGCGCGCCGCCATCGCGCGGGCGCATGAAGTGGAGATGGAGCAGGTCTTCGTCGGCAACGGGTCGGACGAGGTGCTGGCCCATACGTTCCAGGCCCTGTTGCAGCACGACGCGCCGCTGCTGACGCCCGACATCACCTACAGTTTCTACCCTGTCTATTGCGGCCTGTACGGCATCGCGCACGAGCCGGTGCCGCTGGACGCGGCGATGCGGGTGGATGTCGAGGCCTATCGCCGGCCATGCGGCGGGATCGTGCTGCCGAACCCCAACGCGCCCACCGGCATCGCGCTGGGGCTGGACGAGATCGCGACTCTGCTGCGCGCCCACCCCGAGCGGGTGGTGGTGATCGACGAAGCCTATGTCGATTTCGGCGCCGACAGCGCGATCGGGCTGGTGCGCCGGCATGCGAACCTGCTGGTGGTGCGCACCCTGTCCAAGTCGCACGGGCTGGCGGGGCTGCGCGTGGGCTATGCGATCGGCCAGGCGGACCTGATCGAGGCGCTGAACCGCGTGAAGGACAGCTTCAATTCCTATCCGCTGGACCGTCTGGCGCAGGCGGGCGCGGAAGCGGCGATCGCGGATCGGGAATGGCTTGCGCGAACCACGGGAAAGATCATAGAAACGCGAAGCGGGCTGGTATCCAGCCTGAAGAATCTGGGGTTCGAGGTCTTGCCCTCGCAGGCGAATTTCGTGTTCGCCCGCCACCCTGACCGTGACGCCGCCGCTCTGGCCGCCGCCCTGCGGGAGCGGTCGATCATCGTGCGTCACTTCAGGACACCCCGGATCGCGGAATGGCTGCGCATCACGGTGGGCACCGACGAGGAATGTCGGAGCCTGGCCGAGGCGCTGAAAGCCATCCTGAACCGAAACGCGGACTGACCGCCGATCCTCCACCGGATACGGGCCTCTGGCCCCCGGCGGGGGCGCCGTGCGGCCAGGGGCTTCTTGTGCCCGCTTGTGGCCGTTCGCGCGTCTGGCGCGTTTCTTCACCTCTGTCCGGGCGTGCCCGGGCCATTTCATTTTCTCACATGGACACCACCATCATGCGCGCATTTCACGGCCAGATGTCCGACAACCAGCCGATCCGGCGCACGCACGCGGAAAAGCAGAAGCAGTTGCGCGACCTGCGCGAGACGCTCGCGACCATGAAGTCGCACACCGCGCCCACGCTGCGCGAGAGCGTGCAGAAGCGTATCCGCCAGCTCGAAGCCGAGCTGGCCGCCGCCCCGGTGCTGAAGGATGCCGGGCCCGGCCCGCGCAGCCCGCGCCCCGAGGGCCGCGGTCCCCGCCCCACCGGCGGCACGCCGCGCCGCCCGCGCTCGATCTGATATCAGCGCGACCCGGTGCCGGCCCCCCGGCACCAACGCCGGCCCGGCATAGGGCCTGCGAACGGGCGCGGCCCGCAATGACCGCGCCCGGCATGCGTTTCCGAACATCGAAGCGCGGAAAGTGCCCGCAGGGCGCCCCCAGATCCAGACGGACCGCTATCGACCCGACCGGTGGGAAATCCTGCCCGGCACCGTGGGCTGGTGAGTGGGAGCGGCCCGGCACGGGCCGCGGCCGGCGTGCGTTTCCGAGCATCGCAGCGGAGCGGCCTGATGGGCCGTGAGCAGCGAAGCGCAGGAAATGCGCGTCGGACCGCCGCCAGCGCGCGGTGACGGGCAGGATTTAGCCGACGCGGGGGAGGCTGCGGGCGCGGTTCCTCAGCACCTGCTCCTCGTAATCCATTTCCTGCATCAGGACGGATTCGGTCTCGTCATTGATATATTGCGCGTCGCGCAGGTTGCGCAGTTCGATCCGCGAGGTGCGCAGGTTGTTCAGCCTCAGCGCCAGTTCCAGGCGCATGCGGCGGATGGAGACGATCTGGGCGGCGCTGGCCTCGCCATTGCTGTTGCGGCGGAGCTGGTTCAGCCGGTTTTCATATTCCTGCATCAGCCGGGCGATGATCTCGATCCGCATTTCGCCGGCCTCGTCGCGGGCCTTGGCGCGGGTGGTCAGGCCCTGCTGCTCCTCGCGCATCGCGCGCAGCATCGTGCGCACCAGGACCAGGCGGGCCCAGCTGACCTCGCGCGCCTGGGGGTCGACCAGGCCGTCCATCAGGCCCCTGGTCAGCCAGGGCAGCGAGAAGCTGGCCGTCAGCAGCGACACCAGGATGACCCCCACCGCCACCGTCACCAGCAGGTCGCGCGCGGGAAAGCCCGCCACGCCGTCCGCCGCCTGGGGCAGCGACAGCACCGCCGCCAGCGTGACGGCGCCGCGCACGCCCGCGACGGTGGTGACGAGCAGGCCGCGCCAGCCGGGCCAGCGGAACACCCCGTGATCATGCCGGGCGCGCCAGGCCGCGATGCCCAGGATCAGCGCCAGCCCGGCCACCCGCAGGATGCACATCGCCAGGTGGATGGCCACGATCAGCAGCAGCAGCAGCCATGGCGAGCGGTCGGCGGCGCGCACCAGCGCCATGCCGTTGGTCGCCAGCGCCGGCAGTTGCAGGCCCAGCAGCAGGAAGATGACGGAGTTGAAGATGAACCCCACCATGTCCCACATCGTGCGGGCCTGGAGGCGGGTGGTGATCTGGGTTTCCTGCAGCACGCCCGTCAGCTTGATGGTCATGCCGCCCGCCACCGCCGCCAGGATGCCCGAGCAGCCGATAGCCTCGGCCGACATGTAGGCGGCGAAGGGCAGCAGCAGCATGAAGGTGATCTGCGTCGGCGGATCGTCGTAGCCCCGGGCGAGCAGGATCTTGTCCAGCCGCGCCGCCGCCAGGCAGACCAGCACGCCGATGGCGATGCCGCCCAGCGACAGCAGGCTGAACGTGGTCAGCGCGCCGCGCAGCGAGAACGCGCCGGTCATGGCCGCGACGGTGGCGAAGCGGAAGCAGACGAGGCCCGAGGCGTCGTTGAGCAGGGATTCGCCTTCGAGCATATGGACGATGGTGCGCGGCACCGAGGTGCCCAGCATGCCGCCGACGGCCACCGCGTCGGTCGGCGACAGCACCGCCGCCAGCGCGAAGCAGACCGGCAGCGGCAAGGGCGGCAGCATGAGGTGAATCGCGTAGCCGCACAGGATGGTCGTCGCGAGCACCATCGGGCCCGCCAGGGCGAAGATGATCGTGCGCAGCTGCCCGAATTCGCGCATCGGCATATGGAACGCGTCGCGGAACAGCAGCGGCGGGATGAACAGCAGCATGAACATGTCGGGGTCCAGCGCGACATGCAGCCCGGCGATCGACCCCAGCACGCCCAGGCCGATCTGCAACAGCGGCAAGGGGACGGTTACCGGAAGCAGGCGGGCGGCCAGACTGCTGAAAGCGGCGACAAACAACAGGATCAGGCTGAGGATGACGTCATGCATGGGCGGTGTTCGACTTGTTCCCCCCCTTCGGCGCGCGAGGCATGCACCGCCCCCGGTCCGAAGTGGGCGCACCATACACACGCCCCCCCCGACTGACCACCTGAGGCGCCATGACAGGATGGTGACAGAAAGGCACCACCGACGACCGACAAGGCGTCTCCCGCCCCGGGGGCGCGGGCGGTACAACCCATCGGTACGGCGCCGGCGACGGCGGCCCCTCCCCCCGCGACCGGGCCCATCAGACAACGAGGACAGGCGACCATGTCATCCACCAATTCCGCCCTTCAGGCGCGGCGCGAGGCGGCTGTGCCGCGCGGCGTCGGCTCGGCCACCACCATCCATGCCGCCCGGGCGGAAAATGCCGAATTGTGGGATGTCGAGGGCAAGCGGTACATCGATTTCGCCGGCGGCATCGCGGTGCTGAACGTGGGCCATCGTCACCCGAAGGTGATGGCGGCGGTGCGGCGGCAGCTGGACCTGTTTACCCACACCGCCTTCCAGGTCGCGCCCTACGAATCCTATATCGCGCTGGCCGAGCGGCTGAATGCGCTGGCCCCCTTCCCCGGCCCGGCCAAGACCATCCTGTTCACCACCGGCGCCGAAGCCACCGAGAACGCGGTGAAGATCGCCCGTGCCGCCACCGGGCGCAGCGGCGTGATCGCCTTTACCGGCGGCTTCCACGGCCGCACGCTGCTGGCCTCGGCCCTGACGGGCAAGGTGCTGCCCTACAAGGCGCCGTTCGGCACCATGCCCGGCGGGGTCTATCACCTGCCCTTCCCGGCCGGCGATATCGCGGTTGCCGACAGCCTGCGCGCGCTCGACCTGCTTTTCGCGGCGGATATCGACCCCTCGCACGTCGCCGCCATCATCATCGAGCCCGTGCAGGGCGAAGGCGGCTTCCGCCCCGCCCCCACCGCCTTGCTGCAGGCCCTGCGCGCCATCTGCGACACGCACGGGATCAAGCTGATCGCCGACGAGGTGCAGACCGGCTTTGCCCGCACCGGCAAGCTGTTCGGCATCGAACTGTCCGGCGTCGCGCCCGACCTGGTGTGCGTGGCCAAGTCGCTGGGCGGCGGGCTGCCGCTGTCGGGCGTGATCGGCCGGGCCGAGCTGATGGATGCAGTGGGCCCCGGCGGGCTGGGCGGTACCTATGCCGGCGCGCCGCTGGCCTGTGCCGCCGGGCTGGCGGTGCTGGATGTGATCGCCGAGGAAGGGCTGGTGGAACGTGCCAACGTGATCGGCGCGCGCATCCGCAACCGGCTGGACGCGCTGCGCGGCAAGCCGGGCCTGGTGCCCTTCAGCGCCGCGCGCGGGCCCGGTGCGATGATCGGCTTCGATATTCTGGAAGCCGACGGCAAGACCCCCCGCAAGGGTGGTGCCGGCGCCATCTGCGCCCGTGCCGCCGAGCACGGCCTGATCCTGCTGTCCTGCGGCGTGCTGGGCGAGACCGTGCGTATTCTGGTGCCGCTGACCGCGCCCGATAGCGTGATCGAGGAAGGGCTGGCGATTATCGAGCGGGTGCTGGGGGCGTAATTGCCTGCGTGAAGGCAGGTCCAGGGTTCCACCCTGGAGCCGGAAGGGGACGGTCGTCCCCTTCACCCCTGTTCGTTTTGGGGCTGTTTCACGAGGGCCTCGGGCCCTGCCGGGTCCGGGCAGAGCCCGGATTGGGCCGGCGCGTTCACGTTTCCCCCGAGGGGGAAACGTCACAGGGCAAACGGGCCTGGAAGGCCCGTTTGCCCGGACGCCTTAGTAGTGGACGGAGCGGGAGTCGAGCGGGGTCGCCTTCGGCGGAGCGAAGGTGGTGAGATCGATCCCTTCGACGGCGGCCTTGTATTCGTCATTGCTCGGCATCCGGCCGAGGATGGCCGACAGCACCACGACCGGGGTCGAGGCCAGAAGCGATTCACCCTTCTTCTCGCTGGAATCCTCGACGACGCGTCCCTGGAACAGGCGGGTCGAGGTCGCCAGGACGGTATCGCCCTTTTCGGCCTTCTCCTGGTTGCCCATGCACAGGTTGCAGCCCGGACGCTCGAGATAGAGGATGTTCTCGTACTCGGTCCGCGCGTTGGCCTTCGGCAGCAGGTCGTTGAATTCGAAGCCCGAATAGCGCTCCAGAATTTCCCAGTCGCCTTCGGCCTTCAGCTCGTCGATGATGTTGTAGGTGGGTGCGGCGACGACCAGCGGTGCCTTGAACTCCACCTTTCCGGCTGCCTTCTCCAGATTCTTGAGCATCTGGGCCACGATCTTCATGTCGCCCTTGTGCACCATGCACGAGCCCACGAAACCGAGGTCCACCTTCTTGGTGCCGCCATAGTACGAAACCGGGCGGATCGTGTCGTGGGTGTAGCGCTTGGACACGTCGGGGTTGTTCACATCCGGATCAGCGATCATCGGCTCGTCGATGATATCGAGATCGACCACGACTTCGGCAAAATATTTCGCATTGTCATCGGGGGCCAGCGCGGGCTTTTCGCCCGAACGGATCTCGGCAATGCGGGCGTCGGCCTTGGCGATCAGGCCCTTCAGCGTGCCCGCGGCATTTTCCATGCCCTTGTCGATCATGATCTGGATGCGCGACTTGGCGATTTCCAGCGATTCGATCAGCGGCTCGTCCTGCGAGATGCAGATGGAGGCCTTGGCCTTCATCTCCGCCGTCCAGTCGGTGAAGGTGAAGGCCTGGTCGGCCAGCAGCGTGCCCAGATGCACCTCGATGACGCGGCCCTGGAAGACGTTGTCGCCGCACTGCTTGAGCATCTGCGCCTGGGTCGCGTGCACCACGTCACGGAAATCCATGTGCGGCTGCATCTTGCCCTTGAACGTGACCTTGACCGACTGCGGGATCGGCATCGTCGCCTGGCCCGTGGCCAGGGCCAGCGCCACGGTGCCGGAGTCGGCGCCGAAGGCCACGCCCTTGGACATGCGGGTATGGCTGTCGCCGCCGATGATGATCGCCCAGTCATCCACGGTGATGTCGTTCAGCACCTTGTGGATCACGTCCGTCATCGCGTGATAGACGCCCTTGGGGTCGCGCGCGGTGATCAGGCCGAAATCGTTCATGAACTTCATGAGCTTCGGGATGTTCGCCTGGGCCTTCTTGTCCCACACGGATGCCGTATGGCAGCCCGACTGGTAGGCACCGTCCACGAGCGGCGAAATGACGGTGGCCGCCATCGCCTCGAGCTCCTGCGCCGTCATCAGGCCGGTCGTGTCCTGCGAGCCGACGATGTTCACCTTCACGCGGACATCGGACCCGGCATGCAGGACCTTGCCCGGCGTGACGCCGACGGCGTTGCGATTGAAGATCTTCTCGACCGCGGTCAGGCCCTGGTCCTTGACCGTGATTTCCTTGTTCGGGGCGAAGACCGGGGTCGGTTCGATCCCCAGCGTCTGGGCCGCGAAGGTCTGGAGCTTCTTGCCGAAGACGATGGCGTAGGAGCTGCCCGCCTTCATGAACTCCATCTTCTGCGGCGTGAACGCGGCGGCGACGTCGACCAGTTCCTTGCCGTTTTCGTCGCGGAGCTGCTTGCCCTTCACGTCGATCTTCAGGACCGTGCCGGTCTCGACCGAGTATTTCTGCTCGAGGATCGGGTTGCCGTCGTTATTGAGGATCGGCTTGCCGTCCGCGCCGGTCTTCTTGACCCAGTTCTTCAGGTTCAGGCCGATGCCGCCGGTCACGTCGACCGTGGTCGCGAAGATCGGCGAGATGCCGTTGGTGCCCGCGACGATCGGGGCGAAATTGACGAACGGAACGTAGGGGCTGGCCTGCTTGCCGGTCCACAGCGCCACGTTGTTGACGCCCGACATGCGCGACGAGCCGACGCCCATCGTGCCCTTTTCGGCGATCATCATCACCCGCTTGTCGGGGTGCTGCTTCTGCAGCGCGACGATTTCCTGCTGGGCTTCCGGCGAAATCATGCATTTGCCGTGCAGCTCGCGGTCCGAGCGCGAATGCGCCTGGTTGCCCGGCGACAGAAGGTCGGTCGAGATATCGCCCTCGGCCGCGACGAAGGTCACGACCTTGATCTCGTCCTCGACATCGGGAAGCTTGGTGAAGAATTCGGCCTTGGCGTAACTTTCGAGCACGTCCTTGGCGATGGGGTTGCCCGCCTTGAAGGCGTCGCGCAGGCGGAACATGTCGGCGTCGTAGAGGAAGACCTGGGTCTTCAGCACCTCGCCCGCCTGCTTCGCGAGCGGGCCGGCATCGCCCAGCGCGATGTCGAGCAGCACCTTGATCGAGGGGCCGCCCTTCATGTGCGACAGCAGCTCGAGAGCGAAGGCGGGGGTGATCTCGGGGACGACCGCTTCGCCCAGCACGATCTTCTTCAGGAAGGCCGCCTTGACGTCGGCGGCGCTCGTGGTGCCGGGCAGCGTGTTGTAGATGAAGAACTTGAGGGCCTCGGGCCGGTGTTCGTTACCGGCGTCCTGGATCAGGGTGATGATGTCCTGGACGAGCGCACCGTCGTCGATCGGCTTGGGAGCGAGCCCTTGATTTGCTCTGTCCTTGATTTCGGTCAGGTAATCTGAATAGGCTTTCATCGCAATCCCAACGTCATTGATGTGTATGGACCCGAAACGCGGCCCCGCAGACCGGACATGGTCAAGGCGGCCCGAGGTTCTGACAAACCCCGGTTACGCCAACCCCTCCTGACTGACAAGACACGGCATTTCAGCAGAATAGTCCTTTGAATTCAGTGTTGATGGCTTGAAAATGGCGACCTGCATGCCAATTGGACTGGAATAGGCAAATCACCAACTTTACCCCACTGTTGTTTCTCGATCTGACGGATGACGCAGCCTTTGTCATGTCAATTTTCCGGCACTGGCAATCTATCGGCACGACTCATCACAGAGACTGAAAGCAGACTAGCCGGCATGTCGGAAAACGATCGGTCATGCGATAGTCTTCAATTGATATTCGATACCTTTTGAATGCTTTCTCCCGGGAACAGACGAAAAACGCAAAGCGGAAATTCTGCTTTTTCCTTGATAGAATCGGGGATTTCGGCAAAATTTTCTCAATCTATAATATAAAAAAGCAATCCATCAGACTATTCCGGAGGTTTATGACAGGCGGGCTCGATATGGGTCGGCTTACCTATGATTTACACGCATACCTGACTGTATTTTGGGCCGGATCGGGCGACATGATGCGCTTGATGGAGTCGAACAATTTACAGCACGGATCTGGCCATCCGGCTGCGTCGCAGAAAGGCCGTCAGCGCCCAGCTTGAGAGCAGAACCGCCATGAAGACGGTGGCGGCTTTGGGCAATGCGCCCCATTGGCGCGACAGGAGCGCCGTCTGGGTCCAGGTCAGGAAGACGTAGTGAAGGAGGTAGATGCCGTAGGCGTTATCGACCAGGCTATCCATCCAGCGTGGGCCCTGTTCGATGAGGCGGAGGAACAGGCCGGTCAGCGCCATGCTGGACGATACGCAGCACAGCACGAATAGAAGCGCGATGGCGGCGGCTTGCCAGGAAGGGGCAGGCAGCAGCCGGAGATGGTGCAGCGATGCAAGTTGCAGCCCGAGAAGAAGCCCAAAGCCCGTACCGGCCAGCAGGCCGCAACCGGTCCAGTGGCGGGCAAGGGGCCCGTTTCGGCTGAACAATGGGTGATGGACTCCGGCCACGCCGGCGGCG
Source organism: Gluconacetobacter takamatsuzukensis (assembly GCF_014174275.1). Taxonomy (GTDB): domain Bacteria; phylum Pseudomonadota; class Alphaproteobacteria; order Acetobacterales; family Acetobacteraceae; genus Gluconacetobacter; species Gluconacetobacter takamatsuzukensis. The sequence goes on along the minus strand of NZ_JABEQK010000007.1, from coordinate 14,618 downwards.
GCGCCGGTGATGAAGAATAATGTGTAGAGACCGACCCGGCTTTCCTGCACGGCGAATGGTCCCAGGCTGAACCAGCGATCCGGTCCCGCTATCGCCCATGCTGGGAGGTAGGCCGCCCACGCTGCGGCCAGGAATGCGAGCAGGCATCGTGCCGGGTGGGCGACGATCAGGTCCGGTACCGCGGCGAGCTTTTCCGGCAGGGTCGGCCATCGCCGCATCAGGGCGCTGCCGAGCAGATCGAGTGCCAGCAGGAACCAGATGAACCATGCGGGACCGCCTGGCCATCCGAAGCGCGTGAAATACCCGAACCAGTATTGCCCCGGCGAGAGATCCAGGCCCGTCTGCCGGATCGAGGGGTAGTAGGCCAGGGGCATGATCAGCGTGACGCAGAGGGCGAAGGGAAGCCCGAGCCGCCTGATGCGGTCCCGGGCATAGCGCCAGGCCCCTTTGCGCCGGAGGCTGGGCAGGACGAACACCCCCGACACCAGAAACATGAGGGACATGAAATAGGTGTCGTTGAAATCCTGAAGAATGTCGAAGCCGATCCAGCGTTGCGGATCGACGATCGGGGCACTGGACCAGAGATAATGCGCGCGATCGAAATGGCCGTACCGGCAATAGGCGAGGATCGTGTGATGCAGCAGGACCAGCATGGTCACGCAAAGCCGAAGGGCGTCCAAGGCCCGGTTTCTGTCCTGGATCACATATCGAATTCAAACCAGATCGCCGGCCACCGTCAATTCGGGAAAGCTGGAAGTCGCTCTTTGGAAACTACCCCCTCACGCCGCCGCTGGGCGGCTGGCGACGGTGGGGAGCAGGGCTTCGACCTGGCGGCGGGTGTTGACGACGTCGCGGGCGAGGATGGTGCCGTTATCGTCGAGCAGGACCAGGGTGGGGAGGCGGTTGACCTGGAGGACCAAGCCGAGTTCGACGCCGGTGACGAAGGGGATATCGGGCAGGGCGAGGCGGTCGCGCATGGCGGCGAGTTCGGGCGGGGCGCCGTCGCCGACCAGGACGGGGTCGAGGCCGCGTTCGCGGGCGACGTCGAGCGCGATGGGCAGGACGCGTTTGCACACCGGGCAGTCGGCGCCGACGAAGAGGAGCATGCGGATGGTGCCCGCCGGCAGGCGCTCGCCGACCGGGAAGGGCGTGCCGTCGAGCGTGCGCATGGTGATGCGGGGGACGGGCTGGCCGACTTCGAGCCCGCGCTGGGGGTTCTGCTGGCCGATGGGGGCGATGCGTTCGTGCAGGATGCCGATCTGGCGCGCCAGGGCGAGCACCACCAGCACCAGGGCCACGATGGCGGCGAACAGCAGCCCCTGCGACACGATCAGGACAGTCATCATGCGGAATGTTCCTCGGGGGCCGGGACGGCCGATATCAGGTGCGACAGGGCCAGGACCAGCGCCAGCAGGCAGGCGCCGGCCGCCGCCGCCTGGTAGTGCAGCAGCAGGGAGGCGGGCAGGCCCGTGAGCGCGGGCAGCAGGGCGGCCGGGGCCAGCAGGGCGCTGCGCGCCACGGCACCCCACGACAGGCGGGCGGAATCCATGCCGGGCAGGCAGCCGCAGGACAGGTCGGACCGGCCGCGCAGCAGGTTGATCGCCATGGCCCCCGCGAACAGCACGAACAGCAGGGCCGCGCCGATGCCGGCCCATAGCGGCGCCATGCCGGCCAGCAGGGCAGCGCCGACGCCGGTTTCGGCCGCCGCGAGGCCCCATGCGGCGGGTTCCAGCAGCGGATCGGGCAGCAGCCGGTAGGCGGCCAGGTTGGTCAGGAACCCGTCATGGTCGCGCAGCTTGGCGATGCCGGCGGCCAGCAGCAGCGTGCCGATGCCGCCGGCCAGCAGGGCGCCGGCCAGCGGCAGGAGGGCGGAGTGGGTCATGCCCGGGGCCCGCGATGGGAAGTCTGTGTCATCTGCCTCGTCCGTTTCCGGTCGTTCCGGTGGGGGCCATTATTGGCCTGTGCGCGCGGCCTGCGCCACATCGTAGCCATGCAGCCCCGCGGCCCTCGGGCAGGCCTGGACGACCGCCCGCACCACCTGCTGCCGATAGAGATGCAGGTCGGCCACGCGCAGGGGGTCGGCGCGCAGGGTTGCGATTTCGGCCGTCGTGTAGGGGCGGCTGTTGGCCGGTACGCTGGCGCCGCCGAAGGTGAAGACCACGAAATTCATCATGCGGGCCAGGTCCTCGGACGACAGGTTGGCGAAGGCCACGTTGGGCAGGCGGACCAGATAGTCCCGCCCCTGCGGCGTGCAGAGGAAATAGCCGACCTGGCCCGCCAGGTCGGGCACGACCTCGCGCCCCGAGCGCCCCTGCACGCCGTGGCAGCCGCCGCAGCCCATCAGGTAATGGCCCTGCACCGCCGGGATGACCGGCAGGGCGCCGGCCGTCGGTGCCGCGCGGGCCAGCCCCAGCATGACGAGGACCGGCAGGAGGGCCACCAGGAACAGGATCGGGAAGCGATGGCGCATCGTCGCACGGCGCCGCCTTGCGGCGGCGCCCCGGCCCGTCAGCCGGCCTGGCCGATGATGGCGGCGGTCGAGCAGTGATAGGCCGTCGACGCCGTGCCGAAGCACCAGATGATGTCGTTGCTGGCCTGGGGCCGGTAGATCGGCATTTCGCGGTCGGCCGTGTTGCAGCCGCAGGATTTGGGGGCGGCGCAGATATTGCGGCCGCAGCAGTCGCGATAGGCGATGACGTAGGACCGGCCGTCGTCGGGGTTGCGGCAGGTGCCGATCCACGACACCGGCGAGGGCTCGGTGCCCGGGGGGCAGGTGTGGATGCCGCCGCCGCAGCAGCCGCACAGCACGCCGTCGATGGCGCAGTGGCGCCAGTAATTGCATTTGGTGGGGTCGGTGCTCTGCGCCCTGCGCTCGAAATCCGTCAGGGTCGGGGCCGGGGTGGCGGGCGCGGCGTCGGCCCGGCGGACCGGCAGCAGGGGGAAGGCAGGCGCCACCGCGATGGCGGCCCCGACCCGCCCCAGCACGCCGCGCCGCGAGGATCGGGCCGCCAGCCGGCGGGTCACGGCTTCGCCCAGCGTGTCGAGGAAGGAAACCGGCATTGGCGTGTTACTCCTGGCGAGGCCGGGGGGCCGGCGCTGTCATGCCGCGCGGGGCCGCGCGTCCAGATAGGATTGCACCGAGACGTGGCCGGTTTCGCCAGCCACAACCAGACTTTCGAGATGTTCGCGATTGTTGACCAGGCCCTTGGCCACGATCCTGCCCGACGCATCGAGCAGCAGGGCGAAGGGCAGCTTGTCGATGCCCAGCTCGCGCCCGATCTCGGGGTCGTTGACGAAGCGCGCGGGGGCCAGCCCGAAACGGGCGACCAGCTCGTGCTGCATCGCGTCGGTATCGTCACCCAGGCACAGCAGGGCGATGGCCTCGCGCCGCACGAAATCCTGTGCGATGGGCAGCATCTTGCGCGAGATCGGGCAGGTGCCGGACACGAACAGCAGCAGCGTGCGCGTGCCCGCGGGCTGCGTGCCGCCCACCGTCAGCGCCGTGCCGTCCAGCGCGCGCACCGGCCGGGGCGGCAGCACCTGGCCGGGGGGCGGGCCGCCCGACGTCATCAGCGCGCCGACCGGGGCCACCTTGGCGAACAGGTAGCGCATGCGGCGGAACAGCAGGACCAGAACCGGCGCCAGCGCCAGCAGCAGCAGCCAGTCCAGCGCCTGGGCCCAGGCCAGGACGGCGAGCGAGGAAGCCGGTGCCATCAGCCGTTGCGGCCGGGCAGGAGGTCGGGGGCCACGATCATGGACTGGGCGTGGGCCTCGACCGTGCGGCGGACGGTGCCGGTGCGGGCGTCGATGACCGTCATCGTGCCGTCGGGCGACGTGGCGTAGAGCAGCGGGGCGGCGTCGCCGCTGACGGCGATGCCGCGCGCGGGCTGCGGCAGGTCGATGCGGCGGACCAGCGCGTGGCGGGTGGGATCGAATTCCCAGATTTCGGTGCCGTCGGTCTTGTGCGTCCAGTGCGGGCCGACATGCATCAGCACGAACAGGTGGCCGGTGGCGCGGTTCCAGGCGAAGGGCTGCTTGCCCCCGGGGCGCCAGGCCTGTTCCTGCACGCCGGTGCCGGCCACGGGCTGGCCGGCCGCCGCCTGGAGCGACCAGGAGGCCGCGATGTCGGGCTTCTGGCCCAGCGCGGCCTCGTAGACCTTGCCGGTATAGGAGACGAACAGGGCGTGGCCGGTCGCGCGGTCGACCAGCCCCTGCTCGAAGATCGGGTCGTTGTTGGCGTCGAAGAACGGGGCGGTGTGGGTGACGGTGGGCTGGTCGCCCGCATAGCCGACATTGGTCAGCGACCCGTCGCCGCACAGGCTGGAGAACCCGCCCTGCTTCCACGGGAAGACCAGGGCACAGCCGGGGATGTCGACCGTGCGGGCCACCGCGCCCTTTGCCAGGTCGACGATCGTGACCGATGTCGCCGGGCTCATGTCGAAGACATAGCCCCATTTTCCATCGGGGCTGACATCGAAATCCTGCCCCTTGTAGACCGCCAGCGCGCGGGGCGGCAGCGGGATCTCGCGCCGCAGGGCCAGGGTATGGCTGTCATATTCCTGCAGCAGGTCCTGCCGCGTGCCGTGGTCGACGCGCGACCAGATCGTGTCGGCGACGTAGAAGGTGCGCCGGTCGGGCGACAGGGCGATATTGCCCAGGATGCTGGCCGGCAGCGTGCCCAGGATCCTGCCCGCATCGGCATCGTAGAGCGTGTAGGCGTCGCGGTCGGTCGCGGGCAGGACCCAGTGCGCGCCGACCGGCGGCAGGGTTGCCACGTCGCTCTGCTCGGCCTGCAGGACCGGCGACGCGGCCAAGGCAGCGCCGGCCGGTGCGGCCAGCATGGCGGCCATTGCCGCGCGCCGCGCGGCCTTCATGTTCCAACCCAGCATCCGGCCTTATGCCCCCTGTTGAACGCGGCGTGTCCGGACCGCATGGCCCGGACGTGCCCCCCTGTCAGTATTCGGCGCTGATCGTGCCGAAATATTCGCGCACCGCGCCGCGCTCCAGCGACTGGTAGTCGCCGCCGTCGCCGGACTGGCCGCCGATCGGGAAGCCGTTCTCGCCCATCATCGCGATATATTTCTGGTTGAAGAGGTTATAGACCTCGAACGCCAGGGTCACGTTCTTCAGCACGCTCAGATTGCCGAAGCGGTATTTGGCGCCCAGATTGGCCATCCAGTACGGCGAGATGCTGGTGTCGTTCATGTACGAGAAATAGCGCTTGCCGTAGTAGTTGACGTCGAAATGGGCCGATGCGCCCTTGTACTCGTAGGACAGGCTGGTCTTGTACATCAGCGCCGGGTAGGCGAGCATCTGCTTGCCCTTGATGTCGCAGACACCGTTGAGCGGGCAGATATTGACGTCGTCGCCATAGGTGAAATGGTTGTAGCTGATCGAGTTGGTCCAGGCCAGGCCGCGCGCAAGCCCCTCGAACGGTTGCAGGGTCAGCGCGGCGTCCGCGCCCCACATCGTCGCGTGCTTGGAATTGACCACCGAGGTGATCGGGTTGTTCAGCGAGCCGACCGAGGCCGAGATCAGGCGGTTGTAGACGTCGGAATGATAGCCGTCGACCGAGGCCTGGATCTTGCGCGAGGTATAGCGGTAGCCGACGACATAGGTGAAATCGCGCTCGTTCGGCAGGTTGCGCTGGAGATCGCGGAACGCGGATTGCGAGGACACCGCCCAGGGCGAGACCGAGCCGCCCGAGGGCGCGACCATGAACGGGCGCATGTTCTCGGCGAAGTCGAAATAGACTTCATGCCCGCGTCCGAAATGGTAATCGAGGTTGACGGCCGGCAGGAAGGCAGCCGCCGAGGTCATGGACCCGCTGGGCAGGCCGGAATCGGCGCCGACACCGGTGCCGTAGCCGGCATCGACATTGCCGTAATAGGCGCCGCCCGACGTGGTCTGCAGCATCGAGCGGAAGCCGTACGTGACCGTCAGCCCTTCCACCGGGCGCCAGGCATCCATGACATGGAACTGGAAGCTGTTTGTGTTCCATGTGAAACCGTAGCCCTGCTGGAACGCGGCGCCGTAGGTCGTGTACGGGCCGATCGTCTTGAGCGGGGCGCCCTGGCCGTAGACAGGCTCGTTGTACCAGAACAGGCCCGAGCGCTGGGAATTGTTCTCGTACCAGCCGCCGACATTGATGGTGTGGCGCCCGATATGCCAGGTGAAGGCGCTGGTGAAGCCGAAGCGGCGATAGGAATTCTGCCACACTTCTTCGGACAGCGGGGCGCCGGTGCCCAGCGACTGGGTCCACGGATCGCCGTAGGTCGCGTGGTTGTCGGACGCGCCGGCATAGAACACCGTGTTCCAGCGCAGGGCGTTGGTCAGCGCCAGGTCGGCGTTGATGCTGCCCAGGTAATCCTGCGTCGACTGGCCCGCATCGTAATAGGCGGTACCCGCGCCCTCGTTGGTGTTCTGCCACGTTGCCGGAATGGTGGGCGTGGTGCCTTTCGGCAGGATCAGCGGCGTGCCGCTGCCGACATCGTAGGAGCCGGGGCCGGTATAGGCCAGGCCGTTATCGTTGACCCACGCATATTCCGAGGCATTGTAGGCGCCCTTGTAGTTCGGGGCCCAGGATTCGGTCCGCCAGCCGGCGTTCTTGAGGATGCTCAGCGATTTGTCGGCGTAGCCCCAGACCTCGGCATCGTTCCAGTTGAACATGGCGGTGATGCGGCTGTCATGGCCGATCGGCTGGACGAGCTTGCCGTTGACCGTCTGCATGAAGCCCGGCGTGTCGGCATCGTATTTCCGCTCGTCCGCGCGGGAATAGGCGGCGTAGAACTTGGTGCCGGTCTGGTTCAGCGCGCCGCTGTCGGCGCGGACATAGGTGCGCAGCGTGCCGTAGCTGCCGAAGACCTGCGACACCTTGGCGCCGGCCTTGTCCTTGGGGTCGGACGTATGGAAGCGCATCGTGCCGCCCAGGCTGGAATTGCCCGGCAGGTCGACGCCGCCGGCACCCTGCGAGGTTTCCACGCCCTGGATGTCGTCGGAGATCCACGCATTGGCGACGTTGATGCCGTTGACGCTGGTGTAGGTCTGGTCGTTCAGCGGCACGCCGTCCAGCGTCATGCCGATCGAATCCTGGAAGAAGCCGCGCACATAGACGCTGGTACCCCAGGTATCGAGGCCCAGCGGGTCGCTGGAGCTGAAGCTGACGCCCGGCATCTGGCCGACCGATTTGAGAATGTTCGTGCCTGCGACCTGCGATTCCAGCATCGCGCGGCTGATGCTGGCCTCGGCGCCATGCGAGGTGTGGTGGCTGGCCACGACATTGACCGCTTCCTCGGCCGCGCGGGGCGCTGCGGTGGGGCGGACGGAGACATGCGTGCCGGAGGGTGCCGCCGCCTTCTTGCCCGGCTGGGCCGCGCCGTGGCGCACAGGCGACGCCTTCTTCGCGGAGGGAGCCGATGCCGTGGCGGGTTCGGGCGCCGTCTGGGCGAAGGCCGGGGCGCCGATCACGCCCCCGATGACACCGCCCAGCATCGCCGTTCCGAGAAGTCGGGCACGCAAGAATTGTCCGTTTCGCACCAAAACCCGTCCTGATCGCATGTGCCGTCTTTCCCCCAACGCCGCGTCGCGCGTTCGTAACATCGGTCGTCCGCCTGAATTCAGTCTCGAAACAAGACGGTTCCGTTGACAAGATCTTTTGTTCCGGAACGCAGGCTTTTCCTGAAACAGATGCGTCCGTATCACACCCGTTAGTCCATCGAAATAATTTGCAAAAGTTGCCTTCGTTGCCATTGTGGTGACCAAAAGGCACCACTATCCTGTTGGTCACGCCCGCTCGCTTCCCTCGGTTTCCGGCATTCCATGGCAGACAGACGCCCTTTCCCGCCCTTCGGACCGCTTCGCGCCTTCGATGCGTTCGGCCGCACGCGCGGCATCCGCCGCGCGGCCGAATGGCTCCAGATCGATCACGCCGTCGTCAGCCGCCATCTGCGTGCCCTGGAAAAATGGGCCGGGGTGCCGCTGCTGGACCGCGCGGGCGGCGGGCTGACCGAGGCCGGGCGGATCTATCACGACCGGATCGCCACCGCGCTGGACGAGATCGCCCGCGCGACCGAGGCCCTGCGCGCGGGCGACCTGCCGCAACTGAGCGTATGGTGCGTGCCGGGCTTCGCCTTTCACTGGCTGGTGCGCCGGCTGGGCAGCTTCCGGACCGAATATCCGGATATCGACCTGCTGCTGCGCCCCACCGATGCGCGCGCGCGCTTCTGGTCCGACGGGGTGGATGCCGATATCCGTTACCAGATCGACGGCAAGCCGCACGAGTCGCAGCCGGGCATCCGCCAGGCGGAACTGGCGCGGCCGCCGGTCTTTCCAGTCGCCAGCCCGGATTTCATGCGCCGTGCCGGGCCGATCCGCACCGTGGGGGACCTGCTGTCGCAGCCGCTGCTGGCCGAGGAGGACAGCAGCGAATGGCTGACCTGGCTTGCCCGGCAAGGGGTGGCCGCGCCATCCATGATCCCTGCGGCGCGGCTGTGGCATGCGCATCTGGTCCTGGCCTCGGCCCGCGAGGGACAGGGGGTGGCGCTGGCCAATCCGTTTCTGCTGGAAGACGATCTGCGCAACGGCACGCTGGTGCGCGTGGGGCCGCCGGGGGCGCCCTTCGACGGTGTTGCGATCGGGGCCTATACGCTGCTCATCCCCGAAAACAGCTGGGAGCGCCCGGCGCTGGTGCGCCTGCGCTCGTGGCTGACGCATGTGGCCGGTGCGTTTGCCGATGCGCCCGTCGGCCCCCGGGAGAGCTAGGCAGAGGCCTGGGTGAACAGCGCGATATCCTGGCGGTAGATGGCCTGGATGCGCGCGCGTTGCCGGGGAGTCGGGGCCAGACCGTGGGGGCGGCCCTCGTTCAGGCGCGGCAGGCTGACGGAGCCCAGTTCCGGCATCAGGGTGGACAGGCGGGCGACGTCCTCGATGCGCAGCAGGTGGCGCACCGCCGGCCGGCCGGCCCGGTCGGTGACGTACCAGGATTGCGGGCGGAAGATATGGTCCACCCCGTAGACCGAGCGGGCCTGTTCGACATGGTCCAGCGCGTCGTCCAGCGAGCGGAAGCCCATGTAGCGGTCGCGGAAGCCGGGGGCCACCATGCGGTCGCGCGTGCCGCCGTTGCGGGCGTAGCTGTAGGCCGACAGGAAGCGGTCCACCGGTTCGCGCAGGATCGCGAAGCTGGGCAGGTCGCGCGCCAGGGCCGGCGCCACGTCCTGGAAATAGCGGATGGATTCGTGCGAGAGCGTGCGGCCGTACAGCGCGGTGGCGATCGAGGTGCCGGCATTCTTGGGCACATGGACGAACAGGATTCCGCGCCGGGCGATCAGCGCCATGCGCGCGCGCCGCTTGACGCCCATGGGCAGGCGGATGCCGGCCCGTGCCGTCCATTCGTGGATGTCGGTCGGCAGGTGGAAACCCGCCAGACGGGTCAGGCACGCGAAGGTGCGCGACGGCAGGGACGCGACGGGAACATGGTCGAACGGGCCGCTCTCCCTGACCGCATGCGAGGGCAGGATCGTCTTGTGTGGAGCGGCCACGGTGATTCCTCCGGTCGAAACAGCTGCGGCAATCTAGCAGCGGAAATGATGGCGGAAACCCGTACGTGCCCTCGCGTTACAATTGGAAATTATTTGTAGGACTGGACATAATTATTTCCCCGTCGAATCGGGGTCTTTGTCTATTTTACCGGGACCGGGGACATATTCTTGCCGGATTCCGTCCAGCCGGTATCGGGCGCGCGGGCGACGGGAGCGCAGTCGGGCGTGACGGGTGCGCCGGTCATGACCGCCCGGGTGAAGGCGGCGGAATCGGCCAGCGATGCCATGACCGTCTGCCCGTGATCCAGCCCCTTGTAGAGATGGGCCTGGACCGTCGTGCCCGCCCGGCACGCATCGCGCACCAGCAGGAGCTGGCCCAGCGGGGCCACGTCGCGGTCCTCGGCCCCCGTGCCGACGAAGAGGGGCGCGGCCAGTTTCAGCGTCGGGAAGGCCATGGCCCGCAGCGCGGGTGCCAGCGCGTGCGGCAGGGTGGGGCGGAAGCTGTTGGCCCGTGTCAGCCCGTCGTCGCGCACGATGTCGAGCAGGTCGGACAGGCAGGTCTGCGATGCCGCGTGGAAGGCGCGCATCGCCCGGGGGGTGAAGGCCGCCGCCGGGTCGAAGGCCGGGTCGAGCCCCGCCGCCGATGCCGCGATCAGCAGCGCATAGGCCACGACCGGATCGACCTGCCCCTTCGGCATCCGCCCTGCCCCGCCATGCATGAGGCTCTTGGCGATTTCGGGCGTCATGTAGGGGATGCCGGTGGCCACCGTGCCCCTTATATCGAGCGTGGGCGCATAGGCGGGCGCGTAGGACGCGGCGGCGAAGGCGGCGCCCGCGCCCTGCGACTGGCCGACGATCATGACCGTATCGCGCAGGTCCGGCAGGCCCGACAGGGCGGCGCGCACGCCGTCCAGCACGCTGTAGGCCTCGGCCCGGGCATTGAGGTAGGGGTGCGTGCCGCCGCCGCCCAGGCCCTGATAGTCGGTCGCCACGATGGCGAAGCCCCGGCGCAGCCACGCGCCCAGATAATCCTGGTCGCGCAGCGAATGCGGGTTGCGCGACGGCGCGCAGGCCGCCGCGATGCCCACCGTGCCGTGCGCCCACGCGACGATCGGCCACCCGCCGGGCGGCGGCGGGCCGGGCGGATAGATGACCTCGCCGGTGACGGGCACGAGGCCGGACCCCGTGACCCCGTCGGTGGACAGGTAGGTCACGGCCAGCGCCCGCCCCGAGCCCGGCACGCCGTCGGCCGCATCGAGCGGCGCCTGGCCCGTCAGCGTTCCCGCGACGCGCGGGGCGGGTGGCGCGGGGGACCGCACCGGTGCGGTCTGGCAGGCGGCCAGGGCGGGCAGGAACGCCGCCATCAGGAGAGAGCGCATTTTCATGATCTGGCCCCGGATCGCGGCGGTTGCGGACATTATCGTGCCGGCTTGCGGAATTTCAGCACGACCTGGTCGGTATGGCCGCGGATCGCGGGGTCGAACACCGGCACCGTATGGGTGTCGTCGGGATTGGCCAGCACCGTGCTCTGGCTTTCGAAATGGAAGCCCGCGGCCTCGACCTGCCGGCGGACGATCGCCGGGTCGATGCGGTGCAGCTTTGCGATGTCGGGGTCCGCACCGGGATTGGCCACATGGTCGATCACCACGAACACGCCGCCCGGGCGCAGCGCGGCGAAGACCGACCTGTCGAACGCCAGCGCCGCGTCGGCGCCGGCCCCGTAATAGACATCGTGATAATTCTGCGCCGTCCAGACCAGGTCGAGCGGGCGGGGGAACTGGAGCGCGTCCAGCGGCTGGACCAGCACGGAGACATTGGCGAAGGCCGGGGTCGCGGCGATGGCCTTGACCGCGTCGGCCGCCGCCGGCTTCTTTTCGACCAGCCAGGTCGGGACCACGGCCCAGACATGGCCCCGGCCGGCAACCACGTTGCTGAACAGGCGGGTGAAATAGCCCTTGCCCGGCATGATGTCGGCCACGTTCATGCCCGGCTTGAGGCCCGCGAACGCCAGCAGGGCGGCCGGCTTGCGGTCCTTGTCGCGGGCGAAATCGTCGGCCGGCCGGTCCTTGTCGGCGATGGCCCCCGCGATGCCGATCGCAGCCCCGCGCTTGCCCTGGTAGAGGGGCGACTGGGCGCATGCCGGCGCGATGGCGGCGGCGGAGACGGCCGCGCCCACGATGACGGTCACGAAAAGACTGCGAAGGGCCATGCCTTGTTTCTCCATACCCGCGCCGCTGGGGCGCGCCGGCGGCCGGTCTGCCGCCTTGCTGGCTTCCGGGAGGATCGGGGGCCGGAGGACCCGGCCGGGAAGCACGACGACCATAAGACCGATCGGAAACAGGCGACAAGGGCGCGCGGCGGCACGCAGGGAATCAACGCCCCGGCGGGCCGATCGTTGCCGCCCATGGCCTTTCGAGATCGATACCTGTAATCGGCCCCGTCCCCGTGGCCCGCAGGGGACAGGAGCCGATGACCGGACAGCCGGCGCCCGGCCTCCTGCACCGGCGGCATGTCGCCATGACCTTGATCGGCGGGGTGATCGGCGCCAGCCTGTTCGTGGGCTTTTCCGCGTCGATCGCCACTGCCGGGCCGGGGGTAGGCCTGTCCTGTCTGCTGGGTGGGCTGATCGTGCCGGCCGAACGGGCGACGCTGGCGCGGCCCCGGGGTCGGCGGAGAGGAGGCGGGCGCGATCGTGGAGAGCGAAGGTCAGGGCTCCCCCTGGAAACCCGTTCGCTGTCGAATGATCGGGGTGCGGGGCCCGGATTCTTGCCGGCCGGATCGAAATATCCGGCCGGCGTCAGGCGTTTTTAGAATTCGGCGGAAACCGTGCCGAAGAACTCGCGGGGGGCCGCGACATACAGGACCGGGTTGTCGTCGCCCGAGACCGATGCCGCGCCGTAGACGCCGCCGATATAGTTCTTGTTGAACAGGTTGGTGATGCCGAAGGTCGTCTTGAGGTTGTTGGCGAAGCCGATGCGCCCGAAATTGTAGGCGGCGCTGAGGTTCGACGTCCAGTAGGCGGGGATCTTGACGTCGTTCATGTACGTCATCGGCCGCGCGGCGTTATAGGTCGCGTTGAAGTTGAAGGTCGCGTGGCGATAGGTATAGGACAGGTTCGCCTTGTACATGAACTTCGGGTAGAAGACCTGGTGCTTGCCCTTGTAGGGCAGGTTCGCGTTTTCGTAGACCGCGTCGTTCCAGCTGAAGCTGTTGGAAATCTCCAGCCCGCGCACCGGGCGGATGGTGCCCATCACGTCCGCGCCGTTCATGCTCTCGCGCCCGATATTCTCGATCGAGCTGTACTGCGCGCCGGTGGGGCCGGCGGTGATCGCTGCCAGGCGGTTGTAGTAATCGGTGTGGTAGTAGTCGACGCTGGCCGAGAACAGCTTGGAATCGTAGCGGTAGCCGACGACATAGTTCCAGGTCCGCTCGGGCTTCAGCTTGTTCTTGTTGGCGTTGAACACGGTCTGCGCCGGGGTGCTGGCATTGCCCAGCCCGCCCCACGGATTGCCGCTGCCGCTCTGCGTGCCGTAATCGTAGGCGCGCATGTTCTCGGCAATGTCGAAATACACTTCATGGTGGTCCAGGAAGTGATAATCGAAATTGAAGTGCGGCAGGAAGGCGTCGGCCGCCGTCATGCTGCCCGATGCGGGGTGGCTGTAATAGACGCCCCAGTCGCCCAGGCTGCTGGAATTGTCGACGCTGGTGCCGCCATGCGTCGTCTGCAGCAGCGAGCGGAAGCCGGCGGTGACGGTCATGCCCGGGATGATGTGATACGTGTCCTGCAGGTAATACTGGAACGTATTGGTGTTGAACGAATCGGCCCACCAGGTCGTGGCCTGCGAGGATTTGAAGCCGCTCTTGGAATTATGGGCCTGGTCCACGCCGTCTTCGTACATCCGCATCGCGTAGTCGAACGTGTCGTTCTCGTACCAGATGCCGGTCTTGATGTCGTTCTTGTCGACGGTGATGTCGAAGCTCTGGGTGAAGCCGATGCGGCGGACGTCGACATGCCCGGCTTCCAGCGCCATCGGCACCTGCGAGGTGGGCGAGGTCAGGAACGGATTGCTGCCGTTGTAATCGCCGCTGGATACGTGGGCATAGGCCACGGACTTGGACAGCACGTTGGGGAACAGTTGGTAGTCGGCCTTGAGCGCCGACAGGTAGTTGCGCTGCGTCTGCGTGCCGTCATAGGCGTAGTCGCCGACCTCGTCGGGCGTCAGCACGCCCTGCACGCTGCCGGGCACCGTGCCGGCCTGGGCGGCGGCGGCCCATTCCTTGGCCTGCGCGTAGTTGGGCTTCAGATAGGTCGTGTCGCGGCCCATCTTCTGCCACATGTTCTTGGTCAGACCCAGATAGTTGTACTGGGCGAAGTTCGAATAATCGAAGATGGCCGTGATCTTGCCCTTGTCGCCGAGCGGCTGCACGAGCTTGAAATTGGCCTGGTGCTCCTGCTGGTCGCCGAAGCCTTTCCACAGATCCTGCGCGGTGCGGGCGTAGGAGGCGTAGAACTTGGTGCCGGTGGAATTCAGCACGCCGCTGTCGACCCGCGCGAAGGTGCGGAACGCATCGTAGCTGCCGAAGCTCTGGCTGACGCGGCCGCCGGCCTTGTCCAGCGGATCGGCCGACGTATAGGTGATCGCGCCGCCCAGCGTCTGGGCCGACGGGGTGTCGAGCGCGCCGGCACCCTGCGACACCGTCATGCCGGCCAGGTTCTCCTGGATTTCCATCTGGTCGATGCCCAGGCCGTTCCAGTTATGGAAGCCCTGGCCGCCCATCGGGATGCCGTCCAGCGTCGCGCCGATCTGCGTCTGGTTGAAGCCGCGGATATACAGCGTGTTGGCCACCGTATCGAGGCCCAGCGCGTCGTCCGAGCCGAAGCTGACGCCCGGGGTCGTCAGTGCCAGCACCTGAAGCGGGCTGGTGCCGGCCACGAACTGGTCCATCGTCGCACGCGTCACCGCCGTTTCCGCGCCGCGCGAATGGAAGCGCGCGCCACTGACCTCGACCGTCTCGGCCGAGGCCGGGACCGCGCGCGCCGGGCGCGCCACGCGGGCCGCCCCGCGCGCGGCCGGACGCGCG
>NZ_JABEQK010000006.1 GCF_014174275.1 Gluconacetobacter takamatsuzukensis | reverse complement strand
CCGGATGTACGACCTGTATCCGGGGCAGCGGGCGACGGGGGAGGTGCTGTTCGACGGGCGGAACATCCTGTCGTCGGACCTGGACCTGAACGTGCTGCGCGCGCGGGTGGGGATGGTGTTCCAGAAGCCGACGCCGTTTCCGATGTCGATCTACGAGAACATCGCCTTTGGGGTGCGGCTGCACGAGCGGCTGGGCCGGGCGGAGATGGACGAGCGGGTGGAGGACGTGCTGCGGCGGGTGGCGCTGTGGGGCGAGGTGAAGGACCGGCTGGGGGCGTCGGCGGCGGCGCTGTCGGGCGGGCAGCAGCAGCGTCTGTGCATCGCGCGGACGATTGCCACCCGGCCGGAGGTGATCCTGCTGGACGAGCCGACCAGCGCGCTGGACCCGATTTCGACCGCGCGGATCGAGGAGCTGCTGGACGAGCTGAAAGGCGAGTTCACGATTGCGATCGTGACGCATAACATGCAGCAGGCGGCGCGCTGCGCGGATCGGGTGGCGTTTTTCTACATGGGCGAACTGGTCGAGGTGGACAGTGCGGACCGCATGTTCACCGCCCCGCGCGAGCGGCGGACCCAGGATTACATTACCGGCCGCTTCGGCTGAGGCCGGCGGGCACGGGGGAGAGGCAGCCATGGTCAAGGAACAGGCGCACACCGTCAGCAGCTACGAGCAGGAACTGGACCAGGTCCGGGGCATGCTGGTGCGGATGGGCGGCATTGTCGAAAGCCAGATGGCGATGGCGATGGCGGCGATCGTCGACCGCGACGAGGACGCGGCGATGGAGGCATCGGAGCGCGATCCGCAGGTGGACGAGCTGGAGCGGGAGGTCGAGACGCTGTCGATCCGCCTTCTGGCGCTGCGCGCGCCGATGGCGGGCGATTTGCGCGAGATCGTGGCGGCGATGAAGATCTCGGGCGACCTGGAGCGCATCGGCGACTGCGCCGCCAGCATCGCGCGTCGCACGCTGCGGCTGGATGCCGGGGATGCGCGGCTGTCGCCGGGCGGGCTGCGCACCATGGGGCGGCTGGTGCAGGAGAATCTGCGCCGGGCGATCGATGCCATGAGCCAGCAGGACAGCGAGCGCGCGGTCGAGGTCTGGCAGTCTGACGCGGCGGTGGACGAGCTGTATACCGCCATGTTCCGCGAGCTGGTGACGTACATGATGGAGGATCCGCGGACCATCCGGTCCTGCACCCATCTGCTGTTCATCGCCAAGAACCTGGAGCGGATCGGCGATCATGCCACCAATATCGCCGAACGCGTCTATTTTGCCGCCACGGGGGAGCAGTTGCCGGTCGCAAGGCCGCGCGGCCTCCCCGTGGTATGATGGAAGCGAAGCGATGTCGGGTACGATGACGGATACGGGCGAGGGAACGGGGATCGGCGCGCGCCGCCCCTATGTCCTGGTGGTCGAGGATGATGACGCGCTGCTGATGCTGGTGCGGTACAATCTGGAAAAGCTGGGATACGAGGTCGGCGTGGCCGAGGACGGCAACCAGGCGCTGGCGCGCGTCGCCGAGCGCCGGCCCGACCTGATGATCCTGGACTGGATGCTGCCCGGCCTGTCGGGGCTGGATGTGTGCCGGCGCCTGCGCGAGCAGGAGGCGACCCGTGCGCTGCCGATCCTGATGCTGACCGCCCGGGCGGGCGAGGCGGACAATATTCGCGGGCTGGATGTCGGGGCCGACGATTATGTCGTCAAGCCCGTCAGCATCGAGGCGTTGCAGGCGCGCATCCGCGCGCTGCTGCGCCGGGCGCCCCCGCTGGAGCAGGTCCTGCGCTTTGCCGACGTGACCATGGATACCGTGGCCCACCGGGCCGAGCGCAACGGGCGTGCGCTGGCCCTGGGGCCCACGGAATACCGGATCCTGGAGTTCTTCCTGCGCAATCCGCGCCAGGTCTTCTCGCGCGAGGATCTGTTGCAGCGGGTGTGGGAGCGTGGGGTGCATGTGGAACTGCGGACGGTGGACGTGCATATCCGCCGCCTGCGGCTGATCCTGAACGGGCCGGGCGAGGGCGACATCGTCCGGACCGTCCGCGCCGCCGGTTATGCGCTGGATGATCCGCGCCCCTGATCGGGGAGACCTTCGCGCGCGTCGCGCCGGGAGCTGAACCATGTCCGCAATCGTGGCCGAAAATATCGTGGCGGCCCTGGGCGTGATCGCGGCGGGGGCGATGGGGTGGCGGATGATCGCCGGCCGGCGTGCCGCCACCATGTCTGTCGCGGGGGGGGATTCCGTTCACGCGGCGCCGCCCTCGGCCAATGCCCTGTCGCGCATGATCGAGACGCTGGACCTGGTGCCGGCGGCCGTGCTGGTGCTGGATGCCGGGGGGCGCATCCTGCATGCGGGGCCGGGGGCGTGGGAATTGTTCGGCGACAGCCTGGGGGCGATCATGCGGCATCCGGCCGCGCTGTCGGCCGTGCTGGGGCTGGGCGACGGCGACCGGGCCGAAGTGGACATGATGCTGGACGTGCCGATCCGCCGCGCCGTGCGCGGGCAGTTTCGCCGGATCAGCATCGCGCCGGGGCAGCCGGTGGTGCTGGCCACCTTGCAGGATGGAAGCGAGCGCGATGCGCTGGAGCGCATGCGGACCGATTTCGTGGCCTATGCCAGCCACGAGCTGCGCACGCCGCTGGCCGCGCTGACGGGCTTTATCGAGACGCTGCGCGGGCCGGCCGCCGACGATCCGCCGGCGCAGCAGCGCTTTCTGGAGGTCATGGCCGGGCAGGCGGGGCGGATGCAGCGCCTGCTGGATAGGCTGCTGATGCTGTCGCGGGTGCAGATGAGCGAGCATCGCAAGCCGCGCGGCACGGTCAGCCCTGCCGCCATCGTCGCGCGGGTGCGCGACGAGGCGCTGCCCCTGCTGGAAGGGGGGCCGGCCAGCCTGAATGTCGACCTGCCCGCCGGCCTGCCGGATTTTGCCGGCGATGCCGACCAGGTGGTGCAGGTGTTGCTGAACCTGATCGAGAACGCGATCAAATACGGATCGGACGAGCATAATCGCGCGGTGACGATCGGCCTGCGCGTGCGCCAGGCCGTGCCGGCCGCGCTGATGGGCGTGGTGGGGGCGGGCAAGATCCATGGGCCGGAAATGGGGGGCGGGGTCCGGCAGGGGATTGCCTTTACCGTGACCGATAACGGGCCGGGGATCGAGGCGCGCCACCTGCCGCGCCTGACCGAGCGCTTCTATCGCGTCGAGGGCAGTTCGGCCCGGCGGACGGGGACCGGGCTGGGGCTGGCGATCGTCAAGCATATCATCGACCGGCATGACGGGCGGCTGACGGTCGACAGCCGGGTGGGGAAGGGCACGTCCTTTACCGTATGGTTCCCGTTCGGGGACGGCGTGTCTTTGAAACGTCATGAAACTGTCATAGACACATCATGCCCTCAGCCGGCAGATCCGGGCTAGGAGGGGGCACCCGGGAGACGCGTGCCACATCGCCTTGTCGCCGCCGCCGGGTTTGTCTGTCATGCTCGTCCAGGAACGGAACCCGATGCGTCGTCCTGTCAAATTCCTTGCCGCGCTTATGTTCGCGGCTGGTCCGGCTGCCCTTTCCGTCGCGCACGCCGCCGACATCACGGGGGCCGGCTCCAGCTTCGCGGCCCCGATCTACGAAGCCTGGGGTGCGGCCGCCAAGCGTGCCACCGGCGTTGCCGTGAACTACCAGAGCGTGGGCTCCAGCGCGGGCCAGAACCAGATCCTGGCCGGCACGGTCGATTTCGGCGCTTCCGACGCCCCGATGGATGCGGCCAAGCTGGAAAAGGGTTCGCTGTTCCAGTTCCCGACCGTGATGGGCGGTATCGTCCCGGTGGTGAACGTTCCGGGTGTGAACCCCAATGCGCTGCGCCTGACGGGCGATGTGCTGGCCGATATCTATGCGGGCACCATTTCCTCGTGGAACGACCCCAAGATCACGGCGCTGAACCCGGACCTGAAGCTGCCGGACCTGCCCATCGCGACGGTTCATCGCGCGGATGGGTCGGGCACGACGTTCGTGTTCACCTCGTACCTGTCGCGTGAATCGCAGTCGTGGCACGATTCGGTCGGCGCCGGCAGCTCGATCGCCTGGCCGGGTGGCGTGGGTGCCCGCGGCAATGACGGCGTCGCGGCCTCGGTCCGCAACACCGAAGGCGGCATCGGCTATGTCGAATATGCCTATGCCAGCCGCAACCACATGACGACGGTGCAGCTGAAGGGCAAGGCCGGCGATTTCGTCACCGCCAATCTCGACAGCTTTGCCAAGGCCGCCGACGCCGCCGACTGGAAGGGCGCGACCAATTTCGCGGTCGACCTGCTGGACACGCCGGGCCAGGGCGCGTGGCCGATCGTCTCGGCGACCTATGTGCTGGTGCCGAAGCCGCCGAAGGATGCGGACAAGGGCGAAGCGGTGCGGAAATTCTTTGGCTGGGCCTTCGACAATGGCGATTCGGCTGCCCGCCGCCTGGATTATGTCGTTCTGCCGGCCTCGGTGAAGGCCGCGGTGCGCGCCGCCTGGTAACAGGCGCGTCTCGTGGTTGTGGAAAAGGCGGGGATCTCGGTCCCCGCCTTTTTTATTTGTGCCGGTCTGTCGGGCTCGGGTTATTTTTTGTTCATATTGCTTGGGTCTGGAGGGGAATATTTCTGTCATACTTAAGGGGGACGGGCAGGTCCGGCTTGTTTCATAGGGGGTGTGGCGCGATTGCAACGGCGTATATTGTTATTTATTTCAATTACTTATAGTTTATTGTCATCGATCTGTCATACAACAGTTATAAAATCATCACACCGCAAAAAACCAGTTCAGTTTACGCAGTCGTCATCTTCTCCATTGGAACGGATGACATGCGTCTGCGATCTTCTCTTTCCGCCCTGTTCTGCACCACGGCATTGCTGGGCACTGTCTCCCTGATGCATCCGGCTGCGGCTGCCGACACGCAGGATGCGCAATTGCGTGAATTGCGCCGGGAAATGCTGGAGATGCGGAGCCAGATCAAGGCTCTGAAATCCCGCCTGAACGAGCCCGACACGAACACCCGGACTGCCCGGGTGGCCGCTGCGGCCCATCGTTCGGAACTGTCCAGCCGCATGGCGCATGACATCAATATCGGCGAGCCCATCCGGCCGAGCGTCGGTGTGCTGAATGCTTCGGGCGCCGGAACGCCGCCGTCGGATCGCGCTGTCGTGGAATCCTGGAAGGATTTCCAGGCCGCCACGAAGAGCGATGAAGAAGTTGCCGTCGGCGGCATGAAGATCGGCTTCCCCAATGGGCGCTTTACGGTCCAGTCGAAGGACGGCGAATATGGGCTGTCGATCGGCCTGGCCTTCCATGAGGATTTCGGTGGCTTCATCACCAACAATCCGCGTGGCCACGAGGCGAAGGGCGCGTTCAACGCCTTTACGACGAACCAGCGCCGCCTGCGTATTCCCTTCATGTTCCGCTACAAGAACTGGGTCGCGGCCGTTACGCCCGATTTCGGTGCCAACCATAATGACGGTTATGTCGGCCTGTACGAAGGCAACCTGAACTATACGGGCCTGCGCAACACGGTGCTGACGGTCGGTTACTTCCAGCCGCGCGTGACCGAGGAAGACGCGGAAAGCTCCAACGACTTCATGACGCTGGAGCGTCCGAGCATCACCGACATGGTGCGCAACATCGCCGCCGGCGACGCACGCTTCAGCGTCGGTGGCATGCATTACGAAAAGCGTTGGTGGATCGCGGGTTATTTCACCGGCCAGGAATGGGGCCATCGCAACGCCTCCGACAACGGCGCGACCTATTACGGCGGCGGCAGCGGCTCGGTCGTCGACAGCCAGACCGGCGGTGTGTTCCGTGCCGCCGGCCGGCCGGTCGCGACGAAGGACTGGGACGTGCATCTGGGCGGTTCGGCCGTGTCGGCCTTCAAGGTCCAGGGTACGGGCACCAACAACCGCACGACGTCGTTCGGCCAGCGTCCGGAATTCGATATCGGCGAAGGGAGCATGGCGGCCACCGGCACCATTCCGTTCGTCTCGCAGATCTGGGCCGCCGGTCCGGAACTGGGTGTCCGCTGGAAGAACCTGCTCGTGAAGGGCGAATACTACCATGTCGGCGTCCAGCGTTCGCAGGGCCTGCCGACGCTCGGGTTCCAGGGCTGGTATGGCGCCGTGGCCTATACCCTGTTCGGCACGCCGCGCATGTATAACGTCAAGGAAGGTGCGTGGGGTGCGCCGGGCGTGAAGGAGACGGAAGAGTTCGATCCGGCGCACAACAAATGGGGTGCCCTGGAAGTGGTCGGCCACTACAGCGTGATCGACCTGAATTCCAACGCCAATGACCCGACGGCGCAGAGCACCAGCAAGATGTATAACTATTACGGTGTGAACGGCGGCCAGCAGACGGTCTGGCAGGGTGGCCTGAACTGGTATCCGAACCGTCATTTCGCGATCAAGGCCGACTACAGCCACTTCATCGTGTCGCGTAGCCAGCAGACCACGGATACGCTCGGCCGCACGGGCGACTCGGTCGAAGCCCGGGTGCAGGCGACGTTCTGACGGACGCGCGGATGGACATGCGCGCCTTGGTGCGTATGTCCTCCCGATCGTGCTATTCTTGCGGAGGGCGCGCGGATTTCGATCCGCGCGCCCTTTGTTTTTTTGTGCGTTTTCCCGCCCGGTGCTCAGGCGCCCTGGTCGGATGCGGCATCCAGGGCCGTGCGGAACGCGTCGGCCATCAGGCTGTTTTCGGCGTCCTTCTTGACGACGAAATGCAATTGGGTGGCCAAGGGGGGCAGGTCGGCGCAGGATAGCCGGCGCAATTGCCCGTCGCGGACCATCGGGGCGGCGAAGGCCTCGGGCAGGAAGCCGAGATAGACGCCGGTGAGGATCAGCATCGCCCGGGAATCGATCGTCTCGGCCGAGGCGGAAAAGGTCAGGCGGCGGCGGATGGCGGGCCAGTCTGATGCCGTGGCGGCATCGGAGACGTCGATCAGGCGCTCCTGTTCCAGCATCGCCAGCGTCAGTTCGCCCTCATGGTTGTACAGGGCGTGTCGGCGGCCGCAATAGAGGTGCAGCGTTTCCGAGACCAGGATGCTGGCGCTGAGACCCGGCTGGGCGTTGGGCATCAGGGTCAGGGCCGCCGTGGCGCGCCCGTCGAGCAGCGCGTGCTCGATATCGGCCGCCGCGGCGGAGGTCATGCTGATGAAGACCTGTGGATGCTGGCGGGCGAAGATCTCCAGCGCGCGGATGATGCCGGTTTCGCCGTAGATCAGCATGTTGTCGATGACATAGAGGGCGAAATGGCCGGAGAGCACGCCGCTGGCGATGTTGATCCGGTCGCGGAAGCGGTCGATGTCGCGCAGCAGGTCGTCGGTGGCGTCCAGGACCTCGCGGCCTTCCGGCGTCAGGGCGAATCCGCCGCGGCCCCGGCGGCACAGGCGGATGCGCAGGCGCTGTTCCAGCGACGAGATGTCGATGCTGATCGACGATTTGCTCTTGCCCAGCGCCAGTTCGGCGGCGGCGAACCCGCCGCGCGTCGCCACCGTGCGGAACACGCGCAGCAGGCGCAGGTCGACCTCGGCCAACTGGCCGGAAAAGCCCTGGGGGGAGCGGGCCGGGGCAGGCGTGTGCCGGGGATCGGCCAAGGGGAGCATCCTTCCTGACTGCGGGGAGGGGTGCATACCATGGCCGGGCGGTGGGACGCCATTTCCCGGCGGGGCGCCGGGCTCCGGGTCAGGGTTTCAGGACGCGAAGGGTTGCGGGGCGACCGAGGCGTGGCTGCCTGCCTGCATGACGTAGGCGCGCATCTCGCGGGCCAGGGTCTCGGCTTCCTCCAGCCGCATGCGCACGATGTCGCCGATGCTGACCAGGCCGACCAGGTGGCCGGTGCCGTCGAGGACCGGCACGTGGCGGCTGTGGCGGCGGGTCATCTTGCGGGCGACCGAATGGATGTCCTCGGACCGGGTGGCGGTGGGGACCTCGCGGGCCATGATGTCGCGCGCCGTCAGGCTTTCGATGCGTGCACCGTGATGGGCCAGGGCGTCGACGATCGAGCGTTCCGAGACCATGCCGGCGAGGTGACCGGCCGGGTCGACGACGGGCACCGCGCCGATATGGCGCTCGGCCAGCAGGCGGGCGATTGCGGTGACGGGTTCGTCGGGGCCGACGGTGACGACGCCCGGGCCCTTGTCGTTGAGGATGTGCAGGACGGGGATGCTCATGGGTGTTTCCTCCCTTTGGCGTCCACGCTTCATGGGTGGCGTGGTTGCTGTGTGTGCGACATGGTGTTTTTCGGGCGCGGGACAATGGCCCGCCCCGTCATAACGGCGTGAAAGCGCGGAGGTGGCGGGGCGGTGCTTCACGGCGGGGGGAAAGGTCTCATATAAGGGGGGCGCGCCGGGACGCGGCGCATCGGGGCCCGCCGGCCCCGCCATGACCTGCCCTGTCCGAAAAGGCCTTACATATCATGCCCGCCTATCGTTCCCGCACCACGACGCATGGTCGCAACATGGCCGGGGCCCGCAGCCTGTGGCGTGCCACGGGCATGCAGGATTCCGATTTCGGCAAGCCGATCATCGCCATCGCCAACTCCTTTACCCAGTTCGTGCCGGGGCATGTCCATCTGAAGGATCTGGGCCAGCTTGTGGCCGGCGCGGTGGCCGAGGCGGGCGGAATCGGGAGGGAATTCAATACCATCGCGGTCGATGACGGCATTGCCATGGGGCATGGCGGCATGTTGTACAGCCTGCCCTCGCGCGAGCTGATCGCCGATGCGGTGGAATATATGTGCAACGCCCATTGCGCCGACGCGCTGGTGTGCATCAGCAATTGCGACAAGATCACCCCCGGCATGCTGATGGCCGCGATGCGGCTGAACATTCCGGCCATCTTCGTCTCGGGCGGCCCGATGGAGGCCGGACGGGTGACGGAAGGCGGGATCGAGCGGCATGTGGACCTGGTGACGTCGATGGTCTCGGCCGCCGATCCGCGGGTCAGCGATGCCGAATCCCAGTCGATCGAACGGTCGGCCTGCCCGACCTGCGGATCGTGCTCGGGCATGTTCACCGCCAATTCGATGAACTGCCTGACCGAGGCGCTGGGGCTGGCGCTGCCGGGCAATGGCAGCCTGCTGGCGACCCATGCCGACCGGCGCGAACTGTTCCTGGAGGCCGGGCGGCGGATCGTCGGCCTGGCCCGCCGCTGGTACGAGCAGGACGATGCCAGCGTGTTGCCGCGCGGCATCGCCACCATGAAAGCGTTCGAGAATGCGATGACGGTCGATATCGCCATGGGTGGCTCGACCAACACCGTGCTGCATTTGCTGGCCGCCGCCCATGAGGGCGGGGTGCCGTTCACCATGGCCGATATCGACCGGCTGTCGCGCGGGGTGCCGCATCTGTGCAAGGTCGCGCCGTCGAAGGCCGATGTGCATATGGAAGACGTGCATCATGCGGGGGGCATCTTCGCCATCATGGGCGAGCTGAACCGGCTGGGGCTGCTGCATCGCGAGGTGTCGATGGTGCACGCGCCGTCGCTGGCGCAGGCGCTGGAGCAGTGGGACGTGGTGGCGCCCGACGCGCCCGAGGCGGCGAAGACGCTGTTCCGCGCCGCCCCGGGCGGGGTGCGGACCACGCAGGCGTTCTCACAGGCCAGCCGGTACCATGCGCTGGACCTGGACCGGGCGGAAGGGGCGATCCGCGACGGGGCGCATGCCTTCAGCCAGGATGGCGGGCTGGCGGTGCTGTACGGCAACATCGCCGAGGACGGGGCGATCGTGAAGACGGCGGGGGTCGCGGCGGGGCTGCTGCGCTTCACGGGGCCGGCGCGGATTTTCGAGAGCCAGGACGATGCGGTGTCGGCCATCCTGGGCAACCGGATCGTGGCGGGCGATGTGGTGGTGATCCGTTATGAGGGGCCCAAGGGTGGGCCCGGCATGCAGGAGATGCTGTATCCGACCAGCTACCTGAAATCGAAGGGGCTGGCCGAGTCCTGCGCGCTGATTACCGATGGCCGGTTTTCGGGCGGCAGTTCGGGCCTGTCGATCGGCCATATCTCGCCCGAGGCGGCCGAGGGCGGGGCGATCGGCCTGCTGCGCGACGGCGACGTGATCGAGATCGACATTCCCGGACGGGTGCTGCGCGTCGACCTGCCGGATGCCGAGCTGGCGGCGCGGCGGCTCCAGATGGAAGAGAGCGGCGATGCCGCCTGGCAGCCGGATCGTACGCGCGACGTGTCGGTCGCGTTGCAGGCCTATGCCGCGCTGACCACCAGCGCCGCGCGGGGTGCGGTGCGCGATGTGGGGCAGTTGCGCCGTCGCTGATGCGGGAGCGGACGAGGCCGGCGGGGCGGGGAAACCCGGCCGTCGGTCTCGTAATTACAACGTAATGATGCCTGTTTCATGTTACGTTGCGCAATAATTTACCGGGAAATGATGAAGAGCTGGGCATAGATTCGGCCTCTCCGTGTGATGACGCGGGCTTCATGAAATTTGTTTTCAGAACATGGACATTTTTTCATACATGTTTTGAAATATACCTATGTATAGGCTGTTGAGAGACAGCGTCGCTCTTGCGGGCACGCGCGCACGGGGAGCCAGAGATGACCATCACACCGCATAATCCCTGACCCGAACAGGAATATTGTCCCGCGCGCCGCGCGGTGACCTGGCCGGACATGGCCCTGGCGGCGGACGGATGCGCCGATTCTTGTTTCGTTCAAGAAACTAATTGGCGTGCCCGTCTTCCGGGTGCGGTCGTGCGGCCTGTTTCCTCCTGATGCCGGTATAAGCCCTGGACGGGGAAAAACTCACATATGAATGCAATCGTCGTGACGGCCCTGCGACGGCCGTACACATTTGTCGTTCTGTCGATCCTGATCGTCTTGTTCGGCGTCATGTCCGCCCTCAAGACGCCGACAGACGTCTTTCCCAATATCAAGATTCCGGCGATTGCCGTGGTGTGGACCTATGCCGGTCTGCTGCCCGACGAGTTCGCCGCCCGCGTCATGTACAATTACGAACAGGGCGTGACCTCGACGGTCGAGGGAATCGAGCACATGGAGTCCGATTCCTATTACGGTCGGGGCATCGTGAAGATCTTCTTCCAGCCCGGCACGGATATCGGATCGGCGGAAGCGGACGTCACCGCGATTTCGCAGACCGTGCTGATGCAGTTGCCGGAGAAGATTCCGGCGCCGATGATCATGAAGCTGGAGGCTTCGTCGGTTCCGGTCATCACGCTCGAACTGACCTCGCCCACCATGACGCCGTCGGACCTGTTCAAGCTGGCGCAGATCCGCATCCGTACCCTGCTGGTGACGGTGCCCGGTGCCATCGTGCCGCATCCCTATGGCGGCATGGATGCGTTCGTGATGTTCGCGCTCGACCAGAAGCAGTTGCAGGCGCACCACCTGTCGGCGATGGACGTGCAGAACGTCCTGGACAAGCAGAACATCGTGCGCCCGGCTGGCGACCAGAAGATCGGTGCCACCGACTGGATGGTGGCGACCAACGCCCAGCCGCGCACGATGGAGGAACTGAGCAACATCCCCATCAAGCGTGTCGGCAATTCGGTCGTTTACATGCACGATCTGGGGCAGGTCTATCGCGGCGGGCATCCGCAGACCAACCTGGTGCTGGTCAAGGGCCGGCAGGCCGTGGTGATGGTGGTGATGAAGAGCGGCGAGGCCTCGACCCTGGACGTGGTGTCGGGCGTGAAGGCGCTGATGCCGCGGCTGGAGAAGGTGATCCCGGCGACCGCGCACCTCTCGGTCCTGAACGATGCCTCGGGCTTCGTGAAGGATTCGATCCAGGACGTGCTGCGCGAGATGGTGACGGCGGCGTTCCTGACCGGGCTGGTGGTGCTGCTGTTCCTGGGATCGTGGCGATCGACGGTCATCATCGCCACCTCGATCCCGCTGGCGATCCTGTGCGCGGTCATCGGGCTGGGCTGGGCGGGGCAGACGATCAATGTCATGACCCTGGGCGGGCTGGCGCTGGCGGTCGGCATCCTGGTCGACGATGCCACCGTGATGATCGAGAATATCGATACCCATCTGGAAATGGGCAAGGAACTGGAGGTCGCGATCATCGATGCGGCCAACCAGATCGTGATTGCGACCTTCGTTTCCACCACCTGCATCTGCATCGTCTGGCTGCCGCTGTTCGAACTGGGCGGCGTGGCGGGCTGGCTGTTCATGCCGATGGCCGAAGCCATCATCTTCGCTATGATCGCCTCGTTCATCCTGTCGCGGACCCTGGTGCCGACCATGGCGAAGTTTCTGCTGGCGGGGCAGACCCATGGCGCGCACGGGCATGACACGCATGAGGACCAGTTGAAGGGGGGCAATGTCTTCTCGCGCTTCCAGCGCGGGTTCGAGCGCCGCTTCACCAGCTTCCGCGAGGCCTATGGGGCGTTCCTGGAGCGCGCCATTGCCGGGCGGGTGCGGTTTGCCTCGATCTTCCTTGGCCTGTCGGTGCTGTCGATGGGGCTGTACCTGGTGGCCGGGCGCGACTTCTTCCCCGAGATCAAGTCCGACCAGTTGCAGATGCACATGCGCGCGCCGCTGGGGACCCGGATCGAGGTTGCGGGACGGATCGCGACGCTGGTCAGCGACCGCATCCATGAATTGCTACCCGGCAAGGTGGACGACGTGGTCAGCAATTGCGGCCTTGCCGAAGCGCCGCACAACCAGGCCTTCATCCCGACGCCGACCATCGGCACGCAGGATTGCGACCTGACGATCACGCTGACCGAGGCGGAGGCGCCGGTGTGGGATTATCGCGCCGTGCTGCGCAAGGGCCTGTCGGCCAGCTTCCCCGGGACGGTCTTTACCTTCCAGCCCGCGGACCTGACGGCGAAGATCCTCAATTTCGGCTCGCCCTCGCCGATCGATATCAAGATCACGGGGCCGGAGCTGAACAAGAGCTACAAATATGCCGTCGAACTGGCGAACAAGCTGCGCCTGGTGCCCGGTGCCAGCGACGTGTCGCTGCAACAGACGATGAAGACGCCGACCCTGTTCGTGAAGGGGGACCGGACCTTCAGCCAGGCCACCGGCGTGGATGCCGCCGACCTGGCCGACAACGAGCTGATGACGCTGTCGGGCAGCTCGACCGTCGATCCGCAATATTGGTACGATCCGGTCTGGGGCGTGACCTTTCTGCTGAACACCTATGTGACGCAGAACCAGCTGACGCACTTCAACGACCTGCTGTCGATCCCGGTCGACAAGGGGGATGGGAACCCGACCGGCAAGGGCATGCAGTTGCTGGGCGCCGTCAGCACGATCAGCGCGACCGGCACGCCGGGGCAGGTTTCGCACTATAACTCGATGCCCGCGTTCGACATCTACGTGTCGGCCGAAGGCACCGATTTGGGCACCGTGCTGTCGGGCGTGAACAGGGTGATCGCCCAGACGGCGGCCGACGTGCCGCGCGGGGCGGCGGTGGACGTGGAAGGCCAGGCGACGACGATGCGCAGCGCCTACGCGCAGCTGATCGGCGGGCTGGCGATCTCGATCGCGCTGATCTACCTGCTGATCGTCGTCAACTTCCAGTCCTGGCTTGATCCGTTCATCATCATCTCGGCCCTGCCGGGGGCGCTGGCGGGGATCGCGTGGAGCCTGTTCCTGACGCATACGCACCTGTCGGTGCCGGCCCTGACCGGTGCCATCATGTGCATGGGAACGGCCACCGCGAACTCGATTCTGGTCGTGTCCTATGCCAGCGAGCGGATGGAAATCCATGGCGATGCGCTGAAGGCGGCGCTGGAGGCTGGGTACGGCCGTATCCGCCCCGTGCTGATGACCGCTGCCGCGATGATCGTGGGCATGGTGCCGATGTCGATCAGCAATTCGCAGAATGCGCCGCTGGGCAAGGCGGTGATCGGCGGCCTGATCGTGGCCACCATTTCCACGCTTCTGTTCGTCCCTTGTGTCTACGCGATTATCTACAACCGCTCGTCGAGCCGGAAGGAGACCGTCTGATGGCTTCCCTGTCACGCAACACCCTGCTGGCGACGGGGGCATGTGTCCTGGCCGTGCTGGTCGGCTACCAGGTGGTCACGCGGGTCCATGCGGTGACGGCCCTGCGTGCCGAGACGCTGGGCAATGCGCTGCCCGATGTCGCGGTCATCCAGGCGAAGCCTTCGCCCAAGACCGTGACCCTGACCCTGCCGGGCAATATCGATGCCTGGTACCAGGCGCCGCTCTTTCCGCAGGCCTCGGGCTACGTGAAGATGTGGTACAAGGATTACGGCGCCGAGGTGAAGGCCGGCGACGTGCTGGCCGAGATCAATGCCCCCAGCCTGGATGCGCAATATGCCCAGGCCAAGGCCGACCTGGCGGAGGCGCAGGCCAAGTACAACCTGACCGTGGTGAGCGCCAGCCGCTGGCGCGCGATGGGCAAGTCGCAGGCGGTGTCGGGCCAGTCGGTCTCGGTCGCCGATGCGAACGAGAAGGCCGGGCTGGCGGTGATGCAGGCGGCCGAGCACAAGGTCGACCAGTTCGAGGCGCTGGAGCGCTTCAAGACCATCGTTGCGCCGTTCGACGGCGTGGTGACGTCGCGCGACATCAATGTGGGCGACTATGTCAGCAGCGGGGCCGGGGAGCATGGCAGCAATGGCGATGCCAGCCAGCTCTTTACCGTGTCGGACATGCACAAGATGCGGCTGTTCGTGTCGGTGCCCGAGACGTTCTCGTATATTCTCAAGCCCGGCATGACGGCGGAAGTCAGCGTGCCGCAGTTTGCGAACCGGACCTTCAAGGCCGATTTCCTGACCATCGCGCGCGGGTATGACCCCAATACCCGCACCGCGATCACGGAATTCATCATCGACAACGACAAACACGAGCTTTGGCCGGGCACGTTCGCATCGGTGAAGATGACGGCGGCCTCGACGCCCGGTGTGTTCCAGATCCCGACCGCCGCCCTGGTGTTCGAGGAGAAGGGCATGCAGGTCGCGGTGCTGGATGCCAACGATGTGGTGCATTACCACGACATCGAAGTGGGGCGCATGGCCGATGCCGAGACCGACGTGACGTCGGGGGTTTCGCCCACCGACCGGATCATCAACAACCCGCCGGCGGACCTGCTGGAAGGCCAGAAGGTGCATGTCGTCCAGCCGGCCAAGGGGTACGACCAAGAGGACGAGGAAATCGAGGGATGATCATGCGGTCATTGCGCCGGACCATGATGTCCGGCGGGGCGATGCTGTCGCTGGCGGCGCTGTCCGCCTGCGATCTGGCGCCCGCCTATCATCCCCCGACCTATATTGTGCCCGCGAACTGGCATGGGCAGGGGGTGTTCGCCACCGCGACGCCGGCGGATACGCAATTGCCGTCGAACTGGTGGACGCTGCTGCACGATCCGCAGCTCGATGCGCTGGAGGACAAGGCTGTGGCCGCGAATGCCGACCTGCAGGCGGCGGCCGAGCGGTTTGTCCAGGCGCGGGCCATGGTCATGAGTGCACGGGCCGACCTGCTGCCGCATTTCGGCCTGGCTTTCGGGGCCTCGGACAACAAGCAGTCGGCCGACCGGCTGTTCCGCTACAAGGGGGCGCTGACGCAGACCGACGAATTCTATGGCGGGCTGGCGTCGTGGGAGCCGGATTTCTGGTCGGAGATCCGCAACCAGGTGCGCATGGCGAAATTCTCGGCCCAGGAGAAGGCGGCGGATTATGCCGGGGCGCGGCTGAGCCTGCAGGCGGAGCTGGCCAGCGATTACGTGGCGTTGCGCGGATATGACGCGCAGGACGCGATCTATCGCAAATCCATCGCCTATTACGAGCAGGCGCTGAGCGTGACCCGGACGCAGCTTGCCAACCAGGCGGCGCCCCGCCTGGACCTGGCCCGTGCGCAGAACCGGCTGTATGTGACCCAGGCGGCGGAGCTGGATATCAAGGCCGAGCGCGAGGTGACGGAGCATGCGATCGCGGTGCTGACCAACAGCGCGCCCTCCGGCTTCCATATCGCGCCGACCGATACGCTGGCATTCGTGCGGGCGCATATTCCCCTCGGCGTGCCGTCCGACCTGTTGCAGCGTCGGCCGGACGTGGCGGCGGCGGAGCGCGAGATGGCGCAGGCCAACCGGGCCATCGGGGTTTCGCGGGCGGCGTTCTATCCGCATGTCTCGCTGAATGCCAATGGCGGGTTCGATGCCAACGGGTTCGACCTGGCCAATCTGGCGAACAGCATGTGGTCCTATGGCGCGTCGGCCTCGATGCCGATCTTCGAGGGCGGGTTGCGCCGGGCGGCCTTGCAGGCCTCGTGGGCCAGCTATCGCGAGACGCGCGACCATTACCGGTCCTCGGTGCTCGGGGCGTTTCGCGAGGTGGAGGACGGGTTGTCGCGCACCGAGCGGTTGTGGGCGGAAAACGACCGGCTGAAGGCGGCGACGTCGGCGGCGCTGGACATGCAGGGCATGACCATGACCCTGTACAAGGGCGGCGTGTCGCCTTATCTGGACGCGATCGTGGCGCAGGAAGCGGCCCTGGAGGCCCAGATTTCGCAGGTGCAGGTCGAGACCCGCTATTTCCAGGCGGAGATCGGGCTGATCCGTGCGCTCGGCGGCGGGTGGAACGACAGGCTGCTGCCGACGCCGGACCAGACGATGACGTTCTCGGTCCTGCAATATGACGGGCTGCATCATCCCGAGCCGGCCGGCGGCATCGACAGCGTGCGGGACGAGGCGCCGTTCGACAATCTGGGCGGTGGGGCCCCGGTGTTCAATACCGGGGCGGCACCGGTTCCGTCCGGGCATTAGGTCGCCCGGTCAGGGCGGATGGAACGGGAAAGGCGGGGCGGATTTATCGCTCCGCCTTTTTTGTGCCCGGTGCCTTGATGGTCATGGTCAGTTCCCGGGCCAGTTGCCCGAACAGCGGGGCGCGGGGGTCGGTGGCGCGCCACCAGAGGCCGATGGTCCGGCCGATATCGGGCGATGCGAAGGGCATGGCGCGGGAGAAGCCGCGGGCCCCGGTGTCGGCATTGACCGCCAGTTCGGGCATGACGGCGATACCCTCGCCCGCATCGACCATGTAGCGCAGCATTTCCACGCTGGTTGCGATCGGGCCGTCCAGGTCGGGGTGGGGCGGGGCGGCCGGGCCGCACAGCGAGACCGTCTGGTCGCGCAGGCAATGGCCGGCATCGAGCAGGATCAGGTCGGCGCTGTCGAGATCGGCGGCGGAGAGCGCGGATTTCGCGGCCAGCGGATGGGCGCGGGGGACCAGAAGACGGAACGGCTCGAAGAAGAGAGGGACGGTGGTGATGCCGGGCTCCGGCACCGGCAGGGCCGCGATGGCGATATCCAGCGTGTAGTCCAGCAATTGCCGGGTGAGCTCCGTTGTCCGGTCCTCGGTCAGGCGCAGCGCGATGTCGGGGTGGGCGGCGCGGAGGCGTTGCAGCAGGATGGGCATGTAATAGGGCGCCAGCGTGGGAATGATGCCCAGCGCCAGGGGGCCCGCCAGGTCGTGCGCGGTGCCGTGTGCCTGTTCCATCAGGATATGGGCATCGCGGACGATGCGCTCGACAAAGGGGATCAGGGCCGCGCCGCGCTCGGTCGGGCGGGTGCCCCGGCGCCCGCGTTCGAAGAGCGTGCAGCCCAGCAGGGATTCGACCTTGCGGATCTGCTCGCTCAGGCCGGGCTGGCTGACGCCGCAGAGCCGTGCCGCCCGGCCGAAATGGCCGGTGCGGCTGACCGTCAGGACGTAATCCAGGTCTCGCAGGGTGAGGCCGGCGAGGGAGTGGGGAGGAGGGGATGCCATATGATAGGTATATCCTATCGTATTGATAGAAAGAATCGATTTTATCTATCGATTGGTGGCGGTTACGCATGGTCCAGCTTCAGTTCCGGAGAGGAAAGCACCATGTCCGACCAGACGACCCGCCCCGTCCTGACCACCAGCGCGGGTGCGCCCGTGCCCGACAACCAGAACAGCAAGAGCGCCGGCCGCCACGGGCCGCTGCTGCTGGAGAACTACCATTTGCTGGAAAAGCTGGCGCACCAGAATCGCGAGCGCATCCCCGAGCGGGTCGTGCATGCGAAAGGTTCCGGCGCATACGGCACCTTTACCGTCACCGGGGATGTCGCGCGGTATACGCGTGCTGCGATCTTTGGCGAGATCGGCCGGACGACCGAGGTGCTGGCCCGTTTTTCGACCGTCGCGGGGGAGCGGGGGGCGGCGGATGCCGAGCGGGACGTGCGCGGCTTTGCGCTGAAATTCTATACCGACGAAGGCAACTGGGACCTGGTGGGGAACAACACGCCGGTCTTCTTCATCCGGGACCCGATGAAATTTCCCGATTTCATCCACACGCAGAAGCGGCATCCGCGCACCAACATGCGTTCGGCCACCGCCATGTGGGATTTCTGGTCGCTGAGTCCGGAAAGCCTGCATCAGGTTGCGATCCTGTTCTCGGATCGCGGATTGCCGCGCGGGTTCCGCTTCATGGACGGGTTCGGCAGCCACACCTATTCGTTCTGGAACGATGATGGCGAGCGGTTCTGGGTGAAGTTCCATTTCAAGACCCATCAGGGCCATCGCCACTGGACCGACGAGGAAGCCGCCGGGATTATCGGCAGGGACAGGGAAAGTGCGCAGCGCGACCTGTACGATGCCATCGAGGCCGGCGACTTTCCGCGCTGGACGCTGTCGGTGCAGATCATGGCGGAGGAGGACGCCGCGCGGCAGTCCTTCGACCCGTTCGACCTGACCAAGGTCTGGCCGCATGGGGATTTTCCGCTGGTCGAGGTGGGGGTGCTGGAGCTGAACCGCAACCCGGCGCATTATTTCGCGGAAGTCGAGCAGGCGTCGTTCTCGCCGTCGAATATCGTGCCGGGAATCGGCTATTCTCCGGACAAGGTGTTGCAGGCGCGGCTGTTTGCTTATGCCGATGCCCATCGCTATCGCGTCGGCACGCATTACGAGAGCCTGCCGGTCAACCGGCCGAAAGGCCCGGTCCGCACCTATCATGCCGATGGGGGCATGCGTTTCGACGCGCCGCAGGGCACGGATGCGTATTACGAGCCGAACTCGTTCGGCGGGCCGGTGGAAGACCCGCGCGCGAAGGAGCCGCCGCTGAGGCTGGACGGCGCGGCGGGGTATTACGACCATCGCGCGGACAATGACGATTACGGCCAGCCGGCGGCCTTGTTCCATCTGTTCGACGAGGCGCAGAAGCAGCGTTTCTTCGGGAATATCGCGGCGTCGATGCAGGGAGTGCCGAGCGGGATTATCGAACGCCAGCTGGCACATTTCGCCCGGGCCGATCCGGCATGGGCGGAGGGGGTGCGTCGGGCGCTGGAGCGCGCGGCCGGATAGGAGCGGCGGATAGGGGCGATTGCCGGCCGGGGGCGTGTGCCCCGGCCGGTCAGGCGACCGCGAAGGCGGCGGCGGTGACGGTCTGGAACGGGGTGAAGCCGAGGGACCTGTAGAGCGCGATCGCCCCGGCGTTGGTCGCGTAGCAATGCAGGAAGGGAAGGGTGCCGCGGGCCAGGATCCGGGCTGCGACTTCGCGCATCAGGAGCCCGACATAGCCGCGTCCGCGATGGTCGGGATGGGTGCAGACGCCGCTGACCTCGACATACCCGGCAGGTTGCGTGCGTTCGCCGGCCATCGCGACCAGGCGGCCTGCGTCCCGGATGCCGATGAAGCGGCCCAGCGCGTGGGTGCGGGCGCGGAAGGGGCCGGGTTGCGTCGACGTTGCCAGCGCCAGCATGTCCGGCGCGTCGTCGGCGCCCAGGTCCATGACGGGAAAGCGGCTGGGGGCGGCGGTGAGCGTGTGGGCGACCATCTGCACGCAGTCGGCCCGTTTGAGCGCGGTCAGCCCCGGGATGTGCAGGGGTGGATGTTTTTCCAGCAGCCAGATTTCATCCCGCGCGGCCAGTTGGGCCAGATCGTGCAGCGACGGCCCGGAATCGTCGATGGCGGCCGCGAAGGGGCCGTAGGCGGGATCGAATCGCCGTGCCGTGCCGCTGGTGATGGCGAAATGGGCCTGGGGGCCTGTCAGGGCCTGCCATACCGGCCGGTCGAGGGGATGGCCGGCCGGCGGCTTTTCAGGCTGGGACATCGAGGGGGCCTTCGGACGGGTTCGGAATCGGGGACTGCGCGTGCGCCGATTTGCCGGCGAAGTCAACAAACCGGCCGGAAGGGTGGCCGGCGGGTGCCCCGTGGAATGAAACCGTCAAAATCTTGTTTCGTTTCGCCATTGTTCGTCAATGGCTTTGATTCTGCTTGCAGGGCGCTGTCATTTGGCAAAACATAACATTTGCGAAATAAACTGGACGCACAGAGAAGAAACGATTGTCACAAAATCATAACGAGACCTGACGGGACGCCGATCATATTAAGGCGGCCATAACCGGGAGCGGCGTCATGGCGACGCACAGCCAGCAGGACGGAGCGATATGAACAAGAGCGCGGCCCTTTTCGTGACCACCTGCCTTACCGCCGTCATGATCCATCAGGGGGCGATTGCCGCCACCGCGAGCCAGAAGCACAAGGTTCGCAAGCCGTCGCACACGCAGGCGACGCAGACGCAAGCGGTGCCCGCGCAGGCCAAGGCCGCGCCGGTCGCGGCCGGCCCCGCCTATGTGGCGCGCCCGGCCGCCGTGCCGGCGCCGGCGGTGCATGTCGCGAGCGGGAGCGAGGCGATCATGGTGCTGGGGGCCGGGGCCGCGCGCGAGACGCAGACCGTGTCGCATCTGGCGATCCAGCAATATGTGCCGGGCACCAGCCCCTTCAAGGCACTTTCAAAACTGCCGGGTGTCATGTTCACCTCGTCCGACCCGCTGGGGTCGTACGAATGGTCGCAGCAGATCATCATTCGCGGATTCGACCAGAGCCGGCTGGGCTTTACGATGGACGGGGTGCCGCTGGGCAATCTGGCCTATGGCAACGATAACGGGCTGTCGATCGGCCGTGCGCTACAGACCGAGAATAACGGGCGCGCGACCCTGACCCAGGGTGCGGGGTCGGTGGGTGTCGCGGCTTCGAACAATCTGGGCGGTGCGCTGGAATTCACCTCGATCGACCCGACCGGCAAGTTCGGCGTGGATGTGGCGGGAACGGTCGGGTCGTCGGGGACGTGGCGCACCTTCATGCGCGTCAATAGCGGCGTGCTGCCCGGGGGCGGAAAGTTCTATGTCTCCTACGACTATCAGGACGCCAACAAGTGGAAGGGCGACGGCATCCAGCGCCAGCAACAGGCCAACGCCAAGTTCGTCCAGCCGCTGGGCGAGCATGTGAAGCTGACCCTGTTCGGGGACTGGTCGCTGCGGCAGGAAAACGACTATCAGGACCTGTCGCTGGCGACGATCGCGAAATATGGATACCGGGTCGACAACATTACCGGCAATTACAACCTGGCCAAGCAGATCGGCTATGCCTACCAGAACGGCACGCCCTATCCGGCGGGAATCGGCAACACCAATTACGGCAGCTATCCGGACTTCGTCTATTACAACGCGGCCGGGCTGCGCCAGGATGCGATGGGCTATGGGCGGCTGGATTTCGACATAACCGACCGGCTCAAGGGCTTTGCGTCGGTCTATGGTCATACCAACAGCGGCGAAGGCGTTTGGGCCACGCCGTACCAGGCGACGCCGGCGGCACTGGGCGGAGCGCCGCTTTCGGTGCGGACGACCGAGTACGATATCCATCGCGAGGGCTTTCTCGGCGGGCTGACCTACAAGGTGGGGCATCACACGATCGAAGGCGGGTTCTGGTTCGAGAACAACGATTTCGAACAGGCGCGGCGCTTCTATCCGCTGGGGCTGGAGGGAACGCCGGACAGCACGTACTGGTACAAGAACAACTGGTTCGCCACCCAGTGGCAGGGTGCGTTCAATACCAAGACCTATCAGGTCCATCTGCAGGATACGTGGCAGATCACGCCGGCGCTGAAGCTGAATTACGGCTTCCGGTCGCTGATCGTGGACAATAATGCGCGCCAGATCGGCAGCAACATCCTGGGCGTGAAGGGGGCCGACGGCTATCCGTCGGGCTCGATCGAGTCGAGCAATGGCTTCCTGCCGCAGATCGGGATGAATTACCGCGTCAATGCGCATAACGAGGTCTTCGCCGATTTCGCGCGCAACATGGCGGCCTTCGACAATTCGAACACCGGGGCGACCAGCCCGTTCGCCACGACGATCGCGGGGTATGAGGCGATCCGGAACAAGCTGAAGCCGGAAATGTCCTATTCCGAGGAAGTCGGCTACCGCTATCACGACCATAATATCCAGGCATCGGTCACCGGCTATTATGTCGAGTTCGAGAACCGCCTGCTGACCATCACGCAGGGAACCGGCGTGCAGGGCAATGCCGCGGCGCTGGCCAATGTCGGCGGGGTGACGGCGCGCGGCGTCGACGTGGCCTTCAACTACCAGTTTGCCCCCAACTGGTCGATCTATGCCTCCTATGCCTTCAACGATTCGAAATATAACGACAACGTCACCAGCGGCGGGACGACCTACTACACCCAGGGCAAGGATGTGGTGGCCATGCCGCGCAACCTGGCCAATGTGCAGCTTGGGTACGATGACGGCTCGATCTGGGGCAACATCAACATGCAGTACCAGGGCCGGCGCACCTATACCTATGAGAACGATGCCTGGGTGGCGCCGAATGATATCTTCAACCTCAATGTGGGCTATCGCTTCCACAGCAACAACTGGGTGCTGCGCGGCGTGGATGCACAGGTGAACGTGAGCAACCTGTTCGACAAGCACTATGTCGCCTCGGTCGGGACCAACGGGTTCGTATTCTCCGATCCGACGCACACCTTCGCCACGCTGCAATCGGGCTCGCCGCGCATGGTGTTCTTTACCCTGCGCAAGCATTTCTGACCGGTTCGATGCGTGCCGCCCCCGGACGCCGGCGCTTTCTGCAATGGAGCGCCGGGCTGGCGGCCGGGGGGGTGTTGCCTGACAATCTGCGCCGGGCCATGGCCATTCCGCCGCATCGCGTGACAGGCACGCTTGCGGACGTGGCGCATGTGGTGATCCTGATGCAGGAGAACCGGTCGTTCGATCATTATTTCGGCTGCCTGAACGGGGTGCGCGGCTATGGCGACCCCAGGGCCGAGCGCCTGCCGGACGGGAGTCCGGTCTTTGCGCAGCCGGACGGGAAGGGCGGGCGGGTGCTGCCGTTCCGCTTCGATACCGACCATACGTCCAGCGCGTGCCTGGCGAGCCTCGATCATGGCTGGAAAGGCACGCAGGCGGCGTGGGACGACTGGAATATCTGGATACCGCGCAAGACGGCCATGACGATGGGCCATTTCACGCGCGCGGAGATTCCGTATTATTACGCGCTGGCCGACGCGTTTACGATCTGCGACGCGTATCATGCCTCGATCTTCGGCCCGACCAATCCGAACCGGCTGTATTTCTTCACCGGCACCAACGGGCTGGCCGTCGGCGACCAGGGGCGGCAGGCCGTCGAGAATGTCGATGACGGCAACTGGACCGCCGACATGGCGCATGACCGGGCGTCGTTCGCGCCGTTCCGCTGGGGGACCTATCCCGAACGGTTGCAGGCTGCCGGGGTCTCGTGGCGGGTCTATCAGGAATACGACAATTTCGGCGACAACCCGCTGGCCTCGTTCGCCGCGTTCCGTGGCGTGGACCGGCGATCCTGGGAGTATCAGCGCGCGCGGCGCATCGTTGCCGGGTCCAGCCGCGCGAACATGAACCATTCGGATGGCCGGTATCTTGTCGCGGCCTTCGAGCGGGATGTGGCGAGCGGCCGTCTGCCGGCGGTCTCGTGGATCGTGCCGCCCACCGCCCTGTCGGAACATCCCGATGCGCCGCCGGGCTATGGGGAATTCCTGATCTCGCGCCTGATGGATGTGTTCGTGCGGCATCCGGAGACCTGGGCGAAGACGGTCTTTATCCTGAATTACGATGAAAATGACGGGTTCTTCGACCATGTGCCGCCGCCGGTGCCGGCCCTGGAGACCGGACGCGGGGGCAGCACGGTGTCGGTGACGGGCGAGGTGTATGGCGGCGAGCCGGTCGGGCTGGGCCCGCGGGTGCCGGCCCTGCTGATATCGCCGTGGAGCACGGGAGGCTGGGTCAATTCGCAGGTTTTCGACCATACTTCGGTCCTGCGCTTTCTGGAGGCGCGGTTCGGGGTCGCGGCGCCGAACATCACGCCCTGGCGCCGGGCGGTCTGCGGCGACCTGACCTCGGCCTTCGATTTCACGCGCCGGGAGGCGCCCTGGCCGGCGAGCCTGCCGGATACCGCGGACTATCCGGGCCGGACGCGAGCCTCGTGCCGCCTGCCGCCGCCGGTGATCCCCGACCGG
Source organism: Gluconacetobacter takamatsuzukensis (assembly GCF_014174275.1). Classification (GTDB taxonomy): domain Bacteria; phylum Pseudomonadota; class Alphaproteobacteria; order Acetobacterales; family Acetobacteraceae; genus Gluconacetobacter; species Gluconacetobacter takamatsuzukensis. The sequence goes on along the minus strand of NZ_JABEQK010000006.1, from coordinate 221,529 downwards.
CAGTCCCTTCCCCGCCAGGAAGAGGGGCAGCGCCCGGCGCGGCCGCTGCCCTACGACCTGCATGCCGACCTGGACGCGGAGGGGACGCTGCGGCTGGGCTGCGCCGGCACGCAGGGGGCCGTGTTCCGGGTGCGCGACGGGCAGGGCGTGCGCCATTATACGGTGGGGGCCGGGGACAGCCAGGCGGTGGCGATCGCCGGGGCGATGACGGTGCATGGGCCAAACGGCTTCTACCGGCGCTTTGCGGCCTCTCCCGGGTTCGCGGTGGCCCTGCGGGCGGGCGGGTCCACCGATGCGGTCGTGCTGCGGCTGGGCCATGGCGCCGATAGCGCGCGCCGGGTCGTGATCGCGGATGGCTATGGCGGGGAGCGGCGGGAAGTCGTGGTGCCGCCCGGACGTTCGGTCGATGTCACGATCGGGATCGGGGCCAGCGATCATTGGTATGACCTGACGGTTGGGCTGGACGATGGCGCCCGGCGCGTCGTGCGGCTTGCCGGCCATCGCGAGACCGGGCGGCCCAGCCGGACCGATCCGGCTATCGGCGGCAGGACGGGGCCGACCGTCTGACAGGCCGACCCGGCAGGCGCCGCGGGGCGATCCCGCGCGGGGTGCCTGTGCCGGTGGCTCCGCTCTTGTCCAGGGTGCCCCCGGGCGGCCGATGCGGGCCGTGAGGCCTGTGCGGCGTGGCGCGCGCGGCCTGTTCATTCTTCAAATAATGTCTGGATCATCTGTCTTCTGGACAGCTATTGGAAATTTATCTAACACAAGGAAAGGCATGAGAGGCACGGACCGCGAGCGTTCGTGTTCCTGCGGGGAACGATGGGGCTATTCCATTGTTCTTCCAAGAGGTCCGGAGCCTGTCATCATCGTGAAGATGGTACATTACGGACGCGCGCTGAACGTTTTGATTCCGTCATAAAAGAACGTAAGCCCCTGTCATCGCCAGTCGATCCGCTGGAGCGGGCATGGGCTGGATAGAGCGTTTGCTGTTGACGGTTATCGCGGTACTTGTCGTACAGGACACGCTGCGCGAGGGGGCTTGATTGGGCTGGAGACCATATCGTTCGGCAGAAATGAAGCGAGGATTCGGCACGGCCGCGATGCTGGTCGGGGTCTTTGGCCTGAGCTGTCTGATCTCCCGCTTCTTCTTCACCGACGAATTCGGCTATGCCTCTTTCTGGCCGCCGAACGCGGCGATGCTGGTCGCGCTGCTGACCTTGCGTCCCCGCCTGGCGGTGGGCGTGCTGGCTGCCTGTCTGGCGATCAATTTCGGGATCAACAAGATCGCCGACGCCCTCTCGCCACCCGAGAGCTTTCTGGCGTGCTCGCTCAATATCGTGCAGGTGCTGCTGGCAGCCCCGATGACGCGGCGATTCTGCGGGGCGACCATCGATCTGACGCGTTCGCGCCGGTTTGCGGTGTTTACCGTCATCGCGCTTCTGTCGGCCGCCATCGAGGCGGGGATCGGCGTGGCCATCGAATATCTGGTGCTGGACGACGTCACGCCGCCACTCCGTGAATGGATACAATGGGTTCTGTGCGACGCGCTGGGGCTGCTGCTGGCCACGCCCGCCGTGCTGAACCTGCTGCGCTATACCCGCCCGGGGCGGGTGAGGCGGCAGGTCGAGAAAGAGAATGTCTTCCTGCTTCTGTCCTGCGTGGTGCTGACCATCCTCAGCTTTGCCTGGGCGCGTTCGCCGCTGTTTCTGTTCCTCTATCCGGCGCTGGCGATGCTGGCCTTCCATGCCCGCCCGGCGTGGAGCCTGACGGTGGTCTTCTTCGTGTCCGCCTTTGCCTCGGCGCTGACGGCGCGTGGATTGGGGCCGATCGCCAGATTGTCGCCCGACGGCAGCCTGATGCGCGAGGGCATGATGCAGCCTTATCTGTTCTCGCTGCTGCTGGTCGTGCTGCCGATCAACAACGCGGTGGGCGAGAAGCGGCGTGATACCCGCCGGTTGCTGCTGATGAAGGCCAACCTGGAATATGCCGCGACGCATGACAGGCTGACATCGGCCATGAACCGCCAGAAATTCGAGGCGGTTCTGAAGTCGGTCGTGGAATGGTCGCAGCCCGGTGTGGTCTTCTTTATCGACATTGACGATTTCAAGGGGGTCAATGACAGTCTGGGGCACCAGGCGGGGGATGCGTTCCTGAAGGCATTCAGTATCCGGCTGCGCGATCTGGTGACATGGCGTGGCGGTTGTGTGGGGCGGTTCGGCGGGGACGAATTCGCGGCATTCGTGCCCGGGCGGTTTTCCCCCGAGGAACTGCGTGCGCTGTGCGTGACGATCTGCGACGCGTTGCGTGCGCCCTATTGCTTCGCCGGTGTCACGCGGTCGGTCACGGCCAGCATCGGCGCCGTGATGACCGGGATGGAACGCATTACCGCCGACGACCTGATCCATCGCGCCGATACCGCCCTGTACGCGACCAAGGCGGCGGGGCGGGATGGATATACGCTGTTCGAGGAACCGGTGGCCGATCTTGTCCCTGTTCCGGCGGACGACGCGCGATAGGCGTGGCGTCGGGCCCGTATCGCCCCGGCGGGGCATGCGGGAGGCGGGGAGCGGGTGCCGGCGCCGGCAGGATGGTAATCGGGGACGAGGCCATGCGGGGCGCATTGTGCGCTCCGGCCGGACGGCATATGTCGTGTCAGATTCGAAATGATGTGTGTCGCATCCATTCATGAACGGCGCTTTGCAGTCGCCTAGCCTCGCTGTGCGAATGGAAGTGAAGCAGAGAGGCGTAATCTGCGGCATTTATGTCAATATATGTCTGGATGGTCCTCTGCGTCGGGTGACTTAATCAATATAAACAACGTATTGAGGTGGTCGTTACCGGGCGTGCGCCGGTCGCATTTCTTGTTGACTGTTCATTGCTAAAATGTAACATTATTCCGGTCGGTGCCCGATCCGCGTCACGAACAATGATCCTGGAGTCTTCAGCAGAATGCGACGACTTTCAAAAAATAACGGTGTGCGCCTCGCCTCGATGCTTTTTTCTTCGACTGTGATGGTCTCCGCGCTGTCGGTCGGCCATGGGGCGCGGGCGGCTTCGGCCACGGCTCCGCATCACAAGAAGACGGCCAAGGTTGCGAAGGAGGCAAAGCCCGGGCTGGTGGGCGCGGCGCCAGCGGCCGCCGTGCCGGCCGGTGGGGCGGCGCATGCGGCGGCGACGCGGGCCGCGCTCCAGGTTCCGTCGCAGGGTGAGGATATCGCCATTTCGGCCCAGCGCCGCGCCCATGGCACGATGATCACGGTCGGGGCGAGCGCGATCGCGCGTGCCGTGGCGGGCACCAACCCGCTGAAGGTGCTGGCGCAGCAGCCCGGCGTGATGTTCCAGGCCGACGATCCGCAGGGTGTGGATACCTGGTCGACCCAGATCTATATGCACGGCTTCCTGCAAAACCAGATCAGCACGACGCTGGACGATATTCCGCTGGGTGAGCTGGCCTATCGCAACTATAACGGCCTGAATCCGATCCAGGCCATCAGTTCGGAGAATGTCGGCCGGCTGGACGTCTCGACCGGTGCGGGCGCCGAATCGGTGGCCAGCACGAACAATCTGGGCGGGTCGATCGAATATCATTCCTCCGACCCGAAGAAGAAATATGGTGCCACGGTTGCGCAGACCTTCGGCAGCAACAACCTGTTTCATACCTTCGTCCGCCTCGACAGCGGTGAGCTGAACCATACGGGCACGAAATTCTATGTGTCCTACATGCGCAACAACACCGACAAGTGGAAGGCGGGCGGCAATCAGTTCTTCCAGCAGGTGAACGCCAAGCTGCTCCAGCCGATCGGCGAGGATAGCAGGATCTCGGCGTTTTTCGATTTCAGCCAGTACATGCAGTATAACTACCAGGATTACTCGCTGGATATCTGGAAGCACGGCGGAAACTATATCGACAACTATTATAACGGGAAGGCCAGCGGCTATCTGGCGTCGTATGCTGCGGCGCTTGGCAATTATCCGAGCTATCTGAACGGAATCAGCGACAAGGCCGATGCTGCCTATTACGATGGTGCGTCCGCCTCGACCGATCTGTTCGGCGGCCTGACGGGCGATTTCCGCCTGACCGACCGGGTGCGGTGGAAGACCAGCTTCTATGGTCATGGCAGCCAGCAATACAATACCTGGAGCAACCCGTTCTATCCGTCTCCGAACGGTGCGCCGATGTTCGAGCAGGTCAAGGAGCCGAGCATCCAGCGTTTCGGTGTGCTGTCGTCGGTGCAGTATGACGTCGCGCACAACCATATCGAGGGCGGCGTCTGGTACGAAAACAACAAGTTCGTTTCGACCATGTATGCCTATGAGCAGCCGCTGGTGGTCAATGGGGTCATCCAGGGCACGCCGGTCAATACGCTGGGCGATTTCACGAAACTGACGCCGTTCATGCAGCTGTTCGGCCAGATCACCAATACCAACACCTTTACGGCGTTCGTGCAGGATACCTACAATCCACTGCCCAACGTTGCCCTGCATTTCGGTTTCAAGTCGCTGCTGAATACCTCGCGCGCCGGGGATGGCTATTACAATACCGCCTATTACGGGCCGGGCGCCGAGGCGGCGGGGACGCTGACGACGGCCAGGGCCTTCCTGCCCCATATCAGCGGCGACTGGCATTTCCTGACGCATCACGAACTCTATTTCGATGTCGCCGAGAACGTGCATGCCTATCCGCAGGGCCAGTTCAAGACCGTCTCGTCACCCTTCGCGGTGACGCAGGCCGCGTTCGATTATGCGCGGCCGAGCCTGAAGCCGGAAAGCGACTGGGCCTATGCGGTCGGGTATCGCTATTCGGACCATTTCATGGATGCGACCCTGCATGCCTATCACACGGACTTCTTCAACCGCCTTCAGCAGATCACGTCCGGCAGCATCGTGAACCCGGTCTCCACGGTGCTGAATGTCGGCGGCATTACGATGAATGGCGTGGATGCCGGCCTGACCCTGCGGCTGATGCGGGGTCTCTCCCTGTATAACAGTATCAGCTGGAATCATTCGACATACGACGACAATGTCACGACCCAGGGCGTCACGTATTATTCCAAGGGATCGCAGGTCGTCGCCTATCCGCGCCTGATGTATAAATCCAGCCTCAGCTATGCCTACAAGGGCTTCGATACGAGTATCGATGCGTCCTACATGTCGCAGCGTAATCTGAGCTATACCGGCGATACGAAAGTGCCGTCCTACTGGCTGGCGAATTTCAGCATGCGCTACAAGTTCGGCAATATGGGGAAATATGCCCATTCGCTCGGCTTCATGCAGAACCTGGAACTGGATTTCAACGTCTACAACCTGACCAACCAGTTCTACGTTTCGACGATGGGCGAAAACGGCTTTCCGCTGTCGGGCGATGCCCAGTCGTTTCTGCTGGGGGCGCCGCGCCAGTTCTTCGGATCGATCCGCGCGGAGTTCTGAGGCTGGATCCTTTCTCCGCAGCGCCGGGCGTTGTGGGGAAGGGGGTCGGGAAAGCGCGTGGGGGGCGCCCGCGCGCTTTTCCTGTCAGGCCGCCCGGACGGGGCGGAGGGGGATGTCTTCCAGGCCGAGTGCCTCGGCGGTCTGGATGATGTCGGTAAATTGCCGGCCGCGTGCCGGCGGGTGGGACAGCGTGGTGCGGATCGTCAGGTCGGGACCGATGATGTATACCGCGCGTTCCGCGGTCGGTGCTTCTGGAATGATATCGCCGATATCGACCGTCACGCCCTGCCAGGCGCGGGCGACGCGGGTTGCATCCTGTTGCGTGACCATCGTGAAGCCCGGGCCGTACGGGCTGTCATCGTCGTGAGCGGGTGACAGGCCGAGCAGACGCACCGGTTGGGAGCGGGAGAGCGCCCATGCGCCGGCGCGGCGCAACCCGTCCAGGTCGTAATCGGCCGGGTGGGTGATGACGATGCCCCAGCTTCCCTGCTGCCAGGCATGGAAGTGAATCGGGCCCGCATTCGTCTCTGCCGTGAAATCGGGGGCCTGCCATCCGGGGAACAGCGTCATCGTCGGATCTCCTGTTCAGCGGGGCTGGGCAACCAGGCGCAGATAGGGGCGCAGGGTCTTCCAGCCATTGGGGAAGAGGGTGCGGGCCTGCTCATCACTGACCGAGGGGGCAATGATGACGTCGTCGCCCTCGTGCCAGTTGGCGGGGGTGGTCACCTTGTGGCGGTCCGTCAGTTGCAGGCTGTCCAGCACGCGCAGGACTTCGTCGAAATTGCGCCCGGCCGAGGGCGGGTAGGTGAGGGTCAACCGGACCTTCTTCGCGGGGTCGATGATGAAGACCGTGCGCACCGTGACCTTGGGGTCTGCCGCCGGGTGGATCATGTCGTAGAGGGCTGCGACCTTGCCGTCGGCGTCGGCGATAATCGGAAAATTGACCGTTGCGCCCTGGGTTTCGGCAATATCGGCCGCCCATTCGGCGTGGCTGCCGACGGGGTCGACGGACAGGCCGATGACTTTGGTGTTGCGCTTCGCCCATTCCGGGGCGAGCTTGGCGACGGCCCCGAGCTCGGTCGTGCAGACCGGCGTGAAATCCTTGGGATGGCTGAACAGGATACCCCAGGATTCTCCCAGCCACTCATGAAAGCGGATGGGGCCGATGGTCGTCTCCTGCTCGAAATCGGGCGCGACGTCGCCGAGATGGATGCTCATGATGCCGGTATCCTTCCAACCAGGCCCCGACATGCGGGGCGCTCGATAACGAGCTTATATCGTTATATCGAACATTCAACGTTGAATTTGGTATTATAAGGGGCCGCCGGGATGCGTCTGGTGCAACCGTACCGGGCGAACTGGCTGAAAGCAGGCTGTCGTCCGGGCTGGAGCCTGGGGTGGTAGTTTGAAAAATATATATTTAAAACAATATATTGATATGGTTTACGTTGCGATGTGCGCATTAATAACGTGAATAATCGTAATATGAATCATAACACGAACATATGTTGTTTTAATCTTGACGGGCATCGAGGGGGCTGTATCGTCCCCCGTGTCGCCATTGAGATATGGCGTGATCATCAGGGGTATGGAGTCCGATGACCCTTATGAATGCGCGAATGTGTCGCACCGATCGATGTAGCGCGGGATGGTCCGGCCACAGGGAGCCGGCGCCCGCCCGATAACGTGTCGGCGGTGAATGCTGCCGGCGGACCCGCGCAAGCGGAACGACAAGGCAGCAGGCAATGTTTGAATCACGGATCGTCGAAATAGAGGGTACGTTTCTGGGTGCGCTGATCGTGGAGGCCGACCGCAAGACGCGGCGCTTCTATGCCGCGCATGACAGTGTGCGCCCCCTGCATAACCGCGTGCTGGCGGAGCCGGACGAACTGACGCGGCAGGTGGTGTGGCAGTTTCGCCGTGCCCACGCGGACAGCCTGGCCCAGGCGCGGTAAACGAGAAATCGCCGGAAGGTTTGAGACAATGAGTGGATTTCGTCCTCTGCATGACCGTGTGGTCCTGCGGCGTATTACCCCTGCCGAACGGACGGTGGGCGGCATCATCATTCCCGACTCGGCGCAGGAAAAGCCGGTCGAGGCCATTGTGGTGGCGGTGGGGCCGGGGGCGCGCGACGAACGCGGGCAGGTCGTGCCGCCGGGTGTGCATGAAGGCGATCATGTCCTGTTTGGAAAATGGTCGGGTACTGAAGTGAAGATCGGGGGCGAGGATCTTCTGATCGTCAAGGAATCGGACCTGTTCGGCATCATTGCCGGCGCACGCTGACATTCGGAGAGCATCATGGCTACGAAAGACGTCAAATTCGCGGGCGATGCCCGGGCGCGGCTTCTGGCCGGCATCGATATCCTGGCCGACGCGGTGAAGGTCACGCTGGGGCCCAAGGGGCGCAATGTCGTGATCGAGAAGAGCTTCGGCGCGCCGCGCATCACCAAGGACGGCGTGTCGGTCGCGAAAGAGATCGAACTGGCCGACAGGTTCGAGAATCTGGGCGCGCAGCTTCTGCGCGAGGTTGCCAGCAAGACCAACGACCTGGCCGGCGATGGTACCACGACCGCGACGGTGCTGGCGCAGGCGATCGTGCGCGAGGGGCTGAAATCGGTGGCGGCGGGGTTCAATCCGCAGGATATCAAGCGCGGGATCGACCATGCCACTGCCGCCGTGCTCGATGAACTGCGGGCCCGTACCCGCCCGATCGCGACCAGGGAGGAGACCGCCCAGGTCGCGACCATTTCGGCCAATGGGGAGGCCGCGATCGGGCGGATCATTTCCGACGCCGTGCAGAAAGTGGGCAAGGACGGTGTGATTACCGTCGAGGAAGCCAAGGGGTTCGAGACCGAGCTGGACGTGGTCGAGGGGTTGCAGTTCGATCGGGGGTATATCTCGCCCTATTTCGTGACCAATACCGAAAAGCTGATCGCGGATCTGGAAAATCCCTACATCCTGATCCACGAGAAGAAGCTGTCTTCGTTGCAGGCGTTGCTGCCGTTGCTGGAGAACGTGGTCAAGTCGGGCCGTCCGCTGCTGATCATCGCCGAGGATGTGGAAGGCGAGGCGCTGGCGACGCTGGTGGTCAACAAGCTGCGCGGCGGGCTGAAGATCGCGGCGGTCAAGGCACCCGGTTTTGGCGACCGGCGCAAGGCGATCCTGGAAGATATCGCGATCCTGACCGGGGGCGAGGTCATCAGCGAGGATCTGGGCATCAAGCTGGAATCGGTGACGCTGGCGCAACTGGGGCAGGCGCGCCGGGTGGTGATCGACAAGGACAATACCACGCTGGTCGATGGCGAGGGCGAGGCGGACGCCATCAAGGGGCGGGTCGCGCAGATCCGCGCGCAGATCGCGGAGACGTCGTCGGACTACGATCGTGAGAAATTGCAGGAGCGTCTGGCGAAGCTGGCGGGCGGGGTGGCCATCATCCGTGTCGGCGGTTCGACCGAGATCGAGGTGAAGGAGCGCAAGGACCGGGTGGACGATGCGCTGAACGCGACGCGCGCGGCGGTGGAAGAGGGGATCGTGCCGGGTGGCGGCACGGCGCTGGCACGGGCGGCCTCGGTCGTGGCGCGGCTGCATTTCGATAATGAGGACCAGCGGATCGGCGGCGAGATCGTGCGCCGGGCTCTTCAGGCGCCCCTGCGCCAGATCGCGGTGAATGCCGGCGAGGATGGGGCCGTGGTGGCGGGCAAGGTTCTGGAGGTCGACGATTATCACTATGGTTTCGACGCCCAGCTTGGTGCCTACAAGGATCTGGTGGCGGCCGGTATCATCGACCCGACCAAGGTGGTGCGCACCGCGTTGCAGGATGCGTCGTCCGTCGCCAGCCTGCTGATTACCACCGAGGCGCTGGTGACCGAGAAAGCCGAGGCGAAATCATCTGCTTCCACGCCGCAGGGTGCGGATCCGGGATATTGACGAAAACGGCGGATCGCGTTCGTCCGCCGGGGCGGACGCGATCCGTTTCGTCTTCGGCGACGAGGCGGGAACAGGGGATGGGGGCCGACATCACCAGCCTGGGGGCCTATTTCGCGCGGGGCGGGGTGGATGCGGCGGCGGTCGATGCCGCTGCCCCCTCGGTTTCGCCGGCGGGTCTGTGGGAATTGATTCGGGGGGAGGCGCGCGCCCATCGGGACCCGGTGCTGCGGGACCTGACGCGGCCGAGCATTCTCGACCAGCCGGATTTCGCGACCGCTCTGGCCTATCTGCTGTCGCGCAAGCTCAGCAACGATCTGGTGCGCAAGGCCACGCTGTTTGCACTGATCCGGGATTTCCAGATCAGCCATCCGCCGGCGGTCGAGATGGCGGTTGCGGACCTGGCCTCGATCCGCGAACGCGATCCGGCCGCCAGCGGGCTTCTGGTGCCGTTCCTGTTCTTCAAGGGCTTTCATGCGATCCAGTCCTATCGGGTCGCGCACTGGCTCTGGCACGAAAACCGGCGTCCGCTGGCGCATTATTTCCAGGGGCGGGCGTCGGAAGTGTTTGCGGTGGATATTCATCCGGCCGCGCGGCTGGGGCAGCGGGTCATGTTCGACCATGGGACCGGCATCGTGGTGGGCGAGACCGCGGTGATCGAGGATGACGCGGCCCTGTTGCAGAACGTCACGCTGGGGGGAACCGGCAAGGAGGCCGGCGACCGGCACCCCAAGGTGCGGCGGGGCGCGCTGATCGGAACCGGGGCGAAGGTGCTGGGCAATATCGAAATCGGCGAGGGGGCCCGGGTGGGCGCGGGGTCGATCGTGCTCAAGCCCGTCGCGCCGTTCACGACCGTTGTGGGCAATCCGGCGCGGGTTGTCGGTGCGCCGCACAGAGGGCTGCCGTCGCTGACCATGGATCAGAGCCTGCCGGCCGCCGAGTGCGAGATTTAATCGCCCGACTGCCACTGCATGACATGCACCGTGTCGGCCAGGGCGGCACCGAGATGCGCTCCGGGGGTGAGCAGGATGATGGCGCGGCGGGTGGCGCGGCCGCCCTGGCCGTCCTGCACAGTGATGTCGGCCTGGAAGCTGGTGGGGCGGTTCTCGTCGCGAGAAGGGGGGGGCGTTGCGTCGCCTGCCTTGCGCAGGGCCTGTCGCACGGTGGGGTCGGCCAGCCCGCTATCCGGATCGTTGGGCTGGGTGACAGACAGGTGCGGCGTGAGGGCGCGCAGCAGGGTCGGGTTCATGCCGAGGACCAGTCCGATTTCGTCCATCGTCTGGAAGGCGCCCTGTGGCGGGCGGTAGGTCAGCCCTGCCGCCAGATAGCGGGCGCGCATGGCCGCGACGTCGCCCTGCGCGCTGCTGCGCCATTCCACCATATTGGCCGCGATCGATGCGGCCTGGCCGGCGGTCGCGCCGCATGCCTCCAGCAGGGCGGCCAGCAGGGGGCGCGGCGCGGTGTTGGGGTTGACGAGGCCGGCCTCGCTGCGCAGCCGGGTCGTCGTGGTCATGCCGTCCATCTGTGTGACGTAGGCGCGGCCGTCCAGGGCCCAGCGTGCGGTGGAGCGGTCCCGGGCGTGAAAGATCGCCTGCCAGACGGCGCCGTTCGCGGTTTCCTGCATCTGGGCCGAGAGCCTCAGCGCGCGGACGGCGCGCAGTTCGGTATCGGCCGTTGCGATGACGGTGGAGACGAGCAGCGACAGGCCGACCAGCGTCCACAGCACGATCAGCAGGGCGAAGCCGCCCTGGCGGTTCCGTTCGATCCGTGCGGGGACGCGGCCTGTCACCGGTCCAGCCCGACCTTCTGGCGCAGCGGGCGCATCGGGTCGGCGCTGCCGGTCGTGTGCATCGGCGTCAGCTCATCGGGCACGTTCGCGGCATTGGGATGGGTGTCGCGCAGGTCTTCCATCAGGCTGACCGCGTCGCGCTCGTCATGGATGACGTGGGGGGTGATCAGGATGAGCAGTTCGGTGCGCTGGCGGTTGTTGTTCTGGTTGCCGGCGAGGAAACCCAGGACGGGGATGTTCTTCAGCCATGGAATGCCGCTGTTGGCGCGGCTGGAATTCTCGGTGATCAGGCCGGCCAGCCCCACGGTCTGCCCGTCCTGCACCACGACGCGGGAGCTGACCGAGCGGTCGTTGAAGGTGGGATTGGTGCTGGTGCTGGTCGTCGTGACCGGGGAGGTGCTGCTGACCGAGCTGACTTCCTGCGCGATGTCCAGCGTGACCAGGCCGGCATGGCTGACATGGGGCGTGACCTCCATGATCACGCCCGTCGGCTGGTAGGTGAACTGGTTGTAGATCGACGTGCCAATGGTGCTGGACTGCGATCCGATCTGGACCGGGACCAGTTGGCCGACCTGCAAGCGGGCCGGGTGGTTGTCCTGCACCATCAATTGCGGCGAGGACAGGACGTGCACGGTGGTGACGTTTTGCAGCGCGTCGATGGCGAATGGCGCGCCGCCGCCGCTGGCGCCGCCGATGATGAAGCCGGGCAGGGTGTGGCTGAATGCCGCGGTCGCCAGCGTGCCGGTGGTGATGGTCTGGCTGTTGGTGCTGAGCACGCCGTTGATGCCGCCCGACTTGAAGAAGAATTGGGTGCCGTATTGCAGCGCGTCGTTGAGCTGGACCTCGGCCACCACGGCATCAATCCGCACCTGGAGCGGCATGATGTCGATGCGGTTGAGCATCAGTTCGACATTGTCGCTTTCCTGGTCGGTGGCGTAGACGAGGATCGCGTTGTGCTGGCCGTTGGAGATGATCCGCATGCCCTGGGGGCGGGATTCGCCGCTTGCGGAACTGTCCAGGCCGCCCAGCAGGGGATTGTTGAAGGGGGCTGCCTGCTGGCCGGCGCCGGCCGCGCCCTGGGTCGCCGGCTGGGTTCCGCCCTGGGCGAGACCGGTCGTGGCGTTGGCGCCCAGGCCGCCGGTCGTGCCGGTGTTGCCGCCGAGGCCACCCGTGCCGCCGCCCATGCCGCCACCGCCCAGATTGCCCATGGCGTTGCTCATGCCGCCGGTGAAGCCGGTCTGGGCCAGTTGCGAGGCCGTGCCCGACGTGCTGCCGGGGGGGAGGGCCGTCACGTTGTCGGGGGTGAAGGCCTGTTGCAGCGTGTAGGTGACGTCGTTCACGTTGGAGTTCTGCACGTAGAAGATGTGCCATGAGCGGATCGTGGCGCGGCGGTTGCGTTCGATCAAGGAGAACAGGCGGCGTGCGTCGTCGATATAGCGTGTATTGCGCGCCACGATCAGCACCGCATTGACGCGGGTGAGGGGCAGGACCTGCACGATCTGCGCCAGGGAGCCGCCGCTGCCGTGCAGGGCCGTTTGCAGGACCGACGCCATATCCTTGGCATTTCCCGATTCGACCGGAAGCAGCGCGTAGGACTGGCTGCTGAGCCAGTCGACGTCGAAGGCGTGGATGACCTCGACCAGCGCATTGCGGGCCGCCGGGTCGCCGCTGACGATGACCGCGTTGCTGCTGTCGACCGGCGTGAGGCGGGCGCCGGACTGGACGAAGGGTTGCAGGGCGCGGGTCAGGCTGGCGGCCTCGGCGTAGCGCAGCGGGACCAGAATATTGCCGCCCAGTGCGGGATTGTCGGTCATTCCGGCGACGCCCGCCTGTGGGCCGCCGGGTGGGGAGCCGGCCGGCTGGCCCTGGCTGGGGACGATGCGGTACAGCCCGTCATTGTGCAGCAGCACGGCCTGGACCTGGGCGAGGATGACCTGCAAGGCCGGCAGCACCTGCGCGTTCGTCAGGGGGGCGGAGGTATGGAGCGTCACCGTTCCGTGCACCGCCGGATCGATCGTGTAGTTTACGCGCAGGATATCGGTCAGGATCTGGGCCGCGGCATCGCGGATGTCGGTATCGGCGAAATTCAGCGACACCTGTCCTTCGCCGGCCGCGAAGCCCTGGGCGCGCAGGGACGGCAGGGTGTTGCGGCCGTAACTATATTGCGGCTGGCCCGAGGCGTCGGTCGTGCCGATGCGCCCTTCGGGGGATTCGGGTGCGGGGTTGGCCAGCGGCAATGCGCCGGAGAGGGGCCTGACCCGTGGCGGACCATTGTCGCAGCCGGCGACCGACAGGCACAGGGCGAGACCGGCCCGGAGGGGCGGCATGCGACGACGCTTCGTGCCCCCGGGCATGCGGCGCGGAATCGTCATGCCGTGGAGGGCGCGGATCAGGATATTCATCGTCTATGGCCTCGTTATTGCTCTTCCGGGCGGGGTGGGGCGGAGCCGCCCGGCCGGGTGTCGGTCCGGCGGTCGCGGTCGGGGCGCATCATGTGTTCGCCCGTCGGGTCCTGGACGCGGATCGCGCCGTTTTCGATCGCGACGATCCGCCATGGGCCGACGGAATCGCCGACATCGGCGATCCGGCCGCGAGCCTGGCCCGGGATCATGAAGATGGCGCGCCGGCGGCCATTGCCGACGACGATGCCGGTCAGGCGGGGGGTGGCGTCGCCCGCGCCGGGCAGGTCGGTCGGGCGGCGGGTGGGGCTGAACAGGGGGCGGGCGAGGATCGTCTGCTGCCATGCGTCGATCTGGGCAGTGTCGGGCTGGTCCTGCGTGGTCTGAGGGGCGGCGTGGGCGGTCGGTGCGCCGGTGCCGAGCGTCATCGCCGTCAGGCAGACGGCGAGGAGGCGGCGGGGGCGTGATGCGGGGCGGATCATGGTGTGTCGTTCCGCGATGGGGTGGATGGTTGGGTGCCGTCCGTGCGCCGGAAGGCGTGGATGAGCATGTCGGCATCCATGGCGGACGTGCCGTTCGTATCCTCCGACGCGCGCAGGTGCAGGCCGTCGATCACGATGGCCGGGGTGGCTTGTTCCAGCCGGGTGAGCAGCCGGACGAGGATGGGAAATGGCGCAGTGGCGACGACATGCAGGCCGATGCGCCGGTAGCGCCCGGCCGGGGTGGGGGCCGCGTTCTCGACGCTCGTGATCTCGCTGCCTGTTTCGGTGGCGATCTTTTGCAGCATGTCCTGCAGATTGGCGCTGGCGACGGCGTCGGTGGTGCCGTCGATCAGTTGCGATGGGCCGGGCGCGGAGGTGGTGGCCGCCTGTCGCAGCGCGGGCAGGGACGTGGCCAGCCGCTGCATGCGGGCGAGCGTGGCGCGTTGCAGTTCCAGCCCCTGCGCGCGGTCGGCATAGCGGGTCCAGACCGGACCCAGCACCAGGAGCCATGCCAGCCCCAGCGCGACCACCAGCATGGCCAGCGCCAGTGCCTGTCCGCGCCTGCCTTCCGGCAGGGTGCGGGTGAGTGCCGACAGGGAGGTCGTGCCGTGGTTCATGCCCTGCCCGTTCATTGTCCGACATCGGCGCGAATGGAAAACACGCTGGCATTCTGGCCCGTTACGCGTGTGACCGGTGCGACGAAGGCGGGGTTGCGGAACATCGGTGTCCGGCTCAGCACCTGGATCAGGCCCGTGGCCTCGGGGGATTGGCCGCTGATGATCAATTGGCCCTGGCGGAGGCTCAGATCGGTCAGGAAACTCGTGTCGGGCAGCATCTGCGTTGTTGCGGCAAGCACGGCCATCGGGTCGCCCCACTGGCGGCGGGTGGCGGCGATGATGGTTTCGCCGGCCCGGCGATCCTCGGCCTGGCGGCGCAGCATGGTGGCCTCCAGCGCCGCTGGGCGCAGCGCCGCGATCCGGGCCGACAATGCCGCCTGTTCGGTGGACTGGCGCCAGAACAGAAGCACGATCACCATGGCCGGCAGCAGGGCGGCGCCGGCCGCCGCCATGGTTCGGGGGTCTTGCAGGCTGCGCCAGGGCGACCGGTTCGTCTTCAGGGGGATGTGCATCGACCGGGTTGCGTCTTCCAGCCGGTCCGGCTGGATGCCGAGCGGTGCGAGCATGTGCAGGGCCGGGGCGACGGATGTCCGGAGCACGAGAGAGAGCAGGATGCGCACCTGATTGGGTGCGGCATCGCGCCGGACGATGGTGTGGCTGTAGAAGATGGTGTCGGCGGAAAAGGGGGTCAGCCGGTCCATCTCGTAGGCCAGGGCGCCGTCGAGGCCGGTTTCGGTCGCGGCGGGCAGGGTTACTTCGCGCTGCATGATCATTCCGGGTGGCAGGCGCAGGATGGTTTCGGGCGGGTGGCTCCGGCCGGCCAGGAGGGGCTGGCAGGCGGCCTGTGTCTCGGCATCGCCGGCCTCGGACTGGCCGAGCGTGCCCAGGCTGGTCTGGCCGCCTTGCCGTTCCAGCGAGAGGGTGAGCGATTGCCCGGTCCACGCGGCGACCAGTCGGGGGCGTGACGAGAGTTGCGCCGACCGGATCCGTTCCGGGATCAGGCTGCGGATCTGTCGCCACCACCAGGCGAACAACAGCCTGCCCGTCATGAGGGGTGCTTCATGATGGCGGCGCCTATTGCGGCATCGGGTCCAGTTGGGGAGATGCGACGATGTCCGGCCAGTGCCGGGGGTCGCCGTCCGGGAAGCGGATGCGGAGGCGCACCAGGGTCGGCAGGTGGTCGGCGTCCCATGTCGTGTTCCAGTGTCCGTTCGAGAAATAGGTGCAATCCAGGTCCGCAACGTTTGTCAGCAGCATTTGCTGCCGTGCGGGGGCTGGGGGTTCGATCACATGACGATAGGGATGCCAGGCCAGCAGCAGGCGATGGTGGGCATCGACCGACAGGCGGATGTCTGCCTGCGCTCCCGGCCGGTCGTTCAGGGCGAGGGGCAGGGCGCCGCGCAGCACCAGCCCGTGCGCCTGCCCCACGAAGAGGGGGCCTTCCCGGCCCGCTCCGGGATCGGCGCGCGTGACCAGTCCGCGCAGCAGGCGATCGACCGCGCCCAGTTCGGCCTGCGAGGCCAGCAGGCCGTGCTGGCGTTCGAACAGCATCGTCGCTGTCTGGAACCCCTGTTGCAGGACCAGGAGCACCAGCGAGAACACCATCAGCGCGATCAGGATTTCCAGCAGGGTGAAGCCTGCCTGCGGGTGGGGGCGGCCGGTCATGGACCGGCCTCGCGCATGCCCAGCCGGAGGGTGTGCAGGTCTACCGCCCGCCGGCCGGAGCCGGCCGAGGGGTCGGGCCAGGATTCGGTGACCTGCACCTGGTACAGCGCCAGTCCGGCGGATGTTCCGGCCGGCACGATCCGGACATGCCAGTGGAAGCTGCTGCCGTCGTCGCCATCCTGTTCCAGCGGGCCCAGCCGCATGCCGTGGCCGACTGCGGCCAGATGTGACTGCGCGCGGGAGAGGGCCTCCTGCGTGCGGTTGGACAATCGGGTGGCGGCGATGCCGTCCAGCATGCCCCGATAGGCGACCGCCAGTGCCAGCGTGACGATGACGAAGGCGACCAGGACCTCGATCAGGGTGAAGCCGGCCTGCCGGCCGGACGGGTGGGGGGCGGTCATGGCCCCTCCACACTGGTGGCGCCGGTCAGCCAGTTGACCCGCAGCGTGACATGGCGGCCGCCTTCGGCCAGCGCGGTCGGGGGGCCGGCCGCGCTGCCGTCGGGGTAGAAGGCGAAGCGCGCCGGACCGGCGACCGATATCCCGGCGGGCAGGGCGTGGCGGGGCCCCTGTTGCAGCCCGTAATCGCGCTGTGCGGCGTCGAGGGTGAAGAGTTGGGTGGTGCCCGAATGGATGGCCTGCATCCGGGCCTCGCGCATTGCCGACGAGACCTGCCGCGCCGTGCCGCGCAGGTCCAGCGCGGCCGAATGAAACGGTCCGCGCGCGATCAGGATCGCGCCGGCCACGCCGAGGACCAGGACGACCACGATCATTTCGATGAGGGTGAAGCCGGCCTGTCCGGGCCGGGCGGGGCGTCTACTGCGCAAGGTCGTTCAGGCTCAGCATTGCCAGCAGCAGCGAGGAGACGATTCCGGCGACCAGCAGGCCCATGACGATGGTGATCGCGGGTACCAGCAGGGCGACCAGGCGCTGGATGGCGATGCGGGCCTGGTCTTCGTGAATGTCGGCGGCGCGGAGTGCCATGGGGCCGAGCTGCGCCGTTTCCTCGCCCAGTCGCAGCAGGTGGACCATGCGGCGGGGGAAGATCGATGCGGCCTCGAGCGGTGCGGCCAGCCCGTATCCGGCCTTGGCGCTGTGCGTTGCCGCGTCGATCGCGGCGATGGCGGCGCGGTTGGTGGTGGCCTCGCGGACGATGGCCAGCGCGGTGAGGATCGGCACGCCGTTTTCCAGCAGCGTGCCCAGGATGCGGGCGAAGCGGGCGGCCAGGATTTCGCCGATCAGCGGGCCCGCGACGGGGAGCGACAGCAGCCGGCGGTCGACCGCCAGCCGGACGGGCGGGCGGCGGAGCAGGGCGCGGCCCAGCAGGGCCAGCACCAGCAGGGCGGGCGGGATGGCGAGCCCATAATGGCCCAGCCAGGCCCCGGTCTGGATCAGAATCTGCGTCGAGGCGGGGAGGGCGACGCCGTTCTGGGCGAACAGGGGGATGAACTGGGGCAGGACCGTCGTCAGCAGCAAGACGATCGAGCCGATGGCCGCCAGGGTGAGGATGGCGGGGTAGATCATCGCCGATTGTACCGTCGCGGCCAGGGCCCGTTCGCGTTCCAGCAGCACCGCCAGCCGTTCCATGGTCGGCGCCAGGTCGCCGGTGGCCTCTGCCGCGCGGATCATGCCGAGATACAGGCGTGGGAAGCTGCCGGGATAGCGGCCCATGGCCACGTGCAGCGCGCGGCCGTCGCGGACCAGCGTGCGCACGCCCTCCAGCACGGTGCGTACCCGGGCGCGGGGGCTGGTTTCGGCCAAAAAGCGCAGGGCGCGGTCGATATCCTGCCCGGCCCCCAGCATGACCGCCAGTTCGCGCGTGACTGCCGCCAGGTCGGCGCGGCGCAGGCCGGTGCCGGGCCGGGTGATGGCCCGGCCGAGCATCCCCCGGGCGACGTGCGGCGGGGCCCCGATCCGCATCGGGATATGGCCCTGGCGGCGCAGGGCGGCGAGGACCGCGCCCTCGGTCTCGGCTTCCAGCGTGCCGCGGACCAGCGTGCCCTGCTGGTCGACGGCGGTGTAGGCGAATTCGGTCATGCGCGTGCCTTCCTCCGTCAGGTGCCGGCGCGGATGCTGCGCGTGACGTCTTCGATCGTCGTCTCGCCGCGCAGGGCGGCCGCCAGGCCGGCGGTGAACATCGGCACCATGCCGGCGGCGATGGCCGCGCGTTCGATCGCCATATGGTCGCTGCGCGAGAAGATCAGGTGCTCGATCGCCTCGTCGGGTTCCAGCAGTTCGGCGATCGCCTGGCGGCCGCGATAGCCGGTATGGCGGCATTGGGGGCAGCCGACGGCGTGGAAGAGGGTGAGGGGCGCGCCGCCGGCCAGGCGGTGCAGGTCGAGCCGTTCGACCAGTTCGGGGGGCGGGGTGTACGGAGTCTTGCAGGTGTCGCACAGCCGGCGGACCAGCCGTTGCGCCAGCACGCCGCGCAGGACCGCCGTCAGCAGATAGTCCTCCACCCCCATGTCGCGCAGCCGGATGATGGCGGCGGCGGCCGAATTGGTGTGCAGGGTGGACAGGACCAGATGGCCGGTGAGGGCTGCCTGCACCGCGATCTGCGCGGTTTCGATGTCGCGGATTTCGCCCACCATGATGACGTCGGGGTCCTGGCGCAGGATGGAGCGCAGCAGGGTGGCGAAGGTCAGCCCGATCTGGGGCCGGACCTGAACCTGGTTGATGCCGTCAAGCTGGTATTCGATCGGGTCCTCGATCGTCACCACCTTGCGGGTGACGGCGTTGAGGTCCGCGAGGCCGGTATAGAGCGTCGTGGTCTTGCCCGAGCCGGTCGGGCCCGTCACCAGCACGATGCCATTCGGCTGCGCCAGCAGGGCGCGCATGCGGGTGACGATTTCGGGCGCCAGGCCCAGCGTGGCGTAGTCGAAGCGGACGCTGGAGCGGTCGAGCACGCGCAGCACCACCGTCTCGCCGTAGAGGGAGGGAATGGTGGAGACGCGGAAATCGATCTCGTGCCCCCGCACGGCCAGCTTGATCCGCCCGTCCTGCGGCAGGCGCCGTTCGGCGATGTCGAGGCGGGCCATGATCTTGATGCGGGAGATGATGGCGGGGATGAGCTGGGCGGGAGGCGTTTCGACCTCGTGCAGCACGCCGTCATGGCGGTAGCGCACGCGCAGCCTGTCCTCGAACGGCTCGATATGGATGTCGGAGGCGTGGGTTTCCACCGCGCGGCCGATGATCTGGTTGACCAGGCGGATGACGGGGGCCTCGGAGGCCAGGTCTTTCAGGCGTTCGGCATCGTCTTCCAGCGGGGCTTCGTGGTCCTCGGACGGGGGAGCGTTTTCCTCGGCACGGGGATAGAGCCGGTCGAGCGCGGCTTCCAGTTCGATCGGCACGCCGGCATGGCAGGTCACGCGCAGGCCGGTCGCGGCGGCGACGGCGGCCGGCGTGAACGCATCCAGTGGGTCGCGCAGCGCCAGCGCCAGGGTGTCGTCGCGCACGGCCAGCGGCACCGCGTGCGCGTCGCGCAGGAAGCGGGGGCCGAGTGTGTCCGCCAGCACGGGGTCCTCGGGGTAGTGGTCGGGCGCGGCCAGGGGGATGTGCAGCAGGTCGGCGTAGCTCTGGGCCATCTCCCGCTCCGAGACCAGGCCCAGTTGCAGCAGGATCTGGTCGAGCCGGCCGCCACTCTGCTCTGCCGCGCGGCGCGCGCGCTCGACGGCGCGCGGGTCGCAGCGCCCGTGTGCGACCAGCAGGTCGGCCAGGGCATCGATCTGCGTGGCCATTGGGGGCGCTTCGGTTTCGATGGGCCTATCCATGGAGTTGGTAAGCCGTCTGCCACAGCCAGGTTCCCCACAGCGCGGCGGCGAGGCCGGGGCCGAAGGGGATTGGCGTGGCGCGGTCGATCCGGCCGCGCGTGATGACGAGGGTGGCGCCGAGGGTCAGAAGGGCTGCCGCGCACACCGCCATCGGCAGGGCGGCCGGCCCAAGCCATGCGCCGCCGGCCGCCAGCAGCTTGGCGTCGCCCAGCCCCAGCCCGTCATGTCCGCGCAGGCGGCGGTAGGACAATGCGAGGCCGGTGAAGGCGGCATATGCGAGCAGGGCTGCAATGGCGTGGGCCAGAAATAGGGGCCATCCGTCCGTCGCGGCCAGGATCAGGCCGGCCGCCGTCAGGGGCAGGGTCAGGATGTCCGGCAGGCGGAAGCTCTTCAGGTCGATTGCCGCCAGGACCAGCAGCCACCATCCGAACAGGCAGCCGCGCCAGGCCGTTGCGGCTGCGAGGGGCCCTGTGGCCCCGTCGCGGGCGGTTGCCAGCACTGTGAGGGCCGCGACCGTCAGGGCGAGGATTTCCATGGCGGGATGGAAGGGATCGATCGGAGCGTGGCAGGTGCGGCAACGGCCCTTCTGCGCCAGATAGCTGGCCAGGGGTACCAGTTCCCGGGCCGTCAGTCCGGTTGCGCAGCATGGGCAGGCCGAGCGTGCCAGGATAACGGGTTCGGCGCGGGGCAGGCGCCAGGCCAGCACGCCGAGGAACGACCCGATGAAAGGCGCCAGTATGAGGGGGAGGGCGGGGGAGAACAGCATCGCCGGGGTCAGGGATTGCAGATCATCGTTGCCCGGTCGGCGGCGTTGCCGCTGGCGCCGGCCGAGCACAAATCGTAGTCGTGCCCCGGCCGGTCGGAGGGATTGCGATAGATATAGGGGTGATGCCAGGGATCGAGTGGATCGGTGCCGTCCCTGACGTAGGGGCCGTTCCAGGACTCGGCGCCGGCCGGTCGGGCGACCAGGGCGTGCAGCCCGTCTTCGGTGCTGGGGTAGCTGCCCATGTCGAGCCGGTAGAGATCCAGCACCTCGCCCAGTCGCTGGATCGACTGGTGGGCGACCGAATTGCGCGCGCCGCCCAACTGGCGGAGTGCCGCGGGTGCGACCAGTCCGATCAGCAGGCCGAGGATGGCGATCACCACCAGCAATTCCAGAAGGGTGAAGCCCCCATCGCTACGGGATGGGGACGTGTGAGCGGATTTCGGCATCTTGACCCCGCCTTGCTGTGATATGGAACGGAGACGCCGCATCAGGGCCGGCATCCGGAATGGAAGGGGCGGACCCCGCCATGGCGATTGCATATGTCGGCTGCATGGTGTTCGCGGCGTCGCTGTACCATCTGCCCCCGCGCATCCTGCCGTCGATCCAGGCGGTGGAGGACGGACGGAACGGGCTGGTGCATCATAATGCGAACGGCACGGACGATCTGGGCATCATGCAGGTCAATACGCGCTGGATTGGTCCGATCGCCCGTTTCACCCATGTTGCCCCGCAGATCGTCTATCGCAACCTGCTGGAGCAGCCCTGCTACAATATCAGCGCGGCGGGTGCGATCATGCGTGTGTATCTGAACGAAACGCGCGGCGACCTGATGCGGGCGGTGGGCAATTATCATTCTCATACCGTGATCCTGAACGAATCCTATCAGGCGCTGGTGCTGGCCTGGGCGCGGCGCCTGTTCCAGCCATGACGGGTGGGCGGTCATCGGGCGGGGGCCGAAATGCGGATTTCGGTGAATCGCGTGTGGCCGCCGTCGGAAAACAGGGACACGCCGTCGCTGCCCGGTGGGGGGAATACCAGGTCGGTCATGCGCAATGCTCCGCCATTGGCAAAGAGTTCGACCGAATTGCGGTCGATCACCAGGTGCAGCGACACCGTGCCGCCCGGCGTGGGCAGGTGGGCGATATGGGCGAGGCTGAAGCGGGGGGAAAACCCGACCTGGCCGGACCGGCTGCGATCGAGCGTCAGGTTTCCCGACAAGAAATCGTAGCTGATGACGGTTCCTGTCCGTCCGTCCGGGGTCTGTCGCACCACGATGCCGGCATGGGCCGCGTCGCCGCGCCGCAGGGTGACGCGGATATCGAGCACGGGGCCGCCCAGCGGTGCACGCCAGGTCTGGCCGGGGCCGACGTCCCGGTCGGCGAATGCGGCGATGCCTTGCCGGCGCACCAGGTCGTCGTACTGCGGGGCCGGCGCCTGGACCAGGGCGGGGCGCCCGTCGACCGTTTTGAGTGCCAGTTGAACCGGTAGCGTCATCTGTCCGCGCCAAGGCGCGGTGGGGAGCGTGTCGGCGTAGTCCCAGTTGTTCATCCACGCGATCAGCAGCGGTGGCCTTGTGCCGGTATTGGCGAAGCGGATGGGTGCATACTGGTCGGCGCCGTGATCCAGCCAGTCATAGGCGGAGGGGTCGGCGCCTTCGGGGGGCAGGGCGTCGGGGATGAAGCGGGTGCCGTCGAACCGCCCGACGAAATATTGCACGCCCGATCCGCCGGCGATGCTCCAGGGATTGACGCTGACGATCATGACCCAGCGTGTATCGTGCGGGTTGCCGTCCAGCGGCAGCGGGACGAGGAGCGGCATTTCCCACAACATGCCCGGCTTGCGATAGCCGGACGGTTGGAAATCGCTCAGGAACGACCAGTGCAGCAGGTCGGTCGAGCGGTACAGCTTCACCAGTTGGGCGTCGGCGACGACTGTCGTCATGAGCCAGCACTGGCCCTGCGGATACCACACCACCGATGGATCGCGGAATTGCCGGGAGTCCGGTTGCAGGGTCAGGATCGGGTTGTGAGCGTAGGATTGCCAGTGCGCACCGCGATCGAGACTGTAGGAGAGGGACTGGGCCTGCGTGCCGTCCGGGTGGGCGGGATTGCCGTGGAAGACGGAGGTATGAAATGCCAGCAGCGGCGGTGCCGAGGCGCTGCCCAGTCCCGACCGGTTGCTGCCGTCGTAGACCATTGCGCCGGAAAAGATGTCCTCGGCCGGCGTGGAGGGGATGGCCACGCCCTGCTCATGCCAGTGCAGCAGGTCGGTGCTGGTCGCGTGGCCCCATGACATCGGGCCCCAGACCGTGCCCGCCGGATTGTACTGGTAGAAAAGATGATAGGTGCCATCGAGCAGGAATGGGCCGTTCGGGTCGTTCATCCAGTGTTCGGTCGGTGAGAAATGCAATGCCGGCCGCCATTGGGGCGTCGGGGCATCCTGCGCCCGGGCGGGGGAGAGGATGATCAGAAGAAGGCATGCCGCCAGCCCGTGATGGCGAACGGCGTGATGGAAGCGGGCTGCGGGATCGGATCTTTTCATCTTCCGTGACAGGATTTTCATGAACCGGAAGACCGGCCCCTTCCGGGATTGCCCCGGAGGGGGCCGGCCTGGCCCTGGATCATTGGTTCGTGTTGACGAAACTGTTGACCTGGCCGGTGGTGTTCGACGCGATAGAAATATTCTGGCCGATCAGGTCCTGAATGAAGGCACGGACGTTGATGGCCGCGCGGTTGGCGGGGATGTCGCCATAGCCGCCCAGCCCGGCATTGCCGTAGCGCAGGTCGACCACCGATGCGTCGGCGCGGATTGCCACCTTGACCGTCGGTGACAGCGTGCCGCCGCGACGGGTTTCGACCGTGTCGATAAAGGATTCGACCAGGCCGCCCGGCATCACATAATGCGAATAGGACTGGAATGCCCGCGGGTTCTGCAGCGGATTGGCGTCATAATCGGTGCCGGCCGCCTGGTTGAGATCCGTCGGGTTGCCCAGCACCAGGCCGCTGCCATAGTTCATGGGCTGGAAGTCGCTGCGGATACCTTTGCCCACGAAGCCATACACACCGTCCGGCCCATCCACGCCCGCCGCGTAGGTCGTGCGGTGGCTGATGGTGAAGATGTAGTATTTTCCGTCCTTTATATACATCTGGGGACGTTCGGTCTGGTCGTTGACGCAGTTGGCCGAGATCAGGGGTGTCAGGAACTTCCACTTCGACATCGCGGCATCTTCGGCCACAGCCAGGCCGATCGCGGCTTCCTGGTAATAGGCGCCGCTATCGAGCACCTGCTGCACGGTTTCGGCGTGCGGGTCGTTCGGGCGGTAGCCCAGATCGGCCTCGGTGCAGTTCGGGGTGCCGCGCTGGCTGGCGGTATTGCCCTCGAACACCATGTAGTTCACGCCGGGATGGTTCGGATCTTCGAAGGTGAAGGGATCGCGGAAATTATAGTACGGGTTCTGCGCCCCGTTTTGGTACAGCACGCCATCGGGACGCAGCAGTGGCGTGTGGGTGGTGAAGCCGGTGAACCAGACATGCCTGAAATCGGCATGGATCTGCCCCAGGCTCTGGGTGATCACCGCCTGGGCGGGGGTGATATCCTGCCCGGATGCGTCGCGGTTGAAGGCCATGTCGGTATAGAACAGTGAGACCCTGTTATCGTGCGGGTCCAGCAGGCGCAGCGAGCCCGACCATTCCGCCGTGATGGTGTAGGTGGTGCCGGCGAAGACCTGGTTCTGCGCACCCTCGGGGATCAGGAGGCCGCCATAGATCCAGCCGCCGTTCGCCGGCCGCCGGGCCGCCGGGATGCCGGCGCGGCGATAGAAGAAGCCGATGCGGGCATGGGTGTGGCGATCGTCGAAGCCATAGCCGGCATTCTTGTCCGCCGTCAGGCAGAAGATGACTTCCCAGCCATTATAGCTGAACTGATTGGCGTGCTTGTCGATCAGCGTCCAGGTGTCCCACACCCAGACATCCGGGTTGATCGTCGGGAAATCCGCTGGAATATCAGGCATGATCAGCTGCGCGGGCAGCGAGTTCTGCCCCGGCGTGACCGATGGGTTGGAATGGGCCTTGATCTGCAGCGCGTCGGCCCGCGTCCATTTTGCGGTGAACGTGTCGTCCGGCGCGTAAGCCTGCTGGGTATGGATCGTCGGCAGCGGGAAGCCGGGCACGCCGGCCAGCGAACGGCCGGGGAACATCCGGCCCGCATGGGGCATCATGCCCGGATGGGGGGCGACACGGAGTGCTTCCCGCCGGGCGTCCTGCGTGGATTGCGCGAGCGCTGTGTGGCCGGCCAGGGCGACCATCAATGATCCGGCCATGGCCATTGTGAATATTGCGTTTTTCTGGCGTATGTTTGGCATATCACCCTCCTTCCGCATGACGCGCTCCGGATTGAGGAGGCGCGTCACGACCGATGCGTTCGTCGACAAGTTGGTGATTTAAAAAGGGGTTTCCGTTTGTCGGCTTCGGGACAGGGGGACTTGATCACTTTTAGGTTACCAGAGTCAAATTTAATTTCATGTCCAGTTTGTGGCAAAAACATGTCAAGCGTTATGGTAGCGTTAATATTACGTTATATAAACTATCTGAATTCAGGTAAAAAGTTCTTTGTTCCGGATGTGTCGAAATGAAGATTCTTCGATTCATTGGTCTGGAATGTGGCGGATTTATTTTTTTCTTGTTGCTGTCCCCGAGGCCATGAGTCCTGGCCCTGATCCGACCTTAGAATGTATCGCGGCCATGGTCGGAGGATCCCACCTTCCGACGGATATGCGAGAAACGGTGCGGATGACCCCGGAGTTCCCGCATGGCCCGCAAGCGGCGTGGGGCGGTCTGCCTCCATCGCCCGGCGCCACCTGCCACATGTGTCGGTGTCCATGATCCGTCAAGACAGGGAACAGCGGATTCCCATGTCTTGAGGCTGTGGCGGGAATGATGCGTGTTCCGGGCGCAGGCGGTGGCGGGGAGTGGAAGACGCGATGGTGCGCCGCACCGTTGCCGGGATCTGTCACTGTTATCATTCGTTACCCGAACCGTCCTTTCCGCGCGGTCGTCGGATCTGCGAAGAAGGGCTGGAGCGGATTGGGGATAGGATATCATGCAGACGATCGTGCGCGGCCGGTCCTGTTGCTATCGCCGGGGTTGACGGAGGCGGGTCATGGCAGGGACGGTTGCGATCGTTGGTGGGGGCGCGAGCGGCGCGCTGGCGGCGATCCATCTGGCGCGACAGGGGAATCCGCCGAAGCTGGTGGTGATCGAGCCCCGGGCCGAACTGGGGCTGGGCATTGCCTATGCCACGCGCAGCCCCGGCCATCTGCTGAACGTTCGCGCGGGGAACATGAGCGCCTTTCCCGACGCGCCTGATCATTTTCTGGACTGGCTGCGGCGGGAGCACGATCCGGCGGCCGATGCGGGCGTCTTCGCACCACGCATGGTGTATGGACGCTATCTCCATTCCCTTGTGGCGCGATCCGGCGCTGTCCATTGCCGGCAGGCGGCGGTGGGGGTGAGGGTGGAAGGCGATGCGGCATCGGTGGTCCTTGCCGACGGCGAGACGGTTCGTGCCGGTTGCGTCGTGCTGGCATTGGGGCATTTTCCGCCGGTGGATCTGCCGCGCATCGGTGCCGATGCCCTGTCGGCGGGCCTGTATCACCGCGATCCTTGGGGTGATTTTCCACTGCCGTCCGATCGTGATTCGCCGGTCGTCCTGGTCGGGACCGGGTTGACGTCGGTGGACATGCTGCTGCGCCTGCGGGAGAGGGGGCATCGCGGGCCGGTCACCATGGTGTCCCGGCACGGGCTGCTGAGCCGGGGCCATGCGCCTTGCGCCCCCTGTGCGCTGCCCGTGGTGCCGGAAGGGACGACGCCCACCGCCCGCGCCTACCTTGCGGTGTTCCGCGATGCCGTGCGGGACGGGTTGCCGTGGCGGGCGGCCGTCGACAGCCTGCGTGGGACGAGTAATCCGCTATGGGCGCATCTGCCGGCCGGCGAGAAGGCCCGGTTCCGGCGGTATCTGTTTCATTACTGGAGCGTGGCGCGCCACCGGATGGCGCCGTCGATTGCCGAACAGGTGGAGCGGGAGCGGCGATCGGGGCTTCTGGTCATCCGCCGGGGGCATGTGCGGGACCTGGCGATGTCGGGAGCTGTCGGGCGGCTGACGATCGTGACGTCGCGGGGGACGGAGAGCCTGGCCGCGTCGTGCGTCATCAATTGCACTGGGCCCGTTACCGACTATCGCCGGGTCGAATCCCCCTTGCTGCGGATGCTGGCGTTGGCCGGGCTTGCGGTGCCCGGGGATATGGGGACGACGCTGGCGACCGATGCGCACGGCGCGCTTGCAGGGGCGTCCGGCGCATGTTCGCAGATGCTGTATGCGATGGGGCCGATGCGGGCCGGGACCCTGTTCGAGACGACGGCGATCCCCGAGATCAGGCAGCAGGCGCGCGATCTGGCCGTTTATCTGGCAGGGATGGGTTCGTAACGGGTGCTGTCGCGCGTCCTGGCCGGCGGTTGTCGGTGCGGGGGAGTAGACAATAAAATCGTCAGTTGCGATATAACAGGGTATTCTTCATCCGTTCGGATTTCGTTATGGTCCGATGATCATGGTATGATGCCCGAAATAAAAAATTCTTGTTCAGATCGGATATGCGTAATTGACTATATGAGTGCTCTATATTTTCTTATTTTTTATGTGCGCGATGGCTATGATTCATTAAGCATGCGTTTGGAAAGTCCGCGATGACGATGCTGGCGAAGGGCACGGTGGCGGCGCAGACGATGCGCGATATCGCGGCCGTGGTGCCCATCCTGCCCGAAACGGCCGTCGGCGGCGATGTCCAGCAATGTTTCGAGAACGATCCCGACCTGCTGTATGTTGTCATCGTCGACCATGAGGGGCGCCCGCTGGGTCTGGTCGACCGGCATACATTTCATGTGCGCATGGCCGGCCAGTATGGATATTCGGTCTATCACCGGCGCCCGGTCACGCTGCTGATGGATCCGCGCCCGACCATCGTCGAAGCGGCCGTGCTGGTGGCCGACTTCCTGCCCCAGGCTTTGGGTGCGAACCCGTCGGAACTTCTGCTGGGTTTTATCGTCGTCGAAAGCGGGATCTGCCTGGGGGTCGGCTCTGCCATCGACCTGGTGCGCCATGCGCATGCCGCCAAGCAGACGGCGCTGTCGGAACTGCGCACGGCGACGGACAGGCTGCATGAGGCGAACGAGGAGATCCTGCGCGACAAATTGTTCATCGATCGCATTGTGCAGAATGTGCCGTCACCGCTGATCGTCCGGTCCGTCGTGGATGGGGATGTCATTCTGATGAATCGGGCGGCAAAGCGGTTCGGCGATTCGGCCCTATCCGAACGGACGTCCCACATGGCATCCTGCATGGTGGACGCGGCGTCGGCGGATGACGGGCAGGCGACCATGGAATGTTCGGTTGACGATCCGCAGGGAAAACGGCGGGACCTGATCATCAACCGGCTGCTGATCGCCGACCAGGCGGGGCGGCCGCTATGGGACCTGTATGTTTTCGATGACGTGACGGTCTATCGGGAGAATGAGCGGCAGATTGAGCGGCTGGCCCATTACGACAAGGTGACAGACCTGTGCAATCGCCGCCTGTTCAGCATGCGGCTGGAGGCGTTGTGCAGCGGGAACAGGCAGGGTGTCCTGTTCTATATCGACCTCGATTATTTCAAGACCGTAAATGATGTCCATGGCCATGCCACGGGGGATGCCCTGCTGCGCCTTGTGGCCGGGCGGCTGCGCGAGCATAGCCGGCCCGGGGACCTGATCGCGCGCCTGGGTGGGGATGAATTCGCCATTCTTTGGCCCAATACTGCCGCGCCGTCGGAAATCGACGGTCGGATGGCGCCGCTGCTGGCGGCCCTGAGCGCGCCGTATCAGGTGGACGGCAGGCGGATCGTGATCGGGGCCAGCATCGGTTCCGCCCGTTTCCCCGAAGATGCCGACAGTGCGGAGACCCTGTTGCAGCATGCGGACATGGCGATGTATCGCGCCAAGGCCCAGGGGCGGAACCGCTTCGGTCAGTTTCAGGCCGCGTTGAGCGAGGAAATCAGGAGTGCCGCGATCCTGGCCGCGGAACTGCGCGATGCGCTGGCGACCGATACCCTGACCCTGCATTTCCAGCCGATCTACGAACGCGAGGGCCGCCGGGTCAGGAGTTGCGAGGCCCTGGTGCGCTGGTATCATCCGGTGCGTGGGCTGGTCATGCCGGACCAGTTCATCGCGCTGGCCGAGCAGAACGGGTTGATCCATGCGCTGGGGCAGTGGGTTCTGCATGCTGCGTGCCGGGAGGCGACGTCATGGCCGGACGGGATCAGGGTGGCGGTGAACGTGTCGCCGATCCAGCTGGGCGATGCGGCCTTTCCCGACATGGTGCGGAGCATTCTGCGCCAGAGCGGCCTGCCGGCGCAGAGGCTGGAAATCGAGATTACCGAAACATCGTTCCTGAAAAATGAAAAATCGAATCAAGCCGTGCTGCGCAGGCTCGTGGAGATCGGCTGCCGGCTGGTGCTGGACGATTTTGGAACCGGCTATTCCTCGCTGAAATATCTCTGGTCCTTTCCGTTCAGCAAGATCAAGATCGATTGCGGATTTGTCCAGGCGATGTCTCAGGACAAGGTCGTCAGGATCACGCAGACCATGCTCAGCCTCGCCCATTCCCTGGATCTGTGCGTTACGGCCGAGGGGGTGGAGACGGACGAACAGCATCGGCTTCTTGTCGGGATGGGGTGCGACGAGGTCCAGGGCTATCTGTTTGCCCGGCCCCGGCCGGTGGAGGATCTGCCGTCGTGCCTGAGGGTATGTGCGTGATCCGAAGGGGGATATAGGCTGCGCAGGCGTGCCTTCCCGATGGTCCGGATACAGATTTCTTGTGCGATTTGATCGTCCTGTCGTACGATTTTGCAACGTATTCTTATGATGCTATTCCGTGTTTCCACATGCTGCGCGAGGCAGTGAGGCTGCAACTTCACGGTATGAGGGGCGTTCCCATGCCGTTATGGCCGACCGGATATTATGCATAAGACAATCAAGGCTATTCTGACCTGTCCCGTCTGGGTCGTTCAGCTTTTCACCGGCGCGAAATCCTTTCGTGATAACCCCCTGATCGGCAGCCATCGGCTGAATGAGATGGGCCTGCATGTCTTGCGCCAGAGCCTGGCCCATCGCGCTGCCGCGTGGCGCCGGCGGCGGCTCAAGCGCGGGATTCCGCCCCATCTTGTTGCCGAGTTCGACCGTGACGGGTTCGTCGTCATCCGCGACTTCCTGCCTGCGGCCGTGTTCGGCCGGCTTCTGGAGGAGGTCCGGCAGTATCGCGGGGAAGCGCGGGAGACCATTCAGGGCGACACTGTAACCCGCCGCATTGCGCTGGAGCCGAGGGTTCTGGCGCGTATGCCCGGCGTAAGGCAGTTGCTGGAGAAGGCGCTACTGGGGCGGTTGATCCGGTTGGGCGGCAGCCGGGACTGTGAGCCACTTTATTATATCCAGACCATTCTGCCGCATGCCGTCACCGGCGTCCCCGATCCGCAGCTTCAGCTTCATGCCGATACGTTCCATCCGACCGTCAAGGCGTGGTTCACTCTGACCGAGACGGCGGAGGAGCATGGTCCGTTCGTGTATGTTCCCGGATCGCACAGGCTGAACCCGGCACGGCAGGCCTGGGAAAAGCGGATGAGCCTGGAGGCGGCCCGCTCCGAGGATCGTCTGAGTGGACGGGGATCGTTCCGTGTCGACGAGGAAGCACTGGCCGCCATGGGCTATCCGGCGCCGCGCGCGGTTGCCGTGCCCGCCAATACGCTGATCGTTGCCGATACCGGCGGCTTCCACGCGCGCGGTGCCAGCGAACAGCCCGGAATCCGGGTGGAGATCTGGGCGTACGAACGGGGCAATCCGTTCTTTGTTCCCCTGATCGATTTATGGCGTATTCATGCGCTCGGGCGGCGTCGGGCCGGCATGGTCTGGTCATTCCATGACTGGCTGGAGGAAAGCGGGCTGGGTATCCATGTCTGGCGAAAGCGTGCGAATGTCGGCGCTTTCGACCGCGACGTCGGGGGGCATGCGATGCTGCGCATCGCCCCTGGCCTGTCCAGCCGGTTCGGACAGATGACCTCCCATATGTTCCGGCGGTTTGCGCGCCGGTAGAGAGGAACGTGATGTCTCTTCCCCCATTTCCCCCATTTCCCCCGTTTACGGACGACACTGCGCGGTTGAAGGCGCGGCTTGCCGAGGATGCGTGGAACAGCCGCGACCCGCAGCGCGTGTCGCTGGCTTATACGCCGGATTGCCGGTGGCGGAACCGGGCGGAATTTGTCCATGGCCGCGAGGAGATCGTAGCGTTTCTGCGCCGCAAGTGGGAGCGGGAGCTGGATTACCGGTTGATCAAGGAAGTCTGGGCCCATGCCGGCGATCGGATGGCGGTGCGGTTTGCCTATGAATGGCATGATGCGGGCGGCCGGTGGTTTCGCTCCTATGGGAACGAGAACTGGGAATTCGGCGCGGATGGGTTGATGCGGCGGCGGATCGCCTCGATCAACGATCTGGCGATCCGGGAGGACGAGCGAAAATTCCATTGGCCGTCCGGCAGGCGGCCCG
Source organism: Gluconacetobacter takamatsuzukensis (assembly GCF_014174275.1). GTDB lineage: Bacteria > Pseudomonadota > Alphaproteobacteria > Acetobacterales > Acetobacteraceae > Gluconacetobacter > Gluconacetobacter takamatsuzukensis. The sequence continues at coordinate 190,072 of NZ_JABEQK010000006.1, read as the reverse complement.
ATGACCATCCGTCGCTGAGCGACCTCGGATTGTGACCGTGGGGGAGGCTGCCGGCTTGTTTCCTAGTCCGGCAGGTTCTTCCAGGTCGGGATGCCCATGCCGGGGGGGAGCGTGGCTTCGTACACGCCGCGCGCCACGGCGCGGGACAATGTGTCGGCCGCCAGGGCGCCCAGCCGCGCCACATGGAGCGGGCGCGAGCCGGGGGGAAGCGGGCGGCGGCCAGTGGACAGTGCGAAAATGACGTCGCCGTCGAAGGGTGAGTGAACCGGGCGGATGGCGCGGGCCATGCCGTCCTGCGCCATCATGGCCACGCGCTTGAGGTCGTCGGCATCAAGATCGGCGTCGGTGGCGATGCAGGCGATGGTGGTGTTGGCGCGGGCTGCCGGGTTGAATTTGGCCCGGCCCCAATCCTCGGGATCGACATGGGCGGTGCCGGCACCCAGCCCGCCGAATTCGCGGCCCATCTCGAAGGCGCCTGCCCAGAAATGGCGCGTGCCCGGCACGACCACGGAGCCGAGGCTGTTGACCGCCACCAGGGCGCCGACGGTCATCCCGTCGGCGGTGACGAACGAGGCGGAACCGAGCCCGCCCTTGAGTGCGCCGGCCTGCGCCCCGTATCCCGCGCCGGCCGTGCCGAGGGCGATGTCGCGGGTGGGATGGTCCATCGCCTTCAGGGCCAGGTCGCGATAGGGCGGGTTGAGGCCCCAGTTCTTGTCGCCGCCATTGGCGAGATCGAACAGGATCGCGGTGGGGACGATGGGCGACGGCGGCACGCCGGGTTGTTTCGTCATGGAAAAGCCGCGTCCGCGCGCACCCAGCCAGGCGGCGACGCCGTCGGCCGAGGCCAGCCCGTAGACCGAGCCGCCGGACAGCACGATGGCATCGATGCTGCGCACGAGATTGCCGGCCGTCAGCGCATCGGTCTCACGCGTGCCGGGGCCGCCGCCGCGCACGTCCACCGCGCAGGCCACCCGCCGGTCGGGCAGGAGGATTGTGACCCCGGTGCGAACCCGCGTGTCATGCGCTTCGCCGACCGTCAGGCCGGCGACGTCGGTGATGAGGTTGGTGGGGCCCACATGGCCGCTGCCGCCCAGCGCCGCGGCAGCCCGCGTCGCGCGGGCCGCCAGTATCGGCAGGGCGGCGGAGAGGCCGAGGAGCGTGCGTCTTTTCATCGGGAAACGGACCTTGTGCGAGGGGTGTGCGGGCGCGGGATGGGGTGGATTCTCGTCGTCGACGGAGCAGGCGTCCAGAGGGCCCTTGCACCGTCGGGCCCTGTGGCACGCGCGCCGGTCTTCAACACGGGCTTGCGGCGGAGTGAGAAGGGGATGGGCGGGCGGGGAGCATGCTGGCAGACTGTTTGTGGACCGGGCCTGACGGGTGGATGCGGGGCGGCATGAGCCTGCGTGACATGGCCGGAACCGGAACGATATCGTCATGGAGGGCAGCGCACTGAAACCGCGAACGACCGAGGGAAGCATGAGGGATGTCTGGCGTGTCGGGCTGGGGGTCGGGGTGCCGTTCGGCGCGATCGTGCTGTTGCTGCCCGTCCTGAGTGCGAGCCGTCTGCTGATCTTCGGGGTGCCGCTGGTCGTGTGCTGGCTGTTCGGCTGGTTCTTCCTGACGTCGCTGTGCCTGGTCGTTGTCTGGCTGGCTTTCGATCGTGGAGGGGAGGATGGCTAGCATCATCTTCTTCCTGGTCATTCTGCTGTCCATCATGGTGGCGCTGTTCTCGCGGCGTGGCCACGGGCACCAGGACAGCCGCGATTTCTTCGTCGCGTCGGGCCAGTTCGGCGGCATCCTGGTCTTCATGCTGGCGGTGGGGGAAACCTACAGTATCGGCAGCATCATGGGGTTTCCGTCGGCGGCCTACAGTACGGGGACGTCCTTCATCATCTGGTTCCTGTCCTATATCGTGCTGGCCTATCCGGTCGGGTATTTTCTCAATCCGCTGATCTGGCGGGCCGGCCGGCATTATCAGGCGCTGACCATGGCCGATCTGTTTCGAGCCCGGTTCGGCAGCCGGGGGCTGGAACGGCTGGTGGTGCTGACCGCGATCCTGTGCCTGCTGCCGATGGGTGAATTGCAGATCGTCGGCCTGCTGCGCATCATCGACCAGTTTCACTGGGGGTTGCCCGAGCAGTGGACGACCGCCGCCGCCGCCGGCCTGACCTTTGCCTGGATCATGCTCTCGGGCATTCGTGCGCCGGCCTATGTCTCGGTGATCAAGGACAGTCTGGTGCTGATGGCGGTGACGGTCGTGGGGCTGGCCGCCCTGCGGGCCGGAGGGATGGCGCATTTGCCGCCCATGGCATGGACGGGGCAGCCGGTGGCGCTGCGGGACCAGGTCTATGCGCTTTCGACCATTCCGCTCCAAGCCGTGGCGTTCTGCGTGGCGCCGCAGACGGTGGCCTTCGTGTTTACCGCGCGTTCGGCGCGGACGGTGCGGCGCAACCAGATCGTCATGCCGCTGTATATGGTGATGTTTCCGTTTCTCTATCTGGTGGCGCTGTATGCGCGTTCAGCGGGGCTGCCGGTGCCCACGCCCAATGCGGTGTTCATGGTCGCTGCCGGGGCGCTGGTGCCGGACTGGATGGTCGGGCTGGCCGCCGGGGCCTGCGCGCTGTCGGGGCTGGTGATCCTGGCCGGCACCTGCCTGGCCATCGGCCCGCTGGTGTCGCGCAACCTGCTGCATGGCCTGTCGGATTCCGGACAGAGGCGGGGGGCGCAGGCGGTGATCGCGCTCTATCTGCTGTTCTCGATCGTGGCGGCGGGGCATCTGTCGGGGCTGATGGTGACGCTGACCAGCTTCTATTACCTCGGCGTGTCGCAGTTCATTCCCGGTATTGCCGCGATCCTCTGGCGGTGGCCGCTATCGGCGTGGGCGCTGGGGGCGGGGCTGGTGGTCGGGGATGCCGTGGCCATGGGGGGCGCGCTTGCCGGCTTGCAGCCGGCGGGACTGAATACCGGGATGGTCGGGCTGGTGGCCAACCTGCTGGTGGCCGGTGCGATTGCGTGGATGGAACGGCGGAAGCGTGTCGCGGGAGCGGCTTCCGGCATCGTCTGACGGGGGAGGGGCGGCAGGTTGGTGTGTGCCTGTCCGGGCCTTTCTCGTGCCGGGCTGCGTCGCTATGGTACTGTTGTGCTTGGGCGCGGTTCACAATTGCCGCCGGCCAGAGGGGGCTTATGCGACCTGCCGATATTGCCGTGATCGGCCTGTATTTCGTGGTCCTGCTGGCCGTGACTCTGACCATGGCGCGGCGGGGGCGCTCGGCGGGGGATTTCCTGTCGGCGCATCACGATTTGCCCTGGTGGGCGCTGTGCCTGTCGCTGGTGGCGACCGAGACCTCGACCCTGACCTTCATCAGCGTGCCGGGGGTCGGCTACACGAATGGGCTGGTCTTTGCCGGCCTGGCAGGAGGGTATCTGATCGGGCGGCTGGTCGTGGCCGTGTGGTTCCTGCCGCTTTACATCCAGGGGCGGATGAGCAGCGCCTACCAGTATCTCGGCCGGCGATTCGGGTATCGGGTGCAGAGGATCGCTGCCGGGGCGTTTCTGCTGACGCGGCTGGTGGCGGAAGGTGTGCGCCTGCTGGCCGGCATGCTGCCGCTGGTATGGCTGCTGACCCATGCCGGCCTGCCGGTGGGGCGGGGCACGGTGCTGGTCGCGATCATGGCGGCGACGCTGGCCTATACGCTGTTCGGCGGGCTGCGCGCCGTGGTGTGGTCGGACAGCGTGCAACTGGTCATCTATCTGTTCGGGGCCGCGCTGTGCGTGGGCATTCTGTGGGGTGGCGCCGGCGGCTGGCAGGCGGCGTGGGGAGCCGGGCGGCTGGCCCTGTTTCATGTCCACTCCGGCGCGCGGTGGTTTGCTGACCCGTTTACCCCTGCCGCCGCCCTGCTGGGCGGGGCGATCCTGTCCGTGGCATCGCATGGGACGGACCAGCTGATGGTCCAGCGGCTGCTGGCCGCCCGCAGCCTGCAGGCGGCGCGGCTGGCCCTGATCGGCAGTGCCGTGCTGGTGGGGGTGCTGTTTACGCTGCTGTCGGTGGTCGGGGTGCAGTTGTGGGTGCGGTCGGGCGGGGCGCCGCTGGCGGCGCTGGGCTTTCGGTCGGCGGACGAGCTGTTTCCGCATTTCATCGTCACCGGCCTGCCGGCCGGGTTGAGCGGCCTGCTGGTGGCGGGCGTGCTGAGTGCCACCATGGGGTCGCTGTCCGCGACGCTGAATGCCATGGCGGGGTCGGTGCTGACGGATTTCGGGCCGGTGCCGGCGCGGGTTGTGGCGCGCATGGCCGAGGCATGCGGGTGGCGGGCGGGGCCGCTGTTTGCCGCGCGGGTGCTGACGGCCTTCTGGGCCGTGGCGCTGGTTGCCGTGACCATGGTGTTGGGCGGGGGGACGAAATCGGCCGTGATCCTGGGGCTGACCGTCGCGGGATGGTCCTATGGGCCGACATTGGGGGCGTTTCTGTTCGGCATGCTGTGTCCGGGCGGGCGGGAGCGTGATGCGGTGGTCGGGGTCCTGGTCTCGCTGGCCGGCATGGCCGTGCTGATGGGCCTTGCCCAGCGTGTGGGGTGGACGATCGCCTTTCCGTGGCTGGTGCCGGCCGGGATCGGGATGATGCTGGCGCCCGCCTGTCTTTCCATGATGTTTCGTTCGTCCCGCCGCGTGGGCGGGACCGATTCCGTTGCAGGGAAGTGACCAGACCGTGACGACAGGCCCGCATTCCACCCCCGTTTCCGCGCCCGTGCCCGGTATCGGCACCGAGGAGCGCGATCCGCGCTATGGGGATATCGATCTCTGGCCGACCGGATCGGTCCTGGACGCGCTGGCCGAGGCGCAGATGACGGCGGTGGCGATCGTGCGGGCCGCCGTGCCGCAGATGGAGGCGGTGGTGGAGGCCGCGCTGCCGGGGCTGCGCGCCGGGGGGCGGCTGTTTTACGTGGGGGCCGGTACCTCGGGGCGGATCGGGCTTCAGGACGGTGTGGAGCTGACGCCGACCTTCGGCTGGCCGGGCGAGCGGCTGGTGCTGATGCTTGCCGGAGGGCCGGCTGCGCTGTTCGAATCGGTGGAAGGGGCCGAGGACCGGGAGGATGCGGCCCGGGCGGAGATCCTGTCCCACGATCCGGGCCCGCATGATGTGGTGTTCGGCATCGCCGCCAGCGGGGGCACGCCCTATACCTGCGCCGCGGTGGCTGCCGCGCGGGCGCGGGGCGCGCTGACCGTGGGCATTGCGTCGAATCCCGGCGGGCGGCTGCTGCGCGAGGCCGAATGGGGGATCGTGCTGCCGACCGGGCCGGAGGTCATTTCCGGCTCGACGCGGCTGAAGGCCGGCACCGCGCAGAAGGCGGCGCTGAACATGCTTTCCACCGCGCTGATGGTGCGGCTGGGCCATGCCTATCGCGGGCAGATGGTGGATATGCGCGTCGTCAACGCCAAGCTGAAGACGCGTGCGGCGCGGATGGTGCGGCTGCTGGCCGGGGGTACGGACGAGCAGATTGCCCGGGCCCTTGCGGCCAGCGACGGCAACGTCAAGCGGGCGGTGCTGATCCGGCATGGGATGAGCCTGGCGGAGGCCGAAGCCGCGCTGGCGCGGCATGGCGGCGACCTGCGGGCCGTGCTGGGCACCTGATGGGTGCGGGCGGGGGCGGCGCGGGGACGCGCCTCCCGCCGCCATCGCCATCCCGATGACAGATCAAAGAAATCTGTGCCGATTGACTTCGGTCAAACGGGCTCCTGCCCATTCGATGTTATGACAAAAATGGCGAATCCTCGGACGGGGAGGGTGCCGGTTCGGTGTCCGATTCCGGGGCGCGGGTTTGTCTGGATCGGTGTCGAAACGATAATCTCGTGGTATCGGTCGTGCGGCATGGGCCGGCCACGCGCCAATAATGCGCGGGCGGGCTCGGTGGGCTGGGGGTGGGGATGGTTTTGAAACTCGATGACATGACGCAGGTGCTGCAGGAGACGACGCGGCGTGGGGTCGGCAGCCGACGCTGGCAGAAGCCCGTCTACATGCATTTCCTGCCGCCCTGTAACCATGCCTGCCCGGCCGGCGAGGATATCCAGGGCTGGCTGGCCCTGGCCCAGGCGGGCGAGTACGAAAAGGCCTGGCGGGCGCTGGTGGCCAACAACCCCATGCCGGCCATCCACGGCCGGGCCTGCTATCACCCGTGCGAGGGCGGCTGCAACCGGGGCGAGCTGGATTCGCCGGTGGCCATCCATGCCGTCGAGCGGTTTCTGGGCGATCTGGCGGCCGAGAAGGGCTGGCAGGTTTCGGTGGCGCCCGCGACGGGCAGGAAGGTGCTGGTCGTGGGCGCGGGGCCGGCCGGCCTGTCCTGCGCCTGGCATCTGGCGCGGATGGGGCACCAGGTCGAGATCCGCGATGCGGCGGAGCAGCCGGGCGGCATGATGATGTACGGCATCCCGGCCTATCGGCTGCCGCGCGAGCCGATGGGCAAGGATATCGCGCGGATCACGGGCCTGCCGGGCGTGACGCTGCGCTGCGGCCAGCGGGTGGACGATGTGCTGCGCGCGAAGCAGGAGGGCGGGTTCGACGCCGTGTTCGTCGGGGTCGGCGCGCAACTGGCCAACCGGCTGAACATCCCGGCCATGGACGGCCGGAAGATGACCGATGCGATCAGCATGCTGGCCGATGTCAGCCGGGGCGGGCGCCCGGCGCTGGGGCGCGTCGTCGCGGTGGTCGGCGGCGGCAACGTGGCGATGGATGCCGCGCGGACCGCGCGGCGGCTGGGGGCGACCGATACGGTCATCATCTTCCGCTATGACCCGCAGCATATGGAGGCCCTGCCGGCCGAGGCGGCCGAGGCGGTTGCCGAAGGCGCCAAGGTGCGCTGGCTGAGCGTGGTCGATCATTTCGGCGCCGACGGGCTGGTGGTCGAGAAGGTGACCATGAACCCCGACGGCAGCGTGACGCCGACCGGCGAGACGGAGCGGCTGGCCGCCGATGCGGTGGTGCTGGCGGTGGGCCAGCACAGCGACCTGGCCCTGCTGGCGGATGCGGCGGCGGTGAAGGTGCAGAAGGACGGCACCGTTGCGGTGGATGCCGACCTGATGACGGGGCAGGCCGGCATTTTCGCCGGCGGCGACTGCATCGGCGGCGCGCGGACCATGACCACGGCGACCGGGCACGGCAAGCTGGCGGCGCGGGCGATCGATGCCTGGCTGGCCGGCAAGGCCTACGTGCATCCGGCGGCGCACCCGCTGGTCAGCTTCGACATGCTGCATCTGCCGGATTACCGCGATGCGCCGCGCAGCGTGCAGGCCGAGCGGCCGGTCGCGGAGCGGCTGGGGTTCGACGAGGTGGATGCCGGGCTGGACGAGCGCCATGCCCGCTACGAGGCGCAGCGCTGCCTGTCGTGCGGCAATTGCTTCGAATGCGACAATTGCTATGCCGCCTGTCCGGAACAGGCGATTACGCGGCTGGGGCCGGGGCAGGGATATGCGGTGTCGATGGATCTGTGCACCGGCTGCGCGACCTGTTTCGAGCAGTGCCCGTGCCATGCGATCGAAATGACGCCCGACGGGGCGGGCGGGGACGGCACGGACGCGTCTCCGGCGCCGTCGGGATTCAAGGTGCGGGCATGAGCGACATGACAGGAACGGAGAAGGTCGGCATGACCGAACAGACCGCCACGATGGACGGTAACACTGCCGTCGCGCATGTTGCCTATCGGGTCAACGAGATCTGCGCCATCTATCCCATCACGCCGTCCTCGCCGATGGCGGAGCTGGCCGATGCGTGGTCGGACCAGGGGCTGCGCAACATCTGGGGCGATATCCCGGTGGTGCAGGAAATGCAGGCCGAGGGCGGTGCCGCGGGCTGCGTGCATGGATCGCTGCAAAGTGGCGCCCTGACGACGACCTTTACGGCGTCGCAGGGGCTGATGCTGATGCTGCCCAACATGTACAAGATCGCGGGCGAGCTGACCGCGACGGTCTTCCATGTCGCCGCGCGTGCGCTGGCGGCGGGCGGGTCCTCCATCTTCGGCGATCATCAGGACATCATGGCCGCGCGGCCCACGGGTTTTGCGATCCTGGGCGCGGCGTCGGTGCAGGAGGGGCATGATTTGGCGCTGGTCGCGCAGGCGGCGACGCTGGCCGCGCGGGTGCCCTTTATCCATTTCACCGACGGGTTCCGCACATCGCACGAATACAACATGCTGAAGATCATGCCCGACAGCGTGATCCGGGCCATGATCGACGACGACCTGGTGCACGCCCATCGCGGCCGCGCGCTGACGCCGAACAACCCGTTCATTCGCGGCACCTGGCAGAACCCCGATACCTATTTCCAGACGCGCGAGGCGGTGAACCCGTACTATGCGAAGGTGCCGGGCATCGTGCAGGAGGTGATGGACCAGTTCGCCGCCCAGACCGGCCGGGCCTATCGCCTGTTCCGCTATGACGGGCCGGCGGACGCCGAGCGCGTGATCATCAGCATGGGGTCGGGCGCGGAAGTGGTGCGGGAAACCGCGCTGTGGATGAACCGGGCCGGCGAGAAGGTAGGGGCCTTGCAGGTGCTGCTGTATCGCCCGTTTTCGGCCGAGCATTTCCTGGCCGCGCTGCCGCCGGGGGTGAAGTCGATCGCGGTGTTGGACCGCACCAAGGAGCCGGGCGCGCCGATGGAGCCGCTTTATGCCGACGTGCTGGGCGTGCTGGCGCAGGCGTTCGGCACCGGGCGGATCGCGGCCATGCCGCGCGTGATCGGCGGCCGGTACGGATTGTCGTCGCGCGATTTCAATCCGGGCATGGTCAAGGCGGTCTTCGACGAGCTGGCGAAGGCGGCGCCGAAGAACAATTTCACGCTCGGCATCGATGACGACGTGACGCATACCAACCTGGAATACGACCAGAACCTGGATATCGAGCCGAAGGATACCGTGCGCTGCCTGTTCTACGGGCTGGGCGCCGACGGCACGGTGGGCGCGAACAAGAACAGCGTGAAGATTCTGAGCGAGCAGCCGGGGCGGTTCGCGCAGGCCTATTTCGACTACGATTCGCACAAATCGGGGGGCGAGACGATTTCGCACCTGCGGTTCGGTACGGCGCAGATCGCTGCACCCTATCTGATCCGGCATGCGGATTTCGTGGCGTGTCACAAGTTCGAATTCCTGTTCAAGCGCGATATCCTCGGGCCGGCCATCGATGGGGCCACCTTCCTGCTGAACAGCCCCTATGGGCCGGATGTGGTGTGGGACAAGCTGCCGCGCCGGGTGCAGGACCAGATCGTGAGCAAGAAGCTGCGCTTCTTCGTGATCGATGCCTCGGACGTCGCGTTGAAGATCGGGCTGGGGCCGCGTGTGAACACGGTGTTGCAGACCTGCTTCTTCCATCTGTCCAAGGTTCTGCCGCCCGACGAGGCGGTGGCGCAGATCAAGCATTTCATCACCAAGAGCTATGGCGCCAAGGGCGATGCGGTGGTGAAGCTGAATTTCGCCGCCGTGGACGCGGCGGTGGCGGCACTGCACGAGGTGACTGTGCCGCAGGCGGCCACCGGCACGGTGGCCATGCCGCCGATCGTGCCGGCCACCGCGCCGTTGTTCGTGCGCGAGGTGACGGGCGAGATCATGGCCAGCCGGGGCGAGGCGATCCCGGTCAGCAAGATCCCGGCCGACGGGACCTTCCCCGGCGGTACCACGCAATATGAAAAGCGCAATATCGCGGTCGAGGTGCCGATCTGGGACCAGGATGCGTGCATCCAGTGCGGCCAGTGCAGCATCGTCTGCCCGCATAGCGTGATCCGGGCCAAGATCTACGATGCCGATGCGCTGGAGGGCGCGCCGGAGCATTTCCGCTCGGCGCCGGTCAATGCGCGCGGGTATCCGGATTCGCGCTTTTCGCTGCAATTCTATGTCGAGGATTGCACCGGCTGCGGCGTGTGCGTGGAAAACTGCCCGGCCATTGCCGAGGACGGCGTGCACCGGGCGATCAACATGGGCGAGAAGCTGCCGATCCTGGCGCAGGAGCGGGAGAATATCGGCTTCTTCGAAACCCTGCCGACGCCGGACCGGACGTTCGTGAACCAGGCCAATGTGCGGGGCGTGCAATTGCTGGAACCGCTGTTCGAGTTCAGCGGGGCCTGCGCGGGGTGTGGCGAGACGCCGTATCTGAAGCTGATCTCGCAGCTTTTCGGCGACCGGTTGCAGATTGCCAATGCCACGGGCTGCTCGGCGATTTATGCCGGCAACATGCCCGCCCATGCCTGGAAGGCGAATGCCGAGGGGCGCGGGGTGGCCTGGGCGAACTCGCTGTTCGAGGATAATGCCGAGTTCGGGCTGGGGTTCCGCTTGGCGGTGGACAAGCAGACCGGGCTGGCCCGCGACCTGCTGACCCGGCTGGCGCCGAAGGTCGGGCAGGATCTGGCGGATGCGATCCTGGCGAAAACCCAGCATACCGAGCGCGATTATGCCGAGCAGCGCGAGCGGGTGGCCGCCCTGAAGCAGCGTCTGGCGCCGCTGGAGGGACCGGAGGCAAAAAACCTGCTGATCCTGGCCGATTTCCTGGTCCGCCGTTCGATCTGGATCGTCGGTGGCGATGGCTGGGCCTATGACATCGATTATGGCGGGCTGGACCATGTGCTGGCGCAGGGCCGCAACGTGAACGTGCTGGTGCTGGATACCGAAGTGTATTCGAACACCGGCGGCCAGTCCTCGAAGGCCACGCCGCTGGGGGCCAGTGCCAAGTTCGCGGCCGCCGGCAAGCGGGTGCCGCGCAAGGACCTGGCGTTGCAGGCCATTTCCTACGGCACGGTCTATGTGGCGCAGATTGCGCTGGGGGCGAATTCGGAGCAGGCGCTGATCGCGATGCGCGAGGCGGAGGCTTATGATGGGCCGTCGCTGATCCTGGCCTATTCGCAGTGCATCGCGCACGGTATCGACATGCGGACCGGCATGAAGCAGCAGGCGCGGGCGGTGGCGTCGGGCTACTGGCCGCTGTTCCGCTTCGATCCGACGATGCGCAGGAGCGGCCTGAATCCGTTCCGGCTGGATTCGCCGCGTCCGCGGATTCCGCTGAAGGAATACGCCTATCGCGAATTGCGGTACAAGACCCTGTTGCGCACGCATCCGGAATCGGCCGGCCATCTGCTGCAACAAGCCGAGGCGGCGGCGCAGGAGCGCTATCGCATCTATGAAGACATGGCCGCACGCGACGGCAGCCGGTTTCTGCCCCACTGGGAAGACGTACCCTGAGTTTTGGCCCGGAAACGCGCGCTGGTGGCGAGCCGACGCGCGTTTCCTGTGCTCCGGTGGTCGGAAACACGCGACGGGTGCGGGCCTTTGGGCCGCTCTCGCTCACCAGTCCACGTTTCCGGGCCAAAACCGGGATTGCGTGTGGAGACCGGCCTGGACGCGGGTATTGGGAGAGAAAAGATTATGGACCTGAGAACGACTTATCTCGGTCTCGAGCTGAAGCATCCGATCGTTGCCTCGGCATCGCCGCTGACGGCCGAACTGGATGGCATCCTGCGGCTGGCCGATGCGGGGGCGGCGGCGATCGTGCTGTCGTCGATCTTCGAGGAACAGATCGTCGCCGAGGAACTGGCCGAGGCGACCATCACGGATATGGGCACGGATTGCCAGCCGGAAGCGGCGGGGTATCTGCCGCCGGCCCCGGGTGGAAACGTGCTGGACGGACGGCTGGAGACGTTGCGGCGTGCCGTGGAACGGGCCGGGGTGCCGATCATCGCCAGCCTGAACGGCTGTTCGGCCAACGGATGGGTCGATTTTGCCCGCAAGCTGGCACAGGCGGGGGCCTCGGCGATCGAGCTGAACATCTATCGCGTGCCCGCCGACACCACGGAAAGCGGAGCGTGGGTCGAGGAATCGTCGCTGGAGATCCTGCGGCGGGTGAAGGCGGCGGTGCATGTGCCCGTCAGCGTCAAGATGGCGCCCTTTTTCAGCTCGCCCGGGCATATGGCGGTGAAGTTCGCGGAAGCCGGGGCGGACGGGCTGGTGCTGTTCAACCGGTTCTATGGGCCGGATGTCGACCTGACCGCGCTGACGGCGCGCGACGACCTGCATCTGAGCAGCCCGTACGACATTCGCCTGCCGCTGATGTGGGTCGGGCTGCTGTCGCGGCAGGTGCCGATCTCGATCGGTGCCTCGACCGGCGTGTGGAGCGGGGGGGATGTGGTGAAATACCTGCTGGCCGGGGCGGATGCCGTGATGACGACCTCGGCCCTGCTGCGCAACGGGCCCGGCTTTCTGGCCACGATGCTGGCCGACCTGCGGGGCTGGATGGAGCGGAAGGGCCACGACAGCGTGGAATCCTTCAAGGGACAGCTTGCGGCCGGAGACGAGCCCGACCAGGCGGCGCAGTTCCTGCGGGCCCAGTACCGGACGATCCTGACCAGCTATGACGCCCAGGCGGCTTCCCGACTATAGGGTCGGCATGGGTGGGGCGGCTTTGACCGGGATCAACGCGCCCCGTCTGTTCACGGTATCATAACAGGGAATTGATCGTTCATCCCCTTTGTCCGAAGGAAAATGCTGGTGGAAAAAACTCAGGAACTTGTGACCAACCGGCTGTTCAAGGACATCGCGGTCGGCGAAAAATCGGACCTGACCGAGATCCTGACCCGGGACAATGCGGACCTGCTGGGCGGATGGCAGCCCGATGGGGTGGGGGTCGAGGCGGCATCGGTCACGCAGTCGGTCGCCAGCGTGTGGATCGGCATCCTGATCATGCGGCTGGTCAGCACGCGCTTTCCCGGAGTCGGCAGCGTGGTGCGCAGCTATGCGCTGACGCTGGAAGGGGGGCTGGCGGTCGGCGATCGGGTGGTCGTGACCTGCCAGGTGGTCGCGAAGCATGACGAGGAGGCGCTGCTCGACCTGTCCTTTGTCTGCGTGCGGCAGGACGGGGGCGAGGTTGCGCGCGGCACGATGCAGATCGTGGCGCCCGAGGCGCCGCAATCGGTGGTCATGGCCTGCTCGTCGTTCGAGCATATCGTCACGCATCGGCGTTTTCGTGCTCTGTGCGAGCGGGCGGCCCAGTTGCCGATGCTGCCGATCGCGGTGGCGTATCCGTGCGACGACCTGTCGCTGCGTTCGGCCTGCGATTCCGCGCAGCGCAACCTGGGGCAGCCGATCCTGGTCGGCCCCAAGGCGCTGATCGAATCGGTCGCCAAGGAATCGGGCCTGTCGATCGACGGGCTGGAGATCGTCGAGGCCGAGGACCCGCATACCGCGTCGGCCCAGGCGGTTGCGTTGGTGCGCTCGGGGCGCGCGCGGCTGCTGATGAAGGGGGCCGTGCATACCGACGTGCTGCTGCACGAGGTGGTGACGCGGCCGACCGGCCTGTGCGCCGACCGGCGCCTCAGCCATGTCTTTGTCATGGACGTGCCGTTCTATGACCGGTTGCTGATGATCAGCGATGCGGTCGTGAACATCGCGCCCGACCTGCGGGCCAAGCACGACATTGTGCAGAACGTGATCGATTTCGCGCATGTGATGGGGCTGGTGGAGCCGCGCGTTGCCGTGCTGTCGGCGGTGGAGACCGTGAACCCGGCGATCCAGTCCACGCTGGATGCGGCGGCGCTGTCGAAGATGGCCGAGCGCGGGCAGATTACCGGCGGCATCGTCGACGGGCCGCTGGCGTTCGACAATGCCGTGAACCTGAATGCCGCCAAGATCAAGCATATCGAATCTCCCGTGGCCGGACGGGCGGATATCGTGATCGTCCCCACGCTGGAGGCGGGCAACATGCTGGCCAAGGAACTCTCGTTCCTGGCCGGGGCGGATGCCGCCGGGGTGGTGCTGGGTGCGAAGGTGCCGGTGATCCTGACCAGCCGCGCGGATTCCGAGCAGGCGCGTCTGACCTCCTGCGCCATCGCGCTGATCATGGCCCACGGCGCCGCCTGAGCGTGGCGCCGGGCGGGAGGATGTCTTTTTCGATTCGGTAAAATAACAAGAACCCGCCATCGCCTGGCGAGGGAGGATACGCCGATGACCATGGTTTCCAGCACGTTGCCGCCGGCCGGCGGCACCCAGGCGAAAGGCGGCTTCCAGGCCGGCTATGTCCTGGCCTGGGCGTTCTGCCTGCTGTTCTATTTCCTGCAATATTCCGTCCGTTCGGCGCCCAGCGTCATGATGGACGAGCTGACTGCCACCATGGGGCTGACGACGGTCGGGCTGGGGTCGCTGCTGGGGCTGTATTACTACACCTATTCGGCGTGCTCGCTGATTTCGGGCGCGTCGATGGACCGGTGGGGCGCCAAGCTGGCGATTCCGGTGGGCACGCTGGTGCTGGCCGTCGGCATCGCCATGTTCGGCGCCGGGCCGGTGTGGATGGCGGAACTGGGGCGCCTGTTGCAGGGGGCCGGGGCGGCGTTTGCCTTTGTCGGCGCGGTCTATCTGGCGTCGCACGGGTTTCCCGCGCGGTACCTGGCCACCGCGATCGGCGTGACGCAGTGTGTGGGCATGCTCGGCGGGGCGATGGGGCAATCCACCGTGGCGTGGCTGATCCATGGCGTCGTGACCTGGCGGTCGTTCTGGGTCTATGCCGGGGTGGCGACGGCGATCGTGGCGGTTGCGATCTATCTGGGGACGCCGCGCCAGAAGAAGAGTGAGTCGGGCGTGCATGGGTCCATGCTGGCGCCTTACCGGATCGTGCTGGGCAATCCGCAATCGTGGCTGTGCGGCCTGTGTTCCGGCCTGCTGTTTCTGCCGACCACGGTGGGGAGCATGACATGGGGGGTCTCGTTCATGACCCATGGCTGGCATCTGGCTTACCACGAGGCCGTCGGCCGGGCCGCGATGGTGCCGATCGGCTGGGTCTTCGGCTGCCCGGTGCTGGGGTATCTGGCCGATCATCTGGGGCGGCGGAAGCCGGTGCTGCTGGGCGGGATATTGGTGATGCTGCTGTCCTCGGCCGCGATCATCTATCCGCCGCCGGGGATGTTTCCGCCCTATATCCTGGCTTTTATCCTGGGCTTTGCGTCGGGTGCGGCCATGATCCCCTACAGCGTGATCAAGGAAGTGAACCCCGACAGCGTGAAGGGCAGCGCCACCGGGGCGATCAATTTCCTGGTGTTCGTGATGAGCGCGGTGGCGTCGCCGTTTTTCGGGTGGTTCCTGCAAAGGCTGGCCGGGGCGGCGGGTTTGACCGAGACGGTGTTTCGCGAGGGATTTTCGGTCGGCGTGGCGGGGATCGTGCTGGCGGGCGTGATCGCACTGTTTATCCGCGAGACCGGGGCGGCGGCGCGGACGGCGTAGCGATGGCCTGCCCTGTGCCGCCGCGCCTTACCCTCGGCCGGCGGACGGGATACGGTACCCTATCGGGATGAACGGAAACCGGGCCGAACATGTCGCGAAAAATCCTTGTTGTGGCTGGTGTGGCGGCTCTGCTGGCCGTTGCCTGTGCGGGCGGGTGGTGGTGGGTGTGGCATGCGGGGCAGTCCGTGCCGGGCCTGTATCATTCCAACGGGCGGCTTGAGCTGACGCGGATCGATGTGGCGGTGAAATATCCGGGGCGGGTCGGCACGCTGGACGTACAGGAAGGGGATCTGGTCGGCGCTGGCCAGGTCCTGGCGCGCGAGGACGATGCCGAGGCGCGGGCCCAGCTTGCGGCGGCCGTGGCCCGGCAGGGGCAGGCCGAGGCGGCGACCGGCCGGGCGCAGGCGGAACTGGCGGCGCGGACGCAGGCCGCGCTGCTGGCGGGTGACGAACTGGCCCATGCCCGGACGATGCGGCGGCAGATGCTGGTCTCTGACATGGAGGTGACGCAGCGGCGGACCGCGTTCGACGTGGCCGAGCGCGCCCGTGACGGCGCGGCGCAGGCGGTGCGGGAGGCCGATCGCGCGGTGGACGCGGCGGCGGCGATGGCGGCGCAGGCGCGGACGGTGGTGGGCGACATGGTGATCCGTGCCCCCGTCGGCGGGCGGATCGAATATCGCGTCGTCGAGGCCGGGAGCGTGCTGCCGGCCGGTGGGCGGCTCTATTCGCTGCTGGACCCCGTCGATCCGTATCTGACGGTGTTTTTTCCCGCACGGGTCGCCCGGCGGCTGCGGGTGGGGGACGAGGCGCGGATTGTGTTCGACGACCTGGAGACCGGGCCGGTCGCGGCCCGGATTTCCTATGTCTCGCCCGAGGCGCAGTTTACCCCGAAATATGTCGAGACGGCGACCGAGCGCGAGCAGCTGGTCTATCGCGTGCGGCTGCGGGTGGAGCGTGCGGCCCAGAAGGATCTGGGGGGCATGCTGAAAGCCGGGATGACGGGTGACGGCTATGTGCGGACCGAGCCCACGGCCCCCTGGCCGGCCGCCCCCGCCGGAGCGCGCCGGGCCGCGCCGTGAGCGATGCGCCGCCCTTGCCCGCCACGCTGGCCCCGGCATCGTCGGGGGCGGGGATACGGGTCGATGCCGTGCGGCATCGCTATGGGCGGACCGAGGCGTTGCGCGATGTGTCGGTGGAGCTGCCGGCGGGCACGACCATCGGCGTCATCGGGCCCGACGGGGTTGGGAAATCCACGCTGCTGGGGCTGATCGCGGGGGTGCGGCGGCTGCAGGACGGGCGGGTGGTGACGCTGGGGTGCGACATGGCCGACCGGCGCGCGCGGGAGGGTTTTCTCAGCCGGGTCGCCTTCATGCCGCAGGGGTTGGGGAAGAATCTCTATCCGACCCTGTCGGTGCGGGAGAATATCGATTTCTTCGCCCGGCTGTTCGGGCTGGATGAAGGGACCCGCGAGGCGCGCATCGCGCAGCTTCTGGAGGCGACCGGGCTGGCGCCCTTTCCGGACCGGCCGGCGGCCCAGCTTTCGGGCGGCATGAAGCAGAAGGTCAGCCTGTGCTGCGCGCTGGTGCACGATCCGGACCTGCTGATCCTCGATGAACCCACGACCGGCGTCGACCCGCTGTCGCGCCGCCAGTTCTGGACGCTGGTGGACCAGTTGCGCGCCCGGCGGCCGGGCATGACCGTGATCGTCTCCACGGCCTATATGGAGGAGGCGGAGCGGTTCGACTGGCTGGTGGCGATGAATGACGGCCGGGTGCTGGCCTGCGACCGGACGGAGGCGATCCTGCGCCGCACCGGGCGGGCGACGCTGGAAGAGGCCTATGTGTCGCTGCTGCCGGAGGCCGAGCGGGCGGGGGCCTCGGCCCTGTCGATCCCGCCCTATCGCGATCCGGGCGGGGCGCCGGCGATCGAGGCGGATGGGCTGACGAAGCGTTTCGGGAAATTCATTGCCGTCGATCATGTCAGTTTTCATATCGGGCGGGGCGAGATCTTCGGCTTTCTCGGCTCCAACGGTTGCGGCAAGTCGACCACGATGAAGATGCTGACCGGCCTGCTGGATGTGAGCGAGGGCGGCGCGAAGGTCTTCGGGCGGCCGGTCCGGGCCGGCGACCTGGAGAGCCGGATGCGCATCGGCTACATGTCGCAGGGGTTCTCGTTGTACGAGGAGCTGACGGTCCGGCAGAATCTGGTTTTGCAGGCACGTCTTTTTCGCTTTCCGGCCGAGGAGGCGGCGCGGCGGGCGCAGGCGGCGCTGACGGATTTCGCGCTGGAGGGGGTGGCCGACCTGCGGCCGGGGGGATTGCCGTTGGGCATCCGCCAGCGCCTGCAACTGGCGGCGGCCTGCATCAACGACCCGTCGATCCTGATCCTCGACGAGCCGACATCGGGGGTCGACCCGGCCGCGCGGGAGATGTTCTGGAGACATCTGGTGGCGCTGTCGCGCGAGAAGCAGGTGACGATCTTCGTGTCCACCCATTTCATGAACGAGGCCGCGCGGTGCGACCGGATCTCGTTCATGCATCGGGGCCGGGTGCTGGCGGTGGGCACGCCGGACGCGCTGGTGCGGGCCCGGCATGCGGCGACGCTGGAAGATGCCTTTGTCGCGTATCTTGAAGAAGCGATGGCGGGAGATGGGGCGGGCGCGCCGGCCGGAGACGCGGGCGCCGTGCCCGCCGGGGCGTCGCCCGGGCGGCACGTGCCGGCGACGGGGATTCGGGGCTGGGTGGCGCGGGCCTATGCCTTCGGGCGGCGCGAGGCGGTGGAATTGCTGCGCGACCGGCTGCGGCTGCTGTTTGCCGTGGGTGGGCCGGTGGTGCTGCTGCTGATCGCGGCCTTCAGCATTTCGTTCGACGTCAACACGATCCGCTTCACGGTCTGCGACCATGACCACAGTCAGGCCAGCCGGGAGCTGGTGGAGCAGTTCCGGGGATCGCCCTATTTCGTGCAGCGGGATTCGTCGCCGGATCGGGCCGCGCTGGAGGGGCGGTTGCGGCGGGGCGAGGCGGATATCGGCATCGATATTCCTGCCGCGTTCGGCCGCGATGTCGCGGCCGGGCGCGACCCGGCGGTGGGGCTTGCGATCGACGGGGCCGTGCCGTTCCTGGGCGCGAATATCCGGTCGTACGCCGAAGGGGTGGTCATGCAGTACGAGCAGGCCATGATGCGCGAGAAGGGGGTGGTGCGGCTGGAGATCTCGCCGGTCGAGGTGCTGCCGCGCTTTGTCTATAATCAGGAATTCCGCAGCGTCTATGCCATGACGCCGGGGATCATCATGCTGGCGCTGATCCTGATCCCGACCATGCTGACGGCGCTGGGCGTGGTGCGGGAGAAGGAAATCGGCTCGATCATGAATCTCTACGCCTCGCCGGCCACGGTGGGGCAGTATCTGGTGGGCAAGCAGATGCCCTATGTGCTGGTGGCGCTGGTGGCCTATGCGGCGCTGGTGCTGCTGTCGGTGATCTGCCTGGGGGTGCCGCTGAAGGGGTCGCTGCTCGCGCTCTCGCTCGGTGCGGTGCTCTATCTGTTTGCGGCGACGGGGCTCGGGCTGCTGGTTTCGGCGTTTACGACCTCGCAGGTGGCCGCGATCTTCGGGGCCGCGCTGATCTGCCTGATCCCGGGTGTCAATTTCTCGGGGCTGCTTTATCCGGTGTCGACCCTTTCCGGCCTTGGCTATGGGGTTGGGCTGGCCTTTCCCGCCGGCTGGTTCCAGATCATCAGCCTGGGCAGCTTTACCAAGGGGGTGGGGGCCGGGACGTTCACCACCGCCTATCTGGTGCTGGCGGCCTCGGCGCTGGCCTGCATGCTGGGGGCGCGGCTGCTGATCCGCAAGCAGGAGCCATGAAGCGCTGGTGGATCACCGTCGGGCTGCTGTGCCACAAGGAGGCGCTGAGCCTGCGCCGCGACGGCGTGCTGCTGGGGCTGATCGTCTTTGCCTTTACCGCCGCGATCCTGATCGTGGCCTATGGGGTGAAGGCCGAGGTGTCGCATGCCACGATCGCCTTCATCGACGAGGATGGGTCCACCCTGTCGCGCCAGTTGCGCGAGGCGGTGCAGGAACCCTATTTCCAGGCGCCGGTGCTGGTGGATCGCGCGACGGCGCGCGACCGGCTGGACCGGGGGACGCTGATCTTCGTCGTGGATGTGCCGCCGCGTTTCGAGGCCGACCTGCTGGCCGGGCGGATGCCGGCGCTGGATATCCAGGTCGATGCCACCGCCATGACCCAGGCGGGGCTGGGGGTCGTGTATCTGCAGGAGATCTTCCTGCGCCGGATCGCCGATGCGATGCCGCGCGCGGTCGCGGGGCCCGCGCCGCCCTTTCATCTGGTGCCGCGTATCCGCTTCAACCCGAATTCGGAATCCGCTTGGTTTACCTCGGTGATGCAGATCGTGACCAATGTCACCGTGCTGTCGATCATCCTGGTCGGTGCCGCCGTGATCCGCGAGCGGGAGCATGGCACGATCGAGCATCTGCTGGTGTTGCCGGTGTCGGCGGGGGAAATTGCCGTGGCCAAGATCGTTGCCAATGCGCTGGTGATCTTTGTCGGTGCCCTGCTGTCGCTGTTGCTGGTGGTGCATGTCTGGCTGGGGGTGCCGCTGGCGGGATCGCTCGGCCTGTTTGCCCTGTGCCTGTTTGCCTATGTGATCGCGGTTTCGGCGCTGGGGATGATGCTGGCCACCATTGCGCCCGCGATGCCGCAATTCGGCCTGCTGGCGGTGCCGGTCTATGCCGTGGCCTATCTGCTTTCGGGCGCCGCGACGCCGGTGGCGAACATGCCAAGCCTGTTGCAGGCGGCGATCAGCGTGCTGCCGACGACGCAGTTCGTCAGCCTGACACAATCGATCCTGTATCGCGGTGCGGGGCTGGAGACGGTCTGGCTGCCGCTGCTGGTGATCAGCGTATCGGCCGCGCTGTTCCTGCTGGTCGCGCTGGTGCGGTTTCGGTCCATGCTGGCGCGACAGGGGTGAGGAGAGTGGGTGTGAGACGATTTCGACCGCGCCGCCTGTGGCCGGCGATGCTGGCGCTGGGTGCGGTTCTTGCCGGTGGCTGCACCGTGAGGGACAGCACTGCGCCGCCGTCGCGGGTCGTGCTGCCCGCGCGGTTTGCCGAGGTACCGGCCATGGCCGGGTCGCCCGGGGATCTGGCCCGGTGGTGGACGCAATGGCATGACCCGGTGCTGGACCGGCTGGTCGAGGGGGCGCTGGCGGCCAATCCGGACCTGGCCGTGGCGCGCGCGCATGTTCGGCAGGCCGGGGCGTATGTGACGGTGGCGCGGTCCGCGCTTTATCCCACCGTGGGGGCCACCGGCGATATTGCGGGCGGGGGGCTGGGCTGGAGCAATCCGGCGGTGCCGGCGGCCCTTGCGCCCAATCTGGGCGATCCGGCGACGGATGGGCATCTGGCCGGGCTGGCCGCGGCGTGGGAGCCCGATATCTTCGGTGGTCGGCATGCCGACCTGCGTGCCGCGCGGGCGGTTGCGCAGTCGGTGGCGGAACAGGTGCGCGGCACCCGGATGCTGGTCGCCGCCGATGTGGTGCAGAGCTATGTCGGGGCGGTGGACGATCTGCGGCGGGTGGCGCTGATCGACCGCTCGGCTACCGTGCTGGATCGCATGGAGGCCTATGCCGCTGCGCGGATGGCGGCGGGACAGGCGACGCGGGCGGATATCGATTCGATCTGGGCGCGGCGCCGGGCGCTGCTGGCCGCACGGCCGATGCTGGTGGCCGATGCCGATACGCGGCGCCGGCGGATCGCCGTGCTGTCGGGTCGGCCGCCGGAGAAGGCGCCGGCCATTCCGCAGCCGGCCGCGTTCGCGATTCCGCCGGTGCCTGGGGGGATCGTGCCCGTGGCGGTGATGGACCGGCGGCCGGATATCCGGGCCCGTCGGGAACTGGTCGATGCCGCGCTGGAGCGGCTGCGCAGTGCGCGGACCGACCTGCTGCCGCGTTTCGGCCTGGAATTCTTCGGCGGGAACGGGCGGTTGCGTTTCGACGGCCTGCCCGGCCTGTCGGGCAGTGGCGGATTGATGGCGCTGACGACCTATCTGCCGATCTTCACCGCCGGGCGCATCCATGCGCAGATCGACGCCGCCGATGCGCGGCTGGACGAGGCGGTGACGCTTTATGACCAGGCTTTGCTGACGGCGCTTTCCGAGGTCGAGACGGCTTATGAAAGCCGTGCGGGCCTGGACGTGCAGGGGCAGGGCCTGTCGGCCGCGCTGGCATCGGCGCAGCGCGAGGCGCGGGACCGGCTGGGGCTGTTCGACGGGGGGCAGGGGACGTTGCTCGACGCGCTTCAGGCGCGGCTGAACGCCATTGCGATCGAGGATGCCGGAGTACGCTCGGAGGATGGGCGCGCCATGGCGACGATCAGGCTGGCGACTGCCCTCGGCGGGGGTTGGTAAGCCGGCGGGGACGTCCCCATGTCAGGCCTGACGGTTTGTCGTGGGGAGGTTGGGCATGAAGATCGGATTTCTCGGGCTGGGGGCGATGGGCCATGCCATGGCGCGGCGCCTGCTGGAGGCCGGGCATGAACTGGCCGTGTGGAACCGGACGCAGGCCCGGGCGGACGATCTGGTGGCAAGGGGGGCACGGCGGGCGGCCAGCCCGGCCGATGCCGCCGGTGGGGCGGAGATCGTGCTGTCGATGCTGTTCGACGATGCGGCCGTCGAGGCGGCGGTGTTCGGGCCGGAGGGCGTGGCCTCGGCGCTGGCGCCGGGGGCGATCCATGCCTGTTGCGGGACCATATCGCTCGATCAGGCACGGCGGTTGCGCGATGCCCATGCGGAGCGGGGGCAGGGATATGCCAGCGCCACCGTGCTGGGGCGGCCGCCGGCGGCCGAGGCGGGGACGCTGTTCGTCGTTGCTGCCGGGGCGGAATCCGTGGTGGCGCGGCTGGCCCCGGTACTGGAGGTGCTGGGGCAGCGGGTCTTTCTGGCCGGCGAGGATCCGGCGCAGGCCAATCTGGTCAAGCTGTCGCTGAACTTCCTGATCATGTCCACGATCGAGCAGATGGCGGAGGTCTTCGCGCTGAACGAGAAGGCGGGGATCGACCCGAAGACGGTGTTCGAGATCATGACCGGCAGTTTCTACAATGCGCCGGTGCATCGGAATTACGGGAAGATGATGGTCGAGCGCGTCTATGACGATCCTGGCGCCTCGGTGCGGCTGGCGCTGAAGGATACCGAGATGGTCCTGGCGGCCGGCCATGATTTTCAGGTGCCTTTGCCCCATGCCGCGCTGGCGCGGGACCGGTGCCTGGCGGCCATGGCGGCGGGGGATGCGGAGCGGGATTTCGTGGTGCTGACGGAGAATGTCCGCCGGGATGCGGGGCTGGCGCGCTGATCGGATGCCGGTCAGACACTGCGCCAGATCATGTAGGCGGCGACGCAGAAGATGATGCCGGCGAAGAAGGTGGTCAGGGCGCCGGTGGTGCCGGACAGGGCGCGGGCGGCACGCATGCCGCCGAAGCTGCCGGCGGTGCCGCCCACGATGAACAGCAGGGCCAGGGGCCAGTCGATCAGGCCGGATACCATGTAGCTGATGGCGGTGCTGGCGCCGAAGGCGGCGACGGCGACCAGGGAGGTGCCGATGGCGTTGAGGATCGGCATGCCGGTGGAGGCGACCAGGGCCGGGACGATGAGGAACCCGCCGCCGATGCCGAAGAAGCCCGACAGCAGGCCGGTGCCGGCGCCGCAGGACATGACGCGGCCCATGTTGTGGCGGTTGCAGGCCGCGCCGGGGCAGCCGGGATTGCGGCGCCCGCGCAGCATCAGCACCCCTACCGCCACCATCAGCAGCGCGAAGCACAGCAGCAGGCGGCGCCCGTCCATCGCCTTGCCCAGCGTGGCGCCCGCCACGGCGCCGACGACGCCGCAACTGGCGAAGATCGCGGCGCAGCGCCATTTGACGGTGCCCGCGCGCGCATGCTGCGCCACGCCGGCCAGCGCATTGACCGCGACCGCCAGCGCGCTGGTGCCGATGGCCACATGCGGGTTGGCGACGCCCACCACATAGACCATCAGCGGCACGGCCAGGATCGATCCGCCGCCGCCGATCAGCCCCAGCGTGAAGCCGACCAGGGCGCCGGACAGGAGCTCCAGCGCCAGGTGGGCCAGGTCGGCCGGCATGTCAGGCCTCCTGCGTCACCCGGGGCGCCACCATCAGTTCGTGCCCGCGCAGCATCGCGTTCCAGTACAGGGGCGGCATGATTTTTTCCTTGAGGAACCATGCCAGGCGCGTCGGCTCGGTGCCGCGCAGCAGCCATTGGGGAAGGGTGGGCTCCAGCCGGCCGCCATAGCCGAATTCGGCCAGCACGATCCGCCCGCGCTCGACCGTCAGCGGGCAGGCGCCGTAGCCGTCATAGGTCGCGACGGGGGGCTTGCCGTCCAGCGCCGCCAGCACGTTGACCGCCACCACCGGGGCCTGCTTGCGCACGGCGGCGGCGGTCTTGGCGTTCGTGGTGCCGGCGACGTCGCCCAGGGCGAAGACGTCGTCGAAGCCGGTGTGGCGCAGGGTGGCGGGATTGACGGCCACGAAACCGTCGGCGCCAGCCAGCGGACTGCCGCTGACGACCGGCGGCGCGACCTGGGGCGGGACGACGTGCAGCATGTCGAACTGCCGGTCGGTGCGCGTCGTGCCCTCTTCGGTCGTGCGTTCGAAGGTTGCCACGCGCCGCTCGCCATCGACCGCCACCAGCTTCGAGCGCAGGTGGAGGTCGATGCCGTAGCGCTCGATATAGGTCATCAGTGCCGGCACGAAGGGGGCGACGCCGAACAGGGCCGGCGTCGCGGTGTCGAATCCGACCCGCATGTCGTTCAGTATGCCGCGCCGGCGCCATGCGTCGCAGGCCAGGTACATCGCCTTCTGCGGCGCGCCGGCGCATTTGATCGGCATCGGCGGCTGGGTGAACAGGGCGGTTCCGCGCTTGAGGGCCTGCACCAGTCGCCAGGTATAGGGGGCGAGATCGTAGCGGTAGTTGGAGGTGACGCCGTTGCGGCCCAGCGTCGCCGCCAGGCCGGGGATGGATGCCCAGTCCAGCATCAGGCCCGTGGCCACCACCAGCACGTCGTAGGAGAGGAGGGTGCCGTCATCGAGCGCGACCTGCCGCTGGTGGGGCATGAAGCCGGCCACCGCCTGCTGCACCCATGTCGCGCCGGGTGGGATCAGGCCCGCTTCGGAGCGCTTCGTCTGTTCCGGCGTGAAGACGCCGCCGCCGACCAGCGTCCAGCCCGGCTGGTAGAAATGGCTGGCGGAGGGCTCCACGATGACGACGGAGATGCCGCGCCGGCGGCGGAGGATGCTGGCGGCGGTGGCCAGCCCCGCAGCCCCGCCGCCCGCGATCACGACGTTGAAATGGTGGGCCGGCTTCCTGGTGCGGACGCGCACGGTTTTTGCGGCGGTCCCTGCCTGTTCTTCGGCCGTGGGTTCCGGCTCGACCGTGGGGGGGAGGAACGGCGTCAGCAGGGACAGGTCGATGCCGGCGGTCTCGCCTGCCGCGAGGATCGCGTCGGCCGGCATCCTGCCGGCCTGGGCCAGCGCCCAGAGCCGTGCAGCCCGGCCGCCGCCCTGGCAATAGGCCAGGACCGGGCCCGATGCGGCGGCGAGGGTCTCGCGCATGTAATCCACCGCCGCTTCGTCGGGGATGCTGCCCGACGGGATGGGAATGGTGGCGAACGACATGCCCCGTTCGTGGGCCGCCCGCTTGAGGTCGTAGGCCGGGAGCTGCCCGGCCTGCTCGTCATCCGGGCGGGCGCAGACGACGGTCTTGAACCCCTCGGCGGCGGCCTTGTCCATGTCGGCGATCGACAGTTGCGGAGAGACGGAAAATGCGGGCGTCAGGGAACGGAAAGACATCGATGGGGGCCTCGGGGGAACGGACAGGGTCGGTCAGAGTGTGTCGATCGGGATCTTGATATAGCGCGTGCCGTTGGATTCGGGCTCTGGCAGGCGTCCGCCGCGCATGTTGACCTGCACGGACGGCATGATGAGGTTGGGCAGCGACAGCGTAGCATCGCGCGCGGTGCGCATGGCGGCGAATGTGTCCTCTTCTATGCCCTCATGGACATGGATATTGCCATGGCGTTCGGCGCCGATAGTGGTTTCCCACGCGAAATGGTCGCGGCCGGGGGCCTTGTAGTCGTGGCAGAGGAACAGGCGGGTCCTGTCCGGCAGGGAGAGCAGGCGGCGGATGGAGCGGTAGAGCTGGCGGGCGTCGCCGCCGGGGAAATCGGCCCGTGCCGTGCCGTAATCGGGCATGAACAGCGTGTCGCCGATAAAGGCGGCGTCGCCGATGACGAATGCCATGTCGGCCGGGGTGTGGCCGGGGACGTGCAGGGCGATGGCCTGGATCGACCCGATCGTGAAACGGTCGCCATCGTGGAACAGCCGGTCGAACTGCGAGCCGTCGCGCGCGAAATCGGTGCCGGCGTTGAAGACCTTGCCGAACACGTCCTGCACGCGGACGATCTCGGCCCCGATGCCCAGCCTGCCGCCGAGCTGCTGTTGCAGCCATGGGGCGGCCGACAGATGGTCGGCATGGGCGTGGGTTTCGAGCTGCCATTGGACGTGCAGCCCCTCGGCGCGGACATGATCGACGATTCGCTGCGCCCCGCGATGGCTGGTGCGGCCCGAGGCGGCATCGTATTCCAGCACGCTGTCGATGATCGCGGCGTCGCGGGTTACGGGGTCGTGCACGACGTGGCTGGCGGTGAAGGTCTGTTCGTCGAAGAAGGTCCGCACCACCGGCGTGGGGATAAGCCCCTGTTCAACATCGTGGATCTGGGCGGCCGCGGCCAGCACGGGATCGGACATCGGGGTTCTCCTGATAATTAACTGAAAATATTAATTATCGATTCATTGTTTATCTAGGAATTAAACTGTCTTGCGTCAAGCCGGGCGCGGGCCTTATGAAACGGGATCATGAGCGATCCTGTTTCTCCGTCCTGTGCCGGCCAGCCGGGTGTCTCTCCGAAGATCGGGGATGTGGCGCCGGATTTCGTCGCGCGGACCACGCAGGGGCGCGTGTGCCTGGGCGACCTGCGTGGGCGGTGGGTTCTGCTGTTTTCGCATCCTGCGGATTTTACGCCGGTCTGTACCAGCGAGTTCCTGGCGTTTGCGGCGTCCGCCGACCGGTTCCGGGCGATGAATTGCGCGCTGCTGGGCCTGTCGGTGGACAGCCTGTCGGCGCATCTGGCGTGGGTGGAGGCGATCCGGGCCCAGTTCGGGGTGACGATTCCGTTTCCGATCATCGAGGACCCGTCGATGGCGATTGCCCGGGCCTATGGCATGCTGGACGGGACGGCGCAGAGCAGCGCCACCGTGCGGGCGGTGCATGTCATCGACCCCGAGGGGGTGATCCGCGCCATTGTCTGGTACCCGATGTCGGTCGGCCGGTCGGTGGCGGAATTGCTGCGGCTGGTGGCGGCGTTGCAGACGGTGACGGCGGAGGACGTGCTGACGCCCGAAGGGTGGACGCCCGGGGATGAGACCGTGCTGCCGGCGGCGGAGACGCAGCAGGATGCGGCGGCGGCCGGGCCGGCCTGGTTCATGCGCACCCGGGCGGGCGATGGCGCATGAGCGGGCTGACGCCGGACGAGGTGCTGCGGCTGGCCGAGCGGCTGAAACTGTTTGCCCAGCCGCAGCGGCTGCTGATCCTGTCGCTGCTGCTGGACGGACCGCGGGCCGTCAGTGTGCTGGAGGGTGAAACCGGTATCGGCCAGCCGGTGCTGAGCCAGCAGCTGGGGGCGTTGCGCCGGGCGGGGATTATCCGGTCGGAACGGAAATCGCGTTCCATTTTCTACAGTTTTTCGGATGATGTGGAAGCGGGGCGAGCGCGAATGCTGCTTGGGCTGCTGGATGCGCCCCGTGCCCCGGCCCCTGTTGCGCAGCCCGGACGCGTGCGCGGGGAGCGGCAGGAGGCCGGGGCGGTGTTCGCACGTGTGGGCGTGCCGGGGGATCGACGCCCGGTTTGATGGGGCGCGTTGGGGTGCGGATGGCCCGTGGAGCCTGACCGGACATGTGGGCTGGTGAGCGAGAGCGCCCCGGAGGGGCGCGCCCGGCGTGTGTTTCCGAGCACCGAAGCGGAGCGGCCTGTATGGCCGTGAGCATCGGAGCACAGGAAGCGCGCGTCGGATCGCCACCAGCGCGCATGTCCGGTCAGGCTCCTACAGGATGTGGCCGCCGGGGGAGGCGGTGGGGCGTGGGGGGATGGTGCTGTTCCATCCGCCGCCGAGCGCCTTGTAGAGGGTGACGCTGTTGGCCATGGTCTGGAGCTGCGTCGTGATGCCGCCGAGGCGGGCCGTATAGAGGTCCCGCTGGGCGATCAGGGTGGACAGATAGGGGTCGTAGCCGGCCTGGAAACGGGTGATCGCCAGATGATATTGCCGGTCGTTGGACGCGATCAGGGCGTCCTGCGCCTGGCGCTGTTTGAGATAGGTGTCGCGGCCGGCCAGGGCGTCGGCGACTTCGCGGAAGGCGGTCTGGATCGTCTTTTCGTAGCGGGCGATTTCCTCCTTCCTGTGGGCTTTCGCGACGCGGAGCTGTGCCGTCAGGCGGCCGGCGTCGAAGAGCGGCACCGTGATCTGCGGGGCGACGTTCCAGGCACCCATGCCGCCCTGGAACAGGCGGGTGATGTTGTTGCTGGCGGTGCCGTTGGCCGCCGTGATCTGGATCTTGGGGAAGAATTCGGCGCGGGCGGCGCCGATATCGTCGTTTGCCGCGCGCAGCACGTCTTCCGCCGACAGGATGTCGGGGCGGCGGGCGATCATGTCCGATGGCAGGCCAGCCGGGACATCGGGAAAAGCCGTGATATCGTCGAGCGATGTCAGCGCCTGCAAGGATCGCATCGTGGTGTCGTCCAGCGGGGTGCCGACCAGCAGCGTCAGCTGGTCCAGGGCCTGGGCACGCTGGCGGGTGTAGATTTGCAGGCTGGTCTCGGTATCGTGCAGGGCGGATTCCGCCTGGGCGACGTCCAGCGCCGTGACCGTGCCGGTCTGGGCTGCCTGCTGGACGAGGGCGTAGGTGTGCTGGCGGCTTTCCAGAACCTGCTGCGTCACCAGCACTGCCTGGTTGTCCGCCACCCAGGTCAGCATGCCCGACGCCACGCCGGCGATCAGGCTCAGCTGCATGTTCTCGCGGTTCAGGGCGTCGGCCATGTAGCGGTCGAACGCGGCCTGCGAGGCGCTGCGGATGCGGCCCCAGAGATCGACCTCGTAGGCCGAGACGCCGAAGCCCACCGCGTATTGGCGCATGTAGAACGGGCCGCCGGTCTGCGACAGGCTCCAGATCCTGGCATATTCCTTCTGGACACTCGCCATCGCCCCGCCGTTGAGGGTGGGGAACAGGGATGCGTTTTCGATGTCGAACTGGGCGCTGGCGGCCTCGACCTGATGCTGGGCGATCCGCAGGTCGCGGTTGTTCGCCAGTGCCAGTTCGACCAGTCGCTGCATCACCGGGTCGCGGTAGAAATGCCGCCAGTCGGGCAGGGTGGCAGGGGCCTCGTTGCCGCCGGGCCATGCGGTGGCGACGGGGGCGGCGGGGCGGTGCCAGGCCGGGATCATGGTGCAGCCGGACAGCAGCAATGCGAGGCCGGCGGCCAGTGGGGCAAGGGGTCTGGTGGGCCGCACCGTCAGGCTCCCCTGGTCTCGGACATGGGGTGGGGCGTGACGGGGCTGCCGTCATGCAGCGCGGAGGGCGGATGGACGACGAGCTGGCTGCCGTCCGGCAGGCCGCCGAGGATTTCGATCCGGTCGCCGTAATCGCGCCCGACCGTGACGGGGCGGATGGTGACGTGGTGGTCGGGCGAGACGGTTGCGACCGAGAGCCCGTCTTCTTCGTAGTTCAGGGCCTCGGCGGGGATCAGCGTGACGCCGCCCGTGCGCGGCAGGTCGAAATGGATGGTGGCGTAGAGGCCGGCGGCCAGCCTGCCGTCCGGATTGTCCAGTTCGATTTCCACCGGCAGCATGCGACTGTCGCGTTCCAGCGCGTGGCCGGTGCGGGTGACGGTGCCGGTGAAATGCTGGGCGGGCCGTGCGGGCAGGGAGAGCGTGGCCTGGGTGCCGACCGCGATGCCGGTGGTCTGGTCCTGCGGCACGTGTACCCGCACGCGCAGCCGGTCGGTGCGCGCCACCACGAAGAGGGGGGCGGCCTGGACATTGTCGGCATTGACCAGGTCGCCGGCCTCGACCGTGCGGGCGGTCACGACGCCGTCGAACGGGGCGGTGATGGTCGTGTAGGCCTGGCGTTGGGCGATGTCGGCCAGGGCGGCGCGGGCGGCCTCCTGCTCGGCCAGTCGCGCCTGCTGGGTGATGCGGTCGACGTCGAAATTCTGCCGGCTGACGGCGCCGCCGCCGACCAGCCCCGCCGAGCGCCGTGCCGTGACGCGGGCCAGATCGAGATCGGCCTGGGCCTGGGCCAGCGCGGCCTGGGCGCGGGCGACCTGCCGGTCCAGTTCCGGGGCGCGGATCAGGGCCAGCACCTGCCCGGCTTTGACCGGGGTGCCGATATCGACGAACCGCTTTTCGACATAGCCCGAGGCGCGGGCGCCGATTGCCGCCGTTTCCAGCGGGGCGGTTTCGCCCGGCAGGTCCAGCGCGATCGGTGCCGTGTCGGTGTGGACGATCATCGTCAGCAGTTCGGGTACCTGGTTGTGGCGGGTGTCGGCCAGGGCCCGGACGGCGCGGGCGCGCTCGACATGCGTCACGGCGCCGTAGGCGAGCAGGGCGGCCAGGCCGAGGCCGAGGGCGGCGCCGGCCGGGCGGCCGCTGCGCGGTGGCGGGAGGGAAGAGAGATCAGACATCGCGATAATCCTCGAGAAGACGGCTCTCGCGCCGGCGCAGGCGGCTGTAGAGCCAGGGCACCACGAACAGCGTGGCGCAGGTTCCCACCATCAGGCCGCCGATGACGGCGCGGCCCAGCGGCGCGTTCTGTTCGCCGCCGTCGCCCAGGCCCAGCGACATGGGGAGCATGCCGATCACCATCGCCAGCGACGTCATCAGGATCGGGCGCAGGCGGGCCTGACCGGCGGCGATGGCGGCCTCGGCTGCCGAATGGCCGTCGACGCGGCGTTCCTTGGCGAAGGCGACGAGCAGGATCGAATTGGCGCTGGCGACGCCGACGCTCATGATCGCGCCCATCAGCGAGGGGACGGAAAAGGTCGTGCCGGTGACGAAGAGCATGAACACGATGCCGCACATCGCGCCCGGCAGGCCCAGCACCACCACAAACGGGTCCATGAAGGACTGGAAGTTGACGACCATCAGCAGGTAGACGGCCAGCGCCGCCACCATCAGCCCGATGCCCAGCCGGCCGAAGGCCGAGCGCATGCTGTCGATCTGGCCCTGCACCGTGATGGTGTTGCCGGGCGACAGCTGGCCGCGATGGCGGGCGACGATCCGGTCGATGGCGCGGGCGATGCTGCCCAGGTCGCTGCCTTCGACACTGGCATCGATATCCAGGACCGGCTGGATGTTGCTGTGCGAGATCACGTTCTGCGCCATGCCGCGCGAGATCGTGGCCACGTTGCCGAGCAGGGAGGGCGCGCCGGTGGCGCCCCTGGCCGGGGCGATGACGGTATCCAGCAGGTCGCCCAGCCCGTTGACGCGATATTGCGGCGTCTGCACCGCCAGCGGATACTGGATGCCGGTGGCGGGATCGACCCAGAAATTGGGGGTGACGGTATTGGACGAAGCCAGCGACACCATGACGTTGCGCGCCACGTCGTTGAGCGTCAGGCCCAGATCCTGGGCCCGGACCCTGTCGATGGCGATCAGCAGTTCGGGGGCTGCGATCTGCTGGTGCAGGTGGACGTCCACCAGGCCGGGGATCTGCGCGGCCTCATGGAGAATGTCGCGCATGACCTTGCGGTTGTTGGCCTGGTCGTAGCCGGCGATGCGGATATCGACCTGGGCGGGGATGCCGAAATTCAGGATCTGGGTGACGATGTCCGCCGGCTGGAAATAGAACACGCAGTCGGGGAAGCGTCGGGCCAGTTCGGTGCGCAGCGTGCGGATATAGTCGGCGGTGGGGTGATGATGTTCCTTCAGTGCCACCATGATCTGCCCGTCATTGGGGCCGATGGTGGTGCCGTCGTCGAACGGCATGCTGTAGCGGAACGGGATGCCGATATTGTCCAGCACCAGGTCGCGCTCGCTGTCCGGCACGACCTGGCGGATCGTGTCCTCGACGCGGTCGAAGATCTTCTCGGTGCTTTCGATGCGGGTGCCGGCGGGGGCGCGGACATGCAGGCGGAATTCGCCCGCATCGATGGCGGGGAAGAAATCCTGGCCGACCTGGGTGGCCACGAGGCCGGCCGCCACCAGCATCGCGCCTGCCAGCGCGGGCACTTTCCACGAACTGGCGATCAGCCGGTGCAGCAGGGCGACGTAGCGGCCGCGCAGACGTTCGAAATGATGGTCGAAGCGCTGCCCGAAGCGGGCGATGCGGCCCGGGGGCAGGCCGGCATCGCGCCGCCGGCGGGCCTGTTCTTCCTCCGCGCCCAGCAGCAGGGCGGCCAGGATCGGCACCAGCGTGCGGCTGATGGCGTAGGAGGCGAGCATGGCGTAGACGACCGCCAGCGCCATGGGCGTGAACAGGAAGCGCGAGGGGCCGGTCAGAAATTCCACCGAGACGAACACGCAGGAGATTGCCAGCGTGGAGACCAGCGTGGGCAGCGCGATGCCGGCGGCGCCGTCCAGCACCGCGTGCCGCAGGTCGGTGCCGTCGTGGCGGATGCGGTGGATGTTCTCGATCGTGACCGTGGCGTCGTCGACCAGGATGCCGACCGCCAGGGCCAGCCCGCCCAGCGTCATCAGGTTCAGGGTCTGGCCCGTCATCGACAGGATGGCAATCGAGGACAGGATGGCGAGTGGGATCGAGGCCGCGACGATCAGCGTCGAGCGCCAGCTGGCCAGGAAGGCCAGGATCATCGCCGCCGTCAGCAGGCCGGCGATCACGGCTTCGGACGCCACGCCGGAGATGGCGGCCTTGACGAAGACGGACTGGTCGAACAGTTCGTCGATCTTCATGCCCGGTGGGGCGGCGGCGCGGGTGACGGGAAGCACCTGGTCGCGGATGGCGTTGACCACGTCGAGCGTCGAGGCGTTGCCGGCCTTCATGATCGACAGCAGGACCGAGCGTTGCCCCTCGCGCCGCACCACGTTCTGCTGGACCGCCGTGCCGTCGCGGACCTGGGCCACGTCGGCGATGCGCACGATGGCGCCGGTCTTCGGGTCGCGCTTCAGCGGTACCTGGTTCAGCTGCGCGGCCACGTCGGGCATGCCGTTCATGCGCAGGTCGTACTGGGTCGGGCCGAACTTCGTCGTGCCGGCGGGCAGAGTCAGGTTCTGCACGTTGATGGCGTTGGAGACGTCGAGCGGCGTCAGGCCCAGGCCGGCCAGCCTTGTGCTGTCGATATCCACCATCACCTGGCGGATCTTGCCGCCATAGGGGGGCGGCAGCATCGTGCCGGGGATCGGGGCCAGCTGCTGGCGTACGCGATAGACGCCGTAATCGTACAGTTCGCTCTCGGTCAGCCTGTCGGAGGACAGCGAGAGTTGCAGCACCGGCACGGACGAGGCGCTGTACTGCATGATGATCGGCGGCTGGACGCCCGGCGGCAGGAAGGCGCGGATCGAGTTGGTGGCCGAGACGGTCTGCGCCACCGCGAGGTCGACATTCACGCCGGGCTGGAAATAGAGTTTCTGCAGCACCAGGCCCGGCGTGGTCTGGCTTTCGATGGTGCGCAGGTTGTTGACGAAGAAGCTTTCGGAAAACTCGGTATAGGTGCTGAGGCGTTTTTCGGTTTCGGCCGCGTCCAGCCCGTCATAGTACCAGACGACCGTCACCACCGGGATGTCGATGGCGGGAAAGACGTCGGTGGGCGTGCGAAAGAGTGCCGTGACCCCCATGAGCAGGATCAGGACGCCCGTGACGAGGAACGTGTATGGCCGTCGGAGCGCGAATGCGACGATACCCATGGGTCTCTCTGTGCGATGGATTGAGGCGATGGCGAGGGCGGCCTGCCGAAGGTGGCCGGTCATGTCGGGGAGAAACCGAACAGATGCGTTGAGGCGCCCGTATGGTCGGATCATGCAACCTGTGGCGGTGGGGGCGGTAGAGCGATCCGCTCTCGTTCTTGCATGATTCGCGCTGGCGGCGTTCTTTTAGGGGCTGCGATGGTGGGCGGTCTTGTGTTATCGTTATGTATGGTATGGGGATTTTCCGTATCCCCTGTCGGACGGGGTGGGGCGATGGCATGATCCGATCAAATGATTGCATGATCCTGCCGAATGGCTGGAAAGGCGGTGTGATCGGATCGGGCATCCGCTATGATCGCGGGGAACGGGTGGGGCGTCGCCGCCTGCCGGGATGAATTCTGGCTTCGGAGGGTTGGATGCAGGTTCTGCTCGACCGGCTGCGGAATGCGATCGAACGGCATTGCGTGGAACCCACCACGCGGACCGCCATACCGGGCCTGCTGCTGTTTCGGGCCGAGGCGCCGACTACGCCGATGAGTGTGGTGTACGAACCGCGCTTCTGCGTGATCGTGCAGGGCAGCAAGCAGGTCATGCTGTGCGACCAGGTCTTCGATTACGATGCCAGCAAATATCTGGTGACGGCGGTCGACCTGCCGGTGAGCGGCCATATTACCCATGCCAGCCCCGAGGCGCCGTATCTGGCGCTGTGCCTGACGCTGGACCCGGCCGAGATCGCGGATGTGCTGCTGGAACTGCGCGATGCGCCGGAAGATCCGTCCCACCAGTGCCCGCGCTGCCTGACGGTGAGTGCCCTGACGCGGAATATCCTCGACCCGGTGACGCGGCTGGTGGGGTTGCTGGATACGCCTGAGGATATCGTCTTCCTGCGGCGCCTGGCCGTTCGCGAGCTGCTTTACCGGCTGTTGCAGGGGCCGCAGGGCAGCGTGCTGCGCCAGATTGCCACCGCCGGCAGCAACCTGTCGCATCTGAACCGGGCCATTGCTTGGATCCGGGACCATTATGCGCAGGCGTTCGATATTGCGGATGTCGCGCGGCTGGCGGGGATGAGCCCGTCATCCTTTCATCGGCATTTCCGGGCCGCCACCATGATGAGTCCGCTGCAATATCGCACCCGGCTGCGCCTGCAGGAGGCGCGGCGGCAGTTGATGAGCAATGCGGTGGATGCCGCCGAGGTGGGCTTCGCGGTGGGCTATGACAGCCCGTCGCAGTTCAGCCGCGAATATCGGCGCATGTTCGGTAACCCACCGGCGCGGGATGCGCAGCGCATCCGCGCGGAGGGTGCGGTGGAGGCCCGGGTGCTGGAGGCGGTGGGCTAGGTCTCTTGTGATGGTCGGGAACGGCCCCTCTCGCACCCGGTCGGCGGTGCGGAGGGGCGGGGTGCCTATCCGGCCGGGTCGAGCTTGTCCTGGGTCTTCGTCTGGAAATCGCTTGCGTCGTGGCGTTCGCGCAGTTGGCCCGACGGTTCGCCGCTCATGCGGTTGACCATGCGGCCGCGCTGGACGGCCGGGCGTTCCAGCAGGCGGTCGGCCCAGGCCTGGAGATGCTTGTACTCATGCACGCCGAGGAATTCGGCGGCAGTGCCGTAGAGCCAGCCCTTGGCCAGGCCGCCATACCAGGGGAAGATCGCCATGTCAGCGATGGTGTAGGTGTCGCCCGCGATATAGGGGCTTTCCGCCAGCCGGCGGTCCAGCACGTCGAGCTGGCGCTTGGCCTCCATCGCGAAGCGGTCGATCGCATATTCGATCTTGTGCGGGGCATAGGCGTAGAAATGCCCGAACCCGCCGCCGAGATAGGGGGCGCTGCCGACCTGCCAGAACAGCCAGTTGAGGCATTCGGTGCGGCCGGCGCGGTCCTGCGGCAGGAAGGCGCCGAATTTCTCGGCCAGGTAGAGCAGGATGGAGCCGGATTCGAATATCCGGACCGGTTCGGGCTCGCTGTGATCGACCATGGCGGGGATCTTGGAGTTGGGATTGACGGCGACGAAGCCGCTGCCGAACTGGTCGCCGGCGCCGATATTGATCAGCCACGCATCGTATTCGGCCCCTGCGTGGCCGGCTGCCAGCAATTCCTCCAGCATGATCGTGACCTTCACGCCGTTGGGGGTGGCGAGCGAATAGAGCTGGAGCGGATGGCGGCCGACAGGCAGCGCCTTGTCATGCGTCGGCCCCGCGATGGGGCGGTTGATGCTGGCGAACTGGCCGCCGCCCGATCGATTCCATGTCCAGATTTTCGGCGGCGTGTAGTCGGTGGGGTCGGCCATGGTGATTCTCCGATTTCAGGGGCAGGATGGCAATGGGAGCGATATCCGCGCCGCCTTGTTGCCCGGCCTGTCCGGATCGCCGGGGGATTGGACCCGCCTTGCGAAGGATCTGGAATAGAGCACAGCATAGGAAAGAGACAATGATCTTGCCCGTTACCCATCTTGCCGCGTTTGCGCTGGTCGCGCTGGGCATGGCGCTGACGCCCGGCCCGAACATGATCTACCTGATTTCCCGCTCCATCTGCCAGGGGCCGCGTGCGGGGCTGGTCTCGCTGGGCGGGGTGGCCCTTGGATTTGTCTTTTACATGCTGTGCGCGGCGTTCGGGATTACCGCGCTGGTGATGGCGGTGCCGTATGCCTATGACGCGCTGCGGGTGGGCGGGGCTGCGTATCTGCTTTACCTGGCGTGGCAGGCGATCCGGCCGGGTGGGCGTTCGCCGTTCCAGGTGCGCAGGCTGGCGGCCGACGGCAATCGCCGGCTGTTTGTCATGGGGTTCATGACCAACCTGCTGAATCCCAAGATCGCCGTGATGTATCTGTCGCTGCTGCCGCAGTTTACCGTGCCGGGCACGTCGATGCTGGCCCAGATCCTGATCCTGGGGACCATGCAGATCGTCATCAGTGTGCTGGTGAATGCCGCCATCGCGCTTTCCGCCGGCAGCATGGCGAAATTCATCGAAGCGAACCCGGGTTTCGCCATGGCCCAGCGCTGGATCATGGCAACCGTGCTGGGCGGCCTGGCGGCGCGGATGCTGGCGGAGCAGCGGGGGAACTGAGCCCCCTTGGGGTATCCCCCGATCGGGCGACAGGCCCGATCGGGGAAGCCGGTTCAGCGGCTGTGGCGGACCAGCCCCCGGCTGGTGGCCGGCGCGGAGCCGGGCAGCGTGAAGTGCGAGACGAGCTGGGTGAGCTTCTGCGTCTCCCCGGCCAGGCTGCGGGCCGACGAGCGTGAATTGTCGGCGATCGAGGCGTTTTTCTGGGTGCTCTGATCCATGACGTTCACCGCGGCGCTGACTTCTTTCAGGCTGCTGCCCTGGTCGCGCGCGCTATGGACGATGACGTTCAGCTTTTCGCCCATCGTCGAGACGAGCCCGGAGATGCTTTGCAGGGCTTTCTCGGTATCGCGCACGCAGGTGGCGCCGGTGTGGATTTCCTCGACCGTCTTGCTGACCAGGGTGCTGATGTCCTTGGCGGCGTCGGTGCAGCGCTGGGCGAGGACGCGGACTTCGTTGGCCACGACGGCGAAGCCCTTGCCGGCGTCGCCGGCGCGCGCGGCCTCGATGCTGGCATTGAGGGCCAGGACGTTGGTCTGGAACGCGACGCCCTCGATGACTTCCACGATGGCGACGACCTGGGCCGAGCTGGTTTCGATCCGCTGCATGGCCTGGCGGGTGCGG
Source organism: Gluconacetobacter takamatsuzukensis (assembly GCF_014174275.1). GTDB lineage: Bacteria > Pseudomonadota > Alphaproteobacteria > Acetobacterales > Acetobacteraceae > Gluconacetobacter > Gluconacetobacter takamatsuzukensis. Next base: position 153,174 of record NZ_JABEQK010000006.1, on the reverse strand, counting down.
CTCATGATTTCGGACGACGATTCGGCCGAGCCGCAGGCCTCGAGCCCGATGGCCTGGGTGTTGTTGATGACGTCCTCGGAATGGGAAACGTTGCGTGTGATCTGATTGATCGCGGCGGTCGTTTCCTCGAGGGCGGCGGCCTGCTGCTCGGTCCGTTCGGCGAGTTCCTCGGCGCCGGTGGAGACGGCCTGGCTGCCTTTGCGGATCGTGTCGACGGCGGTGGAAATGCCGGTGATGGCCGTGGCGAGCTGCTGGATGGAGCGGTTGAAATTGTTCCGCAGCGGTTCGAATTCCGGCGGCAGGGGCTGCTGGATCTGCGACGAGAGGTCGCCGGTCGACAGGGCGTTGAGTGCCGCGCCGATGGTTTCGATGACCCTGTTGACGTCCTTGAGCCGCTGGGCGTCTTCCTGCCGGCGCCGGGCCTGCTGGGCCTCGTTTTCGCGGCGTTCCTGCTCGGCTTCGGCGTCGGCCTGCCGGGCCTTGAGAAGGGAGCCGCGGAAATTCTCCAGCCCTCGGGCCGTGGCGCCGATTTCATCGGACCGGCGCACGCCGTAGACCCTGACATCGTAATCGCCGTGTTCCAGCGCCGAGACGGATTGCAGCAGGTTGCGCAGCGGCGTGCTGAGCAGCTTGTTGAAGATGAACCACATCAGCCCGACCGACAGGATGATCAGCGTCACGCCCGGAATGACGAGGGAGATGATGTTGTCCCAGACCGGCTTCGTGATGGCCTCGGAGGGGACATCGACGATCAGGGTCCAGTACATGTTGAAATTGTCGATCTTGAGCGGAACGATGATGCGGTCCACCGTGCCGTTGTTGAAATTGCGGACGATGGAAAGCTTGTGCTCCGCAATGGCCTTTTCGACCTCCGCGTTGGGTGTGTCGGCATAGTGCTTCATCACCAGGGCGGGGTTGGGATTGACGATCCAGAATCCCTGGTCGGACAGGAGGGAGATGGTCGAGCCCTCGGCGATCGGCACGTTCTTGAGCAGAGGTGCCAGCCAGCCGAGGGGGACGTCGGCGCCGATGACCGCGATTCTCTTGCCGTCGAAGGTGATGGGATAGGTGGGGGAGACCATCGGGACCTTGGTATCTGCATCGATATAGGGTTCGAGCCCGTCGAGGTCGCCGGTCTTGATGATGTTTCGATAGACGTCGCTGTAATGTTCGGGTGGCGTGTTGATGGTCACCTTGCCGCTGGCGTCGCGCACCACGTACGGGAAGAAGATGCCGTGGCTGTTGGTGCCGGGGCCGCCGGGAACCTGGGTTCCGTCGAAGCCGTGCGGGATTTCCTTGAAGTCCATGCCGTAAATGTCCGGGAACCGCTGCATGTCTTCATACAGAAGGTCGACGATGAACTGCTTGGTGAGCACGCCCGTCCGGTGCGCGGTTTCGATCGTGCTTTGAATGCCGCGGACGACGGTGTTCTGCGCGGTCAGTGCCAGGGTGATCTTCTGGGCCAGGATCTGGCTGTTCGAAATCGCCTCGGAATAGATGTTCTTCTCGACCTGGGCCTTCATCAGCCGGCTGGACAGGGCAACGGCCACGAGCTGGATGATGACGAAAGACAGACCGCATATCATTATGATCTTTGTGGACAGATATGCGCGGGGGCGCGCATTCGGCGATGCGACCATCAAAGAGATACTCCGAGAGGGAAGGAAAGAAAATTCACTAGGTATAACCCGATGCGGATACTCTGACATCTTGCTCGCTTCTGCACAAGCAAAGTCTTTCTTGTAATAAAATTAATGCATATTCATAATACTCGATGGTGTATCGGGAGGAGGTTCCACAATTACTTGATAATTCCGGTGCCGTTTCGACAGGATTCAGTCATGGTCGATTGAGAAAGGTCAACAATTTTCAGGCGCCGCTTCGGAGTGGATCGGTTTTATTGGGTCTAGAACGGATTCCATCTGGATGGAATTCTCTGAATGGGGGAGATGCTCGTCAAAACAACGCGATAGGGCGTTGTGTGCGGTCCGCGCCGAAGCAGCATTCGTGCCTTTGCCGCGAGACGGCCCGGTGGGCGTATGGACGGCATGGGGCCGGCGTGGCGGACCGGGAAGATGGGAGGGTGGAAATCGGGATCTCGACCGCCTGGGCGGGAGGGGCGTGCGGAGCAACCTTTTTTCAAACTTCTGAAAAGTCAGGAAAAGGTTGGCTCCCGAAGTAGGACTCGAACCTACGACCCAGCGATTAACAGTCGCTTGCTCTACCAACTGAGCTATTCGGGATCAGCGCCGGGGCACCGTATAGCGGAGGTTCGGGACGGAGGTAAACCCCCTGCCGCGTTTTTTTTTGACGGCTAGGACAGGGGCCCCCAACCATGCGAAGAAGCCTGATGCGCCATGATCTGCATGGCGCCGGATCGGGGCTGAAGGGGCCGGAAACACGGATGAATCAGAAGGCCGGTTCGTTCCTGCGCGGCCTGACGCGGCGCCGCCTGCTGGTGGCCGCCGGCGGCGCCGTGGGGGCGGCGGCGGCGGTGACCGCCGTGATGCGGCACGATCGGGCCCCCCAGCCCGTGATTCGGCACAGGATCGTGCCGGATGGCCGGGCGCGGCGGCTGGTGCTGTCGTGGCCATCGTCGAATCGTCTGTTGCTTGCCGTCGCGCAGGCCCGGTTCTTCGGCACGTATAATCTGGACGTGGCCCTGGTGGACGGGCCGCGCACCGGCCGCACCACCATTGCCGACGTGGTGGAGGGACGGGCCGTGGGGGCGGCGGCGCCGCTGCTGACCTGGCTGGACCGCTACCGGCTTGGCCCGATCCCGGTGCATCTGGCCAGCGGCCTGCAATCGGGCGGGTTCCGCCTGTTGGTGCGGCGTGGGGTCAAGGGCTCGCGCCTGGAGACGGTCGCGGGGATGCGAATCGCCGTGACGGACCAGGACATGGCCGACCGGCTGTTCTTCTCGGTCATGATGCGGCGCAAGGGGATCGACCCCGAAGGCGCGGTGCATTGGGTGACGCTGGCGCCGGCGCAGGTGGAGCAGGCCGCGCGGGCGGGCGAGATCGACGCCGTGGCGGCCCACGACCCGCTGGCGTGGCAATGGCTGCATCTGCCGGACCCGCTCTTCTTCGAACTGGAGAACAGCACGACCGGCCATTATGGCGAGCGGACCAACCTGGCCCTGGGCCTGTCGGACAGCCTGCTGCGTTCCGACCCCGTGGCGGCGGCGTCGCTGGTGATGGCGCTGCGCGCCGCGTCGGACTGGATCAAGGCGCATCCCGACCAGGCGGCCGGCCTGATGGCCGAGGCGGCCGGGGGCATGGATGCCGGGGAGGTGCTGGCCATGCTGCGGCACGAGAGCCTGGGCATCAGCCCCGTGGGGCACGATCTGCGGGTGCAGGTGGCGCAGTATGTCGACGAGATGAAGCTGCTGGGCCGCGTGCCCGATACGGTCGGTTCGGCGGCCTATGCGCGGCGGCTGTGCGTCAACGTGCTGGAGGCGGATGAATCGGGTGCGCTGGCGATACCCGAGAGCGGGCCGGCCTGATGCCGGTTCCGGGCCGGGTGGCCCGGAGGGGATGAGGCCGAGCGGGTGTCGAGCCGCCCGGCCGGGTTTCCGCGTGGGGCGGGTCAGCCGATGGCGGAGCAGAGATATTTGATTTCCAGATATTCCTCGATTCCGTGGCGGGAGCCCTCGCGGCCCAGGCCGGACTGCTTGACGCCGCCGAAGGGGGCGACCTCGTTGGAGATCAGGCCGGTATTGTGACCGACCATGCCGTATTCCAGTGCCTCGGCCACGCGCCAGACGCGGCGGACATTCTCGGTATAGAAATAGGCCGCCAGGCCGAATTCGGTGTCGTTGGCCATGGCGATCACCTCCTCCTCGGTCTCGAAGCGGAACAGGGGGGCGACGGGGCCGAATGTTTCCTCGCGCGCGACCTTCATCTTCTGGGTGACGCCGGTGAGGATCGTCGGTTCGTAGAAATTGCCGCCGGCCGGGGGCTGCCTGCCGCCCATGACCAGGGTGGCGCCGTGGGCCAGCGCATCGGCGACGTGGGATTCGACCTTCCTGACCGCATCGCCGTCGATCAGGGGGCCGACCGTTACCCCGGGCTCGGTGCCCTGGCCGATCTTCATGGCGCGCACCGCCTCGGCCAGGCGGGCGGCGAAGGCGTCGTAGATGCCGGCCTGGATGTAGAGCCGGTTGGCGCAGACGCAGGTCTGGCCGGCATTGCGGTATTTGGAGGCCAGGGCGCCCGCGATCGCCGCGTCGAGATCCGCGTCGTCGAAGACGATGAAGGGGGCGTTGCCGCCCAGTTCCAGGCTGAGTTTCTTGATCGTGGGGGCGCACTGGCTCATGAGGATGCGCCCGACCTCGGTCGAGCCGGTGAAGGACAGTTTGCGCACCACGTCCGACCCGGTCAGCACCCCGCCGATGGCCCGCGCGTCGCCGGTGACGACCTGGAGCACGCCGGCCGGGACGCCCGCGCGCTCGGCCAGCACGGCCAGGGCCAGCGCGGTCAGCGGGGTCTGTTCGGCGGGCTTGACGATCATGGTGCAGCCGGCGGCCAGAGCGGGGGCGGCCTTGCGGGTGATCATGGCGGCGGGGAAGTTCCACGGCGTGATCGCGGCGCAGACGCCGACCGGCTGCTTGATGACCAGCAGGCGCTTGTCGGCGGTGGGGGCGGGAATCGTCTCGCCATAGATGCGCTTGGCTTCCTCGGCGAACCATTCGAGGAACGAGGCGGCATAGATGACCTCGCCCTTCGCCTCGGCCAGCGGCTTGCCCTGTTCGGCCGTCATCAGCGCCGCAAGGTCGTCGGCGTTCGCCACCACCAGGTCGAACCAGCGGCGCATGATGGCGCCGCGATCCTTCGCGGTGCGGGCCGACCAGGCGGGCAGGGCGCGCGCGGCGGCGGCGATGGCGGTTTCGGCCTCGGCCGCGCCCAGATCGGGCACCTGGCCGACGATCCGGCCGGTTGCCGGATCAGTGACCGGCGTACTGCGCCCAGGCGCAGCCACCCATTTTCCGTCGATCAGGCAGTCCGATCGCAGCAGGGTCGAGTCTTTGAGCGTCACCATTGCCGCCTCCATATCGTTCAGTATATTGAACGCGTGGTCATCATGATGAACTGTGGGAGCATCGTGCGCCTGCGGTCAAGGCGGGAGAGGCGGGTGGGGGCTCACGATCGGATCAGGCCTGCGCCGGTCAGGCCGGGTGGGGCCCATGTGCCTGCCTTGCGCCGGGCGGTGGCGATTCTCGACCATGTTTCGGCGTCGTCCGCGGCGCCGACGCTCTCGGGGCTGGCGCGCGCGCTGGGGTTGCCCAAGAGCACGGCCCATGGGCTGGTGCAGGCGATGGAGGAGCTGGGGCTGCTGGCGCGCGCGGCCGACGGGACGCTGCGGACCGGGCCGCACCCGTTGCTCTGGGCCGGGGATTTTCTCGCCCGGACCGACCTGGTGTCGGTCTTTCGGCATTCCGTTGCCCAATCGCGACGATTCGAACGGTTTACCGTGACGATGACGGTCCTGGACGGGCGCGAGGTCGTCTATATCGCCTGTTCGGATGCCAACCGGCCGCTGGATGTGGCCTTTCGCATCGGGATGCGTCTGCCCGCGCCATTTACCGCGACGGGCAAGGCCCTGCTGGCGGCGCGGCCGGACGGGGAGCTGGACGGGCTGTTCGCGCAGGGATTTCCGGCGCCGCTGACGCGCTACAGCATCGCGTCGCTGCCCGATCTGCGGCGGGAACTGGTGGAGACGCGGCGGCGGGGATTTTCGATCGATGACGGGCAGATTCGCGAGGGGCTGTTCTGCCTGGGGGCCACGGTCGGCGACCATACCGGGCAGGCCGTGGCGGCGCTGGCGCTGTCGCTGACGCGCAGCGAGGCGACGCCGGACATGATCGCGACGCTGGGGGGGACGCTGGTGGAGGCCGCCGCCGACCTGTCGCGCCGGCTGGGGGCGGGCTGAGCTTCCGGCCCTATGCCGCCACGCGGCGCTTGCGGGCCGGGGCCGGGGGTTTTTCCTCTTTTTCCTTTGGTGTGCTCTTCGTCCTGCCCTTGCTGCCCCTGGCGCCTGTTGCGGCCGGGCCTTCGTGGCGGAAGATCGTGAGGATCTGGGCCGCGATTTCGGTGCGGGACATGCGGCCCTCGTGGTACCAGGTGTCCGCCGTGTTGAGCAGGCGCAGCAGCAGGATGCGGTAGATCTGGCGGTCCATCCCGGGCGGAAGGGGCAGGGCGTCGACGATGTCGCGGAAGATGGTTTCGAACTGGTCGCGCTTGCGGACCAGGATGGTTTTCACCTCCTCGGGCACCGAGCGGAAATTGTTCATGATCGGCAGGGTGAGCGACCCGGGATTGAGCTGGATTTCCAGCATCTCGGTACATGCGGCCTCGAGCCTTGCCCATGGCGCGGTGTGCGGGGCCATGGCGGTGCGGACCCGCCGCGCCGCCGCATCCAGCGCCCGGTCGTGGATTTCGATGAACAGGGCCTCTTTCGAGCGGATATGGTAGTAGAGCGACCCGCCCATCATGCCGGCCCGTTCGGCGATTTCGCGGATGGATGTGGCCTTGTAGCCGTATTCGGCGAACAGCTTGGCCGCGATTTCCAGGATTTCCTGACGGCGTTCCAGGTTGGGGGCTTCGGCCGCTGACGGCGCCGGGGCGCGGCCGCGCCTGACCGGGCGGCCTGGGGGATCATCATGCGTCCTGGTGGGACCGGTGGTCTTCTGCCTCGCGCTCACGCCGTCCTGTGCTCCTGGTATCTGATTCCACGCAATTCTTAATGCATGGCCGGTTCATGTTCCATGGGCTGATAGGCTGCCCGGCGGGAAATGCGGCGGCCGGCCGTCGCGGGAGTGCGTGCGATCCCGTGTGATGCGGCATGGTTCTTTCCGGTCGCGCCGGGGATGGGGCGCGCCGCGCGGGTCGGGGCGGACATGGTCCGATGTAAAAAGTAAAAAGACGGTGTGCCGCCGTGGCGCGTGGGGTGGCTGGAAGCCGGGGGGCCGGTTGTCTATCGTGGGGTGTGCCCCATTTTCCTGCCGGTTGTGACGAGGTCCTGCATGTGCTGCCACGCGGGGAAGATTTCGGACGGGCTGCCGCGACCCGGGGGGCTCCGTTCGTGCCCGGCGGGGCGTCCGGCGATGTGGATGACGGGTGGATGGCTGCCGTTATCGCGGCTGCCGCGCCTGGCGTTGCTGCCTGCCTTGGGGGTGCTGCTGGCCTGCTGTGCCGACGGCCACCGGCCGCCGGCCTGCCCGGCCGGGGACATGCCCGGGGACAGGACGATGATCTATCTGGTCGACCGGGGGTGGCATACCGAAATCGGGGTGCCGGTGGCCGCGCTGTCGGGGAAGCTGGCGATTTATCGCGCGATCTTTCCCGGCGCGCAGACCGTTCTGTTCGGTTACGGCAAGAAGACGTTCTTCACGGCGCCGGCCAGCAGCGTGGAGGAATATCTGATCGGGCCGTTTCCCGGCCCGGCGGTGGTGCAGGTGTTTGCCATGACCACCACGCCCGACCGGGCCTATGACCCGGATGATGTGGTGGTGCTGCCGATGTGCCATGAGGAGGCCGAGCGCCTTTCGGCCTTTATCGGGGACGATTTGGAGATGGGGCGCGATGGCCGGCCCCGCCTGGTGGCGGTCGGCCATGGGCCGGAAAGCCTGTTCTATGCCGCGCGCAGCCGGTACACGCTGTTCCATACCTGCAACGGATGGGTGGCGCAGGCGCTGGGGCAGGCGGGGCTGCCGGTTTCGGACGGCGGGGTGGTGTTCGCAGGGCAGGTCATGGCGCGGGGTGCGCGTGCGGCGGGCAGGCTGTGCCGCCCGCCGGCGCCATGAGGGCGTTCAGGGGCATGGCGGATGGTTGCCGTCCGGGCAGACGACATCGGTGCCGCGCGGCACGACGATGACCTTGTGATCGCGGGGCGGATGGTCGTCGCCGTCGCCGCTGGCGGAACTGCATGCGGCCAGCGGGAGAAGGACCAGGCAGAGGGCGGCGGAGAGGCGGAGCGGGTGGCGCGGCGACGAAAGGTCGGTCATGGAAGACGCCTTGCAGGAGGGAGGATGGAGCCATGGACTCAATCGCGCGGCGGTTGTTCCGGTTGCCGGTCGGCTGCGATTTTTCCCCTGATGTTCGTCGGTTACGCGGTTTCGGCGGATGTGCTGCCGGTCCGGCCCGGGCATGGTGAGGGAGCCCGGCGATGTCCGCAGCCGGCAGGATCGTCGGCGCGGGGCACCGGCCATGTTGCGCGAATCCCGCTTCACGGTTCTGCCGGCCCCCGGGATCGGGACGTCATCGAACGGATTGAGGGTGTGGACGGGGGGACGCATGATGAAGGCCGGCAGCCGGTGCGGCGGCCCTGGATGGGGGATGGGATGGAAAAACGGGTGGCTGGAAGGCGGCGTCGGCGCGTCGTGGTTGCGGTATGTCTCGCGCTGTTCGGCATGGCGTGGGCTCGGGGCGGCGCTTTGGCTGCCGGGTCCGCGCGCGGGGTGCCTGCCGAGGCGGCGCGGCTGGTCGGGTCGTGGCAATGTTCCGGGCGTTTTCATTCGGGGCGGGTTCATCGCTCGCTTTATACCGGCAGCGTGATCCTGGGCGGGGCGTGGCTGCAATTGGGGGAGACGGATGTGGAACCCGCGACCGGCTATGCCGCGCTGTACCTGCTGGGGTTCGACCCCCAGCGGCGGCGCGACGTGCTGTTCGATGCCAATAATGCCGGTGCGGCGGTCTATTCCAGCCAGGATGGCTGGCATGACGGGTCGCTGGTCATGACGTCGGACGATGCGGGGGAAGGCGCGCCCTATCGCTTCAACCGCTTTGTCTACACGCTGCTTGCGCCATCCGGCTTTTCCGTGACCTGGCAGGTGCGCAAGACGCCGGATGCCGAATGGGCGACGGGTGACGAACTGGTGTGTCGCGCCAAGGCGGCATAGCGGCTGGTCGGGGTCAGGGGGCCGCGTCGGTGGCCAGCAGGCGGTGGAGGGCCAGCGCGGCATCGGGGCGGTTGAGCGTGTAGACGTGCAGGTCCGTCACGCCGTTGTCGCGCAGCCGGCGGCAGAGCTGGGCCGTGACGGCGGTGGTGACCATGGCGCGGGCGCCGGGATGGTCGTCCAGCCCGTCGAACAGGCGGCGCATCCAGTCCGGCACGCGGGCGCCGCACATGTCCGCGAAGCGGTAAGCCTGGGCGATGTTTCCGATCGGCAGGATGCCGGGCACGATCTCGGTCGCGATGCCGGCGGCGGCGGCGCGGTCGCGGAAGCGCAGGAAGGTTTCGGCCTCGAAGAAGAACTGGGTGATGGCGCGGGTGGCGCCGGCGTCGATCTTGGCCTTGAGATGGTCCAGGTCGGCGGCGGGGCTGAGGGCGGCGGGGTGGGTTTCGGGATAGGCGGCGACCGAAATTTCGAACGGCGCGATGCGGCGCAGGCCCGCGACCAGTTCGATCGCCCCGGCATAGCCGTCGGGATGCGGGACGAAAGGGGTACCGGGTTCGGACGGGTCGCCCCGCAGCGCCACGATATGCCGCACGCCGGCATTCCAATAGGCGCGGGCGACGGCATCGACCTCGGCGCGGGTGGCATCGACGCAGGTGAGGTGGCCCGCGACCGGCACATCGGTGTCGCGCACCAGTTCGGCGACCGTTTGCAGCGTGCGGTCGCGGGTGGAGCCGCCGGCGCCGTAGGTGACGGAGATGAAGCGCGGGCGGAGCGGCGCCAGGACCGAGGCGGTCTGCCGCAGGGCCTCGGCCATCTTCGGCGTCTTGGGCGGGAAGAATTCGAACGAGAGCCCGGGGCCGGGGGGCTGGGGCAGGGACATATGGCCGGTTCCTTGGAGGCGGGGAAAGGGAAAAGGCGGGTCAGGCGGCCGGTGCGGCCGTACGGCGGCCCAGCCACAATTTGACGGTCAGCTCGCCGTCCAGATGGACCGGCGGCGTGCTGGACAGGCCGGCGGCGGCGAACCATTCCGCCATCTGGCGGTCGGTGAAGCCCAGGCGGACATGGGCGTCGCGCTCGCGGAGGTCCTCGCGGTCGTGGGGCGCGAAATCGACGATCAGCAGCCGGCCGCCCGGTGCCAGCACGCGCGCGGCCTCGGCTATCGCGGCGGCGGGGTGCTGCGCGTAGTGCAGGACCTGGTGCATGATCGCGAAATCGGCCGCGCCGTCGGGCAGGGGCAGGGCATACATGTCGCCCTGCCGGAGTTCGGCATTGTCCGATCCGGGCTGCGCCAGCCCGGCCTGGGCCAGCTTGGTGCGCGCCAGGCGCAGCATCGCGGGACTGCGGTCGAAGCCGATGGCGCTGTCGGCCTGTCGGCCCAGCAATTCCATCATCCGGCCGGTGCCGGTGCCGATATCGACCATGCGCCCGATCGGCTCGGGGGCCAGCAGGCGAGCGATGGCGGCCTCGACATCGCGTTCGGCCACGTGGAGCGAGCGCAGGGCGTCCCAGTTGGCGGCGTGGGTTTCGAAATAATCCTCGGCGGCCGTGGCGCGGACGGCACGCACCGCCTTGAGCCGGGCGAGATCGGCCTGCTGTTCGCCGTCGCCTTCGGGGCACCAGCAATCGATCGTCCGCAGGACCGGGGCCACGATGTCGGGCGTGCCCAGGGTGAGGAAGACCCAGCTGCCTTCCTTGCGGCGGCCTGCCAGGCCGGCGCTGACCAGGATCTTCACATGGCGCGAGACGCGGGGCTGGCTCTGGCCCAGCACCTGCGCGATTTCGCCGATCGAGAGTTCCATGGCCCGCAGCAGCGCCAGGATGCGCAGGCGTGTCGGGTCGGCAAGGGCCTGGAACAGGAGGAGAGGTTGCGGCATGGAGGTGTTATATAACGATATCCTTATATGTGCAAATTATATTGACTCATGTCCGGGGCGAGCGTCTTAATCCGGCACGTCATGGTTCCGCGCCCCCTGGGTGCGGCGAAGAGGGAAGCCGGTGCGATGCCGGCGCTGCCCCCGCAACTGTAAGCGGCGAGCATAGGTCCATTCGTGTCACTGGGGTTTCGCGCCCCGGGAAGGCCGGACCGGCGATGCGCGAACCCGCGAGCCAGGAGACCTGCCATGGCCGCAGAAGATCTTCCGGCGGGGTGTCCGGATGGGGCGTGGACGATGCCGCGCCGGCCACTGGGTCGGCGTGAGTGTTCGCGCGCACCTGTCCCGACGGACCGCCCAACCTGACGAGGCAGTCATGAGCGTTACCGTTGCGACCCTGGGATTTCCCCGAATCGGCCCCCGGCGCGAACTGAAGACCGAACTGGAAGCGTATTGGGCCGGGCGGAGCAGTGCCGAATCGCTGCTGGCCACCGCCGCGCGGCTGCGCGCCGCCAACTGGGCCTGGCAGCGCGACCGGGGGGCGGATGTGATCCCGTCCAACGATTTCTCGCTCTATGACCATGTGCTGGATACCAGCGCGATGGTGGGGGCGATTCCGCCGGCCTATGGCTGGAGCGGCGGGGCGGTCGACAGTGCGACCTATTTTGCCATGGCGCGCGGGACGCAGGGCGAATCGGCGTGCGCCCATGGTCATGCGTCACATGCATCACATGCGGCGGGCGGGGTGCCGGCGGCGGAAATGACCAAATGGTTCGACACCAACTACCATTATCTGGTGCCCGAATTTTCCGCTGACCAGGTGTTCCGCCTGTCTTCGACCAAGCCGGTCGACGAATATAACGAGGCCCGCGCGCAGGGGATCGAGACCCGGCCGGTGCTGCTGGGGCCGGTCAGCTACCTGCTGCTGGGCAAGGCGCGGGGCGGCGATTTCGATCCGCTGACGCTGCTGCCACGCCTGCTGCCGGTCTATGTCGCCGTGCTGCGCGCGCTGGCGGATGCGGGCGCGGACTGGGTGCAGATCGACGAGCCGTGCCTGGTGCTGGACCTGGGCGATGCGGCGCGCGCCGCCTATGGGGAGGCCTATGCCCGGCTGCATGCGGCGCTGGACGGTACGCGCCTGATGCTGGCGACCTATTTCGGCGCGCTGGGCGACAATCTGGCGACCGCGCTGGCGTTGCCGGTGGACGGGCTGCATATCGACCTGGTGCGGGCGCCCGGGCAGTTGCAGCCGGTGCTGGATGGCGCGCGGGCCGACCTGGTGCTGTCGCTGGGGGTGATCGACGGACGGAATGTGTGGCGGGCGGACCTGAACGCGATCCTGGCCGCGATCGCGCCGGCGGTGCGTTCGGGCCGCACGCTTCAGTTGGCGCCGTCCTGCTCGCTGCTGCACAGCCCGCTGGATCTGGATCGCGAGACCGCGCTGGAGGAGGATGTGCGCTCCTGGCTGGCCTTTGCGGTGCAGAAGATCGGGGAACTGGCGATTCTGGCCCGGGCGCTGAACGCGGGCGCGGAGACGGTGCGCGGGGAGCTGGATGCGGCCTCGGCCGCCGTGGCGTCGCGCCGGACCTCGCCGCGCATCAACAATCCGGCGGTTCGGGCGCGGGTTGCGGAGGGCGTCGGGCAGGAGGGGCGTGCGACGCCGTTCCCGGTGCGGCAGGCCGCGCAGCGCGAGGCGCTGGGGCTGCCGCCGTTCCCGACCACGACCATCGGCTCTTTCCCGCAGACGCAGGAGGTGCGGCAGGCGCGTGCCGCGCAGGCAAAGGGTGCGCTGGCCGATGAGGCGTACGAGGCGTTCCTGAAGGAGGAGATCGCCGCCGCGATCCGCTGGCAGGAGGAGGCGGGGCTGGACGTGCTGGTGCATGGCGAGTTCGAACGCAACGACATGGTGCAGTATTTCGGCGAGCGCCTGTCGGGATTCGTGTTCACCCGGCATGGCTGGGTGCAGTCCTATGGGTCGCGCTGCGTGCGGCCGCCGATCATCTATGGCGATGTCGCGCGGCCCGCGCCGATGACCGTGGGATGGTGGGATTATGCCCAGTCGCTGACGGCGCGGCCGATGAAGGGGATGCTGACCGGGCCGGTCACGATCCTGAACTGGTCGTTCGTGCGCGACGACCAGCCGCGCGAGGCCACCTGCCGCCAGATCGCCTATGCCATCCGGGACGAGGTGGTGGACCTGGAGCGCGCGGGGGCGGCGGTGATCCAGATCGACGAGGCCGCGCTGCGCGAGGGGCTGCCGCTGCGGCGGCATGACTGGCAGGCCTATCTGGACTGGGCTGTGGCGTGCTTCCGCATCGCGTCCTCGGGCGTGGCCGACGTGACGCAGATCCATACCCACATGTGCTATTCCGAGTTCAACGACATCATCGCCGCCATCGCGGCGATGGATGCTGATGTCATCTCGATCGAGACCGCGCGGTCGAAGATGGAGCTGCTGGATGCCTTTGTGGGCCATCGCTATCCGGCGGAGATCGGGCCCGGCGTCTATGACATCCATTCGCCGCGCGAGCCGTCGGTAGAGGAGATGGTGGCGCTGCTGAGGGCCGCCGCCCTGCGGCTGGATGCGCGGCAGATCTGGGTGAATCCGGATTGCGGCCTGAAGACCCGCAAATGGCCCGAGGTGCGGCCGGCGATCGCCAGCATGGTGGCGGCGGCGCGGACGATGCGCGCGGGCTGAACGGGGCCTGTTGCATCCGGGCGCGGAACGAGGTTGGTTGGGCGGATCCTGGGCGATTCGCTCGCCCGCCCCATCGTTCCGGAGTGTCCCTGACGTGTCGTCCCGCCTGAATCGTGCCCTTGGCCCCTGGCAACTGATGTTTACGGGGCTGAGCGCCATGATCGGGTCGGGGTGGCTGTTCGGTGCCGAACGGGCGGCTTCCACCGCCGGGCCGGCCGCCATCCTGGCCTGGCTGCTGGGGGCGTTCATCGCGCTGGTCATCGCCGCGATGGCGACCGAGCTGGGCGGCATGTTTCCCGTGGCGGGGGGCATGGTCCGCTATGCCAACCTGACGCACGGGCCGCTGGTCGGCTTCATGGCCGCCGGGGCGAACTGGCTTTCGATCGTCAGCGTGGTGCCGGTCGAGGCGGAAGCGTCGGTGCAGTATATGAGTTCCTGGCCGTTTCCGTGGGCCCGGGCGATGTATCATGACGGGGTGCTGTCGCCGAGCGGGCTGGCGGCCGCCGCCGTGCTGGTGGTGGTCTATTTCCTGCTCAATTTCTGGGGCGTGCGGTTCTTCGCCCGGTTCAATTCCGCCATCACGGTCTTCAAGCTGATCGTGCCGGCGACGACGGCGGTGCTGCTGATGGCCAGCAGCTTCCACGGAGGCAACCTGACCGGCGCGGAGACGGGGGGATTCATGCCCTACGGGCTGTCGGGCGTGCTGACGGCGGTGGCGACCTCGGGCATCGTCTTCGCCTTCAACGGGTTCCAGAGCCCGCTGAACCTGGCCGGCGAGGCGCGCAATCCGGGGCGCAGCATTCCGTTTGCCGTGATCGGGTCGGTGGCGACGGCGACCGTGATCTACCTGCTGCTGCAATGCGCCTATCTGGGTGCGGTGCGGCCGGGCGCCGGGGGGTGGGCGGCGCTGTCCTTTTCCTCGCCCTTCGCGCAGCTGGCCATTGCCTTCAACCTCAACTGGGTGGCGATGCTGCTGTATTTCGACGCCTTCTTGGCACCCAGCGGGGCGGGGGCGACCCATCTGGCGTCCAGCACGCGCATGACGCTGGGCATGCAGCGCAATGGCACGCTGCCCGACCTGCTGGGGGCGATCCATCCGGAATACGGGGTGCCGCGCCCGGCGCTGTGGTTCAATCTGGGCGCGGCCTATATCTTCCTGTTCTGCTTTCGCGGGTGGGGCATCCTGGCGGCGGTGATTTCGGTCTGTACCGTGATTTCGTACCTGATGCTGCCGATCTCGGCGCTGGCGCTGCGGCGCACGCTGGCGGACCGGCCGCGCCCGGTGCGGGTGCCGGTGATGCAGGTGACCGGGGCGCTGGCCTTCATGTTCTCGTCACTGCTGCTCTATTGGGCGCGCTGGCCGCTGAGCGGGGACATTATCCTGCTGATGCTGCTGCTGCTGCCGCTTTACCTCTGGTGCCGGCGGCAGGATAGCTGGGCGCAGCATCGCGCGGCGGCGCGGCATGCCATCTGGTTCATGGTCTATCTGCCCACGATCGCGGTGCTGTCCTATGCCGGCAGCCCGCAATTCGGCGGGCATGGGTGGATTCCCTATGGCTGGGACCTGATCGTGGTGGCGGCGGTCTCGCTGCTGTTCTGCATGTGGGGGGTGCGCAGCGCCGTGGCCGCGCCGGACCTGTCGCTGATGGACGAGGCGGACGACCCGCTGCCCGATATCGGCCACTGAACGGGACGGATACCGGGGGGCGAGCGTGATCCAGTCCGTCGAGCGTGCCGCCGCGATATTGGAGATTATCGCCCAGGAAGGCGGGCGGGCGCATCTGCGGACGATCCACGAGCAGATGCGGATCGGCAAGACGACCGTCCACAATATCCTGAAAACGCTCGACCGGCTGGGCTATGTGCAGCGCGTGCCGGGGGATATGCGCTATCACCTGGGCAACCGGATCCTGAATATCGCGCGCATGGCCGGGGATGACGCCATCCTGCGCGACCGGGTGCGGCCGGTGCTGGAGGCCATTGCCGCTGCGTGCGGCGCCACGGTGCTGCTAGCGGTGCCGAGCGGCGACGAGGTTGCGTATCTGGACAGGATCGAGATCGCGGGCGGAAGCCTGGAGGCCGGGGATTTCAGGCGGCGGGAGAAGCTGGAAGGATCGGCGCTCGGCCTCGTTTTCCTCGCGTTTTTTCCCGGTCTGGAAAAGAGGATGACGCCCGTGGAGGGACGGGTGCTGAGCGATGCGTTCCTGTCGCAGGTCGGCGAGGTCCGGACCAAGGGATACGCGCTCGATATCGAGGCCTCGCGGCCGGGATGGAACTGCCTGGCCGTGCCGTGGCGGGATGGGGGGCTGGTGCAGGCGGGTATCAGCATTACCGGCCCGGCCGGGACGTTCCCCCGGCGGCGGCTGATCGAGCTGAGCTGGACGATGATGAGCCTTGTCGCCTGAGCGGGGGGACAGGGGGCATCGGGCGTCGAACCTGCGATGTCGGCGAAAAAGTTCAACGATATTGGATAAATTCGGAATTGTGCGATCGGGCCGTTTCCTGCGCGCCGGTCTGGATTACATTGCCGGTAGGTTTTCCCGACAGGATAGAGGTCGCCTTCATGCAGCTTTCATCTGCAACCCGGATGCTTTCCGCAGCCATTGCGGAGGCGGAGCGCCGGGGCGTTATCGTATGCGTGTCGATTCTGGATGCGGCGGCGTGGCCGGTTGCCTTCGGGCGCATGGACGGTGTCGCTCTGGGCTGCATCGATGTCTGCAACAAGAAGGCCAGGACCGCCGCGCTGTTCCAGATGGACAGTGCGGATTTCGCCATGATCGCCTGCCCCGGGGGAGAGGCCTATTCGCTGGAGCAGACCAATGGCGGGCTGACCAGTTTCGGCGGCGGGCTGGCCATACGCGACGGCAAGGGGGCCGTGGTCGGCGGCATCGGGGTTTCGGGTGCCAGCACCGAAGACGATATTGCCATTGCCCGGGTGGCCCTGGCCGCCCTTTCGTAAGATCCTTTTCGTAAAATAGTGCAGTATCCTGGACTGATCCGATGACGACAGAGATGATTCCGGACGGGCACGGCATTGCCCGGATCCCGCCGCCGCATGGAGCGGCGCTGGCCTTCCTGACGCTGACGTTCGGCACGTTCGTGGTCGGAACGGGCGAATTCGCGATCATGGGGATGCTGCCGCAGTTTGCGGCGTCGCTTCACGTATCGGAAGCCGAGGCCGGGTATGCCATTACGGCCTATGCGCTGGGGGTAGTGGTCGGGGCGCCGCTCTTCACCATCCTGGGCGCGCGCCTGTCCCGCCGGGAGCTTCTGCTGGCGTTGTTCGTCTTTTTCTGCGGCGGGAATTTCCTGAGCATCATGATGCCGACGCCGGCGCTGGTAGATGGCGCCCGCTTCATCGCCGGTCTGCCGCATGGTGCCCTGTTCGGGATTTCGGCGCTGATCGGGGCCTCGATGGTCGAACGGGCGCGGCGCGGCTGGGCGGTGGGCCGGGTTCTGTCGGGCATTGCGATCGCGACCCTGATCGGGGCGCCGTTTTCGACCTTCGCCGCCGATCATCTGGGCTGGCGGGCGGCCTATGCCGTGATCGGGCTGGCTGGCGCCGTGACCCTGCTGGGCGTGTGGCGGTATATTCCCGCGGACAAGGCCGACCGGGCGGTGACGCCGCTGGGGGAATTGCAGGGGCTTGCCAATGCGCAGGTGCTGCTGACCCTGCTGACGGCGGCCATCGGCTTCGGTGGCATGTTCACGCTCTACACCTTCCTGACCAGCATCCTGCATAACGTGACTTCGGTGCCGGAATGGATGGTCATGGTCTATCTGGTGGTCTGGGGCGGCGGCATGCTGGCGGGGGCGAATGTCGGGGCCTGGATCGTCGACCGTAACCTGAATGCCGCCGTGCTGGTCGCGCTGGTGGGCAGCATCGCCACCATGCTGGTGCTGCCGTTCGTCCTGCACAGCCGTATCGGGCTGATGGCCGATGTCTTTCTGGTGCCGACTTTCTTCAACGCGCTGGGGCCGGCATTGCAGACGCGGCTGATGGATTTTGCCGGGAACGCGCAGACCCTGGCCGCGTCGCTCAATCACTCCGCGTTCAATATCGCCAACGCGCTGGGCGCCGTGCTGGGCAGCGTTCTGCTGGCCCATGGGTTTGGCTACGACGCGCTTGGCATGGGCGGGGCCCTGCTCTCGGTGGGTGGGCTGGTGGTTTACCTGGTGGCGCTGCTGGCGCTGAGGGTGCGGAACGCCCAGTCGGTGTGAGACCGCCGCCGTGTGAGACCGGCGATTACGGGGCGGGGGCGTCGCCCCGCGCGCGTTCGAGAAAGACCGCCGGCGTGATGCGGGGTAGCTGGCCGCTGGCGGCGGAGAAATTGGGCCGCCCCGCCCAGAGAGCCTCGTCCCCGATCAGGAAGAAACGGTGTCTGGCGCGGGTCAGGGCGACGTTGAGCAGGTTGGGCTTGCTGGCGGTCCATTGGGCGGCGCCGGCACTTTTCCCGTCGCAGCCCAGGACCATCAGCACCACGCTTTCCTCCTTGCCCTGAAACGTGTGGACCGTGCCGATTCGGGTGCGGCACCAATCCTTCAGGTCCCCGATTTTCGGATGGCAGTCCTGGGGCCATTGCTTCAGGTCGGCGATCCTTTCGATCAGGGCCCGCTTGATGCGGCGGAACGGCGAGATGACGTAGAGGTCGGGCAGTTTGCCGGTACGGCGGTACAGCAGCTGAACCGCTTGGCAGGCGAGCGTTACCTGGTCGGGCACCACCTGCCTGTCGCAGGCGATGCCGCCGAGGCCGACCCAGGCGCTGGGTCCCAGATCGAGCGTATCCGGCGGCGGCAGGCGGCTCTGCGGGTTGTCGGGGTCGAAGAAGATCATCTTGTCTTGGTAGGCGATGGCATTGGCGATGGTGAACATCGGGTCCACGCAGCGGCGATGTACCCGCAGGGGGCTGCCGATCCATTGCGTTTCCTCGCCGTCCGGGACCCATGCCCCAAGATCGTTGGCGCCGTCCGCCAGGGTCTGGACCGAGATCTGGTGGGGGCCCACCCTGGCGCCGCCCGTCAGCCCGGCCGCGCCGGCCAGGGCTTCGATCAGCCCGACCGGGACGGTGAAAACCGGTTCGATCTGCATCGGGTCGCCCACGACCACGGCCCGTTTCGCGCGCCACAGGGCCCCCACCGCTGCCTGCGGCACGGCCTGCCCGGCCTCGTCGATGAACAGCCAGCCGATGCTCTCGGGCCCCAGTTCGCGGAACTGCGTCGCGATGGAGGCGAACGTGCTGGAGACGACCGGCACGATCATGAACAGGCTCTGCCAGATGGCCAGCGCGTCCTTGCTGTCGCTGAGGCGCGTGCCCGACAGCAATTTGCTGACCGCGACGACATTGCCGCCGAAACCGCCATTCTGTTGCAGCACCTCGGCCAGCCAGGCCTCGTGCAGGCCCAGCGCGGCCGCGAACAGTTGGGAGCGCAGCCGATTCAGCGTGTCGTCACGCCATAGCCCGTCGATCTGCCAGCGTGGATCGTCCAGGGCCGCATCGGAATCGGGGAAGCGGATCTGCGGGAAGCTTGCCGATAACGCCGACCATTCGGCTTGCAGGGCCTGCCATTCCGCCAGGCGGTCGGCCAGCGCGGTGGCCCGGTCCGCGAGGTCGAGGCGGGCGGAGACCAGAGCGGCCTCGGCTGTCGGCTGGCTGCCCTGGGCCTGGTACAGGGCGGCCAGTTCGCTCTTTTTCTGGTCGCGAACGGGTTCCAGCTCGGTCTTGCAGCGGCGTTCGCGTTCGGCGTGCAGCCATCGGGTCCAGCGGGCCGGGCGGTCGGCGGCGATGGTCCGTTCCTGCTCGTCCAGGATCGCCAGTTGACTGGTGTGGAGGGTGATTGCCCGGGTGAGGCGGTCCAGTTCGGCCTGGGCGGACGCGACCGTAGCCTGCGCCTGCCGGTGCGCGGCGTCC
This sequence comes from Gluconacetobacter takamatsuzukensis, assembly GCF_014174275.1. Lineage (GTDB taxonomy): Bacteria > Pseudomonadota > Alphaproteobacteria > Acetobacterales > Acetobacteraceae > Gluconacetobacter > Gluconacetobacter takamatsuzukensis. The sequence goes on along the minus strand of NZ_JABEQK010000006.1, from coordinate 133,797 downwards.
TGATGGATGCTGAATGTTTCCAGCGTCTGGCCGCGCAGCCTGACCTCCAGCGCCGCGAAGCGCTGCATGGCGTCGATGCGCCGGGTCACGGCCTGGTCGGCGGTCATGAATGCCGTGCGAGCGGCGGCGAAGGTCGGAAGGTCGGTGCGTTTTCGCCAGTTCCACAGGGATTGATGACGGGTCGGGTCGAAGCCCTTCGGGCGGGGGTCTTTCGAGCTGCCGTCCTGGCCCAGCCCGGTCGCGAAACGGCTGCGATTGGCTTTTCTGCCCAGTGTGGCGGCGATCAGCCCCCATGGGATGTCGTCGCCCCTGCCGTCCTCGCCCGAGAGGTCCCTGTAGCCACGCTTGCCCGCTTCGGCCGCGATATTGTGGGCGACGGTCTGGAGATACCCGATTCCGGCGCCGCCATGCCTGTCGCGCCAGGCATTTTTTCCAAGCGCCTTCGTCTTGGGCAGGTCGCGGGACAGGTTTTCGACGGCGGCGTTGTTGGAGGAGGCGACGACCATCTCGAAACCCGCCAGGTCGTCGCGCAACGTGCTGACGGACGCAGAACTTCGGTCGCGGAATTCGACCCGGTGCCGCCCCGTGAAGGCGTCCTGGGGTGTGGACAGGCCGGCCAGCACCCGGGCGCGGCGGGTGATGAGTTCGGCAAAGACGTCGCGCAGCAGCGTGGTCTTGCCGGTGCCCGGCGGGCCGTTGACCGAGAAGATGCCGCCCAGATCCAGCCGGTCCAGCAGGCTGTTGATGGCGAATTGCTGCATCAGGCTCATGGAATGGGCGGGCTCGTCCGGCCAATGGCCGGCGGGCAGGCGGCCGGGGGCCAGCGTGGCGCGGATGTGGGCGCGGCCTTCGGCGCTGTAGAGATTGAGGCGGCGCTCCTTCGGCACGGGGGAGAGATAGGCCTGGAGCGCCGTGCAGGTTTCCTGCTGTTTCAGCGACCGGATGGCCCTGGCGATGTCGGTCGCGAAGAAGCTGTTGAGGATATCGATCTCGGGTTCCGCCGCGGCGTCCTCGGGTTCGTCCTCCTCGGCCGGTATCGGTTCGCGGGGGACGAGGGTGGTTGGGTTCTGCCTGCGGGATTCGACGGTGTTCGCGCGGATCACCAGGACGGGATGACGGGCCTGGCGGGTCTGGGGAACGTAGCCGGCCCAGCGCTGGAAGAGGACCAGCAGGGCCTTGAGGTCGTCGCCAGTCAGGGCTGGCTTGCCGGACGCCGGGCTTTCGGGTGGCACCGTTCCGCCGGTGCGGAATTGCAGCAGCTCCTGCTTCAGGATTTCGATACTGTCCTGGAAGGCGGCGAAGTCCAGCCCCGCCAGCCCGTTTGCCTGCACGCGTCCCAGGGCCCAGGGGGTGGTGGAGACCGAGACCTCGCCCAGCGACGCTTCGCCGGACGGGCCGGCCTTGATCCGGGCCATGCAGGTCAGGCCTTCGAGATCGGTCCGTTCTTCCTGGTCGTATTCCGCGATTCCAGACAGTGCGTCGCGCACGATTTCGGTCAGAACCGATTTGTCGAAGACGCCGAGATAGATATCGAAGCCGGTCAGGCGGCGATCTTCGGGCACCTGGACGGTCCAGAGCATGCCCGGTCCCTCCGGCAGGTCGTGCAGGGGCCAGCTGCGCACCGACCAGTCGGCGTCCCTGGCTTCGAGCACCTGCTGTTGCAGGTCGAACGGGATGAAGAATTCGACCTGATGCCAGAAATGGAGGACGCGGCCGATATCCAGGGTGACTGGGCAATCGTGCAATGAATCCATCGGTGCCTTGCGCCCCTGTCCGTCATCTTCCGTGTGCATGACTGGGAAATTTGCACCGGGAGGGTTGGTTACCTTAGATCCGGTCTGTGACCCTGTGCAATGGATCGTGCCGGATAGGGTCTGTTATCCGAGGGCGGCGGCTATCTCGGCCAGTCTGGCGACCGTGTTCATGTTGCGGGCGGTCCCGGTCTTTTCGCTGGGGATGCGCAGGCGGGTCGTGCCCATGCCGTTGGGGTAGAAGACGAACAATTCGCGTTTTCCCACGCGGATCTGTTCGTCTTTCGCGCCTGTCACGCCTTCCATCGGATCGGCCGGCAGGGGGGTGTCGACGAACAGCGCCATGACGCGGTTGCCCGGCATGTCGCGGAACGGGTTGCGCGCCACGACATCCGCGATTTCGGACGCGGTCCGGACGATGACGCCGATGCGTTTGCCGCAATAGGCGTGAATCTGGTGTTCCAGCGCCGTCCGGACATGGTCTTCGGAGGCGTCGCTGTGGGCGACGACGTTGCCGCTGGCGATATAGGTTTGTACACGCGACAGTCCGGCCGCATTGCAGAGTTCGGCCAGGATCGTCATGGGCAGTTTGCCGGTGCCGCCGACATTCACCGCCCGCAGCAGGGCGACATAGGCTGTCATTCGCGTTCCCCCGTCAGGTTCGGGCTACCCGGCGCAGCCGGGCGGCGGCGGCCAGTGCGCAGGCCAGCAGCAGGAGCGTGAAGGTGGCGACCCCGTTCCATCCCAGCCCTGCCCACCACCAGCCGCCGACCGAGCCGGCGATGCTGGAACCCAGGTAATAGGCCAGCAGGTAGAGCGATGTCGCATGCCCGCGGTCGATGCGCGCCAGGCGGCCTACCCAGCCGCTGGCGACGGCGTGGGCGGTGAAGAAGCCGATGGTGAGGAAGACGATGCCGAGGAAGATGCAGGGCAGGGCGCGGGGAAGGGTCAGCGCGATCCCCGTTGCCATGATCAGGATGCCGGCCGTCAGCACCCGCCCGCGCCCCATGCGGTCGGACAGCGCGCCCGCGACCGACGAGGACACGATGCCGAACACGTAGACCGAAAAGATCAGGCCCAGCCGGGTCTGGTCCAGATCGTAGGGCGGGGCCATCAGCCGGTAGCCGGCATAATTGAAGATGGTGACGAAGGTGCCCATCACGGTGAAGCCGATGGCGTAGAGGGCCGGCAGCGCCGGGTCGCGCAGGTGACGGGCCCAGGAATCGAGATGGTGGCGGGCGCTCAGCCCCGGCCGGCGGACGAAATTGCGCGAGGGCGGCAGCAGGGCCAGGAAGCCCAGTGCGGCGGCCAGTCCGGCGGCGCCGATGATGGTCATGGCGGCGCGCCAGGACAGGGCGTCGGTCAGGATGCCCGTGCCCACCCGGCCGATCATGCCGCCGAAGGCGGTGCCGGCGACATACAGGCCCATGGCCAGGCCCAGTTCGCGCGGGTGGATTTCCTCGGCCAGGTAGGTCATGGCCACGGCGGGCACGCCGCCCAGCACGAAGCCCTCGGCCATGCGGGCCGCCAGCAGGGCCGGCCAGACCGGGGCCCAGGCGGCCACGATGTTCAGCACTGCCGACAGGATCATGGACAGGGCCATGATGTCGCGCCGGCCGATGCGCTCGGACAGGGCGGCGGCGAGCAGGATGGCGACGGCGAGGGCGCTGGTGGAAAGCGACAGGGACAGCGAGCTGCTGGCCGCGCCGATGCCGAACCGGCTGGAGAAGACCGGCAGCAGCGGCTGCACGCAGTAGAGCAGCGAGAAGGTGGCGAAACCCGCCAGGAACAGGGCCAGGCCGGCGCGGCGATAGGCGGGGCTGGCGCGGGTGATGAACGTGCCGGCTTCCGCCGGAGCTACGGGCATGGGGGCGTCCGATCGAGCGTTCGGGATGGGGTCGTCGGAGGCTGTTGGAAAAATGCCGGTGCTGGCAAGCCCTGTGCGCGCTTCGCGCCGGCGGGTCGCCGGCCAGCGTTCCGGCATCGCGCGGGTCAGGCGGTCTGCCTGCCGGCGCGGGGCGTGGCGGTTGGCCGGGGATTGCCGGGTGCCGCAGGGGCGGCGGGGCGCCGCCGAAGCGGGATCATGGGCGTGGCCCCGTCGCGGTCGGGAGGGGATTCAACTTCGCGCGAGGCTGCGGCCCGGGGCGGTCAGCCGATGACTTCCATGCGGCTGACATCGACCAATCCGTGATCGGTGATCTTGAGGTGCGGGACCACCGGCAGGGGCAGGAAGGCCAGTTGCAGGAACGGCTCCTCCAGCGTCACGCCCATTTTCCGTGTCGCGGCGCGCAGGGTTTCGAGGTCCGCGCGTACGGTCTCGAAGGGGGCGTCGCTCATCAGGCCGGCGATCGGCAGTTTCAGTTCGGCGCGCACGGTGCCGTTCTCGACGATCACGAAGCCGCCGCCGATTTCGGCCAGCCGGTTGACCGCTGCCGCCATGTCCGCATCCGCGACGCCGACGACGCAGATATTGTGCGCGTCGTGCCCGACGGAGGAGGCCAGGGCCCCGCTGCGCAGCCCAAAGCCGCGCACGAAGCCCCGGCCGATATTGCCGTTCAACCCATGCCGCGCCACGACCGCGACCTTGGCAATGTCGCGGGTGATGTCGGGAAGGCTGTGGCCTTCGGCCTCGGGCAGGGTTTCGGTCAGGAATTCGGTGATGATCTGGCCGGGGATGATGCCCATGACCGGGCGGCCGGCGCCCGGGCCAGGCACCGCGAAATCGTCCGCCGTTAGCGGGCGGTCCAGGATGACGCTGTTGCGGCCGGGGGCCGGGATGGGCCGGCGTGCGTCCAGTGCCGGCCCGATGGGGCGGCCGGCGGCCAGGACGTCGGAGACCGTGCAGCGTTCCAGATCGTCCAGGAAGACGATGTCGGCGCGCTTGCCGGGGGCCAGCATGCCGCGATCGGTCAGCCCGAAGGCGCGTGCCGCCGTCAGGCTGGCGGCGCGGTAGGCGGCCAGCGGCGGGACGCCGCGTGCGATGGCGCTGCGGATCAGGAAATCGATATGGCCTTCATGAGCGATTTCCAGCGGGTTGCGGTCGTCGGTGCAGAAGGCGAGGAACGGCGAGGTTTCCACCGTCAGCAGGGGGGCCAGCGCCGCCAGGTCCTTGCAGACCGATCCTTCGCGGATCAGGACCGTCATGCCCTTGCGGATCTTCTCCAGCGCCTCGTCGGCGCGGGTGGCCTCGTGGTCGGTCGAGATGCCGCCGGACAGGTAGCCGTTCAGGGGCTTGCCGTGCATCAGCGGGGCGTGGCCGTCGATATGCCGGTCGGCGAAGGCGGCCAGCTTGTCCATGCAGTCGGGCGCGCCGGACAGCACGCCGGGCATGTTCATGAATTCCGCCAGGCCGATGACCTTGGGGTGGTTCATCAGCGGCGTCAGGTCGTCCGCCATCAGGACGGCGCCCGAGGTTTCGACCGTCGAGGAGGGCACGCAGCTGGACAGGTTCACCCGCAGGTCCATCACCATGCGGGTTGCGGCGTCGAGGAAATAGCGCAGGGCCGGGACGCCCAGCACGTTTGCCATTTCATGCGGGTCGCAGATGGCGGTCGTGACCCCGTGCGGCAGGACGCAGCGTTCGAATTCGAACGGCGTGACCAGCGAGGATTCGACATGCAGGTGGGTGTCGATGAAGCCGGGGACGACGATGCGGCCGCGCCCGTCGAGCACATTGGGGCCGTCGTAGCGGTCCAGCGTGCCGACAATGGTGTCGCCGCAGATCGCGATATCGGTGTCGATCAGCGCGCCGGTCACCAGATCGAACAGCCGGACGTCGCGGACGACCAGATCCGGCGCTTCCTGGCCGCTGCCCTGGCGAATGCGGCGGGCGATCAGGTCGGGAGAGATGCTTGCCATGTCGTTCTTAAACACGGACCGGCGGTGTCGTCCATCATATCCGTCGCGATGGGGGGCGGGGCGTGACGTCGGGCATGGCCCACAGGGCGGCACCGCCGGCCAAGGCCGTGCCGATGACATACAGGGCCGGCGCCCGGGGATCGTGCCCGACCAGGGCCGAGACGCAGGCCGGGGTCAGGCCGCCGAAGACCGCGTAGGACAGGTTGTACGAGAAGGACAGGCCGGAGAAGCGGATCGCCGGGGGGAAGGCCCGCACCATCGCGATCGGCACCAGGCTGACATAGCCGGCCCCGATGCCGGCCAGGGCCGCCAGGGCCATGAACCAGGCGGGATGGGCCGGGGCCACCGCATACAGGCCCCAGGCGCCGGCGACCAGCAGGGCGATCACCGGCGGGATGACGCCGCGCAGGCCCCAGCGGTCGGTCGCAGCCCCGATGGCCACGGCGGCGATGGTGATGCTGAGCGTGGCGACCAGGCTGGCCCGCATGGTGCTGGCGGCGGAAAATCCGTGCAGGCTTTGCAGCAGCGCCGGCATCATCAGCAGCAGGACGACGATCGCGGCGGTGAGGGTCCAGGTTCCGATCACCGACAGGATGATGGCGCGGCGGCTGGCGCGCAGCACGGCCAGCAGCGGGGCCTGCCGCGCCAGCGTGTCGCTGGCCTGCATTTCGGCGAAGACCGGGGTCTCGTGCAGCCAGCGGCGCAGGCGCATGGCGATGAGCCCGAACACGCCGCCGAGGATGAACGGCAGCCGCCAGCCCCATGCGGCGATGGCGGCGGGCGACAGGGCCGCGTTCAGCCCCAGCGCGACCAGTGAGCCGATCAGCATGCCGGCCGTGAGGCCGCCGGTGAGCAGGCCGCAGGCCAGGCCGGTATGCCGGGCGCTGGCATGTTCGGCGACGAAGACCCAGCCGCCTGGTGCCTCGCCGCCGATGGCGGCCCCCTGGGCCATACGCAGCAGCAGCAGCGCCAGCGGCGCGCCGACCCCCAGCGTGCCGAAACCGGGCAGCAGGCCCATCAGCAGGGTGGGGGCGGCCATCAGCAGCACGCTGAAGGCGAACATCTTCTTGCGCCCGTGCAGGTCACCGAAATGCGCCATGATCACCCCGCCCAGCGGCCGGGCCAGGTAGCCGGCGCCGAACAGGCCGAACGTCTCGGTCTGGCGCAGCCAGTCGGGCTGGCTGGCGGGGAAGAAATGCTGGGCGATGATCTTCGCGAAATAGGCGAAGATGACGAAATCGTAGAATTCCAGCGCCCCGCCCAGCGCGGCAAGTGCCAGCGTGCGCAGGTCCTTCCATGTCAGGCGGGGGGTGGGGGACGGGGCAGGGGATACGGGCATGATGGGGGCTTGGTTCGGTGGGGGGATCGGTCCGGCAGACACGGCCCGCGTTCCACATGCTTTGTCAAGGGGCGGGCCCGCGCACGATTCGGCAAAGAATGTCTTGCGTTTGGGTCATATAGACCTCGAAACTGGGGTCCGGCCCCCGGAAAGGGGGCCGGTGCAAGCGCATAAGAAAAACAAGAAACGCGAGACGTTCATGATGGTCGATACAGGCCTGACCCGTTCCGAGGAACGGTTCATCCGGTGGTCCTTCGGGACATATTCCGGCAACAATCCCTCATTGTCGGATGGAATCATCCTGCCGACGTGGAAAAGCGGGCCGCAGGCCGGCCAGCCGCGCATTCCGGCCTCGATCCGCGATCTGGTCGCGCGGGGGCTGCTGCGGGTCGTGACCGGCGAGGGGCCGCCGCGTGCCTATTTTACCGCCACCGGCATCGGCGCGGTCCGGCGCATGTTCATCAAGCCCCGGTTCGATACGCAGCGTTATGTCCATCTGTGGCGCGAGGTCGAGCAGCGCGCGGAGTGCGAATAGGGCCGGCCTGGGGCTGCCCCTGGGGGCGGCCCCCTGGATTTATCCACAGAAATGGGGACAATCCTGTGGGCGATGTCGGGGAAGACGGTCGGACGGATCGGATTCCCGCAGGCAGGCGCATGCAAGGTCGCGACCCGTTTCGGAGGAGGCAGCCGCATGGTGCCGGTCGATCAGGTGCCCATCGTCTTTTCGGCCGGCGTGCCGGTGGAGCGGCGGGCCGAGGTGCGGGCGGCGCCGCATTTCCGACGCTGGCTGGAGCAGGCGGCCGGGCGCTTCGACCTGCGCCGCGTAGCGGTAAGGGACGTGGTCTTTTTCGGGGCGCGGGTGGGCTTCATCCTGATCGAGGCCGATGCGTGGCATGAGGGGCGCCAGGTGCCGGGGGCGGCGCTGCTGCGTGGGGACTCGGTTTCGGTGCTGGTGGTGCTGCATTGCCCCGGCCATGCCGCGCGGACCATCCTGACCCGTGAGCCGCGCCTGCCGGTGGCCTGTCCGGACCTGCTGGCGCTGCCGGCGGGGATGCTGGATGGCGGCCAGTTGGTCAGCACCGCCCTGCGCGAACTGGCCGAGGAAGTCGGCGCCGACCTGACCGTGTCGGCCGCGCAGCTGGTGGAACTGACGACGGTCTGGCTGTCGCCCGGCGGCTGCGACGAGGCGATCACCCTTTATGCCGTGGACCTGGACATCGATCCCGGGGCGATGGCGGCGCTGGAAGGGCGGCGGACGGGCAACAGGGACGAGCATGAATCGATCCATGTGCATGTGATTGCCCTGGACGATATTCCGTGCATCGGCCGCACGGATGCCAAGACGCTGCTGTCCTATCACCTCTATCGGGCATCTCTATCGGGCCCGGCGGCGCGTCCGGAGGCTGTTCAGTCGTGAAGGGGTTCCGGGATGTCCTGGCCAAGTCCTTCGAGCAGGGGCCGTAATGTCTCGTCGTCGGGGCGCCAGCGCCCCATGGCGGTGCGATAGATCGGCTTGCGGACCTGGGCGACGCTGGATGTCTTGACCAGCCTTTCGGTTTCGTGAAAGCGCAGGCAGGCATCGTTCCATGGCAGGCCGCAATAGGCGATGATGCGCCGTGCGCCGGCCTCGAAATCCTCGACAATGTCCTCGTAGCGGACGTCGAGGATATCGCCTGGCGGCAGGACCTGCCGCCAATGGTCCATCTGTTCCCGATACTGGCGATGGTAGCGGCCGAGTTCGCCCAGGTCGAAGGTGAAATCGAGATTGTCGAACGGGATCGAGAAGCAGGACAGGCAGGTATCGATCGGATCGCGAAATGTGTGGATGATTCGCGCATTGGGCCATAATTGCCGGATGGTTCCGATATGGAAGAAATTATCCAGCATCTTGTTGGAAATGCGCGCCGGCGGACGGGCGCCTGTCCAGTCGGTCGCGAGCCTGTCCAGTCGGTGCAGATAGTCTTCGGCGATGGCGCGTCGTTCTCCTTCGGTCAGGCAGGTCAGTGGGGTGCCGACTTCCCAGTTCGGAAATCTTTTTGCGGCGTCCTGAAGCGTATCGAACAGCGTGCTGACTTCGCCGGCGCCGTAGGCGTCCGGATGGCTTGCCAGGATCTGCTCGACCAGTGTCGACCCCGATCGGGGCATGCCGACGATGAAGACGGGGCGGGGCGAGGGATCGCCGGTTCCGGCCGTTACCGCCATGGCGTCCGCCGTGAAGGAGGCACGGAGGGTTTGTACGGCCCTGGCGACCCGTCTTTCGTCATAGGGGATGGCGCGGCGCCTGAGCGCGTTTGCTTTCAGCAGATGGTCGAAGGACGAACGATGGTCCCCGATATCGGCCAGCGCCTTGCCCAGTGCGAAATGAAGGCTGGTTTTCCCGGTGTCGTCGAATGATTCTTCCCGCGTGGCGAGCGTCCGCATGGCCGCCAGCACGGGATCGTCGGGTGCCAGTTTCGCCAGGCGCGTCAGGCCCAGATAATAATTCGGCTCCTCGGGGGCCAGGGCGATGGCCTGGCGCAGGTGATCGGCCGCCGCGTCGATCTGGCCGCGTTCCTGAAGGATCAGGGACAGGACGGCGTGGACCGGTGCTTCGTCCGGCCGCAACGCGCAGGCCTCTTCCAGATGGTACTGGGCCTCGGCATGGCGCCCGGCTTTTCGCAGCAGGGTTCCGGTTCCGGCATGGATGGCGTAGAGGCCCGGGTCGTGTTCCAGCACCGATCGGTAGCAGGCGATTGCGTCTTCGATACGATCAAGTTCGACCAGAAGCTGCACCAGGTTGCGTGCCGTCTCGGTGCAGGTGGGCTTGTGCAGCAGGGCGGTCCGGAACTGTTCGACGGCTTCGTCGTGCCGGCCGATCGCCCACAGGGCCTTGCCGAGGCCGTTGAGGGCGGAGACATCCTGCGCATCGGCGGCCAGGGCGTCGCGGTGGCGCGCGAGGTTCTCCATATTGGTTTCGATGGCCAGTACTGCGCGGTATTGCGCGATATTGTCCTTGTCATGGCCGCGCGCCGCGAGTGCCTGCGTCAATCGTGCCCGTGCGCTCGGGAATTCGGGCTGCAGGTCGATCGCCTTGCGGAAGCTGCAGATTGCTTCTTCTATTCTTCCCGATTTGTACTGTGCCAGGCCGAGCGTGTTGAAGGCTTCGGCATTGCCGGGCAGCAATATCGTGGCGCGTTGCAGGAAGGGGAGTGCCTGTTCGAACTGTTCCTGCCACGTGTGGATCGTGCCCATGAGCAGCAGGGCCTCGGGGTGGTCCGGAACCCGCGTGAGGCACGTGGTGGCGTATTGGATCGCGTTGTCGATGGCCTCCTTCATCCCCGCTTCTGTTGCCAAGTGGGAGCGGGTCAACACGTCGTTGCCATGGCCGGGCGGCCTGTTCTCGTCAATCGTCCTGCATCCTGACAATATCATTATTCTGAACCGAATTTATGTCAGTATATGTCAATTGGCAAGGCAGCTGGCCTTGTCGTTATCTTTCGTTACATGGGGCGGACCGGAGGGCATGTTCCGCGGTGCGGCTACCACAGATAGACAAATTTTACGTAATAGGCATTGGTTTCGGGAACATTGCGTCCTTCGACGGAATGGGCATAGCGGAGTGTCAGAGAGCTTTTCTTGCTCAGATTGAACATGATGCCCGTGCCTAGCGCCACTTCGCGCGCGTTCGAGTCCGCCACATACCGGGACAGTGTATTGTCATAGATGCCGCCTGTATTCTGCCAGTCGAAGGCGAAGAACGGCTCCATCAGCGGCGATGCCTTCCACCCGAAGCGAAGATTGGAGAAGAAGGAGCGGCCGGGCGTATAGCTGTGTTGCAGGCGCAGATGCTGCGACGTTGCCGTGACCGTCGCACCCAGATCGCCGTCGAAGCTGAAATGTTTCCATTCATAGTCGAACAGGAAACTCGTTATGTTCGTCCATTCATGCGATGCCAGCGCATCGCGGGTGCCGCTTGGTGATTCCATGAAGGTCTGGAAGCCGAAGGTGCTGTGGGCGTTCGGCTTGAACCAGGCCGCGAAGCCTGGAATGGTCGTGCCGAGCCCGCCATAGCTCTGTCCATTGGCGAGAACGTAGCTTGACGCCTGGATCAGTTCGAAGGCGAACCCGACATTCGGGATAGCGTCGAAGCTTCGGAAATGCACATATTTCGTCAGGCCCGTCCACGTATGGCTTCCGTCTTTCGGGACCCGGTTGCCGGATCCGTCATAAGCGTTGCCGGCGGCATTGCCGTCGCCATACTGGACGAGGACGTTGAACGGATCGAAATTGACCGGAAGGTCGTATTCGTGCGGTCCGATGACGGCGAAGGTGATATCGGACGATCGGGCGGATTGGGTCCACGCCAGGGACAGCACGCAGGCGGCAGCCGCCAACGCGGTTTTTCTCAGATGGCACATATCGCGCATGATGAAAGCCCCGAAACGGCGTCATGACGCCGGGTGGCGGTGGCACAAGCCGCCAGGGCCTGTGCCATGCTTCAGGATGTGTTGTCGGATGAGGCGATGGGCCTGGTGGCCCCGCGCTCTCGGCTCCCGCCGGTCAGTTCGTGACGGGGGAGCCCGGATTTTGCGTTTCCGCCTTCAGGTCGTAGGCGCGCTTGATCAGGTAATCGTGGATCAATGTGATCTGCTCGTCGGTCAGCACGCCGTCATAGGACGGCATGCCCAGTTGCTGGAACGCGCCCTTGACGATGGAGGCGAACATCTGGTGCTGTCCGGCCGAAAGCCTGCGCAGGTCCGGCACCACGCCCCCGGACACCGCGTTGATGCCATGGCATTGCGAACAATGGCCGTTGAACTCGGCCTTGCCTTGCATGACCTGTTCGGCACTGGCCGTCTGGGCCGGAGGCGCGGGTATGGGCAATGGCGCGAAATGGGCCTCGGCCAGTTTTGCGTCGCCGCCCAGCCTGTATGTCAGCACCTGCGCCCATGGGCGCACCCCGGCATCCAGAGACGCTGCCCCGGCAAAGGTGGGGAACGCGCCGCCCCAGCCTACCATGAAGGTGACATATTGCGCTCCGTTGGCCTCGTAGGTCACGGGAGCGGCGATGACACCCGACTGGGCCGGGGATTGCCACAGTTTCTCGCCATCCGTCGCGCGATAGGCCACTACGCGCCCGTCGGCCGTGCCTTCGAAGACAAGATTGCCGGCGGTCGAGAGGGTTCCGCCATTATAGATCGTCTTGTAGGGGACTTCCCAGACCTTCTTCTGTTTGACCGGGTCCCAGGCGAGCAATGAGCCTGTCCAGCTTCTGGCCCATTTTTCCATGTCCGCCGGGTCGTCCTTCATGTCGGCCGCCGCGACGCCCAGTTGGTAGAAATGCTTCTTGTTCATGATGTACTGGTAGTCGGGCGTGTTCTCGTACGTCACGGCGAAGACGTGTTTGGGAATGTAGACCAGCCCGGTCTGCGGGTTATAGGACATGGGCTGCCAGTCGTGACCGCCCCAGAAGCCCGGACGGACCAGGACCTTGCCCTTTTTCGTCCAGTAACTGGCCTCGCCGGTAAAGACGGGACGGCCGGTCTTGAGGTCGATCTTCGAGGCCCAGTTGACCGGTGCGTATTTCTCGGCGGAGATCAGTTTTCCGGTGGCGCGGTCGATCACGTAGAAAAACCCGTTCTTGGGTGCCTGCATGATGACCTTGCGATCGACGCCGTCGATGGGCAGGTCGGCAAGGATCATGTGCTGGGTCGCCGTCATGTCCCATGCATCGCCGGGTGTGGTCTGATAGTGCCAGACATAGGCCCCGGTATCGGGATTGATGGCGACGATGGACGACAGGAAGAGATTATCCCCCTTGGCCTGGGAGCGCAGCGCGTAATTCCACATCGAGGCATTGCCGGTGCCGATGTAAAGCAGGTTCAGGTCCGGGTCGTAGGCCATGGAATCCCATGCCGTACCGCCACCGCCCTGCTTGTACCATGCATCGCCGGTCCAGGTCTTGACCGCCATCTGGAGTTCCGGCGTTTCCTGCGGTTTGCCGGGGTCGCCGGGCACGGTGTAGAAGCGCCAGGCCTGTCGCCCGGTTTCGGCATCATAGGCGGTGATGTAGCCGCGTACGCCGAATTCCGCTCCGCCATTGCCGATGATGACCTTGCCGTGGACGATGCGCGGCGCGCCGCTGATGGCATAGGAGCGGGAATGGTCGACGATCGTGTCGGCTTGCCAGACCGACTGCCCGGTCCTGGCGTCGAGGGAGATGAGGCGGCCGTCATTTGTGCCGACATAGACATGGCCCTTCCAGACGGCTACCCCGCGATTGACAGCATCGCAGCAGAATTCGCCGGCGCGGGTCATGTCCTCGTGCGGGTCGAATTTCCACAGCAATTTGCCCGTCGCGCCGTCGAGCGCATAGACGACAGCGAAGGAGCCGGTGGTATAGATCACCCCATCGACGACGATCGGCGTAGCCTCGACGCCCCGGTTGTAGTCCAGCTTGTATTGCCAGGCGAGACCGAGACCCTTGACGTTGGCATCGGTGATCTGTTTCAGCGGGCTGAAGCGCTGTTCGTCGTAGGTGCGGCCGGTGGACATCCAGTTGCCGGGTTCCTTGTCGGCATTGATGATGCGCGTGCCGTCGACATCGGCGGGGAGGGAGGCGGCTTGGGCCGTGGCGATCGAGCCGCACAGCCCCATCAGGGAGGCCGCGCAGGTGAGGGCCAGTCGACCGCGGGCGCGAAGGAGCGCAGGCCGGCGGCTGGCTGCCGGCGAGGTGATGACGTTCATGTTCGAATCCGTTTTATTATTGTTTTGATGGATTTTTTCTGGTCTTTTTGGGATTTATGGAGTTCCCTGGATGTAGAGCACATGGGTTTCCGTGAACTCGTACAGCCCATGCCTGCCGTCTGCGCCGCCGATGCCTGATTTCTTGCGCCCGGCATGGAAGCCCTGCATTGCTTCGAAATTCTCACGATTGACGTAGGTCTCGCCGAATTTCAGTTCGCGGCAAGCCTTGAGAACAGCGTTGATATTGTTGGAATAGATCGAGGATGTCAGTCCGTATTCGGAATCGTTGGACAGCGCGATGGCTTGTTCCAGCCCCGAGACGGCCATAACCGGCAGGACGGGCCCGAAGGTCTCGCGCCTCATGATCTCCATCTCGGGTGTCACGTTCGCCACAAGCGTGGGCAGGTAATGAAAGCCCGGTTTCGAGGCGCAGATATCTCCTCCGACAATGATTTCCGCGCCGTCCCGCCGTGCCTGTTCGACCATGTCGGCAATGCGTGTGACGGCCGCGCGATTGATCAATGGCCCCATGTCGAGACCGGATTCCAGCGACGGATCGCCGTAGCGCGTGGCGGCGAACAGTTCCTTCAGTCTGGCGAGGAACGGTTTGTAGACCACCTGATCGACATAGACGCGTTCGGCACAATTGCAGACCTGGCCGGTATTGATGATGCGCGAGGCATGGATGGCGCGTGCCGCCAGATCGAGGTCGGCATCCGCCAGCACGATGGCGGGGGCCTTTCCGCCAAGTTCCAGATTGACGCGCGTGAGATTGCGTGCCGCCGTTTCCATGATCTTCGTGCCGGTCGGCACGCTGCCGGTGAAGGTTATCATGTCGATGCCGGGATGGGCGGCCAGCGCATGGCCGCATACGGACCCTGTTCCGCTGACAAGGTTGAAGACACCCGGCGGAAGGTCGGTTTCCGCGACAAGGGCGGCGAATTCATGCGCGTTGATCGGTGTTTCCTCGCTCGGCTTGATCACGATGGTGTTGCCGGTCACAAGGGCGGGGCCGACCTTGCGCGCGATCATGAAGAACGGAAAATTCCATGGCAGGATACCGGCAATCGTGCCGAGCGGCTTGCGCATCAGCAGGATCGTTTCCGCCGCGCGATCGCTCGTCAGGACCTCGCCTTCCAGACGGCGTGCCCATTCGGCCATGTAGTCGAGGTAATCGGCAGTGAAATCGACTTCGACTTCGGCGAGATTGCGGATCTTGCCCTGTTCCTGCACGATGATCGACGCGAACTGGTCCCGGCGTTTGCGAATGCCCGCCGAAATCTGGCGCAGGAAGGCCGCGCGCTGGACGGCGGGCAGCCTTTCCCATGCCGGTTGCGCCGTATTGGCGGCTGCCACCGCCGCATCGACCGTTGCCGCGTCGCTTTGGGGGACATGGCCCAGCAGGTCCCCGTTGGCCGGATTGCGGATATCCAGCGTATCGAGCGCGTGATCCTGAAATTTGCCCCCGACATAATTCAGGTAGTGCCGGGGGGCGAGGGCTAGGGAGGTGACGTCGTTCGACGTTCGTTGATTGTCAGGCATCCTGAACTCCTTCAGCGGTGCTTCGTAGCGTCGCGCTGTCGGTCCAGCATTTCCATATTTTGGGATAATGTCAGGATGGTCGGGGTGCTTCTTCGGTCAGACTGGCTCAGCGGCGAGCCACTTCTCCGGTCGGGCACGACGAATGCCCCAGGGTGCGACCGGTTTTGAACACGCATTCGTGCGTGAATGCCCGCAAATGGGTTTCTGACCGAGGGCGCTGCCGATATTGGGGGGATGGATCAGCCAGTCGAATCCTGGCTGGAATCGACGCTGCCTTTCAGGCCGTAGTACCGTACCCGTCGGTTGATCGTCGCGCGGCTGAGGCCCAACGTGCGCCCTGCCGCGCTGACATTGCCCCCTGACCGTATCAGCGCCCGGCGGATGGCTGAGCGCTCGGCGGACGGCAGCCCGTCCTCGGCGGTGTTCAGAAGGTCGTTTGCGCAGATGCCGGCCTGCAGACGGGCATCCGACAGTTTCAGCATCACCCGCGCGGCCCGTGTGGCGGCATAGACGACATCGTCGGAATCGACCGCCAGGAGTGCGTTGCCCGACCGGCCCGGCGTGCCCAGCGAGATGATCCGGTGCGCGGGGAACATTGCATGAAAATGATCGCATTCGACCTGTCGTGCGGCCGAGGCGACGAGGGAGGCCACGATCCGTCGCGATTCCCGTTCCATGTCCGGGCCGTACAACGATACGTTGAACGCGCCGCCGATGCGGCCCTGATGATCGAATATGGGAGCGACGACGCATGTCATGACCATGTCGCGTGCGAAGAAATGTTCGTCGCTGTTGATGATCAGAGGCGTTTCCTCGACCAGACAGGTGCCGATGCCGTTGGTGCCTTCGATGGCTTCGCTCCAGTCGGCGCCCCGTGTCAGGCCCCATTGCGCCACCTGCGCCTTGTCTCCATCCTTCGCCCGCATGGCCAGGATGACGCCATTCGGATCTGCGTACCCTACCCACATGCAGAAGGGTGCCAGCATGGTCGATAGATGCGACAGGGGCTGCATGACGTGTGACAGGAAGGGGCCTGACTGTTCATCCGATCGGCGCAGTTCGCTTTCCGTCAGGACATGGCGGCTGGAATGTGCGTGGGGATCGAGCCCATAGCGGGCGATGCAGCGCCGCCATGATGCGACGACGCCCGACCGCGCCGCCGCATCGGCCGCGATCGATGCCTGAATCCGTGACGCATGGGTCGCTGGGGAGGCCAATGACATCGTGTCCTGTCCCGATAGGCTGTTCGTGGTTCGGATACGGGCCGGAGCCTGCCGTATGCAGCCGTCCGAGGTGGAGCGGCCTTGCATGGCTGGCGATCGCGCGGGGCATCCCCCACGAACTGCCGAAACGCCGGTTGCATCCGTGATGGCGGAATTCATCACGGCATTTCGAGAACGGTAAAGAACCCTGACGGTTGTATCACGCCGGAGTGATGGAAAAGCGTGCCCGTGATCCTGCGGGTGACATCATCGGTGTGGATTTCCGGCCGTGTCGCAATGGCGTGTTGTGTCGTACCGGTCGGTACGGCATGAGGGGCGCCTGAAACAAATCCTCTTCTGAATGTCGGCAGGTCCTGAATATGGCGGAACAGACTCCCATCGGTCTCGATCATGAGGTCACTCAAGTCCGGGCCTTGACCCATTCGGGAAATTTTCATGCTGATGAGACGCTGGGCTACGTCATCCTGCATTACGCGCTCGCGCCGCGCGGCGACCTGAAGGGACGGGTGATGGGAGAGGGCGCGGCTGACCGCCTGCTCTTCAGCCGGTCCAGAGCGCCCGTGCAGATCCAGGCGGCGGATATCGTGTTCGATGTCGGCGGTGTGTACGATCCCGCGAAGGGACGCTACGACCACCATATGAAGAACAAGCCGCTGCGCGAGGACGGCACGCCGTACAGCGCGGCGGGGCTGCTGTGGAAGGATTACGGTCGCGCCGCGATCCGCAACATTCTTGCGACGCCGGTGGACGAGGCGTTGTGCGGCACCATCTGGCAGGCCGTCGACAAGGCGCTGATCCTGCCTGTCGACCAGGATGATAACGGTGTGGCGAAAATGGGCCGCCTGTCCCTGGCGGAGCTTGTGTCGACCTGTGGACCGCCATGGGACACCACGGAACTGTATGGGGCCGAGGAAGCGGCGCGCCGGGAGATGGAGGGCTTCGCGAACGCGGCGGAGATCGTTGCCCGGCATCTGCTCGGCACGGTCGATCGCGCGCGCGCCAGCCTGAAGGCGACGCACCGCGTGTTGGACGCCTACGCACGGGCGGAGGACAAGCGCATTCTGGTGATGGATACCGGCATGCCGGCCGAAAAGGTGATCTTCGAGAACGATCTGCCGGTCGTCTATATCGTCTCGCCGGCTGGGGCCCAGTGGAACGTCAAGGCCGTGCCGCCGGCACGGGGCGAATTCGGGCAGCGCGTGTCGCTGCCGGAAGCCTGGGGCGGCCTGGAAGGCAAGGCACTGGCCGAGGCTTCGGGTATCGCTGATGCCGTCTTTGCGCATCCGGCCCGGTTCATCTGCGGCGCGGGTAGCCGCGAGGGCGCGCTGGCCATGGCCTGCCGGGCGCTGGAGATCGGCACGGCGCCAGCCGCATCCTGACCCCTGCGCCATGGCCCTTGTTCATGACGAGGGTCACGGCGCATGATCGCCTCGCGACGGGCGGGGAGGGTTCGAGGACATGGCCGACCATCAACCGATCATGCTCCTGACCGGTGCCAGCCGGGGGATTGGTCATGCGACGGTCAAGCTGTTCCAGGAGCGGGGGTGGCGTATCCTGACCGTGTCGCGGCAGCCGTTCGACCCGGCCTGTGCATGGCCCGCCGCGCGCATGAGCCATATTACCGCCGACCTGAACGACCTGCCGGGCATCGCGCGGCTGGCGGACGAGGTGCGGGCCCGCCTGCCGGACGGCCGTCTGCATGCGCTGGTCAATAATGCCGGTATTTCGCCCAAGGGACCCGATGGCGGGCGCCTGGGCGTGCTGGAGAGCGACCTGTCGGTGTGGGCCAGCGTGCTGAACGTCAACCTGGTCTCGATCGCGCTGCTGGTGCGGGCGCTGGCGCCGGAACTGGAGGCGGCCTCGGGCTCGGTCGTCAATGTCACCTCGATCGTCGGGTCGCGCGTGCATCCGTTCGCCGGGGCGGCCTATGCGGTATCGAAGGCCGGGCTGGCGGCGCTGACCCGGGAAATGGCGAACGAGCTGGGGCAGCGGAACGTGCGGGTGAATGCGATCGCGCCGGGTGAGATCTCGACCGCGATCCTCTCGCCGGGGACCGACCAGCTTGTGGCGTCGGACGTGCCGATGAAGCGGCTGGGGGCGCCGCGCGAGGTGGCCGAGACGATCTATTTCCTGTGTTCCTCGGCCTCGTCCTACATCAACGGGGCGGAGATCCATATCAATGGCGGCCAGCATGTCTGAGAATCCGATTGGACATGCGCGCCGGTGACGGGTCCCGAGGTGCCGGCGGGGCTGGAAGCGGCCTTTGCCCAGTTCTGCTGCGACCGGCCTGCCATCGATGTGGCGCAGGCGCGGGACATTGCGTGGACGGTCTATGGGCTGGACGTGTCCGCGACCGCCCTGCCGGGGGAGCGGGACGCCAATTTCCTGCTGCGTGACGCGGATGGAAGGCGGACGGTGCTGAAGGTCATGAATGCGGTCGAGACGACAGAGGATGCCGCCTTCGTCTCGCGCATCATGGAGCGTCTTGCCGGAGAAATAGGGGAGTTCGGGCTGGCCGGGATTGTCCCTGCCCGAGGGGGGGAGGCGATTGCCGTCCTGACCGTGCCCGGCGCGGAAGGGCTGATGGTGCGCATGGTCGGGTGGGTGGAGGGCGTGCCGATGGGCGCGGGCACCCGGTCGGCGCGTCTGGCCCATGGGACGGGGCGGGCGGTCGGGCTGATGGCGCGGGCATTGCAGGACATGGCGCCGCCGGGGCAGGAGCGGGCGGTCCTGTGGAATTCGCTGCGGGTGGGTGACCTGGGGGGATTGCTGCCCCATGTGCCGCAGCCGGCGCGCCGCCTGGCGATCGCGGGGTTTCTCGACCGGTTTCGCGACCGGGTGCGTCCGCTGGTCGATGCGTTGCCCCGGCAGCCGATCCATAATGACCTGAACGGGTCGAACCTGCTGGTTGCGGCGGATGATGCCGGGCGGGTGGCGGGGATCGTCGATTTCGGCGATGCGGTGTTTGCCCCGCGCATCAACGATCTGGCGGTGGCTGCATCGTACCAGATGGGGGAAGGTCGCGACCCGCTGGGCGGCGTGGCGGCGATGCTGGCCGGGTTTGCGACCGTGGTGACGCCGGAGGCGGCGGAAATCGAATTGCTGTTCGATCTGGTGGTGGCGCGGCTGGTCCTGCGTGTGCTGCTGACGGAGTGGCGCAGCGTGCTGTTTCCCGCCAATCGCGATTATATCCGCCGCAACAGCGTGCAGGCCGGGCAGGCGCTGGACTGGGCGCTGGCCCTGCCGCCCGGGAGGGGGCGGGACGCGATCCGCGAGGCGTGGGCCGGCCGGCAGGGAGGCTGATGCGGCCTCTTTGACCGGCAGGGGCGGATGCGGCAAGCTCCCGTCCCATTCGTCCAGTTGCTGGAGGCTGCCCGACATGTCGTCTTATCCGGATACCTTGCTGTTCATCGACGGCCAGTGGACCGCGGCGCGGGACGGGCGGTTTATCGATGTGGTCAATCCCGCGACCGAGCAGGTCATCGGGCGGGTCGCCCATGCCGGCCAGCCCGACCTGGCCGCCGCCGTGGCTGCCGCCGAGCGGGGCTTTGCGCTGTGGAGCCGCATGTCGGTGTTCGACCGCTATCGGATCATGCGCCAGGCGGCGACGCTGCTGCGGGCGCGGGTCGACGGGATTGCCCCGGTGCTGACCCTGGAACAGGGCAAGCCGCTGGCCGAGGCGCGGACGGAATTGCTGGGGGCGGCGGATACGATCGACTGGCTGGCCGAGGAAGGGCGCCGGGCCTATGGGCGGCTGATCCCGTCGCGGGCGGTGGGGGTAAGTCAGGCGGTGATCCGCAGCCCGGTGGGGCCGGTGGCGGCGTTCTCGCCATGGAACTTCCCGGTCAACCAGGTGGTGCGCAAGGTCGGCGCGGCGCTGGCGACCGGCTGTTCGATCATCGTCAAGGCCGCCGAGGAAACGCCGGCCGCGCCGGCCGCGCTGATCCGCGCCTTTGCCGATGCCGGGGTGCCGGCGGGGGTGATCGGACTGGTCTATGGCACGCCCTCGGAAATCTCGGAGATGCTGATCGCGCATCCGGCGATCCGCAAGGTGACGTTTACCGGCTCGACCGTCGTGGGGAAGATGCTGGCCGCGCTGGCGGGGTCGCACATGAAGCGGGCAACGATGGAGCTGGGCGGGCATGGGCCGGCCATTATCTGCGCCGATGCCGATATCGACCGGGCGGCGGCGACGCTGGCGGCGGCGAAATTCCGCAATGCCGGGCAGGTTTGCGTCTCGCCCACCCGTTTTCTGGTGGAGCGCCCGGTTTTCGGCCGGTTCGTGGAGCGGTTCGCCGCCGTGGCGAAGGAGATTCGTGTCGGAGACGGGTTGCTGCCCGAGACGAAAATGGGACCGCTGGCGAATGTGCGGCGCGTGGAAGCGATGGAGGCCCTGATCGGGGATGCGACGGGCAAGGGGGCGAAGATTGTGACCGGGGGCCAGCGGATCGGCAATGCGGGCTATTTCTTCGCGCCGACGGTGCTGACCGACCTGACCACCGACATGCGGATCATGAACGAGGAGCCGTTCGGCCCGGTCGCGCTGATGAACCCGTTCGATACGCTGGACGAGGCGCTGGCCGAGGCCAATCGCCTGCCTTACGGGCTGGCGGCCTATGCCTTTACCGGCGCCGCGCCCACGGCCGCCCGCCTGCGCGACGAGGTGCGGGCCGGGATGCTGACGGTGAACCATCTGGGGCTGGCGCTGCCGGAAGTGCCGTTCGGCGGGATCGGCGATTCCGGCTATGGCTCGGAAGGCGGCAGCGAGGCGCTGGATGCGTATCTGGACACCCGGTTCGTGACGATCCGTGACTACAATGTCTGACGCGGCCACGCTGAAGACGCTGTGGGCGGCGCGTTACCGCGAGGGTGCCGCGCCCGGCGGCCTGCCCGACGAGGCGATGCTCCGCCATCTGCTGGCTCATCGCTCGGTGCGTGCCTATCGGCCCGACCCGGTGGCGGAGCGCGTGCTGGAGGGGGCGGTGGCGGCGGCGCAGTCGGCTTCGACCTCGTCCAACCTCCAGGTGTGGAGCGTGGTGGCGGTCGAGGATGCCGGGCGGCGGGCGCGGCTGGCGGAACTGGCCGGCGGGCAGGCGCATATCCGCCAGGCGCCGCTGTTCCTGGCCTGGCTGGTGGATCTCTCCCGGCTCGCGCGGCTGGGGGCGGAGCGGTCGCATGCCACCGAGGGGCTGGATTATCTGGAGACGTTCCTGGTCGGCGTCGTCGACGCAGCGCTGGCGGCGCAGAATGCTGCCGCCTTCCTCGAAGCCCAGGGGCTGGGGATCGTCTATATCGGCGGCCTGCGCAATCACCCGGAGCAGGTGGCGCGCGAACTGGGGCTGCCGGATCGGTGCATGGCGGTCTTTGGCATGTGCGTGGGCCATCCGGACACGGACCGACCTGCCGCGATCAAGCCGCGCCTGCCGCAATCGGTCGTGCTGCATCGCGAACGCTACGACATCGCGGGCGAGGATGAGGCAATCGGGCGGTATGACGGGATCGACGAGGCCTTCCAGCGCGAACAGGGGCTGGCGCCGCGCGCATGGTCCGACGCCATGGTGCGCCGCGTGGCCGGGCCGCAATCGTTGAGCGGTCGCGACCGGTTGCGCGAGGCGCTGGATGCGTTGGGATTTGCGCTGCGATAGGGATGACGCGCATGCGACGCCGCGATTTTCTGCAAGCCGCGCCGGCCCTGCTTGTGTCTCCGGCCTATGCGGGGGCGGCGGGGCCGATCGCGGCGTATGAGCGGGCGACGGGCGGGAATGTCGGCGTTTTTGCCCGGAATATCTCCAGCGGAAAGATTTTTGCCTGGCGGCAGAACGAACGGTTCGTGATGTGCAGCACGTTCAAGGCGTCGCTGGCCGCCTGCGTGCTGGCGCATGTCGACCGGGGGCAGGCGGACCTTGACGAGGTCATCGGCTTTGCGGCGGCGGATATGGGGGAGATGTATGCCCCCGTCGCGAAGCGGAATCTGGGCCGTGGCAGATTGTCGGTGCGCGAGATGTGCGCGGGGGCGGTCGAATTCAGCGACAATGTCTGTGCCAACAAGCTTCTGGCGCGTATCGGCGGCCCGGCCGTGCTGACGCGATTCTGGCGGGCGCTCGGCGACGACGTGACGCGCCTTGACGATATCGAGCCCCTCCTGAACCGCACGCCCCTGGGTGGGGTGCGCAATACGACGACGCCCGAGGCGATGGCCGGAATCGTCCGGCATCTTGTCCTGGGCGATGTGCTGTCGGACGGATCGCGGGCGATGCTGAAGGACTGGATGGTCAATTGCCAGACCGGAAAGAACCGCCTGCGCGCGGGCCTGCCCGACAACTGGGTCGTGGGCGACAAGACGGGGAATAACGGCAGGGACATTGCCGGCGATCTTGCGATTGCCTGGCCCGGAGGCAGTGGGCCGATGGTCATGGCGGTCTATACGCGCGGCGGTGTGCCGACCGAGGCGCAGTTCGCCGCGCTCTTTGCCGGTATCGGGCGGCAGGTGGCCGCGACGCTGGGGTAACGGCCCGCGGACTTGACGCGCCGCGTGATCTGGGGACTCTGACCGGTCGGGGCGTGCCGTGTGGCGCGTGCCTGTCTTGTCGTGCATGCGGCACGCATCGTTTCGTCGTGAGAGAGCAGGATCATGGATAGCGCCGATCAATTCCGTTTCACGCATATTCCGCACCCCGCGCCGGTATCGGCGGCACGGCGTACGGAACTGCTGGCCAATCCGGGGTTCGGCCGCGTCTTTACCGACCACATGGCGGTCGTCCGCTACAAGGAAGGGCAGGGTTGGCATAACCCGACGATCGAGGCACGCGCGCCGATCGCGCTCGACCCCGCCGCCGCGGTGCTGCACTACGCGCAGGAGATCTTCGAGGGCATGAAGGCCTATCGCGCCGCCGATGGCGGCGTGGTGATGTTCCGCCCCGATGCCAATGCCCGCCGCTTTCGTCAGTCGGCCGAGCGGATGGCCATGGCCGAGGTCCCCGATGTGCTGTTCCTGGAGGCGGTGCGCGAATTGGTGCGGGTCGATCGCGACTGGATTCCGTCGGGCGAGAGCGCCAGCCTGTATCTGCGGCCGTTCATGATCGCGAGCGAGGCTTTCCTGGGCGTGAAGCCCTCGTCGGAATATCTGTTCATCGTCATCGCGTCGCCCGTCGGGGCGTATTTCAGCGGTGGTGCGGTGTCGGTCTGGGTGTCGGAGGATTATACCCGCGCCGCCCCCGGGGGCACGGGCGCCGCCAAGTGCGGCGGCAATTATGCCGCCAGCCTGCTGGCCCAGCGCGAGGCGAAGGCGCAGAACTGCGACCAGGTGCTGTTCCTGGATGCCGCCGAACATCGGTGGATCGAGGAGATGGGCGGCATGAACATCTTCTTCGTGATGAAGGACGGCACGCTGGTCACGCCGCCGCTGGGGGGCACGATCCTGCCCGGTATCACCCGCGACGCGCTGCTGACGCTGGCGCGCGACAAGGGGCTGACGGTGCGCGAGGAACGCTACAGCATCGAGCAATGCTACGAAGATGCGGCCAGCGGGCGCCTGGTGGAAGCCTTTGCTTGTGGCACGGCGGCGGTCGTGACCTCGATCGGCCGTTTCCGCGGGCATCGGGGGGAGATCGTGATCGGTGCCGGCAATGGGGCCGATCCGGTGACGGAAGGGCTGCGCGATGCGCTGATCGGCATCCAGCGCGGCCAGCGTCCGGACCCTTATGGCTGGGTCCAGCGCGTCGACTGATCGACACGATATGGCGGGGCAACCAGGCCCCGCCTTTCCGATCTATTGAATAAAAACAAGATGGTTTGCAAAGGCCGCCGGCCTTTGCCGGGGTCAGGGGCAGAGCCCCTGAAACGCGCCCCCTTACGGGATGGCAGCAATGCCCGTCAGTTCCACGCGCCAGGCGGGGTCGGCCAGACGGGCTTCGACGGTTGCGCGGGCTGGCTTGTTGTCGCGGTCCAGCCAGTGGTCCCACGCGCGGTTCATGCCTTCCAGATCGTCCATGTCGGCCAGGAAAAGCTGGACCGAGAGCAGGTGGCTCTTGTCGGTGCCGGCTTCGGCCAGCAGGGCGTCGACCTGGCGCAGGATGTCGGCCATCTGTCCTTCGATTTCCAGCGACGGGTCCTCGGTGACCTGACCGGCCAGGTAGACCAGCCCGTTATGGATCGTCGCGCCGCACAGGCGGGTTTCGGGTTGCAGGCGGGTAATCGGACTCATGGCCGGTCTCTCTGTTCGTGGGTCGACGGAACGAACGATAGAATAACATGGGCGCCCGTGACAGATGGACCCGTGATCCGTTGGATCAGCGGGCCGGATGGTCGGTGAGCATGTGCAGGAAGGCGATGATGTCCTGCCGCTCGCGCGGGGTCAGGGCCGGTGCGTCGCCTGGATGGCGGTCGAACGGGGCGTCGGTGATGTCGAGATTGGCGTGATAGGGGGGCGGCAGGTCGTCGTACCGCATCGGCCGGCCGTCGTGATCTTTCGGGTAGATGCGGTCGGGGGCGACATCCCGCAGGACGTAGAAATCCATCACCTCGTCCAGCGTGCGATAGACGCCATTGTGGAAAAAGGCGTGCCGAGTGGCGGCATTGCGCAGGGTCGGTGTGACGAACAGGCCGCACAGGTCGGCACGGCCGACCATGTCGGTGCGGACCGGCCCGCAGAGTCCCAGATCGTGAAAGGCGGGATCGCGGTTGGCTGCTAGCGTGCGGTTGCGGGGAATGCCCAGGGCCTCGAACTGATGGTCGGTCAGCAGCGGGGGCGTGCCGTCCGGTCGGGGGCGGTCGGGGTGGCAGGCGGCGCAATTGCCCTTTGCCGGGTCATTGAACAGCAAGTAGCCGCGGCGCTGGGCGGGCGTCATGCGGGCCCGGCCCTCCAGCCAGTCGTCGAAGGGGCTGGCATAGGGGTGGAAGGACGGGTCTTCGATCTGATAGCGCGCGATGGCGAACAGGGCTTCGGACAGCAGCAGGTCGTCCGAACGGGCGACGGCGGGGCCGCCCAGGCGGCGCAGCATCGGGGCGTATGGGCCTCGCGCGAGGCGGGCCAGGACGATGGCGCGGGTGGAGGCCATCTCGTCGGGGTTGAACAGGGGGCCGTTGATCTGCTGTTGCAGCGTGTCGGCGCGCCCGTCCCAGAACAGGCCGCCCTGCGGGACCAGGTTGGCGGCGGAATCGGTATTGTTCTGTGCCGTCTTGGCGCCGTGTGGGCCGATGGCGGCGGTGGACGGCGTGGCGGCGGATTCGGTCTCGGCATCGTCTGGCCCGATGCTGAAGCCGGGGCGGGTTTCCAGATAGGTGAGGGTCGGGACCGCGCGCAGCCCGTCCCGCGTCAGGTCGGTGCCGCCCTGTGCCACGGCGGCCGAGCCGGCCGGGGCGTAGTGATGGGCGGGATCGTGGCAGGAGGCGCAGGATTGCCGCCCCGAGCCGGAGAGGGCGGGGTCGTGAAACAGACTGCGCCCGATCTGCGCCATCGCCGAGAGCAGGACGGTGGGCGGCCGATGCAGCGTGATGGGACAGGGGTTGCTGCCGTCCAGTGTCGGCAGGCAGGCGGCCAAGGCGGGGACAGGCAGGAGCGCCAGAAATGTGCAGAGTTTGAAAAACATTTTGTAATGTCTGGGTGTTTTTCGATGTCGGTGGCGTTCTGTCAGGGCTATGCTCTGGCTCCCCGGCAAGAGGCTTGCCTCCTGCACCTCCTCAACGAATAGAGATGAAGGGGACGAGAGTCCCCTTCCGTGTGCAGGGCTGAGCCCTGCGTGCTTAGTGCGCACTCCGCAGCGGCTCGCCCGTCTTGGGATTCAGCAGCAGGCGGCCCATCCGGGGCGGCTGGGTGAAATCGAACAGGTCGCGCAGGTCGGTGGCGTCGGCGTCGAAGGCGCCGCCGCCCAGGCGTGCGCCGTGCAGCCAGTTATCCTCGATGAAGCGGGTGACCGAGCTCTGGGTCAGCAGGACGTGGCTGACATGGTTGGTCTTGGCCCACGGCGAGACGACCAGCAGCGGGATGCGGGTGCCGGGGCCGCAGCGGCCGTTGACGGGGCGGCCGTCGACGCCCATCGGGCGGGGGGTGCTGCCGCAGCGGCCGGGGCCGTCCAGCTGGTCGGCTTGCGGATCGCTGGAGGAATGGGTGGGGGGGACGAAGGCGTGGTCGTACCAGCCGTCGGAATCGTCCCACGCGATGATGATGGCGGTGTCGCGCCATTCCGGCCGCTGCTGCACCATGTTCAGGATTTCGACGATACCCTGCTGTTCGTCCAGCGGGTCGGAATAGCCGGCATGGCCGTCCTGATAGCCCGGGAGCTTGAGGAACGAGACCGCCGGCAGGTTGCCGGCGCGCAGGGCGGCGGTGAAATCGCGCAGATCATATTCATGGTTGGCCGGATCGCGCGTGATGCCGTCTGCCGCGAAAGTGTGGCCGATGGCGGCGATCGAGGCCGGGCGGGCATGGGTGGGGTTGGCGGTGCTGGGGAAATACTGGAACCAGTTATGGTGGGGGATGTAGTCGACGATGGTCTCGCCCACCACGGGCGAGGGGGTGGAGCGGGCGCAGCCGGTCGTGCCGTTGGGGTTGCGCGTATCCAGCGCGAAGCCGCCCATGAAGCCGCCCCAGCTGATGCCGGCCTGGTTCAGCAGGTCGCCGACATTGCGCCCGCGCATCGTGACCTGGTTGTCGGGAACCGAGCAGACATCGTAGGCCGGATCGATGTCGTTGATCATCGTCCAGCCGCCCTGGCCGTCGGCGATATAGGGCGTGTAGGCATGTTTAGTGGCCGCCTGCTGCGTCGTCCTGACGATCTGCATGCCGCCGGTCTGGCCCGAGACCACTTCCAGCGCGCCGGGGGTGGAGGGGCCGTACGTGTCGGTATAGGTGGCGTCGCTCATGGCGAAATGCTGGGCGTATTGCCACAGCGCGGTGACGGTGTTGCCGTCGAAATAGCCCATGACCTGGCCCCGGGTGGCGAAGGCGCCCACGCCGCCGGGGGTGCCCCGCCCGGTATGGAGGGGGAACAGGTCGGCCTTGCCGCCGTGATAGGCCATCTGCTCGGCGGTATAGGCGTGGTTCTGGTCGGCGGTGGCGGCCTGGGTGCGGTCGAGGCGGAACGGCAGGCTGGCATCCGGGCCGTTGGCGGGGCCGGCATTGGGATTGCTGGTCAGCAGCCCCGCCGTGACCAGCGTATTGACCGCCGGCGTATCGGGCCGTGCCGTGAAGGCAGGTTCGCCGGGCGGGTTGGCGGCCTGCGGGTAGGTGGCGAAATAATGGTCGAACGAAACATTCTCGTCATACACCACGATCAGGTGCCGGATCGGCGTTGCCGTCGCTGCGTTTTCGGCGGGGGCGGCCATGGCGGGCGTGATGGCCAGCAGGGCCGCGAGGGCGCCGGCGAGGCGGACGGGGCGGGGAGGGGTCATGCCGAGCGCGTATCCTGCTGATTCCGGTTCTGCGGCCCCGGAGGCGAACCGATCGTGCGGGACGATCGCCTTCGGGCCATCGCCGTCCCGACGGCGGCCCCGGCGGTCGGCTCTCGTTCTATAGGGCGTGGGCCGGGCCTTGGCCAGAATGGAACGGGAGCGAAAGAGTATGAATTGTTCATGATACATGCCGGAGGCGGGCGCGCGGCCATGCGCCGGCCCCGATCCATGGGGGCTTGACGTAGATCAGGTCCGGCCGCGTGCAGGCAGGCTAGCATGCCCGGCATGGCGCCCTAGTGCGCCACCCCCATGCATTGCGAGGAACGAGCATGACCGGAAAGATGAAGGCCGCCGTCGTCCGTGAATTCGGCAAGCCGCTGACGATCGAGGAACTGGATATTCCGACGATCCGTCCCGATCAGATCCTGGTCCGCCTGGATGCGTGCGGCGTGTGCCACACCGACCTGCATGCTGCCCGGGGGGACTGGCCCGTGAAGCCGAAGCCGCCTTTCGTGCCGGGGCATGAGGGGGTCGGGCATGTGGTGGCCGTCGGCGGTGCCGTCAAATGGGTGAAGAAGGGCGACGTGGTGGGCGTGCCCTGGCTGTATTCGGCATGCGGCCATTGCGAACATTGCCTGGGCGGGTGGGAGACGCTGTGCCCCACGCAGGACGATACGGGCTATACCGTCAACGGGTGTTTCGCCGAATATGTGGTGGCCGACCCCAATTACGTGGCGCATCTGCCGAAGAACATCGACCCGTTGCAGGTCGCGCCGGTGTTGTGCGCGGGGCTGACGGTCTACAAGGGCCTGAAGATGACCGACACGCGACCCGGCCAATGGGTCGCGGTGTCGGGCGTGGGCGGGCTGGGCCAGATGGCGGTGCAGTATGGCGTGGCCATGGGGCTGAACGTCATCGCGATCGATATCGACGATGAGAAATTGCAGACGGCCAAGGTGCTGGGCGCGGCGCTGACCGTGAATGCGCGGTCGGTCGATCCCGCGCCCTATATCCAGGCGCAGGTCGGCGGCGCGCATGGGGTGCTGGTCACGGCGGTTTCGCGCTCGGCCTTCGCGCAGGCGATGGGCTTTGCGCGGCGCGGCGGCACGATCGTGCTGAACGGCCTGCCGCCGGGGGAATTCCCGATTTCCATCTTCGACATGGTGATGACCGGGGTCACGGTCCGGGGGTCGATCGTCGGCACGCGGCTGGACATGATCGAGGCGCTGTCCTTCTTCGCGGACGGCAAGGTCAAGACCGTGATCGAGCCCGACCGGCTGGAGAACATCAACCAGATCTTCGCTGACCTCGAGGCGGGCAATGTGCATGGGCGCAAGGTGCTCGACCTGCGGGGGTAGGCGGGTAGCCCGTGACGGGACCGTGGTGGGGTGGTGTCGTTATGGGCTATGACTCGTGCGTCATGGACGGATGGGTTGGGAACGGGCGATGCGAAACAGCGCGCAGATCTGGGAATGCGTCGAGGCCCGCAAGGCGCCGCTGATCGCGCTGAGCGATTCGGTGTGGGCGGTGCCGGAACTGAATTTCGGTGAGTTCCGTTCGGTCGCGCTGCATGATGCGGCCCTGGAGCGGGAAGGGTTTCGCGTGACCCGCGACGTGGCGGGGCTGCCGACCGCGATCATGGGCGAGGCCGGGGAAGGCGGGCCTGTGATCGCTTTCCTGGGCGAGTATGACGCGCTGCCGGGGCTGAGCCAGCAGGCCGGCGCGATGGTGCACCAGCCCCTGGCGGGCGACGGAAACGGCCATGCCTGCGGGCATAACCTGCTGGGGTCGGCGTCGCTGCTGGCGGCGACGGCGCTGAAGGACTGGCTGGCCGAGACCGGGATGCCGGGGCGGGTGCGCTATTATGGCTGCCCGGCCGAAGAAGGCGGGGCGGGCAAGGGATTTATGGTGCGCGCCGGCGTGTTCGACGACGTGGATGTTGCGATCTCGTGGCATCCCTTTGCCTTTGCCACGGTCTTTCCGCCGGCGGCGCTGGCCAACATGCGCCTGGATTTCACCTTCATCGGCCGGTCGGCCCATGCCGCCTCGGCCCCGCATCTGGGCCGTTCGGCGCTGGATGCGGCGGAACTGATGAATGTCGGGGTGAATTACCTGCGCGAGCATATGCTGCCGAGTTCGCGCATCCATTATGCCTATCAGGATGCGGGCGGGGCCGCGCCCAACGTGGTCCAGTCGCGGGTCGTGATCCGCTATACCGTGCGCGCGGCGGAGCTGGACGACATGCTGGCCCTGGCCGAGCGGGTGCGCCGGGTGGCCGAGGGGGCCGCGATGATGACCGAGACCCGGGTCGAATGCACGGTCGTCAGCGGCATGGCCAACCTGCTGCCGAATCCGCCGCTGGAGGCGGCGATGCAGGCGAACCTGGAACGGCTGGGGCCGCCGCCCTTCGACGCCGAGGATCGGGCCTTCGGCCGGGAGATGCAGAAGACCTTCACCCACGAGGACATCGTGGCGGCGTTTCGCCAGGTGGGATTGCCGCCGGCGACCGACATGCCGCTGTGCGATGTCGTGCTGCCATACCCCTCGCCCGTCGGGCCGATCCTGCTGGGGTCGACCGATGTGGGGGATGTCAGCTGGACGGTGCCGACCGTGCAGGCCCTGGGCGCGACCTGCGCCATCGGCACCGCCCTGCATTCGTGGCAGATGACGGCGCAGGGCAAGTCGGCGGTCGCCCACAAGGGCATGGTCCATGTCGCCAAGGTGATGGCGGCGACCGCGGTGGACGTGCTGTCCGATCCGGAACTGCTGGCGCGGGCGCGGCGGGATCATGCCGCGCGGCTGGCCGAACGCCCCTATGTCAGCCCGATGCCGCCCGACCTGATGCCGCCGATCAGGCGGCAGGATTCGTGAGATGTCCGGATTTATGGATATATTGTAACGATTTTTTTGTTTCAGAGTTGCATTTAAATCACGGCCTGCCACGCGCGGTTTTCTCCGGATTGTCGATAAGGTGCGGGGAAATGACGGGTTTTCGGCCGCGTGGCGTATGGAGGGCTTAAAAAACCGTTACGATAGGGGGATCATGTCCATTGCCCATACGGGACAGGCCCCTATAACTGGCATGGTGTTTCTGCCCCCGGTCGGCTGTGCCGCCCGGGAACGCCCTTGAATGGTAAGGTTTTCTGTCCTGTCTGCTGGGGAAACTTGATGACAAATGCTTTTCGGCGTCCGGTGGCGACCCGCCGCCAGATGCTGACACGAATCGGAATCCTGGGGGGCAGCGCTGCCCTGTACCAGGCCATGACGAGCCTGGGCCACGCGGCCGGGACGGATTTCAAGGGGCCGCCCGCCCTGACCGGCGGCAAGCCGGGTACGAAGGTCCTGGTGCTGGGCGCCGGGCTGGCGGGCATGCTGGCGGCGTATGAACTGCGCAAGGCCGGGTACCAGGTCCAGATTCTGGAGTTCCAGAACCGGCCCGGCGGCCGCAACATCTCGCTGCGGGGCGGGGACACGCTGACCGAACTGGGCGGGGCTGTGCAGAAAGTGCAGTTTGCCTCGGGGAATTACATCAATCCCGGCCCGTGGCGGATTCCGTATCATCACCAGGGCCTGCTGCATTACTGCAAGACCTTCGGTGTCGCGCTGGAACCGTTTGTCGAGCTGAATCATAATTCCTGGCTGCATTCCAGCGACGTGTTCGACGGCAAGCCCGTGCGCTACCGCGACTATGCGGCGGATTTCACCGGGTTTACGGCGGAACTGCTGGCCAAGGCGATCAACCAGCACAAGCTGGACGAGGTGATTTCGGCCGACGAGCGGGCGCATGTCGCGTCGGCCATGCGTGGCTGGGGCGGGCTGACGGCCGATGGGGCCTATCGCAAGGGGGCGATCAGCTCGCTGCGTCGCGGCTTTGCCAAGCCGCAGGGTGGCGGGCCGGACGGTGCGCCCGTGCCGTCCGACCTGTTCGCGCGGGACGATGTCATGCGGTCGGGTCTGTGGCAGTGGATGGCGTTCCATGAGCGGCTGGACATGCAGACGACGATGTTCCAGCCGGTCGGCGGCATGGACCAGATCGGCAAGGGCTTCAACCGCCAGGTGCACGACCTGATCACGCTGAACTGCAAGGTGACGGCGATTCATCAGGACGACCGTCATGTGACGGTGACCTACAACGACATGTCCCATGGCGGGGCGGTACGGCAGGCGGAGGCGGATTATTGCGTCTGCACGATTCCGCTGCCCGTGCTCTCGCAGCTGGACGTGCAGGTCAGCGGTCCGATGAAGGCGGCGATCGCGGCGGTGCCCTATGCGTCGTCGGTCAAGCTGGGGCTGGAGTTCAATCGCCGGTTCTGGGAGCAGGACGACCAGATCTATGGCGGCATCAGCTTTACCGACCAGCCGATCAGCCAGATCTCGTACCCCAGCCACGGCTATTTCTCGGACGGGCCGGCGGTTCTGCTGGGCGGCTATATGTTCGGGCCGGCGGCCTACGATTTCGCCGGCATGACGCCGGCCGAGCGGATCGAGCACGGGCTGGCGCAGGGCCAGGTCATTCATCCCAATTACCGCAAGGAGTTCCGCGGGGGCGTGTCGATGGCGTGGAGCCGCATGCCGTGGACGCTCGGCTGCTGTTCCATGTGGTCGGAACAGGCGCGCAAGACCCATTACAAGGCGCTGTGCGACATCGACAACCGGATCGTGCTGGCCGGCGAGCATGCGTCGCATGTTGGCTGCTGGCAGGAAGGCGCCATCCTGTCGTCGCTGGATGCCATCACCCGTCTGCATAAACACGCGCAGGGAGCTGCCTGATGCGGTCCGTATTTCTGCTTCTGGCCGGCCTGGCGGCCGGCGCGTTTCTTGCCCCGCAGGCACGGGCCGACAGCGCGAGCGCCGTCGTGGGCAAGATGCAGCCGTTGCTGGACGGCGCCGATGTCTACAAGCATGTCTGCCAGAGCTGCCACATGCCCGATGCCAAGGGCGCCGAGGGTGCCGGTGCGCGTTTTCCGGCGCTGGCCGGGAATGCCAAGCTGGCCAGCGCGGACTATCCTGTCTACGTCGTGCTGAACGGTTTCGGCGGCATGCCGTGGTTTTCCGGCATGCTGACCGACAAGCAGGTTGCGGACGTGGTGAATTACATCCGCACCCATTTCGGCAATCACTATACCGACACGGTGAAGCCGGCGGATGTCGCGGCCCAGCACCCGACCATCAGCCCCGAAGAGGAATGACAGGGACATGACGATTTTCAAGACTTGCGGCATCGCCGCGCTGGCGGCCGTCATGGCCGGCGGGACGTTTTCGGCCGCCCGGGCGGCGGACGTGGTTCGGCATGGCGATCCGGCCAGCCATTTCCCCATCGCCACCGCGATCGAGGTGCCGCCGGGTGCCTCGACCATCTATCTGAGCGGCATGGGGGCCCCGGCGGTCGACAAGGCTGCCGATCCGAAGACGCTGGCCGCCTATGGCGACACGGAAACCCAGGTGCGCGGCGCGCTGACGCGCATCCAGGCCGAGCTGGCCAAGCTGAAACTGACGATGGGCGATGTCGTCAACATGCACATCTACCTGGTCGCCGATCCCAAGCTGGGCAAGATCGACTTTGCGGGGATGATGAAGGCCTATACCGAATTCTACGGTACGCCGGCGCAGCCCAGGCTGCCGACCCGCTCGGCCTTCGAGGTCGCGCATCTGGCCAATCCCGGCTGGCTGGTGGAAATCGAAGTCGTCGCGGTTCGCGCCCACTGACGGCGGTCCCCGGGGGTTGCTCCCCCGGGATACCCGATGAGCGGCACCTGCCGGGAACCCGGGGGCCTGTCCGGGCATTAAGAAGCCCGAGTGGAAGTCCGCGCCGGATGATCGGCTGCGTGCCTGTCCATTCGGGCTTCAGGCGGTGGATATGCGGGCGGGGAGGACCGACGGTGACGGATCTGATAAGGCGCGCGGCCGTTTTCGCGACATCGATCCATGCCGCGACCGGTCAGCGCCTGCGTTATACAGATGAGCCGTTTATTGCGCACCCGATGCGCGTTGCCGAGCTGGTTGCCGGCACCGGCGCGCGGCCGGAGGTCGTGGCGGCGTCATGGCTGCATGATGTGCTGGAGGGTACGCCGGTGACGCTGGCGGAAATCAACTCGGTCTTCGGGCCTGACGTTGCGTCGCTGGTGGAGATGGTGACGACGCCCGCCAAGCGGTCGTCCGATGGCATGCCGGGCATTGTGGATCACGCGCAGCTTGCCCGGGCCTCGGCCGAGGCGCAGACGATCTGCATCGCCAGCCTGATCGACAATGCGGCACGGATCCTGCGCCATGAAACGAGGGGGCGTGCCCTATACCTGCATGAGAAGCGCGAGATCCTGCGCGACCTCGGCAAGGGGGATGCCGGATTGTACATGATGGCCGCGATGGCCATCACCTGACAGGCGGGTTGCACCGCTGCCCGGCTGACGGTCCGGTGCGGTTTCCGTGCTTCGGTATGCGCGGCCGGTCAGGTCGTTCCGCCCCGATGGCGCGGAAGTACGAGGGGCGTGCCTGTTGGCAGCGTCGGACCACACGCTGAAATGACATGGCTCGCGGTGACGGTTCCGGCGTATCGAAGCGGGACGGTTATGGACGGCGATCATGATGAACTGCGTTATCCTCGACGATTACCAGAATGTCGCATTGCAAGGTGCCGATTGGGCGTCCCTGCGCGATCGGGTCGAGGTGCGGGTGCTGACGGCGCATATCGATGACGAGGCGGAGCTGATCGCGGCACTGGCATCGGCGGATATCGTGATCGTCATGCGCGAGCGAACGCCGTTTCCGGCGCGGCTGTTTGCTGCCCTGCCGCGCCTGCGCCTGCTTGTGACCAGCGGCATGCGCAATGCGTCGATCGATCTGCAGGCCGCGCGGGCGCATGGCGTGACGGTATGCGGCACGGCCAGCAGCCTGACGCCGCCGGTCGAGATGACATGGGCCCTTATCCTGGGGCTGGCGCGGCAGGTCGTCCCCGAAAGCCTGGCCATGCGGCGGGACGGCCTCTGGCAGCAGAGCATCGGCAAGGATCTTGCCGGGCATCGGCTGGGGCTGCTGGGGGTTGGCCGGATCGGGAGCGCGGTTGCGCGCGTCGGGCTGGCCTTCGGCATGGAGGTCAGCGGATGGAGCCCCCATTTTACGCCGGAACGCGCGGCGGCGGCCGGCGTGGCGTTTGCCGCCTCCAGGGAACAGCTTCTGGCGGAAAGCGATATCGTCAGCATTCATCTGGTGCTGGGGGCGACGACCCGCCACCTGGTCGGGGCCGGCGAGCTGGCGCTGATGAGGCGGGATGCGTTGCTGATCAACACGTCCCGGGCGGCCATCGTGGACGAGGCGGCCCTGATCGCGGTGCTGGAGAGCGGCCGGATCGGCGGTGCGGGGCTGGATGTCTTCGAACGGGAGCCATTGCCGCCCGGGCATCCCTATCGCACCCTGCCCAATGTGCTGGCGACACCGCATCTGGGCTATGTCACCCGGGACAATTACGCCACCTACTTCCGCGAGGCGGTGCAGGATATTCACGCCTGGCTCGACGGCTGCCCCGTCAGGAGCTTGTGACGGGTGCATCCATAACGCCTGTCGGCGGCGGGTGAGACGGCGGGTGAGACGGCGGGCGCCCCACCCGGTTGTGGACCTTACGGCGTCGTGGTTGCCGGCTGGTTGTCGGTGCGGCGGATGAAGTCCGCGATATTGTCGTGGAGCTGGGTCAGGGCCGGGATGTTGGCGTAGACCATGTGGCCCGACTGGTACTGGCGGAATTCGATGTTCTTCTGCAATGCGGCCGGGATCGGCAGGTGGCGCATTTCGTAGATCCCCTCGTAATAGGGGGTCGCCAGGTCGAAATAGCCGGCGTTGAGCATGATTTTCAGGGTCGGATTGGTCTTCATCGCCTCGGCGAGGTCGGGCATCACGTTGGCCGGGCCGTCGGATTCCGTGCTGTCGGGGCCGCCGGTGGCGTGGTGGAAGTTCCAGTGCTGGATGTCGATTTCCGGACGATAGGTCAGGCCGTCACCGTAGTTCAGCGTCTTGCGCACATAATCGTTGAACAGCGACACATAGGCCGAACTGATGGCGGTCGATTGCGGGTCGTATCCGGCTTCCTCGCTCAGCGGATCCAGCGCCGGGCCGGAGAAGCGGGTATCGAGGCGGCCGGTCGTCATGCCGTCGTCGGATTGCAGGGTCTTGGAGAATTCGCCGCCGTCGATGCGCAGGTCGGCGCGGCGGATATAGTCGGCGGGCAGGCCGGTATAGGCGTGCAGCCGTTCGACGATCCGCGCCCGGTCGGCATCGGGCAATGCCGCGCCCTGCTGCAAGGCCGACAGGTAGTCGGTGCTGGCGAAATGCTCGACCTCGGCGAGGAAGGTTTTCAGGTCGTCGGGCTGCTGGGGCAGCTTGTGGTGGTACCAGGCCGTGGCGGCGTAGGTCGGCAGGGCCAGCACGAACGGTTCGTCCATGCCGGGATTGAGTGCTGGTTCGTCCACGCTGTTATCGTAGCTGAGGATCTGCGACAGCAGGATCACGCCGTTGAAATCGATGCTTTCCTGGTTTTGCAGGTCGTTGACCAGAACGGCCGAGCGCATGGTGCCGTAGCTTTCGCCGAACAGGTATTTCGGCGAGTTGTAGCGGCCGTATTTCGCCAGGAACTGGGTGACGAAGCTGGTGAAGGCCTGGCCGTCGGCATCGACGCCCCAGAACAGCCTTTCCTTGTCCTTGCCGTTGATGCGGCCGAAGCCGGTGCCCGGTGCGTCGATGAACACCAGGTCGGTGACGTCCAGCAGGCTCTGCGGGTTGTCGATCAGCCGGTAGGGGCCGGCGGGGGTATGGCTGTCGTCGTTCGTCACCACCCGGCGGGGGCCGAAGGCGCCCATGTGCAGCCATACCGAGGACGAGCCCGGGCCGCCATTGTAGATGAAGGTGACGGGACGGGATTCCGCCCGGCTGTCCTTGCGGAAATAGGCGACGTAGAACATCGACGCCGTGGCATCGGGATTGCCGTCGATGGCGTGGGCGTCGCTGCCCGGGGTCTGGTGCTGGACGGTTTCGTCGGAATCGTCCCATCCATGGGGATGGACCACCAGCGTGCCGGCGACGGCCTGGTAGGCGATGGGCTTGCCGTCGATCGTGATCGTGCCGCTGCTGGTCCGTTCGATGGGCTGTGCCGGGTGGGCGGCATGCGCGGTGTCGGCATGGGCCGCGTCGGGATGGTCGATGGCGGCGCGTGCCGGCGAGAGGCCCAGGCAGATGAGCGAGGCGGACAGCAGCAGGGACAGGCGTGTGGTCAACGGTTCCTCCGGTTCGTCAGGGGGACGGGCGCTCTTCGTGGGGGGCATTGGCGCGCCAGCCATCGCGATCGTGAATGGCGCAACCGTCATCACGCAATTTTTCCAGGTGCGCCAGCAGATTCAGTTCCGCCGCGCGGCGGAGCGTGGACGGTATGGCGCGGTAGACACGCCGCATCATCTCCTCGAGCGTGGCTGGGCCCTGCCGCAGGGCGGCCAGGATCCTGTCCTCGCGTGATTGGCGATGGGCGGCCAGGGCATGGATGCAGGATTCGGGATTGGGGATCGGCGGCCCGTGGGCCGGCAGCAGCAGGGTGGGCGCCAGGGCGTTGATCCGTGCCAGCCCGTCGAGGAACTGGCGCACCGAGCCATCGGGCGCGGGCGGCACCATGGTCGTCGACCAGCCCATGATATGGTCGCCGGTGAAGACGATGCGTTCCGCCGTAAGGAAGCACAGATGGTCGGTCGCGTGCCCCGGTGTGTGCAGGGCGGTCAGGCCGGCCACCACCGACCCGTCATCGAGCGCGATATCGGGTGTGAAGGCGGGGACCGCGCTGTGGCGGAAGCCGCAGACCGGCGCGCCCGCCATCCGGCCCAAGGGGCGGGCGCCCGTCAGGTGGTCGTGGTGGGTGTGGGTCAGCAGGATATGCGTGATCCGCCCGCCGGCTGCGGCGAGGAGGGCCTCGAGATGGGCGGGATGGTCGGAGCCCGGGTCGATGACGGCCGTGCCGCCCGGATGATCGACCAGCCAGCTGTTGGTGCCGTGCCCGGTCATGGGGCCGGGATTGGGGGCGACGACACGCCGCAGCCCCGGCAGGTGCGCCGCCGCCGGCAGGGGGCGGCCGGTGGGGGGCGGTGGTTCGCGGACCTGCCAGGACGGGCGTGGGCGGGATTCGGACGAAAGGCTCAGCCGAAGGCTCCGACATGGTGCATCACCGCCACGCTGGTTTCGCGCAGCAGGTTGAACAGGCGCAGCATGGGCGCGAAGATTTCGGCGTGTTCGCGGACATAGGCGCCTTCGGAGCGGGGGCTGTGGTCCTCGTGATAATCCAGTTCCAGCCCGCTGCGGGTGACGGAGGGGAAGACCTGGTCCATCTCGCGCAGGGCGGCGGGGATTTCCAGGCACAGCACGCGCGTCGTCAGGACCTCACGCGAGAAGGCGTTGCGCGGCGAGAAATAGGGGATGCGCGTCGACAGCAGCCAGATCTGCTCGATCATCGCGATGCGGATGGCGTGCAGCAGCTTCTCCTCGGTGCCCATGGCGGGCGCCTGCGCCCACGCACGGCGCAGGGCCAGGTGGTCGGACTGGATGCGGCGGAACATGGCCTGGGTGCTGGCCCAGAAATTCAGCCGCTCCAGCCCCTGCATCAGGGCCAGGTAGGCGTCGCGCCGGGCCGGGTCGGTTTCGGCCGTGGCGCGGTTGAGCCACATGTCCGGGTCCAGCATGTAGATCACGGCGCGCAGCACCATGTCGTCGGAATGGGCCAGGGCATGAGCCGCGAAATCGAGCGCGCGGCGGAAGCGGGGGCTGCGGCCGAGGAATTCCTCGAACGTCTCGGGGTGGCGGGCAGAGGCGGTGCCCAGGCCCTGGATGGTGTTGGCGCACCAGCCGAGCTGCTGGAGGATCGCGTTGTTGGGGATGGCGCGCAACTGGCTGGGATGGCTGATGCGCGTGGTGGCGGCGCCGGCATCGCTCTGCCGGGCCGAGGGGCGCGATCCGGTCTTGTCGATCAGGGAGGGGCCGAAGGCGCCCAGCAGGGCGGCATAGCCCGGGTCCTCGACCAGGGTCGCCATGCCCGCGCCGATGGTGGAGAAGAAATCGGCGGAAAAATCGGGCTCGTCATAGACCGGGTCGCGGTCGCGGGGCGCGTGGGCGAAGGCGTGTTCGGCGATGATGCTGACGGTGGCGTCGGCCAGCGC
This sequence comes from Gluconacetobacter takamatsuzukensis, assembly GCF_014174275.1. Taxonomy (GTDB): domain Bacteria; phylum Pseudomonadota; class Alphaproteobacteria; order Acetobacterales; family Acetobacteraceae; genus Gluconacetobacter; species Gluconacetobacter takamatsuzukensis. Next base: position 94,796 of record NZ_JABEQK010000006.1, on the reverse strand, counting down.
CCGGGTTCCGAACAGCAGGTAGCCGTCGCCGCCCTGGAAGGCGGTCTCCTCGCGGATATGCAGGCCGGCATCGGCGAAGATGGCGCGGGCCTGCGGCGGGGACAGATAGTCGAGCCGGTCGGCCAGGCGGAACGGGTGGGCGCCGCGGCCGATGCTCTCGCCATGGGTGTCGAACAGGATGACCTCGACCTCCGTGAGGTCCCAGCGCCGCAGCAGGTCGCAGATTTTCAGCCGCAGCCGTTCGATCAGGTAGGTGGCGGCGAGCTGGCCGACATAGCGGCCGGAATCCGAATAGCCGAATTGCAGGCTCATCCGGCCGGTCCGGCGCAGATAGTCGCGCCAGTGGGGCGAGCGCAGTGCCTCCTCGACAATATGGGCGCCGTTTTCCAGCGCTTCCTGCGTCTCGAACAGCGGCGAGATCTCGACCTGGTCGGCGATGCCGAAGGTGCGGGCCAGCCAGAGCGCGGCCAGCAGCGTATAGCCGCTCTCGGTCTCGGCGATCAGGAAGCGGACCGGGCTTTCATTGTCGATGTGGCGGACGATCTGGCGCACCGTCATCATCAGGCGGGCGGCCGTTGCCTGCTCGACCAGCAGGGAGCCGAAATCGATCTCGACCGGCTGGGCCTGTTCCAGCGCATCGTTGATATGCGTCAGCAGGGCGCGGCGCTGCGACGGGTTTTCCGGATTGTCCTCGATGCCCAGCCGCTGGCGCGCGACATTGTGGATCTGGGTCGAGTTCAGCCGCACATGGGTGTGGGCGGCGCCCATGCCGTGGGCCAGCAGCCCGGCCCGGGCGACGGACAGGGCCATCCGGTCGTCGGGCGGGGCGGCGTCGATGGCCTCCTGAAACGGGGTAGCCAGCAGGCTGGCGGCCGGGATTGCCTCGTCGCTGCGGCCGATCAGCACGGCGGCGAAGGCGGCGACGGCTTCGGGCTGGACCGTCGTGCCGACCGGGCAGGAATCGATCTGCGCGGTGACGGCGTCCAGCGCGCCGGCGACCCGCGCGTGCAGGCTTTCGGTCAGGGGCAGGAGGGGCGCGATCTGGCCCTGAAGCCGTTCCAGTTGCAGCTTCTTCATCCGCAGCCGCAGGCGGATCGTGTCCCACCAGCCGATATCGGTGCGGCCGTCGGTGTCGTAGCCGACCCAGCTGGTCAGGATCACCGGGCGGGGGGTGAGGATCGACCATTCATGGGGCCAGCGGGCGCGGGCCTCGGCCAGCAGGGCGCCGGTCAGGCGGTCCACCGCGTCGCGGCCGCGCAGGATTGCCGCCGAGGCGAGGGAGAATTCTTCCTCGAGGGTCGGGGGGGCGGCGCGGCGGTGGGTTTCCAGCTCCGGCAAGGCGGGCGGGGTGGCGGGGTCGGCCGAGGCCATCGTGGCCAGGAGGTCGTAGACCGGGTTGGCCAGGGCGAATGTGGGGTGGGCGGTGAAGACGGCCGCGAAGCGGCAGCGTTCCACGGTCTTGCGGAAGGCGCCGAAGGTGGGCGGCGTGCCGTCCGGGCCCGGTGCGCCGGCGACCGTCCGCGCGACCGCGCGCAGGCGGGTCGCGACCTGCGAATCGTCGGTGCCGTCGACATAACTGCCCAGCCGGGCGGCCCGGCTGCGGAAGGCGTCGTCGCGCAGGTGGCGCACCACGCCGTCGAGCATGTCGGTCGTCAGGGTGCCGGCGGTCAGCCGCCGGCCGATTCGGCGCGCCAGGGTGATGATGGGATTGCCCGCGGACAGATCCTCGGCCCCCGTCACCGATTGCCGTGCGAGGTCGAGCAGCATTTCCGCCGCATCGCTGATGGAGGTGTCGGTCATTGCTGGCCTGTCTTTTCCGTAATCATCCGTGCGTCACGCCGTGGCAGCGTTTCATGTTCGCGTTCCCATCGCAATGTCTGCCGGGCCGGATCACGCCGAATTTCGGCCGGCGTGCCGCAGACGGGACGGCGGGGTGCGCGGGCGGCGCTTGGGTCCGTGCGGGCGGAGTGGTATCGAACAGGGGATGAAGACGAGCCCCGATGCGCAGAACGCCGGGTCCGACGCGGATCGGGCCGCCTTGCAGACATTGCGCCGATATCGCCTGGCGGCAAGCGGCCTGCTGGGCGGCATGGGGGCGCTGACGGTGGCGGCCTATGCCGCGCCGGCCTCCGGCCTTGTGGCCGATGCACTGTGGCTGGACGTGCTGCGCGCCGGCGCCAAGGCCGGGGTGGTGGGCGGACTGGCCGACTGGTTTGCCGTGACCGCGCTGTTCCGCCGGCCGATGGGGCTGCCGATTCCGCACACCGCCATCCTGCCCGCGCAGAAGGCGCGGCTGGGCGAGGCGCTGGGCCGCTTCGTCGCGACGCATGTCTTTACCGAGGCCGACGTGGCCGCCGCGCTGGAGCGGATCGACCTGCCGGGAATCGTGGCCGGGCTGCTGGACGACCCGGCGACCGCGCAGACCGTGTGCCGCACGCTGGCCGGTGCGGCGCCCGCGGTGATGGCGCGGCTGGAAGACGGACGGGCCGGATCGGCCGTGACGCGGATGCTGCCGCTGATCCTGGGGGGCGAGGAGGTGGCGCCGGTGGTGGCGCGGACCCTACGGGCGCTGGTGGAGGGCGATCGGCACCAGGAAGTCCTGTCGTTTCTGCTGGCGCGGATGAAGGACGGGCTGAAGGCCAAGGAAGAATCGCTGCGCGCCATGATCGAGGACCGCGTGCGCGAGCAGGGTGGCCGGATCCTGGGCTGGGCCATCGGCGGCTCGATCGCGACCAAGGTGCTGATCGCGGTCAATCAGGAACTGGACCGGATCGATCCGCAGAATTCGGAGCTGCGCGAGGGCTTCACGACCTGGGTGCGCGGCGAGATCGACCGGATCGAGACCGACCCCGAGCGGCGGCGCGAGATCACGGGCGCCATCGCGGGCGTGATGACCCATGACAGCATCCGCGACTGGGGCGGCGATGTCTGGCGCCGGATGCGGCTGATGATCGAGGCCGACATGGGCTGTGCCGACGGCTGGACGGCCTCGATCGTGCGGGACACGTTGCAGCGCCTGGCCGACCAGATGCGCACGGACCAGGCCCTGCGCGGGCGCGTGGTCGAGTGGGCGCGGCGCATGATCCTGGGCAGCCTGCCCTTCGTGCGCGAGCGGCTGTCGCGCTTCATCGCCGGGGTGGTGGCGGGGTGGGATACCGACATGCTGGTCTCGCGGCTGGAATTGCGGGTGGGCAAGGATCTGCAGTTCGTGCGGCTGAACGGGACGCTGGTCGGCTTTCTGGCCGGGGCGCTGCTGGCGCTGGCGCTGCACCTGGTTTTCGGGGCGCAGGTGGGATGACCGGCCCGCGCCATGCGGCCATGACGGCCCGGTGTGCGTGGTTTGCACTTGACGATGGCGCCATTGGGCATCATCTGGATCATAAATCAGTACTGAATTGGTCCGCTATGCGGCGGGCCGCAATCCAGGGACGAAAAGGGAGGTGGGGGTGCTGAGGCTTTCGAAGCTGACCGATTATGCCGTCGTTGCCCTGGTTCGCCTGGCGCAGCAGGACGAGATGATGACCTCGCCGGCCCTGTCGCACGCCACGGGGATTCCGGAGCCCACGGTGGCCAAGGTGCTGAAGATCCTCGCGGCCGACGAACTGGTGATTTCCCTGCGCGGCGCGCGTGGGGGATACCGTCTGGCGTTGCCGCTGAACGAGATTTCGGTGGCGCGGGTCATCACCGCCGTGGACGGCCCGATCTCGCTGACGGCATGCGTCGATGGCGGGGAGTGCGATGCGCGCACCCTGTGCGGCCTGTGCGGGCAGTGGGATGCGGTCAATGACGCGATCCGGGGGGCCTTGTCCCGGATCACGCTGGCCGACATGCAGACCCGCGGGCAGGCCGCGCGGGGACCGGGGGCCGCGTGCGTGGCCCATGACATATCCGCTGCCGGCCCGGCCGTCGCAGTCTGAGGGAGCAGGAAGACATGCCAGCGATTGCCGAAACCCGCGATGCGGTCGAGAGCCTGGGCCAGTCCACCTACAAGTGGGGCTTCGAGACCGAGATCGAGATGGACATGGCCCCCAAGGGCCTGACCGAAGATACGATCCGCCTGATCTCGCACCGCAAGCAGGAGCCGGAATGGCTGCTGGAATGGCGGTTGAAGGCGTTCCAGGCCTGGCAGGCGATGACCGAGCCGACCTGGGCCAAGGTCAGCCATCCGCCCATCGATTTCCAGGACGCGCATTACTACGCCGCGCCAAAGAAGAAGCCCGGGCCGAAATCGCTGGAAGAGGTCGATCCGGAACTGCTGCGCACCTACGAGAAACTGGGCATTCCGCTGCACGAGCAGGCGCTGCTGGCCGGGGTGGAGCTGCCCGAGGGCGAGACCGCCCGGCCGCCGGTCGCGGTGGATGCGGTGTTCGACAGCGTGTCGGTGGTGACGACCTTCCGCGAGACGCTGGCGAAGGCCGGGGTGATCTTCTGCCCGATTTCCGAGGCGGTGCGCGAGCACCCCGAGCTGGTGCGCCGCTATCTGGGCAGCGTGGTACCGGTGGCCGACAATTTCTACGCGGCGCTGAATTCGGCCGTCTTTACCGACGGGTCGTTCGTTTACGTGCCCAAGGGCGTGCGCTGCCCGATGGAGCTGTCGACCTATTTCCGCATCAATGCGCGCAATACCGGGCAGTTCGAACGCACGCTGATCGTGGTCGAGGACGGGGCTTCGGTCTCGTACCTGGAAGGTTGCACCGCGCCGATGCGCGACGAGAACCAGCTGCATGCCGCGGTGGTCGAGCTGGTGGCGATGGAAGATTCGTCGATCAAATACTCGACGGTCCAGAATTGGTATCCGGGCGACGAGCAGGGGCGCGGCGGGATCTATAATTTCGTGACCAAGCGCGGCGCGTGCCGGGGGGACCGGTCCAAGATCTCGTGGACGCAGGTCGAGACCGGGTCGGCCATCACCTGGAAATATCCGTCCTGCATCCTGCAGGGCGACGGGGCGGTGGGCGAGTTCTATTCGGTCGCGGTGACGAACAACCACCAGCAGGCCGATACCGGGACCAAGATGATCCATCTGGGGCGCAATACGCGCTCGACGATCATCGCCAAGACCATCAGTGCCGGGCATTCCGACAGCACCTATCGCGGGCTGGTGCGGATGATGCCCAAGGCGGCTGGCGCGCGGAACTTTACCCAGTGCGACAGCCTGCTGATCGGCGACCAGTGCGGTGCGCATACCGTGCCCTATATCGAAAGCCGCAACCTGTCGGCCAAGATCGAGCATGAGGCGACGACGTCGAAGATTTCGGAAGACCAGCTGTTCTATTGCCGCCAGCGCGGCCTGTCCGAGGAAGATGCGGTCGGGCTGATCGTCAACGGCTTCTGCAAGGACGTGCTGAAGGAACTGCCGATGGAATTCGCGGTCGAGGCCCAGAAATTGCTGCAGATCAGCCTTGAAGGCAGCGTCGGCTGAACGGAGATGAGTGACGTGAGCAACGAGTTTTTGCGGATTGCCGGCCTGTGCGCCAAGATTTCGGATAACGGCGCGGACAAGGAAATCCTGCGCGGCGTCGACCTGGAGATTCCGGCCGGCGAGGTCCATGCCATCATGGGCCCGAACGGGTCGGGCAAGTCCACCCTGTCCTATGTCCTGGCCGGGCGCGAGGATTACGAGGTGACGGGAGGCAGCGCGACCTTCAAGGGCCAGGACCTGCTGGCGCTGGAGCCGGAAGAGCGTGCGGCGCTGGGCCTGTTCCTGGCCTTTCAGGCGCCGGTCGAACTGCCGGGCGTGAACAATGCGAACTTCCTGCGCACGGCGGTGAATGCGGTGCGCCGCGCCCGCGGGCAGGACGAGCTGGACGCGGTGGCCTTTCTGAAGGCGGTGCGGCAGGAGACGAAGCACCTGTCGATGTCCGACGACATGCTGAAGCGCAATGTGAATGTCGGCTTCTCGGGTGGCGAGAAGAAGCGCAACGAAGTGCTGCAGATGCGCATGCTGAACCCCTCGTTCGCCATTCTGGACGAGACCGACAGCGGGCTGGACATCGATGCGCTGCGCATCGTGGCCGAGGGCGTGAATTCGCTGCGCGCGCCGGATTTCTCGGCGCTGGTGATCACCCATCACCAGCGGCTGCTGGATTACATCGTGCCCGACCGAATCCATGTGATGGCGCGCGGGCGCATCATCCATAGCGGCGGGCCGGAACTGGCCAAGCAGCTCGAGGCCCAGGGCTATGCCCGTTTCCTGGCGGAGGCCGCGTGAACGCGATCTCTCCCGCCGGCGTCAGCGCCGCCGCGTTCCTGAACCGCTACACCGAGGAGGGGAATGCGGTGCGCGCGCAGGCGGCCGACCTGCTGCGCAAGGCGGGCCTGCCGCGCACGGGTGTCGAGGCGTGGAAATATACCTCGCTGCGGACGCTGGCGGATGTTCCCTTTGCCGACGCGCCGGCGCAGCCTGACGGGGCGGCGGTCGAGGCCCTGCTGGCCGAGGCCGTGCGGGCCTACGCGCTGGAAGAAGGCCTGGCGCGCGCGGTGATGGTGAATGGCCGGTTCGTGCCCGCGCTGTCGCGCCTGCCGGATGGTGTGTCGGTGGCGCGTTTCGCGGCCGGCGCGGACTTGGTGCCGCATGACGACGTCGCCAGCGCGCTGAATGCGCTGCTGGCCGAGGACGGGCTGACGCTGACGGTGGCACCCGGTGTCGATGCCGGGCGGATGGCGCTGCTGTCGGTCGTGGTTGCGCCGGACGGGGTGGCGCTGTCGGTCCATCCCCGGCACCGTATCGTGCTGGGGGCGGGGGCGCGCCTGTCGGTGCTGGACCTGTCGGTCGGGCATGGCGACTATCTGAACAATCCGGTGCTGGATGTGGGGGTCGCCGAGGGCGGGCACCTGATCCATGCCAAGTTGCAGACCGAGGACCCGGCTGCCCGGCATCTGGCGGTGGTGCATGCCGAGGTCGGGGCCGATGCGTCCTATGACAGCTTTACCCTGACCCTGGGCGCGGCCCTGGCGCGGCACGAGGTCCATGCGCGGCTGAATGCCGAGGGTGGCATCGTGCATGTCAACGGCGCGCAGTTGCTGGATGGGCGGCAGGTTGCCGACCTGACCAGCGTGATCACGCATGCCGCGCCCTCGTGCAATTCGCGCCAGACGGTGAAGAACGTGCTGGCGGGTCATGCCAGGGGCGTCTTCCAGGGCAAGATCCTGGTCGAGCGTGTTGCGCAGAAGACCGACGGCTACCAGATGAACCAGGCCCTGCTGCTGTCGGACAGTGCCGAGATCGACGCCAAGCCGGAACTGGAAATCTACGCCGACGATGTGCGGTGCAGCCACGGCGCGACCGTGGGGGCGCTGGATGCCGACCAGCTTTTCTACCTGCGCAGCCGTGGCGTGGCGGGGGAAGAGGCCCGGGCCATCCTGGTCAAGGCCTTCCTGCACGATGCGGTGGAACTGATGGGAGACGAGGCCCTGCGTGCGGTGCTGGATCGCGCCGTCGAGACCTGGTGGAACCGAAAGGACGCGTAACATGGATGTCTCGCCCGTGGTGATGACCGACCCCATCGATGCGCTGCGTGACCGGCGTGCCGACTTCCCGATCCTGGGCGAGACGGTGCATGGGCGCCCGCTGGTCTTTCTGGACAGTGCTGCCTCGGCGCAGAAGCCGGTCCAGGTGATCGATGCGATGGGCGACACCATGCGCACGCAATACGCCAACATCCATCGCGGCCTGCACTGGATGAGCGAGCGCACCACCGATGCCTACGAGGCGGTGCGCGACCAGGTGGCCCGGCTGATCGGGGCCCCGGCGCGGGAAGAGGTGATCTTTACCCGCAACAGCACCGAGGCGATCAATCTGGTTGCCCATTCCTTCGGCAGCCTGATGCGGCCGGGGCAGGCGGTCGTGATCTCGGAGATGGAGCACCATGCCAATCTGGTGCCGTGGCAGATGCTGCGGGACCGGGCGGGGATCGAGCTGCGCGTGGCGCCCATTACCGATTCGGGCGACATCGAGCTGGAGGCGTTGGAACGCCTGGTGGCGGATGGCAAGGTGGCGCTGGTAGCCGTGACCCACATGTCGAACGTGCTGGGCACCGTGACGCCGGCGCGGCGGATTGCCGACATCGCCCATGCGGCGGGGGCGCGCGTGCTGTTCGACGGCAGCCAGTTCGTCGTGCATCGCCGGGTCGACGTGCAGGCAATCGATGCCGATTTCTACACGTTCACCGGCCACAAGCTGTATGGTCCCACCGGGATCGGCGTGCTGTGGGGGCGGCGCGAACTGCTGGAGGCGATGCCGCCGTTTCTGGGCGGCGGGGACATGATTTCCTCGGTCACTTTCGAGCGGTCCACCTGGGCCCATGTGCCGCATAAATTCGAGGCCGGGACGCCCGCGATCATCGAGACGATCGGGCTGGGTGCGGCCATCAGCTATATCGAGGCGATCGGGTATGACGCCATCGCGGCGCACGAGACGGCGCTGGTTGAGTATGCACTGCCGCGCCTGGCCGAGGTGCCGGGCCTGCGCGTGGTGGGAGCGCCCGCCGAGCGTGGGGGCGTGATTTCGTTCACGATGGACGACGTGCATCCGCATGACATCGCGACCTTGCTGGATCGGAACGGGATTGCGGTGCGGGCCGGGCATCATTGTGCCGAGCCGCTGATGCGGCGGCTGGGCCTGTCTGCGACCGCCCGGGCCAGCTTCGCGCTGTACACGACGCGCGAGGAGGTGGATGCCCTGGCCGCGACGCTGACGCAGATCCGCGGCTTCTTCGTCTGAGGCGGGCGCGGCGCGATGGACCAGGACGGGCTGTACCAGCGGCAGGTGATCGAACGGGCGCGCACGCCCGTGCATGCCGGGCCGCTGGATGGCGCGACCGGCCGGGGCGAGGGCACGAACCCGATGTGCGGCGACCGGGTGCGGGTCGGGGTGTGGCTGGATGCGGACGGGCGGATCGAGACGGTCCGCCACCAGACCCGGGGATGCGCGATCTGCCTGGCGTCGGCCGACATGATGGCCGGGCTGGCGGCGGGGCAGGACAGGAGCGGGGCCGTGACCATGGGGCGGGATTTCGCCGCCCTGCTACAGACCGGGCAGGATGGCGATGCCCCGCCGGAACTGATGGTTTTCGCGCCCCTGCACCGGCACCGGTCGCGCATTCGCTGCGCGACGCTGGCCTGGTCGGCGCTGGAGGCGGCATTGGCCGAGGTGCCGGTGGGGACGCCGGTGGGTGAGACGAGGGACGGGATGAGGCGGGAATGATGGTGCAGACCGACAGGATGGCCGCGATGGAAGAGACCGGAAACGGGGCGGACGGACACGCCTTCTCGTTCGATGCGCCGTCGGCCGGCGACGGCCCCGCGGTGGAGGGCTGGACGCCTGATGGCCAGCCGCCGGCGGAGGGTGCCGCGGCGGTGCCCGACGAGGAGGCCGTGATCGCGGCGATCGCCACCGTGTTCGATCCGGAGATTCCGGTGAATATCTATGAGCTGGGGCTGATCTACGCCATCGACCTGCATCGGGACGGTACGGTGCGTGTTGAAATGACGCTGACGGCCCCCAACTGTCCCAGCGCACAGGAACTGCCGATGCAGGTGCAGGAGGCGGTCCGCACCGTCCCCGGTGTGACCGACGCGACGGTTGAGATCGTCTGGGACCCGCCATGGGACATGTCGCGCATGAGCGACGATGCCCGCCTGAGCCTGAACATGTTCTGACACGTCGCGGCGGGGCGCCATGCCCCCCGGGACCGGGAGATTGCCAATGACTGTTTCCAGCAACGCGACGGCTGCCTCGCCTGCTCCCGCCCGGCGGGCCCTGCCGCCCCTGATGGCGCTGTCCGACCGCGCGGCCGACCGGCTGCGGGCGCTGTATGCCACGGCCCATGCCGGGCAGCTGCTGCGGATCGCGATCTCGACCAAGGGCTGCTCGGGCCATGCCTATGACATGAGCTTCGTCGAGGCGGCCGGGCCGGGCGACGAGGTCGTGACCGACAAGGGCGTGACCGTGCTGGTCGATCGCAAGGCGACCCTGTTCCTGATCGGCACGACAATGGATTACGAGGTCAAGCAGCTGGAATCGGGCTTTACCTTCAACAATCCGAACGAGAAGGGCCGGTGCGGCTGCGGCGAGAGCTTCCACGTCTGACGCGCGTTATCGTGTCGTCCGCGCCTTGTCCAGGAAATGGCGGGGCGAGAGACCGATGACGGATTTGAAATCGCGTGCGAAATGGGTCTGGTCGAAATAGCCGAGTTCCGCGGCGACCGACGCGATCGTGCCGGTCTGCCTCGCCAGGCATTCCGCCGCTTCCTGTAGCCGGAAGCGCCGTATGACCCATTTGGGGCTGACCCCCAGATAGTCGCGGAATAGCCGTTGCAGCGCGCGTTCCGCCCATCCTGATTTCAGGACCAGATCGGCTACCGAGCGCATATCCGGATTGATGCGGACATGTTCGACCAGATCGCGAATCTGGAGGGCGCGTCGATCGTCGGTTTTGGCGACTCGGCGCAGGGCCGTTTCCGCAAGATGCGCTTTTTGCTGTATCGATCGGGCGTGGAGCAGTTGGGAGACGCATGCGCGATCCCAGATTGCGCAATCCAGCGGCTGCGTCCTGTCCGTCAGCCTGTAGGCGGGCGTGCTGTCGAACTGGCGGAACATGGCGGGACGGAATTTGATTCCAAAGACCTCTCCATTGCCGTCGAGTTTTCGAACGAATTTTTTCCTCACGATTCCGACGATTTCGGCAATCCCGTTTTCAAATACGATATGAACCGAGGGATAGGACAGGACCTCGGATGTCTGTTCGTGTTCGAGGGCCCATTGTACCCACCAGAAATGTTCGATCATGGGGGACAGATCGGCTGGCGGGGGAATTCTGCCGGTTCGTACGCAGGCAGGAAGCGACAGGATGGCACGATCCAGCGCGTGGGGTGGTTCCGTCGGGTTTTTACAAGCCATGGCCTGGCACCGAGCCTATCCTTGCGTCCTGTCCGGAGGATAGCGCGATGTATGAAAAATCGGCCAATATTCTGATTGATGCGCCTCTTGCTACGGTCTGGGACGCCCTGACCAGTCCGCCGATGATCGAACGTTATTTCTTCGGCACGAAACTGACGACGGACTGGCGGATCGATGCGCCGATGGTCTTTCGGGGGGAATATCAGGGGGAAACCCTATGAGGATCATGGCACGGTGCTGGCTTTCGCGCCCCCGAGCGGCTTGTCCTACAGCTACTGGTCGAGCTTTTCGGGGACCGAGGATGTGCCGGAGGCGCGTCTGGTCATTCGCTATCGCCTGGACGAGGAAAATGGGCGGGTGAATGTCCGGGTGACGACTGCGAACTGCGCGACGGAAGAGCAGGCGGATCATGCCGCGCGGAACTGGGATATCGTCCTGCACGGTTTGAAGACATTGGTGGAAAGCCGGGCGTGAGCTGGCCTTTCAATCCTGTATGCGGATGTCCAGCCCGAGGCAGGCTGCGCCGAGCAGGCCGGCATCGGCGCCCAGGGCCGCGCGCCTGAGCAGGGGTGTGGCGGTGGGGGTGAGGATGCGGGCGCGGACGGCTTCGTCCAGGGCGTCGATGAGGGCGTGGGCGTTGCTGAGGCCGCCGGCGACCGGGACGATGGTGCTGCCGGTGACGTTGATGACGTGGGCGAGGCCGGCGGCCATGTAGGACAGCCAGATCGCGAGCGTTCGGCCGGCCTGCGGGTCGCCAGCCTGCCAGGATTCGAGGATCGCGCGGCTGGTCTGCGGTGCGCCGCCGGCCCAGAGATGCAGCCGTTCCAGCGCGCGGGCGCCGGCGATGGTGTCGAGGCAGCCCGAGATGCCGCAGCCGCAGCGGAAGAGGGGAACCAGGGACTGGGTGCTGTCTGCGTCCTGGCCGTGCAGGGCGGGGGGCGGGATGACGACCGGGGCGTGGCCCCATTCGCCCGTTACGCCGCCGAGGCCGGGGACGATTCGGCCATCGAGGACGAATCCGCCGCCGATTCCCGTGCCCAGAATGACGCCGAAGACATTGCGGTGGCCCTTTGCGACGCCGAAATGGGCCTCGGCCAGTGCGAAGCAATCGGCATCGTTGGCGATTCGGACCACGCGGCCGGTTTCGCGCTGGAGGTGGGCGGCGAGCGGCAGGGATTGCAGGCAGGGGATGTTGGCCGCGCGGATGATGCCGGTATCGGGGCATTCCACGCCCGCGATGGCGATATGGAGCGGCACGCCGGGCCATGGTGCGCAGAGCGCCACCAGAGCGCCGATGAAGGCCGGTGCGTCGTCGAGGGGAGTCGGGACGGCGCGGCGGTGGTCGGTCCGTCCATCGGGGTGAACCACCGCGAAATCGATGAACGATCCACCAATATCGGCGCAAAGAATCATGAAGGGTTCCACACTCAGATTGCCCGCCGGACGACAGGCGGGCCCGTGCACGCCAACCCTGTTTACCCGCCCTTTTTGTAAACAGGCATTTCCGTATTCCGTCAACATAGTTCATATTATAAACTATAGACCGCCGTTTTCTCCAGGGACCTTTGCCCATGCTGTCCACCGGACATTATCTGATTCTGAGCAGCCTCAGCCGGAATGGACCGGAGAGCCGAAGCGAGCTTGCGTCGCGGCTGGGCATGAGCAAGGCCGCCATATCCAGCCTGGTGCGCGACCTGCTGAAACAGGAAATCCTGTGCGAGCAGGCGCCGGTTCATGGGAGCGGGCGACCGTCGGTGCCGCTGGCCGTGCGGGCCGAGGCGGCGTGGTTCATCGGCATCTCGCTCCAGAACGATCCGGCCATCGTGGTGCTGACTGACCTGCACGGGACGGTGCATGATCGCATGGAGCTGCCGCGCCATGCCGACCTGGAAACCTGTGTGACATCCCTGTGCGATGCGATCGCGCATTTGCGGAAAGGACTGCGTTCGGCCAGGGGGCATGTCTCGGGCGTGGGCATGGCGCTGCCGGGTTTTGTGGCCAACGATCGCCAGACCTGCCTGGCCTGTGCGGCGCTGGGGTGGCGGGATGTGGATATCGGCGGCCTGCTGTCGAAGCGGACTGGCCTGCCGACCTGGATCGAGAACGATGCGAACGCCCTGATCCTGGGGGAGCAATTGTTCGGCGCCCTGCGCGGCAGCCCGGATTTCAGCGTGATCTTCATCAGTAACGGCATCGGCTGTGCCAATATCGTCAATGGGCGGCTGTTGCGCGGGTATGCCGGCGGGGCGGGGGAGATGTCTCACGCGCCGATCGTGACCGACATGGCCCATGCCCTGCCGTGCCGCTGCGGCAATCGGGGCTGTCTGGAAACCGTGGCCTCGCTGCTGGCGATCGGCAATGCCGCGCGGCGGGCGGGGCTGCCGACCGACATTGCCGAACTGGCGCGGCTGGCGGCCGGGGCGCACCCCGAGGCACTGTCGATCCTGCATCATGCCGGGGCCTCGATGGGGCTGGCGACCGCGCATCTGATCCAGCTGATCGATCCGAGCCATGTGGTGGTGATGCTGGACCCGAATCTGCGTGACGGGATCTATGGCCATGCGCTGCAACGCGAGACCGAATCCCACATTCTGCGGCGCCCGGCGTCGCGCGGCATGATCCATTTCCGGGATTTCGAGCCGGACAGTTTTGCCTGCGGTGCCGCGAGCCTTGCCGCCCGCTACTTCATCTTCGGCCCCGACGGGGTTTGAAAGCCTGACCGTAAACGCGATCTGGCGGCGATCCGACGCGCGTTTCCTGCGCTCCGGTGCTCACGGCCATCAAGGCCGCTCCGCTCCGGTGCTCGGAAACACATGACGGGCGCGGCCCTGCGGGCCGCTCTCGCTCACCAGCCCACATTTACGGCCAGGCTCCGAGCGGCCGGGGGACGGCGAGATTGTGTCATTATGGCAACATTTTCGGAGGGGGAGGGCAAAATCACTTTGTTTCTTGTTTGAATTAAGTATCCCGGATTAAATTCCTGTTGCGCATTAAAAACCCGTTTGCGAGCTTGTTTCTGAAGAGCAATGACAGAGACTGTTCACCGTCAGTCGGGTCGTGGAGTTGTCACCATGCGCATCTCGTTTCGTCAGCTTTCCCTTTCCTGCGTTGCGCTGACCGGCCTTGTCGCGGCATCCGCGCATGCCCAGACGAAGAAGACGGCCACCGGCCATGACCGGAAGGCCACGGCGAGCGCGCCGGCGGCCCAGAACCGGTCGTCCGGGGGCGACGATCTGAGTTCGTCCGTGCTGGGCCAGTTCAACCGGTCGTCGGAAGAAGTCTCGGTCACGAGCCATGCCGTGGCGGCCACGGGCATTACCAACCGCACGCCGGGCGGCGGGTTGATGCCGCCGCAATCGGCGCCGCGCTCGCAGAGCGGGGTGACGCGCGATTTCATTGCCAAGCAGTCGCCCTCGTCCAACATCACGTCGCTGATCGCGAACCTGCCGGGCGTGACCGTGACCAGCCAGGACCCGTTCGGCACTACCGGGGACCATCTGCAGGTGCGCGGCCTGAACGAAACGCAGTTCGGCTATCTGTTCGAAGGCGCGCCGCTGGCCGACCCCATCAATTACGCGCCCTATACCGGGACGCTGGTCGATACCGAGAATCTCGGCTCGGTCACGGTCTCGCAGGGGGCGCCGGACCTGAATGCGCCGTTCTACAACGCCGTGGGCGGGCAGATTACCGCGACGGCGATCAACCCTTCGCACCATATGGGGGGATTTGCCGACCTTGCCGGTGGTTCCTACAGTTTCAACAAGGAATTCCTGCGGTTCGATACCGGTGACATCGGCAATTCCGGGGTGCGGGGCTTTCTGTCCTTCTCGCACACCGCCTACGATAACGGGGCGCGCGGGCCGGGCGGGTTCCTGCGCTATCACCTCGACACCAAGTTCGTGAAGGAATGGGGCGACGGCAATGATGTGGCCGCCATCTTCTCGTACAACCGTCAGGAATCGACCTCGTGGCGGGCGCCGACCATGGCGCAGTGGAAGCAGTATGGCGTCGGGTTTTCCTACGACCAGAATTTCTATCCGGGCAATGCGAACTACTACAAGCTGAACAGCCAGAACCTCAATCAGCAGCTGATCGTGCTGCCGATGAACTTTACGCTGACCGACCGGCTGAAGCTGCATGTCACGCCCTATTACGTCCATCAGTTCGGCCCGTCGCTGGGCGGCGAGAACATCCCGGCGGTCGGCGGGTATTACGGAACGCAGCAATATGGACAGCTTTCGGGCGGCACCGTCGTCAACGGCAGCATCCTGACCCTGGGCGTCGATCCGTGGGACCAGAAGACGGGCGGGCTGAACATGTCGGCCGACTGGCGGATCACCAACAGCAATACGTTCTCCTTCGGCTGGTGGTATGCCTATACGACGCATCAGGAACTGTCGGACTTCCAGCCCGTCTATGCGGACGGCAGCGGCTGGTCGGGCACGCCGATCAGCGTGAACGGGCATATCCTGTCGGGATACGACCTGAATTTCATGCAGCAGGTGAACACGCTGTTCATCGCCGACACGCAGCGGCTGCTGAATGACAGGCTGACCATCAGCGCCGGCTTCCGCGTGGCCATGGTCTCGCGCCAGGGCACGAACCTGATCCCCGGTGCCGACCCCTACAAGATGCAGGGCAATTATTTCGAACCGCTGCCGCAATTCTCGGCCAGCTACAAGATCACGCCGCACGACCAGATCTTCATCAACGGCACCACGGCGTTCCGGGCGCCGGAGTCGGTCGAGGCCTATTCGCAGATCTTCGACCCGAATTCGTCGCATGCGACGATGCAGCCGCAGAGCCTCAAGCCGGAATATTCGATCAGCGAGGAAATCGGCTATCGCCATCAGGGCGGGTTCTATAATTTCTCGATGTCGCTGTTCAACATCAACATGACCAACCACCAGGTGACGTCGACCGGCTATATTCCGGGCACCAACCAGATGGTGGCCTCGCCGATCAATATCGGCGGCCAGACCTCGCGCGGTATCCAGGGCGAGTTCGGGCTGGGGCGCTGGCATCATTTCAGCCCGTACCTGTCGGGCCAGTTCCTGCATTCGACCTTCGACAACAATTTCAACACCGGGACGGGCGTGCTGCCCACGGCCGGAAAGATCGCGGTCGCGGCGCCGAAATTTACCGGTGCCATCGGGATCAATTACGACGATGGGCGCTTCTTCGGCAATTTCGACCTGCGCTATGTCGACAGCCAGTACACGACCTTCATGAACGACGAGAAGATGCCCTCCTACATCACGTCGAACCTGACGCTGGGCTATCGGATGAAGGCCATTGGGCCGATGAAGCATCCGCAGATCCAGCTGAACCTGACCAATCTGGGCGATAATCATTATCTTTCCGGTTCCAGCTACTCGGCCAACGCCAAGGCGCATGTGACCTCGACCGGCCAGATCGCGGCGGGGAGCCCGCCGGTCTATTATGTCGGTGGTGTGTTTGCCGCCATGGTTTCGCTGTCCACCGGGTTCTGACCTTGCGGGAGGAATCCGATTTCTCGCGCCGGCCGGTGCCTGCACCGGCCGGTGGCACGTCCGGGTGGTCGTGGGTGGCCGGGCTTGCGGCACGCAGCCCCGCCGGGGCCTATGGCTGGCGGCCCATCCTGATCATGGCCACGCTGTTCTTCAGCATCGGCTTCGTGACCTGGCTCAACGGGCCGCTGATCACGTTCGTGCAGGTGGCCTTCGAGCTGGATGACGTGACGTCGTTCCTCGTGCCTGTCTGTTTCTATCTGGCCTATTTCATCTTTCCGCTGCCGGCGACGGTGCTGACGCGGCGGATCGGGCTGCGGCGCGGCCTGTCGCTGGCGCTGGTCGTGATGGCGGCGGGGACCGCGCTGTTCGGGGAATGCGTCAACGCGCGATGGTATGTGGGGGCGCTGAGCGGGCTGACCGTGATCGGGGCCGGGCTGTCGCTGTTGCAGATCACGATCAATCCGTATGTCAGCCTGCTGGGCGGGCATGACCGGGCCGCGCAGCGCATCGCGATCATGGGCATTGCCAACAAGTTTGCTGGCATCGTGGCGCCCGCCCTGTTTGCCGTGATCGTCATGCCCAATGTCGGCGGTGTGGCGGCCGATATCGCCCGGACGCCGCCCGGCCCGGCCCGGGAGGCCACGCTGGCCGCCTTTACCCATGCCGTCCACGCGCCCTATTCCGCAATGGCGGGGCTGCTGCTGTTGCTGGCGATCTTTACCGCGCGGGCGAGGCTGCCCGAGATCGCGATCGAGACCGCCGCCCCGGCCGGCGGCGCGCGGGGGGCGGCGCAGCCGGGGTGGCTGCTGACCGGCGCCTTTGCCATGTTCCTGTATGTGGGCGTGGAGGTGATGGCCGGCGATGCCATCGGGCTGTATGGACGGTCCTTCGGCCTGTCGCTGGACGTGACGAAATATCTGACGGCGCTGACCCTGGCCGCGATGATGGCAGGCTATCTGGCCGGCATGGTGCTTGTGCCGCGTGTCGTCGACCAGGAACGCTATATGCTGCTGTCCTGCGTCGGCGGGATTCTGCTGTGCCTGGTGGCGATGGTCGCGCCGGGGATGGTGCCGGTGTTCTGCGTGGCGCTGCTGGGATTTGCCAATGCGATGATCCTGCCGGCTCTTTTCCCCGTCGTGCTGGCCGAGGGCGGCCCCGATGGCGGGCGGATCACGGCGTTTCTGGTCATGGCCTATTCGGGCGGGGCGGTGTTGCCGCAGGTTTTCGTGCATCTTATCCCGCTGCTGGGCACCACGCCGGCTTTCATGGTGCTGGCCATTCCGGCCTATATCTTCATCGGGGGCTGGATCCTGGCGCTGCGCGCAGGGGGCGGGGCGGGGACGCGACGGGCGGCCCCGGCCACGGGAAGGAGCGACACGCCGTGAAGATCATCATCTGCCCCGATGCCGCCCGCGCGGCCGGACTGGCCGCCCGGCTGCTGGCGGACCAGGTGCGCGACAAGGCGGATTCGGTTCTTGGGCTGGCGACCGGGCGTACCATGGAGGCGATCTACCGGCTGCTGGTCGGGACCGCGCGCGCGCGGGGGATCGGTTTCGGGGGCGTCACCACCTTCAATCTTGACGAATATGTCGGGCTGGGGGCTGAGGATGCCCAGTCCTACCGCCATTACATGCAGGCGCATCTGTTCTCGCACGTCGATCTGGCGCCGGGGCGGACCCATGTGCCGGACGGGGCGGCGCCCGATGCCGATGCCGAAGCCGCTGCCTATGAGGCGCGGATTGCGCGGGCGGGGGGGATCGACCTCCAGCTTCTGGGCCTGGGCGAGAACGGGCATATCGGCTTCAACGAGCCGCTATCGTCGCTGGCCAGCCGCACCCGCGTCGTGACGCTGGCACAGGCGACGCTGGTGCAGAATGCCGGCATGTTCGGCGGCGACCTGTCGCGCGTGCCGAATCGGGCCATCACGATGGGCACGGGGACGATCCTGGAGGCGCGCAGGGCGCTGATGGTGGTGACGGGGGCCGGCAAGGCCGCGATTGCCGCACGGGCGATCGAGGGGCCGGTCTGCGCCGCCGTGCCGGGGTCCGCCCTGCAATTCCATCCGGATTGCCTTGTCCTGCTGGACGAGGCGGCGGCCTCGGCCCTGACCCAGCGCGACGCGATCGAATGGCAGATGCGCCATGATGCGGAGCTGGTCGCGATCCAGTCGGCGGCGTCGGGCGGGCGGTGATGCAGGGGCGGCGCATCCTGCTGGAAGTCTGCGTCGAGGGGGCCGATGGGCTGGCGGCGGCGGTGGCGGGCGGTGCCGACCGGGTGGAGCTTTGCGCCGCGCTGGTGGTGGGCGGGCTGACGCCTTCGCCCGGGCTGATGGCGCTGGCCGCCAGTGCGTCCTGCCCGGTCTTTGCCATGATCCGGCCCCGGCCGGGCGATTTTGTCTATTCCCCGGCCGAGGAGGCGGTCATGCGCGGCGATATCGCCGCCGTGGCGCAGGCGGGGCTGGCCGGCATCGTGCTGGGCGCCTGCCGGACGGATGGGCGGCTTGACGAGGCCATGCTGGGCCGGCTGCTGGACCATGCCCGCGCCTGCGGCGTGCGCCATGCCACGCTGCATCGGGCCTTCGACGAGGCCGCCGACGCGGGCGTGGCGCTGGAGGTGGCGATCGGGCTTGGGTTTGCGCGGATCCTGACCTCGGGTGGGGGCGCCACGGCGTGGGACGGGCGCGAGCGGCTGCGCGCGCTGGTCGCGCGGGCCGGGGGGCGCATTGCCGTCATGGCCGGTGGAGGGGTCTCGCCGGAGTCGGCGGCGGCGCTGGTAGCTGCCACGGGGGTTGAAGAGGTGCATGGGTCCTGCCGCGGTCGTGACATGCCGCGTGGGCAGGGTGTGCGGAATGCCGGTTTCGGCGACAATCCGGTGCCGACCGACAGGGCGACGGTCGGGGCGGTGCGGCGGGCGCTGGACGATGCGGGCGCCGCCGCGACGATGTCCGGGGACTGTTCCAGGAGAGAATGAGCATGAAGTTTTCGACCGCGCGTGCGGCCCTCCTCGGGTCTTCGCTGCTTGCCGTGACGATGGGGCTTTCGGCCTGCGCGACGCCCCCGGGCGAACAGCCGGTGGCGGCGGAGCCCGTGGCGGCTGCGGCGGCTGCCGCTCCGGCGCTGATGCCGGTGCCCTCTTCGGTGGCGTTCCCCGGCGGGTCCCTGCCGCTGGGCGGTGGCTTTGTCGTGTCGTGGAGCCGTCCGCCGTCCGCGATGATGCAGGCGGCGGCCGGGCGGTTCCTGCGCCGGGCCGACGCGCTGGCCGGGCGGGTGCTGCCGGCGGGCGACGGCCCCGTTGACCCCAAGGCCGCGCCGGTGCCGGTGCGGATCGAGGCCGGGCAGGATGCGGGCTGGCTGACCACACGCGCGAAGGAAGATTACCGGCTGGTTGTGGGGCCGGACGGCGCCACGCTGACCGCCGACGGGCCCGATGGCGTGATGCACGGTCTGGCGACGCTCGCGCAATTGATCGGGCGGGACGAAAACGGCCCGAAACTGGCTTTTGCGACCATTGCCGACCATCCGCGTTTTGCCTGGCGCGGGATCATGATCGATACCTCGCGCCATTTCGTGGCGGTCGAGACGCTCAAGCGCCAGATCGATGCGATGGAGATGCTGAAGCTGGATGTGCTGCACCTGCATCTGAGCGACGGCACCGGCTTTCGGGTAGAGAGCCATGTGCTGCCGGAGCTGACTGCCAAGGGGTCGCACGGGCAATATTATACCCAGGCGCAGATTCGTGACGTGGTGGCCTATGCGGGGGATCGGGGTATCCGGGTCGTGCCCGAATTCGACCTGCCGGGCCATGCGCTGGCCGTGCTGCTGGCGCACCCCGAACTGGCCGCCCGGAGCCCGGTCGATCCGGAGCCGAAGAACAAGAATACCGCCGCGCTGGACCCGACTCTGCCGGCGACGCTGCGGCTGGTGCGCCAGCTTTATGGCGAAATGGGCCGGCTGTTTCCCGATATCTATTTCCATTCCGGCGGGGACGAGGTCGACCCCGACGAGTGGATGACGAATCCGAAGATCGTGGCCTGGATGAAGGACCATGGCTACGCCACCCCGCAGGCATTGCAGGCGGCGTTTACCGCGCAGGTGCAGAAGGTGCTGGCCGCGCAGGGCAAGATCATGGTCGGGTGGGACGAGGTGAGCGAGGCGGCCATTCCCTCCGACGTGGTCGTGGATGTGTGGCGCAGTTCGAAATTCATCGCCTCGGCCACCGAAGGGCATCATCCCGTCATCGTTTCCGCCGGTTATTACCTCGATCTGCTTCAGCCGGCCGGGCAGCATTATCTGGTCGACCCCTACGATCCGGCCGCGAACGGGATTACGCGTGAGCAAGCCGACAGATTGCTGAAGAAGGGCACGCGCCCCGACCTGGTTGCCGCCTTCCTGAAGGAGCCCGCGCCGCCGCCGTTGACCGATGCGCAGAAAGCCTTCGTGCTGGGTGGCGAGGCGCCGCTATGGGCGGAGCTTGTGACCGACGAGATGCTGGATGCGCGGATCTGGCCGCGTGCCGCCGCGATTGCCGAGCGGTTCTGGTCGCCGGCCGAGGTGCGGGATGTCGACGACATGTATCGCCGCCTGGCCGTGGTGAATGCCGAGCTCCAGATCACCGGTTTGCAGGGCGAGGCGAACAGGTGGCGGATGGCGGCCCGGCTTTCGCCCGGCACGGTCGACCCGGTGATGGTGCTGGCGAGTGCCACGGTTCCGCTGCGCAACTACAACATGAACCGCTATGTGGGGCGGCATGGCAACCGGCTGGACGAGATCGGGGAAATCGCGTCGCCCGATCCGGCGCCCGCGCTGCGGTTCTCGGCGCTGGTGGCGCGCTATGTGGCGGGAGACCATTCGGTGGTGCCGGCGCTGCGGCGGCAGCTTGCGACCTGGCGGGACAATGATGCGGCCTTTGCCCCGGTGGCGCAGGTTCGCGGCCTGTCCGATGCGCTGGTGACGTCGCGGCATCTTGCCGTCATCGCCGGGGCGGGGCTGAAGGCGCTGGATGGGGAGCGGACGCTTTCGGCGCCGGACAGGGCGATTTTCGACCAGGAAGATGCGGCCATCAACAGTTCCGCCGATGTCTCCGGCTCCTTCGCCGGGGTGAACCTGCCGCCTGCGGGGCTGATGATCGCAATCGAGCCGGCCGTGAGGAAGCTTCTGGGCTTGTGACGGCCGGGGGGGAAGGTCAGGGCTCTGCCGGGGTCAAGGGGCAGGGCCCCTTGAAGTGTATTCCGGTTATGCCTCGGCAAAGGCATAGGGGCCGCCGCGTTCCAGCGCCCGGACCCATGCGGGCCGGGTGTGGATACGGTGCAGAAACGCCCTGACATGGGGGAGGGGTGCGCCCCCCGCGCGGGCGCAGGCGGCCTCCAGCGGGAAGCTCATCTGGATATCGGCCGCCGTGAATGCATCGCCGGCGAACCAGCCGGTTTCGGTGAGCGATTGTTCCCAGAATGCCATGTGGCGTTTGATTTCCGGCCCCAGAAACTGGGCCTGCACGCCCTTTGCGATGAGGGCCGCGAACGGCTTGAGCAGCAGGGGCACGCGCGACGGCAGCATGTCAAAGAGCAGTTTCATCACCAGCGGCGGCATGGCCGAGCCTTCGGCATAATGCAGCCAGTAGGTGAAGCGGCGGTCGTCCGGTGAGCCGGCAGGAGGGCGCAGGCGACCATTGCCGTATTCGTCGAGAAGCCAGGTGATGATGGCCCCGCTTTCCGCCAGGGTGAGGTCGCCGTCGGTGACGATCGGCGACTTGCCCAGAGGATGGATCTTGCGGAGTTCCGGTGGGGCCAGCATCGTCCTGGGGTTGCGCTTGTAGAACCGTATCTCGTACGGCAGGCCGAGTTCCTCCAGCAGCCAGAGCACGCGTTGCGAGCGGGAATTTTCGAGATGATGCACGGTGATCATGGGGACCGTCCTTGTGGCGCCGTTCCTGTGATGCTGTGGGGCATCGGGAGGGATGGTAACGCCGGACGGGGGTGGTCCGTTCAGGGTGAGGGCGGGCGCTTCCAGCTGTCGAACCGGACCGGGAAAACCATTGTCATGCCGGCGATCGGCCTGGTGCTTTCGAACACGGCCTCGGCGGGATAGGCGCGGGGCTGGAACGTGAAATCATAGGGCTTGTCGCCCCGGTTGCGTACGAGGCTGGATGTCCTGCCGCTTTCCGTCACCGAGAATTCCGACCGGGGTGGCAGGGTGATGGTGACGGTTCTGGTCTCGGGGAGAAAGGCCGACAGGACGAAACCGGCCTTGCGGCCGATCTGACGATCGAGCGTCTTCATCCAGCCCCTTGCGTCGCGGCCTGTGAAGCGGGTTGCCGGAGGCTGGTCGATGCTGACCGTTGCCTGGAAGCTGATTTCCTGATCGCTGGACAGGGATGCCACGACATTCGGGTTTTCCGCTTGCAGGGCCGTGTCGGCGGGAAAGACGATTTCGTTGCCGCCGTCGGGAAACAGGGACAGATGGCCCTGTCGTGCATCGAAAAAGAGGCGGGCGTCCTCGGGCGGACGGTCGCCTGGTTCCAGGAGGGCCCGGACGTGGAGATGGAGGCCGTTTGGCCGGCCGTCTTTCAGGCGAATGGCGTCCGCCGTTGCCTGCATCCGGCCGAGAGTCGACACCACGACCGGATGAAACGCACCGCGAACGGCGATATCCTCGGCCCCGGCGGGCGCGGCCGCGAAAAGACAGGCTGGAAGAGCGGCCAGAAATCCCAGGCGCATCCTTTACTCCGCGAATGATGCCGGCTGCATGCCGGCGGATGGATTGCGCCCCGGGGGGCGGGTGGTCGTCAGGACACATCCGGGAAAAAAGCGTGTGCTGTTCTGTCGGGCCCTATTGCCTATTGCAGTCCCGTTATGATTTTCATGACGGATCGTTGCATAATGTTCCCGGGAAAGGCCGCGTGCAACATTCCGTCAACGATGATGCCTAGACGATATCAATAATGTGTGAACATAACTCTCCTTGAAAAGCGTTCATATGTCGTACAGGCTCGATGATTGTACGATTTATTTGTGTATTTATACATTCGGGCCGCGACGGTATTCGGTGACTGTTGCGCCGGGCATTGCCTTGTGAACGTAAGATGACCAAACAGCCCCTGACGCATTCACGGCTTCCCGACCCGTTGACAGGGCTGTTCCAGTCTCATTTCGGCTGGCTGGTCGGGCGCATGGCGCGCCAGCTCGGCTCGCGCAGCAAGGGGGAGGAGATCGCCTCCGAAGTGTTTGTCCGCCTGGCCGCATCGCGGCAGGCGGAGAGCCTGCGGGAGCCGCGCGCCTTTCTGCTGGTCGTGGCGCGGCGGCTGATTTCGGAACTGAGGCGGCGCAGCCTGCTGGAGGCCAGCTATCTGGATGCGCTGCGGGCGACCTCGGCCGAAACCGCGCCCAGCCCGGAGGAGCAGAACGAATTCCTCCAGCTGCTCCAGCACATGGATCATGCGTTGCAGGATGTGTCGCCACGGGCGCGGGCGGCATTCTTCTTTTATCGCATCGACAATCTGCGCCATCAGGACATCGCGGCACGGCTCGACGTCTCGGTCAGCATGGTGCGGAAATATATCGACGCCGCCGAACGCGCCTGCGCGGGCGTGCTGGACAAGCCTTGAGTTCCCGCGTTCCTGTTCGTAATAGAAAGCATCATGGTTTCCGATCCAAAACGGCCCACGGACTCATCGCAGGGCGGAAACGGCCAGTCCCTTTCGGTGGAGCAGCAGCTCGAGCGCCTGCGGGCGACGTTGGGCGGGCAGTCGCTGGGGGATGTCTATCTGCGCCGGGTGAGGCGCCGCACGCTGCTGCGCCGGGGGCTGGGGGTGGCCGCGGGCGCGGCCTGTGTCGGGGGCGTGCTGACCGGGCCGGACCTTCTGTCGGGGGATCTGCGGGCCGATATCCGCACGCGCCATGGCGAGACGCAGCAACTGGCGCTGGGGGCGCGGTCGACCGCGACGCTTGCGCCCTGCAGCGCCATCACCTTCGCCGCCGGCGGGGGGCGGAGTGCCTTCACGCTGCTGCATGGAACGGTGCTGGTGGAAAGCCGCCCCGATGCGGCGTCGCCGTTCGTTCAGGTGGCCACCCGCGCCGGGACGATCCGGGCGCGCGCCGGCGATTTCATGGTCCAGCGCGATGACGGGCGGACCATCGTGACGGCTCATGACGATGCGCTGGCCGTCATGCCCATGCGCGGCCCGCAGATGACCCTGCCGGCCAGCCATGCCATCGACCTGGAGCCGGATGGGCCGCGCGAGCGGGCCATCGACTGGGGGCTTGCGACCTCGTGGCGCAACGGCATGCTGATCGTGGAGAACGGGACGCTCGGCGAGGTGGTCACGGGGCTGGCGCCCTACTGTCGCGGGTCGCTCTACATCACGCCGCGCGCCGCGCGTATCCGGGCCAGCGGTGTGTTTTCGCTGAACGATACCGCGCGTTCGCTGTTGCAGCTTGAAGAGATCTTTCCTGTCTCCGTCCGGCACCTGCCCTTCGGGGTCGTGACGATCAATGCCATGACGTAACGGCCGCCGCGCAAAAAAAAGTTTCGTGGCCGGTATCACTTTGTGCCGCTCGATCCTCATCCCCTGTGACGGACACACCGAAACAGTCCGTAATGATGAGGAAGAGATGAAGAGAAACCAGCGGCTCGTCGGTATATCCACCTTTTTCCTGCTCGCGGGCTCGTGCCTTGGGGGCGTTTCGTCCGGCCGAGCCGCCGATCTCTCTGCCAGCCAGGCGAAATCCTTTGCGTTTTCCCTGCCGCCGGCGCCGCTGGCCCGAACCCTGTTGCGGATATCGGCCCAGACCGGAATACCCATCGCGTTTTCTCCCGAGCAGGTGGCGGGCCGGCAGGCGGTGGCGATCAGCGGCCAGATGAGCGAGATGGCGGCGGTCAGCCTGGCCCTGCGCGGCACGGCGCTGGCCGTTGCCACGACGCCGTCGGGCGGGCTCAAGATCGTCGCGACGCCGCCGCCCACGCATCGGGAAGAGGGGATCAAGGCCACGAATGCCGCCGTTCTGGTGGCGCCGGAGCGGGCGGAGGCGAACCCGGAAGCCATTGTCGTGACCGGTTCGCGCCTGGCCCATTCCGCGCTGACCGACATCATGCCGACCAGCACGCTGGATGCCGAGCAGCTGGCGCGGCGTGGCTATACCAATGTCGGCACCGCGCTGCTGCGTGAAAACCCGGCCTATGGCGCGCCCGACAATTCCAACATGGGGGCCCAGGGCTCCTATGGGGCGGGCCAGTTCTTTGCCGACATGTTCAACCTGGGCGCGCAGCGCACGCTGACGCTGGTGGACGGGATGCGGTTCGTCTCCGATGCCTCGTCGTCGATCTTCGGCACGGTGGCGGGGTCGCCGGTGGATCTTGCCATCATTCCGACCTCGCTGATCAAGAAAGTCGAGACGGTGAGCGTCGGCGGGGCGCCGGCCTATGGGTCGGACGCGATTGCCGGTGTGCAGAACTTTATCCTCAAGAGCGATTTCGAGGGGGTGGAATTTACCGCGCAGGGCGGCTTCTCGCAGAAGCTCGATGACGGGTCGGCCAAGATCGCGCTGCTGGCCGGGCGGCATTTCGACCATGACCGGGGCGGTGTCGTCTTCGATGTCGAATATAACGACCAGCTTCCGCTGACCCGTGCCGCGCGGCCGCAATATGGCGGCGGGGACAGCAATTATTTCGGGCAAAGCAACAATCCGAACAGCCCGTATCAATATGTGCTGCAAAACAGCCAGCGCTATCTGGAATTTACCAATTCGGGCATGCCCGTCACCGCCGATACCTATCCGACCCTGTATGGCAAGAATTATGCCGGCGTGACCAATGCCGCCGGCCGGCCGCTGATCTTCAACCAGACGGGCTCGGCGCTGGTGCCGCTGGCCTATCGTTCGGTCAATGGCGACGCGATTTCCGGATCGGGCGGCAACGGGTTCAATATCGGCAATTACGACAACCTGATCGTCGGCCAGACGCGGCTGAACCTGACCACGCTGGCCCATTACGACATCACCGATCACCTGAAGGCGAAGTTCGAGGGCTGGTACCAGAATTCGAGCGCCTTCAATACTTCCGCCCAGCCCAGCTACAATACCGCCCTGTTCGGGGACGCCATGACGGGGGCCGCCGACGGCACGCAGGAGGGCAACCTGGTGCTGAGCACCAGCAACCCGTTCCTGACAAGTGCCGAGCGCGCCACCATCATCTCGAACCTTGCCGCCCAGGGCCTGCCGACCGACAAGTTCTACATGGCCCGGGCCAATACCGATTACGGTACCGGCGCCTTTACCACCAACACGCAGACATTCCGCTTCGTCGGGGGGCTGAACGGCGATTTCGAGTTTGCCGGCCGCCATTTCGACTGGGACATCACCGGCACCTATGGCCGCTCGATGTCGCAGACCTATCAGCCGCAGATCGTGACGCAGAATTACGTCAATGCGCTGAATGCCGTCCGATTGCCCGACGGGTCGATCGGCTGCGCGCCCGGCTATGTGAGTTCACCGCTGCCGACCCAGAATGCGAACTGCGTGGCGCTGAATCCGTTCGGCGCGGGCACCGCGAACCAGGCTGCGGTCGACTATATCACCGCCATGAGCAAGGCCTCGCAGACCAATAGCCAGTTCGACATCGTGGCCGAGGTCAAGAGCACCGTCGTCAAGCTGCCGGCGGGGGATGTGCGCTGGGACCTGGGCTACGAACATCGGCGGGAGGGGACGAGCTTCAATCCTGGCGCGTTCTTCCTCGGCGAGCCCATGGCGGACGGAAGCTATCAGCAATATGGCACGTCGATTCCGATCTCGCCGGTTTCGGGCCAGTATCATACGCACGAGGCCTTCGCCGAACTGGAAGTTCCGCTGGTCGCCCCGAAGATGCATATTCCCGGTGTGTATGAATTCTCGGGCGATGCGGCGGCGCGCTATGTCAACAACTCCATCACCGGCGGATTCTGGACCTGGACCGCGGGGGGCACCTATGCGCCGGTGCGCGATGTGGTGTTCCACGGCAATTATACCCGCTCGCTCCGCGCGCCGTCGATTACGGAACTGTTCGCGCCCGATGGCTCGGTTTACGATAGCGGGAACGATCCGTGCTCGCCGCAATTCATTACCTCCGGGCCCAATCCGGCGACGCGGCGCGCGAATTGCGCCAGTGCGGGTGTGCCCGCCAATTTCACGTCGAACATCAACAATTATACCGTACTGGGCAGTTCGGGCGGCAACCGCCATCTGCAGAACGAGACGGCGAACAGTTTCACCGGCGGCGTCACCTTGCAGCCGCGCTGGGTGCGCGGGCTGACCATCAATTCCGACTTCCTGGATATCGACCTCCAGAACGAGATCCAGCAACTCGACATCACGCAGATCATGGATGCGTGCTACGATTCGACGAGCTTTCCGAATGCCTACTGCTCGGCCTTTACGCGGGATGCCTCCGGGCAGATCACGAATTTCAAGGAGGGCTATTACAATATCGCGAGCCAGCATGTGCGCGGCGTGCAGTCCAGGCTGGATTACTTCCTGACGCTCGACGATGTCGGGCTGGGCCCGAAATCGGGCGCGGTCGAGATGACCGTCAATTACATGCATTACCTCTTCAACCAGCAGACGCTGCTGGGCCAGACCTATGCGCAGGTCGGCGACACGAGCAATCCGCGCGATAATTTCACGACCAATATCAGTTATTTCCGTGGGCCCCTGATGCTCCAGTGGCAGATGATCTATTACGGGAAGAGCCATTATGCGCTGAACGTCACCCCGGATACCTATTCGATCGCGACCTTTAAACAATATTTCACGTTCAACACGACCATTGGCTACACCTTCCTCAAGCATTATGTGGCAAACCTGAATATCAACAATGTGTTCGATGCGCGGCCGCAATATCCGTATACGGGTTCGACCTCGCGCTATTTCGACGGCATCATCGGCCGTTCGTTCCAGCTTACGGTCCAGGCGAATTTCTGAGCGCGGGCATTTGTGGCTCGCACGGCCTGGACGACCATGACACGCAATCGGCGCGCGGCCGCGCGCCAGGGGGAATCGATTTGATCCGTACGAAATATCGGGGCGTCGCGAAACGCCGTGCCGGGACCATGATACTGCTGGGCACCGCCTGCCTCGCCGGGATGCTGGCGGGGACGGGCGCGGGGGCCGCTACCGTGGCGGCCCCCGCGGCGCCGGGCGTGCCCGCGTCGTCGCAGGGCGCGTGGGGCTTCGACCTGTCGGGCCGCAACCTGTCGGTGAAGCCGGGCAACGATTTCTTCGGCTATGCCAACGGCACCTATGTCGATCATCTGGTCATCCCGGCAGACCGGACGAGCTGGGGGCCGTTCAACGAGCTTGCGGAACTGTCGCGCACGCGGGTGCAGGCGATCCTGAACGACGTCTCGGCCCAGGCGCAGGCGAACCCCACCACGATCGAGGGCAAGCTCGGCACGTTCTATGCCTCGTTCATGGATGAGGCGGGGGTCGAGGCGCTGGGCGCCAGGCCGCTGGCGGCCGATCTGGCGGCGATTCGCGCCGTGCACGATGCCGCGTCCTTCGCCGCCCTGGTCGCGTCGGCGCAGGAGACGTTCCAGACCTCGCCGTTCTCGCTCATGATCCAGCCCGATGCGAAGGACCCGACGCAATATGCGCTGGACCTCGACCAGGCGGGGCTGGGCATGCCGGACCGGGATTATTACGCCAAGCCGGCCTTCGCCGCGAAGAAGACCGCGTACCAGGCCTATGTCGAGACGATGCTCGGCCTGATCGGCTGGCCCGACGCGAAGCAGGCGGCGGCGGATATCGTGACCCTGGAGACGGCGATTGCGAAGGTTCACTGGGCGCGCGACGAGATGCGTGATCCGGAGAAGAGCTATAATCCGCGCACGCTGGCGCAGCTCCAGAAGGACGCGCCCGGCTTCGACTGGGCGACATGGCTGAAGGGGACCGGAATCCCCGAGGAAGGCCTGGCGCAGCGCGTGCTGATCGCGGGTGAGCCCGACGCGATTGCGGGGGAGGCGAAGATCCTGGGGGCGGCGGATATCGCGACCCTGCGGGCCTGGCTGGCCTTCCATCTGGCGGATAATGCGGCGCCCGACCTGTCGAAGCCGTTTGTCGATGCGTGGTTCGCATTCAACGGCAAGACGCTGTCCGGCCAGCCGCAATTGCCCGTGCGCTGGAAGCGTGCGGTGGGGGCGACGAGTTCCGCGATGGGCTGGGCCATCGGCCGTGTCTATGTCGCGCGCTATTTCCCGCCCGAGAGCAAGGTGGAGATGGGCCATCTGACGGACGAGCTGAAGGCGGCCTTCCATGTCCGGCTGCAACATAACAGCTGGATGGGGGCAGCGACCCGTGCCGCCGCGCTGCGCAAGCTGGACAATTTCACCGTCCAGATCGGCTATCCCAACAAGTGGCGCGACTATGGCGCGCTGACGGTCCGCAAGGGCGACGTGTATGGGAATGCCACGCGGGCCATCGCCTTCGAATGGCGTTACTGGCTGGGGCATCTGGGCAAGCCGGTGGATCGCGACGAGTGGGACATGACCCCGCAAATGGTCAATGCCTACAATATGCCGGTGTTCGACGAGATCGTGTTCCCCGCCGCGATTCTCCAGCCGCCCTTCTTCAACCCCAAGGCGGACCCGGCGATCAATTACGGTGCCATCGGTGGGGTGATCGGGCATGAGATGACCCATTCCTTCGATGACGAAGGCCGCAAGTTCGACGAGCATGGACGGCTGCGCGACTGGTGGACCAAGGAGGATGCGGCGCGGTTCCAGAAGCTTGCGGACCGGCTGGGTGCGCAGTTCGATGCGTTCGAGGTGCTGCCGGGCGTGCATGTGAACGGCAAGCTGACGATGGGCGAGAATATCGCCGATCTGGGCGGGTTGACGCTGGCGCTGGATGCCTATCATGCCTCGCTGCACGGCAAGCCGGCCCCGGTGATCGACGGGCTGACGGGCGATCAGCGGGTATTCCTGGGCTGGGCGCAGGTCTGGCGCGAGAAGGTGCGGGACGATGCCATGCACCAGCAGATCGTCGTCGATCCGCATTCGCCGCCGGTCGCGCGCGTGAACATGCCGATGCACAATATCGACGCATGGTATGCCGCATGGGGCGTCAAGGCGGGGCAGACGCTCTATCTCAAGCCGCAGGACCGCGTGAAGATCTGGTGATGCGAGGCCGGCCGGGGAGCGCCCGGCCGGTTTGAATGAGGGTGTCCGTATCGGATCGGGCCCGGGTCGCTTCAGCTTGAGGCGATCTGGGCCCTGTTTTTTTGTGTGGGGCGATTCGCGTCGTGCGGCGTATCGGCCGGGTGCCTGCCGGGGGTTTATCGGGTCCGGCGGCGCGGGGCGGGTGGGGCGCTGAAGACGCAGACGGCTTCGACCTCGGTCGACCACAGGAACTGGTCGATGACCGTGACCCCGTCCAGCTGGTAGCCGGCCGCCTTCAGCCCGGCGGCGTCGCGGGTCAGCGCCTGCGGGTTGCAGCTGACATAGATGACCCGGGCCGGCTTGCCGTCGACGATCTGCGCCATCTGGGCGCCGGCGCCCATATAGGGCGGGTCGAGGACGACGGCCGCGGCCTCGGCGATCTGGCGGGCCATGATCGGCTGGCGGTTCAGGTCGCGCTGCTCGGCCACGACTCGGGTGCCGCTGGTGGCGCGGCGCAGGGCGGCGACGGCGTCGGGGTGGCCTTCGAAGGCCAGGACCCGGGCTTTTTCGGCCAGCGCGAAGGACAGGGTGCCGCAGCCTGCATAGAGTTCGACGATCGCGTCGCGGCGGCCCAGCTTGCGCGGCAATCCCGCCAGGACCGCCGCGATGATCGCGGCCTCGCCCTCGCTGCTGGGCTGGAGGAAGGCGCCGGGGGGCGGGGCGACGGTGACGCCCGAGAACGCATGATGCACCGGGCCGGACTGGGCGGCGGTCTCCGGTATGTCGGTCGTGCCGGCCTGGCGCCAGGCGATGCGGGGGATGTGCTGGTGGCGCGCGAATTCCGCCAGCTTGGCGCGGTCGCTCGGCTCCAGCGGGCCGTCGGTCGCCAGCAGCAGGTCCGGCCCCGAATCGAGCAGGTTGATCAGCACGTCGCCGTTCTGCCGCAGCGCGCCCAGCGAGCGGGCGACGTCGCGCAGGGCGGGCAGCAGGGCGAACAGGGCAGGGGCGAGGACCGGGCAGGTCGTCAGGTCGACGACGTCGCCACGTCTTGCATGCAGGCCGATCGCCACGCCGTCGGGCCGGCGGCGGATGGCCAGGTCGACGCGGCGCCGGGAGGCGGGCGGACTCTGGAACCGTGCGGTGACGCGGGGATCGGCAAAGCCGGCGCGCGCCAGGGCGTGGACGACCGTTTCGGCCTTCCAGTCCAGCGCGGCGGGGAGGGACAAATGCTGGATGGCGCAGCCGCCGCATTGTCCGAACAGGGTGCAGGGCGGGTCCACCCGATCCGGGCTGGGGCGCAGGACCGACAGCAGGTGGGCCGAGCGGGCGTCGATCCGGTCGGCCTGCACACGCTCGCCCGGCAGGGCGCCGGGGACGAACAGCGGTTCGCCGTCCGGCATGCGGGCCATGCCGTCGCCGTCGGCGCCGAGCGCGCTGATATCGATTTCGATGTTCATCGGTTTCATGTGTCCAAGCTGTCCCGGCCGGCCTGCGCCGGTATGGGCCGCGCCTGTCATGTGTTTCCGCATGCCGGAGCGGGGCGGCCGTGAGGGCCGCCCGCCGCGAGGCACGGGACCTGCGGGCTGGATCATTGCCGGCGCGCAGGGTCGGTCAGGCTGTCAGGCCAGTTCGTCGGCCGTGTGGGCGCTCTCGTCCTCGGCCGAGGGCGTGATCGTGAACTGCCGGCGCGGCAGCAGCATGAAGGCCGGAACCTCGGCGCCGAAGCCGAGAACCGGGTTGCCGTTGATGTGCGCGGCGGAATCGTCCTGCTCGCGCTCCCGATGATGGCGGGGCGGGGCGGGCTTGCGCGCGGGGGGCGGCGGAGGGGGCGCGGCAGCGGCTTCGGGAGCCGGGCTGGCCTCGACCGGCGCGGCGGGAGCGGGGCGGGCGGGCTTGCCGCCGCGGCGGTCGTCCTTCTCCCGGCCGCGTCCGCGACCCTTGCCGCCACGGGGGCGTTCTTCCTCGGACCATTCGAGTTGGGTCACGCCCTCGACCGCCAGGCGCGGAATCGGGTGGCCGATCAGCGCTTCGATCGCCTCGGCCAGGCCCCGGTCGTGCGGCGAGGCCAGGCTGTAGGCGTGGCCGGTGCGGCCGGCGCGGCCGGTGCGGCCAATCCGGTGCACATAATCTTCGGCATGGAAGGGCAGGTCGAAATTGAAGACATGCGACAGGCCGCCGATATCGATGCCGCGGGCCGCGACGTCGGAGCAGACCAGGAATTTCAGGTCGCCGGCCTTGAATCGCTCGAGCGTCGAGAAACGGACCGACTGCGGCAGGTCGCCATGCAGCGCGCCGGCCGAGAAGCCGTGCTTTACCAGCGACTTGCACAGTACGTCGACATCGCGCTTGCGGTTGCAGAAGATGATGGCGTTCTGCACCGCGTCGCTGCGCAGCATCTGGCGCAGCACGCGCCGCTTGTCTTCCTCGTCGACCACCACCAGGCCGGCCTCGATGGTCGTGGCGACCGAGGAGGGGCGGCTGACGGTGATTTCCTTGGGGTTCTGCAGGAACATGTCGGCCAGGCGCCGGATTTCCGGCGCCATGGTGGCCGAGAAGAACAGGGTCTGCCGCAGCGGGGACAGCATGCCCACGATCTTCTCGATATCGGGGATGAACCCCATGTCGAGCATGCGGTCGGCTTCGTCGATCACCAGCAGGCGGGTCTGGGTCAGCAGCAGGCCGCCGCGCTCGAACAGGTCGATCAGCCGGCCCGGAGTCGCGATCAGCACGTCGACGCCGCGATTCAGCACGTCCTTCTGCTCGGCCATGCTTTCGCCGCCGATCAGCAGCGCGTGGTTCAGCTTGAGGTATTTGCCGTATTTGACGAAATTCTCGGCCACCTGCAGCGCCAGTTCGCGCGTCGGCTCCAGGATCAGGGAGCGCGGCATGCGGGCCCGGGCACGGGAGCCCGAGAGGATCTCGAGCATCGGCAGGGTGAAGCTGGCGGTCTTGCCGGTGCCGGTCTGCGCCACGCCGAGCACGTCGCGGCCCATCAGCACATATGGGATGGCCTGGGCCTGGATCGGCGTGGGATGGCGGTAGCCGGCTTCGTCGATGGCGCGCTGGATCGGCTCGGACAGGCCCAGATCGGAAAAGAGCGGCTGCGGGGCTGCGTCTGCCTGCTCGCCGGGGAGATCCACGGCACCGGAAGCGGACGGCTCGCCACCGGGGGAGCCGGCGTCCGTGTCAGGTGGAACAATGGAGACGGGATGGGCTTCGGCGTCATGTTCGGCCGAAGCGGAGGCATTCGTCTTGGCGCTCAAAATTCTCTCGAACGTGTCAGTGGTGTGGTCCCGTCCATTCCGCCACGATGTGGTTCGGCAGGCTTTTCGGCCTGTTTTCCTGCGACGAAGCAGGGCCTTGCGAAAATGAAGGCGAATCCTCCGATTCCGCGTGACTGTCCGTATCGATAAATGGGACGAAAATCAAGCGCGGAGCATCGGAGGGGACGGGGTTGCCCTTCGGCGCCGCCGGTCCTGGGTGTCATGTCTCTGGCGTCTTGTCTCTGGAGGATCCGTGGTCACAGTCACGCCGTTGAAAATCGAGGATTATGGCCTGATCGGCGATGGACGCAGCTGCGCCCTGGTCGGGCGGAACGGGTCGATCGACTGGCTTTGCTGGCCACGATTCGACAGTCCGGCCTGTTTCGCGGCCCTGCTGGGCGATGGCGAGAACGGGCACTGGCAACTGGCGCCGGACGAGGAGCGCGGGGGCACGCCGGTGACGGTGACGCGGTCGTACCGCAACCAGGGCATGGTGCTGGAGACGGTGTTCGAGACCCATACCGGGGTGGTCGCGATTCTGGACTTCATGGCGATCGGCGCCGCCGAGCCGACGCTGATCCGGATCATCGAAGGGCGGCGGGGGGCAGTGCCGATCCTGAACTGGCTGGTGCTGCGCTTCGATTACGGGCTGTCGGTGCCCTGGGTCACGCGGCTGCCGGACAATATGGGCATCAGCGCCATCGCCGGGCCTTCGCGCTGCGTATTGCGCTGCCCGGTGGCCCTGCATGGCGAGGACCGCCATACCGTGTCGCGCTTCATCGTGTCGGAGGGCGACCAGGTGCCCTTCGTGCTGACCTATATGGATTCGCACGGTGCGCTGTCGCAGCCCATCGATGCGCGGGCGGCGCTGCACCGGACGGAGCAGTTCTGGTCGGACTGGATCGGGCGCTGCACCTATCAGGGGGAGCATGCCTCCATCGTCCGGCGTTCGCTGCTGACGCTCAAGGCGCTGATCTACCAGCCGACGGGGGGGATCGTGGCGGCGCCCACCACCTCGCTGCCCGAGGAGCTGGGGGGCGGGCGCAACTGGGATTATCGCTATTGCTGGCTGCGCGATGCGTCGCTGACGCTGATCGCGATCATGGCCGGCGGCTATTACGACGAGGCGATGGCGTGGCGCGACTGGTTGCAGGCGGCCGTCGCGGGCAGCCCCGACCAGGTGCAGATCATGTACGGCATCGCCGGCGAGCGGCTGCTGAACGAATGGGAGGCGGGCTGGCTGCCGGGCTATGAGGGCTCGAAGCCGGTGCGGGTGGGCAATGCGGCGGCGGGGCAGCTACAGCTCGACGTGTATGGCGAGGCGATCGCCGCCCTGCATGTCGCCCGGCAGACGCGCCTGTGCGCCATCACCGACGGCTGGCGGTTGCAGGTGGGGCTGTTGCAGCATCTGGCGACGATCTGGAAGGAGCCGGACGAGGGAATGTGGGAGGTGCGCGGGGGACGGCGGCAGTTCACCGTGTCCAAGATCTCGTGCTGGCTGGCGTTCGACCGGGCGATTCGCGATGTCGAGAAATACGGGCTGGAGGCGCCGCTGGAGGAATGGAAGGCCCTGCGGCAGGATATCCACGACACGGTGTGCCGCGAGGCCTTCAACGCGGACAAGAACAGCTTCGTCCAGTATTTCGGCGGCACCGGGCTGGATGCGGGATTGCTGCTGATTCCGGTCGTGGGGTTCCTGCCGGCCGAGGACCCGCGCGTGGGCGGCACCATCGCGGCGATCGAGCGGGAATTGCTGGACGAGCATGGGTTTGTCCGCCGCTATCTGCCCGATCATGTGGTCGAGGGGGTGGCGGGGGATGAGGGATCGTTCATCGCCTGCTCGTTCTGGCTGGTGAATGCCTATGTCGCCCAGGGGCGGATGGAGGAGGCCCATGCCCTGTTCAACCGGCTGCTGGCGCTGTGCAGCGACCTGGGGCTGCTGGCCGAGGAATATGACGCCACCACCGGGCGGCAGGTGGGGAATTTTCCGCAGGCGTTCTCGCACCTGTCGCTGATCAACTCGGCGTCGATCCTCAATGCCGGGCGCATCACCACCATGGGGGCGGCGCCGCTGCCGGTTCTGTAGGGGCCGCGCGCGCCGGGTCGCCGGGAGCGGCGCTGCCGCGCCGGCCTAGAGGCCGCGGGCCATGGCGGCGGCGAGAATGGTCAGGACGCCGAGGCCGATATTGACCGTGACCAGCGAGCGGATGGTGTCGAACAGGGCCGGCTGGGGGCGGATGGCGCGGCGGGCCTTCTGGAACGGGCCGAAATAGATGCGCGCGAACACGCCGGCCATGGCCAGGCCCAGGAGCTGCATCACGTTGACCTGCCACGGGATGGCGGCGAAACCGCCCTCGTGCAGGATCATCAGCCAGCCTGTGACCAGGACCGTGGGCATCGTGTGCCAGACGACGCGGAAGAAGCGGGTGAGGGTCTGCAGGTGGACCGATGCGCGCTGGGTTGCGTCCAGCAGCCCCAGGCTGGGGCGGAGGACGAACACGGCATAGACCATGCCGCCGACCCAGGCGGTCATGCCGAGCAGGTGGATCGCGAGCACGAGGCTCCAGAGGATCGAGGAGGTCATGTCAGCTCCCGGCCGTGGGGATTGGGGATGGTCCGCGTGACGTGGCGCGGACGTCGATGGTATGCTTGATCGCCAATTCCGCCCCGGCGCGCAAGACGGCGGCGCGCGGGTCGCCCCCGAGGTGCCGCCCCCGACCGGAGGAGATTGCCCGATGGACCAGCTTCCGTCCCCGACCGCGCTGCTATTGCCCGACCCCGCCGAGATGGCCCTGATCGACAGGGCCGGCAGCCGGACGGTGCCGATGCGCGACCTGATGGAGCATGCCGGGCGGGCGGTGGCGCGCGCCGTGATGCGTCATGTCGCGCCGTGCCGGGTGCTGGTGCTGTGCGGGCCGGGGAATAATGGCGGGGACGGGTATGTCGCGGCGCGGCGCCTGGCGCAGGCGGGGTGGCCGGTTGCCGTGGCGAGCCTGGCGTTGCCTCGGCCGGGGGGCGATGCGGCGGCGGCGGCTGCCGAATGGCAGGGACCGCGGGTGGCTTTTACGGTGGACGAGGTCGCGCGGGCCGATCTGGTGATCGATGCGGTGTTCGGCGCCGGGCTCAGTAGGGCGATCGAGCCGGAGCTGGCAGCGGTGCTGGCGGCGGCGCGGCGGGTGGTGGCGGTGGATATGCCCAGCGGCATCGATGGCGCGACGGGGCTGGTGCTGGGCTACGCGCCCTCGGTGGAAATGACCGTGACGTTCGTGCGGGCCAAGCCGGGGCATCTGCTGCTGCCGGGACGCGAGATGCTGGGGCGGCTGGTGGTGGCGGATATCGGCATGCCGGATGCGGTGTGGGATGCGGTGGCCGTCCGCACCTGGCGCAACGCGCCGGGGCTGTGGCAGGTACCGGGCCAGACGGTGGACAGTCACAAATACGCGCGGGGCGTGGTCAGCATCTGCGGGGGCGGCAGGATGCCCGGGGCGGCGCGGCTGGCCGCCGGGGCGGCGCGCACGGCCGGGGCCGGGCTGGTGCGGCTGGCGGCCGGGGACGCGGCGGGGCTGTACCGGATGGCCGAGCCGGGGCTGGTGGTGGATGACGGCGAACTGTCCGCCCTGCTGGAGGACCGGCGGCGAAAGGTGTGGGTTTGCGGGCCGGGGCTGACGGAAGAAGAAGTCGGCCGGGTGCTGCCTGCGCTGCTGGGGGCGGGGCGGGTGGTGCTGGCGGATGCCGGTGCGTTTGCGTGGGCGGCCGGGCAGCCGGAGCGGCTGGCCGGGGTGGGTGTGATCACGCCGCATGAGGGAGAGTTTGCCCGCGTTTTCGGGGCGCCGGCGAAGGGGCGGCTGGAGGCGGCGCGGGAGGCCGCGCGGCGGATCGGGGCCGTGGTGGTGCTGAAGGGGCCGGATACCGTGATCGCGGCGCCGGACGGCCGGGTGGCGATCAACGACCATGCCACGGCGGCGCTGGCCACTGCCGGGTCGGGCGATACGCTGACCGGGATCATCGCGGCCCTGCTGGCGGCGGGGATGGAGCCTTGGGATGCGGCCTGTGCCGGGGTGTGGATCCATGGCGAGGCCGGGATGCAGGCCGGCCCGTGGCCGGTGGCCGAGCAGTTCGACCGGCATCTGGGTGCGGCGCGGGCGCGGGCGGTCGCGCTGGGGGACTCGCGCCATTGTCGGCTTGCCGGATCTGGCGGTGTGCGCTAAAGCCGCGCGCTTGGAGGCCGGGCGTCGATGCGGGCGTGGTGGAATTGGTAGACACGCCAGATTTAGGTTCTGGTGGCGCAAGTCGTGGGGGTTCAAGTCCCTCCGCCCGTACCAGCCCGGCCCAGTGTCCTGCCTGAGGGTTCTCGCGAGAATGTCCTGGATCGGCAGGCCGCCAAGGGATTGAGTCCAGTGCCCTTCCGCTTCTGGAAGGCACAAGCGCATTCCGGAATCGGAAGGGCACTGGAGACTGGTTGAATGGGTGGGGGGAGCGGGCGCTGTGCGGCCGTTGCCCGCGCCGGTTTTTTGCGTGCGGATGTCGCCGGCCGGGGTGGACACGTGCGTTCTTTGTAAGTTCTGACCGAGAGGATGGCCTGGCAGATGCAGGTTACTGAAACGCTTTCCGACGGCCTGAAGCGCGGTTTCACCGTCACGGTGCCCGCCGGCGAACTGGAGAGCAAGCGGACCGCCCGCCTGAAGGAGATGGGGCAGTCCATGAGCCTGCCGGGTTTCCGTCCCGGCAAGGTGCCCCTGAGCCTCGTCACGCAGCGCTACGGCGCCGCCGTGCAGGGTGAAGTGCTGGAGCAGGCCGTCAGCGACGCCACGCGTACGCTGCTGGAGGAACGCAACCTTCGCCCCGCGCTGCAGCCGCGGGTCGACCTGGTCTCGGGCGCCGAGGTGGACGGCAAGGCCGACCTGGAATTCAAGGTCGAGATGGAAGTGCTGCCCGAGATCGCGCAGCCTGACCTGTCGGACCTGGCACTGACGCGCCTGAAGGCGACGGCGGATGCCGAGACGGTCGACAAGGCCCTGAAGGACATTGCGAGCCGCCAGCGCAACTTCGTGACGGTCGAAGAGATCCGTCCGGCGGCGCATGGTGATGTCGTGGTCGTCGATTTCGTGGGCAAGCTGGACGGCGTGCCGTTCGAAGGCGGCACCGCGGACGACGTGAATGTCGAGATCGGCGGCGCGGGCTTCATCCCCGGTTTCGCCGAGCAGATCGAGGGCCTGTCGCCGGGCGAGGAGAAGGTGATCACCGTCACCTTCCCGGCCGATTATTCGGCCGAGGCCCTGGCGGGCAAGGAAGCGACCTTCGACATCAAGGCCAAGGGGCTG
Source organism: Gluconacetobacter takamatsuzukensis (assembly GCF_014174275.1). Taxonomy (GTDB): domain Bacteria; phylum Pseudomonadota; class Alphaproteobacteria; order Acetobacterales; family Acetobacteraceae; genus Gluconacetobacter; species Gluconacetobacter takamatsuzukensis. The sequence continues at coordinate 55,702 of NZ_JABEQK010000006.1, read as the reverse complement.
AAGCGCCCGGTCGATGTCGAAATCGACGACGAGCTGGCCAAGAAGATGGGCTTCGAGGGGCTGGAGCAGGTCCGCGAGCTGATCACCAAGCAGGTCGAGCAGGAATACGAGCAGCTTTCGCGCCTGCGCATCAAGCGCGAGCTGCTGGATGCGCTGTCCGAGAAGACCGATTTCGAAGCGCCGCAGGGCATGGTCGATGCCGAGTTCGGCCAGATCTGGCAGCGCGTCGAATCCGACCGCAAGGAAGGCCAGCTGGACGAGGAAGACCTGGGCAAGGACGAGGAGACCCTGCGGGCCGATTACCGCAAGATCGCCGAGCGCCGGGTGAAGCTGGGCCTGCTGCTGGCCGAGATCGGCCGTGCGAACGCCATCACGGTCTCGCAGGACGAGATGCTGCAGGCGATCCGCGCCGAGGCCATGCGCTATCAGGGCCAGGAACAGGCGGTGTTCGACTTCTTCCGCAAGAACCCGCAGGCGGCCGAGAGCCTGCGTGGCCCGATCTTCGAAAACAAGGTCGTCGATTATGTGATCGAGCTGGCCACGGTGACCGACAAGGACGTGACGCCCGAGGAACTGGCCGAGATCCCGCCCGCCGATCTGTGATCGGTCCGGCTTCCCGCCATCGGCCCCCCATCGCTTTTATCGCCGCGAAATGATGGCGGTGGGGTGGTATCCGCTCGGTTTATCTCTATCTTGTGTGAGGTAACCGGGGAACGACCCGGCCACCTTTCCCGATGGACGCCCAAGGCGCCCCCGGGGATGGTGAGTCGGGTCTTCGCGTTTTCAGGAACGGGAATGAGACTATGAGGGATCGGGATCCCGTGGAGATCTTCAGCAACGCCCTAGTACCCATGGTGGTCGAACAGACCTCGCGCGGGGAGCGGGCTTTCGACATCTATTCCCGCCTGTTGCAGGAACGGATCATCTTCCTGACCGGACCGGTCTACGATCAGGTGGCTGCCCTGGTGTCGGCGCAGCTCCTGTATCTCGAGAGCGTGAATCCGACCAAGGAGATTTCGTTCTATATCAACAGCCCGGGTGGCGTGGTGTCGGCCGGCCTGGCCATCTACGACACCATGCAGTACATCCGCAGCCCGGTCAGCACGGTGTGCATCGGCCAGGCGGCCTCGATGGGGTCGCTGCTGCTGGCGGGTGGCGAGAAGGGGCGGCGTTTCGCCCTGCCGAACGCCCGCGTCATGGTGCACCAGCCCTCGGGCGGCGCGCAGGGGCAGGCCAGCGACATCGAAATCCAGGCGCGCGAGATCCTGACGATCCGCCAGCGCCTGAACGAGATCTACGAGACCCATACCGGCCAGACGCTCGAGGAGATCGAGCGCAAGCTGGAGCGCGACAGCTATATGTCGGCTGACGAGGCGCTGGCTTTCGGCATCGTGGACGAGGTGGTGCGCAATCATGCCTCGACAGCGGTCGCCAAGAGCTGAGACTGGTCGCTAAACTATTGGTTTATTTAGTGTCCCGGATCCGGGATCTTTCAGGTTTCGGATCCGGCGCACTAGGGGCGGGTGCGGTTTTTTCTCTTCGGCGGTACCCGCCGGCTTGGGCAGGCTTGATGGAAGCCCTATCCTGAGTCAAGATTTTCGACCCCGGTCCGGGCCCCGCGCGGGCTGGCAATCCGGGGGTAGGAGTGGTTATGAATAACAAGTCCAGCGATTCCAAGAACACGTTGTATTGCTCGTTCTGCGGCAAGTCGCAGCATGAGGTCCGGAAGCTGATCGCTGGTCCGACTGTCTTCATCTGTGACGAATGTGTCGAACTCTGCATGGATATCATCCGTGAGGAGCACAAGACGCATCTGGTGAAGTCGCGCGACGGCGTGCCGACTCCCAAGGAGATCTGCAAGGTTCTGGACGATTACGTGATCGGGCAGTTCCATGCGAAGAAGGTGCTGTCGGTCGCGGTCCACAACCATTACAAGCGCCTGGCCCACAGCCAGAAGAACAACGACGTCGAGATCGCGAAGTCGAACATCCTGCTGGTCGGGCCGACCGGGTCGGGCAAGACGCTGCTGGCCCAGACGCTAGCGCGGATTCTCGACGTGCCGTTCACCATGGCCGATGCGACCACGCTGACCGAGGCCGGCTATGTGGGCGAGGATGTGGAGAACATCATCCTCAAGCTGCTCCAGGCCGCCGACTACAATGTGGAGCGGGCGCAGCGCGGCATCGTCTATATCGACGAGATCGACAAGATCTCGCGCAAGTCCGACAATCCGTCGATCACGCGCGATGTCAGCGGCGAGGGCGTGCAGCAGGCGCTGCTGAAGATCATGGAAGGGACTGTGGCCTCGGTCCCGCCCCAGGGTGGCCGCAAGCATCCGCAGCAGGAATTCCTGCAGGTGGATACCACCAACATGCTGTTCATCTGCGGCGGTGCCTTTGCCGGGCTGGACAAGATCATCGGCGCGCGCGGCAAGGGTTCGGGGATCGGCTTCGGTGCCGATGTCCAGTCGCCCGACGAGCGGCGGACGGGTGCGATCCTGCGCGATGTCGAGCCTGAGGACCTGCTGAAATTCGGGTTGATCCCCGAATTCATCGGCCGTCTGCCCGTGGTGGCGACGCTGGAGGACCTGGACGAGGCGGCGCTGATCGAGATCCTGACCAAGCCGAAGAATGCGCTGGTGAAGCAGTATGCCCGCCTGTTCCAGATGGAAGGGGTGAAGCTGACCTTTACCGAGGACGCGCTGAAGCAGGTCGCGCTGCGGGCGATCGCCCGGCGCACCGGTGCGCGCGGCCTGCGGGCGATCATGGAGAGCATCCTGCTGTCCACCATGTTCGACCTGCCGGGGCTGGAGAACGTGGAAGAGGTGGTGATCAACAAGGAGGTCGCCGAGAACAAGACCAGCCCGGTCTATGTCTATGGCAAGGAAAAGCCGGCGGAACAGTCGGCCTGACCGGTCGTTCCTCTCCGGTCTTTCCTTCCGGGATTTCCGTCCCGCATCGGGGGTGTGCCCCATGCGGGTGGCGCCCCGATTTCTTCCCGTCGTCCGGGGCCTTGCCGTGGCGGCCTCGAATGACGACATGATGTTATCCGTCATTGCGTCAGTGATGACACCGGGTGGGGCGCGCCGCGATCGGGCGCCCGCCCGCGATCGTCCTTAAGGAGGTCACACGATATGCCCAAATCCAACCGACCCGATTCCGATCGTCCCGAGAGCGGCCCCGAGGCTGCCGTCGAGAAGCATGACCTGCCGGTGAGCGCTGCCGACTCCGATGTGGAGGGGGCGGGGATCTCCGATTCCGAGACGATGGCGGTGCTGCCGCTGCGCGATATCGTCGTCTTTCCGCACATGATCGTGCCGCTGTTCGTCGGGCGCGAGAAATCGGTCCGGGCGCTGGAGGCGGTCACCAAGCATGACAAGCAGATCCTGCTGGTCGCGCAGAAGAATGCCTCGCAGGACGATCCGTCGGCCGACGACATCTATCGCTACGGCACGGTGTCGACGATCCTGCAACTGCTGAAGCTGCCCGACGGCACGGTGAAGGTGCTGGTCGAGGGTGTGCGCCGGGCGCGGATTACCGCGCTGCACGATATCGACGGGCATTTCGAGGCCGAGATCACGCCGGTTGCCGAGGAGCCTGCCGCCGATAACGAGGGCGAGGCGCTGGGGCGCACCGTGGTCTCGCAGTTCGAGCAATATATCAAGCTGAACAAGAAGATCGCGCCCGAGGTGCTGGTTTCGCTGAACCAGATCGAGGATCTGTCGAAGCTGGCCGACACGATCGCGAGCCATCTGAACCTGAAGATCGCCGAAAAGCAGGAGATCCTGGAGATCCCCGGCGTCAATGCCCGGCTGGAGCGGGTGTTTGCGCATATGGAGGCCGAGATCGGCGTCCTGCAGGTGGAAAAGCGCATCCGCAACCGCGTCAAGCGGCAGATGGAGAAGACCCAGCGCGAGTACTATCTGAACGAGCAGCTGAAGGCGATCCAGAAGGAACTGGGCGAGGGCGACGAGGGGCGGGACGAGACCGCCGAGCTCGAGGAAAAGATCGCCAAGGCCCGCCTGCCCAAGGAAGCGCGCGACAAGGCCATGGGCGAGCTGAAGAAGCTGCGCGCGATGAGCCCGATGTCGGCCGAGTCGACGGTGGTGCGGAACTATCTGGACTGGATCCTGAGCCTGCCGTGGAAGAAGCGCTCCAAGGTGCGCCGCGACCTGGCCGAGGCCGAGAAGGTGCTCGATACCGACCATTACGGGCTGGAGAAGGTCAAGGAGCGGATCCTGGAATATCTGGCGGTCCAGAGCCGGGCGCAGAAGGTCAAAGGGCCGATTCTGTGCCTGGTGGGGCCGCCGGGCGTGGGCAAGACCTCGCTGGCGCGGTCGATCGCCAAGGCGACGGGGCGGCATTACGTGCGCATGTCGCTGGGCGGCGTGCGGGACGAGGCGGAGATTCGCGGCCACCGGCGGACCTATATCGGCTCGATGCCCGGCAAGATCATCCAGGGGATGAAAAAGGCGAAGGCCTCCAACCCGCTCTTCCTGCTGGACGAGATCGACAAGCTGGGGGCCGACTGGCGCGGGGACCCGTCCTCCGCCCTGCTCGAAGTGCTGGACCCGGAGCAGAACGGGACCTTTGCCGACCATTATCTGGAGGTCGATTACGACCTGTCGGATGTGATGTTCGTCACGACCGCCAACAGCCTGAACATGCCCCAGCCGCTGCTGGACCGCATGGAGATCATCCGCCTGTCGGGCTACACCGAGGATGAGAAGGTCGAGATCGCCAAGCGCCACCTGCTGAACAAGCAGGCGGAGGCGCACAGCCTGAAGGCCGACGAATGGTCGGTCAGCGACGATGCGCTGCGCGAGCTGGTGCGCAGCTACACGCGTGAGGCCGGCGTGCGCAACCTGGAGCGCGAGATTGCGACCCTGGCCCGCAAGGCGGTGCGCGAGATCGTGACCGGCAAGACGAAGAAGGTGGCGATCACCCGCAAGAACCTGGAAAAATACGCGGGCGTGAAGCGGTTCCGCTATGGCGAGACCGAGGCCGAGGACATGGTCGGCGTGGTGACCGGGCTGGCCTGGACCGAGGTCGGCGGCGAGATCCTGACCATCGAAAGCGTGATGGTGCCGGGCAAGGGGGCGATCAAGCATACCGGCAAGCTGGGCGACGTGATGCAGGAGAGTGTCGCGGCGGCGCTGTCCTATGTCCGTAGCCGGGCGGTGACGTTCGGCATCAAGCCGACCCTGTTCGAGAAGCGCGACCTGCACGTGCATGTGCCCGAGGGAGCGACTCCGAAGGACGGACCGTCGGCCGGCATTGCGATGGCGACGTCGCTGGTCAGCGTGCTGACCGGCATTCCGGTGCGGCGCGACGTGGCGATGACGGGCGAGATCACGCTGCGCGGCCGGGTGCTGGCGATCGGCGGGCTGAAGGAGAAGCTGCTGGCCGCCCATCGCGCGGGGATCAAGACCGTGTTCATCCCCAAGGACAACGAGAAGGACCTGGTCGATATTCCCGAGACGGTGAAGAAGGGGCTGCGCGTTATCCCGGTGTCGCATGTCGACGACGTGATCGGCCAGGCGCTGGCGCGGCGGCCTGAGCCGATCGAATGGAGCCAGGAGTCGGAAGACGCGGTGGCCAGCCCGGCCCCTGCCACGGGAATGGCTGCTGCGTCCCTGCCGCATTGAGACCGCATTGATTGTGTCAAAATGGCACCAACCCCCCGGTTTGGCCGGATTTTCGGCCGATCGGGGCTGCGTGCTCGGTTGACGCGGCAAAAAACGGCTGCATAGTGCGGGCCAATGCGGCGTTGGCGAGAGCTCGGTTCCGGCGCGTGCACAGAGAAAGAAAGGCGTAAAATGGAGAAGCCACTTAACAAGCAGGAACTCGTCGCCGCTGTGGCCGATGATGCCGATCTGCCGAAGGCGAAGGCTGGCGAAGTGGTCGACGCCGTGTTCAACGCGATCGAGAAGGCCCTGTCGAAGAAGCAGGAAGTCCGTCTGGTGGGCTTTGGCACCTTCGTGACGGCGACCCGCAAGGCGGCCAAGGGCCGCAATCCGCGCACGGGCGAGGAAATCGATATTCCGGCTTCGACCTCGGTGCGTTTCAAGCCGGGCAAGAACCTGAAGGAAGCCGTGAGCTGATCACGCGCTGACAGGACCGGGGCAGGCGGCGCGTCTGCCTGCCCCCGGCTGGCCCCGACGGGCCAGCCTTGTCTGGGGGCGATTAGCTCAGCGGTAGAGCGTCTCGTTTACACCGAGAGGGTCGGCGGTTCGATCCCGTCATCGCCCACCACCATGCCGGTCCGGTGCCGGATGACTGTCCCGCACCGGCGGGATGCCGGACAAAATGACGATCGTCCGGTTGACGCATCCGGGCAGCATGGTTAAACACCGCCTCACGCCTTCGCGGGTGTAGCTCAGTTGGTTAGAGCGCCGGCCTGTCACGCCGGAGGTCGCGGGTTCGAGCCCCGTCACTCGCGCCACGGTCGTTTCATGTTTAATAATGATCGACCCTATGGCACCTGTTGAAGGTGCATTTTTCCAATAATCGGATCTGGGCCGGCCCATCAATATTTTGGCCGGCGGCAAGACAAGTCGTCCGTAACGCGCATATCCGCATAGCGTATTCATCATCACGGGAATGTTCATCCCCCGATGGCGCGTCGCGGTCTGGTCGCATCCGGACGATGGGTCTAACCTCCTGAGCATGACGACGCCCTGTTTCGTCGTGACGCCCGCAGCACGCGTGCCATCAGTCAGGGAGACACGCCATGACGTCCGTTCTCGCGGATTATTTTCCAGTTCTCGTCTTCGGTGTCCTGGCGGTCATTATCGCCGGCGCGATGCTGGGAAGCTCCCTGCTCTTCGGTCATCAGAAGCCCTATGCCGAGAAGGTCTCGGCCTATGAATGCGGGTTTGAGGCGTTCGACGATGCGCGGCATCGTTTCGATGTCCGGTTCTATCTGGTGGCGATCCTGTTCATCATCTTCGACCTGGAGGTTGCCTTCCTGTTCCCCTGGGCGGTCAGCCTGTCGCGGATCGGCCTGTTCGGCTTTCTGTCGATGATGGGGTTCCTGGGCATCCTGACGGTGGGGTTCATTTACGAATGGTGCAAGGGCGCGCTGGACTGGGATTGAGCCTAGGGGAGGAGACGAGGCATGAGTACCGCTGATGCGACAGGTGACGGGCAGGGCGCGATAGCCTGGAACCGCGACATGCTGCCCCCGGGGCCGGAGCAGGATGCCGTCATCAAGGGTATTACCGGCGAGATCACCGAGAAGGGGTTCGTCGTTGCCAACCTCGACAAGCTGGTCAACTGGGGGCGCACCGGCAGCCTGTGGCCGATGTCCTTCGGGCTGGCCTGCTGCGCGGTGGAAATGATCCACGCCTACATGCCGCGCTACGATTTGGACCGGATGGGCATCATCCCCCGCGGGTCGCCGCGCCAGTCGGACGTGATGATCGTGGCGGGCACCCTGACCAACAAGATGGCGCCGGCCCTGCGCCGGGTCTACGACCAGATGGCCGAGCCGCGCTGGGTGATCTCGATGGGGTCCTGCGCCAATGGCGGCGGCTATTACCATTATTCCTATTCCGTGGTGCGCGGATGCGACCGGATCGTGCCGGTGGATGTGTATGTCCCCGGCTGCCCGCCGACGGCGGAGGCGCTGATCTACGGCATCCTGCAGTTGCAGAAGAAAATCCGCAGGACAGGGACGATTCTCCGTGGCTGAACCGGGCACCGAACTGATGACGAAGGTGTCCCTGGCGCGTGGCGCGCTGGGGTCCCTGGCCTTTGCGCTGTCGACCGGCGTGCCGGGTATCCATTCGGCCGCGATCGAGGATGGCGAGCTGGTCGTGCGGACCAGCCGCGACCGGCTGCTGGCGCTGATGGGCCTGCTGCGCGACGATCCGCGCTATGCCTGCGAGCAGTTGATGGATCTGTGCGGGGTCGATTACCCGGCGCGGGCCGAGCGATTCGATGTCGTCTACAACCTGCTGTCGGTGACGCATAACCATCGGATCCGGGTGATCGTGACCACGGACGAGACCAATCCGGTGGCGTCGGTGCATCATCTGTGGCCGTGTGCCACCTGGTGGGAGCGCGAGTGCTATGACATGTACGGCGTCCTGTTCTCGGGGCAGCCGGACCTGCGCCGCATCCTGACCGATTACGGGTTCGAGGGGCATCCGCTGCGCAAGGACTTCCCGCTGACCGGCTATGTCGAGATGCGGTACGACGAGGATCGCCGCCAGGTGGTCTACGAGCCGGTGAAGCTGACGCAGGATTTCCGCAATTTCGATTTCGAGTCGCCGTGGGAGGGCATCCTGACCCTGCCGGGCGACGAGAAGGCGCATGAATCCCGCCAGGGGCTGAAGCTGCCGCGATGACGGGACCATCCAGAGACATGGCGAGGGCGCGCAAGGTGAGGGAGAGCGGACGATGAGCGACATTGTCCTTCACGAGGATATTCCCGAAGAGCTGCTGTCGGCAGACGCGGCCGCCAAGGCGGAAATCCGGACCGTGGAGATCGATTCCCACGCCCTGAATTTCGGCCCGCAGCATCCGTCGGCGCATGGCGTGCTGCGCCTGGTGCTGGAGATGGAGGGCGAGGTCGTCGCCCGCGCCATCCCGCATATCGGGCTGCTGCATCGCGGCACCGAGAAGCTGATCGAATACAAGACCTATCCCAAGGCGCTGCCTTATTTCGACCGGCTCGATTACGTCTCGCCGATGTGCGAGGAGCAGGCGTTCGCACTGGCGACGGAAAAGCTGCTGGGGATCGAGATCCCCGACCGCGCGAAATGGATTCGCGTGATGTTCGCCGAAATGACGCGCATCCTGAACCATATCCTGAACCTGACCTCGTTCGGGCTCGATTGCGGTGCGCTGACCCCGGCGCTGTGGGGATATGAAGAGCGCGAGAAGCTGATCGAATTCTACGAGGCGGCATCGGGCGCGCGCTTCCATGCCAATTACTTCCGTCCGGGCGGCGTGGCGCGCGACCTGCCGGCGGGGCTGGAAGAGCGGATCGCGGAATGGGCGCGGGACTTCCCGCGCTGGATCGACGACCTGGAAACGCTGCTGACCAACAACCGGATCTGGAAGCAGCGGACGGTCGGGATCGGCGTGTTCACCACCGAGCAGGCGCTGGCCTGGGGTTTCAGCGGCCCCTGCCTGCGTGCCTCGGGCGTGCCGTGGGACCTGCGCCGCGCGCAGCCGTATGACAATTACGACAAGGTGACGTTCAACATCCCCGTCACGCGCCAAGGCGATTGCTATGACCGCTATCTGGTGCGCGTGGCCGAGATGCGCGAGAGCGTGAAGATCGTCGAGCAGTGCCTGGCGCAGATCAAGCCGGGGCCGGTCAAGATCCAAGACCACAAGATTACCCCGCCGCCGCGCCGGGAAATGAAGCGGTCGATGGAAGCGCTGATCCATCATTTCAAGCTGTTCACCGAAGGGTACCACGTGCCGCCGGGGGCGACCTATACGGCGGTCGAAAGCCCCAAGGGCGAATTCGGGGTCTATCTGGTCGCGGACGGCAGCAACCGGCCGTACCGGTGCAAGATCCGGCCCACGGGCTTTGCCCATCTGCAGGCGATCGACGAGATGTCGCGCCGCCACATGCTGGCCGACGCGGTCGCGATCATCGGGTCGCTGGACCTGGTGTTCGGCGAGATAGACAGGTGACAGAGATGTCCGCTCATTCCCCCATCGACCAGATCGAACAGCCCGACTCCTTCGCCTTCGATGCCGAGAGCGAAGAGCAGATCGCGGCGATCCTGGCCAAGTATCCGCCCGAGCGTAAGGCCAGCGGCACGCTCCCGCTTCTGTATGTCGTGCAGAAGCAGATGGGCCGGCAGACCGGCAGCGCCTGGGTGCCGCGCGTGGCGATGGACGAGATCGCGCGCCGGCTGGAGGTCGCGCCGATCCGTGTCTACGAGGTGGCGACCTTCTACCTGATGTTCAATACCAAGCCGATCGGGCGGTATCATCTTCAGGTCTGCACCACGACCTCGTGCTGGCTGCGGGGGTCGGACGATGTGGTCGCGGCCTGCAAGAAGGCGACCGGGATTTCCGGTTTCGGCCAGTCGAGCGCCGACGGGCTGTTCACCCTGACCGAGGTGGAGTGCCTGGGGGCCTGCGCCAATGCGCCGATCCTGCAGGTTGACGACGATTTCTACGAGGATCTGGACGGGCCGCGCACGATCGAGCTGATCGAGGCGCTGCGTCGCGGGGAACGCCCGGCGCCGGGACCGACGATCGACCGGGTGGGCTCGGCGCCGGCCGGCGGGCGCAAGACGCTGGCGGACAGTCCGGCGGATCAGGGTTGAGCGGGAGAGACGGCAATGCTTCAGGATAAAGACCGGATCTTCACCAACCTTTACGGTCAGAACGACTGGCGGCTGGCGGGCGCGCGCCAGCGCGGCGACTGGGACGGCACTGCCGAGATCCTGGCGCGCGGGCGCGATGCCATCGTCAACGAGATGAAGGGGTCCGGCCTGCGCGGCCGGGGCGGGGCGGGCTTTCCGACCGGTGTCAAATGGTCGTTCATGCCCAAGAATTCGGACGGGCGCCCGCATTACCTGGTCATCAATGGGGACGAGTCCGAGCCCGGGACCTGCAAGGATCGCGAGATCCTGCGCCATGAGCCGCACAAGCTGATCGAGAGCGCGCTGATCGCGTCCTTCGCGATGGGGGCACATGCGGCCTATATTTATATTCGCGGCGAGTTCTTCAATGAGGCGCGCCATCTTCAGATCGCGATCGACGAGGCCTATGCCGCCGGGCTGATCGGCAAGAATGCCGCCGGATCGGGCTGGGATTTCGATTTCTACATTCATCGCGGTGCCGGCGCCTATATCTGCGGCGAGGAAACGGCGCTGCTGGAGAGCCTGGAAGGCAAGAAGGGCCAGCCGCGCATGAAGCCGCCCTTCCCGGCGGCGATGGGGCTGTATGGCTGTCCGACGACGGTCAACAATGTCGAGAGCATCGCGGTTTCGTCCACCATCCTGCGGCGCGGGGGGGCGTGGTTCTCGGCGCTGGGGCGGCCGAACAATGCGGGCACCAAGCTGATGGCCATTTCGGGCCACGTGAACACGCCCTGCGTGTTCGAGGAAGAGTTGGGCGTGCCGCTGAAGGAGATCATCGAGAAGCATGGCGGCGGGGTGCGCGGCGGCTGGGACAATCTACTGGCGGTGATCCCCGGCGGGTGTTCGGTGCCGGTGCTGCCGGCGTCGGTGTGCGAGACGGTGCTGATGGATTACGACAGCCTGCGCGCCGAGCGGTCGGGCCTGGGCACCGCCTGCATGATCGTCATGGACAAATCCACCGACATCATCAAGGCGATCGCCCGTTTCTCGCAATTCTTCAAGCATGAGAGCTGCGGCCAGTGCACGCCGTGCCGCGAGGGCACGGGCTGGATGATGCGGGTCATGAACCGGATGGTCGAAGGGCGGGCGGAAATCGAGGAAATCGACATGCTCGAACAGGTGACGCGCCAGGTCGAGGGCCACACGATCTGCGCCCTGGGCGATGCGGCCGCGTGGCCGATCCAGGGGCTGATCCGGCATTTCCGCCCGGTGATGGAAGAGCGCATCCAGTCCTACAAGGCCGCGCATGGCGGTGGGCGGATCACGCAGGTGCCCCCGGGGGCACCCGTGGGTATCCCCGTGGCGGCGGAGTAAGAACGATGGTGAAAGTAACCGTCGACGGGATCGTGGTCGACGTTCCCAACGGGTCCAGCGCGTTGCAGGCGTGCGAGGCGGCCGGCAAGGAAATCCCGCGCTTCTGTTTCCATGAGCGCCTGTCGGTGGCGGGCAATTGCCGCATGTGCCTGGTGCAGGTCGTGCGGGCGCCCAAGCCGGTGGCGTCCTGCGGGTTTCCGGTGGCGGAGGGGATGGAAATCCTGACCGACACCGAGATCGTGCGCAAGGCGCGACGGGCGGTGATGGAATTCCTGCTGATCAACCATCCGCTGGATTGCCCGATCTGCGACCAGGGCGGCGAATGCGACCTGCAGGACCAGGCCTTCGGCTACGGTGCCGATCATTCGCGCTACCAGGAAGCCAAGCGCGCGGTGAAGGACAAATATCTCGGCCCGCTGGTGAAGACCGTGATGACGCGCTGCATCCAGTGCACGCGCTGCATCCGTTTCGCGACCGAGATCGCGGGCGTGCCCGAACTGGGTGCGGTCTCGCGCGGCGAGAACATGGAAGTCACCAATTACGTCGAGAAGGCGCTGACCTCGGAACTGTCGGGCAACCTGATCGACATCTGCCCGGTGGGCGCGCTGACCTCGAAACCCTATGCCTTCACCGCCCGGCCGTGGGAGCTGAAGCGGACGGATTCGATCGATGTCAGCGATGCGGTGGGGACCAATATCAGCCTGCAGGTGCGCGGCAGCGCCGTGCTGAGGGCCGTGCCCCGCGTCAATGACGCGGTGAACGAGGAATGGCTGGCCGACAAGGGGCGTTTCTCGGTCGATGGGCTGAAGCATCGGCGGCTGGACCGGCCCTGGGTGCGGGTCCATGGCAAGTTGCAGGCTGTTTCCTGGCAGGATGCGTTCGTGGCCATCGGCCGGCGGCTGGATGGCGTGCCGGGCGACCGGATCGGCGCCATTGCCGGCGATCTGTGCGACGCCGAGAGCATGCTGGCGCTGAAGGACCTGATGGTTGCGCTGGGTTCGCCCAATATCGACTGCCGCCAGGATGGCGCGGATTACGATCTGTCGCAGCGGGCCTATTACACGTTCGGCACCACCATTGCCGGGATCGAGGATGCCGATGCGCTGCTGGTGGTGGGTTCGATCCCGCGCCAGGAAGCGCCGGTGCTGAATGCGCGCATTCGCAAGCGCTTTCTGGCGGCGGGCCGGGGCGGTTTCCCGATCGGGCTGATCGGTACGCCGACGGCCGACCCGACCTACTCGGCGGACGTGCTGGGCGAGGGGCCGGATGTGCTGGCCGCTCTGCGCGACGGCACGCATCCCTTCGCCGCGACGCTGAAGGCGGCGAAGAAGCCGATGATCATCGTCGGGCATGGGGCGCTGACGCGGCCCGATGCGCGGGCAATCCTGGCTTCGGCCTGGGCGCTGGCGGTCGAGACCGGTGCGATCGGCGCCGGCTGGAACGGCTTCAATGTCCTGCATCGCGCGGCCAGCCGGGTTGCCGGTCTGGACCTGGGGCTGGTGCCGGGCAAGGGCGGGCGCAGTGCCGCCGGGATGATGAGCGGCGGCGTCGACGTGCTGTGGCTGCTGGGGGCGGACGAGTTCCATACCGCGCAGATCGGGCCGAAGACGTTCGTCATCTATCAGGGCCATCATGGCGACGCGGCGGCGGCGCGGGCGGATGTGATCCTGCCCGGTGCGGCCTATGCCGAGAAATCGGGCACCTATGTGAATACCGAGGGGCGGGTCCAGCGGTCGTTCCGGGCGGTCATGCCGCCGGGCGACGCACGCGAGGACTGGCGCATCCTGCGCGCCTTCTCGGAAGTCGTGGGCCATACGCTGCCCTACGACACGGTGGAGGTGCTGCGCGAGCGGCTGGCCACGGTCAATCCGGTCTTCCGGGTGATCGGCGGGCTGGATGCGGTGGATGCGGCGGCGCTGCCCGGGCCGTCGGATGGTGGCGCGGTGTTGCCGGCGCCGTTCCGCCCGGTGTTCGACGATTATTATCAGACGGATCCGATCTGCCGGGCCAGCCCGACGATGGGTGAATGTTCGCGGATCTATGTCCATCCCCGGACCGTGGCGGCGGAGTAAGGCGACGTGGCGCATTTCTTTCTGCACACAATGATCGGCCAGGTGATCCTGACGGTTCTCGAGGCCCTGGCCGTTCTGGTGCCGCTTCTGCTGGGCGTGGCCTATCTGACGCTGGCCGAACGCAAGGTCATGGCGGCGATGCAGCTCCGCAAGGGGCCGAACGTCAATGGCCCGTTCGGCGTGCTCCAGGCCTTTGCCGACGCGATCAAGATGATCACCAAGGAAACGGTGATCCCGTCTGGGGCCAACCGGTTCCTGTTCCTGTTCGCGCCGTTCCTGACCTTTTCGCTGGCCATGACCGCCTGGGCGGTGATCCCGACCAATGACGGGTGGGCGATCGCCAATATCAATGTCGGGGTGCTGTATCTGCTCGCGATCTCGTCGCTGGGTGTCTATGGCGTGCTGATCGCGGGTTGGGCGTCGAATTCGAAATATGCCTTTCTCGGCGGCCTGCGTGCCGCGGCGCAGATGGTGTCGTACGAGGTTTCGATCGGCCTGGTGATCGTGTCGGTGCTGCTGGCGGTGGGTAGCCTGAACCTGAACGACATCGTGCTGGCGCAGCGCCATGTCTGGTTCTGCCTGCCGATGTTCCCGATGTTCATCATCTTCTTCATCTCGGCGCTGGCGGAAACCAATCGCGCGCCGTTCGACCTGCCCGAGGGCGAGAGTGAACTGGTGGCCGGATTCTTCGTCGAATATTCGGCGCTGGCCTTCGGCCTCTTCTTCCTGGGCGAATATGCCAACATGTTCCTGATGTCGGGCATGGTCAGCATCCTGTTCCTCGGTGGCTGGCTGCCGCCGATCGGGATCGCGCCCTTTACCTGGATCCCGGGGCCGCTGTGGCTGATTGCGAAAATCCTGTTCTGCCTGTTCGTCTTCATCTGGGTGCGCGCGACGTTCCCGCGCTACCGCTACGACCAGCTGATGCGGCTGGGGTGGAAAGTGTTCCTCCCGCTCTCGCTGGTGTGGATGGTGCTGACGGCGGGCTTCCTGCTGGCCACCGGGCTGTTGCCCCAGGGAGGAGCGAGCTGATGGGCACTCTTGACCGAACGGTCCGTTCCTTCCTGCTGGCCGAGCTGGTGGCCGGCATGGGAGCGACGCTGCGGGCCTTCTTCAAACCCAAGGTGACGATCAACTATCCCTACGAAAAGGGGCCGCTGTCGCCCCGTTTCCGCGGTGAACATGCGCTGCGCCGCTATCCGAACGGCGAGGAGCGCTGCATTGCCTGCAAGCTGTGCGAGGCGACCTGCCCGGCCGAGGCGATCACGATCGAATCCGAACCGCGCGATGACGGGTCGCGGCGCACCACGCGCTACGACATCGACATGACGAAATGCATCTATTGCGGCCTGTGCGAGGAAGCCTGCCCGGTCGATGCGATCGTCGAGGGGCCGAATTACGAGTTCGCGACCGAGACGCGCGAGGAACTCATGTACAACAAGGACAAGCTGCTCGCGAACGGCGACCGCTGGGAAAGTGTCCTGGCACGACGGCTGGAACTCGATGCGCCCTATCGTTGAGGCCGCCGAGCCAGTGAGGCAGCGGGAGAAAAGAGCCATGCGGCAGGAAGGTCACCGATGATGACCCAAATCGTCTTCTACGTGTTCGCGACGGTACTGGTCCTGTCGGCCGGAATGGTGGTCAGCGCGCGCAACCCCGTTCATTCCGTGCTGTTCCTGATCCTCGCCTTTTTCAATGCCGCGGGTCTGTTCCTGGTCGCGGGTGCCGAATTCCTGGCGATGATCCTGGTCATTGTCTATGTCGGCGCCGTCGCGGTGCTGTTCCTGTTCGTCGTGATGATGCTGGATGTCCGCTTCGCGCAGATGCGCGAAGGGTTGCAGCGTTACGCGCCCTTCGGGGCGGCCGTGGGACTGGTGCTTCTGGCGGAACTGGCGCTGGCCTTCAGCCACTGGCAGGTGGCGGCCGATATCGCCTCGGTTCCGCATGTGGTGGCGGCGCCGGGCCGAACCAATACAGCGGCCTTGGGTGACGTGCTGTATACGCACTATGTCTTCCTGTTCGAGGCCTGCGGCCTGGTGCTGCTGGTGGCGATGATCGGTGCCATCGTGCTGACGCTGCGCGAACGGCCGATGGGGCGCCGGCAGAACATCGACCGGCAGCACGAGCGCACGGCGGCGGATACGCTCGCCATGATGACCGTGCCGCTGGGGCAGGGGGTGGCCGCCAATGGCGGCTTCCGCCGGCCCGAGCAATCCTACTACATCGCGTCGGTTCCCGGATCGTACGGGGTGACGGCCGAGCCCGTGCCCCAGGGCAAGCCGGCCGGGGCGGCCCCGGCCGACGGGGCGCCCGAGAGCGGGCACGGCGCCGACAATCATGGAGGGCTGGCGCAATGACCGGCGGACTGGGAAGCATCGGCATCGGGCCCTATCTGACGGTCAGTGCCATCCTGCTGGTTCTGGGTGTGTTCGGCATTTTCCTGAACCGCAAGAACGTCATCATCATCCTGATGTCGATCGAACTGATCCTGCTGTCGGCGAACCTGAATTTCGTCGCGTTTTCCTCTGCGCTCGGCGATCTGTCCGGGCAGGTCTTCACCCTGTTCGTCCTGACCATCGCGGCGGCCGAATCCGCCATCGGGCTGGCGATCGTGACGGTCTATTTCCGCAATCGCGGTTCGATCGAGGTCGAAGACATCACCATGATGAAGGGCTGAGCGGGCCATGCAAACGGCATCTACCCTCTTCGAGATCGCGGTCCTGGCACCCTTGTTCGCCTGCATGGTGGCGGGCCTGTTCGGACGGATGATGGGCGACGGGCCGGCCAAGGCGCTGACCACGTCCGTGATGGTGATCGCGGCCCTGTGCGGCAGCGGCGCGCTGTTTACCGCGATGCATGCCGGCGGCATGCCGGTGGTGGTGCAACTGGCGGACTGGATCCGCGCCGGCAGCTTCCATGCCGCCTGGACGCTGCGGCTGGACACGCTGTCGCTGTCGATGGTCGCCATGGTCACGGCGGTCTCGGCCCTCGTGCACATCTACAGCATCGGCTATATGGGGCATGAGACGATCCCGACCTATCGGTTCTTCTCTTACCTCTCGCTGTTTACCTTCGCCATGCTGATGCTGGTGACGTCGAACGACCTGATCCAGCTCTTCTTCGGCTGGGAAGGCGTTGGCTTGGCCAGCTACCTGCTGATCGGCTACTGGTACGACCGCCCCAGCGCCTGCGCCGCCGCGATCAAGGCTTTTGTGGTCAACCGCGTTGCCGACCTGTTCTTCATGGTCGGGATCGCGCTGCTGTTCGTCGAATTCGGCTCGGTGACGTACGACAATATCTTCGCGCTGGTGCCGGCGCATGGTGACGATACCTATACGCTGTTCGGCACGCATCGGATCTACGAGACGATCTGCCTGCTGCTGTTCGTCGGCGCGATGGGCAAGTCGGCGCAGCTTTTCCTGCACACCTGGCTGCCGGACGCGATGGAGGGGCCGACGCCGGTCTCCGCCCTGATCCATGCCGCGACCATGGTGACGGCGGGCGTGTTCCTGATGGCGCGGATGTCGCCGCTGGTCGAGTTCGCCCCCGATACCAAGGCGTTCATCCTGTTCATCGGGGCGACGACCTGCTTCTTCGCCGCCACGGTCGGGCTGGTGCAGCCGGATATCAAGCGCACCATCGCCTATTCGACCTGCTCGCAGCTGGGCTACATGTTCATGGCGGTTGGGGCCGGGGCCTATCAGGCGTCGATGTTCCACCTGACGACGCATGCCTTCTTCAAGGCGCTGCTGTTCCTGGGTGCGGGGTCGGTGATCCATGCCGTGCATGACGAACAGAACATGTTCCGCATGGGCGGGCTGTGGAAGAAGATCCCGCTGACCTATGGCGCGATGTGGCTGGGCAGCCTGGCGCTGGCCGGGATCTTCCCGTTCGCCGGCTACTGGTCCAAGGATGCGATCCTGGAGGCGACCTGGATGGCCCATAGCAGCCTGGGCTTCTATGGCTGGACGCTGGGCTGTGTCACCGCCTTCATCACCGCGCTGTATAGCTGGCGCCTGATCTTCCTGGTCTTCCACGGCACGCCGCGCGATGCCCACCTGCACGAGGGCGCGCATGAGAGCCCGGCGTGGATGACGCTGCCGCTGGTCCTGCTGGGGGTCGGCGCGGTACTGGCCGGCCTGCTGCTGGCGCCGTACTATGTCGGCGAGGGCCAGGCGGCCTTCTGGAACGGGGCGATCGTCAACGCGCCGGGCAATACCATCATCGCGACACTGGAACAGACGCCGGAACTGATTGCGCTGGTGCCGACCTTTGCCGGGGTGCTGGGGATTCTGGTTGCCTATCTGTGCTATGTGGCCAGCCCGACCATTCCGGCGTCGTTCGCGACCAGCCTGCGGCCGATCTACCTGTTCCTGCTGAACAAATGGTATTTCGACGAACTGTATGACCATCTGTTCGTGCGGCCGTATCGCGCGCTGGCCAACCTGCTGTGGAAGGGCGCGGACGAAGGGGTGATCGAGGGGATTCCCCACGGTCTGGCCCGGATGACGGCGGGCACCGCCGCGCAGGCGGTGCGGACCCAGACCGGTTCGATCGCGATCTATGCCTTCACGATGCTGATCGGCTTGGTGGTGCTCGTCTCCACCCTGCTGGTCTTCCATTGATCTCCGGGAACGGGTTTGAACCGATGAACTGGACACTTGCTCTGCCGGAAATCGTCCTGGCGCTGTGCGGCCTCGCGATCCTCGTCTTCGGGGTGGTGCAAAAGAAGGGGCAGCCCTTCCTCTCCTGCTCCATGCTGACGATCGGCGCCTTCGTCCTGACCGCGTTCCTGGTCGTGGTGTCGCCGGACGGGACCGGCTACAACCACATCTTCGTCAATGACAGCTTTGCCCGCTTCATGAAGCTGCTCAGCCTGGCCGGCGGTGCGCTGGCGACGATGCTGACCGTGGGCTATGCGCGGGAACTGAAGGTGGAGCGGTTCGAATTCCCGGTCCTGCTGCTGTTCTCGACCCTCGGCACCATGATGATGGCATCGTCGGGTAATCTGATGACGCTGTTCATCGGGCTGGAACTGTCGTCGCTGGCCATCTACATCCTCTGCGCCTTCGCGCGGGACGATGTGCGGGGCGCCGAGGCGGGGCTGAAATATTTCGTGCTCGGTTCGCTGGCCTCTGGCCTGCTGCTCTACGGTTCGGCGCTGGTCTACGGCTTTGCCGGCACCATGGAATATGGCGCCATCCAGACGGCGCTCAGTGCCACCTCGGCCGTGCCGATGGGGCTGATGATCGGCATCGTGTTCATGCTGGCGGGCCTGACCTTCAAGCTCTCGGCGGTGCCGTTCCATATGTGGACGCCTGACGTCTACCAGGGTGCGCCGACGCCGGTGACGGCCTTCATGGCCGGTGCGCCGAAGATCGCGGCCTTTGCGCTGCTGCTGCGGGTGATGGCGGGGCCGTTCGGCCACGTCGCGCCGCAATGGCAGATCCTGATTGAGGCCATTTCGATCGTGTCGATGCTGTTCGGCTCGCTGGCGGCCATTCCACAGACCGATATCAAGCGGCTGATGGCCTATTCCTCGATCGGCCATATGGGCTATGCGCTGATGGGCCTGTCGGCCGGTACCGAAGAGGGCATGCGCGGGACACTGGTCTATCTGACCACTTATCTGCTGATGAATGTCGGGGCCTTTGCCGTGATCATCGCCATGCGTCGCAAGGGGCGTGCGGTGACGGGGATTGCCGACCTGGCCGGGCTGGGCCGTACCGATCCGGGGCTGGCGACGGCGATGGCGATCTTCATGTTCAGCATGGCGGGGGCGCCGCCGCTGGCCGGGTTCTTCGGCAAGCTGATGGTGTTCTATGCCGCGATCAATGCCCATCTGTTCGGTCTGGCGGCGGTCGGTGTCGTCAGCAGCGTGATCGGTGCCTATTACTATGTGCGCATCATCAAGGTGATGTTCTTCGACGAGGCGGCGGCGCCGCTCGACCGGCGGCCGCTGTCGCTGTCCTTCGTCTCGGTCGGGATGGGGATTGCCACGGCCGGGTTCCTGATCGTGCTGGGGCCGGTTTCGACGGCGGCCCAGGCGGCGGCACAGGCCCTGTTCAGGTGAGTGCGGGTACGGCGCCGGGCGGGACGGCCTGGCGCCTTGAGATATATGACGAGCTGGGCTCGACCTCCGATTACTGCATCGCGCAGGCGGGGCAGGGAGCGGAGGCGGGGCTGGCGGTCATGGCCCGCCGGCAGACCAGCGGCCGGGGGAGCCGGGGGCGCGACTGGCAGGACCCCGGCGGCAATCTGGCTTTCTCGGTTCTGCTGCGCCCCGCCGGGGTGGATGGGGCGGTCGGGCTCTGGCCGTTCGTGGCCGGGCTGGCCTTTCATGGGGCGATCCTGCCGTGGATCGACGATCCGGCCCTGTTGCGGCTGAAATGGCCCAACGATCTGCTGCTGGCCGGACGCAAGACCGCCGGTATCCTGATCGAGAGCGGGAGCGATGCCACGGGGCGGTGGCTGGTCATCGGGTTCGGGGCCAATCTGCGGGCGGTGCCTTCGATTGCCGGGCGGGCGCTGGCCTGTGTCGCCGACTACGGAACCGCGCCGGAGCCCGAGCTTGTGGCCCGTGGGATCTGTGCCGAACTGGATCGCTGGCAGGCTGTCTGGCGGGACCGTGGGTTCGATGTTCTGCGCACGGCATGGCTGGAGCGTGCCCACCCTGTAGGCACCAGACTTGTAGTGCGCGGCGAAAGCGGGCAGTTAGAAGGTTCGTTCGTCGGCCTGGACGCGCAGGGGATGCTCCTGCTGCGTTGTGCCGAGGGGGTGAAACGGATTTCGACCGGCGAGATCCTGCTGCTGGACCGCGACGCCGCCGGGGCGTCGGGGGGCACGGGAACCTGACGGCCGGTCAGGGTTTTAGGGTCGCACGGGGTCGATGATCGTCGAGCGGGAACGGATGGTTCCCGGCTCCGATCCGCCGGACCGCGCGGCCGGACGCGGCGGGATTGCCCCCAGGAGGGGCGTTGGAGTCTGATGGACAGGATTGCTGTCCGCGAGGGGAGAGATGCCGGCAGGCCCACCGAGGGCCATGCGGCCGCCCCTATATGCATATTCCCATGAAGGGACTGTTTTCCCGTCATGATTCGTGTTGGTACAAAAGGATAGATTATGAACGACACCAATGATGGTCTGGCCTTTCTGCCCCTGGGCGGAACGGGCGAGATCGGCATGAATCTGAATCTCTACCGGCTGGGGTCCACCTGGCTGGCGATCGATTGCGGCATCGGTTTTTCCGGCAACGATACGCCCGAGGCCGAGATCCTGATGCCGGACCCGGTCTTTATCGTCGACCGCAAGGCCGATCTAGCGGGGCTGGTCATTACCCACGCGCATGAAGACCATCTGGGGGCGGTGGCCCATCTGTGGCCGCGCCTGGGCTGCCCGATCTATGCCACACCCTTCGCGGCCTCGGTGCTGCGCCGCAAGCTGGGCGAGGCGCATCTGAACCAGCAGGTGAAGATCCATGTCATCGCCCCTGGCGGTGCCTTCAATGTCGGACCGTTCGACCTGCGCTTCATCCCGGTGACGCATTCGGTGCCCGAGGCCCAGGCGGTAGTGCTGCGCACGCCCCATGGCATCGTGGTGCATACCGGCGACTGGAAATTCGACCCCCAGCCGATGGTGGGCCCGCCCACCGATATCGCGGCCTTCGAAGCCCTGGGCGACGAGGGCGTGCTGGCCATGGTGTGCGACAGCACCAATGTGATGACGCAGGGGCCCTCGGCGTCGGAATCGGATGTGCGGCGGAGCATGACCGACCTGATCGGGTCGCTGAGCGGACGCATTGCCGTGACCTGCTTTGCCAGCAACGTGGCCCGTATCGAGACCATCGCCAAGGCGGCGCAGGCGGCCGGCCGGTCGGTTGTGATCGTTGGCCGTTCGCTGCGCAACCTGGACGTGTCGGCACGGGAATGCGGCTATCTGGCCGATGTGCCGCCCTTTCTGTCCGAGCAGGAAGCCAATTCGCTGCCCGACAACGAAGTGGTGATGATCATCACCGGCAGCCAGGGCGAGCCGCGTTCGGCCCTGTCGCGCATTGCCAGCGACAGCCACCCCAACATCTCGTTGGGTGAGGGGGATACGGTCATCTACAGCAGCCGCATGATCCCCGGCAACGAGCAGGCGGTGATGCAGGTGCAGGACAACCTGACCCGGCGCGGCGTGCGGGTGCTGACCGACCGTGACCATCTGGTCCATGTGTCCGGCCATGCCACGGGCGGCGATGTGCGGAAGCTGTTCGACCTGGTGCGGCCGCGCTTTGCGGTGCCGGTGCATGGCGAATGGCGCCATCTGACGGCCAATGCCGCCATTGCCCGCGAAAAGGGCGTGCTGCCGATCCTGCTGGAGGATGGCGACATCCTGAACCTGGCACCGGGCACGGTCGAGGTGGTGGATACCGCGCCGACCGGCCGGCTGGTGCTGGATGGCGGGCGGCTGCTGCCGATGAATGGCGGCGTGCTGGCCGCGCGCCGGCGCATGCTGTTCAACGGCATCGTGATGGGCAGCTTCGCGGTGGATGACGAAGGCTATCTGATCGGCGACCCGAAGGTGAGCGCGCCCGGGCTGCTGGACCCGGAGGATTCCGAGACCACCCGCCTGACGGAAGAATTCGGCAATGCGCTGGACGAGATCCCCGACGAGCTGCGCCGGGACGACAATACGTTCCGTGAGGCGGCGAAGACGGCGCTGCGGCGTGCGCTGGGACGGAAACTGCAGAAGCGGCCGCTGGTCGACGTGCATCTGCTGCGGGTCTGATCGACTCTCGGGTCTCTGGAATGCGCATGCGGATTCCAGGGACCGGGCGGCCGGTCATCCTGTCGATTGACCGGGTGTCGCCTGCGATCTGAATCCGGGCGGTTGCGGATCCGGGACATCGGGGGCTTTGCGAGGGTTGCGGCAGAAAGGTGCGCTGTTGCCCTTCCTGCCGGCCCTGGACGTTTTTTCCCTAAACCCGGCGTTTCCTCCGGATTGGGTGGGCGCACTTTATGAGTCCTGGCTGGGCCTGTCACCTGCCTCACGCGCTTGTTGAACAGGCCCGGGCGGACTGAACCCTTCACAGTTGGGTGTGCGCGGGCCGCATCGGCAGACATGGCGGCGGCGGGGATTCTGGCGTATTCCTCTTGTCCTGAATAACGATCCACCCGGCGCTGCGCCGGTTTTTCGAGGTTGATAACGGTATGCGTCTGTCGCGCGGCTTCCTGCCCACTCTCAAGGAGAATCCTGCCGAGGCGCAGGTCATTTCCCACCGGCTGATGTTGCGGGCCGGGCTGATCCGCCAGACGGCGGCGGGGATCTATGCCTGGTTGCCGGCGGGATGGCGCGTGCTACAGAACATCGCGCGTATCGTGCGCGAGGAGCAGGATGCGATCGGGGCGCAGGAATTGCTGATGCCGACCGTCCAGTCCGCCGAATTGTGGAAGCGGTCGGGCCGTTATGACGCCTATGGCCCGGAGATGCTGCGCATCCAGGACCGGCATGAGCGCGAGCTGCTGTACGGGCCGACCAACGAGGAGATGATCACCGACCTGTTCGGGCAGGTGGTCAAATCCTACCGCGAGTTGCCGCAGGCGCTGTACCATATCCAGTGGAAGTTCCGCGATGAGGTCCGGCCGCGCTTCGGCGTGATGCGCGGGCGCGAGTTCCTGATGAAGGACGCCTACAGCTTCGATGCCGATTATGCCTCGGCGGTCGATACCTATCGCCGGATGATGCTGGCCTATCTGCGCACCTTCCAGCGGCTGGGCGTGAAGGCGATCCCGATGGTGGCCGATACCGGGCCGATCGGCGGCGAACTGAGCCATGAATTCCTGATTCTGGCGCCGACCGGCGAAAGCGGTGTGTTCTTCGACAGTGCGTTCGAGGCGCAGGACTGGCTGTCGGAGGCGGTGGATATCGACGACCGGGAATCGCTGGACCGGTTCTTTACCCGCATGACGTCGTTCTATGCCGCGACGGACGAGAAGCATGACGAGGCCGCCTGGGCGGATGTGCCGGACGAGCGCCGGCGCGAGGGCCGGGGCATCGAGGTCGGGCATATCTTCCATTTCGGCCGCAAATATACCGAATCGATGGGGATTACCGTCAGCGGGCCGGATGGGGCGCCGCTCTATCCGGAGATGGGGTCGTACGGGATCGGCGTCTCGCGCCTGGTGGCCGCGATCATCGAGGCCAGCCATGACGAGAATGGCATCATCTGGCCCGACAGCGTGGCGCCGTTCCGCGCCGCGATCCTGAACCTGAAATCGGGCGATGCGACCTGCGACGCCATCTGCGAGAAGATCTATGCCGCGTCGCCGGAGACCTTCCTGTACGACGACCGGGGCGAGCGCGCGGGTGTGAAGTTTGCCGATGCCGACCTGATGGGCCATCCGTGGCAGGTCATCGTCGGGCCGCGCGGGGCCAAGGAGGGCGTGGTCGAACTGAAGCGCCGCGCCGACGGCACGCGCCTGGAACTGCCGGTGGATGAGGCCCTGGCGCGTATCCTCGGGGGCTGATCCATGTTCGGTCCGTTCGAACGGGCGGTTGCCGGCCGGTACCTGCGCGCCCGCAAGGGCGAGCGGTTTGTATCGGTCATCGCCATTTTCTCGCTGGTCGGCATCGCGCTGGGTGTGGCGACGCTGATTATCGTCATGTCGGTGATGAACGGGTTCAAGGCCGACCTGATGGGGCGGATCCTGGGCCTGAACGGTGACCTGAGCCTGTTCGGCGTGACGCGGACCATCGGCGATTACGACGATCTGGCCGCCACCGTGCGCCAGGTGCCCGGGGTGGTGAATGCGACGCCGCTGATCGAGGGGCAGGCGCTGCTGAATTCGGGCTCGTACAATGCCGGCGGCATGGTGCGGGGCATGAGCATGCAGGGGCTGCGGGACCTGCATGAGGTCAGCGATTCGCTGGTTGCCGGGTCGCTGGACAAGTTTGTCGGAAATGATGCGATCATCATCGGTGTGACGCTGGCCGAGCGGGCGGGGCTGTCGGTGGGGTCCAAGATCACGCTGATCTCGCCCAACGGGGCGGCGACGCCGTTCGGCACCATGCCGCGCATCCGGGCCTATCATGTGGTCGGCATCTTCGATGCCGGCATGAACGATTACAATGTGGGCTATGTGTTTCTGCCGCTGGCCGCCGCGCAGATCTATTTCGAGATGCCGGGGCAGGTGACGCAGATCCAGGTGATGACGCAGGACCCGACGAATGTGCGGCCGGTGCGTCAGGCCATCGAGCAGGCGGTTGTCGGCGATCCGCGCGTGCGGGTGCTGGACTGGACGCAGAGCAACAATGCGTTCTTCGGTGCGGTGCAGGTGGAGCAGAACGTGCTGTTCCTGATCCTGACGCTGATCGTGCTGGTGGCGGCGTTCAACGTGATCTCGTCGCTGATCATGATGGTGAAGGACAAGACCGGCGACATTGCGGTGCTGCGCACCATCGGTGCCACGCGCGGGGCGATCATGCGCATCTTCCTGATGTGCGGGGCCTCGGTCGGGGTGACGGGGACGGCGATCGGCACCGCGATCGGGATCGTGTTCTGCCTGAACATCGAGCGCATTCGCCAGTTCCTGCAATCGCTGACCGGTACCAACCTGTTCAATCCGGAGATCTATTACCTGGAGCGGCTGCCCGCGAAGCTGGTCTGGCCGCAGGTGTTCGAGGTGATCGGCATGGCGCTGGTGCTGTCGCTGCTGGCGACGCTCTATCCGTCGTGGCGTGCCGCGCGGACTGATCCGGTGGAGGCCCTGCGCCATGAATGATGCATCCGCGACCCCGCTGGTGCTGCGCGATGTGCGCCGCACCTTTCGCAGTGGCGACGAGCGGCTGGATGTGCTGCGCGGTGTCGACCTGACCCTGCGGGCAGGTGAGATCGTGGCGCTGGTCGCACCTTCGGGAACCGGCAAATCGACGCTGCTGCATCTGGCGGGGCTGCTGGAATCGCCCGATGCGGGCGAGGTGATCGTCGGCGGGCAGGATGCCGGGCGGCTGGGCGATCTGGAACGCACCGCGATCCGTCGCCGCATGATCGGCTTTGTCTATCAGGCGCATCATCTGCTGCCGGAATTCACGGCGCGGGAGAATGTGGTGCTGCCGCAGTTGATCGCCGGGGTCAGCCGTGCCGATGCGCGGGTGCGGGCGGAGGCGCTGCTGGGCTCGTTCGGGCTGGCGCATCGGCTGGATCATCTGCCCGGGCGGCTGTCGGGTGGGGAGAAGCAGCGTGTGGCGATTGCCCGGGCCCTGGCCAACCGGCCGGGCATTCTGCTGGCCGATGAGCCGACGGGGAATCTGGACGTGAATACGTCTGGGGCTGTGTTCGACGAGTTGCTGCATATGGTTCGCGGGCAGGGGGTGGCGGCGTTGATTGCGACCCATAACGAGGAGCTGGCGGCGCGGATGGATCGGGTTGTGACCCTGCGTGATGGGCAGTTGGTGGATCTGAGTCTTTAAGGGGAAGAGTCCTCTTCTTTTTCTGAAGAAAAAGAAGCAAAAAGACTTTTGATCCGTTCGGGACATTCTCAGGCGCAAGCACAAAGCTCCTGAATGGATCAGACGTTTTTTGGTTCTTTTTTTCAAAAAAAGAACGCCTGCCTTGTGATAGAATTGCCGGTATGTCCTATGCCGATTTCGTCCATCTCCGTGTCCATTCCGCCTATTCGCTGAGCCAGGGGGCGATCCGGGTGCCGGATATCGCCGGTCTGGCGAAGGACATGCGGATGCCGGCGGTGGCGATCACCGATACGGGCAATCTGTTCGGCGCGCTTGAATTCTCGCAATATTGCTCGGGCAAGGGGGTGCAGCCGATCATCGGCTGCCAGATCGGCCTGCCGCCGCGCGGGGACAAGCCGGGGCTGCCGGCCGAGCCGGTGGTGCTGCTGGCGCAGAACGATATCGGGTTGATGAACCTGCAATATCTGTCCTCGCAGGGGTTTTTGCAGGGCGATACCGCGGAACCGACCGTGCCGCTGGAGACGCTGTGCGCGCGGGCCGAAGGGCTGATCCTGCTGACCGGGGGCACGCGGGGGCCGTTGTTTCGTCTGCTGGCCGATGGGCAGCAGGAGGAGGCCGCGCGCCTGCTGGAGACTTTGCGCGAGGCGTTCGGCGACCGGCTGGCGGTGGAACTGCATCGCCATGGGTTGCCGGTCGAGCAGGCGGTGGAGCCGGGCATGATCGCGCTGGCCGACCGGCTGGGCCTGCCGCTGGTGGCGACCAATGAATGCTTCTTTCCCGATCCGGGAATGTACGAGGCGCATGATGCGCTGCTGTGCATCGCGCAGGGCCGGACGATCGCGGAGCGCGACCGCTGGCGCGTGACGCCGGAGCACTGGTTCAAGCCGCCCGAGATGATGCGCGAATTGTTCGCGGACCTGCCGGAGGCCTGCGACAACACGCTGGCCATCGCCCGGCGCTGCGCGGTGCGGGTCGAGACGCGCAAGCCGCTGCTGCCAGTCTGCCCCAAGGTGCAGCCTGGTGCGACCGAGGAGGAAACGCTGCGCGCGATGGCGGCCGAGGGGCTGGAGCATCGCCTTGCGCGGATGACGATGGACGAGGAGACCAGGCAGGTCTATCGCGACCGGCTGACCTTCGAGCTCGACATCATCGCGAAGATGGGGTTCCCCGGCTATTTCATGATCGTTGCCGACTTTATCCAGTGGGCGAAGGCGCATGATATTCCGGTGGGGCCGGGGCGTGGATCGGGGGCGGGGTCGCTGGCCGCCTGGGCGCTGACGATCACGGATATCGATCCGATTCCCTTCAACCTGCTGTTCGAGCGGTTCCTGAACCCCGAGCGCGTGTCGATGCCCGATTTCGATATCGATTTCTGCCAGGACCGGCGGGACGAGGTGATTCGCTACGTGCGGGGGGAATATGGGCCCGACCGGGTGGCGCAGATCATCACCTTTGGAAAATTGCAGGCGCGGGCCGCCGTGCGCGATGTGGGCCGGGTGCTGGGCCTGCCGTTCGGCATGGTCAACAAGGTCGCGGAACTGATTCCGAACAATCCGGCCAAGCCCGTGACCCTGAAACAGGCGATAGAGGGCGAGCCCCGGTTGCAGGAAATGCGGGACGACGACGAGGCGATCCGCCGGCTGCTGGAGATCGGCCAGCAGCTCGAAGGCCTGTATCGGCATGCCAGCACCCATGCCGCCGGGGTGGTGATCGGCGACCGCCAGCTTGTCGAACTGGTGCCGCTCTATCGCGATCCGAAGAGCGACATGCTGGTAACGCAATACAACATGAAGTTCGTCGAGCAGGCGGGGCTGGTGAAGTTCGACTTCCTGGGCCTGACCACGCTGACGATCCTTCAACGCGCGGTGCAGTTTCTCAAGGGATTGGGCGAGACGGTGGAGCTGTCGGCCCTGCCGCTGGACGATGCGCTGACCTACGAGATGCTGGCGCGCGGCGATACCGGCGGCGTGTTCCAGTTCGAAGGTGCCGGCATGCGCGACGTGCTGAAACAGATGCGCCCGACACGGCTGGAAGACCTGATCGCGGCGGTGGCGCTGTATCGGCCGGGGCCGATGGCGAATATTCCCGATTACTGCCGCCGCAAGCATGGGGAAGCATGGGAGCCGCCGCACGAGGAGATCCGCTCGATCCTGGAAGAGACCTACGGCATCATGGTCTATCAGGAGCAGGTGATGCAGATCGCCCAGAAGATGGCGGGCTACAGCCTGGGCGGCGCCGACCTGCTGCGTCGCGCGATGGGCAAGAAGATCCGCGCCGAGATGGATACGCAGCGCGAGATCTTTACCGAAGGTGCGGTGGGGCGGGGCATCGACCGGGAAAAGGCGGTCGAGGTCTTCGACCTGATGGCCAAGTTCGCGGATTATGGGTTCAATAAATCCCATGCTGCCGCCTATGCGCTGGTGTCGTACCAGACGGCGTGGATGAAGGCGAACCATCCGGTGCCCTTCCTGGCCGCGTGCATGTCGCTGGCGCGGGAAAAGACCGACAAGCTGGCGGCCCTGCGGCAGGAAGCCGAGCGGCTGGGGATTCCGGTGCTGCCGCCCGACATCAATGCCTCGGGCGCGGATTTTACCGTCGAGCGGCTGGAGGACGGGCGGCTGGGCAT
Source organism: Gluconacetobacter takamatsuzukensis (assembly GCF_014174275.1). Taxonomy (GTDB): domain Bacteria; phylum Pseudomonadota; class Alphaproteobacteria; order Acetobacterales; family Acetobacteraceae; genus Gluconacetobacter; species Gluconacetobacter takamatsuzukensis. The sequence continues at coordinate 26,901 of NZ_JABEQK010000006.1, read as the reverse complement.
CCGGTATGCGCTGGCGGCGGTGAAGAAGGTCGGGTTTTCGGCGATGGAGGCACTGGCGGCCTCGCGCGGCGTGCGGCCGTTCGCGGATCTGGCCGATCTGGCGGCGCGGGTCGATCCGCGCCAGTTGAACAAGATGCAGATCGAGAATCTGGCCAAGGCCGGGGCCTTCGATACCATCACGCCGAACCGGCATCTGGTCGCGATGGCGGCGGAAACCGTGCTGCGCCGGGCGAATGCGCAGGCGGAGGAGGCGGCCAGCGGGCAGATCGGCCTGTTCGGCGGTGGTGGCGCGACGCCGGCGCCCGAGCCGTTGCGGCTGCCCGACGTGGCCGACTGGCCGGAATTCGAGCGGTTGGGGATGGAGGCGGAGGCCATAGGCTTTCATCTGACCGCTCATCCGCTGGATTCCTATGGGCCGTTGCTGCGCCGGCTGGGGGCGGTGCGGGCGACGGGGCTGGAGGCGGCGGCGCAGGCGGGGCTGACCCGCGTGAAGATCGCGGGGTGCGTGGTCGACCGAAAGGAGCGGCCGACGCGCACCGGCAGCAAGATGGCCTGGGTGCGGCTGTCGGATTCCAGCGGCGGGTGCGAGGTCACGCTGTTTTCCGAGGTTCTGTCGCGCACTCGCGAGATCCTGACCGCCGGGAGCGCGATCCTGGTGACGGCGGATCTGCGACTGGATGGCGAGGCGCTGCGCATTACGGCCAGTGACGTTGTGTCGCTGGAACAGGCGGCGGCCGACGCGGCGGCGGAACTGCGCATCTGGTTCGACCGTGAGGATGCGGTGTCGCCGATCCACGATATCCTGGCCGATAGCCGGGGGGGGCGCGGTAGGGTCGTGCTGCTGCCATCGGTGGCCGAGACGCGGGATGTCGAGGTCACGTTGCGCGGAGCCTATCGGGTGACACCGCGCATGGCCCAGGCGATCCGGGCGGTGGCGGGTGTGGCGCGCGTGGAGCAGGGCTGAGAGGCGGTTTTCTGCCACGTTCCGCTTGCATTGCGGGACAAAAATGGCCATAGGACCCCCGTCGGTGGAAACACCGGCAATTCGCACGCGAGGCAATTCCTCTGGTGTCCCCAAGCGGGACGGGGGCCTCGCGGAGGAACAACCAGAAGACCAAGGATACAGCCGCCATGGCTATGCCCGATTTCACCATGCGCCAACTGCTGGAAGCCGGCGTCCATTTCGGACACCATACCCGTCGCTGGAACCCGCGCATGGCGCCGTTCCTGTTCGGCGTGCGCAACCAGGTCCATATCATCGACCTGCAGCAGACCGTCCCGATGCTGGACCGCGCCCTGAAGGCGATCCGTGACACCGTCGCCGGTGGCGGCCGCGTCCTGTTCGTCGGCACCAAGCGCGCCGCCGCCGACCAGATCGCCGAAGCCGCGAAGCGTTCGGGCCAGTATTACGTCAACCACCGCTGGCTGGGCGGCATGCTGACGAACTGGAAGACCATCACCGGTTCGATCAAGCGCCTGCGCCAGATCGACGACATGCTGGGCGGCGACACGCACGGCCTGACGAAGAAGGAAATCCTGGACATCACCCGCAACCGCGAGAAGCTGGAGCGTTCGCTGGGTGGCATCAAGGAAATGGGCGGCCTGCCGGACATCCTGTTCGTGATCGACACGAACAAGGAGAAGCTGGCGGTCGAGGAAGCCAACAAGCTGGGCATTCCGGTCGTCGCGATCCTGGACAGCAATTCCGACCCGCGTGGCGTGACCTTCCCGATTCCGGGCAATGACGACGCCATCCGCGCCATCGCGCTGTATTGCGAGCTGGTGTCGGGCGCGGTGCTGGACGGCATTTCGGCCGAGCTGGGCGCGTCGGGCGAGGATTTCGGCGCTGCCGAGGAACTGCCGATCGACACGGCCGCCGAAGTTGCGGCGGCAGAAGCCGAGACCGCCCCGGCGGTCTGATCCCGGCGGATCGACTGAAGGGACCCCGGCCCATCCACGGGACGGGGTCTTGATGATGATGAAAGCGCGGGCGCGTCCGGCCGGAAGGCAGGGCGCGCCCCTGCCTTGAGGAGAGACGGATATGGCGGAGATTACCGCTGCCCTGGTGAAGGAACTTCGCGAGAAGACCGGCGCCGGCATGATGGATTGCAAGAAGGCCCTGAACGAGGCCGCCGGCGAGATCGAGGCGGCCATCGACTGGCTGCGCAAGAAGGGTCTGGCCGCCGCGGCGAAGAAGTCGGGCCGTGTCACGGCCGAGGGGCTGGTTGCCGTGGCTTCGGCCGCGAACCGCGCCGCGATCGTCGAAGTGAACGCCGAGACCGATTTCGTTGCCCGCAACGAGAGCTTCCAGGGTTTCGTCGAGGCCGTGGCCAAGGCCGCGCTGACCGCTGGCGAGGACCTGGAGAAGATCAAGGAAGTCGTGCTCGAGAGCGGCCGCACGGTTGCCGACGAACTGACGCACCTGATCGCGACCATCGGCGAGAACATGTCGATCCGCCGCGCCCGCGTGCTGAGCGTGCCGTCGGGCGTCGTGGCCAGCTACATCCACTCGGCCGTTCGTCCGGGCCTGGGCAAGATCGGCGTTCTGGCCGCCATCGAGGCGCCGTCGGAGAGCGAGGCGCTTGAGACCCTGGGTCGCCAGATCGGCATGCATGTTGCCGCCACCCGTCCGGCCGCGCTGGATATCGACAGTGTCGATCCGGCCTCGCTGGAGCGCGAGCGCGCCGTGCTGGTCGAGCAGGCGCGTGCGTCGGGCAAGCCCGAGGCGATCATTGAGAAGATGGTCGATGGCCGTATCCGCAAGTTCTACGAGGAAGTCGTTCTTCTGGAGCAGGTGTGGGTGCATGACGGTGAGAGCCGGGTGCGCGAGATCGTCAAGAAGGCCGGCGCGAAGCTGATCGGCTTCGAGCGCTTCCAGCTCGGCGAGGGCATCGAGAAGGAAGAAAACGACTTCGCGGCGGAAGTCGCGAAGGCCGCCGGCGCCTGATCGGCGCCCGGCATACGGCATGAGCGGGGCGGGGCCTTCCTGATGGAATGGGAGGCACCCGCCCTTGTGCTGTCTGCCGCCCCGTATGGCGAGAGCAGCGCCATCGTTCATCTGCTGACCGAGGAGCACGGGTTGTTCCACGGTCTGTCGCGCGGCGGTTCCGCGCGCGCCGGGCGGGCCTTGTGGCAACCGGGCAATCTGGTCCGTGCCGTGTGGCGCGGGCGCCTGCCCGAGCAGTTGGGCAATCTTTCCGGCGAACTGGTGCATGGATCGGCGGCCCGGGTGATGGCCGCACCGCTGGCGTTGGCCATGCTGGCCTCGGTCTGCGCGGTGGCCGATGGCAGCCTGCCGGAGCGCGAGCCCCATCCGCGCATCTTTCATCTTCTGACCCGCTTCTTCGCGCTGATCAGCCTCGACCCCGAGATGGCGGGCTGGAACGGCATGGCCGCGCTGTTGCGGTGGGAAGCCTGCCTGCTGGGCGACCTGGGCTATGGCCTCGATCTGTCGGCCTGTGCGGTGACGGGGGCGACGGGCGGGCTGGCCTGGGTGTCGCCCCGGACCGGGCGGGCGGTCAGCGACGCCGGGGCGGGGACGTGGCGGCCGCGCCTGTTGCGCCTGCCGCCGCTGTTTCTGGATGAGGCCGATCCGGGCACCAGCACCGACTGGCAGGACGGGTTGCGGCTGACGGGGCATTTTCTGGCCCGCGACGCTTTCGGCCAGCATCACCGGCCGTTGCCGGCGGCGCGGCTGCGGCTGGCGGACATGATCGGGGCGATGGCCGCGCCGGACTGAGCGGCGGTTGGCCGGCGACTGGCCCTGCATCCGCCTGATGGACAAATCCTGCGTTTTCTCTATCTGTTCCTCCGGACAGGAGGAGTGCGCATGTCAGTGGAAACCAGTGGCCATATCGAGGAGACCCCCCTCGCGGAAGCGTTGAGCGAACGCTACCTGGCCTATGCGATGTCCACCATCATGTCGCGGTCGCTGCCCGACGTGCGCGATGGGCTGAAGCCGGTGCATCGGCGGATGATCTACGCGATGCGGCAATTGCGGCTGGACCCGAGTTCGGGGTTCAAGAAATGCGCCCGCGTCGTCGGTGACGTGATCGGTAAATACCATCCGCATGGCGATGCCTCGGTCTACGAGGCGCTGGTGCGGCTGGCGCAGGATTTTGCCGTGCGCTACCCGCTGGTCGAGGGGCAGGGGAATTTCGGCTCGATCGACGGTGATAACGCGGCGGCCATGCGGTACACCGAGGCCCGGATGACCGAGGTCGCCCGTGCGCTGTTGCAGGGAATCGACGAGGATTCGGTCGATTTTCGTCCGACCTACGATGGCGAGGAAGAGGAACCGGTCGTGATGCCGGCGGCCTTTCCGAACCTGCTGGCCAATGGCGCGGCGGGAATCGCGGTGGGCATGGCCACCAACATTCCCCCCCATAATGTCGGTGAGATCTGCGACGCGGCGATGCTGCTGGTCCGCAAGCCCGATTCCAGCGTGGCCGATCTGCTGGCGCTGATGCCGGGCCCGGATTTTCCGACCGGTGGCGTGGTGGTCGAGGATCGCGCGACGCTGTTGCAGGCCTATGAGACCGGGCGCGGCAGCATCCGCATCCGCGCCCGCTGGGCAGTGGAGCAGGGGCGGTTCGGCACCTGGCAGATCGTGGTGACGGAAATTCCGTACCAAGTGCAGAAATCGCGCCTGATCGAGCTGGTCGCCGACCTGATGGAGCAGAAGAAGCTGCCGCTTCTGGGCGATATCCGCGACGAGAGCACCACCGACATCCGTCTGGTGCTGGAGCCGAAGACGCGTGGCGTCGAGCCTGAAGTGCTGATGGAGACGCTGTTCCGCGCCACGCCGCTGGAGAGCCGGTTCGGCCTGAACATGAATGTGCTGGGGGCCGACCGGGTGCCCGGCGTGCGCGACCTGCGCGAGGTGTTGCAGGCGTGGCTGGACCATCGGCACGAGGTGTTGCAGCGCCGCAGCCGCTACCGGTTGCAGGCGGTGGATCGGCGGCTGGAGATCCTGGACGGGTTCCTGGCGGTCTATCTGAACCTCGACGAGGTGATTCGCATCATTCGCGAGGAGGACGATGCGAAGGCCGGGCTGATGGCGGCTTTCTCGCTGACCGAATTGCAGGCGGATTCGATCCTGAACATGCGGCTGCGCAGCCTGCGCCGCCTGGAAGAGATCGAGATCCGCAAGGAACATGCCGACCTGACCGCCGAGCGTGCGGGTCTGACCGCGCTGCTGGAAAGCGAGGCCCTGCGCTGGAAGACGATCGGCGGGGAAATCAAGGAGATCCGCAAGGCGTTCGGCAGCGGCGCGCTGGGTGCGCGGCGCACCGAGCTGGCGGCGCCGCCGCGCGCCATCGATGTGTCGGTGGTCGAGGCCGTGGAGCGCGAGCCGCTGACGCTGATCCTGTCGGCCAATGGATGGGTCAAGACCGTCAAGGGGCATGGGGTCGATCCGGCGGCCCAGAAATTCAAGGAGGGGGACGGGTTCCGCCTGTCGGTGGAATGCCAGTCCACCGATCGGCTGTGCTTCTTCGCCACCGATGGACGGGCCTTTACGCTGCGGGCGTCGGACCTGCCGCGCGGCCGGGGCGACGGCCAGCCGATCCGTCTGCTGGCCGAGCTGTCGAACGACGAGGACGTGATTGCGGTGTTTCCGGTGCGCGAGGGCGAGCGGCATCTGCTGGTGTCGAGTTCCGGCCGTGGGCTGGTGGTCCGGGACGAGGATCTGGTGGCGGAAAAGCGCACCGGGCGGCAGGTGCTGAACCTGAAGGATGACGAGAGCGCGCGCATCTGCCTGCCGGTCGAGGGCGACCATGTGGTGGTGCTGGGCCAGAATCACCGCATGCTGGTCTTTCCGGTGGCGCAGTTGCCGGAAATGGCGCGGGGGCTGGGCGTGGCCTTGCAGAAATACAAAGATGGCGGGCTGCTGGATGCGTGCATCCTTTCGTCCACGGGGGGCGTGGCGTGGCCCGATCCGGCGCGGGTGCGGCCCTTTGCCGATTTCCGCGATTATGTGGGCAAGCGGGCGGATGTCGGCCGGGCGGCGCCGGCCTGGGCGACGCGCAAGCCTCGACCGAAGGCGTAAGGGCGGGTTTCCGGCCTCGCCGGCCTGCTATTCCGGCAGGCCGGCGGGGAAGCGGGTCGCGTTGCCGCCGCTGGCGGGCAGGTTGGTCGGGTCGAGTGCCGTCCAGCTGCCGTGATGCAGGATTTCCGCCGGGCGGAAGCGGGATTTGTAGGCCATCTTGGCACTGTCGCGGATCCAGTAGCCCAGATAGAGATAGGGCAGGCCCAGGCGCCCGGCATAGGCGATCAGGTGCATGATGGCGTATGAGCCCAGCGAGTGCTCTTCCATGCCGGGATCGTAGAAGCTGTAGACCGCCGACAGCCCGTCATCCAGCCGGTCGATCAGGCTGACGCAGACCAGCTGGTCTTCTTGCGTGCGGAATTCGACCATCGCCGTATCGACGGGCGTGTCCTCGATCATCGCGCGGTAATCGTAGAAATTCATCGCCGCCATGTCGCCTTCCGCGTGGCGGGCGAATTGGTAGCGCTGGAACAGGACGAATTGTTCGGTGGTGGCGTGGGCCGGGACCTCGAACCCTTCGATCGTCGCGTTGCGGCGCAAGGTGCGGCGCTGCGTCCGGTCCGGGCTGAAGGTCGCGACCGGGACCCGGATGGGCACGCACGCATTGCACGACGGACAGACCGGCGCGTAGGCGATGGTGTGGCTGCGCCGGAAGCCGGCGCGGGACAGGCGGTTGTGCAGCCGTTCGGCGTCCGGGCCGCCGATGTCGGTCACGACCTTGCGCTCCATGCGGCCGGAAACATAGGGGCATGGCATGGGGGCGGTCGTGTAGAAAAGCTGCGGACGACGCGGCGATGTATAGGTCATACGCCTCCTCGACAGGCTTCAGCGCCCCATACGGGCCGATGGTGACAGGGGCCCCGTACGATAACCTGAAGCGTCGCGAGGCACCGGTCCGGACCGATGGTAACGGCAAAGGCACCGCCTTGCATCACAAACCGCCATGAAAACGACGATTTGTGACGTGCGCGTGACGGGGCGCCGCCGCCGGCTCAGCCCTCGCGCAGGCGGCGCGCGGCCTCGACCGCGAAATAGGTCAGCACGCCGTTGGCGCCGGCGCGGCGGAAGGCCAGCAGGCTTTCCAGCATCGTGCGCTCGGGGTCCAGCCAGCCATTTTCCATGGCGGCGGTCAGCATCGCGTATTCGCCCGAGACCTGGTAGGCGAAGGTGGGTACCGCGAAGCGTTCGTGGACGCGGCGGATGACGTCAAGATAGGGCATGCCCGGCTTGACCATCACCATGTCCGCGCCTTCGGCCAGGTCCAGTGCCACTTCGCGCAGGGCCTCGTCGCTGTTGGCCGGGTCCATCTGATAGGTCTTCTTGTCGCCTTTTAGCAGGCCGCCCGAGCCCAGCGCATCGCGGAACGGGCCGTAGAACGCGCTGGCATATTTGGCGGCGTAGGACATGATCCGCGTGCCGACCAGCCCCTGGGCGTCCAGGTCGCGCCGGATGGCGCCGATGCGGCCGTCCATCATGTCGGACGGGGCGATGATGTCGATGCCCGCCGCCGCCTGGTTGACCGCCTGGCGCGACAGCACGTCGACCGATTCGTCGTTGACGACGTAGCCGTCGCGGATCAGCCCGTCATGTCCGTGGTCGGTATAGGGGTCGAGCGCCACGTCGCCGATCAGGCCCATATGGGGGAATTCGCGTTTCAGCAGACGGGCCGCGCGGCACATCAGATTGTCCGGATTGACGGCCTCGGACCCTTTTGCGTCGCGCTGGCTGGTGGGGGTGATCGGGAACAGGGCGAGGGCGGGAATGTCCAGTTTTGCCGCCGGTTCGACATGGGCGGCCAGCCGGTCCAGCGTGACCCGGCGCACGCCGGGCATCGATGCCACGTCGGTCTGGCTGTCGGTGCCTTCCATGACGAAGATCGGCCAGATCAGGTTGTCGACCGTCAGCGTCGTCTCGGCCACCAGGCGGCGGGTGAACGGGTCCTGGCGGTTACGGCGCAGACGGGTGGTGGGAAACTGGCCGAGCGTCATGATGCGGTCTCCGGAAATGACCGGCGCATTATGGAACGCGTTCGCGAGGGTGGCCAGATGCGCGGGCGCGGGGGAGATTCCCGCCGCGCCCGAGACGGGTCAGGCGTCGTGCGCCAGGTGGCTGTTGCGCCGGCTGTAGCCGAAATAGATCAGCATGCCGATGGCCATCCATACGCCCAGCCGGATCCAGGTCAGCCCGTCCAGCGACAGCATGACCGCGGTGCAGCAGACGATGCCGAGGATGGGGATGATCGGGCCGCCGGGCACGCGGAAGCGGCGTTCCATGTCCGGAGCGCTGCGGCGCAGGAACATGACGCCGATACAGACGATGACGAAGGCCAGCAGGGTGCCAATCGACGTCATGTGGGCGAGCTGGTCGATGGGCAGGAACGCCGCCAGCCCGCCGGTCAGGACCATGAACAGCAGGTTGGAATACCACGGCGTGCGCCAGCGCGGATGGATGGAGGCGAACAGGCGTGGCAGCAGCCCGTCGCGCGACATGGCGTAGAACACGCGACTCTGCCCTAGCAGCAGGACCAGGAGGACCGAGGTGAAGCCGCAGATGATGCCCAGCTTCACCGCCAGCTTCAGCCAGGCGAAGGGGGTCTGGTCGATCGCGGTGGCGACCGGGGCGGCGTCGCCCAGCATGTCCTTGTAATTCACCAGGCCGGTCAGCACGAGCGAGAACAGGACATAGGCGACGGTGCAGACCAGCAGGCTGCCCAGGATGCCGATGGGCATGTCGCGCCCGGGATTGCGGGCCTCCTGCGCCGCGGTGGAGACGGCGTCGAATCCGACATAGGCGAAGAAGATGGTGCCGGCCGCGCGCATGATGCCCGACAGGCCGAAATGGCCGAACGTGCCGGTATTGTCCGGGATGAAGGGGACGTAGTTCGCCGTCTTGATATAGGGCAGGCCGAACGCGACGACGGCGACGATGATCGCGAGCTTCACCACCACGATGACGGCGTTGACGCGGGCCGATTCGGACACGCCGCGGATCAGCAGCGCCGAGACGACGCAGATGATGAAGGCCGCCGGCAGGTTCATCAGCCCCGTGACGTGGCTGCCGTCGGGCAGCACGACCGTCTCGAAGGGCGAGGCGAGCAGCCTGGGGGGGAGGGAGATGCCCCAACTGCCCAATAAGGACGCGACGTAGCGGGACCAGCTGACCGACACGGCGGCGGCGCCGACGGCATATTCCAGCACCAGGTCCCAGCCGATGATCCAGGCCACGACCTCGCCCAGCGCCATGTAGGCATAGCTGTAGGCGCTGCCGGCGATGGGGATCATGCTGGCCAGTTCGCTGTAGCACAGGCCGGCGAAGCCGCAGGCGACCGCGGCGACGATATAGGACAGCACCACGGCGGGACCCGCATTTTCGGACGCGGCGATGCCGGTCAGCGAAAACAGGCCGGCGCCGATGGTGCAGCCGATTCCCAGCGCGATCAGGCTGGCCGGGCCGAGGACCCGCCGCAGGCCCTGCGTATCGGAGGGAATTTCGATTCGTTTGCGGCGAAGCAGGCTTGAGCTGGAACGGGTGACTGGCGGCTGCGCCATGCAGGGCGTCTCCTGATAAGGGAATGTCGGACAGGAACAAACCGGGTCGCGGCGCGGCCGGCGGGCGGATGTCGGTTATTCGGCGTGTGGCCTCGTCGGCGTGGAGACGCTAGAATGCGCAAAATTGCAATGACGCGTGGGCACGGGCGACGGGAATTCTTCCGGGGACTGGCTGAAGCGTTGCACGAAAGTTTGGAGAATATAACGATGCCGGACCATTTGAGCCAGAGCGGGTTGCAGTCCTATTTCCGTGCCCCCCTTGCGGACCGTGATCCGGCCGTGGCGGGGATGATCGCCGGCGAGCTGGAGCGGCAGCGTGACGGGATCGAGCTGATCGCCAGTGAGAACATGGTCTCGCAGGCAGTGCTGGAGGCCCAGGGCAGCGTCCTGACCAACAAATATGCCGAGGGCTATCCGGGCCGGCGCTATTACGGTGGCTGCGTCGAGGTCGACAAGGTCGAGGCCCTGGCGATCGAGCGGGTGAAGACGCTGTTCGGTGCCGGGTTCGCCAATGTGCAGCCGCATTCGGGGGCCAATGCCAACCAGGCCGCCTTCATGGCGCTGGTCAGCCCCGGCGACACCATCCTGGGCATGAGCCTGGCGGCGGGTGGCCATCTGACGCATGGGGCCGCGCCGAACTATTCCGGCAAATGGTTCAACGCGGTGCAGTACGGCGTTCGCCGCGAGGACGGCCTGCTGGATTACGAGGAGATGGAGCGCCTGGCGCGTGCCGAGCGGCCGAAGCTGATCGTGGCGGGGGGCTCGGCCTATCCGCGCGTGATCGATTTCGCGCGTTTCCGCGCCATCGCGGACGAGGTCGGGGCCTTCCTGATGGTCGACATGGCCCATTTTGCAGGTCTGGTGGCCGCCGGCCTGTATCCTTCGCCGGTGCCGCACGCCCATGTCGTGACCAGCACCACCCACAAGACGCTGCGCGGGCCGCGTGGCGGGCTGATCCTGACCAACGATGCCGATCTGGCGAAGAAGATCAACTCGGCGGTTTTCCCCGGCCTGCAGGGCGGACCGCTGATGCATGTCATCGCCGCCAAGGCGGTGGCGTTCGGTGAGGCCCTCCAGCCGGAATTCCGCACCTATCAGGAAGCGGTGGCGGCCAATGCCAACGTGCTGGCCGAGACGCTGCTGGCGCGCGGCTTCGACATCGTGACCGGCGGCACCGACAGCCATCTGCTGCTGGTCGACCTGCGGCCCAAGAAGGTGACGGGTCGTGCCGCCGAGCGTGCCCTGGAGCGCGCCGGGATCACGGCGAACAAGAATGCCGTGCCGTTCGATCCGGAGAAGCCGGCGGTGACGTCGGGCATCCGTCTGGGCAGCCCGGCCGCGACCGCGCGTGGCTTCGGTGTCGAGGAGTTTCGTGCGATCGGCGTGATGATCGACGAGGTTCTGACGGCCGTGGCCGAGAAGGGCGATGAGGGGTGCGCCGTGACCGAGCAGGCGGTGCATGAGAAGGTGAAGGCACTCTGCGCGCGCTTCCCCATCTATCGCTGAGCAGGTCGGCCCGCGCGCGCCGGTTGAGTGCCGGCGCGCGTCGAGGCCTTGCCGCCGATCGACGTGGCGAGCGACGGCGTTTCGCCTGTCAGTTCAGGGGAACGGGTTTGCCGTCGAGGACGGGGGGCGGGGCGGATTTCTGGAGCTCGGCCACGGTCGCCGCATCGACGGGGGGAGCATTGTTGCCCCAGGCTGCTCGGATGAAGGTCACGACGTCGGCGATCTGCTGCGGGCTCAGCATCCGGCCATAGGCCGGCATGACGAATGCGGAAGGGGCCCTGGCTGTGCCGGGAAGTGCCGCGCCGCTTTGAACGACATGCACCAGCGAGTCCGGTTGGTCGCTCATGATCACGGGGTTGCCCGCCAGTGGCGGAAAGACGGGCGCGTAGCCCTTTCCGTCCGTGCGGTGACAGGCGGCGCAATGATCGACGTATAATCTGGCTCCGCGCGCTGTGGCATCGCCCCGTTGCAGTTCTGCCGCGGCTGCCGGATCGTAATGCCATGCCGGTGCGGCGGGATGGCTGGGGCCGAGCGTGAGGAGATAGCGGGCCATGGCGTGCAGGTCCTCCGGGGTGAGGTGCTGCGTGCCGTGGACGATGGCGTTCGTCATGCCGCCGAACGATTCCCCTTTCCGGTTCCGTCCTGTGGACAGGAATGCAACGATGTCGTCCTCCGACCAGGATGCCAGACCGGTTCGCCGATCCTGGCGCAGGCTGGTGGGGACGAAGCCGTCGATCGGGGCGCCGCCCGACAGGAAGAGCGTGCCCGCGCTGCCGGACAGGGCTTTCTCCTGCAAGGCGAGGCCGCGTGGGGAATGGCAGGCGCCGCAATGGCCTGGCCCTTCCACCAGATATGCGCCACGGGCGATGGCCGGGTCGGGGAAGGGGCGATTGACATCCTGCTGCGCGGACTGGACGGCGGGGGCGAACACGGTCTTCCAGACGGACATCGGCCAGCGCATGGACAGGGGCCACGGAATGTCGGCGGCTGGAGTTGCCCTGGCCACGGGCTGCACGCCTTTCATGAAATAGACGTAGAGCGCGTGCATGTCGCTGTCGCTGATGCGGGCATAGGATGGAAACGGCATGGCCGGGTAGAGGCTTGTGCCGTCCCGGCGTACGCCTTCTCGCACGGCGCGGGCGAATTCCGCCTCCGACCAGGCACCGATGCCATGGGTGGGGTCTGGCGTGATATTGGATGAATAGATCGACCCCATCGGCAATTTGAAAGCCATTCCGCCCGCGAACGGGGGGCCGCCCTTGACCGTATGGCATGCGCTGCAATCGGAGGCGTCCGCGACATAGTGCCCCCTGGCAACCGGATTGTCCGAACCCTCCGCATGCGCCTGCGGCAGGTGGGCAAGCAGGAGAAGCGCGGCGGTACCCAGAATGGTCGCGGGCCGGAACGCACGATGCTTCATGCCTGCACCATGGGGCCGGGGTTTTTCAGATAGATCGTGCGGATATGGTAGGCCGACCAGTAGGCCAGTGCCGCGACCATGCCGGTTGGATTGTACCCCATGCCCTGGGGGAACGCGCTGGCACCGATGACGAAGACGTTCGGGACGTCCCAGCTCTGGAGATAGCGATTGACGGCACTCGTCTTCGGGTCGGCGCCCATGACGGCTCCGCCGCCAAGGTGGGTCGTCTGGTAGCGGCGCGTATCGAAGAGTTCGCCGGTTTCCAGTTTTGCCAGGGAATAGCGTGTTGCCCCCATTTCCTTCATGATGGGTTCGATCCTGCTCACGACATACTGGTTCATGCGGATATCGTTATCCTTCCACGTGAACGTCATTCTGAGCAGAGGCTGGGCGTAGGCGTCGGTGTAGGTCGGATCGAGGTCCAGATAGACGTCGCGGTACGCCATGTTGCTGCCGTGCGCGTCGATCGTGAGCGAGTGGCGGTACGTTTCCACCATCGCGTCCTTGTAGCCTTCGCCCCAGGTCGGGGCCTTGCCGCCTGGTCCGCCGATGGCGGCGGCGATGGGCTTGGCGCCGGCCTGATTGACCCAGACGGGCGAGCCGCCCACGAAGCCCAGCGGCCCGTGATCGAAATTCATGCTGTTGAAATCGTCGATGGCGACGCCGGCCCCACCGGCACCGACGAACAGGTTGGTATAGTGCGTGGAGGGAAGCCAGGCGCGGGAGGTCGTGATCGTCTGGTAGACGAAATTGCGCCCCACCGTGCCGGTGTTGGCGATCGGGTCGTAAGGCCGGCCGATGCCGGACAGCAGCATGAGGTGGACATTATGGAACTGGAAGGCGCTGATGATGACGAGATCGGCGTCCAGTGAGACTTGCCGATTGGTGCGCAGGTCCAGATAGGTGACGCCGGTTGCCTTCTTCCGGTCGCTGTCGAGATTGACTTTCAGGACATGGGCTTTGGTGATCAGCGTGAATTTCGGATCCTGGCGCAAGGCAGGCAGGATGTTCACGTTGGGGGATGCCTTGGAATACATGTAGCAATCGTACCCGCTGCAATATCCGCAGAAATTGCATGGCCCCATCTGCGCGCCGTAGGGGTTTGTATACGGGGCCGAGGCATTGGCCGCGGGCAGGGAATAGGGGTGGTAGCCGACATTGGCCGCGGCGGTCTTGAAGAGGCTTGCGGAATAGACGTCTTTCATCGCGGGCAGGGGGAAGGCGTCGGACCGGTCGGGTGCGAAGGTATTGCCCTTGCCCGCGATCTTTCCCTTGATGGTGTGGGGCTCGCCAGACGTGCCGAAGACTTTTTCCGCCTTGTCGAAGAAGGGTTCGAGTTCCTCGTAGGTCACGTCGTAATCCTGAAGGTTCATGCCTTCCGGAATGAAGTTCCTGCCATAGCGGGCGATGACGTTGCTGCGCAGGGCGAGGTCGTCGGGTGCGACGCGGAAGTGGACCCCGGACCAATGAAGTCCCGCCCCGCCGACACCTTCGCCGGGCAGAAAGGCGGCGAGGCGACGATAGGGCACCGCGACCTGCCCGATCGTATTGCGAATGGTGACGGTCGTCTGTGACAGGTTCTGGAACAGGCGATGACGGATGGCACCCCTGAGTTCGTCGATGGAGCCGGGATAGTCTCCCTCCACCGCTGTTGCGCGATCGTCCCCACGTTCGAGAACGGTGACTGAGAGGCCTGCTTCCGTCAGTTCCTTGGCGAGAATCGCGCCGGCCCAGCCTGCGCCGATAATGATCGCGTCGGTTTTTCCTGCGTTCATGATACTGAAAATCCTCAGGCCGTTTCGCCGGAAATCGAGACGGGGCCGAACGGGTAGGGTGCGCCCTCCTGATTGACCCAATCCATGAAATCGGCGCGGGCCCCGGGGAAGCCGAGCAGGGTCCAGCCTGCGAGGCCCTTGTTGCCGCCGTACAGGGGATCGGAAAAAACGCCTTCAAGCGTGTTCTGGCGCAATTGTTCGAAGAGCAGGTGCGCCGGAACGGCACCAAGCGACATTTCGCCGTGTTCCAGATCTTTCAGGAGCGCCGTCTGTGCCTGTGCATCGAGGTCGGCAAAGCCTCGGCCGTCATGGTGCTGGCGGGTATAGGCGTCCGCCCCCGCGATGCCCTGCCGATAGATGTCGCGCGGAGTAAGGGAAAGCTGATAACCGAGATTGGCCGGTGCAGTCAGGAAGGGCCCGGACATGTACCACAACGCCCCGTGCCCATATGGCGTGTCCATCTGGCGGTCGATGAATTCCGGCGCGCCGAGGCTGCGCGCGCCGGGGCCGTGTGCATCCGTCGGAAAGATCCGTTCGCATGCAGCGTTCAGGAAGCGCCATTCCTCCGGGGTGAAATAGCGGGGCGTGTAGGGATGGGTCTCCGTCGCCAGGCTACCGGCCCAGACATCATGACCGGAGTAAAGCCAGAAGGATGTGGAACCCAGGAGACCAGCCAGGAAGCGGCGTCGGGTTGACGAGGGTCGTTTCATGGCGGTCTCCATTATGTTGAAAAATCCCCTATATTTTCTTGATAATATAAATTTTATCCTTAATTTTGCATGTCGGTTTTGTATCGGGGAAGTTTGATGGGTGAAAATAAAATTTATTTATTTTTGTTTATTTTTGTCATGTGATTTCTGTTTTTTTGCTTTCATTTCCGATGTTTCCTTGATCTCCGATAACCGGTGGGACGATTATCTGTGCTGATATCGACTGAGTCTCGGAACGTTCAATCGACAGGCGAAGAGCTTTTGGACATTCGGGCCGAACCGATCTGCGGGTAGAGAGCAGCTGTTGTCGATGAGGGGGCTATATTCGTGACCGGGCGGGGAGCCTTCGGGCCAGCCGGACTGCGGTTTGTCCTCGGCTGGGGCGCAGGTTGGGCATGACCAGCATGCAATCGGGATAGGGGGTGCGGATTTCGTCCGGGCCGTCCTGGGCCAGCAGAGTGCCCCGGCGGCGGATGACTTCGCCGCCCCGGAAGGGCCTGACGAAGCGGAAGCCCGGGGTGTGGGCCGTTACGATATCAGTCACCATCAATTGGCGGCAGGTGGTGGCTGGGGGCGTTGTGCCGGCGGGCAGCAAACCGCAATGCCGCAGCAGCGCGCGGACCGCGCTGTCCGTTGTTTCGACCGTATTGGCCGTCCAGTGCGCGCCGGCTTCCAGCAGGCAGGCGGCGTAGGGGCTGTCGGGGTCGGCAAAGCGTTCATAGTCGATCAGGCGTGGGCCGGCTTTGTGGCCGTGGTCGGCGACCACCAGTGGCGGGTCGCCGATCATCGTCGAGAGGCGGCGCCCGCTCTCGGTCGCGCCCGCCAGGATCAGCGGGGCGCCGGGCCAGAGCATCGAGTGCAGGTCCATCAGGATGTCGGCGGTTTCGATCACCGGCAGGATCGCCCGCGCGCGGTCGAGTTCCACCGAATGGCGTGGACTGGACAGGATCTGCCGGCTCCATACCCGGTTCATGTCTTCCTCGACGAAGCGCGAGGCGATGGGATTGTCGGGCGTGAAGCGGGCAAAGGCTTCCAGATTGGCGAAGATCAGGGACAGGCGCCCCCGGTTTGGCCGGATCCGCTCGCGCAGCAGCCGGTCCAGCACGATGGCGCCCGCGAATTCGTTGCCATGGACCAGAGCCGTCAGCACGACGTGAGGGCCGGGGCGGGGGGCTTCGTGATGCACCACGCCGGGAATACCGCAATGATCGGTCAGCCAGGGCGAGAGGTCCGGCGGTGTGATCTCCTGGGCGAAAGCGGGCAGTGCCGGCGGCGGCGGCGGCAGGGTTTCGAGGAATTTCGGGCGGGCGCGGACGCGGGGCGACGCGCCGGGCCGGGAGCCTGTGCCGCAGCTCATCCTGTCAGACCCCGCGCGTCCGGGAGGCAGGTGCCGGGCAGGCCATCGTCATGCACCACGTGAGCGGTCGGACAGGTCATGAAGACGATTTTATAGCGTCGCGCCAGACCTGCAATGCCGTAGCGCGCTCGGCGCCTGTCTGAACATGGGGAACGGTGGACGATCGCCGTCGGCGCGCATGTAGACAGGCACTCAGGAAGGATCGATGGCCATGAGTTTGAGAATATAGGTTCGGATTGCCCGTGAATGTCGAAGTTCACCACTAGCGTCACATCTTCGACATCGATACCGGGCGTCATTGTGCCGGTTGCGATCAGTATGCGCAGCGTAATGCAGTTGGAACCGCCGCGAGCTTACAGCCGCGTCGAGCTTAGTTGCTATTGCCATGCTGGGGAACTGCGGACAAGCGCTGCCGGGCGCATCCGCCCATTTATAGGAGGGATGGAGATGGGGCCGGTGGCGCCCATGGACGATACCAGCGAAATGGCAACGGTGAGGCGTCGGCGACTGCTTCTGAATGAGGTGATAGCGCATCGATGGATTGCATGCCTATAATGTCATGCGATAAGTTTTATTTTAAGGCAGTGAACGATGCCACATTCTGAAAAAGCGCCTAATCCATTCGATCCGGGTTATTTTGAAACAGTCGAATTAAGAAAATTCGGATTCAAGAGTGTAGGTGAATGTGTCAGGATTGCAAAAAATTGTACAATCATAGGGATCGAAAATATAGAAATAGGAAGAAACGTACGAATCGACGGCAATGTTGTTATTGCTGCGCATTCTGGATTGCTAACGCTGGGGAATTATATTCACATTGGAGGTAGTGCCTATTTGGGATGTGTCGGTGGCATTACTCTTGGAGATTTTTCTGGCATATCCCAAGGGGTCCGTATTTATTCTGGAACGGACGACTATTCGGGGAAGTCTCTCACCAATCCAACGATTCCGAGGAAATATTTGAAAATAAATATTGGACCAGTTGTCTTGGAAAAGCACGTTATAGTGGGATCGGGTAGTGTTGTTCTGCCGGGTGTTCGTGTTGGAGAAGGTTCCGCGGTAGGTGCTTTATCGTTGGTTACGAAGTCTTTGGGGGAATGGGGAGTTTATTTTGGCTCTCCTGCAAAAAGAATTAAATCTCGGAGTAAAGATCTTTTGGTCCTGGAAGAGCAGATGCGGAAAGAAAATTTTTGATGTTTATTGTTGTTCTTTCGCGATGTGGTTCTGTTCCTCTACCCGAGTGACAATATTGAGTGTAAATATGAAATTGTATGCTATGCGCCTGAGGTGAATTCGAAGCGTTGATTAGGAAAGCCGTGTCGCTGCATACTTACAGTGCAGGTAGATCATGGTTTTGTTTCGTAACCGACTGCTCGCGGTCGGTGACTGGGTATGGTGCGACGACCACGCTCAGTCACCGATGAATCTGCATCCGGTTGGAGATCAACGAGCAGGTCGCCCATCGGGCCATTGCCGCACCTGTCGCCTTATTCGCCAGAATTCAACCGCACGGAAAACGTCTTGCGTTATCTGAATCCGATACGTACTTCCCGCTTTGCTCGGCGCATCGACGATGTATCGTTTCTGCATGTGAAGTCGTATGGGACAGATTCGTGAAGATCAATCCTCCGTATAAAATCTCGCTGCTTATACCCACGCCTCAACTATAATTTCATGATGATATGGGCGAATCTCCAGATCATTGAATGTCGCGTTATTACTCTTTCGCCACTGGACCGTCTCGATCCTCGAAAAGCCAGCCAAGGCTAGCGAACGATGAAGATCCTGTTGGTCATAAACATACTGATGTCCCCACAATCTCAGACCTTCGTTAATCATTGCGCATGGTGTAGAGGGCGCCCAACCCATATCATGCCACTCGTTTATTCTTCCTTGGGTGTACTGATTGATAAGAAATGCTAAATCTGGAGTGCTGAGACGTAGCCCGCCACCTGGCTTGAGGATGCGTTTACATTCCCGAAGCAATTTCTGTCCCTCCGAATAGGAGATATGTTCAATAAAATGTTCGGAAAATATATATTGAACACATGCATTCGGTAGAGGAAGATCTTCCACAAGATCCCAGCGAAATGCATCTGGTTGTGGTTCATAATCTACATTCGTCCAGCCAGGCATCACGTTGCGCCCGCAACCAAGATGTAAGCGTCCAGTGGAGAGTGCTGATGTATAAAAGCCGTCCGTGAGTTTATTCATGACATCGTTCCGAATTGGTAGAAGAAGATTAGGTCAATTCGCATGGCAATAGGATCTGGGTCGATTGTTCTGCCGGCGCTGGGGTATCCGGTGTAGTCGTGCGCCTGAAACGCCTGAAACGTCTGGCGACGATGGACCGGATTGCGAATCCGGTCTTTAGGCTTCGTCGCCCCTATATGGGCCAGCAAAATTTTATCCTGACAGCATATTCTTTTGGCGTTATGAGGTCGAGAGCCGAGTGAAAAGGACTTTCATTGTAGTCCCGGTGCCAGCCTGGTGCCTCGCGGTAGACCGGGCGGTTCAGGACAGAGGCCGCATCTTCGGCATTCGTGCGGTTAGCAACTGAGGGCATAATTGGTGCCGAAGTTCTCTATCCCCAGTCTTGTTTATTGCGGTATTTTTTTTGTATCCAGCGGAGACATTGCGATTATATTATGCAACGTGTTTTCCAGCGCCTGGAATTTTTCTTTGATGAGAGTATTGTAAATGTCAGAATTCCCTGTGTAATTTAGATATTCTCTATAAGTGATTCCAGAGGGAGAATGCTCTTCCGATTGGGGAGGGAGGGCGTTGTAAAGTAATTCAAGGCCTAGGCTATGCAAATGGGTGATATTCGTCGCCATGCAGATGCGCCCGAGTGCTATGGCGGGGTTGACGGATTTATTGATGTTCAACGCTTCCAGTTCCGGAGAAAATACGGCAGCAAAGAGATCGCCGGGCAGTCTTGCGTACTGACGAAGCACACGTGTCGTTTCCCATGCGACGCGGACAATATTTTGCGCCTTGGGCGCGCTGACATTCCCATTGTTGTTGAGGATACGAAAGCCGATCATCGGTTCGGCCATAATGTGAATAGGATATGCGGCGAGCAGGCGGATCCACATGTCGAAGTCGGGAAGTTGCGCCAAACGCTCGTCGTAGACGCCGAGCTCCTCGTAGCAGCGTCGCCGTATTAGAATGGTCGGATGGCAGAGACAATTCCCTACAAAGAAAAAATGCCGTAGCCAATCAACCTGGCTGCGGTTGGGGGCAAGGAAAACCTTGTGATTAAATGTGGATATTTGATTTTCAATAACCGCTCCGTCTTCATTGATGAAGATTGGATAGGCGAAAACGGCTCCTATTTCAGGGTGCGCATCCAGATAGGCTACTTGCTTTTCGAGTTTGTGCGGCAAGTAGACGTCATCCGAACTCAGATTGCTAATATATTCTCCTGTTGCGCGATTCAGAGCGTCGTTTCCCGCGCTGCAGGCTCCACGATTCGTTTCAAAACGTCTTAATTTTATGCGCGGATCTTGAATTGAGGCTATGACGTCCGGAGTGCCGTCTACTGACCCGTCGTCAGTAACGACGATTTCGAAGTCCTGATAAGTCTGCCTGAGAACGCTATGGATTGCCGCAGCAACGAAGGGACGGTGCTGATAGCTTGCCATAATGATACTGACGCGAGGCATGAAGGCAGTCTCC
The DNA here is from genome assembly GCF_014174275.1 of Gluconacetobacter takamatsuzukensis. GTDB lineage: Bacteria > Pseudomonadota > Alphaproteobacteria > Acetobacterales > Acetobacteraceae > Gluconacetobacter > Gluconacetobacter takamatsuzukensis. Next base: position 6,855 of record NZ_JABEQK010000006.1, on the reverse strand, counting down.
GGCGGTTTTAATATGAGAGCAGGAATGGTCTCTGCGGTCAGGCAGCGAGAATGAATAAGATGGCGTCACAGATACGGTGGACATCCTGGGCACTCAAGCCGCCATAAAACGGGAGGCACAGGACTTCTTCAGCGACCTGCTGTGCGACTGGCAGGAGGTGGTCCTGCGCGCTGGGTAACATGCGATAGCAACTGTAATTGCTGCATAGAGGATAAAAATATTTTCTTGTATAAATATTATATTGACGCAATTTATCGAATAAATAGTCTCGGGATACTCGGCTTTCGCTATTCCTTACGCGAATGGCGAAATATTGCTGGCTAAGAGTTGCTCCCTCCACGACTGGAGGCATCACCAACTCCGGTCGATCGCCGAGGCGTTCGCGGTATATGTCGGCGATGACCTGCCGACGTTTGCGTTCGTCGGCTACCATGTTCAGCGTCAACAATCCGAGGGCGGCATGAAGCTCGCTCATCTTGCCGTTGATACCGGGCATCAACACGGTCGTTTCGTCTTGAATGCCAAAGTTCTTCAGGAAATCCACGCGTTTTTTGATTTCGCTATTCTGAACGACCAGAGCCCCACCTTCTGCCGTATGAAACAGCTTTGTGGCATGGAAACTCAGCATGGTGGCGTCGCCGAAGCTTGTCACCGATCGACCGCCAACGGTCGTTCCAAATGCGTGGGCACCGTCGTAGATTACTTTCAGGCCATGGCGGTCGGCAATTGTCTGCATACCTTCCACATCGCACGGCGTACCAAAAACATGGACCGCCAGAATCGCGCTGGTGCGATTTGTGATCAGCGGCTCAATATTGCGGGGATCGAGATTCATCGTCACCGGATCGATGTCGGCGAATACCGGTGTAATATTGTTCCACGACAGCACGTGGGGGGTGGCGGCGAACGTGAACGGCGTCGTGATGACTTCACCTGACAGACGTAAAGCCTGGCAAGCGGTGATCAAGGCGATGGTTCCGTTGTTGAACAGGGAGATGTTGGCTGCATCGAGATAAGTGCCGAGCGCTGTTTCCAGCGCGGCATGCTTGGGGCCACCATTGGTCAGCCACTGTGCGTCCCAGATTTCGGCCATGCGTGAAGCGAGTTGCTCCACAGGCGGGAGCATGGGGCGTGTGACGTAAATGGGCTGATCAAACGAATGAGGCGCAGATTTTGCTGTGAACACAGTGATATATCCGTTTCTCGTGTTCGACGTTCGATAGCCGAAAAGTGATTCCGAGGCGATGTAAAAAAATTTTGTCGATCGATTTAATGTTCATGTCAAGTTCCGGATTCCACGGGACGATCGAAATAAAGATTGACCCCATACTGCACATGAAAGCCGGTTTTTCGTGATCGGGTCTTCACGCGTGTTCCGTATTCAGTGCATTGGGACGGGGCTGGTGAGCGGTGATGTTGGGGTGGCCGTTTCCGAGACATGAAAACGCCTTTTGCTGGACTCCCTTAACTAATGGCTGCCAGGCAGGCGGCAATGGTTCGTGCTACAGTTCCGACGGCAGGGTAAGATCTGGAGAGCGTGTTCGTCACGGCGCTGGCGCTGTATCCCGGTGGCGCGGACGGGTTGGATGCGATCGAGTGGGTGTATTTCCATGATCGGCAGCGTGTGGCCAGCTCACGGTGCGAGGCCGCGCCAGAGCTGATTGATCTGCCGCTGACGGCTTGGAGGGGGCTAGTCGTCAGCTTCGACAGCGCGTGGGGCGCGATGCGTTGCTGACCGTACCGGACGGGCCATCGTCATGCATCACGAGAGCGGTCGGACAGGTCATGGAGATGATTGGTAGCGTTGCATCGGACCTGCAATGCCATGACGCGGCCAGCGCTTGCCCGTAAATGCGGGTTGGTGGGCGATCGCCGCCGGCACGTATGTTTGGCAAGCGCTCAGGAGGGATCGATGGCCGTGATCCTGGCGCTGGTCTGGCGTTCGATCTCGCGCAGCAATTGCCGCTCCTCCGGCGCGCACAGGGACAGGGCGGTGCCGCGGCGGCCGGCGCGGGCGGTGCGGCCGATGCGGTGGATATAGGCCTCGGGCTGTTCGGGGATGTCGTAATTCACCACCAGTGTCACGTCTTCGACATCGATGCCGCGTGCCATCACGTCGGTTGCGACCAGTACGCGCAACGTGCCGCGCCGGAAGGCGGCGAGCGTACGGTCGCGCCGGGCCTGGCTGTGATCGCCATGGAGGGCCGCTGCGGACAGGCCGGCGGATTCCAGCGCGCGGGCGACGGTGTCGCTGGCCTGTTTCGTGCGGGTGAACACCATGACCCTGTCCGGTGTCTTGTCCGGCGGGTCGCGTTTCAGCAATGCGATCAGTGTGGCGTTCTTGCGCGTGGCCGCGACGAAGGCGACCTGCTGGCGGATGCGGGGGGGCGGGGTGGTGGCCTCGGGCGGGGCGACATGCAACGGCCGGTGAAGCAGGCGGCGGGCCAGGGTGGCGACGGCAGGGGGCATGGTCGCGGAAAACAGCAAGGTCTGGTGCCGGGTCGGCAGGCGTTCGGCGATGGCCTGGATATCCTCGATGAAGCCCAGTTCCAGCATCCTGTCCGCTTCGTCCAGGATCAGGCAGGTGGTCTCGTCGAGGCCGATCGTCCCGTCGGCCAGATGATCGAGCAGGCGGCCGGGGGTGGCGACCAGGATGTCGGCGCCCCCGCGCAGGGCCCGGGTCTGGCGGTCCTTGGGGACGCCGCCGATGGCCAGGCCGATCATCAACTGGCAGCCATGGGCGCAGGTGCGGATGGCGGACGCGGTCTGGCTGGCCAGTTCGCGGGTCGGCGACAGGATCAGCGTTCGCACCGTGCCGGGGACGCCGTCCTGCTCCGTCGTCGCGGGGCGGGGGGTGGCGAGCAGCTTCTGGACCAGGGGCAGGGCGAAAGCGGCGGTCTTGCCGCTGCCGGTGCGCGACAGGGCCTCCACATCCTTTCCGGCCAGGATCGGTGGGATTGCGAGGGCCTGGATCGGGGAGGGCGCGGCGTAGCCCGCGCGGGCGACATTGGCCAGGATACGCGGTTGTAGGCCCAACTGCGCGAAAGTGGGGGCGTCGGTGCTGGTCGGGTCGGCAGGGGGAGGAGTGTCGGTCATCGTATGAAGGGATACCGTGTGTGGCGACTGGGGGGAAGAAAGCGAATGTTCCGGGGAGTGGCCTCGGCATTGACGGTTGGTGGCCAGGGACGGCAGATGGCGCGATGAGCATGTATGACGCACCCTCCGGCCTGCCTTCTGCGGATCGCGCGGTGGCGGTGGTGGCGGAAGATCTGGCCGGGATGCGGTCGCAGGCCTTCGGGCTGGCGGCGCGCGCGGGGCTGGATCCGTTTTTCTGTCCGGTGCGGGCAAGGGGGCTGTGGGGCCGGGTGCCTGCTGCGTGGTGGCCCGTGCCGTTGCGGGCTGTCGATCCGATTGATGCGGGGGCGGCTGGGCTGGTGTTCAGCGTTGGCGGTACGGGTGGGGCGGTTGGCGCTGCCCTGCGCGGGCCGGGGCGACGGGTGGTGCAGATCCAGAATCCCCGCATGCGGCTGGATCGGTTCGATCTGGTGGTTGCCAACCGGCATGATGAAATCAGCGGCCCCAATGTGTTGCTGTCGCGTACCGCGCTGCATGGGGTTTCGCCCGAACGGCTGGCGGCGGCGCGAGTGGAATGGCAGCCGCGCCTGGGGCATCTGCCGCGTCCGCTGGTAGCTGTGTTGTTGGGCGGCTCTAATGGCCGTTTCCGGCTGGACGAGGCGGTGGCGACACGTCTGGCGGCGCAACTGTCGGACATGATGCGCCGGGATGGGGTCGGTGTGGCGGTGACGCCGTCGCGGCGGACGGGAGAGGGTGTGTGCCGGATTGTCCGCGATGCCCTGTCGCCCCTCGGCGGGTGGGTGTGGGACATGTGCGGGGACAATCCCTATCTGGGGTTGCTGGCCTGCGCCGATGCTGTCGTAGTGACGCAGGACAGTGTTTCGATGGTGTCCGAGGCCGTGGCGGGTATGGCCCCCGTGATGGTCGTGGATTTGCCGGGCCGGTCGCGGCGGATCGGGCTGTTCCTGCGCGAACTGGCTGCCGCCGGGCGTATCCGCCGGTTCGCGGGGCGGATGGAGGACTGGGCGGTGACGCCGCTGGATGACACGATCGAGGTGGCGGAGACGATGCGGCAGCGGCTCCGTCTCGGCTGAAAGCCTGACCGAAAATACGGGTGCGCTGATCTCGCTCACCCGTGCCGATGAACCGCCCTTCCGGTTTCAAGTATTATTGCACTGGTATTATTGCACTGGATAGGGCTCGGCGGTGCCGGTGTCTGGCGGTTCATGAATATCAGAGCAATGCATGGTGGGGTGTCTGCTTATCGAGCAGGGCACGGGCATCGCGCTGGTGCGCCTTGGCGCCCAAATGCCGCAACTGGCTGCGTAGAGAGGGTTTTCCCTGTGAATGCGTAGATGGTTGATCGTTGAACGAAGCAAGATGTGGGTCGAGCATCAGCCTGTTGACGGTCGTCTGGATGGTGTCGAACGTCTGATGGATGGCCTGCGGCACTGCTTGCAGGTCGAGCAACTGGTGTTGGTGGCCGATGACGATATGAATGCCGACTTCGGCTTCGTGTCCGAAGAGATCGCGGCCGCGCACCTTGATGTCGAGGGAGCCGAACGCCTCTTCCGGAGCGGTCCCGGTAAAGATCCGGCTGCGCGAGTCGAACGAGAGCCAGTCAGGTAACGGACTGCCATCTGTCAGCGTGGCGGTGAGTTCGAGCTGGCTTTCGGTTCCGTCGTCGGTCAGGAACGCGCCCATTGGTACTGTTGTGCTGCCTTGCTGGTCGACAACGATGAAATGATTGATGGCCGTTCCGAATATCCAGTTCTGATGCGCGGCGGCCACGCCGCGCTGGAAGATGGTATTGAACGAACTGTCGACCGACGATGTCACCGTTGATGCGGGGCTTTCCCCGTTGCTGCCGGTTGCGCCGGGCAGGGCCGGGACGCCCTGCGGTCGGGTATTGGCAACCATTGTGGCGAGGTCGACGGTTGTGTTGGAAACCGCACTGGTGGGATCGGTCATCAGGCCGCTGACATCGGCCCGGGACATGTCCGTTCCATTGATCAGCGTCGAGCCGGTTTCGATCAACGCCACCGTCAGTTTTCCGGGGCTGCCGCTAAAATTGGACGCCGGCTGGAAGCTCAGTTGGGCGGTGGCCGGCAATATGATGGCTGAAGACGGCGAAAGTGTAGCCGGATCAATAGACTGCCAGCTTTTACCGCCATCGGTGGAATAGCGCCATGTTCCCTGGCTTGCCGTGGCGGTATCGCCGGTGATGGCGACGCCGGCGAGAGTGTTGGCGGTGGAGCCGGGCTGCTGGTCGACGGTGTCGGAGAAATTGCCGCCGAAGAGGGTTTGGACCGTATGTGCCGCACCGGTCGTGTCCCCGGTGCCAGCGGTCAGGGTGGCACTGCCGGTGGCGATTGGTGCGTCGTTGACCGGGGCGACACTGGTGTTGAGGTCCACGGATGCCACGCTGAGGGCGGTATTGGTGCCTGGACGGGAGACGTCGACGCCGGTCTGGGCAGTGGTGGCGGTGGCGATCTGGGCGCCGGTGACGGGGTTGCCCGCGGCGTCGGTATAGACCGGGACGTCGGTGGAGCTGTCGATCAGGGTCGCGGTGAGGCCGCCGGGCTGGCCGTTATAGTTGGATGCCGGGTCGAACTGGAGCTGGGCGCTCTGCGGCAGGACCAGAGCGTTGGTGGGAGACAGGTCGGACGGCAGGGCGGTCCAGGTCCGGCCGTTATCGGTGGAGTATTTCCAGGTGCCCTGATCGGGGGTGGCGGTGTCGGCCGTGATGGCGACGCCGGCGAGGGTGTTGGCGGTGGAGCCGGGCTGCTGGTCGACGGTGTCGGAGAAATTGCCGCCGAAGAGGGTTTGGACCGTCTGCGCCGGGCCGGTCGTGTCCTCGGTGCCGGCAGACAGGGTGGCGCTGCCGGTGGCGATCGGAGCGTCGTTGACCGGGGCGACACTGGTGTTGAGGTCCACGGACGCGACGCTGAGGGCGGTGTTGGTGCCTGGATGGGAGACGTCGACGCCGGTCTGGGCGGTGGTGATCTGGGCGCCGGTGACGGGGTTGCCGTTGGCGTCGGTATAGACCGGGACGTCGGTGGAGCTGTCGATCAGGGTGGCGGTGAGGCCGCCGGGCTGGCCATTATAGTTGGGTGCCGGGTCGAACAGGAGCTGGGCGCTCTGCGGCAGGACCAGAGCGTTGGTAGGGGACAGGTCGGACGGTAGGGCGGTCCAGGTCCGGCCGTTATCGGTGGAGTATTTCCAGGTGCCCTGATCGGGGGTGGCGGTGTCGGCCGTGATGGCGACGCCGGCGAGGGTGTTGGCGGTGGAGCCGGGCTGCTGGTCGGTGGCGTCGTTGAAGCTGGGGTTGAACAGGTCGTGGACGGTGGCGGACGGGGGCGCGGTTTCGTCCTCGATGCCTGCCGCCAGGGTCTCGGTTTCCTTGCCCGCGACCACGATCGGTGCATCGTTGACCGGGGCGACCTGGATGGTCAGGGGCGCGGTGGTGGCGCTGATCGAGGAGGTGCCGCCGGCATTGTTGACGTCGACGCCAGCCCGCACGGTCGTGGTGCCGGCCAGGTCGGCGCCATAGACGGGGGTGCCGCCATCCGTATAGACCGGCGCCGCGCCGGTATCGTTGTTGCTGCTGTCGATTGCCTGGACCGTCAGGGCGCCGGGCTGGCCGTTGAAGTTGGCCACCGGCACGAAGTCGAGTTGCACGTTGCTGCCGAGCACCAGCGCGTTGGTGCTGGAGAGGTCGGACGGCAGGACGGTCCAGCTCGCGCCGCCATCGGTGGAATAGCGCCACGTGCCCTGGGT
>NZ_JABEQK010000005.1 GCF_014174275.1 Gluconacetobacter takamatsuzukensis | reverse complement strand
GACAGGGGCCACAGCCGGCTGCCCGTCCCGCCGGAGAGGATGACAGGCACAATCCGGGTCGTGCTCGCGGCTTCGGTGCCGATCATCGGCAAGGTCGTGTCAGACATGGCATGGCCTTTCTCTGGTCCGTGGGCATCGAAACGCACCGGGTGCGCCATCTTTCCATCCGGACGGAATTATCCCGCGATGGAAACGGGCGTGCCGTGGCGCGATGCCTGTCGCGGGAAGCGACAGATAGCACAGGATCCCGCGATCCCCAGAGGATTGACTGACCGACGACCGGCGACCGACCGGTTCCTAGCGGCGCATCGGGTCCTCGCCATGGCAGCCGGTATGGCCGAACCGGTTGAAGCGCTGGCGGGTGCTGTAGCGCCGGACCGCCAGCGGCAGTTCGGTCGTCAGCGCCGCCAGCGCCTCGTCCTCGGTCCACCCGGTCTCGCGGGTGACGGCCGCCAGCATGGCGGGCGGAAGCAGCAGGCGGGCCGTCATCGTGTCGACCGGCATCGGGGTGTCGGTCATGCCCCAGCTCCGGACAACGTCATACAATCCGATATCCGCTGCCCGGTGCAGCAGGGTCTCGTATCCGTTGCGCGGCTCGCCGCCGGCCAGCAGGGCCTCCAGGCAGCTCACCCAGTCGGGCGGGCCGTCCGGCTGGGGTGGATCGGCCTGCCGTCCGGAGCCGGCGGCGAGGCCCGAAGATGCTGTTGTCATGGAAAATCTCCCTTGTTCCCATCATTCCATCCGGAACGGGTTGACCGCCGGCTTCGCAAAACGACGGTGCGCGGGAGGGAGGCGGTGACCCTGTCCCAGATATGGGCATCGACGCGGGCCCCGCTCAGGGGACAGGCCATCACGAACCCGGGATGTCCGGCACGCGACGGGCGCGGGAGGCACACCGTCCACCAGTCGCGCCGCCGCCCGTTCCGGCCTGCCGTCCTTCAGTGCGCGGTCGCGTGACCCGACGATGGCGGATCGCTGGCGGGGAAGCTTTCCTTCAGTTCCTCGTCCAGGTTGGCGTCTTCCTGCTCGGTCGGGGGGCGGGCCGGCTTCTTTTCGTCCGGGTTCTGCGGCGTCGGTTTCGTGTCGTTCGACATGATGACACTCCCTGTCTGGCGTGCGCGCCCGGTCGGGGCATGCACGCAACCCCAACGCCCCATCGCCGGGTTGTTTGCCGACCTGTCGGCCATGTGATGATCGCGGCGGCGCCCGGCCAGCGGGGCTTGCGAAGCAGCCTCCTTCATTGACATGGCGCCCGATTGGTGATGCATGGCCGCTGTCAGGCGGCCCCAGGCGGGGCTTTTGATGCAGGCTCCCAACCGGGTTATGATCGGTTCATGAAGTTCGTTTCTCGCCATCTCCGGTATTGCCTGGTTCCCGACCGGGCCGTTGGTCCATGAGCGCGCGCCGGCCGGCGCGGACCCGGGGCCTCCCCAGACCCGACATGTCCAGCGCCGAGGTGGAAAGCCCGCCCGTTCCGTCGGGCAGCCGCCTGTCGGCGCGCCTGCGGGCGACGGCGCGCCTGCTGGCCATCGCCTGCTGGGTGCCCACGTCGGTCTCGTTCGAGGCCCTGCTGCTGCTGGTGCCCGGCACGGCGAAAATCCGCTGGACGCGCGTGATCTGGGGCGTGCTGTGCCGCCTGCTCTCGATGAATATCCGCGTGATCGGCACGCGCGCCGGCACGGTGGGCGGCGCCCGCGCGCGCGCGCGCGGCGAGCGCCCGGTCATCTACGTGTCCAACCATTGTTCGTGGCTCGATGTGCCGGTGCTGGGCACGGTCCTGCCGTCGGTGTTCGTCGCCAAGGGCGATATCGGCGCGTGGCCGATCATGGGCACCGTCTCGCGCATCGGGCGCACGATCTTCGTCAGCCGCCAGCGCAGCACGACGGGCCGCGAGCGCGACGAAATGGTCAGCCGCCTGATCGAGGGCGACAATCTGGTCCTGTTCCCCGAGGGCACGTCGTCGGACGGCATGCGCGTGCTGCCCTTCATGTCGGCCTTCTTCGCCATCGCCAAGATGCCGCCGCTGCGCAAGGGGGCGGAGACCGATCCGCCGATGCTGACCTACGCGCCCGGCATGGCGCCGCTGATCCAGCCGGTGTCGCTGGTCTACGACCGGCTGGACGGGCTCAACGTCAACCGCCATCGCCGGCCGGTCTTTTCCTGGTATGGCGACATGGACCTGGCGCCGCATGTCTGGCAGCTGGCCCAGTGGCGCTCGATGCGCGCCAGCGTCATCCTGCACCCGCCGCTCGATCCCGACGCCTTCCCCAGCCGCAAGGCGCTGGCCCAGGCCGCCTGGAACGCGGTGGCCGAGGGCGCGGCCCTGCTGCGCCGCAATGCCGAGAACCCCGGCCCGCACGGCTCCTGAGCGCGCACGCCCTCCCCAGCCCCTGACCCGGCCCGCACGATGCGGGCAGGGCAGCAGACGGCCTCCCTCAGCCGCGCGCGTGCCGTCGCGCGCGCGGGTGGTCGGGCCATTCCATCAGCACGTTTTCCACGGCCTGCGGGTCGGTGCGGTCGGCCTCGGCGAACAGGTCGTCGGCGCGGGCCTGGTCGCCCTCGTCCTCGGCCTTCAGCGCGGCCTCGGCCAGGCGGCGCGCCTGCTCGTGCTTGCCGGCGCCGGCATCGGCCGGGCGGTCGTCATCTTCGACAAAACGGGACATGGCCGGGATTTCCTTCTGTTGCCGGACCCATGATGTGTGGTGGCGCCATGGCGCTGTCCAGCCCGCCGGCGGCGACAGGGGGCGGCGGTGGGGCCGCGCAACCTTGTACCACCTTCCGGCGTTGGCGGGGTGTCGGGTCCGCGTCTTATTAAGTTAACGGGAATATCTGTTCGCTTTCGTATAGAATCGCGGATGGATCGGTGCACCCCGCACGGACGGCAACCGATGCTGAAAAAAAGCCTGCCTCTTGCCATGATTCGGGCACAGCAGGCGGTCATTGCAGACACGATAGGATGGTTTTCATCAGGAGGGCATGATGGTCTATCTGGGGATGATGAGCCTGGCGTCGGGTCTGTTCATAGCCTGTGGCATTCAGCTCGCGCGCTTTGTCGATACGCGGATCGACCCGGACCTGTCGGCGTTGCAGCGGTCGGCCGGCCTGGATATCTGATCCACCGGCATGCGGGCCCGGGCCGCGTCCGAAAGGTCCGGGTCCACCCTGCCTGTTTCACGAAGATCCGGGAGATCTGGATAATGCGCCGTTCCCTGCTGTTCGCCGGCCTGCTGCTGGCCGCCCCCCTCGCATCCATGGCTCCGGCCGGGGCGCGAGCCCTCCAGGTCACGGGCGAATTCGCCCCGGTGGCGGGCGCGACCGGCCACCCGACAGGCAATGTGACGGGCACGCTGAACGAAAAGCGGAACCTGCTCACCTACGTCATCGTGTGGCACGGGCTCAGCGGCGCCGTCATGGCGGCCCATTTCCACGGCCCGGCCGATCCGGGCCAGGATGCCGGGGTGCTGGCACCGATCAAGGGCCCCTATACCAGCCCGCTCCGCGGCGCGGTGATCCTGACGCCCGACCAGGTCGGCGTGCTGCGGGCGGGCCGCCTCTATGTCAACCTGCACACCGCCGCCCGGCCGGATGGCGAGGCCCGGGCGCAGCTCCAGGTCCGCTGATACACGCCCGGATCAGTGCCCGGTGGAGCGTGAAAACAGATTGATCACGACGACACCGAGCACGATCAGCGCCATGCCCGCCAGCGCGGGGGCATCGAGGCGCTGCTTCAGCCAGATCCAGTTGACGGCGGAAATCAGCACGACGCCCACACCCGACCAGATCGCGTAGGCAATGCCCGTGGGCAGGAAGCGCAGCGTCAGCGACAGGAAGAAGAACGCCACCGCGTACCCGCCGAAGGTCAGCAGCGTCGGCAGGGGCCGGGTGAACCTGTCCGTATATTTCAGGAACGATGTCGCGAAGACCTCGGCGACGATCGCCGTGGCGAGGTACAGATAGGCCTTCACGGATCGCGCGTCCTCGGTCGGGGTCCCGGCGGTTTCCGGTCCGGCGGATCTTGCCCGAACCGGAACCCGCTTGGGAAGCTGCGCCGACGCGCCCGCCACGCGCGGGCGGCGCGCCGACCGCTCAGTGGCCGAGGATGATCGTGGGCGACAGCGCGATACTGGCAATGATCGCGGCCACCAGTACCGCCACCACCACAACCCCGCCGATCACCTGCTTGGTCCTGTTGGCGGCTCCATCGTCGCCGGGGATTCCGGCCAGGCGTTTATTGTCCATGACCTGTTTTCCTTGCACCCAGATTGCGGCGCGCGGATTCCGTGCGCCTCACAGGGATCTGGTGCGGCCCGATGCCGGCACAAGCAGGGGAAATGGCAATCATGCGTATGTGATGGGCCGCTGTGATGGCCCGCCTGCCGGCGACTCAGCCCGGTGGTCCGGCAATGCCCGCCAGGCTCAGCACACAACAGTCGACACAGACGGCGGTGGCGCCCAGAACGTCGCCGGTCAGCCCGCCGACCTGGCGCTGCGCCAGGCGGCCCAGCAACGCCGCCACCACAGCCGCCGCGACGCAGGCCTGCAACGCCCGCCCGGCCGGCAGCAGCAGCAGGGCGGCCGCGACGGGGGCCAGCAGGCAGGCGGCCAGCGCGGGGCGCGGGATGCGGGGCAGGGCGGCCGCCAGCCCGTCCGTCCGCGCCGGCTTCATGGCCCGGCACAGGCCCCCCATCGCCGCCCGGCCCAGCCCGCCGGCAATGGCCATCGCAACGGCCGGATGGGGTGCCGCCGCCGCTGCGATCACCCGGATCAGCAGCGCCATGCCCAGCGCCATGGCGCCATAACTGCCGATCCGGCTGTCGCGCATGATCGCCAGCTTCCGTGCCCGGTCCCGCCCGCCGCCGAACCCGTCGGCCATGTCCGCCAGCCCGTCCTCGTGCAACCCGCCCGTCAGCAGCATCAGCAGCGCCACCGCCCACGCGGCGGCCAGCGAACGGGCGAGTCCCATCGCCGCCAGCCCGTCCACAGCCAGGCCGCCGGTCGCCCCCAGCGCCATGCCCACCAGCGGCCAGGTCCAGACCGAACGGCCCAGGTCAAACGCCCCGCCGGCCGACAGCCAGCCCACGGGCAGTCGCGTCAGCAGCCCGATGCCGGCGGCCAGATCGGCACGGCGCCGGCCCAGCCAGCTCATGTCCGCTCGCTGACGCCCGCATCGGCGAAGCTGGCCATGCCGGTATGGCAGGCCAGGGCCGCCCGCAGCAGCGGCACGGCCAGCGCGGCGCCCGAGGCCTCGCCCAGCCGCAGGCCCAGGTCCAGCAGCGGCTCCACGCCCATGTAGCGCGCCAGCGCATGGTGCGCGGCCTCGGCGGAACGGTGCGAAAGCCGGGTATGGGCCAGCCCCGTCGCATGCAGCCGCCGCAGCGGCGCGGCGGCGGCACTGCACACGAACCCGTCCAGCAGGACCGGGATGCGCCGATGCCGCGCCGCCAGCACCGCGCCCAGCATGGCCGCCATTTCGTATCCGCCGAAAATCCGTGCCGCCATCAGCGGGTCGTCGCGGTATGCTTCGTGCTGCGCCAGCGCGCGGTCGATCACCACGGCCTTGTGGGCCACCCCATCCGCATCCAACCCGGCACCGCGCCCGGCCCAGTCGCGCCCGCTCCCGCCGAACAGCGCGGCCGCCAGCGCGGCGGCGGCCGTGGTGTTGCCGATTCCCATTTCCCCCACGCACAGCAGGTCGGTCTCCGCGTCCACCGTCGCGTACCCAGTCGTAACCGCGTGCAGGAAGGCGGGCGTGGTCATGGCGGGTGCCACGGTGAAATCCTCGGTCGGTGCAAGGTCCGCCATCGGCACGACGGTCAGGCTGGCGTCCGCCACGCGGGCAAGCTGGTTGATCGCGGCCCCGCCGGCGGCAAAATTGCCGACCATCTGGGCGGTCACGCTGGCCGGCCAGGGCGAAACCCCCTGCCGAACGACCCCGTGATTTCCGGCAAAGATCACGATCCGCACCCGCTCCAGGGTCGGCACGGCGCGTCCCTGCCACGCACCCAGCCACGCGGTCAGCTCTTCCAGCCGGCCCAGGCTGCCCGCCGGCTTGGTCAACGTGGCCTCGCGCGCCGCAATGGCCATCCGCGCCGTCTCGTCGGCAGGCGGCAGGTCGACGCATGCGGCGTGCAGGTCGGCCATGCCTGAAAAATTTGTGGTGGCGCCGGAAGGGACTTGCATGGCGAGTCTTGTGTGGCGTTATGCGCCCGGGCGCAAGAGTACAGACTTGCAGGAGACACAGGGAATGAACGCAATGGCACCGGCACGAACCGAGACGCAGGCCGGCTTTACCCTGGTGCTGGGCGGCGTGCGATCGGGAAAGAGCCGGCATGCCGAGCATCTGGTCATGACCGCCCCGGGACCCTGGACCTATATCGCCACCGCCCGGGCAGGGGATGCGGAAATGCAGGCGCGGATCGCCCGGCATCGCGATGACCGCGCCGCCGGCTGGCACACGGTGGAAGAGCCGCTGGAACTGGCGGCAGCGCTCGATGCAGCGGGCCCGGCACCGGTCCTGGTCGATTGCCTGACCCTGTGGTTGACCAATCTGCTGCTGGATGAACGCGATATCGCATCCGCGACCGATGCCCTCCTGCCGGCACTGGCGCGCCGGCAGGCCCCGACCGTCCTGGTCGGCAACGAAGTGGGGCTGGGCATCGTGCCGGAGACACCGCTGGGCAGGCGTTTTCGCGACGAGGCCGGATGGCTGAACCAGATCGTGGCCCGCGCGGCACGTCAGGTCGTCTTCATGGTCGCCGGCCTGCCCATGGTCGTGAAGGCCGATTGATCGCCAAAGGCGGCGATCCCGGATTCAGGCAAGACTCCGTTGCAAAAGTTCCGATGCCACGCGCACGCCTCGCGCCCCGGCGGCGGCGTGCAGGCAATTCCCCTTCCGCATTCGCCGGTCGCATGGCAGGGCGCGCCCGGATGCATGCCGCCCGGTTCCACCATCCCGCGATGGCACTCATGCGCGTTCGTTCGAAGAATTTCGAAATCCTGCCGCGTCGCCGGCTCGCCGGGCCCGGGGCGATCGACCGGCGGGGGCGGGGAAATCGCCCGGCGGCGCGGACGATTTCCCATCTCCGCGCGATCGCCGGGCGCCGCGACGCGGGAATCCGGTCGCCATCCGCCGCGTCGCAACACGCCGTTCCGACAGTCGAGACCGATATGGCGGAAGAAACGTGAATTTTTGTGTCATTCGTAAAAGCGTAGAAATAATAAAAAGAATTGGAGACATCGATGTATTGCCGTTCGGGCCGAATGGCCCGGACTGCGCCATGCTGCAAGAAAAAACGAGGCCAGGTTCATGCTTTGACTTGACAGCAGCCGCGACAGCGCCGAGATGATGCGAAAGAAGAAGATATTTTTTGCCGGCACATCCAGGCAGGCCATCGACGATGGCGGGGAATGGAAACGGTCTTTCGCAATTCCGGTTTCCGACTCTGCCGCCATGGCACACCGGCCCCGGACGGACTGTCGACCATCAAGACAACGAAAGGTTGCACCTGTAATGAGTGATGAGACGAAACCCACCCGGCGCAAGGCATCGCGCAAGGATGTCGAGACGGTGGTAGCGCCGGCGCCCGAGGCGACGCCCGCGAAGCGTGGCCGCGGGAAGGCCAAGGCCGCCGCCCCCAAGATCGAAACCGCTCCGGTCGCCCCGGCTCCCGTCGTGGCCAAGGCCGAGGAAAAGCCGGCGCGCCGCACGCGCGTTGCCAAGGCGGCCAAGGTCGCGGCAGAGCCGGTGGCGGCTCCCGCCGTGCCCGTGCCCGCCCCGGCACGGCGTCGTGGAACGCCCCGCACGGTGCTGAAGGCCGGCCCGGTCGCCGAAGAAGCCGTGACGTCGCCCCGCAAGCCCGCGACGGCCAAGAAGGTTGCCGCCAAGGCCACTCCGGCGCGCAAGCCCGCGACCGTGGCGGCGCCGGTGGCGCCGGCCAAGGCCCCGGCCCGTCGCAAGGTCGCTGCCGCCGTCGCCCCGGTCGCGCTTCCGAAGCGTAGTGTCAAGGCCCGTGCCGCCGCCCCCGCGCCCGTCGAGGCCAAGCCGGTTTCGGCAAAAGCGCGCAAGACCACGACGAAGTCGGTCAAGGAGGCGCCGAAGCCCGAAGTAAAGGCGGCTCCCGTCAAGGCTAAGGCCGCCGCCGGCCGCAAGGCGGCGCCGAAAGACGTGGCCAAGCCGGCCGCGAAGGCCCCGGTAAAGGCCGCACCGAAGGCCGCGACCAACCCCGCCGCGAAGGCGGTTGCGAAAGTCGCCAAGGCTCCGGCCAAGAGTGTCAAGGCACCCGCGCCGGCCAAGAAGGCGGTCGCCGCCAAGGCCGCCCCGACGCCGCAGCGTGGAACCGGCCGCCGCCTGGCGAAAGGCGACCGCACGGCAGTCGACGCGTGGCGCGAAGCGCGCGAGGCCCGCAAGCAAGTGCGCCTGGCTCGTCTGGCCGCCGCGCGCGGCTGATCGCACCCGGCCTATCGCGTCCAAAAAGGGCGGCACGTCATCGACGTGCCGCCCTTTTTCTTTGCGCCCGGGCCGGAGTGTTTGCAGACACCGGCGGCCAAACCCACACCCGATTTCGTTCCTCCCAATTCATTGATAAACAAACGCGTTTCCAAAGGCCCAGCCTTTGGCGGGTTTCGGGGCGGAGTTGGCCAAGGTTCCGTCGGCGCTTCGGGCCGATGGAATGCCAACGGAGGGGGAGCCCCGAGGTCGACGACCGATTCCCGAAACAGCCTCTCGCAGGCGAAGAGTCTCGCGACGCATGCCGAATTGGTGATGGGGGATTCGGTGGACGCTGAGCCGCTCAGGGTGGCACCGTGCCGCGGGCGGCTGGCCGCATATGCCGGTCGCGGCGACGTAATCTGACGCGACGGAGGATGACGACATGTCCGAATACCGACTGCATGCCGATCTGCCGATCGGCCTGAACGTGCAGGGCGAGCGGCAGGAGCATGACGCGATGGGCGCGCTGGCGGTGCCGGCCGACCGCTACTGGGGCGCGCAGACCCAGCGCAGCCTGATCCATTTTTCGATCGGCACCGACCATATGCCGCTGGAACTCTGCCGGGCCTACGGCCTGGTGAAGAAGGCGGCGGCATTGGTGAACCAGCAGGCCGGCCGCCTGCCGGACTGGAAGGCCGCGGCCATCATGCAGGCGGCGGACGAAGTGGCGGACGGGCGGCTGGATGCGCATTTCCCCCTGTTCGTCTGGCAGACCGGGTCGGGCACGCAGACCAACATGAACGTCAACGAGGTCATCGCCAATCGCGCGATCCAGTTGCTGGGCGGCGAGCCGGGCAGCCAGAAGCCGATTCACCCCAATGACGACGTCAATATGGGCCAGTCCAGCAACGACACGTTTCCCACCGCCATGCATGTGGCGACGGTGCGCACGATCGACGGCCGCCTGCTGCCGGAACTGGACGCGCTGGCGGGGCTGATCGAGTCCCGGTCGCGCGAATGGCAGGATGTCGTGAAAATCGGCCGCACCCACTTGCAGGATGCGGTGCCACTGACGGTCGGTCAGGAATGGTCGGGCTGGGCGCATCAGCTTCGCGACGCCATGCGCGCCGTGCAGGCGGCGCGCGAGGGCGCGCTGGAACTGGCGGCCGGCGGAACGGCGGTGGGAACCGGCTTGAACGCACCGGCAGGTTTCGGAACGGCGATTGCCGCCCAATTGGCAAACCTGACCGGGGCCGCGTTCGTGACCGCCCCCAACAAATTCGCCGCCCTCGCGGGGCTGGATGCGATGGTGCGCGTGTCGTCCGCCATTCGCGGCTGCGCGGTGGTGCTGATGAAGATCGCCAACGACATGCGCTGGCTCGGTTCCGGCCCGCGCTGCGGCCTGGCCGAACTGTCGCTGCCCGCCAACGAGCCGGGATCGTCGATCATGCCGGGCAAGGTCAACCCGACCCAGTGCGAGGCCATGGTCATGATCTGTACCCAGATCCTGGGCAACGATGCCACCGTCGCCTTCGCCGGCAGCCAGGGACAGTTCGAACTCAACGTGATGCGGCCGGTCGTGATCGCGAACGTGCTGCATTCCCTGCGGATACTGGCCGACGGCTGCCGCTCGTTCCGGACCTTCTCGGTGGAGGGGACACAGCTCAATCTCGACCGGATCCGCCGCTATGTCGAAGGATCGGTGATGCTGGTCACGGCACTCACGCCCGCCATCGGCTACGACCGCGCCTCCGCCATCGCCCATGACGCGATGGAGCACGATTTGTCGCTGCGCGAGGCCGCCCTGCGATCCGGGCTGGTAAACGCGGAAACATTCGACCGTCTGGTCAGGCCCGGAGACATGGTAGGCCACGGCGTAGCCGGAGCCTGACCGGAAATGCGCGCTGGTGGCGATCCGGCGCGCATGCTCCCGGACCACCGCATCGTGATCGGGAGCCGGGGTTTTTCCGGCAAAGCCCTTTTAACGTCCCGGGATGTACGGCAGAAAATCGGACCATGATGAACATCGTGTCGAATATGCTGTTGAACCTGGTGCGGCGGATGGACCCCGAGGACGCGCATCGCCTTGCCCTCGATGCCCTGATGCTCGGCCTGGGGGGCGGCAGCGGCTCGGGTCGGGACGATCCGGCCCTGTCGGTGCGGGCCATGGGGCTGCGTTTTCCAAACCCGATCGGCATCGCCGCGGGTTTCGACAAGAACGCCCAGGTCATCCGCCCCTTGGCGCGGATCGGGTTCGGCTTCGTCGAAGCGGGAACGGTGACGCCGCTGCCGCAGGAAGGCAATCCGCGCCCGCGCCTGTTCCGGCTGACGGAAGACCGGGCGATCATCAACCGGATGGGCTTCAACAACCAGGGGATCGACAAGTTCGTGGTCCGCATGGCGCGGCTGCACCGCCTGCCGGCCAAGGGCACCGGCGCGGGCGCGAAGGTGCCGGTCGGGGCCAATCTGGGCATCAACAAGAACGGTGCGGATCCCGAGCGCGACTATCCCCGCCTGGTCGGGCGGGTGAAGCATCATGCGGACTATATCGTCCTCAACCTGTCCTCGCCCAACACGCCCGGCCTGCGCGACCTGCAACAGGCCGACCGGCTGCAGGCCATCCTCCAGGCGATCGGCGAGGCCCATCCCGACCGTCCGCCGCTGCTGGTCAAGCTGGCGCCCGACCTGGCCCGCGACGATATCGGGCCGGTGATCGAGGCCGTGATCGCGGGCGGCGCGCAGGGCGTGACCGTGACCAACACCACCATCTCGCGGCCCGACGGGCTGCGCAGCCCCCATGCCGGCGAAAGCGGTGGCCTGTCGGGGCGCCCGCTGCGCCCCCTGGCGGAGAGCGTGCTGCGCGAGGTGGCGCAGATCGCCGCCGGCCGGCTGACCCTGGTGGCCTGCGGCGGGATCGAGACCGGAGCCGATATCGTGGACCGGGTGCGCGCCGGGGCCGATCTGGTGCAGCTCTACAGCGCCTTCGCGTATGAGGGACCTGGGATCGTGCGGCGCCTGAAGCGCGAGACCGTCCGCGCCCTGAATGCGGAAGGGTTCGAGACACTGGCCGACGCGAAAGGCACCGCATGATGCACTTCCTTGACGGCATGGCGCCGCTGGCCGACCGGTATGACGGGTTTATCGTCGATCTCTGGGGCGTGATCCATGACGGTGTCAGCCCCTATCCCGGCGCGCGGGACACGCTGGCGGCCCTGCGCGCGGCGGGGCGGCGGGTCGTGCTGCTGTCCAACGCGCCCCGGCGGGTGTCGGTGGTGCGCGAGGGCCTGCGCGGCATGGGCGTGGGGGACGACCTGTATGACGGGGTAATGACCAGCGGCGAATATACGCGCGGCCTGCTGGCGGACCGCACCGACCCCTGGTTCGCCGGGCTGGGGCGCCGGATGCTCCATCTGGGGGCGCCGAAAGACTATAATCTGTTCGAAGGGCTGGATCTGGAACGGGTCGAAGACCCGGCGCAGGCCGATTTCATCCTGAACACCGGCCCCAACCCGGAACAGGGCGAAGACGACCCCACACCCTATCTGCCGCTGCTGGACGCCTGCGCCGCGCGTGGGCTGAAGATGGTGTGCGCCAATCCGGACCTCGAAGTGATCCGCGGCGGCCGACGCCTGATCTGCGCCGGCCTGCTGGCCAGCCTCTACGAGCAGAAAGGCTGCGCCGTCCGCTGGATCGGCAAGCCGCATCCCGAAGTCTACGGCCCCGTCCTGCACATGCTGGGCGTACCCACCGCCCGCGTGCTGGCGGTAGGCGACGCCCTGGCCACCGACATGCGCGGCGCGAAAGCGGTCGGGGTCGACGGCTGCTGGGTGCTGGGCGGCATCCACCAGGAAATGATCGGAAACGACACCGCCCTGGCCACAGCAGAAGCCACCTCGGCAGGCCTGACCCCGGTAGCCTGCGTGCCCTCCTTCCGCTGGACAGCCTGAACACTCCCGGCTTTACCGGAACCCAGCAGGGGTCACGGATCCCTGCACCCCAATTCGTCGCCTTACATTACAAAAGGCAGCCACGAAGGTCCTGCCTGGAAACGCGTGCCGGCTCATCACCAGCGCATCGTCCCAGATAGCCACGAAGACGCTGCCTGGAAATGTGGGCTGGTGAGCGAGAGCGCCGCGCAGCGGCGCGCCCGTCGTGTGTTTCCGAGCATCGGAGCGGAGCGGCCTTATGGGCCGTGAGCACCGAAGCACAGGAAACGCGCGCCGGATCGCCACCAGCCCGCATTTACAGGCAGCGTCTCAGGCGCGTCCGGTTTGGGGGGAGAGGTGCATGGGATCCATATTGATGGTCGCCAGCGCCTGGCGCCATTTGGCACCGTGGTCCAGCCCGAACAGGATCTCGTCGCTGGGCGGGGCAGGCAGCCACGCATTGCGGCGGATGATCTCGTCTTCCAGTTGATCGTCGGACCAGCTTGCATGGCCCAGCGCCAGCAGGGCGTTGCGCGGGCCGGCGCCGTCGGCAATGTCGCGCAGCACGTCCAGGCTGGCGGTCAGCGTCGTGCCGTCATCGACCGACAGGCTGCTGTCGCCGCTCCAGTCCGAGGAATGGAGCACGAAGCCCCGCCCGCCATCGACCGGCCCGCCGGCACACAGCCCGATCCGCCGGCGCGGCGGCACCGGGTCGATGCCCAGCCGTTCCAGCACGTCGTCCAGCCCGGGTTGCGACAGCCGCCGATTGACGATCAGCCCCATCGCGCCCTCTCCGGGCACATGGGCGCACAGGAAGATCACGGTGCGGGCAAAGGGGCTGTCCGCCAGCGCCGGGGAGGCAACAAGCAGGGAGCCCGTGAGGGAGTCGGCCGAGGTCTGGGACAGGGGAAACATCACCTTGTACATAGAACAAGAACCGCTGGGCATTGCAACCGCGGCGTGCCGATTTGCGACGATACGGGGATTGGCGCTTAAATATTCATGACAGAATGACGAAGGGAGCATCCGGCGATGACGAAGATTGTTTTGGTAACGGGGGCGACGGCGGGTTTCGGCAAGGCGATCGCGGAACGGCTGGTGCATGACGGCTATCGGGTGATCGCCACCGGGCGCCGCCGCGACCGGCTGGAGGCACTGGCCGCATCGCTCGGCCCCGCCCTGCTGCCGCTGGTGCTGGACATGGACGATGCCGCCGCCCTGCGCGCGCTGCCCGCCAGCCTGCCGCAGGGGTGGCAGGAAGTGGATGTCCTGATCAACAATGCCGGCCTGGCGCTGGGCGTGGGCAAGGCGCAGGACAGCGCGGTCGCCGACTGGCGGCAGATGATCGATACCAACATCGCCGGACTGGTCGAGATCACCCACGCCCTGCTGCCCGGCATGGTGGCGCGCGATCGCGGCCATATCGTCTCGATCGGCAGCACCGCCGGCACCTACCCGTATCTGGGCGGCAACGTCTATGGCGGCACCAAGGCGTTCGTGGCGCAGTTCATGCGCAACCTGCGCTGCGACCTGCTGGGGACGAAGATACGGGCGACGAACCTGGAGCCCGGCCTGTGCGGCGGCAGCGAATTCAGCAATGTACGCCTGCGCGACGACGCCAAGGCGGCTGCCGTGTACCAGGATACGCACCCGATCCAGCCCGAGGATATTGCCGAGACCGTGTCCTGGGTGCTGGGCCTGCCCGCGCACGTCAACATCAACCGGATCGAGATGATGCCGACCTGCCAGGCGGCCGGCGGCCTGGCCGTGGCGCGGGGGCTGGAGGTCTGACCGTGGGCGAGAAGGCGATCGACCTCAAGACGCTGCTGCATCGCTGCCGGATCGAAGACGGCACGCATTTCAACCTGGCGGACCATCCGACCCGCATCGCCGGGATCGAGGGCATCGACAAGGCGGTCGGCAAGCACCTGCTGCGCCAGGGGGTGAAGCGCCTCTCGGCATTGCAGGAACTGTTATACGCCAACGGAACATGGTCGCTGCTGCTGGTGTTCCAGGCCATGGATGCCGGCGGCAAGGACGGCATGATCAAGCATGTGATGTCCGGGGTGAACCCCCAGGGCGTGACCGTGACCTCCTTCAAGCAGCCCGGGCCGGTCGAGCTGGGGCACGATTATCTGTGGCGCGTGCATATGGCAGCCCCCTCCAGCGGCCGGATCGGGATCTTCAATCGCAGCCATTACGAAGAGGTACTGGTCACGCGGGTGCATCCCGAACTGCTGGTCCAGCAGAAAATTCCCGCCCCCCTGCGCGACGGCGCGATCTGGGAGGAACGGTATCGCGACATCCGGCATTTCGAGAATTACCTGTCGCGGCAGGGCACGGTGGTCCTGAAATTCTTCCTGAACCTGTCGAAGGAAGAGCAGCGGAAGCGCTTTCTGCGGCGGATCGACCAGGACGAAAAGCACTGGAAATTCTCGGTCGCCGACGCGCGGGAGCGTGAGCATTGGGATGCGTATCGCAGCGCCTATCACGATGCCATCCGCAACACCGCCCAGCCCGGCGCCCCGTGGTTCGCGATTCCCGCCGACCGGAAATGGATGGCGCGGCTGCTGGTGATGGAAACGATCATCGAGGCACTGGAGGGGCTGAAACTGAGCATCCCCGACCCCGCGCCCGACATCATCCGCGACATGGCGGCGGTCCGCCGCGAACTGGAATCGCAGGCACCGAAGGCGAGGCACGGATGAGCATGAAGCGGATGATGGCAGGCGTCGCCTGCATCCTGCTGGCGACGGGCGTGGGGCATGCCCATGCGCAGCAGGCCATCGGGCCGGCCTGCGACAATGGGCATTTCCTGGCGGTGCAGCAGGGGTTCGAAGGGGGCGCGCTGCGGGGCGACCAGCCGGTGCATGTCTGCGGCCGCGTCATCGCGGTGTCGCGCGAGAAACGGACGCGCAGCGGCTGGCATGGCTATTTCTATGTCGATGTCGGGCAGGGGGTGTCGATCCGCATCGTGTCGGACCTGGACCGGATGGCCGCACCGGCCTGGCCATGGGTCGCCAAGGGGGACACGGTCGATGTCGTCGGCCGCTATTATTACGACAACCCGCGCAGCCAGGGTATCGACTGGACCCATCACGGCACGGGCCGGAAATGGGGCATGCCGGGATATGTCGCCGTCAATGGGGCGCGGTACGAGTAATCGCTGTATTGTGGGGCTCTGCCCCACGCCCCGCCAAAGGGCTCGCCCTTTGGAAACCCAGTCGTTGTCAGGTGATTGGGGTGCAGGGCCTCAGGCCCTGCCGGGTCGAGGGCAGAGCCCTCGCCTTGCGGGCGCCCGATAAAACAAGGGCCGCGCGGCATGTGCCACGCGGCCCTTTTTTTATGTTCCGCCAAGGCAAGATCAGCTTGCGGCTTCGGATTCCCGCTCGCTGCCTTCGTCGCCCTCGGTGGCGGCTTCGCTGTTGGCCTCGATATATTCGAAATCCAGCGCCCCATCCTTCAGCGTGATCTTGACCGCGCCACCCTTGACCAGCCGGCCGAACAGCAGTTCCTCGGCCAGCGGCTTCTTGATGTTCTCCTGGATCACCCGGCCCAGCGGACGGGCGCCATAGAGACGGTCGTAACCGCGCTCGGCCAGCCATTCCTTGGCCGCCGACGAGATTTCGATCGTGACGTTGCGGTCGGCAAGCTGCGCTTCCAGCTGGAAGACGAACTTCTCGACCACCCGGCCCACGATCTCGGGCGTCAGGTTGGCGAAGGGGATGATCGCGTCCAGACGGTTGCGGAATTCGGGGGTGAAGATGCGCTTGATCGCTTCCTCATCCTCGCCTTCGCGCGAATCCCGGCCGAACCCGATCGCCTCCTTGTTCAGGTCCGCCGCCCCCGCATTGGTCGTCATGATCAGGACGACATTGCGGAAATCGACGGTCTTGCCGTTATGGTCGGTCAGGCGCCCATGATCCATGACCTGGAGCAGGACGTTGTACAGGTCCGGATGCGCCTTCTCGATTTCGTCCAGCAGCAGCACGGCGTGCGGATGCTGGTCGATCGCATCGGTCAGCAGGCCGCCCTGGTCGAAGCCGACATAGCCCGGTGGCGCGCCGATCAGGCGCGAGATCGAATGGCGCTCCATATATTCGGACATGTCGAAGCGGACCAGCTCGATCCCCAGCGTCTGGGCAAGCTGCTTGGCCACTTCCGTCTTGCCGACGCCCGTGGGGCCGGAGAACAGATAGTTGCCGATCGGCTTTTCCGGATCGCGCAGGCCGGCACGCGACAGCTTGATCGCCGCCGTCAGGGCTTCGATCGCCTTGTCCTGGCCGTAGACCATGCCCTTCAGGTCGCGTTCCAGCGTGCGCAGCGTCTCCTTGTCGTCCGACGAGACGCTCTTGGGCGGAATGCGGGCGATCTTCGCCACGATGTCCTCGACATCCTTCAGGGTCACGGTCTTGCGGCGCCGGTTCTCGGGCACCAGCATGCGCGAGGCCCCGACCTCGTCGATCACATCGATCGCCTTGTCCGGCAGCTTGCGGTCGTGGATGTATTTCGCCGCCAGTTCCACCGCGCCGCGAATCGCTTCCTCGGTGTAGCGGACCTTGTGGTGGCGCTCGTAATTGACCTTCAGGCCGCGCAGGATCTTGACCGCGTCCTCGACCGACGGCTCGGCGACGTCGATCTTCTGGAAGCGGCGGACCAGCGCGCGGTCCTTCTCGAAATGCTGGCGATACTCCTTGTAGGTCGTGGACCCGATGCAGCGCAGCGTGCCCGCCGCCAGGGCGGGCTTCAGCAGGTTGGAGGCATCCATCGCCCCGCCCGAGGTCGCCCCCGCCCCGATGACGGTATGGATCTCGTCGATGAACAGGATGCTGCCCGGATTATTGTCCAGCTCGGTCACGACCGCCTTCAGCCGCTCCTCGAAATCGCCGCGATAGCGGGTGCCGGCCAGCAGCGCGCCCATGTCCAGCGAATAGATCGTGGATTTCAGCAGCACTTCCGGCACGTCGCCCTCGACGATGCGCTTGGCCAGCCCTTCCGCGATGGCCGTCTTGCCCACGCCGGGGTCGCCCACATAAAGCGGGTTGTTCTTGGTGCGGCGGCACAGGATCTGGATCGTGCGCTCGATTTCCGAATCGCGGCCGATCAGCGGGTCCACCTTTCCATCCTCGGCCTTGCGGTTGAGGTTGGTGCAGTAGGCGCTCAGCGCGTCCTGGTTCTTCTGGCTGCTCTTGCCGCGTTCCTCGCGCTCGCCCTCGGGGTTTTCCTGCGCGCTGCCGGTGATCGGGCGGCGCGTGGAGCGGTCCGGCGCCTTGGCGATGCCGTGCGAGATGAAATTGACCGCGTCCAGCCGCGTCATGTCCTGCAATTGCAGGAAATAGACGGCATGGCTCTCGCGTTCCGCGAACAGGGCGACCAGCACGTTCGAGCCCGTGACCTCGTCGCGGCCGGTGGACTGCACATGGATGGCCGCGCGCTGGATCACGCGCTGGAAAGCGGCGGTGGGTTTGGGATCGACCGTCCGGTCGGACGCCAGCCCCGCCAGGTCCTTGTCGAGAAATTCGGTGAGGTCGGACCGCAGCTTGTCGAGATCGACGCCGCAGGCACGAAAGACCGTTACCGAGTCGCTGTCGTCGACCAGGGCCAGCAGAAGGTGTTCCAGGGTCGCATATTCATGACGCCGGTCCCCCGCCAGGGTCAGGGCACGGTGAAGCGTCTGTTCGAGAGTGCGTGACAACATCCGTGACGCTCCTTTTCCTGGGCCGGACACGAACCCGACAGGTCGGGGTTCGGTCGAACAGGACCATATTTGGTGTGTTTTGGACGGAAAGCCAGTGGAAAGAACAATAAAGTTCTCAGGGCCCGGCCGGAAACGCGGGCGGGCAGGCGGCAGCGGCCCGCAACCGCCGCACCCGCCACGGGTTTCCGGGTACCGAAGCCGCACGGCCGCCATGGCCGGGGCACCGGAGCACGGGAAACGCGCGGCTGGATCGCGCGACGGCGCGCGGGCGGCGCCCGATGGGCCGGTTCGGGCCGACAGGCCCGGATGGCCGGATCTAACGTTCAAAAACAACAAACTGGAGGCTGTTTTTCGAAATCCCCCGGCTTCGGCCGCAGTCCGGCCTAGTCCTTCTCGATCGTGCATTGCAGCGGGTGCTGGTTCTGGCGCGCCAGATCCATCACCTGCGTCACCTTGGTCTCGGCGACCTCGTAGGTGAAGACGCCGCAGACACCCACCCCGCGCTTGTGGACATGCAGCATGATGTCCGTCGCTTCCTCGCGCGATTTCTGGAAGAACCGTTCGAGGACATGGACGACGAATTCCATCGGCGTGTAGTCGTCGTTGAGCATCAGGACCTTGTACATCGCGGGCTTGCGCGTCTGCGGCCGGGTCCTGACGACGACGCCGATGGTCGGGGAATCGGGGTTGTCCGGGTCGGAATCCTGTCCGGAGCCATCGCGTCGGGTCGGGTTGTTGCCGCCATGCGCCCGCGCCAAACCCGCCGCCACTGTGACGCGCGGGCCGATCATGGGACGGACAGGGGAAAATGCTGCTGTCATGGTCATACCATATTGGATCGGCATCGTGGGTTGGAAGAGCGAAGCGGGGGAATTTTAAGCATGGCTGGACCCGCTTTTGCTGATCAAATCGCCCGGGCGGGGCGCATGGCTGCCCGGTCTTGCCCGCAGCCATGGGCAGGCATGGCTGAAAAGACAGTATTTTCTTCCCCTTATCGTGGTTTTCTCTGGACGGGCTCAGAAAAAAAGCCATAAAGTTGCCGGATGACGCGGATCCTGTGACGAGGGGAACAGGCGGTGACCGACGGAGCATGGATGGACGAGAAACGGGGATGGCTCGCCCACCTGCGTCGTGCTGTGGTGTCTCTCGTTCCTGACGGCGGGCGCCGGCAGGCCGGCCGTGGCCGCGCCCTGCGCCTGACCGTCGGTCTTGCGGCCGGGTATCTGGCGACCGTGGTCGCCGCGCCCCGCGCCCACGCCCAATATGTCGGCCAGATCAGTTCCATCGTCATGGACGCCCGCACGGGCGCCGTGCTGTCGCAGAGCAACCCCGACCTTCAGCGCTTTCCTGCCAGCCTGACAAAGCTGATGACGCTCTACATGGCTTTCAAGGCCATGCGCGCCGGGCAGGTAACGCTGGATCAGGCGGTGCCGGTCTCGGCCCATTCCGCCTCGATGGAACCGTCGAAGCTGGGGCTGGTCCCCGGCAGCTACCTGACGGTGGAGCAGGCGGTGCTGGGCCTGGTGACCAAATCGGCCAACGACGCCGCCTGCGCGCTGGGCGAATTGCTGGGCGGCGGGGACGAGGCCCGGTTCGCCGACCTCATGACCCGTCAGGCCCGGGCGCTGGGCATGGTCAACACCACGTTCCGCAACGCCTCGGGCCTGCCGAATGACGAGCAGATGACCTCGGCGCGCGACCTGGCGCTGCTGACCCGGCAGATCATCACCGAATTCCCTGAATATTATCATTATTTCTCGGTTCCGGCCTTCTATTTCCACGGCCGCCAGGTGCCCAACCACGACCCGATGCTGCGGATCTATCCGGGGGCGGACGGGCTGAAGACGGGCTATACCGTGCTGGCCGGGCGCAATCTGGTCACCTCGGCGGTCCGCGAGAATGTCCGGCTGATCGGCGTGGTGCTGGGCGCGCGCAGCAACCCGCAGCGCAGCGCCCTGATGGCTGGCATCCTCGATGACGGCTTCCGGCAGGAAGGTGTGGCCGATGTGCGCCGGCCGCTGGTGCTGGCGCGCGGCAACCGCCGCCGGGCCGCGATCATGCTGGCCGCCGCCACCCGCGGCAGTGCCGGACCCGATCAGGTGGCTGAACTGCCCAGCACGCCCCGCCACCGCATCGTGCGCCATGGGCACGCCCATGCGCCCGTCCATATGGTCGCGGCGGGCCACGCCGGCAGCCATGCGGCCAGCCACCGCCACGGTCACAGCCACGGCTGAAAGGCTGCTGCAAACGCCCCGCTAGCTGCGGCCTGACGACGGTTTCCCGCGCTCGGGCACTCTCCCTCGGCAGGTCGACTCTGCAAGGCTCCGTTGTGGTTGGATGTTAAAGTGCGCTTTTTTCAAATGGTTGGTAAGAAATCGGTCTGCCCGAACCCGCAGGGCCTGCGGCCCAATCATTTGATAACGGATGGGTTTCCAAAGGGCGACTGCCCTTTGGCGGGTTTCAGGGCGGAGTTGGCCAAGGTTCCGTCGGCCGGAACGGCCGATGGAAAGCCAACGGAGGGAGCGCCCTGACCTTCGCCACCAACCCAACGACAACAGAGCAAACAGAATCCGCGAGCCTGATTGCCGCCCGATTGTCGATGCGCTCGGCGACGATCCGGCGGGCGCGTCGCCCTTGCCTTGAGGCGCCGTCCCGCGCATTTATCCCCTTTGGATC
The DNA here is from genome assembly GCF_014174275.1 of Gluconacetobacter takamatsuzukensis. Lineage (GTDB taxonomy): Bacteria > Pseudomonadota > Alphaproteobacteria > Acetobacterales > Acetobacteraceae > Gluconacetobacter > Gluconacetobacter takamatsuzukensis. The sequence goes on along the minus strand of NZ_JABEQK010000005.1, from coordinate 237,621 downwards.
GAGGGTGCCGTTCTGCGGCGGATGAACAAGCGAGGGGGCATCGTTATGGATGGTGATACGGACGCGCGGCGCGTGATCCTGCATACGCCCGAGGATTTTGCCGGCATGCGCGCGGCGGGACAGTTGGCGGCGCGTACGCTGGACATGATCGTGCCGCATGTTCGCGCGGGTGTGACGACCGGGGAACTGGACCGCGTGATTCATGAATTCATGATCGCGCACGGCGCCACGCCGGCGACGCTGGGCTATCGCGGCTATCCGAAATCCAGCTGCATCTCGCTCAACCATGTCGTGTGCCACGGCATTCCGGGCGACCGGCAGTTGCAGGACGGCGATATCCTGAACATCGACGTGACCGTGATCCTCGACGGCTGGTTCGGCGATACCAGCCGCATGTACACGGTCGGCGCGATCCCCCGCAAAGCCGAGAAGCTGATCGAGGCGACGTACGAGGCGCTGATGCTGGGCATCGCCCAGGTGCGCCCGGGCAACACGCTGGGCGATATCGGCTACGCGATCCAGGAATTCGCGGAATCGCACCGTTTCTCGGTAGTGCGCGATTTCTGCGGCCACGGCATCGGCCGCACGTTCCACGCCGCGCCGAACGTGCTGCATTACGGCCGCCCCGGCCAGGGGCTGGTGCTGCGCCCGGGCATGTTCTTCACCATCGAGCCGATGCTCAATGGCGGCCGGCCGGACGTGAAGGTGCTCGACGACGGCTGGACGGCGGTCACGCGCGACCGCTCGCTTTCGGCCCAGTTCGAACATATGCTGGGCGTGACCGAGGACGGGTGCGAGGTCTTCACCCTGTCGCCCGCCGGCCTGAACCACCCGCCTTATGCCGTCACGGCCTAACGCGCCGGGCACGCCTCTGCCCGCCAGCCGGGTGCCGATGACGGAATTCCCCTCTCGTTGAAAGGTTCGTAATGCGCTTCTCCCTGCTGCGATTCCGCTGTGCGTCCCTCATGCTGGCAGGGTCGATGCTGGCGGGGCTGGCAACGCCGCTCGGCGCATTGCCGGCCGGGGCCGTGCCTGCGGTGCAGGGCGATGTGCTAACCTTCGGCCAGACGCAGGCAGCCCTGCCGCCGCTGGCCCCGGCGGAAGGGGTGCACGGCATGGTCGTGTCGGCCCAGCATCTGGCGTCGGAAGTCGGGGCGCATATCCTGGCCCAGGGCGGCAATGCGGCCGATGCGGCGGTGGCGGTGGCCTATGCGCTGGCGGTCGTCTATCCGGCGGCGGGCAATATCGGCGGCGGCGGGTTCATGACCCTGCGCGCCCCCGACGGGCATGCGGTCTTCATCGATTTCCGCGAGCACGCGCCCCTGGCCGCGACCGAGACCATGTACCAGGACGCCAAGGGCACGGTGATCCCCAACCTGTCGATCGTGGGCTGGAAGGCCGTCGCGGTGCCGGGAACGGTGGCCGGCATGGACATGATCCTGCGCCGCTGGGGCCACATGACGCGCCAGCAGGTCATGGCGCCCGCCATCGCCCTGGCGCGGGACGGGTTCATCCTCGCCGAAGGCGACGTGCAACTGCTCAACACCTCCACCGCCGATTTCGCCCGCGACCCCGAGGCACGGCGGATCTTCCTGCGGCCCGACGGCACGCCGTTGCAGGTGGGCGACCGCCTGGTGCAGGCCGACCTGGCCGACAGCCTGTCGCTGATCGCGCGCAGCGGCGCGGCGGCCTTCTATCGCGGGCCGATCGCCGATGCCATCGTCCAGGCCAGCAAGGTCGGGGGCGGCATTCTCCAGTCCGAGGATTTCCGCCGCTACACCCCCCGCGTGCTGCCGACGCTCACCTGCTCCTATCGCGGCTATCAGGTCGATACCGCCCCGCCGCCCAGCGGCGGCGGCGTGGCGCTGTGCGAGATGCTGACCATCCTCTCGGGCTACGACATGCACAAGCTGGGCCTGCACACCGCCCCCGCGGTGCAGCGCGAGGTCGAGGCGATGCGCCGTGCCTATGCCGACCGGCAGGATCTGGGCGACCCGGCCTTCGTGCAGAATCCGGTGACGCATCTGGTCGACCCCAGCTACGCGCGCCAGGTGCGGGCCGCGATCCCCACCGATCGCGCGGTGCCCTCGGCCTCGCTCAAGCCCGGCCAGATCGAGCCCGAGAAGCACGAGACCACCCAGTTCTCGGTCGCCGACGACAGGGGCATGGCGATTTCCGTGACCTACACGCTGAACGGCTGGTTCGGTGCGAAGGTGATCGGCGGCCATACCGGCATCTTCCTGAATGACGAGATGGACGATTTCTCGTCCCGCCCCGGCGTGCCCAACATGTTCGGCATCGTCGGCAGCGCCGCCAACGCCATCGCACCGGGCAAGACGCCGCTGTCGTCGATGTCGCCCACCATCCTGTCGCGCAACGGCAAGCCGGTGATGGTGATCGGCAGCCCCGGCGGGTCGCGCATTCCCACCATCGTCCTGTCCACGATCCTGGGCGTGGTCGATTACGGGCTGGATATCCAGCAGGCAGTGGACCTGCCGCGCATCCACGAGCAATGGCAGCCCGAACCGGTCGAGATCGAGCAGGGCGCCCTGACCGAAGCCGTCGCCCGGACGCTGGAGCAGGAAGGCTACAAATTCGCGCCGCATGCGCCGTGGGGCGTGGCCGAGGGCATCCTGGTCGGGTCGCCGCGCCTGGGCGGGCGGCATGTGGGGATGGCGCGCTATTTCGGCGGGTTCGACCGGCGGCACCCCGGCGGGGCGGCTGTCGGGGAGTAGGAAGACCTACCCTTCCTTCAACCAGTCCTCGATCATCCGCCGCGCAATCGTCGTCGGCGCCGGTAACGTAAAGCCCTCGGGGCTGCGCACCTCATCGCGCGTCAGCCACCGCGCCTCGGCGATTTCCCCCGGGTCCAGACACAGGGTTTCGTCCTCGGTCTCGGCGGTAAAGGCCAGCATCAGCGCGCCCGGAAAGGGCCAGGGCTGGGCGGAATGGTAGCGGATGGCGCGCACGCGGATGCCCGCTTCCTCCCACACCTCCCACACCTCGCGCGCCACCGCTTCCTCGGGCGTCTCGCCGGGCTCCACGAAGCCGGCCAGGGCCGAGAAGGTGCGGCTTTCGGGGCCGAAGCGAGTGCCGCGCGCCAGCAGGACGCGCGCGCCGCGCCGGACGAGCATGATCACGACCGGATCGGTGCGCGGAAAATGCACATGCGCGGAATCGGCGGTGCAGACCTGCCGATGCCCCGCCTGGTCCGGCTGGTTCGGTGCGCCGCACACGCCGCAGAACCGGCTCTGCGCCCGCCAGTTCACCATGCCGCGCGCCTGCGCCAGAATCGCCGCATCGCCGGGCGGCAGCAGCCCCGCCAGCGGGCGCAGTTCGCGGAACGTGCCCCGCGCCTCGGGAAACAGCCCCTCCGACTGTTCCACCGGGCCAAGGTCGAGCGCAAACAGCGGGCGCCCCTCCAGATAGCCCAGAAACACCCATTGCTCCGGCTCGGGCAGCCCCGGCGCCGGCCGCATCGTGCGCAGCGTCGGCAGTTCGACGCGGGCCGCGCTTTCGTCCGCCTGCACGATCAGGTGCCGGCCGCGCCAGCAGGGGATCAGAAGCGTGTCGCCATCGGCCAGGTAGCGCGCGATTCGGTCGGTATCCGTGCGATCCTGCGCCGCGCGGTCGATCGGGCTGCCGGTGTAGAAATTGCCGTCGGCGGGTTCGGGATCGGGTGGGGCAGGGGGCATGGGTCGCGTTCCTGTGTGTCCGTCTCTCGGTCCAGGGATTTTGGACACGGATGGGACGATAATGAAATCAGTAATTTACCGGAATTATAATCCGCGAGAGGCGCTTGCGAACCGGCGAAGACGGCATGGCGGCCCATTCGCCCCCTTGTATCCGATACCGGTTTGCGTGCTAAGAAGGGGGTGGGAGACCGGCAACGGACGGGCGCCTTGCCAACCCGGTCAGGTCCGGAAGGAAGCAGCCGCAGTGAGTTTCGCCCGGGTCGTCTGTTCGGTCTCCCACCCCGGGATTTATGGTCTCGAAGACGCCGCCGCCCCGGGTGCGGTGCAGCGCCCCTTCCGGAAATCGTGATGACCGTGTCCTCGGACCAGGATTTTTCCGGCGACCCGGACCTGCCGCTTCCCCCCGATTCGGGCATGGGCCTGTTCGGCGATGCCCCGGCACTCGCCACGGCCCCGGTGCCCGCGCAGGGCCCCTATCGCGTGCTGGCCCGCAAATATCGCCCGACCACCCTCGACGACCTGATCGGCCAGGATTCCACCGTCCGCATCCTGCGCAATGCCTTCGCGCTGGGGCGGGTGGCCCATGCCTTCATGCTGACGGGCGTGCGCGGGGTGGGCAAGACGACCACCGCGCGCATCATCGCCCGGGCGCTGAACTGCGTGGGGCCGGACGGCAAGGGCGGGCCCACCGCCGACCCGTGCGGGGTGTGCGCCAATTGCGTGGCGATCCTGGCCGACCGCCACCCCGACGTGCTGGAAATGGACGCGGCCTCGCGCACTGGCGTCGACGATGTGCGCGAGATCATCGAGGCCACGCGCTTCCGCCCCATGCAGGGGCGGATGAAGGTCTTCATCATCGACGAAGTCCACATGCTCTCGCGCAACGCGTTCAACGCGTTGCTCAAGACGCTGGAGGAACCGCCGGCCCAGGTCACGTTCGTCTTCGCCACCACCGAACTGCGCAAGGTGCCGGTCACGGTGCTGTCGCGCTGTCAGCGATTCGACCTGCGCCGTGTGCCGCAGGCCGAACTGGCGGCCCATTTCGGCCGCATCGCCCATGCCGAGGGCGCGGACTGCACGCCCGACGCGCTGGCCCTGATCGCCCGCGCCGCCGACGGCTCGGTGCGCGACGGGCTGTCGCTGCTGGACCAGGCGATCGCCCAGGGCGGGGCCGAGGCCGATGGCGGCCCCATCGGCGCCGAACGTGTTGCGGACATGCTGGGGCTGGCCGATCGCGGCCGGGTGTTCGACCTGCTGGAAGCCGTGCTGTCCGGCCAGCCGGACCGGGCGCTGACCATCACCGACGAGGCCCATGCCCGCGGCGCCGACCTGGGCGTGATGCTGGGCGACCTGCTGGAACTGATTCACACCGTCTCGCGCCTCAAGGCCGTGCCGGCGCTGCGCCAGGCCGCCGACCTGCCGGAAGCCGAGCGCGAGCGGGGCGGCGCACTGGCCGACCGCCTGTCGGTGCCGGTGCTGGGGCGGACGTGGCAGATGCTGCTGAAGGGCCTGTCGGAGGTCGAAATGGCCGCCGACCGGCGCCAGGCGGCCGAAATGGTGCTGATCCGCCTGTGCTACGTGGCCGACCTGCCGCCGCCCGGCGACCTGGTGCGCCGCCTGACCGAGGGCGGGGCGGCTGTCTCTGCCGGCCCGGCGGCACGCGGCGGGGCGCCCGATGGCGGGCCGGGCGCCATGGCCGGTGGGCCCGGGCCCTCGGCCACCGGGCTGGTCGCCGCCGGGCGGCCGGGCGGCGGGCAGGTGATGGCCCATGGCGGGTTGCGGATGGTGGCCAATGGCGGCGTGCGCCTCGCCGATCCGGCGGCCGAGCCCGTCGTGGAACTCGCGGCCGAATCGGTTGCCGACACGGCGCCGGAACCCACGGACGCGCCGGCGGCGGAGCCGGTGCCGGAGGACGATACCCCGCCCGCGCTGACGACATGGCGCGCGGTCGTGGCCTTCGTGTCCGGTCGCGATGCCATGCTGCACGGGCATCTGCGCCATTCCACCCATCTGGTCGCCTTCGCGCCGCCGCGCATCGATATCCGGGTGCAGCGCGCGGGCCTGCCGGGGCTGGCCCGCCGGCTGGAAACCCTGCTGCGCCGCGAAACCGGACAGGAATGGGAGGTCCGGTCCTCGACCGAGGACGGGCAGCCCACCCTGGCGGAACAGGGTGCCGAGATCATCCAGTTCCAGCGGGCCTCGGCCGAGAGCCACCCGCTGGTCCGCGCGATCTTCGCGCGGTTTCCCGATGCCGTCCTCGGGGCGGTGACGGATCATTCGCTTGACGATTACGGGCTGCCGCCCGAAGAGGCGGCATCCGTCACGCTCGCGCCGGATCTGGAATTCGCCCCGCTCGATGCCGAACTGGTGGACGAGGACGATCTGGACGCGGGCGACGAAAGGTAAGGAGAGACAGTCGATGAAGAATCTTGCCGGGCTGATGAAGCAGGCCACCCAGATGCAGGCCCGCATGGAAGAAATGCAGTCCAAGCTGGAAGGCATGACGATCGAGGGCAGTGCCGGCGCCGGCATGGTGCAGGTGACGCTGAATGGCAAGGGCGACATGAAGGCCATCAAGGTCGACCCCAAGCTGGCCGACCCGAACGAGATGGAAATGTTGCAGGACCTGATCGTCGCCGCCTGCGCCGACGCGCGCAAGCTGCTGGACGAGCGCGCGTCCGAGGAAATGAAGAAGGTCACGGGCGGCCTCAACCTGCCGGCAGGCCTGAAACTGCCTTTCTGAGCACCGGAACGGATCGCGCGGACGCATGGGTGGCGCCGATATCGACCGGCTGATCGCGCTGCTGGCGCGTCTGCCGGGACTGGGCCCGCGCTCGGCCCGGCGGGCGGCGCTGGCGCTGCTGCGCCAGCCGCAGACGCGCATGCTCCCGCTGGCCCACGCGATGGAACAGGCGGCGCGCTCGGTGCGCACCTGTTCCAGCTGCGGCAATCTGGACACGCGCGATCCATGCACCATCTGCACCGACCCGGCGCGCGACCGCGGCTTGGTCTGCGTGGTGGAAACGGTGGGCGACCTGTGGGCGCTGGAGCGCGCGGGCGTGCATCGCGGCGTCTACCAGGTCCTGGGCGGCACGCTGTCGGCCCTGGCCGGCACCGGCCCCGACGATTTGAACCTGGCGCCGCTGCTGGCGCGGCTGGACGAGGGCGGCGTGCGCGAGGTGATCCTGGCGCTGGGGGCAACGGTCGAGGGCGCGGCGACGACCCACTGGTTGCAGGACCGTCTGGCGGGTTTCGACGTGCCGGTCAGCCGCGTCGGGCAGGGCGTGCCGATGGGCGGCGCCCTGGACGTGCTGGATGACGGTACCCTCGCCGCCGCCCTGACCGCCCGAAAAATCTGTTCGTAAACGTGCGCTGGTGGCGATCCGACGCGCGTCCGCTGTGCTCCGGTGCTCACGACCATATAGGCCGCTCCGCGCTGAGGCTCGCGGACACACGCCGGGCGCGGCCCTGTGGGCCGCTCTCGCTCACCAGCCCACGTTTCCGAACAGATTTTGGAAACCGGGGGGAGTGGGGGATGAGAAGTGGGGGGAATGACGATGTGGCCGGTTTCTGAGGCGATTCCCCGGGTGGCTTTCGTGACCGGGGGGGCCGTGCGGCTGGGGCGGGCGATTGCGCTGGCGCTGGCCGATGCGGGCTTTGCCGTGGCCATCCATTACCGCTCGGGCGAGGAAGAAGCCCGGCAGACGGTCGGGGAGATCGTGGCGCGTGGGCAGCGCGCCTGCATGCTGCGCGCCGACCTGGCCTGTGAATCAGAGGTCACGCCGCTGATCGACCGGGTGCGGGCGGAACTGGGGCCGCTGGGCGTGCTGGTGAACAATGCCAGCACCTTCGACCGCGACGAATGGTTCGACGCCACCCGCGCCGGCTGGGATGCGCATCTGGAGCCCAATCTGCGCGCGCCCTTCGTGCTGACCCAGGCCTTCGCCCGGCAGGTGCCCGAGGGGGCCGAGGCCATGGTGCTGAACATGCTCGACGAGCGGGTGTGGTCGCTCACGCCGCATTTCATCAGCTACACGGTGTCGAAGTCCGCCCTGTGGACGCTGACGCGCACCCTGGCGCTGGCGCTGGCCCCCCGCCGCATCCGCGTCAACGCCATCGGCCCCGGTCCGGCCCTGCCCAGCCCGCGCCAGAGTGCCGAGCAGTTCGCGCGGCAATGCGCGTCGGTGCCGATGGGGCGCGGGACCTGCCCCGACGAAGTGGCGCGGGCCGCGTTGTCGCTGCTGTGCCTGCCCTCGGTCACGGGGCAGATGCTGGCGCTGGATGGCGGACAGCACCTGCAATGGTCGCCGGCGCACCCGGCCGGCCACACGCCGGAAGAATAACCAGAACAAGAGGCCGTTCGATGTCCATTTTCGCCGCCTGGCCGGTCCAGCCGCCGCTGCGCCGCGTGTTCCTGAAGGACATGGTGCTTCAGGCCAATATCGGGATCTACCCCCACGAACAGGGCGTGACCCAGCGCGTGCGGGTCAATATCTCGTTCGGCGTGCCGGACGAGCCGGGGCTGACCGTCGGCCGCGACGATCTCAGCCGCACCGTGTCGTACGAGCGGATCGTGCTGATGGTGCGGCGGATCATCGCCGAGGGCCATGTGCGGCTGGTCGAAACCCTGGCCGAGCGAATCGCCGTCGGCGTGCTGGCCGACGAGCGGGTGCAGGTGGTGCGGGTGCGGGTGGAAAAGCCGGACATCTTCGACGATCTCGACGCCGTGGGGGTCGAGATCGAACGCTGGCGCGCCGATTGACGGCCGGCTGAAAGCCGACGGAAGAAAGCCGGCTGAAGACGGGTTCTCCCCGGCCCGAGGGCCGGGGAGAAGCAATCAGTTGTCGTGCTCGTCGGAGTCGGTGCTCACATCGATGTCGGCGCTGATCTCATCGTCATCGTCGTCGAGGTCCGACGTATCTTCCATCACGTCGTCATCGGCCTCGTCGTCGGTATCCAGGTCGACGGCGGTGTCGATGTCGCCATCCTGGGCCGTTTTCGGGCTCTCCGGGGCGGCGTCGGCGGGGGTGCGGCGCAGGCGGGGCACATCCGCCGGCTGCTCGGTGCCGCATTTGGGGCAGACGGCCGGGCTCTTGCCCAGGTCGTAGAAACGGGCGCCGCAGGAGACACAGACGCGCTTGGTGCCGAGATTAGGCTGGGCCATGCTTGAAACCTGTCGATCCTGGAGTGGGTTGGACAAAAGCCGCGGCGAAGGCTGCTTAGGGCGGAGCCCCATGCCAGCTTGCGCGCCGCATGTCAAACCGCGATCGTTGCACCGGTGACATTTCGGCGTTTTTTTGGCATCGCGGCGCATGCCGGTAATTGACTTCGCCGCGAACAATCCGGAAGGGATTGGTCCCATGGAAAGCATGAACGCCCCCGCCTCGCGCCCGTTGACCGTCCGGTCGGCGACGACTCCTCTTTCCGGGGCCGTCACGGTGCCGGGCGACAAGTCGATCAGCCACCGCGCGCTGATGTTCGCGGCGCTGGCGCGCGGCGAAACCGGGATCACCGGCTTGCTGGAAGGCGAGGACGTGCTGCGCACCGCCGCCGCCATGCGGGCCCTGGGCGCCACCGTCACCCGCACGGCGCCGGGCACCTGGCAGGTCACGGGCAAGGGCCTGGGCGCGTTGCAGGAACCGGACGACGTGCTGGACATGGGCAATTCCGGCACGGCGGCGCGGCTGCTGTCGGGCATCCTGGCCAGCCACGGCATCTTTTCCGTCATGACCGGCGACGGCAGCCTGCGCGGCCGGCCGATGAAGCGGGTGATCGACCCGCTCTCGGCCACCGGCGCGCGCTTCACCGCCCGCTCGGGCGGCCGGCTGCCGCTGGCCATCGCGGGCGTGGCCGATCCGGCGCCGCTGTCCTATCGCCTGCCGGTGGCCTCGGCGCAGGTGAAATCGGCCGTGCTGCTGGCCGGGCTGAACGCCCCCGGCACCACCCGGGTCGAGGAACCGGTGGCCACGCGCGACCATACCGAAAACATGCTGCGCCATTTCGGCGCCGAGGTCGCGGTGGCGCCGCTCGATACCGGCGGCCGCGTCATCACCCTGGCCGGCCGGCCCGACCTTGTGGCGCGCGACGTGGCGGTGCCGGGCGACCCGTCATCGGCCGCCTTCGTGCTGGCGGCGGCGCTGCTGGTCCCGGGCTCGTCGGTCACGGTGCGGGGCGTGGGGCTCAACCCGCTGCGCACCGGCCTGTTCGCCACCCTGCGCGAGATGGGCGCCGACCTGCGCCTGTCGAACGAGCGGGTCGAGGGCGGCGAGCCGGTCGGCGACCTGACGGCGGTGGCCGGCCCGCTGCACGGGGTGGACGTGCCGGCCGACCGCGCGCCCTCGATGATCGACGAATATCCCATCCTGGCCGTCGTCGCCGCCCATGCCACCGGCCCGTCGCGGTTCCGGGGGCTGGAGGAACTGCGCGTCAAGGAAAGCGACCGCCTGTCGGCCACCGTGGCGCTGTTGCAGCGCAACGGCGTGAGCGTGGACGTGGTGGGCGACGACATGCTGGTCACCGGCACCGGCGGGGCGGTGCCCGGCGGCGGGCTGGTCGAAACCCGCATGGACCACCGCCTGGCCATGAGCGCCATCGTGCTGGGCCTGGTCGCGGCCCGGCCGGTCGAGGTCGACGATACGGTCTTCATCGATACCAGCTTCCCCGGCTTCATCGACCTGATGAACCGCATCGGCGCGGGGTTGGCGGCATGAGCCGCGCCCTGGTCATCGCCGTCGACGGCCCGGCGGCCGCCGGCAAGGGCACGCTGGCCCGCCGCCTGGCCGATGCGCTGGGCCTGCCCTATCTCGATACCGGGCTACTCTATCGCGCGGTCGGGCGGCGGATGCTCGATGCCGGGCTGGACCCGGCGGGGCATCCGGCCGACGACCAGGCGCGGCAGATCACGCCCCAGGACCTGAAGCGCGGCGACCTGCGGGTGCCGGAGGTCGATCGCGCGGCCAGCCTGGTCGCCGCCCAGCAGGCAGTGCGGGCGATCCTGGTCGATGTGCAGCGCGATTTCGCCCGCGCCGCCGGCGGCGTGCTGGACGGGCGGGATATCGGCACCGTCATTTTCCCCGATGCGCAGGTCAAGCTGTTCATCACCGCCTCGCCCGCTGCCCGCGCCCGTCGGCGGTGGGAACAGCTGGCGGCCGACCGCGACGCGCCCGACCGCGCGGCCCAGATCGCGCGGGTCGAGGCCGAGCTGGTGGCGCGCGACGCCGCCGATGCCGGCCGCGCGGTGGCACCGCTGAAGGCCGCCGCCGACGCGGTGGTGATCGATACCGACCATCTGACGGCCGAACAGGTCCTGGTCGAGGCCCTGCGCGTGGTGCGCGAACGCGCCGGCGCTCTCGGCACCGTGTAGGGCCGATTCCGCCTTGCGGGGCGGATTTGTGCCGGTTTGTGTTGACAGGCCGGGGTGCGAGGGTGTCTGTGCATTCCACGCGCGGCTCCTCCCTGGGGGCGCGTCGATGCATCGGCCGTCAGGCATGTCGCGACAAGGGTCGTGGACCAAGCCGGGCAAGTCGTTCCGCTGTTGACCGGCGGTGCGCAAGACATCCGGTCCGCCCGCCGTGCCGGAGACAGGATTTACGGTACCTCATGGCTTCAGCCACCTTACAGTCTGCCACCGACCATTTCGGCGGTGAAGATTTCGCGACCCTGCTGGACGAGACCCTCGGCCGCGACACCGCGTTCGACGGTTCGGTCGTCACCGGCCGCGTCGTGCGCCTGACCGACGAATTCGCCATCGTCGATGTCGGCCTCAAGAGCGAAGGGCGCGTCGCCCTCAAGGAATTCGGCCCGCCGGGCGTGTCCCCGGACGTGAAGCCGGGTGACGTCATCGAACTGTTCGTCGAACGGTACGAAGACCGCGACGGCTCGATCGTCCTGTCGCGCGAGAAGGCGCGTCGCGAGGAAGCCTGGACGAACCTGGAAAAGGCGTTCGAGAACAACCAGCGCGTCAACGGCACGATCTACGGCCGCGTCAAGGGTGGCTTCACCGTCGACCTCGGCGGCGCCATGGCCTTCCTGCCGGGCAGCCAGGTCGATATCCGCCCCGTGCGCGACGTCACCCCGCTGATGGGCGTGCCGCAGCCGTTCCAGATCCTGAAGATGGACCGCGCGCGCGGCAATATCGTGGTCTCGCGCCGTGCGGTGCTGGAAGAGACGCGCGCCGAGCAGCGCAGCGAGCTGATCCAGGGCCTGAAGGAAGGCATGATCCTCGACGGCGTGGTCAAGAACATCACCGACTACGGTGCGTTCGTCGACCTGGGCGGCGTGGACGGCCTGCTGCATGTCACCGACATCGCCTGGAAGCGCATCAACCACCCGTCCGAGGCCCTGCAGATCGGCCAGCCGGTTCGCGTGCAGGTCATCCGCTTCAACCCGGATACGCAGCGCATCTCGCTGGGCATGAAGCAGCTCGAGGCCGATCCGTGGGAGAACGTGGCGATCAAGTATCCGCCGGGTGCCCGCTATTCCGGCCGCGTCACCAATATCACCGACTACGGCGCGTTCGTCGAGCTGGAGCCGGGTGTCGAGGGTCTGGTGCACGTCTCCGAAATGTCCTGGACGAAGAAGAACGTCCATCCGGGCAAGATCGTCGCGACCTCGCAGGAAGTCGACGTCATGGTCCTGGACGTGGACAGCGGCAAGCGTCGCATCTCGCTGGGTCTGAAGCAGGTGCAGCGCAACCCGTGGGAGCAGTTCGCCGAGGAGCACAAGATCGGCTCCACGGTCGAGGGCGAGATCCGCAACATCACCGAGTTCGGCCTGTTCATCGGCTTGTCCGCGGACATCGACGGCATGGTCCACATGTCCGACCTGTCGTGGGACGAAGCCGGCGAAGTCGCCATGACCCACTACGAAAAGGGTCAGGTCGTCCAGGCGAAGGTGCTGGATGTCGACGTCGAGAAGGAGCGCATCTCGCTCGGCATCAAGCAGCTGCATGAAGACCCCGCCGCCGACGCGCTGGGCAAGGTGCAGAAGGGCGCGATCGTCACCTGCATCGTGACCGCCGTGCAGTCGAACGGCATCGAGGTGAAGGTCGACGACGTCCTGACCGGCTTCATCCGCCGCGCCGAGCTGGCGCGCGACAAGGCCGAGCAGCGTCCGGAGCGCTTCGCGGTCGGCGAGAAGGTCGATGCGAAGATCGTGTCGGTCGATCGCGCGGCCCGCAAGCTGGCCCTGACCATCCGCGGCCGCGAGGTCGAGGAAGACAAGCAGGCGATCAACGAGTACGGCTCGTCCGACAGCGGCGCCTCGCTGGGCGACATCCTGAGCGCCGCGATCCGTCGTCGGAACGCCGACGCCTGATCGATCCCACTCACGGATCGAACTAGGGAAAGGGGCGGTGCCGGAAACGGCACCGCCCTTTTTCTTTATGCGCGGCCTGCACGCGCACGGCCGGGCGGCAGGCGTGCCCTGCATGCGCTGCATGGGACCCGTGGCGACAATTCGGCAGACGCCGCAGGCTCCGGCTGCCATGGTGGCGCACGCATTTCATGAAAGCCTGGGTCATGACGCTGCCGGCGATTATCCGGACCTATCTCGATGCCTATAACCGCAAGGACGTCGCCACGCTCGCTTCCTGCGTGGCCGATGGGGTGGTGTTCGAAAATGTCTCGAACGCCGGCCAATCCCTGAAGATCGAGGGGCGGGACGCATTCGCCCGGCTGGCCACGCAGGCCGCCAATCTGTTCGTGCACCGCAACCAGACCGTGAAGACGGCGGTGGTAAACGGCGACAGCGTCGCGCTGGAAATCGCATGGACCGGCACGCCGGCGGTCGATCTGGGGCCGATGAAAGCCGGGGTGGAAACGACGATGCGCGGCGCCTCGTTCATGACCATCGCCGACGGAAAACTCATCCGGATCGTCGATCTGAGTTAAGCGCTGTTATGAGGCGTTGCCGACGAAGGTCAGGGCCCCCCCTCCGTTGGCTTTCCATCGGCCGTTCCGGCCGACGGAACCTTGGCCACTCCGCCCTGAAACCCGCCAAAGGGCAGTCGCCCTTTGGGAACCCGGTCGTACTCAAACGATTGGGGTGCAGGGCCTCAGGCCCTGCCGGGTCCGGGCAGAGCCCGGCTTCTCGCACCCAACGACAACAAGCTCTCAACCGCGCCGGCTGAGTTTCTTCAACCACATGGCGCCATCCATGGTTCCGGCGATCGGGGACGTCAGTTGCGCGGCATCCGCCGCCGACATCGGCGCGAGGTGCGGCGCGATCAGGCCGAGGCTGCTGGCATAGAAATTATCGGTACCTCGCAGGATCGCCTGGGCGTCGGTCGGTGACAGGCCGTTCGGGAGGTAGGATTTCAGCGTATTGACCGCATCCGCCGGGACCAGCGTGTCGGGCATGGCGCCGGACAGTTCCTGGAGCGCATCGTGCCGGAACCCGTCGCCGGCCGCCCTGTGCGCCGCTCTCGCGACCGGGGGCAGGGTCACTTGCAGGGCGATGCGCTCATCGGCGCGCAGCCTGTCGAACCGGGGGCGATCCGCCTCGCTCAGCGTCTCCCGGTACCGTTCCGGCTCCATGGGAAACAGGCAGACAGGCCGTATGCCCAGTTCCAGCGCGATCTCGGCGGCCTCGAGATCGGCGCCGCCTGCCATCGCGGTCAGCAATTGCAGTTGCCGGGCCCCGTAGAGTTTGATCAATCCTTGCAGGGCTTCGCGAATGCGCCGGCGAATGATGGGAAGGGCATCCGTTCTGATGTCCCGATGGCCCGTCACGCCAACGAGGAGGGGCAGCATTGGCGTATCTGGCATAACCGGCTCTGAACCACCTTCTGCATTTGATCCGGACATGAAGCGTCTGTGATTACATCCGGTCCTGATCTTCTGAGCTGGAAATAACATGCCTTCAACCCATGTAATCGTCATGGAAAACAGCCCGGCGGCACAGGCGCGCCCGCGCGCGGATACCGGGCGATTGGGCTGAAGAGATGAAATAAAACATTCATCTGCACGCCGGCACGCGGGGCGTGCACGGCGGCCGATGCGGGCGCGTAATGTCCGCAATTAGAGACGGGCCGGTCCAGTATTGGCGCATGGACCGGCCCCCACGTCTTCGTGCAACTCCTCAGGCTTTCAGGGCGCGGGTGTCGGGCCTTTGACGATCTCCGCCATGTCGTGCGGGCGCATCCAGGTGCGGAAGGCGGTCTGCACGGCGGCGGCGGTCATGTCGTAATAGGCATGGGCCGCCCGGTCGGGCGTATCCAGCGGCAGGCCCAGCTCGACCAGATGCAGGTCTTCCGCCGCGATCGAATCCAGGCTGGCGCGGGAAAGCGGCAAGCCGCGCAGCAGCGACGCCTTGGCCAGCGTCAACTCGGCATCGGTCACGGGCTGGTCCTGCAACGCCTGGAGGTCATGCAGCGCGGCATCGCGCGCGCGGCCCACCTTGTCCGGGTCTGCACCGAAGCTGATGCTGTAGCCGCCGCGATGGCGCGACCAGGAAAAATTGCTGCTGACGGAATAGACATATCCCGTGCGCACCCGCAGGTCGCGATAGAGGCGCGAGGAGAATCCGTCGCCCAGGATCTCGTTGCCGACCGTCAGCGCGAAATGGTCCGGATGGGCGGCGGTCAGCCCCAGGCTCTCGGCCAGGATCGCGGAATCCTGCACGCTGGTGCGGTCGGGTACCTGGGTGCGCGAGGCGCGGCTGTCGGGGCGGGGCGGCAGGTCGACCGCGGGCGTGGGGCCGGCAGGCCGGGTCCAGGCGCCGAAGGTGCGGCCGATCACCTCATGCGCCTGTTCGGGGGTCACGTCGCCCACCACGACGATGGTCGTCAGGTCGGGCCGGTAGGCGCCGGCGTAGAAAGCCTGCACGTCGGCCTGTTTCAGCGTCATGATCCGCTGGGGATCGGGCTGGCGCAGCGTGGGGTCGCCGGCGGGCGACACGGCGGCCTTGACCGCGCGGCCGAACAGATAGTTGGGCGAGCTCAGCAGCCCGGCATAGGATTGCGCCGTCTGCATGCGCACCACCTGGAACGCGCGGTCGGGCAGGGCGGGGTGCATTTCGTTATCCGCCAGCAGGCGCACGGCTTTTTCGAAATCGGGCGTCAGAACCGATACGCTGAATCCGGGGCCGGCGCTCTCGGTGGCGGCGATATCGTCCAGCGCCTTCTGGAAGGCCAGCCGGTCCAGGGACTGCGTGCCGTAGCTGAACAGGTCCTCGGTGATCGCGGCGATGCCGTCCTGGCCCTTCGGCTCCTGCATGTTCGCGTTCTGGCGGATCTGGCCGTAGACCGACACGGTGTGGCTGACATGCGCCGGGTGGACGATCAGCCGCAGCCCGTTGGGGTAGGTAAAGACGCTGGGCAGGCCGACCGGCGGCGGCAGGGTCACGGTCGACAGCGCCTCATGCGCCCAGTCGGGCAGCGCCACCGGGTGGTCGGGCGGGGTGGCGAAGGATTCGGACCCGCCGAAGCCCTTGCCGGCGACCGGGTGGCCGGAATCCTCGGGCGTCAGCAGCGCCGTCACCGCCTGGTGCGGGTCCAGGATCTGCCGGGCCAGGCGATTGACGTCCTCGACCGTGACGGCCCGCAGGGCGGTGCCCTGCGCATCGGGCGAGTCCAGCCCCATCACCGCCAGCGCCTGCGACCAGGTTTCCGCCAGCCCGCTGATGCTGTTGGCCGAGAAGCCGAGCTGCGCCAGCTCCTTTCGCCGCGCCGCCTCGACCAGATCGGGGGGCACGCCCTTGTCGCGGATGGCGGCGATGATGCCGTTGATCTCCGCCAGCAGCGGGGCCGGGTCCTGGGTGCGGGGATAGGCCGCGACCGCGATGCCGATGCCGGCCTCGGCCTTGGGCGCGAATTCGAAGCCCGCGAACAGCGCCTTGCCCGACGGCACCAGCTCATACAGCGCCCCGCGCTGGCTGGTCAGCACATCGGCTAGGATCTGGGCGGCAGCGTAATCCTTCGACCGCAGGCCGGGCATGCGCCACGCGACGGTCGCCAGCCCGACCGGATAATCGGTCGGGAAATGCAGCGTCTGCCCCGTCACCGGCCCCGGCCGCACGGCCGAACGCTCGGGCAGCGCGCGGCGCGGGATATCGCCGAAGATCGCCCGCACCCGCTCGATCGCATGGTCCGGGTCCACATTGCCGGCAATGACCAGGATGGCATTGTTGGGCGCGTACCACGCATCGTAGAAGCGGCGCAGCAGGGCGGCGTCGGTCTTGTCGAACGAGGGGCGGGTGCCCAGCGCGTCCTGCTCGTAGGGCGTGCCGGCGAACAGGATTGATTGCAGGCGGGTCAGATACTGGTAGCTGGGGCTGGACAGGTCGCGGGCCACTTCCTGCTCGATCGCGCCGCGCTCCTTCTCCCAGTCGGGGGCCGCAAGGGTCAGCCCGCGCATGCGCAGCGCTTCGATGCGCAGCATCACGTCCAGGTCCTCGGCCGGGGCAGTGTAGAAATACTGGGTCACGTTCTCGGTCGTGTCGGCATTGTAGCTGCCGCCCAGCCGCGCGCCGATGGCGGAAAGCTGGTCCTTGTCCAGCCCGTTGCTGCCACGGAACATCATGTGTTCCAGCGCGTGGGCGGTCCCGGGAAAGCCCTTGGGCGCCTCGCTGGAGCCCACCAGATAGTTCACCTCGGTCGTCACCACGGGGGCCAGCCGGTCGCGCACCACCACCACGCGCAGCCCGTTGGGCAGGGTGGCGCGGACCGCATTGTCGGCAACGGTCGCCCCGGATGCCACCACGGGCCGGGCGGGCGGCGCCTCGGCCCGGGCCTGTGCCATGGGCATGGCCAGAAGGGCGAGGGAGAGGCTTAATGCGGTGGTGGCCAGTCGCGCTGTCATGATTCGCTGGTACTCCTGCTGACCCGGACAGCGTAGACGCAGGGCGCCATGGTGGAAACCGGGGGACGGCCATGCAACGGAACGCGGCGGAAGAGGGAGGATGCGATGAGTGAGGCCATGCCGGTTGCGGGAATGGATGCGCGTGTCGGCCAGGTGATGGACGCAGCCGTGGCGCGCGGACGGCTGGTGGGCGCCACGGTGCTGGTATCGGTGGACGGCAAGACGGTGGTGCGCCGCGCCGCCGGCCTGGCGAATCGCGAGGCCGACGCGCCGATGGGCCCGGACACCCAATTGCGCCTGGCCTCGCTGACCAAGCCGGTGGTCACGGCGGTGGCCCTGGCACTGGCCGAACAGGGCGCGCTGGCGCTGGAAGATCCGGTCACGCGCTTCCTGCCCGACTTCCGCCCCGCCTGCGCCGACGGCTCGGTGCCCACGATCACGCTGCGGCACCTGCTGACGCACACGGCGGGCCTGTCCTACGGCTTCGCCTTCCCGCGCGACGACAATCCCTATACCGGCGCCGGAATTTCCGACGGCATTGCCGAGCCGGGCATGGCGCTGGCCGACAATCTGGCCCGCCTGGCATCGGTGCCGCTGCTGTTCGCGCCCGGCACGGGCTGGGCCTATTCGCTGGCGCTGGACGTGATGGGCGGCGTGCTGGAACGCGCGGGCGACGCCACGCTGCCCGAACTGGTGCAGCGCCATGTCGGCGCGAAACTGGGCTGGACCCGCACCGGCTTTGCGGTCTCCGACCCGGCCGCACTCTGCCCGGCCTATGCCGACGGGCGGCCGCTTCCGGTGGCGATGGGCGCGCGCTACGTCATGCCGCGCCAGCTTGGCGGCGGCAAGGTCAGCGAGATCGTGTTCGCCCCCGACCGGGTGCTGGACCCGCGCTCCTACCCCTCGGGCGGTGCGGGCATGGTCGGCACGGCCGAGGAGTTCCTGACCTTCGTGGAGGCATTGTGCAGCGGCGGCGGCCCGATCCTGTCGCCCGAAAGCGCCGCCCTGTTCGGGCAGAATGCGATCGGCGACCTGCCGATGGGCCCGATGAACGCCGGCATGGGCTTCGCCATCGGCGCGGCGGTGGTCCGGGACCCGGCACGGGCGCGCACCCCGGTTTCGCCGGGCGGCTTCACCTGGGGCGGCGTCTATGGCCATCAATGGATCGCCGATCCCGCGCGCGGCGTGGCGATCGTGATGCTCA
The DNA here is from genome assembly GCF_014174275.1 of Gluconacetobacter takamatsuzukensis. GTDB lineage: Bacteria > Pseudomonadota > Alphaproteobacteria > Acetobacterales > Acetobacteraceae > Gluconacetobacter > Gluconacetobacter takamatsuzukensis. The sequence continues at coordinate 218,923 of NZ_JABEQK010000005.1, read as the reverse complement.
GCAACACCGCGCTGGCCGGCATGGCGGGTGCCTATCCCGACGCGGTGCGCGACGCGGTCTACGGCGCCCGATAGCGCCGGCGGGCAGGGGGGCGGCGGCGGACGACCTCCGCGGTCAGTGTGGATCGCATATGCGATTCTCAGATGAGAATGCTATTGCGAACTATTATCATCCATGCTTGAAGGGACGGGCACGGAGATGAGACGCCTGATGTTTGTCTGTTCTTGCAATATGCTGACCGACCAGGATGTGGAACGCGCGGTGGACAATGGCGCCACCCGCCCCCGCGAGATCTATGCGGCCCGCGGATGCCGCGCGCAGTGCGGCAATTGCGTGCCGGGCGTGCTGTGCCTGCTGCGCCGCGCGATCCAGGCACGGGCCGAAATGGCGCCGTCCGACGCCCTGCCTGCGATCTGAGAGGCTGTTTGTAAAGTCACCCTGCCGGCGTGTCCTTCGCGCATTTTCTGCGCTTCGGTGCTCACGGCCATCAAGGCCGCTGCACGGCACTCTCGCCCAGCCGGCCGACTTTTCAAACAGCTTCTGAAAGCCCGCTTCGAGGACGAAACGCGCCTTCGATCGCCCCTGGTGCGCATTTCGGGGGTGCGGCGGCGGGGCGGCCTTGATACAAGATCCGCATGTCTTTTGGTGATCGCATCAATCAGTTCGACGTCTGGCTGCTGGACCGGGTGTTCCAGCCTTTCGCCGATCGCCTGCCCGAGCGGTTGCCGGCCCTGGCCCTGGGCATGAGCTTCCAGTTCGGCGCCATCATGCTGTCGGCGGCGTCGATCGTCGCGATGATCGTGATCGGGCACATGTCGCTCAGCGACGCGATGTTCAATGTTCTGGTCTGGTGCCTGGGGCTGGCATTCTATGTCGGGATCAACCGGGTGCGGCCGATGGTCCGGCCCGGCCATATGAACCCGCTGCGGGTGATGCTGGCGGGCATGCGGCCGCTTTCGATCCCGTTTGCGGTCTATGCGCTCTACCAGGGCGCGACGGCGCCCCCGCATTTCGAGATCGCGCTGTGGTTCAATTCGCTGGCCAACATCATCTTCGTCGCCGGGATCTACCTGATCTCGTGCGAAGTCCGCCCCCCCGGCCACCGCCAGACCGCCCGCGCCCGCTTCGGCCGCATGCAGGAACAGGGCAGCCTGTAAGGGGCTGCCTCACCCCCCGTCCGCTCAGAAATCGATACAGCGTCCCTTGACGGTCCAGTCGCCATAACGCGTGGGCTTCTTTTCCTTGGGCCCGCCATATTCCTTGGCGTCGGACGTGGTTTCGGGCGCGTCGGCCGCCGGCGTGGCGGGCGAGGGCGCGTCGTCATGTGTATCGGTGCTGGTCATGCCCCCAGCTTGGCCCGACTTTCCGCCCCAGGCAAGAAACGGGCGTGTGATCACTCGGGCGGTGTCCACCCGGCGGGCGGCTTCATCCAGCGATCGCCGGCATGGCGGGAATGGGCGACGAAGAAGCCCAGCAGCCCGCCGATCGCCGCCGCCAGGACCGCCAGCTGCACGCCGGCGCCGATGATCAGCATGAAGACCGGGCCGACCGAAACCCCGACCGCGAAGGTCAGCAGGCTTTCGCGCAGGGTGGGGCCGAAGCGCCGCTCCGCGCCGCAATGGGGGCAGATCTCGACCGTGCCGCGTATCGTGCGGTGGCAGAACGGACATTGCTCGACGGTGCCGGCGATGGGTTCGATCATGATGGTCCCCTGTGGGTCGCCGCGGGTGCTATTGATGTTCGGATTCGGCAATCCGCTGCTGGGCGGCCATGCGCCAGGGCGCGTCGGCCGGGGCGGCGTCCAGCGCGCGGCGGAACAGGGCGGCGCTTTCGGGCGTCACCCTGCCGTCGGCCAGGGTCTGGGCTTCGGCGGCGCGGGCGGCGATTTCGGGGACGAAGCGGATCGTCATGGCCTCGCGCCAGGCTTCGGCCGCCGCGGCATAATGGTCGCGCGCCGCCTCGGCCTGCCCCAGCAGCAGGAAACCCTGGAAGCGGTTCGGGTCCTCCGGCGCCATGCGGGCCAGGCCGGCGCGCAATTCCGCCAGCAGCCCGTCATCGCGCCTGTCCTGCGCCTTCTGCGCCAGCAGGCGCGGGGCGAGGGGCTGCGGGGGCAGCGACGGATGGCCGAACAGCAGGTACAGCCCCGTCGCGGTCAGGGGCAGCAGCAGCAGGCAGACCAGCACGACCGGCGCGGTGGCGGCGCGGCCGATGCCGCGCGTGGGGGCGGCGTCCGACGCCAGCAGCCGGCGCTGGATTTCCAGCCGCGCGCCCTCATGCTCGCCGGCGGCGATCAGGCCGCATTCCCGGTCGCGGTCCAGCTCGGCAAGCTGGGCGCGCAGCAGCACCAGCGCCGCTTCCCGCTCGTCCCGCAGGCGCGTGGTGTGGCGAAAGGCCAGGAGAGAAGGCAGCAGCACCACGGCGCTGAGCAGGAAAATGCCAATCCAGATCATCATTATCTCAGCGCAGTCAGGTCAGGTCGGTCAGGCGCGCGCGCTCGTCGTCGCTCAGGGGCGCGGGGCCGGCACCGCGGGCGCGGCGGAAGGACAGGAGGGCGACAAGACCGCCGACCAGCAGGGCCAGGACCGGCATCAGCCATAGCAGCACCGTACCGACGGTCAGCGGCGGCTTCAGGCGGATGAAATTGCCGTAGCGGCCAACCATCCAGTCCATGATCTGGCGGTCGCTCTCCCCCTTGGCCACATGCTCGCGCACCACGTGGCGCAGGTCGCGGGCCAGGCCGGCGCTGCTGTCCTCGATCGATTCGTTCTGGCAGACCAGGCAGCGCAATTGCGACCCGATGGCCTGGGCGCGGGCTTCCTGATGCGGGTCGGGCAGCATTTCCGACGGGTCGTCGACCGCCACGGCGGCCAGCGGCGACAGGCCGGCCGTCACGGCCAGCAGGGTGGCCAGCACGAGGGCCAGCCGGCGCATCGCGGCCTTCATGCCCGCAGGCTCGCGGCCAGGGGCAGCAGGATGTCGTGCGCGGTCGCCGCATCCAGTGCCGCGGCGGAATGCCAGCGGATCACGCCACCGGGCCCGATCAGGAACGATTCCGGCACGCCCGACACGCCCCAGTCGATCGCGGTCATGCCCGCCAGATCGCTGGCGATGCGCGCATAGGGGTTGCCCGCCCGGCGCACAAAGCCCAGCGCATCGGCCGGCTTGTCCTTGTAGGCGATGCCCCAGATCGGCAGCTTGGCCTTCAGGGCGTTGAGCTGCGGCATCTCGGCGACGCAGGGAATGCACCAGGAGGCGAAGAAATTGACCAGCACCGGCACTTTCAGCGCCCGCAGGTCGGCGGCGCCGAAGCCCTGGCCGGGCAACTGGTCGGGCAGGGCGAAATCCGGCACCGGCCGGTTCAGCGCCGGGGCCTGGATGTCGTGCGGGTCGAACGATCCCTGGCGCATGCCCGACAGCATGCGCCAGAACGCGATCCCGGCGCCCCCCGCCACCACCAGCGGGGCCGCCATCAGCAGGCGCCGGCGCGTCAGGTCCGGCGGCGATGTATCGCCGGTCACGACGTCGCCACCAGGCCGGCGGTCGCGGCGCGGCGGGGCGCGCCCACGCGCATCCGCCGGTCGGACAGCGACAGCACACCGCCCAGGGCCATGATCAGCCCGCCCAGCCACATCCACGGCGCCAGCGGGTTGTAATGCAGGCGCAGCACGTACGTCGCCTGGGTGCCGATGCCGTGCCGGTCGCCCAGCACGCCATACAGGTCGGACATCAGGTTGGTATGAATGGCCACCTCCGTCGTCGTCTGGTTCTGGCTGGCGAAAGTGCGCTTGGCGGGATGCAGCACCGTGACCAGCCGCCCGTCATGCCGGACCTCGATCGTCGCGATCAGCGCGGTGTAGTTCGGGCCCGGCGCGGCGCGCACCTCGGTCAGCGTCCAGGCGTCGCCGGCCAGCATTTCGGTCTGGCCCACATGCACCTCGACGATGCGGTGCTGCGCCTGCGACATCGCGGCCAGCCCCAGCACGCTGACGCCGACGCCGGCATGGGCCAGCGCCGCACCCAGTGCCGCGCGCGGCAGCATGCGCGCGCGCTGCCAGCTCGCCCCCAGGGGGATGCGGAACAGGCGGATGCGCTCGACAATGTCGGTGGCGCTGCTGGCGATGACCCAGACGGCGCCGGTGGCAGCCAGCAGCGGCAGCAGGTCGCGCACCTGCCATGCCGCGACGGCGAAGGCCAGCACGGTCAGGGCCCCGGCCCACCACAGCCGGCGCAGCACCGGCCAAAGCTGCGCGCGCTTCCACGGCATCATCGGCCCCAGCCCCATGAAGGCCATCAGCGGAATCGCCATCGGCGCTGCCGTGGCGTCGAAGAACGGCTTGCCGACCGAAATCGTCTTGCCGAACAGCAGCGACATGAAGGGCGGATACATCGTGCCCGTCAGCACCACCGCGCAGATCGAGCACAGCAGGATGTTGTTCAGCACCAGCAGCCCCTCGCGCGACACGGGGGCAAACACGCCGCCCGCCGTCAACTGCGGCGCGCGGATGGCGAACAGCAGCAGCGACCCGCCGATCACCAGCCCCAGCAGGCCGAGGATGAAGATGCCGCGCGCCGGATCGTTGGCAAAGGCATGGACGGAATTGAGAATGCCCGAACGCACCAGGAAGGTGCCGGACAGCGAGAACGAGAAGGTGCCGATGGCCAGCAGCACGGTCCAGATCTTCAGCGCCTCGCGCTTTTCCACGACGATGGCGGAATGGACCAGCGCGGTGCCGGTCAGCCACGGGATCAGCGACGCGTTTTCCACCGGGTCCCAGAACCAATAGCCGCCCCAGCCCAGCACGTAATACGACCACCACGACCCCAGCGCGATGCCGCAGGTCAGGAAGCACCAGGCCGCGACCGCCCACGGGCGCACCCAGCGGCCCCAGGAGGCATCGACCCGCCCTTCGATCAGCGCCGCGACGGCAAAGGCGAACGGCACCGCGAACCCGACATAGCCGGTGTAGAGAATGGGCGGATGGAAGGCCAGGCCGGGGTCCTGCAACAGCGGGTTCATCCCCTGGCCTTCCATCGGCGCCGGCCACACCCGGTCGAACGGGTTGGACGTGGTCAGGCAGAAAAGCTGGAACCCCGCCGACACCCCGCCCAGCACCGCGATCACCCGCGCGCGCAGGGCCGAGGGCAGGTCGCGGCCGAACAGCGCCACCGCGCCGCCGCACAGGCCCAGGATCAGCGCCCACAGCAGCACCGACCCCTCGTGATTGCCCCACACGCCGGTAATCTTGTACAGCAGCGGCTTGGCCACCGAGCTGTTGGCCGCGACGTTCTGGACCGAGAAATCGTCGTTGATGGCGGCATCGATCAGGCACGCGAAGGAATAGAGCAGCGCCAGAAGCTGCCCGATGGCCAGGGCAGGGGCCAGCGCCATCAGGCGCGGATCGCGGCGCCGCGCGCCGACCATCGGCAGCACGGCCTGCCCGGCGGCCAGGCAGCAGGCCAGCGCGAGGGCGAAATTTCCCAGTTCCGGAGTCATGTGTCAGTCAGCTTCCATGCTGCGGAGCAGCCTTGTCCTGGCTCGTGGCGCTCTTGGTCATGCTGTTCCAGCTCGCGGCGTCGGGGGCCTTGCCGTAACGAGGGTCCCATTTGCCGCTGCGGCGCAGCGCCTCGGCGACTTCCTTGGGCATATAGGTCTCGTCATGCTTGGCCAGCACCTCGCTGGCGCGGAACGATCCGTCGGCCAGCACGCTGCCGATGGCCACCACGCTCTGCCCCTCGCGGAACAGGTCGGGCAGGATGCCCTCGTAATGCACGGTCACGGCATCCTGCCCGTCGGTCACGTCGAACTGGCTGACCGGCGTGTCGCCGTTCTTCTGCTGGCGCACCGATCCGGCCACCACCATGCCGCCCAGCCGGATGGTGCGGTCGGCGGCCGGCGGATGGGCATGGACCTGCGACGGCGCCATGAAGAAGACGATGTTGGACGAAAACGCGCTCAGCGTCAGCGCGGTGGCGGTGCCCAGCCCGATCAGGCACCCGCCCACCAGCCACAGGCGGCGGCTCTTGCGGGTCATGGCGCGGATGCTCCCCCGGCGCGCGAATCGGCACGCGACGGGCGCTCGATCGCCGCCAGCCGGGCACGGGCGCGGCGCAGGCGCAAGGCCGCGCTGGTACCCAGGATGACGGCCAGCCCGATGGTCATGCCATAGGCGGCGACGATGTAGGGCAGGTGGGTCATGCGACGGCTCCGCTCAGGTCCGGCTCCGAATCCTGGGCCTCCGCCCGGCCCCGACGCATGGCCAGCGCGGTGCGGACCCGGCTTTCCATCACGGCGGCGCGCAGCCGCGCGACCAGGATGGCGGCGAAACCGAAGGTGAAGCCCACGGTGCAGACCAGCAGTGGCCACAGCATGTTGGTCGACATGGTGGGCGCCGCCGTCAGCGTGATGCTGTCGGGCTGGTGCAGGGTGTTCCACCATTGCACGCTGAACTTGATGATCGGCAGGTCCACCGCCCCGGCCAGGCCCAGGATCGCGGCGGCGCGATAGCCGCGCTGCGGCTCGTCGAAGGCACGGATCAGCGCGATATGGCCCAGATAGAGAAAGAACAGCACCAGCACCGAAGTCAGGCGCGCATCCCACACCCACCAGGTGCCCCACATCGGCTTGCCCCACAGCGAGCCGGTGGCCAGGCAGATGGCGGTGACCGAGGCCCCGACCGGCCCGATTTCCACCGCCGCCAGGTCGGCCAGCGGATGGCGCCACACCAGCGACAGCAGCGAACATACGGCCAGCCCCATATAGCCCGACGATGCCAGCCATGCAGCAGGCACATGGACATACATGATCCGCACGCTGTCCCCCTGCTGCCAGTCGGCGGGCGACAGGAACAGGCCCCAGACGATGCCGGCGATCGACAGCACGATGGCGGGCCAGGTCAGCCAGGGTTGCAGGCGCGCACCCAGCCGGAGAAACCGCCCCGGATTGGCGTAGCGGTGAAAGAAATTGCCCGTACGTGCGGCAAGGCTCGGTGTGGCGTTCAAGACGGTCTCGTTCCTCCCCACACGCGGGGGGCTCCTATCTGTGCGTCCGTCTGACGACGGTGGGGGCGTTTCGCTTTCCGTTCCTACACGAACATGCGAAGAAAGGCACGGCCCGCGCCGGCTCCATGGCGCGTTGTTCACATCTTCGCCGGTCCGCGTCTTTCGAAGGGGGACTTCCATGCTGTTCGCCATCATCTGCACCGACAAGCCGGGGGCGCTGGAAACGCGCATCGCCACGCGGCCGCAGCACCTGGCCTATCTGCAGGCCTATCAGGACCGGATCATCGAGGGCGGCCCGCTGATGGGCGCGGACGGCCGCCCCTGCGGCAGCATGCTGCTGATCGACGTGGAAGACCGCGCGACGGCCGAAGGCTTCGCCGCCAGCGACCCGTATGCCAGGGCCGACGTGTTCGAAAGCGTGGTGATCCGCCCCTTCCGCCCGGTCTTCCGCGACGGCGCGCTGGTGGAATAGCGGATGGCGTACTGGCTTGTTAAATCCGAACCCGACGCGTTCTCGTGGGACCAGCAGGTGGCCCATGGCGTCGAGCCTTGGACGGGCGTGCGCAACCACCAGGCGAAACGCAACCTGATGGCGATGGCGCTGGGCGACCGCGCCTTCTTCTACCATTCCAATATCGGCCGCGAGATCGTGGGTGTGGTCGAGATCGTGCGCGAAGCCTATCCCGACCCCACCGCCGCCGACGGCGGCTGGGTCTGCGTCGACGTCCGCGCGGTCGGGCCGATGCCCCACCCGGTGACGCTGGCGGCCATCAAGGCCGACCCCGACCTGGCCGACCTGGCCTTGGTCCGCCAGTCCCGCCTCTCGGTCGTCCCGGTATCCGACGCACACTGGGCCCATCTGTGCCGCATGGGCGGTTTCAGGTGAAGAAATAGGGACCGGCGCGCCGTCAAGGCGCCGGTCCCGGGCAGGCGTAACCGACGGCTTCCCCTTACGGCTCGCCGGCGGCCCCTTCCGCGCCGATGGCCTCGATCCCGCGTCCGGGCTGGCCCCCGTAGGTCGAATAGGTGAACGCCGCGTTATAGGCCGGCTGCACCGGGGCATTGAACTTCACGGGCACGTCGAAGACGCTGAAATGCGAGGGCACGTCGCTGGAATCGCGCGGCGTCTGGCGGGCCTCGATCGAGGGCAGGCCGGGTCCGTGCAGGGCCGTCACCTGCGGGCTGAACGTCTGGGCCGTCACATCCTCGTCCTGCACCACCTGGTAGCCGTCGGGCGGCGGCGGGGCCGGCGGATTGTCGGGGTCGACGGTCGGGTCGTGCCGGGCATCCTGCGTGTCCAGCGATGCCGCGACCGGGGCATCCAGGCTGCCGGTTGCCGGGGCCGAGGCCGCGGTACGGTGGCGCGGGGCCGCGTGGGCGCCGGGGGCCATCACGCTCCAGCCCGCCGCAAGGACCAGGCCGGCGGAGGAAAGCAGGGCCAGGCGCATCGTCCGTTCGGCGGGCCGTAAGGCCGTCTTCGCATCCATAAGGGTTCTCCTTGCGTTCGGACTGTACCCGGGCTGCGACCGGTTCGTCCTCTCCCGGCATGGACATGGCGGCCCTGCGTCACGAACCATATACGGCGTGACGGCGGATTTGCGAGAGGGGTAATATGCTTGATAAAGCGACGCCCGCCACGATCGGCGGCGCATCATCTATATGGCCGTCGTCCCGCCCATCCGGGCGGGCAGGGCGCATGATCGGCAGGAGGGTTGGGGAATGACCATTCAAACCGGGGGCGAGATCGCTCCACTGGTGCTGGACGCCCCGGCGATCGCCGAACTGCAAAGCGCGCTGCAAAAGGTCGAATCGGGTCGCGGCGTGCTGGTGCGGCTGGCGGACCTGATGGGCGGCGCCGTCGGCCAGGCGGCGCTGCTGGGCATGCGGGGCCTGGGCATGGCGCCCACCATGCAGGCCAAGCTGAAGGGAATCGCCGAGACCGCGATTTCACGCGCTTTTGATATCGCGGTCGTCGGCATGACGCCGCTCAGGGGCGAGCAGTCGGTGCCCGAATCGCCCGCCCTGGCCGCCGCGTCCGCGACACCCGCCGCGACACCCGCAGCCGCACCCCTCCCGCTCGCCACGCCCGCATGGCGGGTGCCGGCGCTCCAGGCGGCGGTAACGGTCTCGGGCGCGGTCGGCGGCTTTGCCGGCTTTGCCGGCCTGCTGCCCGACGTCACCTTCACCACGCTGGCCATCATGCGCGAGATCGCGCGCATCGCCCGCGAGGAAGGCGAGGACCTGTCCACCCAGGATGCGCGCCGCGCGTGCCTCGAAGTCTTCGCGCTGCGCGCCTTCCCGGTCGGCGCCTCCGACGACGAGAGCGAACTGGGCTATTTCTCGGCCCGGGCGATGCTGCGCGGCCGGCCGATCGTGATGCTGGTGTCGGAGGTCGCGTCCCATTACGGGCTGGGCCTGTCGCGCAAGCTGGCGGTGCAGATGATGCCGGTTGCCGGCGCCCTGTGCGGGGCATCGCTCAACGTCGCGTTCCTGGCGCATTACCGCGCCCTGGCCCGCGCGCATTTCACCATCCGCCGCCTGGAACGCGAACACGGGCCGGAAGTGCGGCGCACCGCCGAATCGCTGCGCGCCACCATGGCGGGCGCCAGCCAGCCCTTCTGACCTCACCGGCCCGGAGGCACGCTCCGGGCCGCCATGCCGTCGCTCAGGCCGCCTGTTCGGCCGGCACGGGGGCGCGCATCAGCACGCCGATCAGCACCGCGCCGACCAGCGTGCCGGCCACCAGCGCCGCCACATAGGCAAGCAGATGCGTGACGGCGCCCGGAATGGGCAGCACGAAGATGCCGCCATGCGGCACCTTCAGCTCCACCCCCGCGACCATCGAAATCGCGCCGGCGATGGCCGACCCCGCCATCAGGGCCGGGATGACCCGCAGCGGGTCGCGGGCGGCGAAGGGAATGGCGCCCTCGGTAATGAAGGCCAGCCCCAGCACCGCCGCCGTCGCCCCGGCCTCGCGCTCCTCGGTCGTGAAGCGCGCGCGGAACAGGCGCGTGGCCAGCGCCACCGCCAGCGGCGGCACCATGCCGGCCACCATCGTCGCGGCCATGGGCGTATAGACCGCGCTGCCGATCAGCCCGACCGAGAACGCATAGCCCGCCTTGTTCACCGGCCCGCCCATGTCGAAGGCCGACATCGCCCCCAGGATCAGCCCGAGCAGCAGCGCGCTCGACCCCTGCATGCCGCGCAGCCATTCGGTCAGGAAGGCCAGCAGAGCGGCGACGGGCGTGCCGATGGCATAGATCGTCAGCAGCCCCGTGATCAGCGTGCCCAGCAGCGGCAGGATCAGGATGGGCTTCAGCCCCTGCAAGGTCTTGGGCAGGCGGATCAGCCGGTTGAGCCCCTCCACCACATATCCCGCGACGAAACCCGCCGCGATACCGCCAAGGAAGCCGGCATTGAGGCCGGCGGCCAGGATGCCGCCGATCATGCCCGGCGCCAGCCCCGGCCGGTCGGCCACCGAAAAGGCGATATAGCCCGCCAGCGCCGGCACCATCAGCGCGAAGGCGGCGCCGGAGCCGATGGTGAACAGCGTATGGGCCAGCGTCCCGGCCGAGGCCGCATCGCTGGCATGGATGCCCCCCAGCGCGAAGGCCAGCGCGATCAGCAGCCCGCCGGAAACCACGAAGGGCAGCATGAACGACACGCCGGTCATCAGGTGCTTGTACGGCCCCGCCCGCTCGCCCTTGCCGGTGGCCTGTGCCGACGCCCCGGCCGCCACCGGCTGCACGGTCGCCTCGGCCAGCGCCTTTTCGATCACGGCGGCGCCGCCGGTAATCGCGGGCTTGGCCCCGGTGGCATAGACGCGCTTGCCGCCGAACCGGCCGCGATCCACCTCGCGGTCGGCCGCGATCAGCACCAGGTCGGCCGCGGCGATTTCCGCCTCGGTCAGCGGATTGCCCGCCCCGACCGAGCCCTGGGTTTCGACGCGCAGCGGATAGCCCAGCTGCCGCGCACCCTCCTGCAAGCCCTCGGCGGCCATGAAGGTATGGGCAATGCCGGTGGGGCACGACGTCACGGCGACGATGCGCGGCACCCGCGCATCCGCCGCCGCGCCCGCGGGCCGGGCGGCACCGGGGCCGTCCAGCTCCGCCAGCGCCCGGCCGGGGTCGGCCAGCACCGCTTCCAGCGTCAGGTGCCGGTCGGCGCGCGCGGCCAGGGCATCGTCGGCCTGGCCGCCGGAACCGACCAGCAGCAGCATCTCGTCCGCGCCCGGCGCATCGGGGGGCAGGGGGGCAAGGACGCCCTGCGCGGTACGGATCTCGACATCCAGCGTGCGGCCGGTCTCGCGCGCCGCGCGGCGCAGCGCCTCGCCGGCCAGAACGCCCGTCACGCTCTCCTCGCCGGCCTGGATCACCGCCAGTATGTGCTTCATGCTGTCTCTCCCGCGCCGCCGGCTTCTGTACGTCCGGCTGTTGCGATCGTCACTTGCCCCATCAGGGCCCGGATCGTGGCCCGATCCGGCAGATTCGGCCCCGCGAGGCCCAGCTTGCCGACGGCAAACGCCGTGGACAGGCGCGCGATATCCTCCAGCGCCGCCTCCTCGGCCAGGGCGGCGACCAGCCCCGCGACCATGGCATCGCCGGCGCCGACCGTGCTGGTCACGCTCCCGGCCCGCAGCCGCGCGGTGATGGCGACGGAATCGCGCACGAACAGCGCACCCTCCGCCCCCATCGACACCACGACCAGCTCCACGCCCCTGGCCGCCAGCCGGGTCGCGACGCGCAGCGCATCCTCCGTCGTTTCGACCCGCTCGCCCGCCCAGTCGGCCAGCTCCCGCAGGTTGGGCTTGACGATGCTGGGGGGCGTGCTGCCTTGCAGCGCCAGCATCAGCGGCAGGCCGCTGGTATCCAGCAGCACCCGCGCGCCCCTCGCGCGCAGCCGGCCGATCAGGTCGGCATACAGGCCGGGCGGGCACCCGGGCGGCAGGCTGCCCGACAGCACGATCAGGCTGTCCTCGCCGGCAAACGCCTCCACCATCCCGACCTGTTCCGCCAGGGTCGCGGCATCGACGGCGGCACCGTCCATGTTGATGTCGGTGGTGTCGCGGTCGTCGACGATCTTGAGGTTGACGCGGGTGGCGCCCGCAATGCGCCGGAACCGGTCCGCGATCCCCTTTTCCGCGCACAGCGCCTCGAACAATCCCGCATTCTCGCGGCCCAGCAGCCCGAACGCGGTCACGCGCGTGCCCCAGTCGGCCAGGCAACTGGCGACGTTCACGCCCTTGCCGCCGGCATTCTGCCGGACGGCGCGCGCGCGATGGACCTCGCCGGGTACCAGATGGTCGACCGTGACGGTCTGGTCGATGGCCGGGTTGAAGGTGACGGTTGCAACGCGCATCACACGTCCTTTCCATCGGCCGCGCCGTCCAGCGCGCGCACCGCCTCGGGGGTTCCGGCCTCCAGCGCCCGCGCGGCGAGCGCGCGCAGGGACGCCAGGTCGGTGTTGCGAATCCGAGCCTTCACGGCGGGAACGTCGCGCGGGGTCATCGACAGCTCGTCGACGCCGATCCCGGTCAGCAGCGCCGCCCCGAACGGGTCGCCCGCCAGCCCGCCGCACACCCCGACCCAGCGCCCGTGCCGCCGCGCGCCCTCCACCGTCTGCGCGATCAGGCGCAGCACGGCGGGGTGCAGGCTGTCGGCCTCGCTGGCCAGCTCGGGGTTCTGCCGGTCGATGGCCAGCGTGTACTGCGTCAGGTCGTTGGTCCCGACCGAGAAGAAATCGGCATGCTCCGCCAGAATGTGCGACTGCACCGCCGCCGCCGGAACCTCGACCATGATGCCCACGGGCACCACCGGCGCCTCCAGCTCGGCCCGGATGGCCTCGCACCGTTGCCGCAGCGCGATCAGTTCGGGCAGCGAGGTGATCATCGGGAACATGATCAGCAGCTCCCCGCCCGCCTTCGCTGCGCGATAGAGCGCGCGCAATTGCGGGTCCAGCAGGTCGGGCCGGCGTAGCAGCAGCCGCGCGCCCCGCACGCCCAGGAACGGGTTTTCCTCGTGCGGCAGGTCCAGATGCGGCACCTGCTTGTCGCCGCCGATATCCAGCGTGCGCACGATCAGCGGCCGGTCGCCCAGCGCCTCCATCATCTCGCGATAGACCGTATATTGCTCGTCCTCGCTCGGCGTCTCGCCGCGTTCGAGGAACAGGAACTCGGTCCGCATCAGCCCCACGCCCTCGGCCCCCTGCGACAGGCAGAAGGCCACCTGGTCGGGGCGGTTGACGTTGGCGCCGATGGCGACGCGGTGCCCGTCCTTCGTCTCGGCGGGGTTGGCGCGCTTTTCTTCCTCCGCCGCGCGCAGGCGCGCGCGCTCGGCCAGCCAGGCGCGGGCCGATTCCAGGTCGGCCTCGCTCGGGTCCAGCCAGATGCGCCCGGTATCGCCGTCGACGATGGCCGTGCCGCCGGGGGGCAGGGCCAGCAGCCCGGGCCCGCCCGCCACGACCGAGGGCAGGCCCAGCGTGCGCGCCAGGATCGCGCTGTGCGATGTCGGCCCGCCCAGCGCGGTCGCAATCCCCGCGACGCGCCCGATATCCAGCGTCGCGGTATCGGACGGCGACAGATCGCCGGCAACCAGGATGCACGGCTCTTCCGGCAGGTCGCCCAGTGTGCCGGTGCCCAGCTCGGGGTCGATCTGCGCCAGCACCCGGCGCCCGACATCGCGCAGGTCCGCCGCCCGCGCGGCCAGCACCGGGTTGCCCAGCCCGGCCAGCCTGGTCGCCATCTGCTCCACGGCCTGATGCCACGACCAGGCGACACCATGGCCCTCGACCATGATCTGGCAGGTCAGTGTGATCAGGTCCGTATCGTCCAGCAGCCCGGCCTGCGCGACGAAGATCGCGGCATCGCCCGCACCCAGCCGGCGCGTCGTGTCGTCGATCAGCCCCTCCATCTGCGCGCGCGTGCGCACCAGCGCGCCGTTCAGCAGCGCGCCCCCGGCCACCAGGTCCACGGGCCTGTCCGCCACCTCCGCCTCGGTGGCGGCCAGGATATGGATCCTGCCGATGGCCAGCCCCGGGCTGGCGGCCACGCCGGTCATCAGGCGCGGCGTGCCGACGGGCGTCCAGCCTTTCAGCGGCCCCTTGCTTGCCGCCGCAGCGGCCTTTTCGGCGGCACGGGCGGCATCGGCCTTTTCCTGCGCCGTCAGGCGCGTAACCACGCCATGGAACCGCTCCAGCGCCGCCCGCGCATTGCCGCCTGCGGCCGAAAGCACGATCGTATCGCCGGCCTTCAGGCCCAGTTGCAGCAGCGCGACCAGGCTGCGGGGGTCGGCGGCCTCCGCCCCATGGCGCACGCGCAGCGGGCTGCCCACGCTCCTGGCGCTCTCCGACCAGACGGAGGCCGGGCGGGCATGCAGCCCTGCCGGGTAATCGACGGTCCATTCGATCCGCTCGGGATAATCCTCCGCCGCGTCGGCGGCCGGGGCCGCCGGGGCGTCGTCGCGCAGGGCGGCGGCAATCGTCTCGGGGTCGCGCGTGCCGATCAGGTCGCGCAGGCGCGCCTCGTTCTGGATCAGCCGCGTCAGCCGCCGCAGGATCGCGATATGGCTGTCCGACCCGGCGGCGATGCCGACCACCAGATGCGCGACCTGGCCCGGATTCCATTCGATCCCGTCGGCGAATTGCAGCACCACGATGCCGTCGCGGCGCACCAGCCCCTTGTCGTCGCCGGTGCCGTGCGGAATCGCGACGCCCGAGCCCAGAAAGGTATTCGCCACCTGCTCGCGCCGGATCATGCTCTCTTCGTAGCCGGGGACCACGCAGCCGGCCGCGACGAGCAATTGCCCGGCCTGGCGAATGGCATCCTCCTTGTTCGCCGCGCGGGCATCGATCCGGATCAGGGTTTCGACCGTGGGGCCGATCGGGGTGGGGGGCATGCGACGAGCCTCTCCATTCTTGATTTTAGGCTAGAGAAAACGTTCTCTCGTATTTTTGTCAATAGACAGGATATGGGAAGGGTGCCATTGGCATAGCGTCTTCCCGTGTGGGCTGTTTCACGCTGCGAGCGGAGAGAGAACGATTTCTCGATGAGTATCGGAATCAAGGATGTCGCGCGGGTGGCGGCGGTCTCGCCGGCCACGGTCTCGCGCGTGCTGGCCGGCCGCGCCGTCGATCCGGCAATGCGCGAACGGGTGGTGGCGGCGGTGCGCGAGACCGGCTACCGGCCCAACCTCGCGGCACGCCGCCTGCGCTCGCGCCACACCAACACCATCGGCCTGATCGTGGCCGACATCCGCAACCCGTTCTTCACCGCCGTCGCCCGCATGGTCGAGGGCATCGCCTACGAGCGCGGCCTGCGTGTCATCTTCAGCAACACCGACGAGGACGCGGCGAAGGAGGCGATGTACCTGCACCTGATGCAGGAGGAACGCGTGACCGGCGTCATCCTGGCGCCCACGCGCCACGGCGTGGACAATATCGCACAATATCAGAGCGACTTCCCGATCGTCCTCATCGACCGCGCGGCGCCCGACGGCGCGTGCGACAGCGTGGTGCTCGATAACGGCGCCATGGCGGCGAAGCTCGTGGCGCACCTGCACGAGCGGGGGCACACCCGCATCACCGGCCTGTTCGGCACCGCGACCGTCACGGGCAACGAGCGCCGCACCGGCTACGAACGCGCCATGGCCGCGCTCGGCCTGCCCGCGCACGCGGTGCTGGTACCGCACGAGCGCGCCGAGGCCGAGCGCATCGTCACCGAATTGCTGGCCGATGCGTCGCGGCGGCCGGGCGCGCTGATCGTCAGCAACGGCGTCATGCTGCTCAGCGTGCTGCGGGCCATCGATGCGCTGGGCCTGTCGATCCCCCGCGACATCGCCGTGACCAGTTTCGACAACGAACCCTGGATGGAATTCGTCGGCGGCGGGCTGAGCGTGATCGAACAGCCGGTCGAGGAAATCGGGCGCGTCGCGGTGACGATGCTGCTCGACCGGCTGGACCACGCCGACCAGGTCACGCGCCGGGTCGTGCTGGCGGGGCGTTTCCTCGCCAGGGGATCGGGGGGATAAGGGCCGGCCGCCCATACGGACCATAAGCATAAGGAGAAGAGGGACATGAAGCCGCCGATTGGTCGCGATACGAAATTGTGCATGTCGCTGTCGGGCCGCCCCGGCAACGCGGGCTCGCGGTTGCATAACCGCCTCTACGAGCTGCTGGACCTCGATTATGTCTACAAATCCTTCAGCACCACCGACCTGCCGGCGGCAATCGGCGGCGTGCGCGCGCTCGGTATCCGGGGCTGCGCGATCTCCATGCCGTTCAAGGAAGCCGTCATCCCCCTGATCGACCGGCTGGAGCCCTCGGCCCAGGCGATCGAGAGCGTCAACACCATCGTCAACGACGACGGCGTGCTGGTCGGCCACAACACCGACTATATCGCGGCGCAGAGCCTGCTGGCCCTGCGCGGCATCGACCCCGCGACCCCGTTCCTGCTGCGCGGCAGCGGCGGCATGGCGCGCGCGGTGGTGGCGGCCCTGCGCGACAGCGGTTTCACCGACGGCACGATCGTGGCCCGCAACGAAGGCGCGGGCCGGGCCCTGGCCGGGGAATACGGCTATCGCTGGCGCCCCGACCTGCCGGCGCAAGGCGCGCCCCTGCTGGTCAACGTCACCCCGCTGGGCATGGAAGGGCCGGACAGCGAGGCCCTGGCCTTCCCCGAACCCCTGGTCGATGCCTGCACCATCGCCTTCGACGTGGTGGCCCAGCCGCCGAACACGCCCTTCCTGCGCGCGGCCCGCGCGCGCGGAAAGACGGTCATTTCCGGCGCGGAGGTCATCGTGTTGCAGGCCATCGAGCAGTTCGTGCTCTACACCGGCATCCGGCCCTCACCGGCCGATATCCGCGATGCCGTCCTGTTCGCCCACGGCCCCGCCACCGTCGAAGCCCTGGGCCTCCCCACCAACTGAAGCCCGGCCGTAAATGCGCGCTGGTGGCGATCCGGCGCGCGTTTCCTGTCCGTCTTTCAGGGACGCAGGGCCAGCCGTACGGCGGCGACCGTCGCGGCAAGCAGGTAGAAGCCGATCAGCGTGCGGGCCATGCCGGCATAATGCGGCATCAGCAGCATCAGGATGATCGCCGTGGCGCAGCCCGCCAGGCAGCAGAGGAAGAAGGTCTGTCCGGCCTGCATGGTCGTCATCCCGCCACAGGGGTCAGGGCCGGGCGGCCGGCCAGCACGGCGTCGACATTGTCCAGCGCCAGCATGCACATGTCGGTGCGGGTTTCCACCGTGGCGCTGCCCACATGCGGCGTCATGAACAGGTTGGGCAGGGCCAGCAGGCGCGGGTCGGGGTGCGGCTCGTTGCGGCACACATCCAGCCCCGCGCCGGCTATCCGCCCGTCCTTCAGCGCGGCAATCAGCGCATCCTCGTCCACCAGGCTGCCGCGCGCGGCATTGACGAAGATGGCGCCGCGCGGCAGCAGGCCGAACAGCTCGGCGGTCATGACCGGCCTGCCGTCCTTGCTGCCCGGCATGTGCAGGCTCAGCACGTCGCAATGGGGCAGCATCTCGCGCGGGTCGGCGAAATAGGTCGCGCCCTCTTCCTGCTCCGGCGCCAGCCGGCTGCGGTTGGAATAGAGGATCTTCATCTCGAATCCGCGCGCCCGCCGGGCCACGGCGCGGCCGATGCGCCCCATGCCGATAATGCCCAGCGTCTTGCCGGTGACGCGGCTGCCCAGCATCTCGTCCAGCCCCAGGGTCCGCCCCCAGCCCGCCGCGACCAGCGCCAGATATTCCTTCGCCCGGCGCGATGCGGCCAGGATCAGCATCATCGCCAGGTCGGCGTTGCAGTCGGTCAGCACGTCGGGCGTGTTGGTCAGGGCGATGCCGCGGCCCAGGATCGCGGGAATGTCCAGATGGTCGGTACCGACGCTGACGGTGGCGATCACGCGCACGCTGTCGGGCAGGGCGGCGATGGCGGCGGCGGAAACCGGGGTGCTGCTGGTCACCACCACCGCATCGGGGCGGAATTCCCGGGCCTGGGCAACCAGTTCGTCTTCCGTCAGCTTGTGATCGGGGGCCGGCGGCGTGTCATAGTCGCGGGCGATCCGCGCATTGGCGGCGGCCAGCAGATGCTGGGAGACGATCAGGCGGGGGCGGGTCCGGGACATGGGGTCGGCCTCTTTTTCGTGGGTGCCGCGCAGCCGGCTTCCCCGACAGGTTCGACCGATTGCCGGTGCGTGTCCAGACGCGCGGCATGACGAGAAAGAGAGTACGATGGCCGAGAGCATGGACATTACGCCCGAGATCATGATCCAGGCCTATTCGATCGGCCTGTTTCCGATGGCGCCCGACGCACGCTCGCAGCGGCTGGAATGGTACGATCCGGAATTGCGGGGCATCCTGCCGCTGGACGGGTTCCACGCCCCCCGCCGCCTGCTGCGCACCGTCCTGTCCGACCGGTTCGAGATCGTGTCCGACCGCGATTTCGAGGCGACGATCCGCGCCTGCGCCGCCCCCGCGCCGGGGCGGGAGGAAACCTGGATCAACGAGCGGATCGTCCGCCTGTTCTGCGACCTGCACGCCCAGGGCCACGCCCACAGCGTGGAAAGCTGGTGCGACGGCGAACTGGTGGGCGGCCTGTACGGGGTGGCGATCGGCGCCGCCTTCTTCGGCGAGAGCATGTTCAGCCGCGCCCGCGATTCGTCCAAGGCGGCGCTGGTCTCGCTGGTCGCGCGGCTGCGCTGCGGCGGCTTCACGCTGCTCGACACCCAGTTCGGCACCGAGCATCTGTCGCGCTTCGGCGGGGTCGAAATCCCCTCGTGGCGCTACAAGAAGCAGCTCGCCGCCGCGCTGCGCCTGCCGGCCTGCTGGCCGGACGAGAGCGTGCCGGGGGAGCGCGACGCGATTCGTCATGAAATTCTCGCCATGCGGGGCGGAAGCGACGCGGGCGCAATTTCGTCCGGCGACGGAAGCGGTTAGGGTCGTTTCGCATCGGGGGGCCGTCCCGGAAAACCGGTGATTTCGGCAACCGGCCCCTTACCGGAAAGAAGCAGGAAGGAATTCGGGATCATGATCCATCCGACAGGGGCGCGCGCGGGCCTGGCTGGCGCGCTGGCGGTGAGCCTGATGACGGCGGCCGCGATTCAGCCGGCCCGGGCGCAAAGCGAGGCGGATCACCCGCCGCTGGCGCCCGCGCGCGACGTGCAGGTGCAGTATGCCGTGCAGCCCGACGGCGTTCCGGCCCCCAAGACGATCGAGGCCTGGTTCACCGCCAATGGCGGCATGATGCGCATCGACAGCCCCGAGGCCATGGGCTCGACCATCCTCAACCGCACCACGCGGCAGGTGACGATCGTGCTGAACAAGCAGAAGGTCTACACGCAGTTCGACGCCCATAACGGCATCCGCAACCCGTTCCTGCTCGACCTGTCGATGCAGTTCACCCGCAAGGGCACGGCACAGGTCGCGGGCGTGTCCTGCACCGAATGGGGCGTGGTCTCGGGTCGCGGCACGGCCACCGCCTGCGTGACCGACGACGGCGTGATCCTGCGCGAGGACGGGGTGGACGGCGACGGCATGAAGGGCCGGCTGGAAGCCACGCGCGTCACCTACGCCCCCCTGCCGGCCAGCACCTTCCTGCCGCCCGAGGGCTACCAGATGGTCACGCGCCACCGCGTCGCCCCCTCGCACGCGGTGGGCGGCGGCCAGCCCGTGACGGGCGGGGCGGCGCAGTCCGGCCAATGACGGCCCCATCGCGCCGCCCGGCACGGGCGGCCCTGGTCCCCGCCCTGGTCCTCGCCCTGGCGCAGCCCGTCGCGTCGGCGGCGTGGGCCGAGGCCGATGCCCCCTTCGTCACCCCGCAGCAGGACGTCGATATCCGCTACGCGCTGGCCTCGCCCGACCCGTCGGTGCCGTTGCAGCACCAGCGCATGCGCTGGTCCGCCGCCACCCGCCGCCAGCGCGTCGACCCCGACGGCTCGGCCACCTACATGATCACCGATTACGGCACGGCCCAACTGACGGTCATCGACCAGGCCCACGGCGCCCGCACGGTCATTCCCGCCCCCGGCCCGGCCCTGTCGCAGCCGGGGCAGCGGGCCGCGGGCGACTGGGCGCGCGGCGAGACGATGCTGGTGGCCGGCGAAAGCTGCACCGTCTGGCACACGCACGACACCGACGGCCGGGTCAGCGATGTCTGCTACAGCGACGGCGGCGACATGTTGCAGGTCACGCAGGACGACCGGATCGTGGTGCGCGCCGAACAGGTCAGCCACGCATCCCAGCCCGACTCGGTCTTTGCCGTACCGCCTGGGCTGAAGACCATCCAGGCTGCCCATCCCTGAAAACCCGTCTCGAAGGCCTTTGAAACCCGCCCGGGTTCGTGACGAAAATGGGGCGAAACCTGCCCGTAAATTGCCATCAGGGGCTGGTGTTCTTCCTTTCAAGCGGGGCGATTCGTCCCGCCACGGAAAGAAGAAAGGGTATGGCCATGCACAAGATGGCGCGGCTTCTGCTGGTGGTTCCGGTGATGGCGGCGGGTCTCGCCGCGGCGGCTCCGGCGGCCCATGCGCAATGGCGCGGTCATGGCTATGGCGGCCCTGGCCCCGGCTGGCATGGTGGCGGCTGGCACGGCGGCGGCTGGCGGGGCCCGGGCTGGGGCGGCCGGGGCTATTACGGCCGTGGCCCCGGTGTCGGCGGCGCCTTTGTCGGCGGGCTGATCGGGGGCGCGCTGATCGGCGCGGCCGGCACGGCCATCGTGGCCCAGACCTACGCACCGCCCCCGCCGCCTCCGCCCCCGCCGGTCTATGTGCAGCCCTACGGATACGCCTATCCGGCCTATTGATGGGGCCGGTGGATGAGGGCAGGCGGCTTCGTCACAGGGCCGAAGCCGCCCGCATCACCTCCGCCACGTGTCCCGGCACCTTGACGTTGCGCCACACCTGCGCGACCCGCCCATCGGCATCGATCAGGAACGTGGCGCGTTCGATCCCCATATATTTGCGGCCGTACAGCGTCTTCTCCACCCACACGCCATAGGCCTCGGTCACCGCGCCGGTCGCATCCGACGCCAGCGGAAAGTCCAGGTTCTGCCTGGTGGCGAACGTATCGATGGCCTTCATCGAATCGCGCGACACGCCGATGACGGGCAGGCCGGTACTCCCCAGCGCGCCCAGGGCCTCCTGAAAATCGCAGGCCTCGGTGGTGCAGCCGGGCGTGCTGGCCTTGGGATAGAAATACAGGATGAACGGCTTGCCCCGCATCGCCGCCAGGCTGACCTGCCGCCCCTTGCTGGCCGGCATGTCGAAATCGGGCGCCGGGGCGCCGATGGCGGGAAAGATCGGGGTTTCGGCCATGATGGGTCTCCGTTCGGCTCCGCCCAGGGCGGGCGGTGGCGGGCTTTGTCTCTATTTTGATGGGTTTGCCGGCGCCCGCAAGCGCTCGGCCGTGTCTTCCACCGGGCCGATCAGGCGGGTGAACAGCGCGCGCACCGCCCCGGCCAGGGCATCCATCCTCTGCAACGCCTCGTCCATCGAGGCCGCGCCGACCTCGCGCAGCAGGATGTCGCGCGTGGCGGCGGGCATGGCGGCGGGGTCGGTGGGCGGCCGGGCGCCGAAGAGGATGCGCAGCATGCTCTGCACCGATCGCCACGTCCGGTCCGCGCGCAGCAGCACCTCTTCCGCCGCCGGGTCCAGCAGCCCATGCCGCGCCAGCAGGCGCAGCGCCTCGCGCGTGCAGGGCGTGCGGGCATCGGCGGTGCCGGCCACCAGTTGCAGCGTCTGGGCGATGAATTCCACATCCATCAGCCCGCCCGGCCGGCGCCGGATGTCCCACGGCCCCTCGGGCGGAAATTCGCGCGCGATCCGGGCGCGCATCGCGCTGGTATCGTCCAGGATCGCCCGGCGGGCGGCGGGGGAGGTGGGGCCGTCCAGCGCGGTGCCGATCGCGGCGCGCATGGCGCGGACCAGCGGCGGCGCCCCGGCCACGACCCGGGCGCGGGTCAGGGCCATCCGCTCCCACGTCCAGGCGCTTTCGGCATGATAGCGGCGGAAGGACTCCAGCGACAGCGCGACCGGCCCCTTGGAGCCCGAGGGGCGCAAGCGCATGTCGACCTCATACAGTGGCCCCTCGGGCCCCGGCGCGGTCAGCGCGGCGACGAAGGCATGCGCCAGCCGGACGAAATACTGTCCCACCGGCAGCGGCCGGGGCGGCAGCCCGCCCCCCTCGGCGGCCGCGCGGGGCGCAACCACGCTGTCCGTCACCCCGGCCGGATGGTCGTAGATCAGCATCAGGTCCAGGTCCGATCCGGGCATCATCTCGCGCGATCCGGCCTTGCCCAGCGCCACCACCGCCATCGCGCCGCCGGGGACGCGCCCGTAGCGCTCGCGATGCTCGGCGGTGACGGTGCGCAGCAGGCCCCGGATCACGGCCTCGGCCATGTCGGTGCGCGCGCGGCTGGCGCTATCCACGTCCAGCCGATGTTCCAGCCGGGCGGTGGACAGGCGGAATTCCTCGCCGCGCACCAGCGCGCGCAGCACGGGCAGAAGCTGCTCGGTCGAGGTCGCGGCTGCCACATGCTGGCGCACCAGTTGGGCGGGCGGCAGGTCGGCGGCGCGGGTGTCGGCCTCGTCGTCGCCGATACCGCCCAGCAGCCCTTCCAGCGCCGCCGGGGTCTCGGCCAGATGGTCGGCCAGGAAGGGCGAACCGTCGAGGATGGTGGCAATGCGCCCGATCAGCGCCGGATTGCGCTCCAGCAGCGTCAGAAACTGCACCCCCGCCCATTGCCGGGCCAGCATGGCGTCGAACCGGCGCAGGCAGGTCAGCGGCTCCCGCCGCTGGCCGAAGCTGGACAGAATGCCCGGCATCAGCCGCCGCAGCAGGCTGCGCGCGCGGTCCGAGCGCAGGGCCCGCAGCCGGTTGCCGCTCCAGCGCCCCAGCAGGGCCAGCGCGTCGGGGATGTCGGCGTCGGGGAAGCCGGCCAGGCGGAGGTGTTCGGCCATGTCCTCGGCCTCGGGGTCGATCGAGGCCTCGCCCCCCTCGGGCTCGGCGAACTGGCGTTCGAAGATCCGGCGCGATTCCTGCATGATCGGCAGCATCGTCCCGGCCAGCGCGCGGCCGCTCGGCTCCTGCATGAAGATGGCATAGATATTGAAGGCCTCGCGCGTCGCGGGCAGGCGGTGGGTCTGGTGGTCGGCCTGCATCTGCAACCGGTGCTCGGCCCGGCGCAGCATGCGATAGGTGCGGGCCAGGCTCTCGCCCTGCGGGCGGGGCAGGATGCCGGCGCGCACCAGCCGCCGCAGGGCGCCCAGCGTCGTCGGGTCGCGCAGTTCGGGCTGCCGCCCGCCCCATACCAGTTGCAGCGCCTGGGCGACGAATTCCACCTCGCGGATGCCGCCCTGGCCCAGTTTCAGGTCGTGGCCCAGCAGCCAGTCGCGGGCCGGGCCGGGGTCGTGCACCGTGCGGTCGGTCAGGCGCGACAGGCCGGTATGGCCGGCATTGCGGTGGCGGTCGATGCGCGCCTTCATGTCGTGCAGGTCGTCGATCACCGCGAAATCCAGGTGCCGGCGCCACACGAACGGGTGGATGGCGCGCAGGAAGCGGCGCCCGGCACCAATGTCGCCCGCCACAGGCCGGGCCTTGGTCATCGCCGCGCGCTCCCAGGTCTGGCCCATGCTCTCGTAATAGGCGATCCCGGCGGGAAACGAGATGGCGGGCGGCGTGGCCGACGGGTCGGGGCGCAGGCGCAGGTCGGTGCGGAAGACGTAGCCGTCGGCATCCCGCGCTTCCATCAGGCTGACAAGATCGCTAGTCATGCGGATGAAGATCCGGCGCAAATCCTCGTGGCCCGGATGGCAGTCCGGGTCGTACAGCACGATCAGGTCGATATCCGAGGAGTAGTTCAGTTCCCGCGCACCCAGCTTCCCCATCGCCAGCACGACGAATCCACTGCCCCGGGTCGGGTGGCCGGGGTCCGGCAGAACGAGTTGCCCCGCATCATGTGCCGTCCGCAGCAGATGTCTGACCGCTTCCTCCAGCGCGCCCTCGGCCAGGCGGCTGAGCGCGAGCGTCACCTGCTCCAGCGTCCACAGCCCGCCGATATCGGCCAGCGCGATGGCCAGCGCGGCCTGTCGCTTGGCGGCGCGCAGGGTCGCCGCGATCGTGGCGCGACTGTCGCGCGGGGTCAGCGCGGTCATGCCCTCCAGGGCGGCCGCCATGCCGGCATCCGGCCCCTCGGCCAGCAGCCGGGCAAAGGGCACGACATCGCGCCGCACCAGCCCGGCCAGATAGGGGCTGTTGCCGCCGATCGCCGCCAGCATCGCCGCCACGCCGTCGCCCAGCAGCAGCGCGGGGTCCAGCGCATGCTCCCGCCACAATTCGTCCAGGTCCTCGCGCAGCAGGGCGGCGCCGCGCGCATCGGCGGGCGCGGGCCAGGGGCGGGCGGTCCAGCCGGCCGGGCTGCCGGCGGGCGGCGCCTGCATGTCGCGGGCGGGGCGATGTCGGGGCATCGTATGTCCTGGTCCGGGGAACGGAAAAGGGAAGGGGCCATCCGCCGCGCCATGGCGCGCCGGGGTCGCGGCGCACCGTGGACGGCGGCATGACCCAAGGTCAAGAGCCCCGGCCCCCCGCCCCGCGACGGTGGCGGCGTATCCTGCTGGCGGCGGTCGCGGCCTGCGTGGCCGTGCCGGCGCTGCTGGTGCTGGGGCTGGCGGCATGGCTGTCGTGGCGGCCGGTCGACGTCACGCCGCTGGCGCGGCTGGCGGTGGCGCGCATGCTGCCCCACGGCACGCGGGGCCGCCCGGCGATCCGCCTCGAGCTGGGGCAGATGAGCATCGGCTGGGACTGGCTGCATCGCGGGCTGGCGGCCCCGCTGGAACTCGCGGCCGGCGACCTGCGCCTGCGCCGGCCCGACGGCAGCGTGGCGGCCGGCGTCGGCACGCTGCGGCTGGTGGTGGCCGGCGGCCCGCTGCTGCATGGCCGCCTCGTCACGCCCGAACTGATGGTCTCTGGCGCCCGCGTGGCGTTGCGCCGGGACCGGGACGGCACCATCGGCCTCGATACCGGGCTGCCTCCCACCCATGGCGGCGGCGCGGCCCTGCCGTTCGACCCGAGAATGCTGGAACGGGTGGCGGTGCGGGACGTGGCGGTCACGCTGCACGATGTGCCGACCGGCCAGGCCTGGCAGGCCGACGGCATAAACGCCGACCTGCACGCCGTGCGCCATGCCGCCCGGTTCGGGCTGGTGGGCCAGGCCGGCGTCACGCTGGCGGGGCCGGGGGTGCGCGCCTCGCTGCGGGCCGACGGGCAGGCCGACGGCACGACCGGGCTGGTCTGGCACTTCGCCACCACCCCGGTCACGCCCAGCGCGCTGGCCCCGCTGGTGCCGGGCCTGGCCCATGCCGACCTGCCCGTGTGGCTGGACGGCACGATCCGCCTGGCGGCGGACCGCGACGGGCTCATGGCCCGCCCGGTCTCCGCCGCCCTGCGCGTGCAGGCCGGCGCCGGTCGGATCGTGACGGGGGCCAAGGGGCTGGTGCGCGTGGCCGCGGCGCAGGCCGATCTCGCCGCCGCGTTCACGCCCGCCGCCGCCGGCGGCGCGCTGCCGGGCGGGGCCAGGATCCGGCTGGATTCGCTGGCGGCCAGCCTGCTGCCCTCCGACCGCCCGGCCGGCACGCCGGCCGATACGGTCACGCTGGGCGCCCATGGCGTGCTCGACATCGCCCGCCTCGACGGTCCCGGGCCCATCGACGCCTCGGTGGACGCGGCCATCCCCAACCTCGATTTCGCGACCCTCGCTTCCTACTGGCCGGCCGGGGCCATGAAGGGCGCGCGCGCATGGGTCACGCGCAACATCACGCGCGGCGCGGCGCACGACCTGCATGTCGCGATCGGGCTGGGCAGCCCGGCCGGATGGGGGGCGATCACGATGCGGTCGATGACGGGCGGCGTCAGCGGCTCGGACCTCGACCTGCACTGGCTGCGCCCCATCCCGCCGATCCAGGGCGTCAACGCGGTCCTGACCTTCGAGGGCCCCGACGCGCTGTCCATCGCCTTCAGCGACGGCACCCAGAGCATGGAGCGCGCCGACCGGCATGTGGGCGCCACCGGCATCGGGCATCTGGCAGTGGGCGACGGGCACATGCGCATCACCGGCCTGCTGGGCAAGGACCAGGTCGGCGACATCACTACCACCCTGCGCGGCAATCTGCGCGACGTGCTGGCCCTGCTGGGCGAGCCCCGCCTGCACCTGCTGTCGCGCCACCCGGTGGCGTTCGAACGGCCCAGCGGCAATGCGCGGGTGCTGCTGCACCTGGTCCTGCCGCTGGACGACAAGGTGTCGGTGGCCCAGATCCACCTCAACGGCCATGCCGACCTCGACCATCTGCACCTGGGCAACGTGGTGCAGGGCCGCGCGCTCGATGACGGGCGGGTGGCGCTTGATGCGACGACCGAGGGGCTGACCATGCACGGCACGGCCCTGCTGGGCGGCATGCAGTCGGTCCTGACCTACGCCATGGATTTCCGGGGCACGCCCGATGTCCGCACCACCGAAACCGCGCAGGTGCGCGTGCATGTCACGCCCGAAAGCGCGGTGCGCGCCGGCTTCGATGTCGGCCAGCGCTTCCGCGGCAGCGCGGAGCTCGATGTCGATTACGACCGTTTCCCCGACGGCACCGGGCAGGTGGGGCTGAAGCTGGACCTGGCGGATGCCGCACTGACCATCCCGGTCTGGAGCAAGCAGCAGGGCCAGGCGGCGGCGGCCTCGGCACGGCTGGGGCTGGATGACGGGCGCCTGGTCTCGGTCGAGGCCATTCATGCCACGGGGCCGGACCTGCTGATCGACGGCCGCGCGACCATGGGCCGCGACGGCGGGCGCACGCTGATCATGCGCGGCTTCCGCGTCGGCCGGTCGCGCGGCGATGCCACGGTGGGCGTCTCGCCCCGCCCGGCCGATCCGCTGCATGTGGCCGTCCATGCGTCGGTGCTGGACCTCTCGCCGCTGCTCGCCCCCACGCCGGCCCCGGTCTCCGCCCCCAAGGCCGCCAGGAAGGGTGCCTATCACCTGCCCGAGGCCGCCTCGGGCCGGGTGCACGGGCCGCCGGGGCGAAGCTGGCTGATCGATGCCGATGTCCACACGCTGTTCTATGCCCGCGATTCGGCGCTGACCGGCGTGCATGCGCATCTGGAGGATAACGGCGTCCGCCTGACGCGGATGCGCTTCTCCATGGCCGGCCCGTCCCCCGCCAGCGCGACCCTGACGCCGGAGCGCGACGGCCGGCATCTGTGGGCCAGCGTCCAGGATCTGGGCCTGATGCTGCGCACGCTGGGCGTGACGACCAAGTTCCAGGGCGGACGGACGGTGATGCAGGGCGTGTTCGACGACGCCCAGCCCAGCGCCCCCTTCGCCGGGGTGCTGACCATCGACCCGATCATGGTCAGCGAGGTCCCGCAGGCGGTGCGGCTGGCCAACAACGCGTCGCTCTACGGCTGGGTGCAGTCCGCGCCGGCGCCGGGCTTCGCGATCCAGCATGTCTCGCTGCCCTTCACCTTCCGCGACGGGGTCCTCGCGGTGCATGACGGCGTGGCCAGCAACGCCTCGCTGGGCGTGACGGTGCAGGGCCCGGTCGATCTCGACCGCGGCAAGCTGGATCTCAAGGGCACCATCGTGCCCGCCTTCGCGGTCAACACCATCCCCGGCCACATGCCGGGCGTGGGGCGGCTGATGAGCCCCGAGAAAGGCGGCGGCCTGCTGGCGGCCACCTTCGTCGTCAGCGGCGCGCTGGATTCCCCGGCGCTGCGGGTCAACCCGTTCTCGCTCTTCCTGCCCGGCGTGATGCGGCGACTGGTCGAGTAGACGGTCTGTGGAAGGAGAGGCGATGTCCGACGCTCTGGGCACCGGCGTATGGGGGCTCGCGGCCCTGGCGGCGATCGCGGTCGCGGCCGTCCTGGTGCTGCTGGCCCGGCGCGGGCGCGGGACCGACGGCGGCGACCTGCTGGCCCGCGTCTATGTGATGATGGAACGCGATTCCACCGCCCGCTTGGCCGATGCCGAGGCCCAGCGCACCCGGCTGGACCAGTTCCGTGCCGAGACCGCCGACCGGCTGGGCACGATGGCCCAATCCCTGACCCGCGACCTGGCCGAGGCCCGGGTGCGCCAGAGCGAGGCCCTGCGCGAGATGGCCGAGACCTCGGCCCGCCAGCTCGACGCCATCCGCGCCACGGTCGACGAACGCCTGCACGAGGCCGTGGAACGCCAGATGCAGACCTCCTTCCAGCGGGTGCTGGAGCAGTTCACGGCGATGCAGAAGGCGATGGGCGAGGTCTCGGCGATGACGGCGCAGATCGGCGACCTCAAGCGCCTGTTCTCCAACGTCAAGACGCGCGGCGGCTGGGGCGAGGCCCAGTTGCGCGCCATCCTCGACGACGTGCTGCCCCCCGGCGCCTACCAGGCCAATTGCCGCCTGCGCGAAGGCAGCGCGGAGGTGGTGGAATTCGCCGTGCGCATGCCGGTGCGCGCCACCACCCCGCCGCTGCTGGCCATCGATTCCAAATTCCCGACCGAGGCCTACGAACGCCTGCTCGACGCCGTGGACCGGGTGGATGCCGAGGCCGAGCGCGCCGCCCGCCGCGCGCTGGAAACCACGCTGAAGATCGAAGCCCGCAAGATCGCCGCCAAATACATCGTCCCGCCGGTGACGGTGGAATTCGCGGTCCTGTACCTGCCCACCGATGGGCTCTACGCCGAAATCGCGCGGATTCCCGGACTGGTCGACGAAATCGGGCGCACCTGCCGGGTCATGATCATGGGCCCCGGCCTGCTGCCCGCCATGCTGCGCACGATCCATCTGGGCTACGTCACCCTGGCGCTGGAGGAACGGACGGACGGCATCGCCCGGCTGCTGGGCGCCACCCGGCAGGAAATGCTGCGGATGGACGGCGTGCTGGAAAAACTGGCCCGCAACGCATCGGCCATGTCCTCGTCGATCGACGAGGCAAGGCGGCGGACGCGCGTGGTGGCCAGGCAGTTGCGCGGGCTGGACGGCATCGATCCGGACGCCGCGCCGGCGATGGACGAAGCGGTGCCGGCGCGTGGTGAAACCGAATTTAATGGTGATTGAGACGGGGTGCGATCATGCCTGACCGGACCATGAATGCGACATCGACCTCAGAACCGTTTCCCCAGCCGGGGGAGGCCGGGCCGGGCCGGGAGGCCAGGCCACGGGTACTGCTGGTGGAGGATGACGGCAAGATCGCGCAGGAAGTCGCCGAGGAGCTGGAAAGCCGGGGCTTCGCGGTCTGCCACGCCGACACCGGGCCGGGCGGCCTGGCGGCGGCGCTGGCCGAGACGTTCGACGTGATGATCGTCGACCGGATGCTGCCCGAAATGGACGGGCTGACCCTGATCGAGACCCTGCGCGGGCGCCAGGTCTCCATCCCGGTGCTGGTGCTGTCGGCGCTGTCGGCGGTCGACGACCGGGTCAGCGGCCTCAAGGCCGGCGGCGACGACTACCTGACCAAGCCCTTCGCGATGGAGGAACTGGCCGCCCGGCTGGAGGCGCTGATGCGCCGCCCCAACAACACGCGCGAGACCATGCTGCATGCAGGGTCGCTCAGCATGGACCTGATCGAGCGCACGGTCACGCGCGACGGCCAGCCGATCGACCTGCTGCCGCGCGAATTCCGGCTGCTGGAATATCTGATGCGCCGGCCCAACCAGGTGCTGACCCGCACCATGCTGCTGGAAGATGTGTGGAACTACCGCTTCATCCCGCAGACCAACCTGGTGGACGTCCATATCGGCAAGCTGCGCCGCAAGATCGACGACCCGGCCGGCACGCCGCTGATCCAGAGCATCCGGGGCACCGGCTTCATGCTGCGCGTGCCCGAATAGCCCATGCACCCGGGCGAGGTGCTGCGCACCGCCACCTTCCGGCTGACGCTCGCGGTGGTCGTGGCGATGATCGGCACGGCTGCACTGCAATTCGCGGTCGGCTACAGCCAGACCAAGGCGTTCGAGTTCCGCCGCACCGACGCGCTGCTGCACCGCGAGGCCGCGCTGCTGGCGCGGGAGCCGCAGCAGGACCTTGAGCACAAGATCAGCGAGCGCGCGACCGACGACCTGCGCGTGGTCATCAACCAGGCCGCCCTGTTCGATACCCTCCACCACCACATCGCGGGCGATCTGCGGACCTGGCCCGAGGGGCTGGCGGTCGACGGCCATGTGCACGAACTGACCGTCCGCCCCAACGAGGACGCGCCCTATGTCCTGCGGATCCTGGCCGTGCCGGTCGCCGGCGACCGGGTGCTGGTGCTGGGGCGCGGCCTGCACATGATCGCGGAATGGCGGCTGATGATGCGCCATTCGCTGCTGGTCTCCATCGTGCCCACGGTGCTGTTCGCGCTGCTGTGCGGCATCGTGCTCAGCCACCGCGCGCTGGGACGGGTGGCCAGGATGCACGAGGCGATCGACCGGATCATGGACGGCGACCTGCACGAGCGCCTGCCCGCCGGCCGCCAGCGCGACGAGATGCAGCGCCTGGCCGGCAGCGTGAACCGCATGCTGGACCGGCTGGAGCACCTGATGGGCGAGATCCGCGATGTCGGCAACGATATCGCCCATGACCTGCGCACACCGCTGGCCCGCGTCCGCGCCCGGCTGGACCGCGCGCAGGCCGGTACGCTGTCGGCCGACGACCTGCGCACCGTGATCGCACGCGCGATCGACGACCTGGACCAGTGCTTCTCCATCATCACCGCCTTGCTGCGGATCGGCGAGATCGAGAACGCCCGCCGCCGCGTCGGCTTCTCGCTGGTCGACCTCAACGAGATCGCGGCCGACATCGTCGACCTGTACGAGCCCATTGCCGAAACCCGGCAGATCCGGCTGGAATTCCTCGCCGCCCCCGGCCCGGTGCCGGTGCACGGCGACCGCGACCTGCTGATCGAGGTGCTGGCGAACCTGATCGACAATGCCCTGAAATTCACCGATCCCGGCGGTGACGTCACCCTGGCGACCTTCCCCGAAACCCAGGGCGGGGCACGGCTGGAAATCGCCGATACCGGCATCGGCATCATGCCGCAGGAGCGCCAGGCGGTGATGAACCGCTTCTACCGCTCGGACAAGAGCCGCCATGTGCCGGGCAGCGGGCTGGGGCTCAGCCTGGTTTCGGCCATCCTGCGCCTGCACAACGCCCAGTTGACCATTTCGAACGCCCGCAGGCACGATGCCAGGCCCGGCGCGCTGTTCGGGGTCGCGTTCCCCCCACCCGCGCAGGCCGCCGCCCCGCCGGCCTAGCCCGGCTTTTTAAATGGGAATTTCATTGGCGTGCCGGGATGGCGTGCTAACGAAGCCCCCGAACGATCGGGAGTGACGACGATGCACGCTTGCGGGCCAGATCGCATGGGCGTGGCGGACAGGCCGGACAGACGGCGCGCGGCCCCGCGCGCAGGGGGTTCGCGCCGCGCATGAACGCCATCGTCGTCACCGCGCTCAAGCGGCCTTATACGTTCGTCGTCCTGTCGATCCTCATTCTCGTCTTCGGTGTCCGGTCGATGGTCCAGACCCCGACCGACGTCTTCCCCAGCATCAAGATCCCCGTGGTCGCGATCGTCTGGACCTATACCGGCCTGATGCCCGAGGACGTGTCGGGCCGCATCGTCTATTATTACGAGCGCGCGCTGACCGCGACCGTCAACAATATCGAGCATATCGAAAGCCAGTCCTATTACGGGCGCGGCATCGTCAAGGTGTTCTTCCAGCCCGGCACCGATACCTCGGTGGCGCAGACGCAGATCACCTCGGTCTCGCAGACCGTGATCCACCAGATGCCCACCGGCACCACCGCGCCGCTGGTCTTGACCTACAACGCTTCCTCGGTCCCGGTCCTGACCCTCCAGGTCTCGTCGGATTCGATGACCGCGTCGCAGATCTACGACATGTCGTCGAACCTGATCCGCCCGGCGCTGGTCTCGGTGGCGGGTGCCGCGATCCCCAACCCGTATGGCGGCCAGCCGGGCAACGTCATGGTCGATCTCGACCAGGCGAAG
Source organism: Gluconacetobacter takamatsuzukensis (assembly GCF_014174275.1). GTDB lineage: Bacteria > Pseudomonadota > Alphaproteobacteria > Acetobacterales > Acetobacteraceae > Gluconacetobacter > Gluconacetobacter takamatsuzukensis. The sequence goes on along the minus strand of NZ_JABEQK010000005.1, from coordinate 186,927 downwards.
CTGCTGGCCCATGGCCTGTCCGCGACCGATGTGGGCAACGCGCTGGGCAAGCAGAACATCGTCCTGCCGGCGGGCGACCAGCAGATCGGCGCCTTCGACTGGATGGTGCAGACCAACGCCTCCCCGCGCGAGATCCAGGCGTTCAACGAAATCCCGGTCAAGCAGGTCGGCAACGCGGTGGTCTACCTGCGCGACGTGGCATGGGTGCATTCGGGCGGCCCGCCGCAGACCAACATGGTGCTGGTCAAGGGCCACCAGGCGGTGCTGATCGTCATCATGAAGAGCGGCGACGCCTCGACGCTCGACGTCGTGTCGGGGGTCAAGGCGCTGCTGCCCTCGGTCACGGCGACCCTGCCGCCGGGCGTGCAGATCCACATCCTCAACGACGCCTCGACCTTCGTGAAGGACGCGGTGCGCGACGTGGCGCAGGAAATGGGCACCGCCGCCCTGCTGACCAGCCTCGTGGTGCTGCTGTTCCTGGGCTCGTGGCGCTCCACGGTCATCATCGCGACCTCGATCCCGCTGGCCATGCTGTGCTCGATCATCGGGCTGGGCTGGGCGGGGCAGACCATCAACGTCATGACCCTGGGCGGCCTGGCGCTGGCGGTCGGCATCCTGGTCGACGACGCGACGGTGATGATCGAGAATATCGATGCCCATCTGGAGATGGACAAGGACCTGGAAACCGCCATCATCGACGCGGCCAACCAGATCGTCATTCCCACCTTCGTCTCCACCCTGTGCATCTGTATCGTCTGGATGCCGCTGTTCCAGCTCACGGGCGTCGCCGGCTGGCTGTTCATGCCGATGGCCGAGGCCATCATCTTCGCGATGATCGCCTCCTTCATCCTGTCGCGGACCCTGGTGCCGACGATGGCGAAATACCTGCTGGCGGCCCAGGTCGCGGCCCATCACGCGGCCGCCCACGGCCACGCGCCGCCCAAGGGCTTCTTCGGCCGCTTCCAGCAGGGGTTCGAGGCGAAGTTCACCACCTTCCGCCACGCCTATCGCGACCTGCTCAGCGCGCTGGTGGCCTCGCGCATGCGCTTCATCGGCACCTTCCTGGGGCTGGCGGTCGGCTCGATGCTGCTGATGATCTTCGTCGGCCAGGATTTCTTCCCCGAGATCAATTCCAACGCGCTGGCGATCCACATGCGCGCGCCGATGGGCACCAAGCTGAACGAGGCCGGCAAGATCTCGATGCTGGTCAGCGACGAGATCCACGCCCTGCTGCCGGGCCAGGTCGAGGGCATCGTGTCCAATTGCGGCCTGCCCTTCAGCGGGCTGAACCAGGCCTTCATCCCCACGCCCACCGTCGGCACCCAGGATTGCGACCTGACCGTCACCCTGCGCGACGAGAACGCGCCGGTCGCCTCCTTCCGCGGCACGCTGCGGCGCGGCCTGGCCGAGCGGTTCCCGGGCACCGAAATCACCTTCATGCCCGCCGACCTGACGGCCAAGATCCTCAATTTCGGCCTGCCCGCGCCGATCGACGTGCAGGTGACGGGCCGTAACCTGGCCGCCAATTTCGTCTTCTCCCAGCACCTGGCGGAACGTCTGCGCCACGTCACCGGCCTGACCGACGTGACGGTGCAGGAGCCGATGAACACGCCCACCCTGCGGGTCAACGCCCGCCGCTCCTTCGCGCTCGGGACCGGCCTGACGGAATCCGACGTCGCCAACAATGCGCTGGCCACCCTGTCGGGCAGCGGCCAGGTCTCGCCCACCTACTGGCTCGATCCCAAGACCGGCGTCTCGCATCTGGTCGATATCCAGACGCCGCTGCAATTCCTGCAGACGCTGAACGACCTGGAGACGATCCCCATCGACCGGGGCGACGGCAACCCGGCGGGCGGCACTCCCCAGATCCTGGGCGGGCTGAGCCAGATCATCCAGACCGGCACGCCCGGCGAGGTCGCGCACTACAACATCATGCCGGTGTTCGACATCTACGCCACCAATGACGGGCTGGACCTGGGCGCGGTCTCGCGTGAGGTCAACCGGGTGGTCGAGGCCGCGCGCCACGACCTGCCGCGCGGCTCCAGCCTGGTGGTCCGCGGGCAGGCGACGACCATGAACAGCGCCTACCGCCAGCTCGGCCTCGGCCTCGCGATGTCGATCCTGCTGGTGTACCTGATCATCGTCGTCAACTTTCAGTCGTGGCTGGACCCGTTCATCATCATCACCGCCCTGCCGGGCGCGCTGGCGGGTATCGCGTGGAGCCTGTTCCTGACGCACACCACCCTGTCGGTGCCGGCGCTGACGGGCGCGATCATGTGCATGGGCACCGCGACCGCCAACTCGATCCTGGTCGTGGCCTTCGCCCGCGAACGGCTGGACGTGCACGGCGACGCCGTGAAGGCGGCCATCGAGGCCGGGTTCGAGCGTATCCGGCCGGTGCTGATGACGGCATCGGCCATGATCATCGGCATGCTGCCGATGTCCCTGAGCAATTCGCAGAACGCGCCGCTCGGCCGGGCAGTGATGGGGGGGCTGATGATGGCGACGGTGGCGACGCTGCTGTTCGTGCCCTGCGTCTTCGCCCTGCTGCACGGCAGGCGATCCGAAAGACACCGTAGCGCCGAAGGAGAACGCGCATGAGCGCCGTGGAACAGACCCGCGGGGAAAAACCGTCGGGGCGCGGAAAGCTCCTGGCCGGCGTCGGAATCGTCCTGGCGGTGGTGGTCGTCGGCGGCGGGATCGTCCAGCGGCAGGCGCATCTGTCCGCCCTGCGTCACCAGACCGAGGATTCCGCGATCCCCCGCGTGCAGCTGATCTCCCCCGCCAAGGGGCCCAGCATCCGCACGCTGGACCTGCCGGGCAACATCTCGGCCTGGTACCTGGCACCGATCTACGCCCAGGTCTCGGGCTATGTGCGCATGTGGTACAAGGATTTCGGCGCCGAGGTGAAGGCGGGCGACGTGCTGGCCACCATCGACACGCCGGGGCTGGACGCGCAGTACGCGGCATCGAAGGCGAATTTCGACGTCGCGATGGCGCGCTACAAGCTGGCGCAGATCACGGCCAAGCGCTGGAAGGCCCTGCAAGGCACCCAGGCCGTGTCACAGCAGGAAGTCGACGTGCAGGCCGCGAACGCCGAGGCCGAGCAGGCCCAGGTCGAGGCCGCGCGGCACGAGGTCTCGCGCTACGCGGCGTTGATCGGCTTCAAGCAGATCGTGGCCCCCTTCGACGGGGTCGTGACCTCGCGCCTGGCCGATGTCGGCGACTACGTGAATGCCGGCGGCGGCGACGTCAGCGCGCGCGGAACCGCGACCGAGCTGTTCAGCGTGGCCGACGTCCACCGCATGCGCGTGTTCGTCTCGGTCCCGCAGGATTACGCCGACATCATCAGCCCCAAGCTGACGGCCGAGGTCACGGTGCCGCAGCATCCGGGCCGGGTCTACAAGGCCACGTTCCTGGCCACCGCCGCCGCGTTCAACGCCTCGACGCGCACGGTGACCACCGAACTGACGCTGGACAACAGCGACCGCACCCTGTGGCCCGATTCCTACGCCACGGTGCATTTCAGCGCCCCGGGCGACCCGGACATCCTGGTGATCCCGGAAGGCGCGCTGATCTTCCGCGCCGAGGGCATGCAGGTGGCGCTGGTCGACGAGCATAACCGCGTGCGCCTGCACAATGTCACGGTCGGCACCAACCTGGGCACGACGGTGCAGATCCGCGGCGGCCTCAAGCCCACCGACCGGGTGATCAACAACCCCTCGGCCGGCCTGCTGGACGGGCAGGAGGTCCGCGTGGTGGACGCGACGCCGGGCTACAACGCGCAGCCGGCCACGGCCAACGAACCGGCCCGCACCGACGATGTCCGCGCCATGCCGAACGACCGCTCGAATGCGGAGGAGGCGGGAGCCCGTCAATGACCCTGTCCTCTCCCACGCGGCGGGCGCGGCGCCGTTCCACCCGCCCGCTGCGGCGCGCGGCCCGCCTGGCCGGCGGCCTGGCGCTGCTGGCCGGCCTGGCCGGCTGCGACATGGCACCCGCCTATCACCCCGACCATTTCGTCTTTCCCGACGACTGGAAGGGCGCGGGCACGATGCGCTACGCCGCTCCCGACGAGGCCGCCCTGCGCGGCGACTGGTGGACGCTCTTCAACGACCCGACGCTGAACCGGCTGGAAGAGCAGGCCAACCGCGCCAACCCCGACCTCCAGGTCGCGGCCGAAACCTTCACCCAGGCCCGCGACATGGCGGCCGAGGCACAGGCAGGCCTGTATCCGCAGGTGACGGGCGCCGCCAGCATGGGCAAGTTCAAGGGCTCGGCCCACCGGCTATGGCGCGGCGCGGGGTCGACCGGCCCCACCTACATGTCATCGGAGCAATATAGCGGCACCGCGACCTGGGAGCCCGATTTCTGGTCCGCGATCCGCAACCGCAAGCGCATGCGCGTGCAGGCGGCGCAGGAACGCGCGGCCGATTACGCGCTGACGCGGCTGAGCACCGACTCCGAGCTGGCATCGGACTACATCGCCCTGCGCGGGCTGGACGTGCAGGACGCCGTCTATCGCGACTCGATCCGCACCTACACGCTGGCGGTGCAGATCACCCGCATGCGCCAGGCCGGGGCGATCGCCGCAGGCCTGGACGTCTCGCGCGCCGAAAACCAGCTTTATGCCACCCAGGCGCAGGAAACCGACCTGCTGGCCCGCCGCGCGGTGCTGGAACATGCGATCGCGGTGCTGGTGGGCGTGGCGCCCGCCTCGTTCCACCTGGCGCCGGAAGACCAGATGCACTTCCCCGATATCGGGGTGCCGCTGCTGCTGCCCTCGGCCTTGCTGGAACGGCGGCCGGACGTGGCGGCCGCCGAGCGCGAGATGGCACAGGCCAACCGCGCCATCGGCGTGTCGCGCGCGGCGTTCTATCCCAACGTGTCGGTCAACGCGATGACCGGCTTCATGGATAACGGCTTCACCCTCGCCGACCTGTCGAACAGCATGTATTCCTACGCCGTGCAGGCGGCGATGCCCCTGTTCCAGGGCGGGCTGCGCCGGGCAGAGCTGCAACGCACCTGGTCGCAATACCGCCAGGCCGAGGATAATTACCGCGGCGTGGTGCTGGAAGCCTTCCAGAATGTCGAGGACGGGCTGACCATGACCGGCCAGCTGCGTGCCGAGCTGAAGCAGCAGCACCAGTCGGTGCAGGCCGCCGTCCGCACCCAGGGCATGACCATGGCGCTCTATACGGGCGGGCTGACCAACTATCTCGACGTGGTGGTGGCCCAGATCGCCGCCCTGTCCGCCCGCATCGCCGAGGTCCAGGTCGAAACCCGGCGCCACCAGGCGACGGTGTCGCTGATCCGCGCGCTGGGCGGCGGCTGGTCGCGGGCGCAGCTTCCCTCCGACAAGTCGGTCATGCCCTTCGCTCCCCTGCAGTACGAGGGGCTGCGCGTGCCCAAGGAGGCCGGGGGCATCGCCACCGGCAGCGGCCCGGACCAGCTCAACCTGACCGGCACCGGCCTGCGCGGCACAGGGTTGACAACCCCGGTCCATTAGGGTTAGGGACCCGCCTCTTACGGAACGCGGGAGGCCGCGTCCGCCGTCTCGCACGGCGGGCCGGCCGCAGGAACCGCGGTCCGGGTGAAACAGTCAGGAGCCCCGGATATGGCCAAAAAGATCGTTGGCTACATCAAGCTACAAATTCCCGCCGGCAAGGCGAATCCGTCCCCGCCGGTCGGCCCGGCGCTGGGTCAGCGCGGCCTGAACATCATGCAGTTCTGCAAGGAGTTCAACGCCAAGACGCAGGGCCTCGAGCCCGGCATGCCGATCCCGGTCGTCATCACCGCGTTCGCCGACCGCACCTTCACCTTCATCACCAAGACCCCGCCGAACACCTATTTCCTGATGAAGGCCGCGAACATCAAGAAGGGCAGCTCGACGGTCGGCAAGTCGGCCGCCGTCGGCAGCGTCACCATGACGCAGCTGCGCGAGATCGCCGAGCAGAAGAAGCAGGACATGAATGCCAACGACATCGACGGGGCTGTGCGGATGCTGATCGGCTCCGCCCGTTCGATGGGCCTTACGGTGGTGGAGGGCTGATCCAATGGCCAAGAACAAGCGTCTGACGGCCGGCCAGGCCTCTGTCGACCGTAACAAATCCTATGGCCTCGACGAGGCGATCGGTCTGGTGAAGCAGACGGCGACCGCCAAGTTCGACGAGACGATCGAGATCTCGCTGAACCTGGGCATCGACCCGCGTCACGCCGACCAGATGGTCCGCGGCCTGCTGTCCCTGCCCAACGGCACGGGCAAGACCCTGCGCGTGGGTGTGTTCGCCCGCGGCGCGAAGGCCGAGGAAGCCCTGGCCGCCGGTGCCGACGTGGTGGGCGCCGAGGACCTGGCCGAGAAGGTGCAGGCCGGCGAAATCGCGTTCGACCGCTGCATCGCGACGCCGGACATGATGGCCCTCGTCGGCCGCCTGGGCAAGATCCTGGGCCCGCGCGGCCTGATGCCGAACCCCAAGCTGGGTACCGTGACCATGGACGTGAAGGGCGCCGTGACGGCCGCCAAGTCCGGCCAGGTCGAGTACCGCGCCGAAAAGGCCGGCATCATCCATGCCGGCATCGGCAAGGCGTCGTTCGACAGCGACAAGCTGATCGAAAACATCCGCGCCTTCGTCGACGCGGTGCAGAAGGCCAAGCCGACGGGCGCCAAGGGCACCTATCTGCGCAAGGCCGCCCTGTCCTCGACGATGGGCCCGGGTATTCGCGTCGACGTGTCCGCCTTCTCGGCGGGCTGATCACGCAGGAATGACGCGCTGCCCGAAAGGGCAGGGCGGACAGGAGGCGGGGTGCTGCGGCGCCCCGTTCTTCCGAACCTGTCCATGACCGGATGTGGCCGATGCCTTGATGGACCCTCGGGTCCGCAACCGGAAGACGGGGATCACCGGATTGGGGCGGCTCGCCGCCCGCACTGGTTGTTCCGTTGTTCACAGGACAGGCGAACCGGAGGATCGGGCCCCAGGGCCCAGTCCTCCTAGGGTAAACCCGGCCTGTTGGGTCATCCCGGCAGGTCACGACGGAGACGGGAATTGGACCGTACGGAGAAGCGGGAGTTTGTTGCCTCCCTCGCGGCCGTGTTCGCCGAGACGTCCATGGTTGTCGTAACCCGCAATGACGGGTTGACGGTGGCCGATGCGACGATCCTTCGGCAGCGCGTGCGTGCGGCTGGAGCGACTTACAAGGTCGCGAAGAACCGGCTGGCCAACCTCGCCCTGGCAGGGACCCGATTCGAAGGCATCTCGCCGCTGCTGAAGGGGCCGACCGCGATTTCGTGGTCAGCCGATCCTGTGGCCGTGGCCAAGGTGCTTGTCGAGTTCGCCAAGACCAACGAAAAGCTCGTTCTGCTCGGTGGAGCGCTCGGCACCCAGACATTGAATGTCGACGGTGTGAAGGCGCTGGCCGAACTGCCGTCCCTGGATACGCTCCGGGCGCAGCTGGTGGGGATGATCTCCACGCCGGCCACGCGCATCGCGGGTGTGCTCCAGGCGCCGGCCGGACAGCTTGCGCGGGTTTTCGGCGCCTACGCCAAGAAGGACGAGGCTGCCTGAGCCACAAGCGCCCCGCATGCGCGGGGTGATGAATTTTGCACAGTCTCGTGAAATCGGGATTGTGTTGCGCCAATCAGTGTATACATTAGGAAGACCAAATCATGGCCGATCTGACCAAACTCGTTGACGAGCTGTCCGCCCTCACGGTTCTCGAGGCCGCCGAGCTCTCGAAGCTGCTGGAAGAGAAGTGGGGCGTTTCCGCCGCCGCTCCGGTTGCCGTTGCCGCCGCGCCGGCCGCTGCCGCCGCTGCCCCGGCCGAAGAGCAGACCGAGTTCACTGTTGTCCTGGCCAAGGCCGGCGACAAGAAGATCAACGTCATCAAGGAAATCCGCGGCATCACCGGCCTGGGCCTGAAGGAAGCCAAGGACCTGGTCGAGGGTGCGCCGAAGACCGTGAAGGAAGGCGTGAACAAGGACGAAGCCGAGAAGATCAAGAAGGTTCTTGAAGAGAACGGCGCGACCGTCGAAGTGAAGTAATCTGTCGGGTGCTGGCGGCCCTCGGGCTGCCTCTCCTGCTTGATGCCAGGTGAGGGCGGGAACCCGAAAGGGTCCCGCCCCCTTGGCCGTTCTGGCGCCCTGACCGCAAGGTCTCGGGCGCCTTCGGCGGTAGAAGGCCCGTTCTTCGGAATGGGCGGGGATACCGGTTTCGGTGTCCAGGCATGGATGGTTTGTGATGATCCGCTTTCGGTCGCCGTGGCTCCGGGTTCCGGGCGCGGAAAGGTCCGGGTCGTCGGGGATGGGGGCAGGATAGACGATGAACGCGATTACGAAATCGTTCACGGGACGCAAGCGCATCCGCAAGAGCTTCGGGCGGATACCCGAAATCGCTCCGATGCCCAATCTGATCGACGTGCAGCGCGCCAGTTACGAGGCGTTCCTGCAGATGAACGTCTCGCCCGACAGCCGGACGCAGACGGGCCTGCAGGAAGTGTTCCGTTCGGTTTTCCCGATCAATGATTTCGCCGGGCGCGGCCGCCTGGAGTTCGTGCATTACGAACTCGAAGAGCCGAAATACGACGTCGAGGAATGCATCCAGCGCGGCCTGACCTTCGCGGCCCCGCTCAAGGTGGTGCTGCGCCTGATCGTGTGGGATGTCGACGAGGACACGGGCTCGCGCTCGATCCGCGACATCAAGGAGCAGCCCGTCTATATGGGCGACATGCCGCTGATGACGGATAACGGCACCTTCATCATCAACGGGACCGAGCGCGTCATCGTCAGCCAGATGCACCGCAGCCCCGGCGTGTTCTTCGACCACGACAAGGGCAAGACCCATTCGTCGGGCAAGTTCCTGTTCGCCGCCCGCGTCATTCCCTATCGCGGCTCGTGGCTCGATTTCGAATTCGACAGCAAGGACCTGATCTACGTCCGCATCGACCGCAAGCGGAAGCTGCCGGTGACGACGCTGCTGTACGCGCTGGAAGGCGAGGCCTCGGCCGCCGCCCGCGCAGCCAAGATCGCCGAGGGCGGCGATGTCGAGGCGATGGAAATCCGCGGCATGGATGCCGACGAGATCCTGGGCTATTTCTACAACCAGGTCGTCTTCACCAAGACCCCCAAGGGCTGGGCCCGCCCGTTCGACGCCGAGTCGTTCCGCGGCATGAAGCTGCTGGAGCCGCTGGTGGACGCGCAGAGCGGCGAGGTGGTGGCCGAGGCCGACGCCAAGCTGACCGCCCGCATGGTCCGCAAGATCGCGGAAACCACGAAGGAAGTGCTGGTCGGCGCCGCCGGCCTGGTCGGCCGCTACGTGGCCCATGACCTGGTCAACACCGACACGGGCGAGATCTACGCCGAAGCCGGCGAAGAGCTGACCGAGGCCCGGCTGGAAGCGCTGGAAGAGGCGGGGGTCGACCGCCTGCCGACGCTGGCGGTCGACGCCGCCAACGGCCCGTGGATCCGCAACACCCTGACGGTGGACAAGAACGGCTCGCGCGACGATGCGCTGACCGACATCTACCGCGTGATGCGCCCGGGCGAGCCGCCGACCCCGGAAACCGCCGAGGCCATGTTCTCGGGCCTGTTCTTCGACGCGGACCGCTACGACCTGTCGGCGGTCGGCCGCGTCAAGATGAACATGCGCCTGGGCCTGGACGCGCCGGACACGATGCGCGTGCTGCGCAAGGAAGACATCCTGCGCACCGTCAAGATCATGTGCGAGCTGAAGGACGGCCGCGGCGCGATCGACGACATCGACAATCTGGGCAACCGTCGCGTCCGCTCGGTGGGCGAGCTGATGGAAAACCAGTATCGCGTCGGCCTGCTGCGCATGGAGCGCGCGATCCGCGAGCGCATGGGCTCGGTCGACATCGACACCGTGATGCCGCACGACCTGATCAACGCCAAGCCGGCGGCGGCGGCGGTGCGCGAGTTCTTCGGCTCGTCGCAGCTCAGCCAGTTCATGGACCAGACCAACCCGCTGTCCGAAGTGACGCACAAGCGCCGCCTCTCGGCGCTTGGCCCGGGCGGTCTGACGCGTGAGCGCGCGGGCTTCGAGGTCCGCGACGTCCACCCGACCCATTACGGCCGCATCTGCCCGATCGAAACGCCGGAAGGCCCGAACATCGGCCTGATCAACTCGCTGGCCACCTACGCCAAGGTCAACAAGTACGGGTTCATCGAAACCCCGTACCGCCTGGTGCGCGACGGCGTGCTGCAGGACGGCTGGAAATACCTCTCCGCCATGGAAGAGGAAAAGCTGATCGTCGCCCAGGCCGATGCGAAGCAGGATGCCGAAGGCCGCCTGACCGACGAGCTGGTCTCGGTCCGCCGTGGCGGCGATTTCCGCCTGGTGAAGCCCGAAGAGGTCACGGCCTGCGACGTCTCGCCCAAGCAGCTCGTCTCCGTCGCCGCGGCGCTGATCCCGTTCCTCGAGAACGATGACGCCAACCGCGCGCTGATGGGCTCGAACATGCAGCGCCAGGCGGTGCCGCTGGTCCGCTCCGACGCGCCGCTGGTCGGCACGGGCATGGAAGCGGCGGTGGCGCACGATTCCGGCGCGACCATCGTGGCCAAGCGCAGCGGCATCATCGACCAGATCGACGGCGCGCGCATCGTGGTGCGCGCGACCGACGAAACCGGGGCGACCCAGGGCGTCGATATCTACCGCCTGCGCAAATACATGCGCTCCAACCAGTCCACCTGCATCAACCAGCGTCCGCTGGTGCGCGTGGGCGACAAGGTGCTGGCTGGCGACATCATCGCCGACGGCCCGTCGACCGAGCTGGGCGAACTGGCCCTGGGCCGGAACGTGCTGGTCGCGTTCATGCCGTGGAACGGGTACAATTTCGAAGATTCGATCCTGATTTCCGAGCGGATCGCGCGCGACGACGTCTTCACCTCGATCCATATCGAGGAATTCGAAGTCATGGCCCGCGACACCAAGCTGGGTCAGGAGGAAATCACCCGCGACATCCCCAATGTCGGCGAGGAAGCCCTGCGCAACCTCGACGAGGCGGGCATCGTCTATGTCGGCGCCGAGGTGAACCCGGGCGACATCCTGGTCGGCAAGGTCACGCCGAAGGGCGAAAGCCCGATGACGCCGGAAGAAAAGCTGCTGCGCGCCATCTTCGGCGAAAAGGCGTCGGACGTCCGCGATACGTCGCTGAAGCTGCCGCCCGGCACCACCGGCACGATCGTCGACGTGCGCGTCTTCTCCCGTCGCGGTGTCGACAAGGACGAGCGCGCGATGGCGATCGAGCGCGCCGAGATCGAACGCCTGGCCAAGGACCGCGACGACGAGCGCGCGATCCAGGAGCGGTCGTTCTACAACCGGCTGCGCGAGCGCCTGGTGGGCCAGGTCTCCGGCACGGGCTTCAAGGGCCTGCGCTCGGGCACCGAGATCACCGAAGAGGTGCTGGCCGAGCATCCGCGCGGCGCATGGCGCAACATCACCGTCGCCTCCGATCCGGTGATGGTGGAGCTGGAAGTGCTGCGGCGCGAATTCGATGCCGCCGTGGCCCGCATCCAGGCGCGCTTCGAAAGCAAGGTCGAGAAGCTGCAGCGCGGTGACGAGCTGCCGCCCGGCGTGATGAAGATGGTCAAGGTCTTCGTCGCGGTGAAGCGCAAGCTGCAGCCGGGCGACAAGATGGCCGGCCGCCACGGCAACAAGGGCGTGGTCTCGCGCGTCGTGCCGGTGGAAGACATGCCGTTCCTCGAGGACGGCACGCCGGTCGACCTGGTGCTCAACCCGCTGGGCGTGCCCTCGCGCATGAATGTCGGACAGATCCTCGAGACCCATCTGGGCTGGGCCTGCGCCAATATCGGCAAGGGCATCGGCGGCCTGGTCGACGAATACCAGCGCACCGGCGAGAAGAAGCAGGAACTGCTGGACCGTCTGAAGACCGTCTATGGCGACAAGGTGTATGACGAGGCCATCGTCACCCTGCCCAACGAGCAGCTGGTGGAACTGGCCAACAACCTGCGCAAGGGCGTGCCGATCGCGACCCCGGTGTTCGACGGCGCGTCGATCCCCGATATCGAGGCGATGCTGACCGATGCCGGCGTCAACAAGTCGGGCCAGTCGCAGCTGATCGACGGCCGCACGGGCGAGAAGTTCGAGCGTGTGACCACCGTGGGCTACATCTACATGCTCAAGCTGCATCACCTGGTCGACGACAAGATCCACGCCCGGTCGATCGGTCCGTACTCGCTGGTCACGCAGCAGCCGCTGGGCGGCAAGGCCCAGTTCGGCGGACAGCGTTTCGGCGAAATGGAGGTCTGGGCGCTGGAAGCCTACGGCGCGGCCTACACGCTGCAGGAAATGCTGACGGTGAAGTCCGACGACGTGTCCGGCCGCACCAAGGTCTACGAGGCGATCGTGCGCGAGCACGACGATTTCGAGGCCGGTATCCCCGAGAGCTTCAACGTCCTGATCAAGGAACTGAAGTCCCTCGGCCTGAACGTGGACCTGGAGCAGAGTGGCGACTGACGCCGGCGTCAGTCCCACCATTCCGTCTCTGTCTGTTCTTTTTTCATGGATGGTTGCGGCCCGGCGGGTCGCTTCCATCCATTTCCCCCAGGGGGTTTGCGGCGCATGAACGAACTCATGAAGATCCTGGGCCAGACTGGCCAGACCACGGTCTTCGACCAGATCAAGATCCAGCTCGCCTCGTCCGAGCAGATCCGGTCCTGGTCGTACGGCGAGATCAAGAAGCCCGAGACCATCAACTACCGGACCTTCAAGCCCGAGCGCGACGGCCTGTTCTGCGCGCGCATCTTCGGGCCGATCAAGGACTACGAGTGCCTGTGCGGCAAGTACAAGCGCATGAAGTTCCGCGGCATCATCTGCGAGAAGTGCGGCGTTGAGGTCACGCTGGCCAAGGTCCGGCGCGAGCGGATGGGCCATATCGAGCTGGCCAGCCCGGTCGCGCATATCTGGTTCCTGAAGTCGCTGCCCAGCCGCATCGGCCTGATGGTCGACATGACGCTGAAGGATCTGGAAAAGATCCTGTATTTCGAAAGCTACGTGGTGCTGGAGCCCGGCACCTCGCCGCTCAAGCAGTACAGCCTGCTGAACGAAGACCAGTATCTCGACGTCATGGACGAGCATGGCGAAGACGGAATCGAGGTCGGAATCGGCGCCGAGGCCATCAAGAAGGTCCTGGAGCGAATCGACTGCAAGGCCGAGAAGGAGCGCCTGCGCCAGGACCTGAAGGACACGACGTCCGAGGCCAAGCGCAAGAAGCTGGTCAAGCGCCTGAAGCTGATCGAGGCCTTCGCCGACAGCGAATCGCGCCCCGAGTGGATGATCATGGACCTGATTCCGGTGATCCCGCCGGAACTGCGCCCGCTGGTCCCGCTCGATGGCGGCCGTTTCGCGACGTCCGACCTCAACGATCTGTACCGCCGCGTCATCAACCGCAACAACCGCCTCAAGCGGCTGATCGAGCTGCGCGCGCCCGACATCATCGTGCGCAACGAAAAGCGCATGCTGCAGGAATCGGTCGACGCGCTGTTCGATAACGGCCGTCGCGGCCGGGCGATCACGGGCGCCAACAAGCGGCCGCTGAAGTCGCTGTCCGACATGCTCAAGGGCAAGCAGGGCCGCTTCCGCCAGAACCTGCTGGGCAAGCGCGTCGATTATTCGGGCCGTTCGGTGATCGTGGTCGGGCCGGAGCTGAAGCTGCACCAGTGCGGCCTGCCCAAGAAGATGGCGCTGGAGCTGTTCAAGCCGTTCATCTACTCCAAGCTCGAAAAATACGGTCACGCCACCACCATCAAGGCCGCGAAGCGGATGGTGGAGAAGGAGCGTCCCGAGGTGTGGGACATCCTCGAAGAGGTGATCCGCGAGCATCCGGTCATGCTCAACCGCGCGCCGACCCTGCATCGCCTGGGCATCCAGGCGTTCGAGCCGGTGCTGATCGAAGGCAAGGCGATCCAGCTTCACCCGCTGGTCTGCACCGCCTTCAACGCGGATTTCGACGGCGACCAGATGGCCGTGCACGTCCCGCTGAGCCTCGAGGCACAGCTGGAAGCGCGCGTGCTGATGATGTCGACCAACAACATCCTCAGCCCCGCCAACGGCAAGCCGATCATCGTGCCGTCGCAGGACATCGTGCTGGGGCTGTACTATCTCAGCCTCGAGACGCCCGAATTCCTGGTTACGCCCGACCGCAACGAATACGATGCGGAAGGCCGGATCACGGTGCAGGGCGCCTCGTCCTTCGCCACGGTGGGCGAGGTCGAGTACGCCCTGTCGGCCGGCGCCATCAAGCTGCATGACAAGATCGTGGCCCGCTACGAGACGGTCGATGCTGACGGCAAGCCGGTGCGCCAGACGGTCGTCACCACCCCGGGCCGCATGCTGATCGCGCAGATCCTGCCGCGCCACGCCGCGATTCCCTTCGCGCTGATCAACAAGCAGCTGACGAAGAAGAACGTGTCGGACGTGATCGACGCGGTCTATCGCCACTGCGGCCAGAAGGAAGCGGTGATCTTCTGCGACCGGATGATGGGCCTGGGCTTCCGTCACGCGGCCAAGGCCGGCATCTCGTTCGGCAAGGATGACATGATCATCCCGACCGAGAAGAAGGGCCTGGTCGACCGGACCGCCACCGAGGTCAAGGAGTTCGAGCAGCAGTATCAGGACGGCCTGATCACCGCCGGCGAGCGCTACAACAAGGTGGTCGACGCCTGGTCGCGCTGCACCGACGAGGTGCAGGCCGCGATGATGAAGGAGATCTCGCGCCAGGAAGTCGGCAAGGTCACGAACTCGGTGTGGATGATGAGCCACTCCGGTGCCCGTGGGTCGCCGGCGCAGATGAAGCAGCTGGCCGGCATGCGCGGCCTGATGGCCAAGCCGTCGGGCGAGATCATCGAGCAGCCGATCATCGCCAACTTCAAGGAAGGCCTGTCGGTCCTCGACTACTTCACCTCGACCCACGGCGCCCGCAAGGGCCTCGCGGACACCGCGCTGAAGACCGCGAACTCGGGCTACCTGACGCGTCGCCTGGTCGACGTGGCGCAGGATTGCATCATCGTCGAGGAAGATTGCGCCTCCGAGCGCGGCCTGACGGTGCGCGCCGTGATGGATGGCGGCGAGGTCGTCTCGTCCCTGTCCGAGCGGATCCTGGGCCGCACGGTCGCGGCCGACGTGCTGGACCCGGCGACGGGCGAGGTGCTGGTCAAGCGCGACCTGCTGATCGACGAGGCCCTGGCCGAGAAGATCGAGAAGGCGGGCGTCGAGAGCATGCTCATCCGCTCGGTCCTGACCTGCGAGAGCCGGGTCGGCGTCTGCGGCCTGTGCTACGGCCGCGACCTGGCACGCGGCACGCCGGTCAATATCGGCGAGGCGGTCGGCGTCATCGCCGCCCAGTCGATCGGCGAGCCGGGCACCCAGCTCACCATGCGTACCTTCCATATCGGCGGTGCGGCGCAGCGTGGCGCCGAGCAGTCGATGGTCGAGGCGTCGCGTGACGGGCACGTGACGATCAACAACCGCAACGTCGTCCATAACAGCCAGAACGTGCCGATCGTGATGTCGCGTAACTGCGAGATCGTGCTGACGGACGAGAAGGGGGTCGAGCGCGCCCGCTTCCGCGTGCCCTACGGCGCGCGCCTGCTGGTCGACGAGGGCGCGGCGGTCACGCGCGCCCAGAAGCTGGCCGAGTGGGACCCGTACACCCTGCCGATCATCACCGAGCAGTCGGGCACGGTCGAGTATCTGGACCTGATCGACTCCATCACGCTCGTCGAGCGGATGGACGAGGTGACGGGCCTGACCTCGAAGGTGGTCGTCGACTACAAGCAGGCGGCCAAGGGTGTGGACCTGCGTCCGCGCCTGCAGCTCAAGGATGCCAACGGCCACGTCATCAAGCTGGCCAACGGCAACGACGCCCGCTACTTCCTCTCGCCCGATTCGCTGCTGTCGGTCGAGAACGGGGCACAGGTCAGCGCCGGCGACGTGCTGGCCCGCATCCCGCGCGAAGGCTCCAAGACCCGCGACATCACGGGTGGTCTGCCCCGCGTCGCCGAACTGTTCGAGGCCCGGCGTCCCAAGGACCATGCGATCATTTCCGAGACCGACGGCCGCGTCGAGTTCGGCAAGGATTACAAGGCCAAGCGCCGCGTCATCGTGAAGAACGACGAAACGGGCGAAGAGACTGACTACCTGATCCCCAAGGGCAAGCACGTCTCGGTCCAGGAAGGCGATTTCGTCCGCGTGGGCGATCCGCTGGTCGACGGTCCGCGCGTGCCGCACGACATCCTGAAGGTGCTGGGTGTCGAGGCGCTGTCGGACTATCTGGTGAACGAGATCCAGGACGTCTATCGACTCCAGGGCGTGAAGATCAACGACAAGCACATCGAGGTGATCGTTCGCCAGATGCTGCAGAAGGTCGAGATCCTCGAGCCCGGCGACACGACCTACCTGGTCGGCGAGACGGTGGACCGGATCGAGTACGAGACCGAGAACACGAAGCGCCTGAACATGGGCGAGCGCCCGGCCGCGGCCATGCCCGTCCTCCAGGGCATCACCAAGGCCTCGCTGCAGACCCAGTCCTTCATCTCGGCGGCATCGTTCCAGGAGACGACTCGTGTCCTGACCGAGGCCGCGACGGCCGGCAAGCGCGACACGCTGAACGGCCTGAAGGAAAACGTCATCGTCGGGCGCCTGATCCCGGCGGGCACGGGCAGCGTGATGAACAAGCTGCGGGCGATCGCGGCTGGGCAGGACCGCCAGCGCCTGGCGCAGGGCCGTCCTGTGGTCACCAAGGCCGGCTGAGCCCGTCCCGGCAGGCCTGTGCCGCCCTTGTGAAGGGGCGGCCTGTGGAAGGGGCCGGGTGGCAACACCCGGCCCCTTTCCTATGGGGCCCGGCTCCTGTATCTGATGGCCGACCGGACCGCGCCGAATCGGATGATCGGCTCGGTCGGGGTGCGCGACGATGGCGCGACGGCGGGCCTGCCTTGACTGCATGCCCGCCATCGCCCGGCCGACGAGATAATTCGGCGGGAATCGGCCGCGAATCCTGCGGTAACACTTGACTCAAGGGCAGGGGCTTCGTAGGTTCCGCGCCCTCGGCTAGCCCCGTCTCACGTGACGTCGTTGGCCGTCGAATGCAGCATGCAGGCATGCGGCGCCGTGGTCCGAAAGGGCCGCCAAGGCCGGATGTAAATATGATGCCCAGGCGAATGATCCTCATTCGGTGGGATTTTGTTGTGAACGACAGTCGGCAACCTAAGACGCGGTTGGCCGGCCGAAATTTGTAAGGATCGGGAAAGGCGTATGCCGACCATCAACCAGCTGATCGCCAAAGGCCGCGAGCCCGCAGCCAAGCGCAATAAGGTGCCTGCTCTGCAGGGTTGCCCGCAGAAGCGCGGTGTCTGCACCCGCGTCTACACAACCACACCGAAGAAGCCGAACTCGGCTCTGCGTAAGGTTGCGAAGGTGCGTCTGACGAACGGCTATGAGGTCGTCAGCTACATCCCCGGTGAAGGCCATAACCTGCAGGAGCACAGCGTGGTCCTGATCCGTGGTGGCCGCGTCAAGGATCTTCCGGGCGTGCGTTACCACATCCTGCGTGGCGTTCTGGATACCCAGGGTATCGCCAAGCGTCGTCAGCGTCGCTCGCTCTATGGCGCGAAGCGTCCGAAGTAAAAGGAATAACCAGGCATGAGTCGCCGTCATCGCGCCGTGAAGCGCGAGATTCTTCCCGATCCGAAATTTGGTGATGTCGTCATCACGCGCTTCATGAATGCGCTTATGTATGACGGCAAGAAATCCACCGCCGAAGGCATCGTCTATGGTGCGCTCGAGGTGTTGCGTCGCCGTGGTGGCGCAGCTGCCGATCCGGTTGTGATGTTCCACAGCGCGCTGGACAACGTGAAGCCGGCCGTCGAGGTCCGTTCGCGTCGCGTCGGTGGTGCCACCTACCAGGTGCCCGTCGAAGTGCGCACGGAGCGTCGCCAGGCCCTCGCGATCCGCTGGCTGATCGACGCCTCGCGCAAGCGCGGCGAGAACACCATGCAGGAGCGCCTGTCCAACGAGCTTCTGGACGCGGTCAACAATCGCGGGTCCGCCGTCAAGAAGCGCGAAGACACGCATCGCATGGCCGAGGCCAACAAGGCGTTCAGTCATTACCGCTGGTAACGGGGGTTTGTCCGGTCTAAAGACCGGCACGCTTCCGGTTAGGAACATTTCAACCCGACTCCCGGCCCGAGGGCCGAGGTAACGGAGATAGACGATGGCAAAGGCTAAATTCGAGCGGACGAAGCCGCACTGCAATATCGGCACGATCGGTCACGTCGACCATGGCAAGACGTCGCTGACCGCCGCGATCACCAAGACGCTGGCGAAGACCGGCGGCGCCACCTTCAAGGCGTACGACCAGATCGACGCGGCGCCGGAAGAGCGCGCCCGTGGCATCACCATCTCGACCGCCCACGTCGAGTACGAGACCGCGAAGCGCCACTACGCGCACGTCGACTGCCCCGGCCACGCCGACTACGTGAAGAACATGATCACCGGTGCGGCGCAGATGGACGGCGCTATCCTGGTGGTTTCGGCCGCCGACGGCCCGATGCCGCAGACCCGCGAGCACATCCTGCTGGCGCGCCAGGTCGGCGTTCCGGCCCTGGTCGTGTTCCTGAACAAGGTTGACCAGGTCGACGATCCGGAACTGCTGGAGCTGGTCGAGATGGAAGTGCGCGAGCTTCTGTCGGCCTACCAGTTCCCCGGCGACGATATCCCCATCGTCAAGGGTTCGGCCCTGGTCACGCTGGAAGACGGCGATCCGGAGCTGGGCGAGAACCGCGTGCGCGACCTGATGGACGCCGTCGACGCCTACATCCCGCAGCCGGAGCGTCCGGTCGACCGTCCGTTCCTGATGCCGATCGAAGACGTGTTCTCGATCTCGGGCCGCGGCACCGTCGTGACCGGCCGTGTCGAGCGTGGCGTCGTGAACGTCGGTGACGAAATCGAAATCGTCGGCCTGCGTGCGACGCAGAAGACGACGGTGACGGGCGTCGAAATGTTCCGCAAGCTGCTGGATCGCGGCGAGGCCGGTGACAACATCGGTGCGCTGGTCCGTGGCACGAAGCGTGAAGACGTCGAGCGCGGCCAGGTCCTGGCCAAGCCGGGTTCGATCACCCCGCACACGAAGTTCAAGGCCGAGGCGTACATCCTCACGAAGGAAGAGGGTGGCCGTCACACGCCGTTCTTCACCAACTACCGCCCGCAGTTCTATTTCCGCACCACCGACGTGACGGGTGTCGTTCACCTGCCCGAAGGCACGGAAATGGTCATGCCGGGCGACAACATCGCGATGGATGTCGAGCTGATCGCGCCGATCGCGATGGACGAAGGTCTGCGTTTCGCCATCCGTGAAGGCGGCCGCACCGTCGGCGCCGGCGTGGTGGCCTCGATCACGGCCTGATCGGGTTAGTAACCAGAACTGGAGGCCCCGGCCGGAGCAATCCGGCCGGGGTCTCCTTTGGCGGCTCGGGTGACCCCGAACCATTGAAGTTGGACTGAATACGATGGACAACCAGAACATCCGCATTCGCCTGAAGGCGTACGATCATCGGGTGCTCGACAACAGCACCAAAGAGATCGTCAACACGGCGAAGCGTACGGGTGCGCGGGTTCGGGGTCCTATCCCGCTGCCGACGCATATCGAGAAATTCACCGTTAACCGCTCTCCCCATGTGGACAAGAAAAGCCGCGAGCAGTTCGAAATTCGGACCCATCGCCGGCTGCTCGACATTGTCGAGCCGACCCCGCAGACCGTGGACGCTCTCATGAAGCTCGACCTCGCCGCCGGCGTGGATGTCGAGATTAAACTTTAAGGTCCAGACGATGCGCACCGGATTGATCGCAAAGAAGCTGGGCATGACCCGGCTGTTTAAGGAAGACGGCACCCATGTGCCCGTCACCGTCCTGCATATCGACAATGTGCAGGTGGTGGATGTCCGCACCCAGGAACGCGACGGCTACACCGCCGTGCAGCTCGGGCTCGGCAACGCCAAGGTGAAGAACGTCTCCAAGCCGAACCGCGGCCATTTTGCCCGCGTGAAGGTCGAACCCAAGAAGAAGCTGGTTGAATTCCGCGTTGCGGATGATGCCGTGCTGGAAGCAGGCGCCACTCTCTCTGCCGCCCATTTCGTGGTGGGCCAGAAGATCGACGTGACGGCCACCAGCAAGGGCAAGGGCTTCGCCGGCGCCATGAAGCGCTGGAACTTCGCGGGTCTCGAGGCTTCGCACGGCGTGTCCGTCAGCCATCGTTCGCATGGTTCGACGGGTAACCGCCAGGACCCGGGCAAGACCTTCAAGAACAAGAAGATGGCCGGCCATCTCGGTTCCGAGCGCGTGACCACCCTCAATCTCGAGGTGGCGGCCGTGGATGCCGAGAAGAACCTGCTCCTGGTCCGCGGCTCCGTGCCCGGCGCCAAGAACGAGCTGGTGCTGGTTCGTGATGCGATCAAGAAAGCCCGTCATGCCGAGGCGCCGTATCCGGCGGCCCTGGTTGAGGCTGCGGGCTGAGGATAGAGGGCAATGGATTACGAAATCAAAACCCTCGACAACGGGAGCGCCGGCACGGCCGTGCTTCCGGACGAGATTTTCGGGGTGACGCCGCGGGCCGACATCATGGCGCGTGTGGTGCACTGGCAGCTGGCCAAGCGCCGCGCCGGCACGCACAAGGTCAAGGGGATGGGCGAAGTCTCCGGCACGACCAAGAAGCCGTACCGCCAGAAGGGCACGGGTAGCGCCCGCCAGGGCTCGCTGCGTGCGCCGCAGTACCGCACCGGCGGCGCCGTGCATGGTCCGGTCGTGCGCGATCATGGCTACGACCTGCCCAAGAAGGTGCGTCGTCTGGGCCTGATCTCCGCGCTGTCGCAGAAGGCCGCCGAAGGCAAGCTGGTGGTGCTCGACGCCGCCACGTCGTCGGGCCGCACGGCCGAGCTGGCCGCGAAGGTCCAGGCGCTGGGCTGGAAGTCCGCCCTGATCGTCGACGCGACGGTCGAGGACAATTTCGGTCGCGCCACCCGCAACCTGCCGAAGATCGACGTGCTGCCCACCATCGGCGCGAACGTCTACGACATCCTCAACCACGACGTGCTCGCGATCACCCGCGCCGGCGTCGAAGGCCTGAAGGAGCGCCTGGCATGACCAACGTGCTCGCAATCCGCAAGAAGGCGGAGCGCATGTCGCGTGAGACGATGTACGACATCGTCCGTGCGCCGCTGATCACCGAGAAGGCGACGGCGCTGTCCGAGAAGAACCAGGTGGTCTTCAAGGTCGCGATCGACGCCACGAAGCCGGAGATCAAGGTTGCGGTCGAAGGCCTGTTCGGCGTGAAGGTCCTGGGCGTGAACACGCTTGTCCAGAAGGGCAAGACGAAGCGCTTCAAGGGGCGTCCTGGCCAGCGTTCCGATGTGAAGAAGGCGTTTGTGCAGCTTGCCGAGGGTCAGTCCATCGACCTGACCGCGAAGCTGGTCTGACGCGGGGTAGCAAGACATGGCACTGAAGCACTTTAATCCGGTCACCCCCAGCCTGCGCAATACGGTCCTGATCGACCGTAAGGAGCTGTGGAAGGGCAAGCCCGTCAAGGCTCTGACCGAAGGCAAGAACAAGTCCGGCGGACGCAACAACCATGGGCGCATCACCTCGCGCTTCATCGGTGGCGGCCACAAGCAGTCCTATCGCTTCGTCGATTTCAAGCGGCGCAAGTTCGATGTGGCCGGCACGGTCGAGCGTCTGGAATACGACCCGAACCGCACCGCCTTCATCGCGCTGGTGAAGTACGAGGACGGCGAGCTGGCCTACATCCTGGCGCCGCAGCGCGTTAAGGTTGGCGACCAGGTGGTGTCCGGCGCGCGCGTCGACATCAAGCCGGGCAACGCGATGCCGCTGTCGGCCATTCCGGTCGGCACGATCGTGCACAATATCGAGCTGAAGCCGGGCGCCGGCGGCAAGATCGCCCGTTCGGCCGGCACGTACTGCCAGCTGGTCGGCAAGGATGCCGGCTACGCGCAGATCAAGCTGCAGTCGGGCGAGCTGCGCGTCGTGCGCGGCGAGTGCATGGCGACGGTGGGCGCGGTGTCCAATCCGGACAACATGAACCAGCATATGGGCAAGGCCGGTCGCGGCCGCTGGCTGGGTCGTCGTCCGCATAACCGCGGCGTCGTGATGAACCCGGTCGACCATCCGCATGGTGGTGGCGAAGGCCGCACCTCGGGCGGCCGTCATCCGGTCACGCCGTGGGGCAAGCCGACCAAGGGTTACAAGACCAGGGTTAACAAGCGTACGGACAGTCTGATTATCCGTCGCCGGAAAACCGGTAAGTAAGGGGCAAAGAAGATGGCACGTTCCGTCTGGAAGGGCCCGTTCGTGGACGGGTATCTGCTGAACAAAGCCGATGCGTCGCGCGCGTCGGGCCGTAACGAAGTGATCAAGATCTGGTCGCGTCGCTCGACAATCCTGCCGCAGTTCGTCGGTCTGACGTTCGGCGTCTATAACGGGCACAAGTTCCTGCCCGTTCAGGTGTCGGAAAACATGGTGGGGCATAAGTTCGGCGAGTTCTCGCCGACGCGGACCTTCACGGGGCATTCCTCGGACAAGAAGGCGAAGCGGGGCTGATATGAGCAAGCCGAAGCATCCGCGCACGCTCGCGGAAACCGAGGCGCAGGCCGTCACGCGGAACATCCGCGTCAGCCCGCGCAAGCTGAACCTGGTCGCGGCGCTGATTCGCAACAAGCCGGCGGCCCAGGCCGTGGCGACGTTGACGTTCTCCAAGCGTCGCATCGCGCAGGACGTCAAGAAGACGCTGCAGAGCGCGATCGCGAACGCCGAGAACAATCACCAGCTGGATGTCGACCAGCTGGTGGTGGTGCGCGCCGAGGTTGGCAAGTCGATCGTCATGCGCCGCTTCCATGCGCGTGGCCGTGGCCGTTCCTCGCGGATCGAGAAGTTCTTCAGCCACCTGAAGATCGTCGTGGCCGAGCGCACGGCCGAGGCTGAGACAACCGAGCAGAAGGCGGCCTGATCCATGGGACATAAAGTCAATCCGATCGGGCTGCGGCTCGGCATCAACCGCACCTGGGACAGCCGCTGGTACGCGGGCGCCGACTATTCGCGCCTGCTGCACGACGACCTGAAGCTGCGCGCGCACCTGCGCCGCAAGCTGTCGGGTGCCGGCGTGTCCCGCGTGGTGATCGAGCGTCCGGCGAAGAAGCCCCGCGTGACGATCTACGCCGCCCGTCCGGGCGTCGTGATCGGCAAGAAGGGCCAGGACATCGACGTCCTGCGCAAGGATCTGACCCGCATGGCGAAGACCGACGTTGCGCTGAACATCGTCGAGATCCGCAAGCCCGAGATCGACGCGACGCTGGTGGCCGAGAACATCGCCCAGCAGCTGGAGCGCCGCGTGGCCTTCCGCCGCGCCATGAAGCGCGCCGTGCAGTCGGCGATGCGTCTGGGCGCCCAGGGCATCCGGATCAATTGCGGCGGCCGTCTGGGCGGTGCCGAGATCGCGCGTGTCGAGTGGTATCGCGAAGGCCGGGTGCCGCTGCACACGCTGCGCGCGGACATCGATTATGGCGTGGCCACGGCGAAGACCACCTATGGCACCTGCGGTGTGAAGGTCTGGATCTTCAAGGGCGAAATCCTCGCCCAGGACCCGCTGGCGCAGGATCGTCGCGCCGCCGAGCAGGCTCCGCAGCGCTAAGCTGCGGAACCTAAGGATCTAGAACGGCGCCAGGCGGCGCGTGAGGATTTAGAACAATGCTTTCTCCCAAGCGGACAAAGTACCGCAAGGCCCACAAGGGCCGCATTCATGGGCTGGCGAAGGGCGGAACGACACTGAATTTCGGTGCGTTCGGCCTGAAGGCCCTGGAGCCGGAGCGGGTCACCGCCCGGCAGATCGAGGCCTCCCGCCGGGCCATCACCCGTGCGATGAAGCGTGCCGGTCGCGTCTGGATTCGGATCTTCCCCGATCTTCCGGTCTCGACAAAGCCCGCCGAAGTGCGTATGGGCTCCGGCAAGGGATCGCCGGAATATTGGGTGGCCCGTGTGAAACCGGGTCGTATCCTGTTCGAGATCGAAGGCGTTTCGCCGGAACTGGCGCGCGAAGCGCTGGCTCTTGGCGCTGCGAAGCTGCCGATCAAGACCAAGTTCGTGACCCGCATCGGAGAGGCGTGAGATATGGCAAAGGCAACCAAGCCGGCCGATCTGCGTGCCAAGACCGCGGAAGAACTGGAGGCGCTTCTCATCGACCTGAAGCGCGAGCAGTTCAACCTGAGGTTCCAGCGCGCGACCGGCCAGAATGAAGGACAGGCGCGTGTTCGTACGGTGCGTCGTGAGATCGCCCGTCTGAAGACGATCGCGTCCGAGGCGTTGAAGAAGAGTGCAGCCGGCGCAAGCGCGTCGGCCGCGAAGTCCTGAAGGGAGACGGGCGATGCCGAGGCGCGTCCTGAGCGGACGGGTGACGAGCGACAAGATGGACAAGACGGTTACCGTCCTTGTCGATCGGCGCATCATCCACCCGCTGTATAAGAAGTTCATCCGCCGCTCGAAGAAGTATGCGGCGCACGATGAGCAGAACGAGTGCAAGGTTGGCGACACGGTGCGCATTGAAGAATGCAAGCCGATCTCCAAGCGCAAGACCTGGACCGTGATCGTCCGTAACGGTGCCCCGCTGGGCGCCGCCGGCGTCGAGTCCGGCGCGCAGGCGTAAGAAGGGCATAGGTTATGATCCATCCCGAGACCAACCTGGACGTCGCCGATAATTCGGGCGCGCGTCAGGTGCAGTGCATCAAGGTGCTGGGCGGTTCCAAGCGGAAGACTGCCTCGGTCGGCGACGTGATCGTCGTGTCCGTCAAGGAAGCGATCCCGCGCGGCAAGGTCAAGAAGGGCGACGTTCACCAGGCGGTGATCGTGCGCACCTCGTACCCCGTGCGTCGTCCCGATGGCAGTGCCATCCGCTTCGACCGGAACGCGGCCGTCCTGATCAACAAGCAGCAGGAGCCGATCGGCACCCGCATCTTTGGGCCGGTTGTGCGTGAACTGCGTGCGCGCAAGTTCATGAAGATCATCTCGCTGGCGCCGGAGGTGCTGTAATGGCCGCGCGTATCAGGAAGGGCGACCAGGTCGTCGTCACCACCGGTTCCTCCAAGGGGATCCGGGGCGAGGTTCTGTCCGTGCTGCCCGGTGACAACAAGGCCGTGGTGCGCGGCGCTGCGGTGGCCAAGCGCCACACGCGGCCGAACCGCATGGGTGAGCAGGGGGGCATCATCGAGAAGGAGATGCCGATCCACCTGTCGAACCTGAAGCTGGTCGATCCCAAGAGCGGCAAGCCGACGCGCGTCGGTTTCCGTGTCCTGGAAGATGGCCGCAAGGTCCGCGTCGCCAAGGCGACCGGCGAAGTCATCGAAGGCTGAGGAGGCGCGGATGTCTGAAGTACAAGCCACCCGTTCGGTGCCGCGCCTGCAGAAGCGTTATCAGGACGAGCTGCGCGCCAAGCTGCGCGAAGAGTTCGGCTACAAGAACGTGATGCAGGTTCCGCATCTCGAGAAGATCGTCATCAACATGGGTGTTGGCGAGGCCGCGGGCGACCAGAAGAAGCTGGACGCCGCCGTTGCCGAGCTGACGCTGATCGCCGGGCAGAAGCCGGTCAAGACGATCGCCAAGAAGGCGATCGCCGGCTTCAAGATCCGTGCGGGCCTGCCGATCGGCTGCAAGGTCACCCTGCGCCGCGCCCAGATGTACGAGTTCCTCGACCGTCTCGTCACCATCACGCTGCCGCGCGTCCGCGATTTCCGCGGCCTGCCCGGCAACAAGGGTTTCGACGGCCATGGCAACTTCGCCATGGGCATGAAGGAACAGATCGTGTTCCCGGAAATCGAGTACGACAAGGTCGACGATATCCGTGGCATGGACATCATCTTCGTCACCAGCGCGAAGACGGATGCGGAAGCGAAGGCTCTTCTGAAGGCGTTTGATCTGCCCTTCGCTGCGTAATTGCAGCGATTGGGGCTTCCGCCCAGAGGTCAGAAGACCTATTAGACACGTTGTTTGGAAAACCGTCGGGATGGCCCGACAGGTTCCGGAGGGTAGAACAAGGCATGGCCAAGATCTCCGCCGTTAACCGGAATGCCAAGCGTCAGCGCATGGCAACCCGGGACAAGGCTAAGCGGATTGCGCTCAAGAACATCGTCATGGACCGGACGCTTCCGGTCGAGGACAGGTTCGAGGCAACTCTGAAACTCGCAGAGCTTCCCCGCAATGGTTCGCGCGTCCGCGTGCGTCTGCGGTGCAAGCTGACCGGGCGTTCGCGCGCCAATTACAGGAAGTTCGAACTCTGCCGTATCGCGCTGCGCGATCTGGCTTCCAGTGGCCAGATCCCTGGCATGGTCAAGTCGAGCTGGTAAGGGCAGGGAACGATGTCACTTTCTGATCCGTTGGGTGATATGCTCACCCGGATCCGCAACGCGCAGCGCGCGCGTCATGCGGCCTGTGTCGCGCCGGCTTCCAAGCTGCGCGCCAACGTTCTCGAGGCCCTGCGCCGCGAGGGCTACATCCGTGGCTACGCCCAGGAAGAGGTGCGCAAGGGCATTGCCCAGCTGCGCATCGAACTGAAGTACCTGGATGGCGAGCCGGTCATCAAGGAGATCCACCGCGTGTCCAAGCCGGGCCGCCGGGTCTACTCGAAGATCAAGGAACTGCCGCGGGTCTATGCCGGCCTCGGCGTGTCCATCCTGTCGACGCCGCGTGGCGTCCTGTCCGATGCGGAAGCCCGCGCTGCCAATGTTGGCGGCGAGGTCCTCTGCCGCGTGTTCTGAGGAGGGATACATGTCGCGTGTAGGCAAATATCCCGTCGAGGTTCCGTCGGGCGTCCAGGTCTCGATCGTCGATGGCGTGTTCGTGGCCAAGGGCAAGCTGGGCGAGCTGAAGCTTCCCCTGTCCAGCCATGTCGAAACCGAGATCGCGGACAACAAGGTCGCGGTTCGTCCGGTCGGCACCGCCGCTCAGGCGCGGATGATGTGGGGCACGACGCGCGCTCTGGTAGCCAGCATGGTCAAGGGCGTGTCCGAGGGCTTCTCCAAGACCCTGGAAGTGACCGGCACCGGCTATCGCGCCGCCGTGCAGGGCAGCAACCTGGTCATGAACCTCGGCTATTCGCATGACATCGTCTATGCGATCCCGCCGGGCATCAAGATCTCGACGCCGCGTCCGACCGCAATCGTGGTCGAGGGCGTGGACAAGCAGCGGGTCGGTCAGGTTGCGCTGGATATCCGCAGCTTCCGCAAGCCCGAGCCGTACAAGGGCAAGGGCGTCCGCTACGACACCGAGACCATCCGTCGCAAGGAAGGCAAGAAGAAGTAATGAGCACGCAGCAGGATCTGCGGGAGCGTCGGCGTCAGCGTCTGCGCTTCCAGCTTCGCCGCAAGGGCGGCGGGCGTCCGCGCCTGTCGGTGTTCCGGTCAGGCAAGAACATCTACGCCCAGGTCATCGACGATGCCGCCGGGCGTACGCTTGCCGCCGCTTCGAGCCTGGACAAGGCGCTGCGCGAGCAGCTGAAGACCGGCGCCGATTCCGACGCGGCGATCGCGGTCGGCAAGCTGGTTGCCGAGCGCGCGGTTGCGGCCGGTGTGACCCAGGTCGTTTTCGACCGCGGTTCGTATCTGTATCATGGGCGTATCAAGGCCCTGGCGGAGGCTGCCCGCGAGGGTGGTCTCGCCTTCTGAGGAAAGGGGCACGCAATGGCACGTGAACCGAGAGAAGGCGGCCGGGGTGGCCGCGAGCGTGACCGCGAGGGCGACGATCTCGTCGACAAGCTGGTCACGATCAACCGTGTGGCGAAGGTCGTAAAGGGCGGCCGTCGCTTCGCCTTTGCCGCGCTCGTCGTGGTGGGTGACCAGAAGGGTCGTGTCGGCTACGGCGCCGGCAAGGCCCGCGAGGTGCCCGAGGCGATCCGCAAGGCGACCGAGCGTGCGAAGCGCGCGATGATCCGCGTCCCGATGAAGGAGGGCCGTACCCTCCATCACGACGTCGCCGGTCATTTCGGCGCCGGCAAGGTGGTGCTCCGTTCGGCCGACGCCGGCACGGGCATCATCGCCGGTGGCCCGATGCGCGCCGTGTTCGAGAGCCTGGGCATCAACGACGTGGTGGCCAAGTCGCTCGGGACCCGGAACCCGCACAACATGGTCAAGGCGACCTTCGATGCGCTGGAGCGTTGCGCCAGCCCGCGTTCGGTTGCCAACCGTCGCGGCAAGAAGGTCTCCGACATCCTGGGTCGCCGTGAGGTGGCCGGTGCCGCGGAGGTGAGCGCCGATGTCTGAGGGCAAGACCGTCCGCGTCACGCAGGTGGCGTCGGGCAACGGCCGCAAGCCGGGCCAGCAGGCGACGCTGGTCGGGCTGGGCCTGAACAAGATCGGCCGCACGCGGGAACTGGAGGATACGCCTTCGGTTCGCGGCATGATCACCAAGGTGGCCCACCTCGTGAAGGTGGAGGATTGAGATGAACCTCAACGAACTGCGCGATAACGCGGGCTCGCGTTATCGCAAGAAGCGTCTGGGTCGCGGCATCGGGTCCGGCAAGGGCAAGACGTCGGGCAAGGGCGTGAAGGGCCAGAAGGCGCGTGAGGGCGTGTCCCTCAACGGTTTCGAGGGTGGTCAGCTCCCGCTGTATCGCCGTCTGCCGAAGCGCGGCTTCAAGAACATCTTCCGCAAGGTCTTCGCCCCGGTGAATCTGGGCGCGCTGGACCAGGCGATCGAGGCCGGCAAGATCGACGCCGGCGCGACCGTGACCGAGGATGTGCTGCGCGCGGCCGGCCTGGTCGGCTCCGGCAAGTTCGCCGGCGTCCGCCTGCTGGCGAAGGGCGAACTCGCCCGCGCCGTGACCATCGAGGTCTCCGGCGCCTCCGCCACCGCGATCGCGGCGGTCGAGAAGGCCGGCGGCACCGTTCGGGTTGCCAAGGCGGCGCATGACGAGGCCACGGCTTCGGCATAATGACGCTTCCGGGATGGCATGCCTGGCATGCCATCCCGGGCCGGCGCCATCCTGCGGGATGCGCGCCGCCGGCGTTGTCTCTTGCGCTCGCGCAAGCCGACGCCTTACACTCTTTGCAGATCTGTCATGACAGCGTCCCGTTTCGTGCGGCGACGCTGTTGTTGTTGAAAGGGACGGGCGCATGGCCTCCGCGGCCGAGCAGCTGGCTGCCAATCTGAATTTCAGCTCCTTCGCCAACGCGACGGAACTGAAGAAACGAATCTGGTTCACCCTGGGGGCGCTGATCGTCTACCGCCTGGGTACCTACATTCCGGTTCCCGGCGTCGACGCGACGGTCATGGGCCAGCTTCTGGCACAGCACCAGGGCGGTATCCTGGGAATGTTCGACATGTTCACCGGCGGCGCGCTCGGTCGCATGACCGTCTTCGCCCTGAACATCATGCCGTATATCAGTGCCTCGATCATCGTGCAGCTGATGTCCTCGGCGATTCCCTCGCTCGAAAACCTCAAGAAGGAAGGCGAGCAGGGGCGGCGCAAGCTCAACGAATATACCCGCTACCTGACGGTGCTGATCGCGCTGTTCCAGGCCTACGGCATCGCGGTGGGGCTGGAGAACATGCACAGCGCCGCCGGTTCGGCGGTGATCGCGCCGGGCATGTTCTTCATCGTGTCCTGCGTGGTGACGCTGCTGGGCGGCACGATGTTCCTGATGTGGCTGGGCGAGCAGATCACCTCGCGCGGGGTAGGCAACGGCATTTCGCTGATCATCTTCGCCGGTATCGTCGCCAACCTCCCCCACGCCCTGGCCAGCCTGTTCCAGCTCGGCTACACGGGCGCCCTGTCGCCGTTCTTCGTGCTGGTGTTCCTGGTGCTGGCGGCGGTGACCATCGCCTTCATCGTCTTCATGGAGCAGGCGCAGCGCCGGGTGGTGATCCAGTATCCCAAGCGGCAGGTCGGCCAGCGCATCTATGGCGGCGACTCGACGCACATGCCGCTGAAGGTGAACACGGCCGGCGTGATTCCGCCGATCTTCGCCTCCTCGGTGCTGCTGATTCCGGTGACGATCGCGGGTTTCA
The DNA here is from genome assembly GCF_014174275.1 of Gluconacetobacter takamatsuzukensis. Lineage (GTDB taxonomy): Bacteria > Pseudomonadota > Alphaproteobacteria > Acetobacterales > Acetobacteraceae > Gluconacetobacter > Gluconacetobacter takamatsuzukensis. The sequence continues at coordinate 156,847 of NZ_JABEQK010000005.1, read as the reverse complement.
TGAACAGCGCGTCGATGCCCGGGTGGCTTTCGTTCCTGGGGCAGGAACTGGGGCAGGGCCAGCCGCTTTACATGCTGTTCTATGCGGCCATGATCGTCTTCTTCTCGTATTTCTACGCGGCGGTGACGTTCAACCCGCAGGAAACGGCGGATAACCTGCGCAAGCAGGGCGGCTTCATCCCGGGCATCCGCCCGGGTGCGAACACGGCGGCCTATTTCGACCGGATCCTGACCCGGCTGACGACCATCGGCGCCGCCTACCTGGTGGCGGTGTGTCTGCTGCCGCAGGTCCTGATCAGTCACTACAACGTGCCGTTCTATTTCGGCGGCACGAGCTTGATCATTATCGTGTCGGTAACCATCGACACCGTGACGCAGATCCAGTCCCACCTGGTGGCTCACCAGTACCAGGGGCTGATGCGGCGGGCGCGTGGGAAAGGCAGAGGTCGGTGAACGTCATATTTCTGGGCCCTCCCGGGGCCGGCAAGGGAACCCAGTCCAAGCGGCTGGAAGCGCGTTACGGCATCGCGCAGATCTCGACGGGGGACATGCTGCGCGCCGAGGTGGCGGCAGGGACTCCGATCGGCCAGGAAGCAAAGGCGCTGATGGATTCGGGGCAGCTCGTTCCCGATGACGTGATCATCGCGATGCTCGAATCGCGCATCGCCCAGCCCGATTGCGCCAAGGGATTCATCCTCGATGGATTCCCCCGGACGGCGGGCCAGGCGGCGGCGCTGGATTCGATGCTGAAGCGGCGCGGGGCGCGAATCGACGTCGTGCTGTTTCTCGAGGTCGATGAAAACGCGCTGGCGGACCGGATCGCGGGCCGCTTCACCTGCGGCACCTGCGGGGCAGGGTATAACGACCTGTTCAAGAAGCCGAAGGTCGAGGGCACCTGCGACGTCTGTGGCGGGCATTATTTCGTCCGCCGCGAGGACGACCGGCGAGAGACCGTTGCGGCCCGCCTGGCGGCCTATCGCGAGCAGACGGCGCCTATCCTGCCGTATTACGAGGCCGAAGGCCGCCTGTACCCGGTGGACGGCATGGCCGACATCGACAAGGTGACCGAGCAGGTCTTCAAAATCATGGATAACATCACGAAAAAGTGATCGTTATTCATTGACTCTCAAGGGCGCGCGGGTATATTGCGCGCCCTCAAGGTATCGGCTCCCGTGTCCGCGTGGCACGAAGGGCAGAGATCACGAATCCGATTGATGATGGGGTTGACCGGCGGTGCCGGCACGTTCACGACGCTCCGGCTAGCCGGTGGTGTGGAAAAGCCCCGGCGACGATCTTTAGGGCCCGAGTGACGCGGGCGGACGAGGAGTAAGTGGCGTGGCGCGTATTGCCGGCGTGAACATCCCAACCAACAAGCGGGTGACGATTGGCCTGCGTTATATTTATGGCATTGGCCCGACCAAGGCCGAGCAGATCTGCCAGCAGCTCGAGATTCCGGCCGAGCGCCGGGTGAACGAGCTGTCGGACGACGAGATCCTGAAGATCCGCGAGCTGATCGACAGCGAATACCGGGTCGAAGGCGATCTTCGTCGCGAAGTGGCGATGAACATCAAGCGTCTGATGGACCTGGGCTGCTACCGTGGCCTGCGTCACCGTCGCGGTCTTCCGGTTCGCGGCCAGCGGACGCACACCAACGCCCGTACCCGCAAGGGCAAGGCGGTGGCGATCGCCGGCAAGAAGAAGGCTACCCGCTAAGCGGCTCCAGCCGCATTCGCGGCCAGTGCCGGGCGCCCCCGGTCACGATTTTCCAGGGGCATCCGGCGCGGCGCGCGTTGATGAACAGACAGGACCAGGAAGACTATGGCGAAGGCTGCTGCTCCGCGTATTCGGAAGAAAGAGCGGAAGAACATTATCTCGGGGGTGGCGCATGTGCTCTCCACCTTCAACAACACGATGATCACGATCTCCGATGCCCAGGGCAACGCGATCGCGTGGTCTTCCGCTGGTGCCCAGGGCTTCAAGGGCTCGCGCAAATCCACCCCGTACGCGGCCCAGGTCGCGGCCGAGGATGCAGGCCGCAAGGCGCGCGAGCACGGCATGGAGACGCTGGAGATCGAAGTGTCGGGTCCGGGTTCGGGGCGCGAGAGCGCACTGCGCGCGCTGCAGGCGGTCGGGTTCTCGATCACCTCGATCCGCGACATGACGCCGGTGCCGCACAACGGCTGCCGTCCGCGCAAGCGCCGTCGCGTCTGATCGTCAGGCTCGGATTCGTTTCCCGCCGGCCTTTGTGCCAGCGGGGTTGAGTGTCATCCGGCACCCGTTCGCGCGGGTGCCATCTGCCTTGGTGCAGATCAGTTTTGAAAGGCCATCACCTTGGTCCTCCAGAAAAACTGGCAATCTCTGATCAAGCCGGAGAAGCTGGAAGTCGAGCCGGGCGGGCAGCCGTTGCGCACAGCGACTGTGGTGGCGGAACCCCTCGAGCGTGGCTTCGGCATGACGCTCGGCAATGCCATCCGGCGCGTGCTGCTGTCCTCCCTGCAGGGGGCGGCGGTGACGGCGATCCAGATCGACGGCGTGCTGCATGAGTTCTCGTCGGTGGCCGGCGTCCGCGAGGACGTGACGGACATCGTGCTGAACATCAAGCAGCTCGCGCTGCGGATGCATGGCGAGGGCCCGAAGCGCATGGTGCTGACGGCCACCGGGCCGGGCGAAGTGCGCGCGGGCCAGATCCAGACCGGCCACGATATCGAGGTGATGAACCCCGATCTCGTGATCTGCACCCTCGACGAGGGCGTGAAGTTCGGGATGGAATTCACCGTCAATCTCGGCAAGGGCTACGTCCCCGCGGCGGCCAACCGCCCCGAGGATGCGCCGATCGGCCTGATTCCGGTGGACGCCATCTACTCGCCGGTGCAGCGCGTGTCCTACAAGGTCGAGCCGACCCGCGTGGGGCAGGTGACCGACTATGACCGGCTTCTGCTGACGGTCGAGACGAACGGCGCGGTGACGCCCGAGGATGCGGTGGCCCTGGCCGCCCGGATCCTTCAGGACCAGCTCCAGCTGTTCATCAATTTCGACGAGCCGCGCCCGGTCCGGACCGAAGAGCCGCAGGACGACCTGCCGTTCAATCGGAACCTGCTGCGCAAGGTCGACGAACTGGAACTGTCGGTCCGCAGTGCCAACTGCCTGAAGAACGACAATATCGTCTATATTGGCGATCTGGTGCAGAAGACCGAGCAGGAGATGCTGCGGACGCCGAATTTCGGCCGCAAGTCCCTGAACGAGATCAAGGAAGTCCTGACCTCCATGGGGCTCTCTCTTGGTATGAACGTGCCGGCCTGGCCGCCGGAAAATATCGAAGACCTGGCCAAGAGGCTCGACGAGCCCTTCTGACCGGAAAGACAGGAAGACTTTATCATGCGTCACGGTGTTGCCGGCCGGAAGCTCGGCGTTACCTCCACTCATCGCGCCGCCATGTTCCGCAACATGGCTGTCGCGCTGATCAAGCACGAGCAGATCACCACGACTCTGCCCAAGGCGAAGGAACTTCGCCCTGTGGTCGAGAAGCTGATCACACTCGGCAAGCGCGGCGATCTGCACGCCCGCCGTCAGGCCTATGCGCAGCTCCGTGACGACGTGATCGTCTCCAAGCTGTTCGCGGCCGTGGCCGATCGCTACAAGGCCCGCAGCGGCGGCTATATCCGCGTCCTGCGCGCGGGTATCCGCCACGGCGATGCCGCCGACATGGCGGTGATCGAACTGGTGGACCGCGATGTGTCCGCCAAGGGCCAGGATAGCGGCCCGCGTCCGGAAGTCGTTTCGGACGAAGGGCTGGCGGCGTAAGTTCGACGCCCCAGGCTTCATGAAAAGACCCGGCCTCGCGGCCGGGTTTTTTTATGTCTGAACGGATCGTGGTGGCCAGGGGTTCCTCGCCCGGCATCAGGCAAGGAACCCTCTCTGTTCAGACGACCGAAAGCGCCACGTCGATATTGCCCCGCGTCGCGTTGGAATACGGGCAGACCTGATGCGCCTTTTCCACCAGCGCCGCAGCCTCGGCCCGATCCACGCCCGGAAGCGAGACCGCGAGCGAAACCGACAGCCCGAATCCGCCCTCGCTGCGCGAACCGATCCCCACTTCCGAGGTCACGGAGGCATCGGCCGGAATCCTTGCCGTTCCACCCTGGCTGGCGACGAATTTTAGGGCACCGAGGAAGCAGGCGGCGTAGCCGGCGGCGAAAAGCTGTTCGGGGTTATTCCCGGCACCTCCCGCGCCGCCGAGTTCCTTCGGGGTGGCAAGGGCCACGCTGAAACTGCCGTCCAGCGTGGCGGCGCTGCCATCACGGCCACCGGTGGCGCGAGCCTGCGTGCGATAGAGAATATTGACGGACATGGTTACGGTTCCTGTGCATTGGGTGGGCCGGACTACCCGAGAGGGGCTGGCCTCGGGCATAAATATCGTGCACGATCTAATCGTTGGATATATACCAGATTGCTTACGAGGCCCGCGATAAACGCATGAGCGATTATATTGTGCACGATATAAAAAGATCGTTTCATCCGTCGGAGCGAAGGCATCATGACCGAAACGGTAAGCGCGCAGCGCGTGGAGGATTTCCTGTGCTTTTCGCTCTATGCGGCCTCGCACGCCTTCAACCGGCTTTATCAGCCGTTGCTGGAACCGCTGGGGCTGACCTATCCGCAATATCTCGTCCTGACCGTACTCTGGGCGGAAGACGGATTGCTGGTGGGCCAGATCGGCGAGAAGCTGGCGCTGGTCAGTTCGACCCTCACCCCGCTGCTCAAGCGGCTGGAAGGCGCGGGCCTGGTCGCCCGCACGCGCGACCGACAGGATGAGCGCCAGGTGCGCGTCACCCTGACCGAGGCCGGTCATGCCATGCGCGACCGTGCTGCCGGCATCCCCGCTTGCGTCCTCAGCGCGACCGGCCTCTCGCTCGAGAAGTTGCTGCGCCTGAAAGACGAAATCGATGCGCTGCGCCATATGGTCGAGCAGCACAAGGACAATGCCGGCCCATAGATCGGGCGCGGCACCACAAAAATAAATTACCCGTCGCGGAATAATGCTCCCGCGCCGGCGTTTGCCCCCGGATGGCAGGGATGCACGCATCATGATGAGTCTGATACGCGAGAGACTGGCGGAAAAAGGAGGATGGCTCCGCGCGGCGGCCATGTGCGCGGCACCCGGCCTGCTCGCGCTCGCCTTCGCCCTGGCGGCGGGATGGCTGACCCCGGGCCGCCTGACGTCGGGCACGTTCATGCGCACCTTCCGCATGGTGGACGGCCCGCATCCGGGCTTCCGGCGCAATCATGCCAAGGGCCTCTGCGTGACGGGCTGGTTCGAGGGAAGCGGAAACGCGACCCCGCTTTCCCGCGCCCCGCTCTTCGCCATGGTGCGCTCGCCGGTCGTCGGCCGGTTCGCCCTGGCCGGTGGCATGCCCTTCCAGGATGACGCACCGGAGAAAGTCCGCAGCCTGGCTCTCAGGATCATGCCCGCGCATGGCGGCGAATGGCGCATGGGCATCAACGACATCCCCGTCTTTCCCGTGCGCAACGCGAAAGATTTCAACGATTTCCTGCTCGCCTCGCGCCCAGATCCGCAAACGCACCACCCCGATCCGGCCCGCATGGGCGCCTTCCTGGCCCACCATCCCGAAACGCAGCAGGCATTGGCGCTGCTGAAAGCCCGCCCGCTGACCTCGGGTTTCGCGAACGATACCTATAACAGCCTCGACAGCTTCACCTTCGTGAACACCGGCGGAACGGCAACCGCCGTGCGATGGGCCATGGTCCCCGATCAGCCGGCCAGCCTTCCGGCGGGGCAGGGCGCAGGCCGCGATTACCTGTTCCACGATCTCATCGCCGCACTGGCGCAGGGCCCGCTGCGCTGGCACCTGATCGTGACCGTCGGCGGGGCAGGGGACGCCACGGCCGACCCCACCGTGCCTTGGCCTGCCGGCCGCCGGCAGATCGACGCCGGCACCCTGACGCTGGACCGGGCCGAGAGCGAGGATGGCGGCCCCTGCAAGGGGATCACATACGATCCGCTGATCCTGCCCGAAGGAATCGCACCGTCCGACGACCCCATCCCGGCGGCGCGCTCGGCGGTCTATGCCCGCTCCTTCACCCTGCGCTCGGGAGAGCCGGATACCACCAGCGCCATCGGCAGGGCCGCCATCCGGCCGGGAGAACAATAATGCGTCCGGTCGAGCATTTTCCCCTTTTCGCCCGCATCCTGCACTGGCTGATGGCCGCGATGATCCTGACGATGCTGTTCGTCGGCATCGTCATGGTCACGACCGTGGGACCGGCCTATCACCAGCTGGTCGACCTGCATCGCCCGCTGGGGATCTGCATCCTGGCCCTGGCCTTGGTCCGACTGGTCAACCGCCTGCTGATCCGCGTCCCGCCATTGCCCGACACCTTGCCACCGGCCCTGCGCACGGCGGCGCGGCTGTCGCATATCGTGCTCTATGCCCTCATGATCGCGCTGCCGCTCGTGGGCTGGGGCATGCTGTCGGCCGGCGCCTATCCGGTGGCGATGTGGCCGGGCTTCGCACTGCCGCCCATCCTGCCGCACGACCCGGCACTGTTCGCCCTGCTGCGCCACCTGCATACATGGCTGGCGCTGATCCTGTTCGGCGTCGTGCTGGTCCATCTCGCGGCGGCACTGATGCACGGATTGCTGCTGCGCGACGACGTCCTGCCCAGCATGACATCAGGACCGCCGGCGGACGCGCGAAAGAAACAGGACGCGTGAGCGGCATCGCCGCCGGGCACGGGACCGACGGCCTGTCTCCTATTGTTCGATTTTCTTCAGGCGCAGGATATCCTGTTCAACATTGCGGATCAGCATGGCCTGCTGGTTCGACATTTCCTCGACGGAATGCATGACCTCGTTAATCTGTTCGAAGGACGAGAACATGTTGCTGATGCGGTTGGAGATCTCGCCGTAATCGGTCTGTGCCGTGGCGAGCTTCTTCTCCGACTGCTCGATATGTGTTCCCAGGACGCCGATCGAGCTTTTTACGCCGGACAGGGATTTCTGGCTCCTTGTCACGCTCTCCCGGGTGTTGTGGGCCAGCGTCCTGATCTCGTTTGCAATGACGGCAAAGCCCCTGCCATGCTGGCCCACGCGGGCGGCTTCCACGCTGGCGTTCAGGGACAGGATATTCGTCTGGAGAGAGATCTTCTCGATGATCGAGACGATGCTGAACAATTCCTCGGTCATGCGGATGACATTCTGGAATTCCTTTTCCAGAACACCCTTGTGATCGTCGGACGCCAGGCTCGTCATCCGGTTTTCCAGCTCGTTCCGCACATCCCCCATGGTGGCGAGGGTTCCCTCGGTCTGCCTGACGATCTGTTCGAGTTCCGTGCTGACCTGCGCTGTGCGCTGGATGAAATCGACCAGTCTGTCGATCAGGTTCTTGCGGATATCGTTCAGGATCTTTTGCTGGTTCAGGCGGGATCTCAGGAAATACTGGCAGAACCGCCCGTAATTTATCGGAAAATATTCGATGAATTCGTCCCGGAAGACGTGATCGTCGTCCAGCCGGAAAAACACGGTTGCGGTAAGGGTCTGGTTCATGTTGATGCCGAGGAATTCGCCGAACGAGGAGAAGCCGGCGACCGGCATCGGCCACATCCCGTCCAGTTCGTGCAAATGACGGGCATTGTTCAGGCGGCGCAGGATGCAATCATTGAGAATGGCGCCCACCGGCTCGGGCTTGCCGCGCAGGAAGTTCTGCAGATCCGACCGGGTCGTGCGGTTGAAATCGGTTCCTTGCAGCAGGAAGAGTTCGTCTCCCACGCTGACGTCGGCATAGAACGAAACGGTACCCTGATCGAGATCGATGTCGGAAATCGACCGGATATACAACTCGCCTTCTATGGACAGGGCGAAGGTGTGGCCTTCCAGCGCCTGGCGTATCCGCTCCTTTCCGCATGACATCAGGTTGCACAGCACGTCGAGGATATTGACCGCATTCGTGGTCTTGCGGTCGATGACGGATCGCGCGGTTCGGCTTTGCGTATCGGCTTCCGCAATGATGAAGGATTTCCGCGTATTGACGAAATTCTGTGTCTTGAAAATACTGAATGCGAAATTGCTGGACAGCTTCACGAATGCGATGACGGCATGATTTCGCAGCGTCTGCCTGCCGTCGAACACACAGGTGGTTCTGAAATCCAGTTTCCCGGCTGACGATCCACCGATGAATGTGCAGGGAAATCTTTCGGATTTGTAGATCGCTTCGGCGAAATGGTTCTCCGCCTTTGCCAGCCCGTCGATGAGTGTGAAGGCGAACGTGTCTCGCGCCGTAATCACAAAGGGCACCGTGACCCGGGACAGATGCGCGCTGATCTGCGCGACCTTTTCATCCGAGGTGGCGGCGCGGCTTCGCGAACCGGATTCCTGCTCAAGGGGAACGGCGTGGATCGAAAGATCGTCGATCAGTTCCGGACTGAAGATCTGGATCACCACATTGTCCCACGGTGCGCTCGCATCGCAATAGAGGGACGCGCGCGGATCATGGCCGTCGGAGCAGAGTTCCCCCGCTGTCATCGTCGCGACGATCTTCGTCTTGCCGGCATGGCGAAGAACGGCATCGATCGTCGACTGGAAATTGATATGGGGAGAAAGATAGACGATGGCCAGTTTCGCCGGCATGCCCGAAAATTGAAAACTATCAGAAGTCAGATGTTCCAGGCGCGAGTTTGTTCTAACGACTCGAACAGCTTGGTCGGCTTTGTCTAGGCTCTTGAGCATCGTTTCGCACCGGATTCTATTTTTTATCGAACGAACGTTATTTTTTATTTTCCATATCCCTGATTTTTATTATTTCCACCCTTATTGTGTTCGGGGGAGAGTCGGGGATACCGTATCCGATGCTAGGCGGGGCTCGGCGCCCTGTCCAGTCGGCACGCCAGAGTTCCCGCGTGGCGCGATCAGCCCGGCTTGATGGGCGCATACTGCGTGCCGGGCACGATCGGGGTCACATAGGGGCCGCTCCAGTCGCGCGCGAAGATCCGGTTCAGGGTCGCGGCCGGCCCATGGCCATGGACAAAGATCGAGGCATCGACGGTAGTGTTGAAATAGCTCCACTCCCAGTTGCCGGTGCCGATATACACGGCATCGTCGTCGGCGACGGCATATTTGCAGTGCTCGACGCGGGCAAACGGGATGAAGCCGCCGGACCCCTGCGGAACAGTGCTGAATTTCACGTCAATGTTCGGCATCGCGGCCAGGCTCTTCAGATAGGATTGCATCGGCTCGCCCAGCGCCCAGTTCGACACGATGATCTGCACCGACACGCCCCGCGCCGCCGCATCGCGCAACGCCGTGTCCAGCTCGGGCCAATATCCTTTCGGGCCATAATGTTTCAGCGCGCTCAGCGTCAGCACCTGAAGCCGGAAGACATGCCGCGCCGCATGGATCATCGTGACCAAAGAAGGTTCTTCCGCCGTCAGCACGTCCGGCATCATCATGGGCGGGCTGAAGGCAGGGAAGGCGATCACGCTCTCGCCGCCCGCATCGCGCAGCATGACCGGCGCGAATGCGGTCGCGATCGGCCGCGCGTCGGGCGGCTGCATGCGCGTCTGGGGCAGGGTGCGGCCGCCGCCCAGTGCCCACAGGGTCTCGAACGCGGTCTCGAAACTGCCGCCAACGGCAACATCGTCGATGGCAGCACCGATTTCATGGATCTCCTCCAGCGCCCGCCAGTCCCAGTTCTGGCTGCCGACAAAGACCTGCCGCCCGTCGACGATCATGAACTTGGCATGCAGCACCCCGCCCGTCAGGCGCTGCGCCGGCAAGGTCTCGATCCGGATATTGCGGACAGGCTTCAACCGTTCCAGAACCGGCCCGGTCTCCTTGAGGAAACTGTCGTCCACGACCAGACGCACCTGGACACCGGCATTGGCCCGGTCCACCAGCGCCTGGATCACGGCCGACATCGCACGACCGGGACGGTCGGTAATATAGAACTGCGCCACGTCGATCGTGCGGCTGGCATGGCGGATCATATCCAGCCACACGGGCTGGGTGCGCGCCACGCCCGGCTCGCCGTACACGCTACCCTCCGGCACGCTCTCGACGATGCGGAAGGTCGGGTCCGCACCCCCGGCCCGCGCTGCATGCAACGGAAGAACGAAAGGCGCGAGCAGGGCAAGAAGAAGCCCGCCCCGGTGCCGCAACCGCCTGGTCGAAATACTGTCGGCCATATCCCGCTCCCCGTCATGCCTGGGCAGGGGCGCCGCTCCGCACCGTCTCGCCAGTGGCCCGCATTCTGACCATGCGGCCGCGCGCCCGGCAAGGCAGGCCCGCACCGCCGCGTGCGGGAAAGCCTGGCCACGGCACATGTTCGCTGGTAAAAACACCCGCTCCACGCCCGTTCAGTACCGAACTTGATGACGATCCGGACTTCGCACCTCCGGGACAGGGCTTCATCGCGACAGGGTGCTCGTCACCCTGACATTCGGTAACGGGGGAACCGTCATGACGGTCGATCTGCTGGTCACGGACGCCTATCTTTACATCGATCGCGGCTGGGAAGTCGCGAATGGCTGGCTGGCGATCAAGGACGGTCGCGTCCACGCCATCGGCGATGGGTCCCGGGACGCGCCGGCGGCGCAATCGGTCATCTCGGCCCAAGGCCGGCTGGTCACGCCCGGACTGGTCAACGCGCATCACCATATGTACCAGAACCTGACGCGCGCCTACGCCCCGGTGACGAACGGCACGCTGTTCGAATGGCTCCAGGGCCTCTACCCGCTCTGGGCCGACCTGGACGAGGAATCGGTCTATCTCTCGACCAGCGTGGCCATGGTCGAACTGCTGATGGGCGGCTGCACCACCTCGATGGACCATATGTACGTCCATCCCCGGCCATTCCTGATCGACGCGCAGTTCCGCGCGGCCCGCGATATCGGCTTCCGCTTCCATGCCACGCGCGGCTCCATGACGCGATCGGTCGAGGATGGCGGCCTGCCCCCCGCCTCGGTGGTGCAGGACGAAGACACGATCCTGGCCGACAGCGAACGTCTGGTCGCGGCGTTCCACGATCCGGCACCGGGCGCGATGGGGCGGGTGGCGCTGGCACCGTGCTCGCTGTTCAGCGTGTCGGAACGCATCATGACGGAATCCGCACGCCTGGCCGAAAAGCACGATCTGCGCCTGCACACCCACCTTGCGGAAGATCATGACGAGGACAGCTATTGCGCCGAAATCTACGGCTGCACACCCACGGAGTATTTCGAGCGCGTCGGCTGGGCCACCCCCCGCTCATGGGTCGCGCATTACATCTACCCCACGGGCGACGAGATCGACCGCCTGGCCCGCGCCGGCGTCTGCACCGCGCAATGCCCCTGCTCCAACATGATGATCGGCGGCGGCACGGCCGATGCGCTGGACATGCGGCGCCGCGGCATGCGCGTCGGCCTGGGCTGCGACGGCTCGGCCTCGACCGACCATGCCTCGATGTGGCTGGAAACCCGCATGGCCCTGCTGCTGGGGCGCTTCCGCCACGGCCCCCACGCCATGTCGGCACGCGACGCGCTGGACATGGCAACGCGCGGCGGCGCCGCCTGCCTGGGGTGGGAAGACGAAATCGGGCACCTCCGCCCCGGCGCCTGCGCCGACCTGGTCATCTGGTCGATGTCCGAGGTCGCAGCCGCCGGCGCGCTCAGCGATCCGGTCGAGGCCTGGCTCCGCTGCGCGCCGGCCGCGGCGGGCACCACCATCGTCAACGGCAGGGTGCTGGTGTCGGACGGGGTGCCGCTGCTGGCCAATCTGGGGGATATCCTGCGTGACCATGCGCGTGAGGCACGGCGCATCCAGCGGCTGGACAGGTAAGGGAAGGCCTTCTTTTTCTGAAGAAAAAGAAGCAAAAAGACTTTTATCCGTTCGGGGGGCGTTGCGTGCCCCAGCCAAAAACTCCCGAACGAATCAAAGTTTTTTGGTTCTTTTTTCAAAAAAAGAACACCCTTGTTCATTACGATTCCGATGGTAGCGTGCCGCCACACAGCCGAGGTGAAGAATGAGCAAGAACGGAATCGGGCCCAGGCCCCTGGCAGCGGTCGCGGCATTGGCGGCAGCCCTGTGGTCCGGCGGCCAGGCACGGGCCGACACGGTGCCGGTGATGGTGATCCATGGTGGCGCCGGGGTCATCAAGGCCGACATGTCGGTCGAGCGCCAGCAGATCGTGAAGGCGGCACTGGACCGGGCATTGCAGGCCGGATACACGGCCCTCAAGGCCGGCCAGCCGGCAAAGGACGCGGTGGTGGCCGCGATCCGGGTGCTGGAGGACGACCCGAACTTCAATGCCGGCAAGGGTGCCGTCTTCACCCACGACCGGCGTAACGAAATGGACGCGGCGATCATGGACGGCGCCACGCTCCAGGCCGGCGCGGTCGCCGGGGTGGCGCATGTGCGCAACCCGATCACGCTGGCCCGCGCGGTGATGGAACACTCCCAGCATGTGCTGCTGATCGGCGACGGGGCCGAGGCCTTCGCCGTGACGCAGAAGATTCCGCTGGTGGATTCCTCCTATTTCTGGACCCAGCGCCGCTGGGACCAGTTGCAGAAGGCGCTGAAGGAAGATGCGGCCCACAGCCAGCATGCCGACGAGACGACCGACCGCCATTTCGGCACGGTCGGCGCGGTTGCGCTCGATCGCGCGGGGCACCTGGCGGCCGGCACCTCGACCGGCGGCATGACCGACAAATTATGGGGCCGCGTGGGCGACTCCCCGCTGATCGGGGCCGGCACCTACGCCAATGCCGGCTGCGCGATGTCGGGAACGGGCTGGGGCGAGTTCTATATCCGCACCGTTGCGGCACACGAAATCTGCATGCGCGTGACCATGATGCACGAAGCCCTCGATCACGCGGCGCAGGATGTCATCAACCACGAAATCCCGGCCCTGGGCGGCGATGGCGGCGCGATCCTGGTCGACGCCCAGGGCGATATCGCCATGCCCTTCAACACCAGCGGCATGTACCGTGCCTGGGTGGGGCGGGACGGCGTCTCGCACGTCGCCATCTTCGGCGACGGCAAATAGCGACGGGGGCGCCGACCGCAAGGCCGGCGCCCGCCTGGGGCCCTACGACGCCGCGCTGGCCGCGAACAGGGCCGAGATCGCGCTCGTCGCCTCGTCCTGGATGCGATGCAGATGGTCTTCGCTGACAAAGCTCTCGGCGTAGATCTTGTAGACATCCTCGGTGCCCGAGGGCCGGGCGGCAAACCAGCCATTCTCCGCCACCACCTTCAGCCCGCCGATTTCGGCATCGTTGCCGGGGGCGCGGGTCAGCGTGGCGCGGATCGGCTCGCCGCCCAGCGCGTGCAGCCCGACCTGCTCGGGCGTCAGCGATTTCAGCAGCGCCTTCTGCGGCGCGGTGGCGGGGGCGTCGATCCGCGCATAATAGGGCGTGCCGAATTCGGCGGTCAGCCGGCGATAGGCAACACCCGGATTATGCCCGGTGCGGGCGGTAATCTCGGCGGCCAGCAGGCCGAGGATGATGCCGTCCTTGTCGGTGGTCCACGCGGTGCCGTCCTTGCGCAGGAACGACGCCCCGGCGCTTTCCTCGCCGGCAAAGCCGAACCCGCCGTCGATCAGCCCGTCGACGAACCATTTGAAGCCCACGGGCACCTCGACCAAGCGCCGGCCCAGCCGGGCGGTCACGCGGTCGATCAGGCTGCTGCTGACGACCGTCTTGCCGACCGCCGCCTGCGGGCCCCAGCCCGGACGGTTGGCGAACAGATAATCGATGGCGGTGGCCAGGTAATGGTTCGGGTTCATCAGCCCGTCGGTGCCGGCGACGATGCCGTGCCGGTCGGCATCGGTATCGTTGGCAAAGGCGACGTCGAAACGGCTGCCCAACTCGATCAGCCGCGCCATGGCATAGGGCGACGAACAATCCATGCGGATCTGCCCGTCCCAGTCGGCGGTCATGAACGAGAAGGTGGGATCGACCACGGTGCTGACCACGGTGGCGTTCAGGCGATAGCGCTCGATGATCGGCTGCCAGTAGGCCACGGCCGCCCCGCCCAGCGGGTCGATGCCGATGGCAACGTCGGAGGCACGGATGGCCTCCATGTCCAGCACCGCGCCCAGATCGTCGACATAGGGGGTGATATAGTCGTGCCGATGCACGCAGGCAGCGCGCAGCGCCTGCTCGTGCGGAATGCGCCGCACGCCCGCCAGCCCGGCGGCGAGGAAATCGTTGGCCGCCCGCTCGACGATCTTCGTGATGTTGGTATCGGCGGGCCCGCCATGGGGCGGATTGTATTTATAGCCGCCATCTTCCGGCGGATTGTGCGAGGGCGTGATGACGACGCCATCCGCCAGCCCGCTGGTCCGCCCCCGATTATAGGTCAGGATGGCGTGCGAGATCACGGGCGTCGGGGTATAGCCGCCCTGCGCATCGATAAAGGTCTCCACGCCATTGGCGGCAAACACCTCCAGCGCCGAGGCCAGCGCCGGCTGCGAGACCGCATGGGTATCGATCCCGATAAACAGCGGCCCGTCGATCCCGGCGGAGGCACGATAATCGCACACTGCCTGGCTGACGGCGAGGATATGGGCTTCGTTGAAGCTGGTATGGAATGGCGAGCCACGATGGCCGGAGGTCCCGAAGGCAACGCGCTGGGCGGCAATGGCCGGGTCGGGCTTCAGATCGTAATAGGCCGCGACCAGTTTCGCGACGTCGATCAGGCGCGCGGGCGGAACCGGCTTGCCGGCCAGTGGGCTGATCGTCACCATTCCTGTCTCTCCTTCCTGTGGATGGGGCCGTTTCGAAGGCACCATGTCCGGTCGGGGGCAGCCCGGCACGGCCCGATCCTGCACGCCGTCATGCGCCCGCGCCCACGCGCCCGGGGGCGATGGACGTCGGCGCGGGGCAGGCGCGCAGGATATGCCGGCAGCGATGTGTCCGAAACCGTCCCCACTATCGTGCCTCCGTCCCATGATGACGTGGCATCATTATGGAGCACGATCGAAACGCCCGCCGCGCCGCGCGGATGCGCGCCGGCGCGGCGAGTGCGGGAAAAAACGTGCCCTCAGTGGCCGGCGGGGGCCGCGCCGGCGGTGCCGGTGCCCTCATGCACGGTGGTCGAGGGCGTGATCACGCGGTTCAGCACTTCGAACGACACGGCATCCATCGTCGTCACGTCGACGGTATCGCCGACCTTCAGCGTCGGCAGCAGGGCCTGCATGGCCTTGGTGTGCACCGTGATCGTCTGGGTGGAATCGGCCGGCCCCACGGTCGTCACCACGTTGTGCGCGGCATCGACGGCCGCGATCCGTACCCGCTTGCGGCGGAACGACACCATCATGCCGTGCGGGTGGCGGTTGGTCACGCCATGGGCCGAGGTCACGGTCGATTCCGGCTGCGGGCTGTCGGCGGGCACGACGTCGGCGCCGATGGTCTGGAAGAAGCGGATATTGATCCGGTCGCCCGGCTGGATATGGGGCAGGTTATGGACGGTGCGGGGAATCTCGACCGTGATCAGCCCGCCATCGCCGTCGCGCAGCAGGACCTCGCCCGATGCGGGGTCGATCGTCTCCACCGTCGCCTGCGTGACCTGGTTCCCGGTAATGACCGAGGCCTGGGCATGGGCCCGCAGCGGCATGGCCAGCGCCAGCGCCGCGACGGGCAGCAGCCGTGCGGACCGCGACAGGCGGTTGAGGAGGTGACGCGTTGTTGCGGGTGCCATCATGTCTGTTCCTGCTCTCTCATCCGATTTGGCGCGGCTTTGAAACTGATATTAAGAGACTGTTTTCAAAGTGTCGATGCCGGGCAGTACCCGGCACGATCCCGGCGGAAGGCAGAGAGAGGCGATATGGCGCGCGCGGTCACGATCTACGGCATCAAGGCATGCGACACGATGAAGAAGGCGCGGGCCTGGCTGGACGCGCACGGCGTGGCCTACGCGTTCCACGACTACAAGGCGGCGGGCATCGCGCGCCCGGTGCTGGAGGGCTGGGTCCGCCAGGTCGGGTGGGAAATCCTGCTGAACCGCTCGGGCACCACGTTCCGCAAGCTGCCCGATTCCGACAAGGCCGACCTGAACGCGGCGCGGGCCATCGACCTGATGCTGGCCCAGCCCTCCATGATCAAGCGCCCGGTCCTCGATGTGGACGGCAAGCTGACGGTAGGCTTCAGGCCCGAAACCTACGCGGCTTTGGAAGCCTGATTGCCGGTCAGGCCGCGATTTCGAATCCGGCATCCTCGACGGCCATGCGCAGCGCGGCGGGCGAGGTAAAGGCCGGGTCGTAGCTGACCCTGGCCCGCCCGGGCTCCAGCGTCACCTCGGCGGCGGAAACCCCGTCGGTCCGCTCCAGCGCATTCCTGACCGACGTGACGCAGCCATTGCAGGTCATGCCCGTAATGTTCATCGTAAGCGTTTCCATCGTTCTGTCTCCCTGATGGGGCGATGCCGCCCCGTTGTCAGCTATGCGCTGCCCCGCCCCGGCGCAAGGACGGCTTCCAGCGATTGAGCAGCAGCGCATTGGATACCACCGAGACCGAACTGGCAGCCATCGCGGCCCCCGCCAGCGCCGGGTTCAGCCAGCCCAGCGCCGCCAGCGGAATCCCGATGACGTTGTAGACGAAGGCGAAGAACAGGTTCTGCCGCACCTTGGCCAGCGTGGCGCGCGACAGGTCCATGGCATCGACCAGCCCGCGCAGCTCGCCGCGCATCAGCACCACATCCGCCGTCTCCAGCGCAACGTCGGACCCGCTGCCCATGGCGATGCCGATATCCGCCGCCGCCAGCGCCGGCGCGTCGTTGATGCCGTCGCCCACCATGCCCACAAGCTGCCCCGGCCCGCGACGGCGTTCGATCTCGTGCGCCTTGCCGTCCGGCAGCACGCCGGCAATGATCTCGTCCAGCCCCAGTTGCCCGGCCACGGCTGCGGCGGTGCGCGCATTGTCCCCGGTCAGCATCACCAGATGGATGCCGCGCCCGCGCAGCGCGGCCAGGCTGTCGGCGGCATCGGGCCTGACCCGGTCCGCCAGGGCGATATGGCCCAGCAGGCGGGCATCGCGCGCCACGCCGATCACGGTCTTGCCCTGCTGCTCCAGCCGCTCGACGGTGGCGCTGTCGGCATCGCAGCCCGACTCGGTCAGGAATCGCGCCGACCCCAGCCGCAGGGTACCGCCGGAAGCATCGCTCTCCTGCCCCTCGACTCCACGGCCGGGCAGGGCGCGCACGGCCCGGACCGGGGTCGCCACCGCACCGGCCGCGACGGCATGGGCCGCAATGGCACGCGCCAGCGGATGTTCCGAATTCTCTTCCAGCGCCAGCGCGGCCGAAAGCAGGCTCGCGGCCGGCACGCCGGGGGCGGGCACGATATCGGTCACGCCGGGCCGGCCCTCGGTCAGGGTGCCGGTCTTGTCCAGCACCAGCGTCGTGATCCGGTGCACGCGCTCCAGCGCCTCGGCATTGCGAAACAGCAGCCCGGCACGCGCCCCCAGCCCGGTCCCGACCATGATCGCGGTCGGCGTCGCCAGCCCCAGCGCACAGGGGCAGGCGATGACGAGCACGGCAATGGTGCCGGTCAGCGCCCCGCCCGGGTGCCCGGTCAGCAGCCACCCGGTCACGAAGGTCAGGACGGCGACACTCAGCACGGCCGGCACGAACACGGCCGAAACCCGGTCCACCAGATGCTGCACCGGGTCCTTGCTGCCCTGCGCCTGCTGCACCATGCGCACGATGCGCGACAGGGTGGTATCCGCCCCCACCCGCCGGGCGCGGACATGCAGCACGCCGTCGCGGTTGATGGTGGCGCCGGAAACCGGGTCCCCCGCACCCTTGCCCACGGGGATGGGCTCGCCCGTCAGCATCGATTCGTCGATATCCGATTCCCCGTCCAGAATCGTGCCGTCCACGGGAATGCTCTCGCCAGGCCGCACGACGAACACATCGCCCACCCGCAGGCTCTCCACCGGCCGGTCCACGACCGTCCCATCCACTACCACATGCGCGACCTGCGGTTGCAGGCGCATCAGCCGCTCCACCCCCTCGCGGGTGCGCAGCCGGGCCCGGCTCTCCAGCAGCCGGCCCAGCAGGACAAGGGTGATGACGGTGGCGCCGGATTCGAAATAGAACGGCCCGTCCAGCCCCAGCAGCAGGGTCGCGGTGCTGGACAGCCAGGCGACGCCGGTACCCAGTACCACCAGCACATCCATGTTGGCACCGCCCCCGCGCAGCGCGTTCCAGGCCTGGCGATAGAACGAGCGCCCGCAGACCAGCTGCACCAGCGTGGCCAGCCCCCATTGCGCCCACATCGGCAGCAGGTCCGGCAGGCCGGCTTCCATGGCGATCATGCCGGCCAGCAGCGGCAGCGTCAGGACCAGCGACAGGGCAAACAGCCCGACCTGCCGCCGCCAGGCGGCCCGCCGGCGCGCGGCATCGTCCTGGGCCGCATCGGTTCCGTCGCGGGGCAGGGTGGCGGTATAGCCGGCCTTCTCCACCTGCCGGATCAGCAAGGGCGGATCGGCCAGCCCGGGCAGGTAGCCGACCTCCGCCCGCTCCCCGGCGAAACTCACCTGCGCCGTCACGCCGGGCAGCCGGTTCAGCACGGTCTCGATCCGGGTGGCACAGGCGGCGCAGCTCATGCCCGCGATCGCCAGGGCGACATGGCGGGCCGGCACGTCGAACCCCGCCTTACGGATGGTGCCGACAATCGCATCGGCCGCCGGGGCGCCGTCCCCGCGCTGCACCGTCGCGGTCGCGGCGGCGAAATTGACCGACGCGGTAATCCCCGGCAGCCGGTTCAGCACCTTTTCGATCCGGGCGGCACAGGCGGCACAGGTCATGCCTTCCAGCGGAAGGGTAAGGGTTTGCGCGGATGTCATGGGCGCGATGCGGCCTCCTGTCCGTGCGCCCGCCTCAGGACGGATGCCGGACAGAAAAATGTGGCGGCACCGGGCCCCCGTCAACCGCCCCCGTCAGCCATCCCCCTCAATCGGCCGGCGCGGTGCGCGATTCGTCCACGAAGGTCTCGGTCGCATCGTCGATGGCGCGGCTGCGGCGCCCGGCGGGGTTGTGGACATACAGTGCCTTGCGGTCGATCTTGTCCTCGGCCTCGGGCTGCACCGGCATCTCGTAGCGCGGCACCCGGCGATGGTCGGCCAGTTGCAGCTTGGGGTTGAAGACCGAATTGAACTTCCAGATCATGGTCAGGAAGTTGGTCTGCCCGCGCAGCGCCAGGCGCAGCGCAAGGCCCATCGTGTCCTTGATCGCGTTCCAGCCCAGATGCTTCTGGTTCAGCACCTGCTGGGTCTTGACCAGTTCCTCGTAGAATTCCTCCAGCGGCAGCGTGGTGGGCAGCACCGCATGCTGGATGTCGAACAGCCGGTAATCCCGCGTCGTCAGGCGCCGCGCCTCCCGATGCCAGATCTCGGTGCCCGGATAGGGCGTGGTGACCGAGATGTTCACGATATCCGGAATCTCCAGGCACCATTGCCGGATCACCTCGAACCGCTTCCGGTCCCAGGACGGATCGGCGATGATGTTGATCGCGACGATCAGCCCCAGCGAGCGGGCGAATTCCAGGGCCTCGAAATTCCGGTCCAGCGACACGCGCTTGCGGAAATGCTTCAGCCCTTCCTCGTCCACCGCCTCCATGCCGATGAAGATGTAGCTCAGCCCCAGCTCCTTCCAGAACCGGAACACCTCCTTGTTGCGCAGCAGCACGTCGGCGCGGGTTTCCAGGTAATATTCCTTGCGGATGCCTCGCCGCTTGATTTCCTCGCCGATCGCCATGCCGTGCTCGGCATGGACAAAGGCCACATCGTCGACGATGAAGATCCCGGGCTCGCGGATCGCCTCCAGCTCGTCGGCGATCACGGTCGGGCTGGCGGTGCGGTACGACCGCCCATAGAACGTCCAGGCGCTGCAAAAGGTGCAGTCCCACGGGCACCCGCGCGCGAATTCGATCGAGGCCGCGGGGTCCAGCGTCCCGATGAAATATTTGCGGCGATGGCGCAGCAGGTCCCGCGCCGGGCGGATCGTGTCCAGCGACGGGACGAAGATCGGCGGCGGCCCTTCGCCCGTCAGCGTCACCACGCCGGGCACGGTCAGGATGTCGCCGCCCGCCTGGCGGGTATCCAGCAACTGCCCGACGGTGGCATCGCCTTCGCCCTTCAGGATGCAGTCGATCGCCCCCTCGGCCAGCTCCAGGATGTCGCGGGCGATGAACGAGACCGAATGGCCGCCGACGAACAGGAAGACGGTGGGCATCCGCGCCCGCGTCTCGCGGCACAGATCGACGATCTCCGGCACATTGGCCAGGTAGTTTCCGGAAAAGCAGACGGCATGGGGCCGAAAATCCTCGATCATGCGCCAATAGTCGCGGTGGGTTTCCACCTGCAGATCGATGATCTTCACCTCATGCCCGGCCTGCCGGGCGGCGCCTGCCACCAGTTCCAGGCCCAGCGGCTCCAGCCGCAGGAAGACCTTGGTGT
This sequence comes from Gluconacetobacter takamatsuzukensis, assembly GCF_014174275.1. Lineage (GTDB taxonomy): Bacteria > Pseudomonadota > Alphaproteobacteria > Acetobacterales > Acetobacteraceae > Gluconacetobacter > Gluconacetobacter takamatsuzukensis. Next base: position 136,403 of record NZ_JABEQK010000005.1, on the reverse strand, counting down.
ACATCAGGGCGCTGGGGTGGACGGCGAGTATTCTCATTCTGACACCTCGTTTTTCGCCACGGGCGCGCGGCGGAATGAAGTGGCGGCCTGGCCGATGGGGGACGGCGGCGCACGGGGGCAATGGCTTGTCGTGGTCCCGAATATTTTGCCCAGATGGAGCGCCCCCCGTCACCCGAACGATGGGTAATGACACCTATGCACGGGCCGGCCGAAGCCCCGCCACGGGGCACCCGGGTTTCGATTATTGTCCGGTTTGCGGGAGAATACGGTTGGATATTGTTGCACGATCGACCGAACACCGTCGAATTCATGAAGGCGTGAACGAAGCCTGCCATTCTGTCATGCGCGCCGCGCCCTATCGCGGGCAGGCGATCCATGGCAAGCTGATTCGAGACAAGGTGTCCCGATATCGATCCGGTCAGGCGGTGTCGGGCGCGAATCATGGTGATGGACGGCTCCAAGAGGGGCTGGCGGCGGTCGGAATGAAGCATAAGAACGGAACGGGTCTTGGTTGGGTTGCCGGTGCCGCGATCCTGCTGGCGGGGTGTTCATCGGAAATCGGGCGCCGCCCCACGGATTCCGACATTTCCTGCCTGCGGGCCCAGATGGGCGCGGAACTCAAGCTCAGCTTCCCGCTGGCGGCCAATACCTGCCAGCGCATGACGGACCATAATTTCGTCATCGGCACCAGGAACCCGCAGCCGATCCCGCTGAACCTGCGCGGCGCCCCCGACCTCCAGGCCCTGGCCGACCAGTACGGCTACAGCTACACCCGCTGACACCCCGGCGGCTTCGCCGCAAGCCGCCGTGCGGACGGGCTGATCCCTTCATCGAACGCGGCGCCCCCGCATTCACCCCCGTCCAACCCCCCCCGATTCCAGACAGATAACGTCCGGCCGCGCCCCCCTGGGCCACGGCCCGCTTCTGCGCGCGCGCCATTCATTATAACGGATTCACAACGGTATTTCCAGAAACAACGCACACGACATGTGTGTTGACGATTGACTCGTTGATATCCGTCGCATTATGGAATACGCACTATTTTACATGGTGGAATACAGGACGCCGCTGACATGACGAAACACCAACCGATCGGGGACCGATGTCCCTGCGAACAGGGCGCCCCCACCGGGGGGCAGCCTGTCACGTCATGAAGCAGGCCGGAGCAAGCCGGCGCATCACGGTCCAGGGGCATGAACCCATGCTGAGTTCCACGATCATCGAAGTCGATGGCGTCTTCGTCGGTGCCGCCATTCTGGTGGATGGTTTCAATGCGCGCCGTTTCTACGCGGCCCATGACAGGGTCCGCTCCCTGCATAACGAGACCTCGCCCGACCTGGCGGTGCTGATGCGCACCGTCACCCGCCAGTTCCGCGCGGCCCAGGGCGGCCCGGCGGCGGCATGAGCGACCATTGCGCACAGCCCATGCGCCCGGCCCCCACCTGCGGGATGGGCGGGGGCGACGCCCTCCTGGTCGTCCTGCTCTGCGCCGGGGTCCTGGCGGTGCTGGCCGGTGCCGGGGCAATGGACATGGCGACGCTGTCCGACGCCACGTCGGTCCTGTTCACCTCCTGAGGGTCCGCGGCGACGGGGCGGCGGCCTGCCCCTTCGTGTCGCGCAGGGCATAATCCAGCATGGCATGGGCGATTTCCCGCTCGCCCATGATCACGACATCCGCCCCCAATTGCCGCAGATGATCGACCGCGCTGTCGAAATGGGCGCGGGCGATGATGGTGATCGCGGGGTTCGCCGCCCGCGCCTGCTCCACCACCTGTCCGGCTTCGAACGCCTCGGGAATCGCCACCACCAGCAGGCGCGCCGCCGTAATGTTCGCCTCGGCCAGAATGGCGGGGTCGGCGGCATTGCCCAGAATGGCCTCGCCCCCCTGCGCGCGGACGGATGCGATCGCACTGTCCCCGGTCTCGATCACCAGCAGCGGCCAGTGCCGGCGCAGCAGTCCCTCCGCCACCAGCGCCCCGACCCGCCCATAGCCCACCACCACGGCATGGTTGCGCAGCGGCCCCGCGACATGGGCCACCGCCTCGGCCGCGGCGCCCGCCCGCGCGGCATCGCGCCGCTCGGCCCACGGCCCCAGCAGCCCCGCGATCAGGAACGCCAGCGGATTCATCAGGATCGACAGGATCGACACCGCCAGGATCAGCGACCGGGTCGAGGAATCCACCAGCCCCAGATCCGCCCCCAGCGTGGTCAGGATAAACGAGAACTCGCCGATCTGCGCCAGCCCCGCCGCCATGGTCAGCGCCGTCTGCCGCCGCTCTCCCAGCACCCGCAGGGTCGCGAAGACGATCAGCGGCGTCATGACAAGCACCACCGCCAGCGCGGCCAGCAGCACGCCCGGATGGCGCACCAGCACCGACGGGTCGAACAGCATCCCGATCGAGATGAAGAACAGCACGGCAAACGCATCGCGCAGCGGCAGCGTCTCCTCGGCCGCATGCTGGCTCAGGGCGGATTCGCTCAGCACCATCCCGGCCACGAACGCCCCCAGCGCAAACGACACGCCGAAGAAGCTGGACGCGACAAAGGCCACCCCCAGCGCCACCGCCAGCAGCGCCAGCCGGAACAGTTCGCGCGACCCGGTCCGCGCCACGTAATGCAGCGCGGCCGGGATCACCCGCCGTCCTACCAGCAGCATCAGCGCGACGAAGGCCGCGACCTTCCCCAGCGTCAGGCCCAGCGTCCACCCCAGCTCCAGCAGGGTGGGGGCATGGGTGGCGCCGTTCTTCATGTCCGGCATCAGCGCCGGCAGCATCACCAGCGCCAGCACCGTGATCACGTCCTGGATCACCAGCCAGCCGATGGCCAGCCGCCCGCGCTCGGTCTCCATCAGCCGCTTTTCTTCCAGCGCCCGCATCAGCACCACGGTACTGGCCACCCCCAGCGACAGGCCGAAGATCAGCGCGGTCGGCAGGCGCCAGCCCATCAGCAGCCCCAGCCCGGTGCCGGTACCCGCCGACAGCGCCACCTGTGCGACCGATCCGGGCAGCGCCACCGCCCGCACCGCCATCAGGTCCTTGACCGAGAAATGCAGCCCGACGCCGAACATCAGCAGAATCACGCCGACATCGGCCAGTTGCGGCGCCAGCCCCTGGTCGGCGACGAAGCCGGGGGTAAACGGCCCCACCATCACCCCGGCCAGCAGATAGCCGACGAGTACCGAAATCCCCAGCCGGGTCGCCACCATCCCCAGCAGAAAGGCCAATGTCAGGCCGATGACCAGGATCGTGATCAATGGGCTGGCATGCGGCATGGCCGGGCACTCCTGTCTCGGGGCACGAGAATGGCTCGTCCCCGCGCCCGGAGCACCCTCTTTTTTGCGACGTTTTCAAGATGCCCCGGCCCGGCGGTGCGCGGGCCACAGACTCACATGAACTGGATATGGCTCTTGAAACCCAGCAGGGCTGCATCGCGCAGATTGTACTGCCCGTTGGGGTGCACATAATATTCCAGCAGCGGCGTCAGGATCACGCCGCGCATGACATGGATGGCATAGTTCACTTCCAGCACCATGGTCTCGCGCTGGACCCCGGTCGCATGATTGGGCAGGGCCGCATGCCGGTTCAGCAGATACCCTTCCGACAGGGTCACGCCGGGGGCGATCTTGGTATAGGTCAGCGCAATCCCCAGCGTGTCGTAGGGCCGCGAGGCAAACATCCCGCGATTGAGCAGCGCGCCATAAACCTCGTACTCGCGCAGCGACGTATGCGGATCGTTATAGATCATCCCGCACAGCGCCGTCAGGCCGGACTCCCTGTCGCGATAATGCAGCAGCCGCTGGTCGAACATCGCCCAGCTCGACCACGAGGCACTGCGCGTCTTCTGCTTCTGCCGCGTCAGTGCATAGGGCATGCCGCCGAGGTCGAGGAAATTGTCGTTCTGCGGCGTACTGAACAGTTGCGCCCCGAACTTGTAATGGCCGGGCAGCCTGCCATGGCCGAAAATCGGCTCCCACGCCGTCTCGACCGGCGCGGCATAGCCGATGATATTGGCCCCGTTGAACTTGAATCCCGTCCGGTGCTGAAAGACCTGATAGATCCCGTCCTCGATCGGGTACAGCCCGGTCTGGACATAGACCGACCGCGCCGGCCGCCCGCGCACGCGAAAGCCCCATGTCGCCGCCGGATATCCGGCATCGTAATTGGTGTCGGTAATGCCCTTGGGCCGCCCGCAGAAACTGCCGTTCTGGAAATTGCAGAACAGCGGACTGGCCGCGAAATCCGAAATTTCCGCCATCCGCCCTGCCGCAATGGCAATGCGCCCGCCCAGCAGCGTCTCCTCGCCATAGGCATAGACCAGATGCACCACCACGTTGCCGCCCCCGCCATAAACCTCCGACGCATGGTTCAGCCAGTCGCCGAACATCCGGTTGGCCGTGGTGCCGTAGCGGCCGATGGTGATCATGTGGGTGGCAAACCCGTCCAGCCCGGCCAGCTTTTCCCAGTCGACATCAAGCTGCACGGCATATTGCCCGGCATTGCTCGCCCCCTGCCGGTAGTTCGAAAAGCCGGGCGTGCTGCCCCGCGTGGGCGGTGTGATCGCCCCTGCGAACTCGTTGACGTTGTCGACCAGCAGGTTCACCCCATGCCCGCGCAGCCAGTCCGAAAGCGCGTTGGGAAACAGCGCCTCGGGGTGCGAAAAGGGCGGCACGCCGGTCTTCATCGTGTCATGGGCGGGCAGGGGCGTATCGACCCGCACGGCCGGGGCCGACCCGATCTCCCGATCCATGATCTGCGCCCGCGCCGGCGCCGCCCCCAGCACCGCCAACAGCAGGGCGGCCGCGACACCCCCTCTCACGGCACCGAAAAATCCTGCGAACATCGGCAGCGCGCCCCGGCGAAATGATGAATGCGGATCGCGCGACAGGGCAGCCTGTCCGCCGCGAGGCAGGGAAGGAGTCCGGACCATGTCGCGGGCCACCCAGGGCATGCGGCGAAGGGCTCTTCGGAATCGCCGTCCACGCGTCCCGGCGGCCGGGACGGCAGACAGCATCCGTTTCAAAACATGTCAACGCCCGAACGGTTTTCGGGTTTACCCGCCAATTTACCCGCCAATGTCGAAAAGCACTTTCGACGAATGCCGCCGGTCGAGCGACGCCGTAAACGCCTCGCCGAACGCCGCCAGCGGAAACCGGTGCGTCACCAGCCCCTCCGCAATCCACGGATAGGCGGCCAGCAGGTCCAGCGCGGTGCCGAATTCCGTGTCGAAACGGAACGACCCCCGATAATCCAGCTCCCGCGCAATGATCTGCCCCAGCGGAATCCCGACATCCCCGGGCGGAAACATCCCCACCTGCACCAGGACACCGCCCTTCGCGGTGCAGCCGATGGCCGTCGGCAACGCACCGGCGGCCCCCGAAACCTCGAACACGATGTCATGTTCCGCCACATGCGGCGCCGACGCGGTATTGACCGTCGTCGTGGCCCCCATCCGGCGGGCGATCGACAGAGGAAAATCCTGCAGGTCGGTGGCGACGATCTCCCCGGCCCCCGCGATCTTCAGCCCGGCCACGATCAGCGCCCCGATGGGCCCGGCACCCTGCACCAGCACGCTCCGGCCGCGCACGTCTCCGGCGCGGATAATCGCATGCAGCGCCACCGACAGCGGCTCGGCCAGGCAGGCGGCACGCACATCCAGCCCCGGCGGCAGGGGGTAGACCTGGCTGGCGGCCACGGTCATCAGCCGCCGGAACCCGCCATCGGTGTGGGGCAGCATGGCGGCACTGCCCAGAAAGCGCGTCTCGCGGCACAGATGCCGCAGCCCGCGCCGGCATTCGGGGCACTCCCCGCAGGGCCGGGCCGGATGAACCGCCACCGCCTCGCCCGGCGCCAGCCCATGGACGCCCGGCCCGGCCGCTTCGACAAAGCCCGAGATCTCATGGCCCAGGATCATCGGCGCGCGCAGCACCGACGCCCCGACCCCGCCATGCTTGAGGTAATGCATGTCCGATCCGCAGATCCCGCCCCACGCCACCCGCACCGTCACCTCGCCGCGCCCCGGCGCGGCCACCGGCACCCTGTCCAGCCGCAGGTCCTCCCGGTCATGAATTACCAGCGCGTCGGTCGTGCGTATAATATCGGACATCGATCCAGTTCCGGTTCGGGGGGATAAAGGCAGGCAGGCGTGCCGGGCAGGCGCCCGGGGCAAAACCGGCCGCTCCTGTCCCGTGAATGACTTGCGGCCGGCCCATGCGGTTGCTAACGCCGGACATGGCCGCCGGATGCCCGGCGCCGGCACCGTCCGGTCACAAGCGGCGCGTGTCATCCCGCCGGCAAAGGAATGGCCATGATCCTCGATGGCACGCTCGTACTGCCCGACCGCCTCGCGCCGGGCCGCATCGCCTTCGACGGCACGATCCACAGCGTGGAATCCGGATCGGCGGCGTCCGGGCCCACCCGCTACATCCTCCCCGGCTTCATCGACACCCATGTCCATGGCGGCGACGGCGCCGACACGATGGAGGGCGTGGCCGCAATCGCCCGCCTGGCGCGCTTCCACATGGCGCACGGCACCACCACCATCCTGCCCACCACCATCACCCGCCCGTGGCCGGACGTGATGGAGGCCCTGCGCGCGGTGGCCGAGGTCCAGCGCACGGGCCTGCCCGACGGCCCCACCATCCACGGCGCGCATCTGGAGGGTCCCTTCGTCAGCCCGCACCGGCTGGGCGCGCAGCCCCCCTTCGCCATCGCGCCCGACCCGGACCACGTCGCCCAGGCGCTGGCCACCGGGGTCGTGCGGGTGGTGACGCTGGCGCCGGAACTGGACCATGCGGAAACCGCCATCGCCGCCTTCGCCGCCGCCGGCGTGCGCGTCAGCATCGGCCACACCGTCGCCAGCTTCGAACAGACCGAACAGGCGATCTGCCGCATCTGCGTCGCCGGCGGCACGGTCGGCGCCACGCACCTGTTCAACGCCATGGGCGGGATCGAGGGCCGGCGCCCGGGCCCGGCCACCGCCCTGATGTGCAGCGACGCCGGCCATGCCGAGCTGATCTTCGACATGCACCACGTCCACCCCGCCAGCTTCCGCCTGGCACACCGGCTGATGGGCGAGCGCCTGCTGTTCGTGACCGACGCCATGCGCGGCGCGGGCCTGGGCGACGGCCCCAGCCAACTCGGCGGGCAGCAGGTGACGATCCGCGACGGCATCGCCCGCCTGCCCGACGGCACGCTGGCCGGCAGCGTGCTGACGCTGGACGGCGCCCTGCGCAACGCGCTGGCGGCCGGCACCAGCCTGGTCGACGCCGCAAAACTGGTCAGCCACAACGCCGCCCGCTATCTCGGCCTGACAGATCGCGGCGCCCTGGTCCCCGGCATGCGCGCCGATTTCGTCGTGATGGGCAGCGACTTCACGGTGCAGGAAGTCTGGGTAGAAGGCCAACGCCGAACCTGATCGTCCATGCGCGCTGCGCGGCACTCTCGCTCGCCAACCCACATTTCCAATCAGGTTCGGGGCGGTGTTTCCCGACGGACACAGGGGGACAGATTCGCCCTCGGGTCGCGACGTGGTGAGGTGCAGGGCGTTGATTTCGTCATAAACAGACGCTTCGTGTGCTCCTGCGACCGGCAGGGAAGGGGATGGTATTGTCGTCGAGGTTCGTTTTCTCTCTGTTGCTCGCCGGCACGGCGCTTTCCGCCGCCGCCGCCCCGCGCGCCTGGGCCCAGGCCATCCCCGCCGGGCCGGACCGGCCCGCGCGGCACCCGGCGGCGGACGCCCCGCGCCCGAAGACCGAGACCATCACCGTCACCGGCAGCAACCCCGTGGAAAGCGCCGATGGCGTCACCGGCCGCGCCCCGGGCGGCGGGATGATGAGCGAGCAGACCGAGGCCAAGGCCATCACCACCGTCGGCCGCGACTTCATTGCCAAGCTGGCCCCCATTACCTCGGCAGCGCAGATGATCCAGTTCGCCCCGGGCACCAACATCGCCTCGTCCGACCCGTTCGGCCTGTCCGACCAGACATCGATCAACGTGCGCGGCATGAACCAGTCGGAACTCGGCTATCTGTACGACGGCGCGCCGATCGCCGACATTTCGGCCTACGACCCCTATACGTCGCAATGGGGCGATACCGAGAACTACCAGGAAGTCCAGCTCTCCCAGGGCACGTCGGACATCAACGCCCCCCTGGTCAGCGCCACCGGCGGCCAGATCAATATCAGGACGGTCGACCCGTCGCACACATTCGGCGGCCTGGTCGATTATTCCTACGGCTCGCACAAGACCAATCGCGGATTCATCCGCGTCAACACCGGCGATATCCTCAATACCGGCGTGCGCGGCTATATCTCCTATTCCAATGCCACCTACGGCACCTGGCGCGGCCCCGGCCGGGGGCAGAGGCGCCATATCGATTCAAAATTCATGAAGGAATGGGGCCAGGGAAATTCGATTTCCTTCGTCGAGGCCTATAACGAGAACAACCAGCCGGTCTACGCCCCCGTCACCGCGCAGCAATGGCGGCAATCGGGCAACAGCTTCAACTACACCGCCAACCCGTTCGAAACGAACGAGGCTGGCAGCTACTGGCAGACCGAAGTCGGCGACTGGCGCAGCCTGATCCTGGTCGCGCCGATGCATTTCACGCTGACGCGCAACCTGTCGCTGCACATCACGCCCTATCTGTACTGGGGCAGCGGCGGCAGCGGCATGGGCCAGTGGGACATGCCGGTCAACAACTACAACCCGTCGACGGGGCAGAACCAGAACCTGGTCCTGCCCTATCCCGGCCTGGCCTACGACGATGCGGGCACGCAATCCTTCCATGGCGACGGCTATTACCTGATGCGGGAATATCATCCCGGCATCGCCGGCCATCTGGACTACAAGGCGGGCCGCCACCACACGATCAGCCTCGGCGCGTTCTACGATTATTACGACGATGCCGAAGTGACCAATATCAGCCAGCTCGGCCCCAACGGCGACCCGCCGAACACATGGGGTTCCTACGGGCTGAAATTCCCCAACGGGTACGAATATAACCTGTTCCTGAACTACCACATGATCACGCAGTCCATCGGCCTGTATGTCAGCGATTCCACATCGTGGCTCAACGACCGGCTGAAGCTCGACGCCGGTTTCAAATATGTCATGATGAACCGGGCCGGCACCAACAATTACGACAATGCGGTGCCCTATGCCGTGGGCACCAACTACGCAACGCCGCTGCCGCGCCTGTCGGGCAGCTACATGCTCACCCCGCACGACCAGATCTTCTTCGACGCAGCCACCAATTTCCGCATGCCAACCACCAATTCCTATTTCTCGGGCGTGCCGGGAAACACGATGGGCATCGGCGGCTCGGTCAAGCCGGAATTCTCCATTTCCGAAGAACTCGGCTACCGCCACACCGGCCAGTACAATCTCACGATCAACCTGTTCAACTACAATTTCACCAACCGCAACATCACCACCAACACCATCGTCAACGGCAGTTCCTTCGCGGGCGTCTCGATGAATGCCGGCGGCCAGACGGTGCGCGGCGCCGACATCGAATTCGGCCTGCGCCCGTGGCATCATCTCAGCCCCTACGTCTCGGGCGAATATCTCTACGCCCGCACCGACAACAATTTGCCCGCCACGGCCGATAACGGCGCGCTCGACTACCTGCCCACGGCCGGCAAGCGGGTGCCCATGGCCCCGCAATGGACGACCAGCGCCGCGCTCAGCTACGACGACAGCCATCTCTTCGGCAATTTCATGTATCGCTGGATCGGCCGGCAATATTCCGATTTCATGGACCAGGAATCCCTGCCCGCGCACGGCCAGATCGACATGACGCTGGGCTACCGCCTGCCCGACATGTGGCACCTGAAACACCCGCAGATCCAGTTGAACATGTACAACCTGGCAAGCTGGCACTACCGGTCGGGAATCCAGAGCCTGTCGAACAACACCAACCCGACCATGGGCGTGCACGGCAACCTGATCGATTCCTCCGGCGCCCCCGCCTATCTGATCGCCAGCACCTTCGCGATGATGGTCACGGCCACGACGGGCTTCTAGAACCCGGCGATGGCGTGCGGCACATAGGGCTCCTCCAGCGCCGCGATCTCGCTCTGGTCCAGCCGCAGGTCCAGCGCCGCCAGCGCGTCCTCCAGATGGCCGGGTTTCGACGCCCCGACGATGGGGGCCGTAATGCCGGGCTTCTGCAACAGCCAGGCCAGCGCCACCTGCGCGCGCGGCACGCCGCGCGTCTGCGCAATGCGGCCGACCGCGTCGATCACCAGCCGGTCGGCGGCCTCCGCGCGGCCATACAGGCTGTGCAGCACAGTGTCGGTATCCTGCCGGATGCTCCGCTCCCGCCAGTCGCGCGCCAGCAGTCCCCGCGCCAGCGGGCTCCACGGCAGCACGCCGATCCCCTGGTCGCGGCAGAAGGGCAGCATCTCGCGCTCCTCCTCGCGGTTCAGCAGGTTGATATGGTCCTGCATGCTGGCAAACTCGGTCCAGCCATGCAGCCGCGCGGTATAGATCGCCTTGGCGAACTGCCAAGCATACATCGACGATGCGCCGATATAGCGCGCCTTGCCCGCCTTCACGACATCATGCAGCGCCTCCAGCGTCTCCTCGATCGGCGTATGCGGGTCCCAACGATGGATCTGGTACAGATCGACATAATCCGTCCCCAGCCGCCGCAGGCTGTTATCGATCTCCGCCAGGATGGCCCGCCGCGACAGGCCCGATCCGTTCGGCCCCGGACGGGTCGGAAAGAACACCTTGGTGGCCAGCACCACATCCTCGCGCCGCGAGAAATCGCGGATTGCCCGCCCGACGATCTCCTCCGACGTCCCGTCGGAATAGCTGTTGGCCGTATCCAGGAAAGTGATCCCCGCTTCCAGCGCCTGGCGGATCAGCGGGCGGCTATGCTCCTCGTCCAGCGTCCAGGAATGGTTGCCGCGATCGGGCACGCCGTAGGTCATGCAGCCCAGGCAAAGCCGCGAGACCTGGAGCCCGGTACGGCCCAGTCGAATATGGTCCATGCGATTGTCCCTTTCCTCGATTGCGGCCCCCCGCATTACCACCCGGATCGTGCGGCCGTTCCTCCGGCAGGTCCATCACCATAAACCGGCCCGCCCCCGCCGGCACTCCCCGGCGCCTCTCCCGCACCCACCACGCACCCCCATCCTCCGGTCGGTCTCAATGCCCGGTCTCAGTGGCCGTTCTGCTGCTGCTTCCGCTCCCACGCGGCCCGCACCTGCGCCGCCGATTTCCCGGCATCGCGGCGCGTCGCCCGCGCTCGCCCGGCCTTGGCGGCGGCCGAAGGATGGGGCCCGGTCGTGGCACCGGGGGCAATGCCCGCGGCCGGGTTGGCATTGGCCTGTTCCACAGCCTGCTCGCAGACCGAGCCCTTGCCGACACCGAATTGGATGGTCGGAATGATGGCGGCAGGCGGAAACACGGCCGCCAGCGCGCCCGTCGCGGCCAGGCGGCCGGCGATCTCGGCCCCCGGCAGGATCGTCGGGCTGCGCAGCGGCCCCGTGATATGGACCGCGCCGGGAAACGATGCGACGGTGAAGTGAACGGCGCGGGTCGTGATGGCGTAATCCAATGTATTATCACGGAAATTTACCGTGCCATCGCCCGTCGTGCGCGTGTCACCCGTCTGGATCAGGAAAGAATGCGTGGACAGGATACCGTCTTTCAGCGGCATGTCGGCAATGAAGCATTGCAGCGGCGTCCGGTCCGGCAGCCCCAGCGCCGACAGGATCGCATTGCCCAACTGCAATCCGAGAAGATCCGGCAGAATGGCCGACAGATGGCCACCCTGATCGAGCACGAGCGTGATCCCGCCCGTGCCGTGCGCCACCAGGTCGGCCACCGAATGGCCGGTGGCTGCCAGCGTGACATGGCCGCCGATCGTGCCCTGTCCCTCCAGCGACCCGGCCCCCTTCATCAGCCGCGTCACCGGAACGCGCGAGACATCGAGCCTGAAGCGCGTGCTGAAATCATCGTTCGCGGCCGGGTTCAGTGTCGCGGCGGAAGCCAGCGTGCCGCTGCCGACGGCGAAATTCAGCTTATGGACATCGATAGCGCCATCCTGGACCGTGGCATCGACATCGATATTGTCCAGCGGCACGCGTTTGTTTTCAATATGGTCGCCATGATAGGCGATATGGGCGTTGACGGCGTTCAGCTTCGGAACATTGATCCGCTGGTCGGGCAGCACATTGCTGTCCGCCGCGCTCTCCGTCTTCGCATGGCCCGGCTCGCCCCCCACAAAGCCGGCCAGGTCGGCCAGGTCCACCAGATGTGAATGCAGGCCGGCCTCCACGAAGGGAACCTTCTGGTGCGGATCGACGCTGATATCGCCCCCGATATCCGAGCTGCCGAGATGCCCTTCAAAGCCGGTAAAACGGATCCTGGCCTCGGTATAGTCCAGCTTTCCCGCCACGGAATAACGCGGCGTCTGTGGAATCGGAATGCCCGTCAGCGGATAGAGCAGCGACATGTCGGGGCCGGCGAGCGTCAGGTTCAGATGCGCGCCCGCGAAATGGATCGGGTCGTCCACCGTCCCGCGCAGGGTAACGGATGTCGGGCCATTGGCGACATGCAGATCGACCGGATAGGGATTCCGGACATCCGCGAGCGTCAGAAGCGCGCCCCCGACAAAATGCCCGATGATCGGCTGCGCCGCGTAGCGCCCCTTCGCCTCGGCGACGATCGTGCCCTGTTTGCCGTCCGCCGGCGGCGTGGTGTGCATCGCCAGGCGAAAATCGCTGCGCAACCGGGCAAGGGCGACGCGGATATCGCCGTCGGTAATCCGCAATTCCCCGATAGCCGGCAGGCCGGGGCCCGCGCCGCTGTCCGGCGCGGGCTTGCCGTCCGCCGTGAAGCTGTAATTGCTGCGCCCGTCCTTCAGCGCCACGATATCGCCGCGCGGCGCATCAAGCGCGACCAGCGGCAGCACCAGTCCCCGCCCGACGAGGTACGGCCAGGGCTTCACCGCGACGGTCAGGGATCTGGCGCTGGCGAATTCCTCTTTTTCCGAAGTAAATCCATCGGGTTGGCCGATATGCGGATCGTCCAGCGTAATCGTGGTCGTCCAGCCCGGCCGCACATGCAGATGGGCGACCGTCACCGGGCGATGAAGCGCCGCCGAGGCCCGGCGTTCGATCAGGGGCACGAACCAGTCCCAGTTCCACAGCACGATCAGCAGGACGATCGCAAGCGCCAGCACACCGGCCAGAATGACCGGTATCCTGCGGGCCGGGGACGGGTGGGTGGGCGTGCCGCGCTGTGTGGTCAAGCAGGGATCTCCGTGCAGGGCCCGGCTCGCCGGGCGGTGTGCCGCAAACGTGCGTCCGGCCATAAAGTGATGAGGTTCAATCTTTTACGGCTGAAGCCTGCCGCGGTTCCCCGGCGCGGCGCGCCCTGCCGGACGCAGGCGGCCCCGCATCGTGATTGCACGGCCCCGCGCCTCCGTGAGACATGGCAAAAAGGGCCGAGACCATTCGGCTCCTTGCCGGAGGCACATGATGACTGATCAGGTTCCGCTTCATTTCGTGACCCTGCTGGGAAGCCTGCGCGAAAAATCCCTGAATGCCGCCGTGGCAAAGGCGCTGCCCGCCCTGACGCCGGAGGGCGTGACCATCAGCCCCCTGGGTTCGGTCGGCGCGTTTCCGCTCTACAATGCCGACGTGCAGGACCAGAGGTTTCCGGAGCCCGTTCTGCTCATGGCGGAGCAGATCCGCTCGGCCGACGGGGTCATCATCGTGACGCCGGAATATAATTACTCGGTACCCGGCGTGCTCAAGAATGCCATCGACTGGCTGTCACGCGTCACCCCGCAGCCGCTGGCGGGAAAGCCGGTGGCGATCCAGACGGCCTCGCCGGGCGCGATCGGCGGCGCGCGGGCCCAGTATCATCTGCGCCAGAGCCTGGTCTTCCTCGATGCCATGGTGCTCAACAAGCCCGAAGCCATGATCGGCCAGGCCGCGCAGAAGATCGATGCCGAGGCGCAGGAACTCAACGATGCCGCCACGCGAGAGTTTCTGGGACGGCAGCTGGTGGCATTGGCGGCTTTGGCACGGAAGATGAAAGCGTGAGGGAAGGGGTTCTTTTTTGAAAAAAGAACCAAAAAACTTTAATTAAATCAGGTTATTAACCCAGAAGTGCTGCCGCGTTCGATCAGGCGGGCGGGGATTGTGCGCGACTGGCCTCCGGTCGCGGTGGCGGGGTCGTCCAGCAGTTCCAAAGCGGCGGCGGCCATCTGCTCTGCCTGCTGGTCGAAGGTCGTCAGGTCGTATCCGTGCCATGCCGCCTGGGGAATATTGTCGTACCCGGCCACCAGCACGTCGCCGGGCACCGACAGGCCGCGTGCCCGCAGCGCGTCGATGGCGCCGCAGGCCATCAGGTCGTTGCTGCAGAACAGGCCGGCCGGCGGCGGCTCCCGGTGCATCAGGGCGCCCATGGCGGCATATCCACCGTCATAGCTGTCATCGGCCGCCAGCACGATGGGGGGCAGAAGGCCGCGTGCGGCCAGGCCGTCGGCAAAGCCACGGCCCCGCTCGCGGGCGGCGGCACTGTCCGCCGGGCCGGCAAGCCATGCGGCACGCCGCACGCCACGATCGGCCAGCAATTCGGCGGCCAGCCGCCCGGCGGCACGGTTGTTGGAGCGGATGGTGGAAATCCACGGCGCGGTGAGGCGCGAGTTGAAACAGACGATCGGGATGCGCAGTGCCGACAGGGCCGAGGCCGCCTGCCGGCTGCCCACCGCCAGCGCCGTCACCACCGCATCGACCCGATAGCCGGCCAACTGGTCCAGCGCGCCATCCAGCGACAGGGCGTGGGGAACCCGCATCATCAGGGTCTGGAGCCCGCGCGTTTGCAGCGCGGTCGCGAAATGGTCCAGCACGGCGGCATAGAACGGATTGTCCAGCCCGCCGACCACGATCCCGATCATCCGCGAACGGCCCGAAAGCATAATGCGGGGGATCACGCTTGGCCGGTATCCCAGCGCCGCCGCCGCTTCTAGCACCTTCGCGCGCATCTTGGGCGAGACGCTGGCGCCCGGCGAGAAGGCGCGGGATACCGCCGATTGCGACACGCCGGCCAGCCGGGCGACATCGATCGAGGAGACCGGCGGATGGGGCGGGCGCGCGGGCGGCACGGTGCGGGGTGTCAGGCCGCGCGGTCGGCGGCGGCCGGGGCATGGTGGTCGCCCCAGTCTTTCAGCGCCGTGATAACGGCGTGCAGGGTGCGCCCGTGCTCGGACAGACTGTATTCCACCCGGGGCGGAACTTCGGGGAAGATGGTGCGGGTAATCAGCCCGTCGCGTTCCAGTTCGCGCAATTGCGTGGTCAGCATTCGCTGGGTGACGCTGGCCAGGCGCCGCCGCAATTCGTTGAAGCGCATGGTCCGCTCGAACAGGTGATACAGGATCACTCCCTTCCACTTCCCGCCGATGACCTGGAGCGCGGCCTCGACGGCGCATCCGGGCGAGCAGTCTGTCTGCAGGTGGCGGGTCCGGGCCATGACGGTATCATTTCCGACACTATGAGCGATAAATGTGCGTTCTTGCGCACAGCGCATCATAGGGGTTCATCTGGCGGCACGACAAGGAAGGAGCATCCCATGCGCGCCGTCGGCTATCAGTTCTCCCGCCCCATCAGCGTCGGCGATGCGCTGCTGGACATCGACCTGCCGGTGCCCGTCGCCACCGGGCGCGACCTGCTGGTCGCGGTCCGTGCGGTGTCGGTCAATCCGGTCGATACCAAGGTGCGCCTGCGCGCGCAGCCCCCGCCGGGCGAATGGAAAATCCTGGGCTGGGACGCCGCCGGGGTGGTCACGGCCATCGGGCCCGAGGTGACGCGCTTCAAGGTCGGCGATCCGGTCTTCTATGCCGGCGCGCTCGGGCGGCAGGGGACGAACGCGGAATATCATCTGGTGGATGAACGCATCGTCGGGCACATGCCGCGCACGCTCGACTGGGCACAGGCCGCCGCCCTGCCGCTGACCGCGCTCACGGCGTGGGAAATGCTGTTCGACCGGCTGGATATCAGGCGCACGGTCCCCGGTGCCGGGCCCGCGATCCTGATCATCGGCGGCGCGGGCGGTGTCGGGTCGATGG
This sequence comes from Gluconacetobacter takamatsuzukensis, assembly GCF_014174275.1. Classification (GTDB taxonomy): domain Bacteria; phylum Pseudomonadota; class Alphaproteobacteria; order Acetobacterales; family Acetobacteraceae; genus Gluconacetobacter; species Gluconacetobacter takamatsuzukensis. The sequence goes on along the minus strand of NZ_JABEQK010000005.1, from coordinate 120,314 downwards.
CCATCCAGCTCGTGCGCGCCCTGACAGGGCTGGAAGTGATCGCAACGGCCTCGCGGCCGCAGACGCGGGACTGGGTGGCGGGCCTGGGGGCCACGCAGATTATCGACCATGCGCAGCCGCTTGCCCCGCAGGTGGCGGCCCTGCCGGGTGCGGCGCCCGGCTTCGTCTTTTCCACGACCCAGACCGACCGGCATCTGGCCGAGATCGCGGAGCTGATCGCGCCGCAGGGTCATCTGGGGCTGATCGACGATCCGCCGGCTTTTGACATCCTGCCCTTCAAGACCAAGAGCGTGGCGGTGCATTGGGAATTGATGTTCACCCGGTCGATGTTTGGCACCGCCGACATGGGGCGGCAGGGCGAAATTCTGGATGAGGTGGCGCGGCTGGTGGATGCGGGCACGCTGCGCAGCACGATGGCCGAGCAGTTCGGCCCGATCTGCGCCGCCAATCTGAAACGGGCGCATGCGCTGCTGGAAAGCGGGCGGGCGCGGGGCAAGATCGTGCTGGAGGGTTTTGCTGCCTGAAAAGCAGGTGGAACGGCGGCCGGTCGTGGCGACTGCCCACTCCGGCCCGGGCGGCCATGAGGATGGGGATTAATATCCCACGGCCGCGCCATCCTTGCGGTGGTCGGATGCACCACGATAGACCCCGGACCGGGGATCGATCATGATCGCCTGATAGCCGCCCATGATGAGGCCGTTTCCTTCGTGCACCTTGTGCCCCATGGCTTTCAGGGACGATCCGACGATGCGGTAGAGCTCGGATTCCAGGACCAGATCATTGGTTTCCTGGGAATGCGAGAAACGGGCGGCGTCCGAGGCCGCCTGTGGGTTGGCACCGAGATCGAGCATGTTTTCCAACACCTGCATCTGCCCCTGCGCCTGCTGATCGCCATACATCACGCCCAGGCTGAGAAACGGCTTGTTATCCTTCATCACGAAGCCGGGGATGATCGTATAGAAGGGGCGTTTGCCGGGAGCGATGACGTTGGGGCTTTTGTCGTCGAGATTGAATTGGGCACCGCGGTTATTGAGAAGGAAGCCGTAGCCGGGCACGGTGATGCCGGAGCCGAACTCATCATAGACACTGAAGATGAGCGAGACGACATTGCCGAAGCGGTCGGCTGTCGTGAGATAGACGGTGCCGCCGACAGGATCGCGATTCGCCTCGATGATGGCTGCGTGATGCGGATCGATCCTGGGGCATTGCGCGGCGGCGTAGGCCTTGCTGATCAGTTTTTTGGTCGGCACCGAAACGAAATCGGGATCGCCGACATAGCGTCGCAAATCGGCATAGGCGATCTTCTTGGCCTCGACCAGGAGGTGCCAGTAGAGAGGGGAGCGGGGGCCTTCCTTGCGGGGCTCGATACCGATCCGGGGGCCGCATTGTTCGATCAGATTCAGGGCCTCCAGCACGGCGACGCCCTGCGTGCTGGGGGGCATCTCATAGATGTCGTATCCGCGATAGGAGGTGGTGAGAGGTGTTACCCATTGGGGCCTGATCTTCTCGAAGTCGGATCGCGCGAATGTTCCGCCCAGCGCCAGGGATTTTCTCAGAATGCTTTCCGCGATCGGGCCCTTGTAGAATGCATCGGCACCGCCCTGTTCAAGCAGCCGGAATGTTCTGGCGAGATCGGGATTGCGGAAGATGCCGTAGAGTGGCAGCGGCTTGCCGTGGGGAAGATAGACCGATCTGGTATCTGGGTCTTTTCCCAGTAATGCGGCATATTCCTGCCATTCTCCCGCAACGCGCTCGGTTACGGCAAAGCCTTCTTCCGCCAGGCGGGCCGCCGGCTCCAATGTTTCCTTGAACCGCATGGTCCCGTAGCGGTTTTGAATGGCATCCCAGCCGGCCACGGTGCCGGGGACGACGACCGACTCGATCCCCGTATAGGGAACCGCATCGAGTTTGCGGGCCCGGAAATGGTCCGGTGTGGCGCCAGAAGTTGCTCGCCCGGCGGAATCCAGCGCGACGAGCCGGTGCTCCTTTGCCACCCAGGCAATCATGAAGAGATCGCCGCCGATACCAGCTGATTCCGGTTCGACGACATTGATCGCCGCTGCGGTTGCAATGGCGGCATCGAAGGCATTGCCGCCACGCTTGAGGATATCGAGGCCGATCCCGGCGGCAAGGGGCTGGCTGGTTGCCACCAGCCCGTGTGTGCCCAGCACTTCGGAGCGGGTCTGGCCGGTCCAGCCATATCCCCGATCGCCCCGCACCGGGTCAAAAGGGGCTGCTGATGTGGCCGCCGGTGAAGGCGGCGCGGCGTGGGCGTGTCCAGACAGGAGCGTGGTGAAGGCGATCAATGTCGAAAATGCGAGCCGCTGAATGTGCATGATGGCTGCCTTGCTAGATTCCGCAATGAACGACGTTTGGATCGCAGCGTGAAATGGGCCTTGGGAAGAACAGAAAATCCGCTTACACAGAGGTGTGACGGGTTGGTCCCCTGCCATCGCGGCGTCTGTCTTGTTGCCATTGAAGAATGAAATATTCTCGGCGTCGTTTGAATTCCGTGAAAGTTTACTTTTGCATGGGCTCAATCACCCGTGTGCTGGCGGACAATTCTCGGAAATCCGTCGGGGCTGACCCTCTGTTCTACGGGATGGCGCTGTTCATGCAGCGTATTCACGCCGCTCGTTGGTGTCAGGCGGCGGGCAGGGCACCGGTGGCGCCGTAGCGGACCTGCTTTTCCTTCAGCCAGCGGCGATACGTGACGGAAAGGGAGTCGGCGCGGGTCGGGATTTCGGCGCGCGCGTCCAGCGGCAGCAGGCGGGGGCGCTGGTTTTCCAGGATGATCCGGTCCTGAAGGAAGATCTTCTGCTGGAACTGGATCAGGTCCGCCTGGGCTGAGACGTCGTCGATCAGGAACATCACCGGATGCGCCCGGCACCGGTCGGGCGCCGTCGGCTGGACGAACAGGGCGATGACGTCGGGCCGTAGCGCGTCGTTGGGGCAGGTTTTGTACAGCAGGGTCACGAAGGGCGAGGCGACGCGGTAGATATAGCCCGTGTCCTGCCCGCCTTCGGCCGAGAGGGCGGCCTGCGGTTGATGAAAACGACAGTCGGTGGCCCAGATTTCATCGACGTCGCGCCGCCATTCGGTGTGGTAGCGCAGGACTTCGGTCTGCGGCTCGGCCCCCAGGATATTGGTATGGACGAAGGGAAAATGCGCCATGTCGAGGAAGTTCTCGACCACGCGCAGGCCCGAGGCATGGACATCGATCGAGCCGCAACAGACCAGGCGGCGATCGGGTTCATCGGCCTCCGGGATGGCGAGCGGGACGGCGGGCGGCGTGCCCAGACTGGTCCACAGGCAGTCATAGCGTTCGGCGACCGGCAGGGGGGCCTCACGCCCCTCTGCCTGGACCTGCATCGTGCCGTCTGCCCCGCGCCGGATCGTCAGATCCGTGCCTAGCAGGCATGTATGGGTGGCGTCTGCGCCCAGTGTTTCGAGAAAACTGACCGCGTGCCAGGCATCCAGCACGGCGCGGTCTTCGGGGGCCACGCGAGAGGTCGGGATCATGGCAGGACTCCTTATCTCACATCGCGGTGGTAAGGCACGCCTAGCGCCGCCGGGGCCGCCATGATGCGGCGCATGCGGTGCCAGACGACGACCGGGACGATGATGAACGCTATCGTGCCCAGATAGGGCAGCATGTTCAGGAAGGCGGGCGCAATTGGCCAGTTGCGGGCCTGCCCGACGAAGGACAGGGCCGTGATCAGCCCGAACAGCAGGCCCGACAATGTGGCGCCGAAGGGCCGGTAGCCGGCAAAGATCACCAGTGCCAGCGCGATCCACCCGCGCCCCGCGATCAGCCCTTCGGACCAGACGGGGACATAGGTCAGGGTCAGGTAGCCGCCGGCCGCCCCGGCCAGTCCCGCGCCGAGCGTGACATACCAGAAGCGCAGCGCGGTGACCGGCAGGCCCGCCGCATCGGCCGCCGCCGGGTTTTCGCCCACCGCCCGCATCGCCAGCCCGTGGCGGGTGTGGAACATCACCCAGTGCGCCAGCCCCGGCAGGACCAGATAGATGAGGTAGACCGGCAGATTCTGGCCGAAGAAGGCCGGCCCGATCACCGGCAAGGCCGACAGGCCGGGGATCGGCACGCGGCCGAAGGTCGCGGGCGACGGCACGCCGGCGTAATCATGGCCGACACTGGCCGACAGGCCGAGGCCGAGAAAGGTGACGGCCAGTCCGCACAGCACCTGATTGGCGCGGACGATGACGGTGGCGAAGGCAAAGACCATGCCCCCGACAGCGCCGGCCAGGGTTGCCGCCAGCAGGCCCAGCCATGGGTCGGGGGTTGCGACCACGGTGATGATGGCGATGACCGCACCCAGCGACATCAGCCCCTCGACGCCCAGGTTGGTAACGCCCACGCGTTCGGCCAGGACCTCGCCCAACGCGGCCAGGGCCAGGACGCCGCCGGCGAGAACAGCGGTGGAGAGCGTGCCGGTCAGCAGGTCGATCATGGCCGGGCCTCCGCGCGGATGGTGACAGGGCGGTAGTGGGCCAGTTCGTCCGCGATCGCGATCATGAACAGCACCAGCCCGGTAATGGCCAGCACGGCCGAGGCCGTCAGTTGCTCGGTCTGCAGCACGATGCCGGCATTGAGGATAAAGGCCATCAGCAGGGCCGCGGGTAGCACGTTGAGGCACGATCCGCGCGCCAGCACCGCGACCACGATGCCGAAATAGCCGAAATTATTGGCCAGCCCGCCTTGCAGCCGGTGCACGGTACCCGCGACCTCGAACACCCCCGCCAAGGCGGCCAGCCCGCCGGACAGCAGCATCACGCCCAGGATGCGGGCGCGTACCTTCATGCCCGCATAGCGGGCGGCCTGCTCGTTCGCGCCGCTGATGGTGATCTGGTAGCCCCAGCGCGTGCGGGTGGTCAGCCACGCCAGACCCAGCACGACGGCCAGGGCGATGGGGAAGCCCCAATGCACCACGCCCCAGATTTCGGGAATGCGCACCGGCAGCCGGCCGGTGGAGGCCAGGGCGCCGGTCACGCGGTCATGCCAGGGGCCGACCGCCAGATAGGTGGTCAGCAGCCCGGCGACGAAATTCAGCAGCAGTGTGGTGATGATCTCGTTGACCCCGGCATAGGCGCGCGCCAGCGCCGGGACCAGGATCCACCCCATGCCGCAGGCAATGCCGTTGGCGGCCATCAGCGGCAGCACCAGCCACGCCGGGCCGGGCAGGTACAGGCCGACCGCCGTGGCGCCGATGGCCCCGGCATAGAACTGGCCCTCGGCACCGATGTTCCACACCCCGATCCGCCCGGTCACGGTCACGGCGGCGCCGGTCAGCAGCAGCGGGGTCAGGAACAGGGCCAGGTCTTCCAGTCCGAAGCGCGAGCCCACGGTGGAGCGCACCACCAGATCGGCCAGCAGGCGCGGATCGCGCCCCGACAGGGCAAGGAACAGGGTGGTGATCGCCAGCGCGGTGACGACGGCACCCGCGCGCCACGCCAGCCGGCGACCCGGCGTGACGGTGGGCAGACGTTGCAGCGTGCCGGCCATCAGGCATCTCCTCCGCCATGTGCCGAACGGCCGCCCATCAGCAGGCCGATCGTTTCCATATCCGCCGTCGCGGCGTCGATCGTGGCCATCAACTGGCCGTGGAACAGCACGCCGATTCGGTCGGCCACGTTCAGCAGTTCCTCCAGATCCTCGGACACCAGCACCACGGCCACCCCCTGGTCACGCAGGTCGGTCAGGTAGCGCAGCACGGTGGCGATCGCACCGATATCCAGCCCCCGGCTGGGGTAGGCGGCGACCAACACCCGACTGGCGATGCGGATTTCGCGCCGTGCCACCAGCCGCTGCTGGTTGCCGCCGGACAGGTTGCGGATGGGGGTTGCGAGGTCCGGCACCCGCACCTCGGCGGCTTCGACGATCGTCTGGGCCAGGCGGCCGGCGGCGTTTCGGTCGTAGAGCCCATGGCGGCCGATCGGCGGCCGGTCATATTCGCGCAGCGCCATGTTGTCGGTAATGTCCAGCGACGGCGCCAGGCCGCTGCGCAGACGGTCCTCGGGGATATGGCCGATGCCCACGCGGGCGAAAGCGGCCGGGTCGGCCAGCGGGGCGGGGGTTCCGTCCAGCAGGATCCGGCCCGACGACAGGGGCATCATGCCTGTCAGCACCTGCGTTAGTTCGCGCTGCCCGTTGCCGGCCACGCCGGCAATGCCGAGGATTTCGCCGCCATGCAGGTCCAGCGTCACGTCGCGCAGGGTCTCGACGCCGCGCGGATCGCGGCAGGTGGCGCCGCGCAGGCTCAGGACCGGGGCGGCGGCGATGGGGGCGGCGCCGGGCGCGCGGGCGCGCAGGTCGCGGCGCACGATCTCGCGCCCTACCATGATGGTGGCCAGTCCGCCGGCGGTACAGTCCGCCGTGCGATAGGTGCCGACATTGCGGCCGGCACGTAGGATGCTGATCCGGTCGGAGATGTCGATGACCTCGTCCAGCTTGTGGCTGATCAGGATCACGGCATTGCCCTGGGCGCGGAAGGCGCGCAGGGCGCGGAACAGGTCGCGCGTCTCGGTCGGCGTCAGCACCGCCGTCGGCTCGTCCAGGATCAGCAGCCGCGCCTGCCGGGCCAGCACGCGCAGGATTTCCACCCGCTGCTGCTCGCCCGCCGACAGGTCGGCCACGATGGCGTCGGGCCTGACGGAAAAGCCGAACCGCTCCGACAGCGCGCGGGTGCGGGCCTCCAGCACCCTGGCCGAGGCCAGGAACGGGGTCTCGCGCCAGCCCAGATGGATGTTCTCCGCCACCGTGAAGGCGGGGACCAGTTTGAAATGCTGGTGGACCATGCCGATTCCGGCCCGGATCGCATCCTGCGGGCCGGCGAAGTTCTGGCCGTAGCCGTCTAGGATGATTTCGCCGCCATCGGGCTGGTAGATGCCGGTGACCACGTTCATCAGCGTGGACTTGCCGGCGCCGTTTTCGCCCAGCAGGGCGTGGATTTCGCCGGGGGCGATGTCCAGGCTGACATCCTGGTTGGCGATCACGCCCGGGAAATATTTGCAGATACCCTGCAATTGCAGGATCGGCGGCGTGCCCGGCGCCACCGGGGGCGGCGTGTCGCCTACGCTGTGGAGCAGGTCAGTCAAGGCCGGTGACTCCCGCGACAGCCCAGTCCCATTGGTAGATCAGGGCATCGTCCATCACCTCGCCTGCTGCCACGCGCAGGCGGCCGGCGGCGTCGTGGATCGGACCGCGAAACGGGTTGTAGCCCGCCATGATCTGCGTGCGCATCGCATCGGCCTGGGCAGCGATTTCGGGCGGTACGGTGCGGCCCCACGGGTCGCGGTCCACACCGCAGCCCAGGGTCAGGAAGCGGCCTTCGGGCTGCCAGGTACCGGCGAGGCGGGCGCGGACCAGATCGACATAATAATCGCGGAAATCCAGCGTGACGGAACTGACATAGGCCTCGGGCCCATACTGGCGCATGTCGGTGTTCCACATCGCGGCCTTGATGCCGCGCTGTTCGGCCACGCGCAGATAAGCCGGTTCGTCCATGATGCCGCACAGGAAATCGCAGCCATTCTCGGCCAGCGCGGTGCCGGCCTGGGTGGCCGCCTGCGGATCGAACCAGGCGTTGATCGAGATCGCCTGCAACGTGACCGCCGGGTTGACCGAACGCGCGCCCAGCAGCACGGCGTTGGCCCCCGCATAGACCGACGGGATGGGAAACGAGCCTACGAAGCCGAGCTTGTTGGTGCGGGTCATCAGTCCGGCGGCGATGCCGATGACGTAGCTGGCATACCAGTGGGTGATGTAATACCAGCCCAGATTGCCGCTGACGGCATGGCCGTCGCATTCCATGAACGCGACCTCGGGCGCGCGGTCCGAGACGTCGCGGATGAAATCGCCATAGTTCGAGGTCGAGATGACCATCTGCGCGCCCTCGGCCACGAACTGGCGGAAGATGCGCGTGGCATCGGCCGAATAGGGCACGCTTTCGACAAATACCGTGCGCAGGCGCGGAAAGGCCTTCCGCACCGCCTGCACGCCCTGGTCGTGCGCCATCGTCCAGCCGCCGTCGGTGACCGGGCTGGTATGGCCGAAGGCGACCAGTGCGTCGGCCTCGGCCACCGGGGGCAGGATCCGGGGCTGCGCCCGTAGGCCTAGTGGCCGCAGCAGCCCGCTGCCGGCCGCTCCGGCGGCCAGTCCCAGCATATGTCGTCGTGATGTCAGAAGCCGCCTGGTCGGCGCGTGCGTGGTCATACCTGACCCGGAATGGTCATGGTTCCGCATTCCCCTCTCGATGATCGCCCGGGCCGGTCCCACCCGGCGCCGGGCGGTTCCCCCCGGAAACGGGTCGCCCCCTTGCTCTACAGGCCGGCGAGTTCGCTGGCCTGGGCACGCGCGATGCCGTGCCGGGCCAGGACCTGCCATGTCTCCTGCGGATCGGGGCCGACCGCGCGGCATGCATCTTCGACCACGATCGTCTCGAAACCAAGGGCCTTTGCGTCGATGGCGGTGAAGCGCACGCAATAATCCAGCGCCAGCCCGGTAATGAAGACGCGGCTTATGCCCAGGCCAGCCAGCCAAGAATCCAGCCCGGTCCGGGTGGCGCGATCATTGTCGATGAAGGCCGAATAGCTATCGATATCCGGGTCGCGACCCTTGCGGATGACCATGCCGATTCGTGCCTGGTGCAGCGTGGCGGCCAGTTCGGCGCCGTGCGTTCCCGCGATGCAATGGTCGGGCCAGTGATCGGGGGCGGCTCTGCGCCCGTGCGTGCTGGCGAAGGAGACATGGCCGTGCGGGTGCCAGTCCTGGCTGGCGGCCTGCTGGCCGAAAGGCAGCAGGGTCAGGTGGTTGATGATCGGGATGACCGCATCGCCGTCCCGCACGGCCAGCGCGCCGCCGGGCAGGAAATCATTCTGGAGATCGATGACCAGCAACGCGTCATGGCTTGTGACATGGATCATGGCCGCTCTCGGTTCGGTACGGTTTCGGAACAGGGATGGCACGTTTCCAAAGGCCGGGCTATCGGGGATTCGGGGACAGCGCGGAGGCAGGCATGAGCCGGCGGGAGCGGATGCGTCTGGAGTTGGACGGCTGCACGGCGGTCGACGCGATCCTGTGTTTTGCCCATGAGCGCGCCGCCCTGATGGGGCTGGAATGCGTGGTGGTGGAGGCGGGGGCGGCGCGGGTGGTGTTTGAGGTCGCAGGGCCGGAACCGATGGTCGGTGCCTTCGAAATGGCATGCAGCCTGGGGCCGGCAGGGTGCCCGGTGCCCGTCATGCGCTGCCTGCCGCTATCGGATCATGGTGGGGTGTCGGGGTGGAAAGAGGGGGGTGCGGGATGGGTATGAGTCGCGACGGCGGATGGTATCCGCTGGTTCTGTCGGCGGATCTGGAGCCCTGTACGGTGGTCGGCAGCGTTGTGCACGGGCGGGAACTCGCGGTCTGGCGTGACGGGCAGGGGCAGGCGCATGTTTGGGACGATCGGTGCCCGCATCGCGGCATGCGGCTGAGCCTGGGCTTTGTGCGCGAGGGCGCGCTGGCCTGCCTGTATCATGGCTGGCGCTTTGGGGCGGACGGGCGGTGCGTGCATATCCCCGCCCATCCCGACCTGTCGCCGCCCGGCACGATCCGGGCCGCGCCCTTGCGCGTCGCGGAGGGTCATGGGCTGGTCTGGGCCTCGGTCCAGGATGCGGGGCCGCTGCCGGGCGATGAGGCGGCGAAGGAGACCTGGCTGCCGGTGCGGTCGCTGCGGATCGAGGCCCCGTGGGATGATGTGGCGCGGGCGATCGGAATGCCGGACGGGCATCGGGCCGGTGTGCTGGATCGGGATGTCGAGGGCCGGGTGCTGGCGGCGCTGCTGCCGGTCGGGGCGGGGGCGTGCATGCTGCATGTGCAGGCGGCGGCGCCTGCCGAAGTGGAGCGTCTGCATGACCTGGCCGATTGGGCGCAGGATGTGCGGGCGCGGGCGGAAGAACGGGCCGGGCAGGTTTTTCTGGCGGGAAGCGTGGCATGAGCGAACTGGTGCTGCACGACGACGAACTGGACGAGGATTGCTATCGGGTCCGGCTGTTCCTGTCGCTGCTGGGGCTTCAGGCGCGGCGGGTCGCGGTCGATGTCGTGCCCGGCGGCCAGCAGGATGGGCCGGCTTTTCGCGTGATCTCGCCGGCCGGGATGTTGCCGGTGCTGCATATCGACGGGCAGGCGGTGTGTGGGGCCGAGGCTGCGCTGCTGGCGCTGGCGCATGGGCGGCCGGCGTGGCTGCCCGAGGGGCGGGCGGAATTCGCGCAGGTTGCGCACTGGTTGCAGTTTGCCGGCGGGCCGTTGCGTGCGGCGGCGCGGATGCGGCGGGCCTGCCTGTTCGAAGGTGCGGGAGATGCGCAATCCGACCGCCGGCGCGCGGCGGTGGCGGCGTTGCGGATCGTGGAGGACCATCTGGCCCATCGGCGACTGGAGGGAGGATGCTGGGTGGTGGGAGAGGGGCCGACGGTGGGAGATATTGCGCTGTTCCCCGCCGCCGCGCTGTGTCGCGACTGGGGCGAGGAGCATGCCGCCTATCCCGCGCTGCGGCGCTGGGTCCGCGCGGTGCGGGCGCTGCCGGGCTTTGTCACCATGCCCGGCATTCCCGATTACGGCTGATCGGCATCGGGCCGGCGGGGGCGGCGCGTGACCAGAAGCTGGTTGATGCGGAAGCCCTCGACGTCCACGACCTCGAACAGGAAATTGGCGGCCTCGACCTTGTCGGCCTTGCGGGCCATGCGGCGCAGGCGGTGCATGACGAAGCCGCCGATCGTATCGAAATTATGGCTGTCGGGCAGGTCGGGCACGCCGAGTTCGCGGATCACGTCGCCGATCGGGGCGGCGCCGTCGATCAGCCACGAATTCTCGTCGCGGCGGACGATGGCCTGTTCCTCGAACGGGTTGGCCAGCCCGTCCATCAGCGCGCCCATGATGTCCTTGAAGGTGATCAGCCCCACGACCAGCCCGTATTCGTTGACGATCAGGGCAAAGCCCGCGCCGTGGGTGTCGAACTGGGCCAGCGTGTCCCACAGATTGAGCGTGTCGGGCAGCGACAGCACGTCGCGCCGCATGCGGGAGATCTGCTTGGCCACCGGCAGGATCGTGGCCGTGGGGTCGACGTCCTCGGGCTTTTCCACCACGGCGGCCAGCACGTCCTCGGCGCGGATCGAGCCGATGACATTGTCCAGCCCGCCATTGCAGAGCGGGTAGCGGGAATAGGGCTTGGCCCGCACCTTGTCGCGCTGGATTTCGGCGCTTTCCTGCATGTCGAGAAACACGATCTCGTCGCGCGGGGTCATGGCGGAGGTCACCGAACGGTCCTGCAGGCCCAGGACGTTCTGGATCATCTGGTGTTCCTGCTCCAGCAGGACGCCCGACGCGGTGCCGGCGGCCAGGATGGCGCGCAGGTCCTCGGGCGTGACCGGCTCGACGGCCGAGGCGGCCGGGATCTTGAGGGCGCGGAGAATGACGTCCGACATCTTGGAGAAGATCCAGACGAACGGGTACAGCACCTTCAGCGCGATGGCGGGGAACCAGCCGATGCTCAGGGCCACCCGGTCGGGCGCGTTCATGGCGATGCGCTTGGGCAGCAGGTCGGCGAACAGCACGAACAGGCTGGTGATCAGCACGAACGAGGCGGTGGACGCCACATGGCCGGCCAGGGTGCCGTCCAGCCCCGCGCGGCGCAGGATGTCGGCCAGCGGCGGGGTGACCATGTCGCTGCTGATGACGCCGCCCAGCACGCCCACCGCGTTGAGGCAGATCTGCAGCACCGTGACCACCTGCCCGCTGTTGCGGCGCAGGCGCAGGAAATTCACCGCCCGGCTGTCGCCGGCCTCGGCCCGCGTGCGCAGCCGTACCTCGCGCGCTGCCGCGAACGAGATTTCGGACAGGGCGATCAGGATGCTGAACCCGATCAGGATGACGACCGCGACCAGCCCGGCCAGCAGCATCATGGCCGTGCCTCCGCCCGGGCGGCGAGGCCGGGGCCGGGGGGCGGCGGGGCTGCGGGAAGGCGGATGGGGGCGGGACGCCCCTGGGCGGAATGTGTCATGAGGCATCCACGCTAGCGCATCCGCGCCCCGTTCGGCCAGCCGGATGGGGGAAGGGGCGGCATGCGTGGCGCAAAAATCGCGGATTTGACAAGTTCGTGTTCATTGCGATGCTGTCCCGCTTCCTCGACCGGGAGTGTTTGCGTTGATGAAGAAGGTGACGGCGTTTCGGATTTTTCGGGTCTGCTCGGCGGCGGCGGTTCTGGTGGCGGGGGGCGTGTCGTGGCCTGCCCGGGCCGGGGCGGCCGACAATGTGCCCGCCATAGAGATCGATGCGTCCGGCGCCGGGAAACCGTTCCGGCATAGTTGGGAGCAGGCGTTCGGGTCGGACCGCGCCGACATGGTCCTGACGGAGAGCTATCTGCGGAATGCCGACAGGACGCGGCAGGAGACCGGTTTCCGATATGTGCGGTTCCACGGCATCTTCGACGACACGATGGGCATCATGGCGCCGGACGATGCCGGGCACATGCATTACAATTTCCGCAAGGTCGATGCGGTGTATGACGGGCTGCTGGCGCATCATATCCGGCCGCTGGTCGAGCTTTCGTTCATGCCGAGCGCCATTGGCAGCGACGTGCTGCGCCGCGATGGCGGGCTTGAGCCGCTGGTGCACCGCAAGGCGGACGAGGCGGCGCGGCCGATCACGGATTATAGCGGCGGGACGCTGTGGTACCGGGCCAATGTGACCTTTCCGGCGCATATGGAGGACTGGAACGCGCTGATCCGCGCCTTCGTTGAACATCTGGAACAGCGTTACGGCGCCGGGGAAGTCCGGCAATGGCCGTTCGAAGTCTGGAACGAGCCCGACCAGGCGACCTGGGTGGCGCAGCCCCGGATGGCGACCTATTTCGCCCTCTACGACAATACCGCCCGCACCATCAAGGCGGTCGATCCGGCCCTGCGTGTCGGCGGGCCTGCGACGGGGGCCATTCACTGGGTTGGCGATTTTGTCGAGCATGTGACCCGCGCGCATGTGCCGGTCGATTTCGTCTCGACACATATCTATGCCAACGATCCGCCCGATCTGCTCAGATTGCCGAAATCGCCCGACAATACGGGCAACACGGTCTGCGATGCGACGCGGACGGCGCGGCGGGCGATCGATCGTTCGGGGCATCCGGACCTGCCGCTCTACATCACCGAATTCGGTGCGGATTGGGATATTCATAACGGCAGCGCCGATCGTCCATGGATCGCGCCGTGGATTGCGCAGACGGTGCACGACTGCGACGGGCTGGCGCCGATCATGTCCTACTGGACGTTTTCGGACGATTTCGAGGAGCAGGGGGTGATGGCCAACGAGATTCCGGGCGCCTATGGGTTGCTGACGACCCATGGCATTCCCAAGCCTGCGTTCAATGCCTTTGCGCTGCTGCATCGTCTGGGAGACCGGCGGTTGCCGGCCGGGTCGGGCGGTGACGATATCCTCGCGACCCGGCGGGAGGATGGTGCGATTGCGGTCGCGCTGTGGAACCGCGACCCGCAGCGGGCGCGGGCGCAGCATCTGGCGTTCAGGGGCGTGAAATCGGTCGATGGCGCAACGATGATCGTGATCGATCGCACGCATGGCACGCCTGCCGCGGTGTTCGAATCCATGGGGCGCCCGGTGTCGCCGACATCGCAGCAGGCCGGCGCGCTGATGGCCGCGGCCCGCCTGCCCGCGCCGCAACCTGTGGCGGATTGTGCGCGGGCGAGCCGGTGCGATGTCACGCTGCCGCCCGAAAGTCTGGCCCTGTTGCTGGTGCCGGGCGTGCCGAAGTGAAGCAGGTTGCGAGGGGCAGGACAGGAGCGTGTTGATGCGATATTTTCTTTTTCCGCTTTTTCTTATCGCACCGGCCGCCGTGCTGGCTGCCCCGCCGCCGGTGGCCGTGATCGCCGATCCGCCGGCCGACAGGGCGCATCCGGCGGCGATGGCGGCGTTCGTGATCCCTGCCCAGGAGGGCGCGCTGAATGCCGTGATGTATCGCGCGGCCGGCGTGGGGCCGCATCCGACATTGCTGCTGTTCCACGGGTTTCCGGGGAACGAGCAGAATCTGGACCTGGCACAGGCGGCGCGGCGGGCGGGGTGGAATGTGCTGACATTCCATTATCGCGGATCGTGGGGCAGCCCCGGCCGGTTCTCGTTCGCCAATTGCCTGCAGGATGGTGCCACCGCGCTGGCTTATCTGCGGCGGCCGGAAGTGGTTGCGCGGTTCGGGATCGACCCGTCCCGGATCGCGGTGGCCGGGCATAGTATGGGCGGGATCGTGGCCGCGCGGGTTGGCGCGGACGATCCGCGCGTGATCGGGGCCTTTCTGATCGACCCTGCCGACTTTGCCGCCATTGGCCGCAGCTTTGCCGATCCGGCGAAGCGGCAGGCTTTCCTGCTCGACGAAGTGCGCGGCGACATGCCGCCGCTGGCGGGGACCAGCGAGGATGCGATCATGGCGGAGACGGCGCATGCCGGCCGGCCGCTGGACCTGGTTGCTGCGATGCCCGCGCTGGCCGGGCGGCCGCTGGCGCTGTTGGGTACGACGCGCGGCATCGGCTTCATGGCCGAGGCTGCCGCGCGCGCCGCGCGCAAGGCGGGTGCGCGGCATCTGGATGCCGAGACGTTCGAGACCGACCACAGTTTTTCCGATGCGCGGATTGCGCTGGCCGGAAGGCTGGTGATGTGGCTGGAGCAGTTTCAGCACTGATACGGGAAGACCTGCGTGCTTCGCGCAGGGTGGATTCGTCCGCCGTCGTTGCGGGATCGTTGGGTTGCCGTGGGGATGTTGCGTAATCACGTCAATCTGGGCGATCTGGTCTCCGGACCGTTTGATCCGGCGGCCGGCGCGGATCTTCAGATGGGACTTGCCGCGTATACTCTGCGGGCAACCACGAACGGCAATTGCTGACGGGCGGGACGGGGGCGTCCGAAAGGTTCGCGCGACCGCGCCTGAACGAAAGGCACGGGAACTGGCTCGGGTCACTTCCCGGGACCCTGACCCTTGTGGATGGACGGGTGTTTGCCTGTCACGGCAGTCCGTAGCGGTGTCGGGTGGGCTGTCGACCTTCGGGCGGTTGCCTATGATTTCGAAGCGGCCGCAAGGCAGGCCGAAGAGGCGGGCAGGCCCGAGATTGCGCATGGCGTGCGGACGGGGAGGATGACTGATTGAGAAAGTGATTTGGCAGAAAGGATATTTTTTCATCCTCTCTCTGCTGACCGGATGTTCGGGAGATCTGGATGATCGTTCAGGCATGTCTCAATGGTGCGCGCCCGGCAGGGTATCATCCACGCTTGCCGCTGACGATTGAAGCGATGGCACGTGACGGCCTTGCCTGTATCGGGGCCGGGGCCGCCGAACTGCATGTTCATCCGCGCGGGCCCGATGGGCGTGAAAGCCTGGCTGCCGTGGACGCATTGATGATCGCGGTGCGTCGCATATGTCCGGGGACCCTGGTCGGGGTGTCGACGGGGGCCTGGATCGAAGCCGACGAGACGCTGACACGCGAGCGTATATCCGGCTGGCGGGTGCTGCCGGATTATGCCTCGGTCAATCTTTCCGAGCCGGATGCGCCGGCCGTGATGTCCCTGCTTCAGGCTATGGGGGTTGGTGTCGAGGCTGGGCTGGCGACGGTTGGGGATGCAAGGCGGTTTGTCGCGCTGCCGGACTGCCATCGTGTTTTTCGGGTTCTCATCGAGATCGAAGAGCAGAATCTCGATGAGGCCGACCGAGTGACGGAGGACATGGCGCGGGTCTTGCAGGAGGCGCGCGTTGCGTGCCCCGTCCTGTTGCATGGGCTCGATGCGACCGTCTGGCATTTTGTCGAACAGGCACGTCGGCGGTGCTGGTCCGCACGCGTCGGGCTGGAGGATGGGTGCCGGCGCGCGGATGGAGCCGTCGCGGGTTCGAACGCTGAACTGGTTGCCGATGCTGCCCGCATCTTTCGCCGGAACGCGTCTGCCTGATTCCGGGGACTGTGGGGGCGGTAGAGGGCTTGCCGGATGCGCTTGGCCGAACCTTGTGCCTCAGGCCTCCGGCAGGCCGGCCAGTTCGCGCCAGCCGGGTTCGTCCAGGGTGTCGAGGCCCAGTTCGGCGGCTTTGCGGGCCTTGGAGCCGGCGTCGGTGCCCAGGACGACGAGGTCGGTCTTCTTCGACACGCTGTCGGTGACGCGGGCGCCCAGGCGTTCGGCGATGGCCTTGGCTTCGGGGCGGGTCATGGTGGTGAGGGTGCCGGTGAAGACGATGGTCTTGCCCGACAGGGTGCCTTCGCTCTGGGGGGCTTCGTCCTCGATCGTCGTGAGCATGGCCCGGAGGTCGTCGAGGGTGGCGAGGTTGTGGGATTCCACGAAGAAGGCTGCCAGTTCGTCGGCAATCGTGGTGCCGATGCCGGTGATCGAGCCCAGGGCCAGCCGGGCGTCGGAGCCGATGGTGGTGGCGGCCAGCATCTGCTCGCGCCAGTTGGCGTAGGAGCCGTAATGGCGGGCCAGCAATCGGGCGTTGCTGGCGCCGATGCGGCGGATGCCCAGCGCGTAGATGAAGCGCGCCAGCGGGATGGTCCGGCGGGCGTCGATCGCGGCCGTGAGGTTGCGGGCGGAGAGTTCGCCCCAGCCCTCGCGTTTGGCGATGTCTTCCTCGTGGTTCGGAAGACGGAAGATGTCGGCCGGGGTTTTCAGCAGGCCGTCGGCGTGGAATTCGGTGATCGTGCGTTCGCCCAGCCCGTCGATGTCGAAGGCGTCGCGCGAGACGAAATGGATCAGCCGTTCCACGACCTGCGCCGGGCAGGTCAGGCCGCCGGTGCAGCGCCACACGACCTCGCCTGGCGGGCGTTCGGCGTGGGCGTGGCAGATCGGGCAGGTATGGGGGAAGGCGAAGGGTTCGCCGCGCGGCGGGTCGCCCTCCTTGCGCGGGACCGTGCCCAGGATCTGCGGAATGACGTCGCCCGCGCGCTGGATCGTGACCAGATCGCCCGCGCGGACATCCTTGCGCAGGATTTCGTCCTCGTTATGCAATGTCGCGCGGGTGACGATGACGCCGCCGACATTGACCGGCTCCAGGATCGCCACCGGAGTCAGCGCGCCGGTGCGGCCCACCTGGATGTCGATGCGGGTGAGGCGCGTGATGGCCTGTTCGGCGGGGAATTTCCACGCGATGGCCCAGCGCGGAGCACGGCCGACGAAGCCCAGGCGATCCTGCAAGGCCAGGTCGTCGATCTTGTAGACGACGCCGTCGATGTCGTACTCCAGCCCCGAGCGGTCGCGGGCGATGTCGTCCATGAAGGATTCGGCTTCCGCCGCGCTTTCGACGATTTTCGACAGCGGGTTGACCGTGAAGCCCCAGTCCCGCAGCCGGTCCAGATAATGCCAGTGGGTATCGGCCACGCGTTCCGACGAGAAGCCCTGTGCGTAGGCGAACAGCGACAGCGGGCGGCGGGCGGTGATGGCCGGGTCGAGCTGGCGCAGCGAGCCCGCGGCGGCGTTGCGCGGGTTGGCGAACGGTTTTTGGCCGGCGGTGGCCTGGGCCTCGTTGATCGCCAGGAAGGCGGGTTTGGAGAGGAAGACTTCGCCCCGGATTTCGATCAGTGCCGGAGCGTGGCCTTTGAGCGTGTGCGGCAGGTCGTGCAGCGTGCGCAGGTTGGCGGTGACGTCTTCGCCCTCGGTGCCGTCGCCGCGCGTGGTGCCGCGTACGAACTGGCCATGTTCGTAGGTCAGGCTGATCGACAATCCGTCGATCTTGGGTTCGGCGACGAAGCGCAGGGCGCGGGCCCTGTCCTCGTCCAGGCCGAGGAAACGGGCTGCGCGGGTCACGAAGGATTCAAATTCCTCGCGGTCGAACGCATTGTCCAGCGACAGCATGGGCACCAGGTGGCGATGCCGGCTGAAGGTGGGGGCGGGGGCGCCCCCGACATGCAGCGACGGGCTGTCGGCGCGCTGCCGCGCGGGAAAGCGGGCCTCGATCGCCAGGTTGCGGCGGCGCAGCGCATCGTATTCGGCGTCGGTGACGGCGGGGGCGTCGTTTTCGTAATAGGCGCGGTCCAGCGCCCGGATCTGCCGGGCCAGGCGCGCCAGTTCGGCCTCGGCCTGGGCTTCGGTCAGCGCGGCGGGGTCGATGGTGGCGAGGTCGGCCGTGGCGTGGTCGGGGGCCGGGTCGGGCGTTTCGCCCGGGGTGGCGGGGAACATGGGCAACTACCCTTGCAGAAGGCTGTCGGCCGCCGCCCGCGCGGCCTCGGTAACGGTGTCGCCGGCCAGCATGCGGGCGATTTCCTCGCGCCGCTGTTCGGCCGATAACGGTTCGGCGCGGGTTTCGGTTCGGCCCTTGGCCACCGATTTGCTGATGCGCAGATGGGCGTTGCCGCGTGCCGCGACCTGGGGACTGTGGGTGACGACCAGGACCTGGACATCCTGCCCCACGCGGGACAGGCGCTCGCCAATGGCAGACGCCGTGGCGCCCCCGACGCCGGAATCGACTTCGTCGAACACCAGGGTCGGCACGGCGGAGCGGCCGGCGAGCACGACTTTCAGTGCCAGCATCAGGCGCGACAATTCGCCGCCCGAGGCGACCTTGGCCAGCGGGCCGGGGGGCTGGCCGGGATTGGCGGCGATCTGGAAGGCGGCCTGTTCGCGGCCCCGCGCGTTCCAGGCCTCGGGCGGCAGGGTGGGCAGGGTGACGAAGAAGCGGGCGCGTTCCAGCCGCAGCGGCTTCAGTTCGGCCGTGACGGCGCCCTCCAGCCGGCGGGCCGTCTTTTCGCGCGCGGCCGACAGCAGGCCGGCGGCCTCTTCGAACCGGGTGCGGCGTTCGCGGACCATGGTCTCCAGCGCGCCGATGCGGATATTACCGGAATCGAGGGCGGCCAGCCGGTCGCTCAGGGCGGCGAGCAGGCCGGGCAGTTCGGGCACCGAGACGCCGTGCTTGCGGGCGGCTGCCCGCAGCGCGAACAGCCGTTCCTCGGTCTGTTCCAGCAGGCGGGGGTCGGAATCGGCTTCGGCCGCGAGGCGGGAGAGCAGGGTTTCGGCTTCGCCCAGCGCTTCCTCGGCGCGTTCCAGGGCGCCTAGGGCCTCGTGCGCCAGCCGGTCGGCGCCTTCGGCGGCCGTGGTGTCGCCGGGCGGGGGCAGGAGGCGTTGCAGGGTGCGGCTGGCGCCGCGCAAGGCGGCGGCGGGGCCGGAGGAGCGGCGGTCGCGCGGCGAGAGTTCGGCCAGCGCGGCGGCGATGGCCTCGCCGCGCCGCTCGCCCTGTTGAAGGCTCTGGCGCATGCCGGCCAGGTGGGTTTCCTCATCCTCCTGCGGGGCGAGGGTGGAGAGGTCTTCGACCGACTGGCGCAGCCATTCTTCCTCGCGCGCCGCGCTTTCCATCGTGGCGCGGGCGGCGGCCAGTTCGGCCGTTGCCGCCATCCAGGCACGGTAGGCGGTATTGGTGTCGGCCCGCAGGGCGGGGGGGACGCCGAAGGAATCGAGCAGATCGAGGTGGGTGCCCTGGTCGGCCAGGCCCATCTGTTCGTGCTGGCCCTGGATTTCGACCAGCAATGCCGCCGCCCGGCGCAGCAGGTTCACGCCCACCGGCTGGTCGTTGATATAGGCGCGGGAGCGGCCGTCCACCGTCACGATCCGGCGCAGCACCAGCGGTTCGCGCGGGTCGTCGATGACGATGCCCTGTTCGCCCAGCAGGGCGTGCAGCGGGTGGTCGGGCAGCAGGTCGAAACAGGCGGTGACGCTGGCCTGCTCGGCGCCGGCGCGAACCAGCCCGGCGCTGGCGCGCTCGCCCAGCGTCAGGCCCAGACTGTCGAGCAGGATGGACTTGCCGGCGCCGGTCTCGCCCGTCAGCACGGTGAGGCCGGGGGAGAACGGCAGGTCCAGCCGTTCGATCAGGACGACGTCGCGGATCGACAGATGGGTCAGCATCGGGTTGCCCCGGACGGCGCGAGGAGGGCCCCCACGCCCGTCAGAATACGGAATGCCATATGCGCGAGAAGAAGCCGCGCTGGGCATGCGTGGCCTGGGACGGCGGCGGCGGGACCTTGGTCTTGGGCAGCGGCTTGTCGGTCGCATCGTCGGCATCGGCCGATTTGGCGGGGGCCTTGCCCGGGACCGAGCCCGGCAGCGGGGTGTCGGGGGACAGCAGGTGCTTGCTGCGCAGCGTATCGTAGGCGTAGCGGTACCATTTGCTGCCCGGATAATTGTAGGACAGCACGGCGGCGGTGCGGCGGGCCTGGTCGGTGAGGCCCAGGTTCAGATAGACCTCGACCAGCCGTTCCAGTGCTTCCGGCACATGGTTGGTCGTCTGGAAATCCTGCACCACGCGCTGGTAGCGGTTGACGGCCGAATGATAGGAGCGCTGCTGCTCGTAGAAGCGGCCGACCAGCATTTCCTTGCCGGCCAGATGGTCGCGGCACAGGTCGATCTTGAGCTGGGCGTCACGCGCGTAGGGCGATTGCGGGAAGCGGGTGATGACTTCTTCCAGCGCGTTCATCGCCTCGATCGTGCCCTGCTGGTCGCGCTGCACCTCGGCCACCTGCTCGTAATAGCACAGGGCGCGCAGGTAGAAGGCGTAGGCGGCATCGGGGCTGGTCGGGTGCAGTTCCAGGAAGCGGTCGAGCTGCTGCACCGCGTCGGGATACTTGTCTTGCAGGTAGTCGGCGTAGCCGGCCATCAGCTGCGCGTTCGCGACGTAGGCGGAATAGGGATAGTTCTGTTGCAGGACGTCGAATTCCGCCGCCGACAGGGCGTAGCGCTGGTCGCGCAGGGCGTCGATGCCGTTATTGTAGAGCGTATCGACCGGGGGCACATGCGATTCCAGGTCGTTGATCGTCTTCTTGTCGCCGCTGCACGCGGCGAGCGACAGGATGACGGCGATCGAGGCGTATCGGGCGGCACGACGGCCGGCCGAACGGTCAGCGGAATGGTTTCGAATGCTGCGCAGGGACATGCCGGCTCTTCCAGTTCGGTTTGCCTTATATCATGCGGCGGGCCGGGGTGAAGGCCATGGCGTCGTTTTCAATGCGATCCGGCCTGAATTTGGTCGGTCGGACGCGCGGCGGGAGCCTGTCCGGTCATGCGCGACGGTGAGCGGAAGCGCCCCGGATGGCTGGGCGGCGCGTGTTCCCAGGCACGAAAGCGGCGCGCCTCGACGGCCTGAATCGGGTGAGGGGAGACCCTGCCCGGAAATGTGGGCTGGTGAGCGAGAGCGGCCCGCAGGGCCGCGCCCGTCGTGTGTTTCCGAGCACCGAAGCGGAGCGGCCTTGACGGCCGTGAGCATCGGAGCGCAGGAAACGCGCGCCGGATCGCCACCAGCGCGCATTTACGGGCAGGGTCTCAGGCTGCGGCGCGGAGGGGGGCGCGCGTGGCCCGCGCGTGGGGGCGCCAGGCCGTGGTGTCGGCAAGGAGGGTGCGCAGGAGGCGGTTGTTCAGCGCGTGGCCGGATTTATGGCCGGTGAACATGCCGTTGATGGTGGCGCCGGCCAGGTACAGGTCGCCCACCGCGTCGACCATCTTGTGGCGCACGAATTCGTCGGGGCGGCGCAGACCGGACGGGTTGAGGATGGCGGCGCCATCGACCACGATGGCATTGGCCAGCGAGCCGCCGCGCGCCAGGCCGGCGGCGTGCAGGGCCTCGATTTCCTGCCGCAGGGTGAACGTACGGCAATTGGCGATTTCGTCGCGGAAGCTGCGGCGGTCGAGGCGGGCGGTGAAGCTCTGCTCGCCGATGGCGGCGACAGGGAAATCGATCGACATGGTCAGCGCGAGGCCGGGATCGCGCGCCGGGCGCAGTTCGGCGAAGGCGTCGCCGTCGGTCACGCGGACGGGGCGCAGGATATCGATCGCCGCGCGGGGGGCGGCCTGTTCGGCCAGTCCGGCGCAATCGAGCAGGAAGACGAAATCGGCCGCCGAACCGTCCAGCACCGGCAGTTCCGGCCCGTCGACATCGATCAGCACATTGTCGATTCCGGTGGCCGACAGGGCGGCCATCAGGTGCTCGATGGTCGCGACGCGCAGGGCGGGCGTGGTGGGATCGCCGATGACGGTGGACAGGCGGGTATCGACCACATGATCGAAACGGCCCGGGATGGTGCGCCCGTCGAGATCGGTCCGGCGGAAGACGATGCCGGTATTCTCGGCCGCCGGATGCAGGGCGAGGCGGATCCGCAGGCCCGTATGCAGGCCGACCCCGACGCAGGAAATGCTCTGGCCGAGCGTATGCTGGCGGGCGACGCGCGTGGGGAGGGGACGTGTGGAAAGGGTCTCGCCGATGAGCGACGATTCCTGCTCCGACATCGTCAGCATTCCGTCCATTCCAGTCCCCTGCCGTTGTTTCCGCTGCTTCTTGCCTGGCCGTTACAGAACCGACAGCCTGATCTGTAACCGCAGGAAAGCGGGAGCGCGAGTCACTGTTTATTGCCGACTATTACGACTTAACAGACTGAAACATAAAGAAGAAATTAAGTCACAATACGCAATGCGGACAGAACGGGAGAGGCAGCGCGGAAGCGCGCGCGCGGGAATGCGGGCGACCCGAAATTTTGAACCGGGCGAGGGGGGAGACCGTGCCCGGAAATGTGGGCTGGCGAGCGAGAGCGGCCCAAAGGGCCGCGCCCGTCGCGTGTTTCCGAGCATCGGAGCGGAGCGGCCTCAATGGCCGTGAGCACCGAAGCGCAGGAAACGCGCGACGGATCGCCGCCAGCGCGCATTTACGGGCACGGTCTCAGGGTTGGCGGCGGAGGAAGGCGGGAATATCCAGCCCGACTTCGTCGGCCGAGGCCTGGCGGACGGTGGCGGAGGGTTCCTGTTCCGGCAGGGCGGGTTCGGCGCGCTGGGTGTCGGCGGCCGGGGTCGCGCCCCGGCGCAGGACGCCGGTGACGATGTTGAACAGGCTGCCGCGCGGGGCGGCCGGCTGGGGCTCGGGCGCGCGCGGCTGTTCGGAGAACAGGGACGAGCGCGGCGAGGGACGGGCGCCCTGTTGCAGCACCTGCTGGGGCATCGAGTGGGGCGACGGGGCCGAGACCGGCGCGGTGTTCATGAAATTGGGCGCCGGGTGACGGGCCGCCTGGGCGGCGGCGTCGGCCTGCGCCTGGGTGTGGGCCTCGGCGGTCGGGTGGGCGGTGGTGGCGTGTGCCGTCGGGGCCTCGGCGGCCGGGGCCGGTTGCGGCGCGGCTTCGGCGGCCTGGGGCTCGGCCGCGCGGGCCGGCGGGCTGTCGATGCCGGTGGCGACGACCGACACGCGGATGCGGCCGGTCAGCGATTCGTCGATGGCCGAGCCGAAGATGATGTTGGCGTCGTCGGCCACTTCCTCGCGGATGCGGTTGGCGGCCTGGTCGACCTCGTACAGCGTCATGTCCTCGCCGCCGGTGATGTTGATCAGCAGGCCGCGCGCGCCGGCCATCGACGTATCTTCCAGCAGCGGGTTGGAGATCGCGTCCTCGGCGGCGGAGATGGCGCGGTTTTCGCCCTCGGCCTCGCCGGTGCCCATCATCGCCTTGCCCATCTCGGCCATGACGGTGCGGATATCGGCGAAATCGAGATTGACCAGGCCGGGGGCCATCATGAGGTCGGTGACACCCCGCACGCCCATGTAGAGGACGTTGTCGGCCATCTTGAACGCGTCCTTCCAGCTTGTCCGCTCGGTGGCGAGGCGGAACAGGTTCTGGTTGGGGATGACGATCAGGGTGTCGACATACTGCTGAAGCTCGGCGATGCCGGCATCGGCCGATTTGGAGCGGCGGCCGCCCTCGAAGGTGAAGGGCTTGGTGACGACGCCCACGGTCAGGATGCCCCGCTCGCGCGCCATGCGGGCGATGACCGGTGCCGCACCCGTGCCGGTGCCGCCGCCCATGCCGGCGGTGATGAAGACCATGTGCGCGCCTTCGAGATGGCGGGCCAGCTCGTCGGCGGCTTCCTCGGCGGCGGCGCGGCCGATCTCGGGCTTGGCGCCGGCGCCGAGGCCCTGCGTCAGGTGCGGGCCGAGCTGGACGCGGCGGTCGGCCTTGCTGTGCGACAATTGCTGCGCATCGGTGTTGGCGACGACGAATTCCACGCCCTGGAGCTGCAGGTGGATCATGTTGTCGACCGCGTTCGTCCCGCCGCCGCCCACGCCGATCACGGTAATCCGCGGCGTGAAGTCGGAGTGGTTCTGCTGCGGAATGCTGAGATTCAGGGTCATGGACGTCTCCCAGGACGAGTCGTTAGATTTTTCGGTACCGATTCGCATGCGGATTTTCAGGGGATATTCTGAATCATCTTCCTATACCCTGTCTCGTATGAATTCCACGACGCGGCGTAGCAAACCGCGTGGCCGGGGCTCGGAGAAATCCATGTCGCCCAGGGCCCCGCCGCCGCCCGCCGCCCAGGCCAGCAGGCCGGTGGAGGTTGCGAAGGAAGGCCAGGCCGCCGGATCTTCCGGCAGGCCGCGAATGATGTTCGGCCGGCCCAGCCGCACCTGGCGGTTGAGGATGCGCGCGGCCATGCTGCCCACCCCGTCGAGCAGCGACGCGCCGCCCGTAAGCACCACGCGCCCGTCGGTTGCCCGCCCGACGCCCGCCGATTCCAGCCGGTCGCGGACCATCTCCAGCGTTTCCTCGATCCTTGGCCGGATGATGGAGACCACCTTGGAGCGGGAAATCTTGACGAATTGATGTTCGCTGTCGCCGATCAGCTGGACCGGCAGCAGGTCCATGTCGTCGTCGGCCGAGAGTTCGGCCGAACCATACATGGTTTTCAGCCATTCCGCGCTGTCGATCGACGTGGACAGAACATGGGCGATGTCGCGGGTGATGTGCATGCCGCCGACCGGCAGGCAGGCGGTATGCAGCAGGTGGCCCTCGCCGAAGATGGCGATGGAGGTGGTGCCGCCGCCCATGTCGACCACGGTGACGCCGAGTTCGCGCTCGTCCTCGTCCAGCACCCCCAGGCCCGAGGCGAGGGGGGCGGAGACCAGTTCCTCGATCTTGAGCTCGGCGCGGGAGAGTACGGTTTCCAGATTGCGCAGGGCGGTGGTCGAGGCGTCGATGACGTGCAGCCGCGAGGTGAGCTGGTCGCACAGATGGCCGCGCGGATCGGGCACGCCGGAGGTTTCGTCCACCGAGAAATCGAGCGGGATGGTGTGGATGGTCGACCGGCCCTCGGACATCGCCCGCATCTGGCCCTCGGTCACGACGCGCCGGACGTCGGACGCCGTGATCTCGCGCCCGCCCACCGGCCAGCGGACGTTGAACAGCCGGCTTTCCGGATGGCCGCAGGAAAGGTTGACGTAGACCTTGTCCAGCCGGCGCTCGGCGGCGTCCTCGGCCTGGCCGACGGCGGCGCGGATCGCGGCCTCGGCCTCGTGCAGGTTCACGATGCCGCCGCAGCGTACGCCGTGCGAGCGGCGCCAGCCATGGCCCAGCACGCGCAGGCTGCCGTCGGCCTCGCCCCGGCCGATCAGGCACATGATCTTGGTCGAGCCGATATCGAGCACGCCGAACGTGCCCGGCCGCCAGCTGCGCGGCGGCGTGGGGTCGTCGGGCGGCGGCAGCGCCACGCTGCGGCCGGACTGGGCGGCCGGCACCAGTGCCTGTTCGCGCGCCCGGGCGCGACGGCGGCGGCGGGGGGCGGGCGGGGCGGGTTCGGTGCCCTGCGGGACCACGACCAGATCGTTCATGCGCGCCTCCTCGCTTCGGGCTCGCCATTCGGCGGCAGGTTGGGAACCGGGGGGGGCAGGGCCTTGCGGGGCTGGGCCTGCCCGGATGGGGATGATGACGGGAACGCGGTGGGCGGGGCCAGCGCGGAGACCGGCGGCGGCAGGCCATGCTGCGCGGCGGGTGGCGGACGGGGGGCCCGGTCCTCGGCCGCCGCCGTGGCGCGGGGGGCCGGCCTGGGGGGCGGGGAGGTGCCCGTGGCGTTGCCGTTGCCGGTGCCGGTTGGGGCGGTGGCGTCATGGGCGGGGGGCTTCGGGCCGCCGGAGGGCGGCGGGGCCGATGCGGGCTGGTCGGCGGCGGTGGCATCGGCCGGGGGCGGCTGTTCCACCACCATGCGGTCGGGCAGGCGCAGGTCGATGCTGATGACCGGGCGGTCCAGCAGTTTCATCGCGGCCTGGAGGTCGGCCAGCCGTTTCAGGGCCGGGAGTTCCTCGCCTTCCGGCAGCAGGACGGTGGTGCCGTCGCGCAGCACCAGATTCCAGCGGCGCAGGCCGACGCGGACGGCGGCGGCCACATGGTCGCGCACCACGGGCTGGGCCGCCAACGCGTCGATCAGCGCTCCGGCGGCGGTATTGGCGCCCAGCCCGACCACCAGCGGCAACTGCATGAATGCCTGTGCGTCCTTGCCCGTCATGCCCTGGTCGCGGACCTGGTTGCCGGCGCGGTCGATCAGCATGAAGCGGCCCTGGTTCTGCCAGACCGCGAAGGGGCTGCGCTCGGTCAGGCGCACCACGATGGTGCCGGGCAGGTGGCGCTCGACCACCGAATGGTCGACGAAGGGCAGGGCGTCGATCCGCTCGCGCGCGCCCTCGACCGAGAAGCCCAGGACCGCGTCGCCGACGCGCACGCCCAGCGCGTCGCGCAGCGCGGTCTCGTTGGTCAGTACGCGGCCGCTGATCTGGATGTCGGTGATGCGCAGGGGCAGCATGCTGACCAGCCGGGCGCGGATCGGGGCGAACCGTTCCTCGGACTTCATGTCGCGCACCACCACCACGCCGCCCGCGCCCACGACCGCCAGCACGATCGCCAGCCCGAGCGGCCGCACCATGCGCCGGCGCCGGCGCAGGAAGATCGACAGCCGGGACGGGCGGTCGTCGCGATTGTCTCCTGTCCGTCTCATGGAGGGGTCATGGCGCGTGCGGTCATGTGCGGCAGGCGGCGTGCTCGACCATCCAGCGGCAGAGCGCGCCGTAGCCGACGCCCTGCGTCTGCGCCTGTTCGGGCAGCAGCGAGGTCGGGGTCATGCCGGGCTGGGTGTTGACCTCCAGGATTACGAGGCGGCCGGGGCCGTCGCCGCATCGCGTGTCGTCGTAGCGGAAATCGGTGCGGGTCGCGCCGGAGCAGCCCAGCGCGCGATGGGCGGCGACCGCCATTTCCAGCGCCTGGGCGAAGGCGTCAGGGTGGATCTGGGCGGGCAGGATGTGCTGCGAGCCGCCGGCCGCGTATTTGGCGGCATAATCGTAGAATTCGTGCGCCTGGGCCGGATTGGGGGTGATGTCGGTCACGGTCAGGGCGCGGTCGCCCATCACGCCTACCGTCAGTTCGCGGCCGGGGATGAATTCCTCGACCAGCGCGTGCGGGCCGTAGGTCCAGGCGGCGGCGATGGCGGCGCGGCGGTTGGAGCCCGGACGCACGATCTCGACCCCCACCGACGAGCCCTCGTTCAGCGGCTTGATGACATAGGGGGCGGCCAGCGGGTCGGCGGCGGGGAAATCGGCGATGTCGATGACCGCGCCCTCGGCTACCGGCAGGCCGGCGGCGCGGAAGACGGCGCGGGCCGCCGCCTTGTCCATCGCCGTGGCCGAGGCACGGACGCCGGAATGGGTGTAGGGGATGTTCATCCAGTCCAGCACGCCCTGGATCGCGCCGTCCTCGCCCAGGCGGCCATGCAGGGCGTTGAAGACCACGTCGGGCCGGTGGCTGCCCAGCTCCGCCACGATGGCGCCCAGGTCGGGGCCGGCATCGAGGACGCGGACCTCGTACCCTTCCTCGCGCAGCGCCGCGCTGATGCCGGCGCCGCTGGACAGGCTGACCGCGCGTTCGGCGGAGACGCCGCCGGTCAGGACCGTGACGTGCCGCGCGGGGGGGCGGATGGTCATGGCGTTTCTCCGGTCTGGGGGGCTTCGGGGCGTGTGGGGCGGCCGATGCGCTTGATTTCCCACTCCAGCAGGATGCCGGTGCGGGCCTGGACCCGCGCGCGTACCGTTTCGCCCAGCTCTTCCAGGTCGGCGGCGGTGGCGTTGCCGGTGTTGAGCATGAAATTGCAGTGTTTCTCGCTGACCTGCGCGTCGTGCAGGGCCAGGCCCCGGCAGCCGGCGGCGTCGATCAGCTCCCACGCCTTGCCGTGCTCGGGGTTGCGGAAGGTCGAGCCGCCGGTGCGGGCGCGGGTGGGCTGCGAGTCCTCGCGCGACTGGCGGATGGTTGCGATGGCCTGCCGGATTTCGGCAGGGTCGGCCGGGGTAGCGCGCAGGCGGGCCCGGGTGACGATTGCACCCGCCGGCAGGCGCGAGCGGCGGTAGCCGAAGCCCAGCGCCGGGCCGGACAGGCGCGCTGTGGTGCCGTCGCGGGTCACGATCTCGGCCCAGTCGAGGATGGTTGCCATGTCGGAGCCGTAGGCGCCGGCGTTCATCGCTACCGCGCCGCCGATGGAGCCGGGGATGCCGGCCAGGAATTCCAGTCCCTTGAGGCCGGCCGCCGCCGCGTGTTCGGCCACCACCATGTCCAGGCACGCGGCGCCCGCGACCAGCCCGTCGGGCTCGACCGCGATGTCCGCGAAGCCACCGCCCAGGCGGATCACCAGCCCGTCGATGCCGCCGTCACGCACGATGACGTTGGAGCAGGCGCCCAGCACCGTGACCGGCAGGTCGGGCGGCAGGTGGCGCAGCGCGTGCGCCAGGTCGTCGGCATCGGCGGGTTGCAGCAGCAGGTCCGCGGGGCCGCCGACGCGGAACCAGGTGCGCGGGCCCAGCGGCGCGTCCTGGCTCAGTCGTCCGCGCAGGCCGGCGAGGCCCGCGCGCACGGCGTCGGTCCATGAAGGGGCGTGGTCCGCGGTGGCCGCCATGGTCATGCCGCGCAGTCGCCCTTGCGGGCGCCGGGATTTTGCAGGGCGGCGAGCTGGGCGGGCAGGGCCTGGGCCCAGCTGGTGATGTTGCCCGCGCCGAGGCAGACGACGAAATCGCCCGGCCTGGCGATGGCGTGGACCATTTCCGCCAGATGTTCCGGATCGGGCAGCGGCACGACCGAGCGGTGCCCGCGCTCGCGCAGGCCGTCGACCAGCGCGTCGCGGGTGATGCCCTCGATCGGGGCCTCGCCGGCCGCGTAAACATCGGCCACGATCACGGTGCCGGCGTCGTTCATGCAGGTGCAGAATTCGCCGAACAGGCTTTGCAGGCGCGAATAGCGGTGGGGCTGCACGATGGCGATGACGTCGCGCGCGCCGGCCTGGCGCGCGGCCTTGAGCACGGCGGCGATTTCCACCGGATGGTGGCCGTAATCGTCGATCACGGTGATGCCGCCGGTTTCGCCCGTGCGGGTGAAGCGGCGCTTGACGCCCTTGAAGCCGGCGAAGGCCGAGCGGATGGTCGCGTCGTCGATATCCATCTCCACCGCCACGGCGATGGCGGCCAGCGCGTTCTGCACGTTGTGGTGGCCCAGCATGGGCAGGCGGAACGGCCCCGCGCGGCGGGTACGGTTGCGGTTGCGGTTGGTCACCACGACTTCGAACGTCGCGCCCAGCTTGTCGGTAATCACCTTCTCGGCCCGGATGTCGGCCTGGGGGGAGAAGCCGTAGGTGACGATCCGGTGGTCGGACAGGCGGGGGATCATCTGCTGCACCGCCGGGTGGTCGATGCACAGGACCGCGAAGCCGTAGAAGGGGATGTTGGACACGAACTGGTCGTAGGCCGCCTGCATCGCCTCGGGCGTGCCCCAATGGTCCAGATGCTCGGGGTCCATGTTCGTGACCACGGTGATGACCGAGGGCAGGCGCAGGAACGAGCCGTCGCTCTCGTCGGCCTCGACCACCATCCAGTCGCCCGAGCCCATGCGGGTGTTGGTGCCGTAGGCCTCGATGATGCCGCCATTGATCACGGTGGGGTCCAGGCGCGCGGCTTCCAGCACCGCCGCGACCAGGCTGGTCGTCGTCGTCTTGCCGTGGGTGCCGCCGACCGCGACGGACCAGCGCAGGCGCATCAGCTCGGCCAGCATCTCGGCCCGGCGTACCACCGGGATCAGGCGGGCGCGGGCGGCCACGACCTCGGGGTTGTCGCGCCTGACGGCGGTGGAGGTGACGACGACCTGGGCCTGGCCCAAGTTTGCGGCGTCGTGGCCGATGGCGACCGGGATGCCTGCCGCGCGCAGGCGCAGCACGTTGGCGCTCTCGGCGATGTCCGACCCCTGCACGGCATAGCCCAGCATGTGCAGCACCTCGGCGATGCCGGACATGCCGATGCCGCCGATCCCGACGAAATGGATGGTGCCGATGGAAAGGGGCAGGGCTCTCATGGGGTCGTCTCCGTCGTGGCGGCTGTCTGGGCGGCTGGCGTCGCTGCTGTCTGGGCGGCTGTCGGATAGGCGGGGTCGGGGCGGTGATGCAAGAGTCCTTCGACCAGATCGGCCAGGCGCCGTGCGGCGTCGGGCCGGCCGAGGGACCGGGCGGCCGCTGCCGCGTCGGCCAGACCGGTGGGGTCGGACAGCAGGGACTCCAGCCGTGTCGCCAGGGAAGGGGCGGTGAAATCGGGCTGGCGGATCATCCATGCCGCGCCTGCGGCGACCAGCGAGGCGGCGTTGGCGCCCTGTTCGTCGCTGGCGGCGATGGGCAGCGGGACCAGGATCGCCGGGCGGCCGGCATCGGTCAGTTCCGCGACCGAGGAGCCGCCGGCACGGCCGATCACCAGATGCGCCGCGCCCAGCAATTCCGGCACGTTGGCGAAGAAGGGCGAGATCTCGGCCGGGATGCCCAGGGCCGTGTAGGCGGCGCGTACGCGCTCGGCATCCTCGGCGCGGGCCTGCTGGGTGATGTGCAGGCGGGCGCGCAGGGCGGCGGGCAGGCGGCCGATGGCATCGGGCACGACGTCGCTGAACACGCGG
This sequence comes from Gluconacetobacter takamatsuzukensis, assembly GCF_014174275.1. Classification (GTDB taxonomy): domain Bacteria; phylum Pseudomonadota; class Alphaproteobacteria; order Acetobacterales; family Acetobacteraceae; genus Gluconacetobacter; species Gluconacetobacter takamatsuzukensis. The sequence goes on along the minus strand of NZ_JABEQK010000005.1, from coordinate 89,547 downwards.
GCCCCCAGCGAGCCGCCCCAGACCAGCAGGCGGATCGTGTCTCCGGGCGGGGTATAAGGCTGGTCGTGCAGGGCGGCGATGGTGTCGCGCACCGGCATGCCGGTCAGGGTTGTCGCGGCCCCCGCCGGCAGGCGGGCGACTACGGGGAACGAGGTGGCGATGCCGTCGGCGAAGCGGGCCAATTGGGCGTTGGCCTGGCCCAGCACGGCATTGCCTTCGTGCAGGACGATCGGCGGCCGATGGCGGCCGAGCAGGCGCGCGCCCAGCAGCGGCGGCACCGAGGGGTAGCCGCCGAAGCCGACCACCGCCGCCGCGTCCAGCCGGCGCAGGATGGCGCGGGCCTGGAGCGTGCCACGGGCCAGCGCCAGGGCCGCGCGGGCGGCGCGGGCCAGCCCATGCCCGGCGATGCCGGCGCCGGGCAGGACGAATTGTGCCCCTTGGGCGAAGATGCCGTGGTCGCGCGTGCCGGCGCGGCGGTCGGTCATCAGGGCGATCGGGTGCCCGCGTTCGGCCAGCGCGCGCGCCAGGGCCTCGGCGGGGATGAAATGGCCGCCGGTGCCGCCGGCGGCGATGACGATCGGGCGGCGGCCGCCGGAGGGGGCTTGCGTGCTCATGCGGTGGCCTTTCGTACCCGGAAGGCGGGGCGGCCGTGCGGAATCCGGCTTTCGCCCACGCGGTGGCGGGTCAGGGCCAGGACCATGCCGATGGTCAGCGCCACCGATATGGCCGACGAGCCACCATAGGACACGAACGGCAGCGTCATGCCCTTGGTCGGAATCAGGTGCAGGGTCGAGCCCATGTTGACGAAGGCCTGGAGGCCGAATCCCGTGATCAGCCCCACGGTGGCCACCACGATGAACTGGTCGTCCTCGCGCAGCAGTTTCAGCAGGGCGCGGACCACGATCAGGCAGAACACGCCGATGATGAACAGGCAGACCAGCATGCCGAATTCCTCGCCCGCGACGGCGAAGACGAAATCGGCGTGGGCGTCGGGCAGCAGGTCCTTCACCCGCCCCTCGCCGGGGCCGCGCCCCATCAGGCCGCCATTGCCGAAGGCACGCAGTGCGGTGTCGATCTGGTAATGGTCGCCGACATTGGGGTGCAGGAAGCGCTCGACGCGCGAGCGGACATGCGGAAAGGCCACGTAGGCGCCCAGGAAGGCCGCGATCATGCAGCCGGCCCCGGCGCCGACGAAGAAGATGTTCAGCCCGTCGATGAAGAGCTGGGCCATGAAGACCGTGGTGATGACGCTGAGCATGCCGATATCGGGCTGCGATTTCAGCAGCAGCAGGATGACCGCGAACAGGCCCAGCGCGATGGGCATGCCCGGCAGCAGGCGGCGGCTGCGCCGTTCGGTCAGCAGCCAGGCGGTGACGACGGCGAAGCAGGGCTTGAGGAATTCGGACGGCTGGACCGACATCATCGGCAGCGCGATCCAGCGCCGTGCGCCCTTGATCTCGATCCCGTGGACCAGGGTGAGCGCGGTTGCGGCCATGGCCAGGACGAAGCCGCCCAGCGCCAGCCGGCGGATTCCGCGCGGCGAGAGCAGGGAGGTGGCGACCACGATCAGGCCGGCCAGGGAGAGGAAGACCACCTGCTTGAGGATGAACATGTCGCGCGAGGCGCCGATGCGCGTGGCCACGGCCGGGCTGGCGGCCAGCATCAGCACGTAGCCGAAGCCGATCAGGATGCAGACGCAGGACAGCGTCACCCGGTCGACATTGCGCCACCAGCGGGCAAGGAACGAGGTATCGACGCGCGAGATGCCGACCATCAGCCCGGTTCCTCCATTGTCGCCAGCCCGTGGACGAGGTCGGCGAAATGCCGGCCGCGATGTTCGAAGCTCTTGTACTGGTCGAAGCTGGCGCAGGCGGGCGAGAGCAGGACGGTCTCGGCCCCGGTCTGCCGTGCCAGGTGCATGGCCAGCGGAACGGCGGCCTCCATCGTGCCGGCCTGCGTGTGGGGCACATTGTGCGTGGCCAGCGTTTCGGCCAGGGCGGGGGCGTCCTGCCCAATCAGCACCGCATGGGCGATGCGGGGGAAATGCGGCGCGAGATCGGCGATTCCGCCGGCCTTGGCCACCCCGCCCGCGATCCAGACCAGCCGGTCGTAGCAGCCCAGGGCGCGGGAGGCGGAATCGGCGTTCGTGGCCTTGCTGTCGTCGACGAAGAGGATGCCCGCGATGGTCGCGACCGGTTTCTGCCGGTGGGGCAGGCCGGAGAAGGTGCGCAGCGCCGGGGCGATGGCGGTGCGGGGCACGCCCAGCGCCAGGGCCATGGCCGTTGCCGCCGCCGCGTTTTCGGCATTGTGCGCGCCGGGCAGGGCGGGGGCCTCGGCCAGGTCTGCGATTATGCCTTCCGCGTCGCGCAGGATGCCGCCGGCGCCGGAGAGGTCGGCCTTGTCCGACGCGCCCGAGATCGTCACCACCCGGCCGCCGCTGGCGGACAGGTCGTCGACCATGAGCGGGACGCTGTCGCCCGGCGTGTCGCCGAAGCCCAGCACGGCCAGGTCGCCCGTCCGCTGGCTGTCGAAGATGTGCCATTTGGCGCGCAGGTAGCCCGCCATGCCGCCATGGCGGTCCAGATGGTCCGGCGTCAGGTTCAGCAGGCAGGCGGCGTCGAAATGCAGGTCCTGCAACCGTTCCAGCATGTAGGACGACATTTCCAGCACATACACGCCGTCGTCGGGCAGGCATGGCAGGGACAGCGATGCCGGGCCCAGATTGCCGCCGGCCGCGACGGGGATGCCGGCCGTGGCCAGCATGTGCGTCAGCAGGGCGGTGGTGGTCGACTTGCCGTTGGTGCCGGTGATGCCGGCGAAGCGGGCCCGCGATCCGGCGCGGCGCACGGCCTGGTACAGCAGGTCGGCGTCGGACAGGATGGGGATGCCGGCCTCGCGCGCCATCAGGGCCACGGGGTGCGGCCTGGGCAGCAGGTGGGGGATGCCGGGGGACAGTACCAGCGCATCGAGGCCGTCGAGGGATTCGAACGGGGCCACGGTGACGCCCGGGATGTCGGCCAGTGCCTGGCGGGCGTCCGCATTGTCGTCCCACGCGCGGACCGAGGCGCCCATGGCGGCCAGGGCGCGGACGGCCGGTGCGCCGTTATTGCCAAGGCCCAGCACGGCGTAGCGCCGGCCGGCGAAGAGGAGGGCGGGAAAGCGGGTCATCGGAGTTTCAGCGTGGCGAGGCCACACAGTCCCAGCACGATGGACACGATCCAGAAGCGGATGACGATCTTGGGCTCCTGCCAGCCTTTCTTTTCGAAATGATGGTGCAGGGGGGCCATCAGGAACACCCGGCGCCCGGTGCGGCGGAACCAGAAGACCTGGATGATCACCGACAGGGTTTCGACCACGAACAGGCCGCCGACGATGCACAGCACCAGCTCGTGCTTGACCGCGACCGCGACCGCGCCCAGCGCGCCGCCCAGCGAGAGCGAGCCGGTATCGCCCATGAACACCGCCGCCGGCGGGGCGTTGAACCACAGGAAGCCCAGCCCCGCCCCGACCAGGGCCGAGCAGAAGACGCACAGTTCGCCCGTGCCCGGCACCGCGTGCAGTTGCAGGTAGTCCGCGAAGACGTGGTTGCCGACCAGATAGGCGATCAGCCCGAAGACGAGGGCGGCGATGATGACCGGTACGATCGCCAGCCCATCCAGCCCGTCGGTGAAATTGACGGCGTTGCCGAAGCCGCTGATCGTGATCATGGCGAAGATCGGAAAGGCCAGGCCCAGCGGCAGCAGCCAGTCCTTCATGAACGGGAAGGCCAGGTGGTTGGCCAGGTCGGCCGGCATCAGGCTTTGCAGCCAGTAGCCGCCGATCAGCGAGATGGCGAATTCGCTGCCCAGCCGCGCGCGCTTGGAGACGCCGGCCGTGTTGCGGCGCGACAGTTTCAGGTAATCGTCGGCGAAGCCCACGGCGCCGAAGCCGAGCGTGATCAGCAGTACCGCCCAGACGAAGCCGTTGGTCAGGTCCGCCCACAGCAGGGTGGAACTGAACAGGGCGATCAGGATCAGCACGCCGCCCATCGTTGGGGTGCCGGCCTTTTCCAGGATGTGGCGTTCCGGCCCCAAGGCGCGGATCGGCTGGCCGCCGCGCTGGATGCGGCGCAGCTGCGCGATCAGCGGCTGGCCCAGCAGCAGCGAGATGACCAGTGCCGTCAGGCAGGCCGCGCCGGCGCGGAAGGTGATGTAGCGGAACAGGTTGAGCGCCGTGACATGGGCGCCCGCGTGATGCTGGACGAGATCGTAGAGCATCAGTGCGTATCCGCGCCGGCGGTGGTCAGCGCCGCGACGACGTCGCGCATGCGGCTGCCGAAGCTGCCCTTGACCAGGACGGTGTCGCCCGGCGCCAGGGCGGCCAGCACCGTGGGGGCCAGGCTGGCCGCATCGGGCGCCCATGCGCCGCGTCGAGAAGGAGGAAGCAGGTCGAAGAGATATTGCATATTGGGGCCGGAGCAGAAGACGAGGTCCGCATGTGCCAGGGCGGCGGACAGGAGGGATTCATGTTCGGCGCGCGCGAAGGCGCCGAGTTCGCGGATATCGCCCAGTACGGCCACGCGTCGGGCGGTGGCCAGCAGGTCGAGCACCGCGAGGGAGGAGCGGATGGAGAGGGTGGAGGCGTTGTAGCTTTCGTCGAGCAGCCATGCCCGGTTGCCCAGGATCGGCGCCAGCAGGCCGCGCCCGGCGCCGGGGCGGAAGGCGGTCAGTGCCGTGGCCGCCGTCGCGACATCGGCGCCCAGTGCCGCCACCGCCGCCAGGACGGTGGTGGCGTTGCGCGCCAGGTGGCGGCCGGGGGCGTTGAGGCGCACCGTGCAGGGCCGGCCGGCGATGGTGATGACGCAGTCGGTGCCGTCGGCGGCGAGGGTGAGGCCGGACAGGATGGCCGTGCTGTCGGGGGACTCGCCCGCGCGCCACAGGCGGGCGTCGGCGCGGGCGGCCCGTTCGGCGAAGATCGGCTGGCCTGCCGCGTCGTCGGGGACGATGGCGGTGCCGCCGGGCGGCAGGGCGGCGATCAGCTCCGATTTTTCGCGCGCGATGGCCTCCAGGCTGCCCATATGGCCAAGATGCGCGCCGGCGATGGTGGTGACGATCGCGATTTCGGGGCGGACCAGGGCGGCCAGCGGGGCGATTTCGCCCGGATGGTTCATGCCGACCTCGCACACGCAGAACGTGGCATCGGCCGGCAGGCGGGCCAGTGTCAGCGGCACGCCCCAATGATTGTTGTAGGACGCGGCGGCGACATGGGTGGGCCCGATGGCGCCCAGCGCCAAGCCCAGCATGTCCTTGGTCGTCGTCTTGCCCACGCTGCCGGTGACGGCGACCATGCGGCCGGCGAAGCGGGCACGGGCATGGCGGGCCAGGTCGTTCAATGCGGCCAGCGTGTCGGGCACGGACAGCACGCGCGGGTCGGCGGGATCGGTGCCGGCGGCGGGTACGTCATGGACCAGCACCGCTGCCGCGCCGCGTTCCAGTGCCGTGCGGACATGGGCGTGGCCGTCGCTGGTGTCGCCCACCAGTGCGACGAACAGGTCGCCGGGGGCCAGCGTGCGGGTGTCGATCGACACGCCCGTGACCGCCACCGGTGCGTTGCCGGCGAAGCGGCCGCCGGTCGCGGTTTCCAGTGCCTCGCGGGTCCAGAGCATCGTCATGCCGCCACCCCGGCCATCAGGCGGATCACGGACACGTCGTCGAAGGGCAGGGTGGTGGTGCCGATGGTCTGGCCCTGTTCGTGGCCCTTGCCGGCCACGACCAGCACGTCGCCGGCGCGCAGCATCGACAGGCCCTCGGCAATGGCGCGGGCGCGGTCGCCGATCTCGATCGCGCCGGGTGCGCCGGCCAGGACCTCGCGGCGGATCGCGGCCGGGTCTTCGGTGCGGGGATTGTCGTCGGTGACGATGGCGATGTCGGCGCGCCGGGCCGCTTCCTGCGCCATCAGGGGGCGCTTGCCGCGATCGCGGTCGCCGCCGGCGCCGAAGACGACGATCAGCCGGCCGGTGGCGTGCGGGCGCAGCGCGTCCAGCAGGCGGGCCAGCGCGTCGGGCGTGTGGGCGTAGTCGACATAGGCCGCCGCATTGTTGGGCAGCAGGGCCGCGCGCTCCATCCGGCCGCGCACGCCGGTCAGCGCGGGCAGCAGGGCGAGGGTCTGGGCCAGCCCGTCGGCGCCGGGCGCGGCCAGGGCGGCGGCCAGCAGGGCGTTGTCGGCCTGGAAGCGGCCGGGCAGTGCCAGGGTGATGTCTTGGATCGTGCCGCCGACTTCCAGCCGCAGGCGCTGGCCCTCGGGCAGGGGGGTGCTGTCCAGCAGGCGGATCGTGTCGCCCTGTGTGCCGACCAGCCGCAGGTCGAACCGCCGGCGGGCGGCGATGGCGCGCAGGGCGGCCAGGGTCTCGGGCTCCATGTCCGCATTCGCCGCTGCCAGCGCGCCTTCCGGCAGTAGCCGGTCGAACAGGGCCAGCTTGGCGTCGCGGTAGGCGTCGAGCGTGCCGTGGTAGTCCAGATGGTCGCGGGTCAGGTTGGTGAAGCCGGCGGCCGTCAGGTGCAGCCCGTCCAGCCGGTGCTGTTCCAGCCCGTGGGACGAGGCCTCGATCGCCACGTCGGTGATGCCGCCGCGCGCCATGGCGGCCAGCGTATCGGCCAGCCCCACACTGTCGGGCGTGGTCAGGATGGGGCCGATGGGCGGAAGCGCCACCGGGGCGATGATGCCCAGCGTGCCGATGCTGGCGGCCAGGCGGCTCTGATAGCCCCAGATCTGGCGCAGGAAATCGACGGTGCTGGTCTTGCCGTTGGTGCCGGTGACGGCGACGACCCGCCCGGGCTGCGGGCCGGCGAAGGCGGCGGCCAGCAGGGCCAGCGCGTGCCGGGGCTCTTCGGCATGGATCAGCGGGATGCCGGGTGCCGCATCGGGCGGCACGTCGGACGGGGCGACGATGGCGGCGGCGCCCGCCGCGAGCGCGGCGGGGATGAAGGCGCGGCCGTCGGCCCGCGTGCCGGGGATGGCGACGAACAGGGCGCCGGGGCGCACCTTGCGGCTGTCGGCCGTGACCAGGGCGATCGCGGGATCCGCCGCCACGGGCGCGGGCAGGCCGGCGGCGGCCAGCAGGCGGGACAGGGTGTGCGTCATCCCCGGATCTCCTGATGCACGGGCCGCTGCTGCGCGGTCTGTTCGGCCCGCGCGGCATGGAGCCGGGCGCGGGGTGACTGGGCGGCGGCCGTGTGGGCGGCCTCGCGGGCCGGCGCCTTGGGCTGGTTGCGCGGGTCGCCGGGGTCGTTGCCGGGGCCCAGCGGGCGATAGCCGCGCGGCACGGCCGGTTCCAGCGGGATCGCCATCGCGTCGTCGACCGCCTGCGGGTTGGTCGTGTTGGGGAACAGGCCCAGCATCGGGGCGACGCGGGTCACGATCTTCGACACGGTGGGGGCGGCGTTCCACGCGGCCGTGGTCCAGCCGTGGGTCTGCGGCGTGGCCTTGGGGCTGTCGAGCATGACGTAGACGGCGTAGCGCGGGGCGTTCATCGGAAAGATGCTGGTAAAGGCGGCGATGTTGACGTGCTTGAGGTAGCCGCCGTGGGGGCCGATCTTCTCGGCGGTGCCGGTCTTGCCGCCGACGAAATAGCCGGGCGATTCCGCCGTCTTGCCGGTGCCCTTGGTCACGTCCAGGCGGAGGATGCGGCGCAGGAGGGCCGAGGTTTCGGGCGAGATGACGCGTTTTGCGCCCGGCATGGCGGCGGCATCGGCCGTCTCGGCGGCGGCGGGCGTGGTCAGCACGGCCGGAGTCAGGGTGGGGGCGGCCCCTTCGGCGGCGGCCGGGGTGAGCTGGGCCGTGTCGTCCGGCTGGGCGCCGTCGCGGGCCATCAGGGTCGGGTGGAGGAGGATGCCGCCATTCACGGTGGCGGCGGTGCCGCGCACGATGGCCAGCGGGGGTTCGGCGACGCCGTGGCCGAAGCCGACGGTCATGACCGTGGAGATGCCCCAGACATGGGGCACGATCGGGCGGCCGGCTTCGGGGAGTTCGATCGGAACCGGCGCGAAGAAGCCCATGTCGCGTAGCCAGGCCTGCTGGCGCTGGGCGCCGACATCCAGCGCCATGTGGGCGGCGGCGGGGTTGGAGGAGTAGGCCATCACCTCGTTCAGCGTCAGCCACGGCGCGAAATGGTCGCTCTTCATGTCCGCGATGGTGAAGCGGCCGATATGGATCGGGATGGAGGAAAACCGGTCCCACGGATGGGCCACGCCCAGTTGCAGGGCCATGGCTGCCGTCTGGAGCTTGAAGGTCGATCCGGGCTCATACATGCCGGTGACGGCGCGGTTGAAGCGGGTGTCGGGGTCGGCGCGGCCGAAATCGTTGGCGTCGTAGTCCGGCAGGCTGACCATGGCGATGATCTCGCCGGTATTGACGTCCATCACGATGGCGCAGGCGCCGATGGCCTGGAACAGGTCCTTCGCCGCCGCCAGTTCATCGCGCACCACGGCCTGGATGCGGACGTCGAGCGACAGGCGCAGGGGCGTGCGGTCGCTGTCCAGCCGCTTTTCCATCGACCGTTCGATTCCGGCCACGCCGTGATCGTCGATATCGACCGCGCCCAGGATGTGGGCCGCGACCCGGCCCAGAGGGTAATGACGGCGCTCGCCCGGTTCGAAATAGATGCCGGGGATGCCCAGATTGTTGATCGCGACTTCCTGCATCGGCGAGATGTCGCGCGCCAGATAGACGAACTGCTTCTGCGTCGACAGCCGGCGGATGAGTTCGGCCTCGTTCAGGGACGGCAGGACGCTGCGCAGCTTGCGGGCCGTGTCCTGCGCGTCGATCATTTCCTGCGGGTTGGCGTAGACCTGGGCCACGGGCAGCGAGATGGCCAGCACCTGCCCGTTGCGGTCGGTGACCGAGGCGCGGTGGACCTGCGGCAGCGCGAAGTCGCCGGCCAGCATGCCCTTGGGGTCGCTGCGGGGAATCGGGGGAACCTGGGGGGCGATCTGCCGCTGTTCCGGTGCCATCGGCATGATGACCGTGGCCGCCGCCAGCTTCAGCGCCACGGCGCCGAACAGGGCGCAGAAGCCGCCCGACATGACGAGCAGGCGGAACTGCGTGCGTTCGCGCGCCGTGCGGGTGCGCAGGTCGTCGCCGGTGACCCGCACATCCATTCGCGCAGGCCGGGAAGGCCCGTCCCGCATATCGTCTGGTGTGTCGGTCGGGCCGTGGGTCATGTCACCTGTGGGGGGTCGTCAGTTGCTGACTGGAACGGGGGGTGGAAGCGCGCCGGAACGCGAGAAGCCGAGAGAGGAGCCTCTGCCGTATCCCCGTGCCTCCTCATAGGGCGTGGGGGGCGTCGCCGGTCTCCACGCCGCGACCGTGACCGGCAGCGGATGGACCGGCCTGGCGGCTGCGAGCCGCGGATCGGAGGCGGCCGCTGGCGGTAGCACGGGGCGCGCGGCGCGGGCAACGGAGAGTGCGGCATGGCGGTCGACATTATGCGCCAAATCGGGCGAAACCGGGGCGGCACGCGGCCGGGGGACCGTTGCATGCGCCGCGACCGGCAGAATCGCGGCCTGGGCCATCATGACCGGGCGTTCGGCCAGCCGGTCGGGGCGGGCCGGCGGCGTCGAATCGGCAACATAAAGGCGATGGGTCGTGACCATGTGCGGCGGCTCGGCGGCCGGCGGTGCCGGGGGCTGCGCCGACGCCACCTGAATCGGGGGCTGGGCGGCACGGGGCGGCGGGGCCGCGGCCGCCATCGGGGCCGGGGCCTCGGCCGGGGTATCGGCGGGGGCCGGCGCGTGGGAGGCCAGGCTGGCATCGAGATGGGCGCGGGGATCGACCGCCGCCAGCGGGCGCGAGCCGGGCGCGGGCAGGCGCTCGGCCAGCGAGGCCATCTGGATGAACTGGGTGGGCGCCATCGGGTGCATGTCGGGCAGGAAGCGCGCGGACAGGCTGCCCAGACGGTCGGGCTGGTTCAGCAGGGCCCATTCCGCGCGCAGCATCGCCGTCTGCTCGCGGATATGCTGCGTGTCGCCGACGATCTGCGCGATCTGGTGGTCCAGAAGCGTCGTCTGGTGCTTCTTGGTATACAGGAAGAACCCGGACAGGCCGGCCATCACGGCGCAAAGGACGGTGAAGGATCGCATCATGGGCGGCGCTCCGCGTGGCTGGTGTCGGATGTGTCCGGGATGGGAAGGCGTTCGATCGCGCGCAGCCGGGCGCTGCGGGCGCGGGGGTTGGCGCGGCATTCGGCGTCGCCGGGGCGCAGGGTGCGCCCGGTCAGCAGCCGGAAGCCCGGAGCCTCGTCCCGCGCCTGGATCGAGCGGGGGTCGTAGCGCGACGGGCCGGGCAGGCGGCCGGCCGCGCGGTGCATGGCCTGCTTGACCAGCCGGTCCTCCAGCGAATGGAAGGACACGACGACCAGCCGGCCGCCGGGCGCCAGCATCTCCAGCGCCTGGTCGAGGCCCGAGCGGATCTGCCCCAGCTCGTCATTGACGTGGATGCGCAGGCCCTGGAACGAGCGGGTGGCGGGATCGATGCCCGAGCGGTCGCCCGGCACCACCGAGCGGATGATCTCGGCCAGGCGGAACGTCGTCAGGATCGGGGCCTGGGCGCGGGCGGCGACGATCGCGCGGGCCACCCGGCGCGACAGCCGTTCCTCGCCATACTGATAGAGAATGTCCGCGAGGTCGGATTCGTCGGTGCGGTTCACGATGTCGGCCGCCGTGGGGCCGGTATCGCCCATCCGCATGTCCAGCGGGCCGTCGTGGCGGAACGAGAATCCGCGCGCGCCCTCGTCGATCTGGAAGGACGAGACGCCGAGGTCCAGCACCACGCCGTCCAGCGCCGGCGCGTCTCGTGCGTCGAGGAGGGCGCGCATGTCGCCGAAACCGCCTTCGACCATGTGCAGGCGGCTGGTGCCTTCGGCGGCGCGCAGTTCGGCCTGCAGGGCCTCGCCGCGGCGGATGGCGGCGGGATCGCGGTCGATGGCCCACAGGGTGCAGCGGGCAGCGGCCAGGATGGCGCGGGCATAGCCGCCGCCGCCGAACGTGCCGTCCAGATAGGTCGCGCCGTCCCTCGGGGCCAGCATCTGCAGCACCTCGGCCAGCATGACGGGGACGTGGCCGGGGGGCGGCGTGGTGGTGAGGGGCGTGGTCATGGCGTTCATGCGTCGGCTTCCGTGCGCGGGGCGGCGGGGCGGGCGCCGGGGAGTGCGACCTGGCGCGAACGGGTGCGGGCCTCTGCCCGGCGGCGTTCGGCGGCTGCGGGTTCCCAGATCTGGAAGGTCTTGCCCAAGCCCATGAAGGCCACCGTCTCGGTCAGGCCGGCATGCTCCTTCAGCGGGTCGGGCAGGATGATCCGGCCCTCGCGGTCCGCGTCCATCGGGTAGGCGTCGGCGTAGAGGGCGGCGGCCAGGTCGTCATGGTCGTCGGAAAAGATGTCCAGCCGGTCCAGCGGCTGGCTGAGCGCGGCGAAGGCGGCGGTCGGCCAGGCTTCGATGCAGGGATGCAGGTGCGAGGGGCGCAGGATCACCAGCGATTCGCCGGCGGCGGCCTGGGCGCGCAGGGCGGTGCGGAAGGCGGCCGGGATCGAGACGCGGCCCTTGGCGTCGAGGCGGTTCTGGTGGGTGCCAAGGAACACACTCACGCTATGCGATGCTCCCTTGGATGGAATGGTTCCGGACGCAGCCGTGGCCGGGCTCCGGATGGGAGCCATGCTGGGTTCACATGGGATATCATGGGATTTTATGGGACGTCAAATTAAACGCGCGGAAATTCTGGCGGAAAACCGCTGTTTTTTGAGAATTCGTCCAGTCGAGACATTGCGGGGGTGCAGTCTTCGCCCAAGTTCGGGAGAGCAATGTCAACGGCAGATGAATGTTTATGTTCTGTTCTAGTTTTGAGAAGATCAAAACGAGAACAGATATTGTTCGCAAGACTGCCGGGCGCTGTTGCGCGGCCCGGCAGGCGCTGCGGTGGAGACGCAGGGAAAATGAGGCCAGACGGTCTGTAAGCCGGGTTCTGTCCACCTTCCGAAGAAGGATAGGCGACCATTCCTCTGGGACGCGCCTTGCGGCACGCCTCACGCGACCAACCCGAACGACGGGGCGGAGGCGCCCCCGACGGTGCCGCGAGCGACCCGTCTGCCGTTCCTATTCGGTCTTGCTCCCGGTGGGGTTTGCCCTGCCGCCCGCGTTACCGCGGGCGCGGTGCGCTCTTACCGCACCGTTTCACCCTTACCCGCACCATCTCCGGCGAACCGGAATGCCGTGTGGGCGGTCTGTTTTCTGTGGCACTTTCCCTGGGGTCGCCCCCGCCGGCCGTTAGCCGGCACCGTTCCTCCGTGGAGCCCGGACTTTCCTCCATCGCATGGAAACCCACGCAACAGCGGTCGCCCGACCGTCTGGCTGGCGGAAACTGACCGCGACCCCGGGTTGCGTCAAGGGGGAATGCGCCGCATCAGGAATATGGAGAGACGACAGGAGGCGGCGCATGGACCAGTCGGCGGCACCACGGCAACGGCCCGGGCTGATGGCGCGCCTGCTGATGCGGCATCTGGCCGGGCGCGGCCGGGGCGGGCGGCATGTGGCCCGGCCCCGGACGCTCGACATGCTGCGCCGGGCGTTGGACCAGCCCTGCTTTCCGCAGGCGCTGTCGGCCCTGCCGCTGCGGCGGGTGCTGGCGCTGAGGGTGCCCGGCGCGGAGGAATTGCGGCCCGCACGGCTGTACGTCCCCCATGGGCGGGTGCGGGGCGCGGTGCTGTTTCTGCACGGGGGCGGATTCGTGCATTGCGGGCTGAATTCGCATCACGGGATCTGCTGCCGGCTGGCGCGGGAATCGGGGGCGGCGGTCCTGTCCTACGATTACCGCCTGGCGCCCGAGCATCGTTTCCCCGCCGCCGTCGAGGATTGCCTGGCGGCGCTGGACTGGCTGGCGGGGGAGGCCTGGCGCTGGGGCGGCAAGCTGGCGGTGGCCGGGGACAGCGCGGGCGGCAACCTGGCGGCGGTGCTGGCGCTGCTGGCGCGCGACCGGGGCGGGCCGGAACTGGCGATGCAGCTTCTGTATTATCCGTCGCTGTACGGTGCGCGGGACGTGCCGTCGCGGCAGCGCTATGCCGAGGGCTACATGCTGACGGCGCGGCTGATGGAGTGGTACGGCGAGCAATATGCCCGCACGCCGGAGGACCTGACGCATCCGCTGCTGGCGCCGATCTTTGCCGATTCGCTGGCCGGCCTGCCGCCGGCGGTGATCGTGCCCGCCGAGTTCGACCCGCTGCACGACGAGGCCACGGGCTATGCCGAGGCGCTGCGCGCCGCCGGGGGGCAGGCGGAAATCCGCTGCTTTCCCGGCACCATCCACGGGTATCTGAACATGTATTCGTTCATGCCCTGGGGCAAGGCGGCGATCCGCTTCGGGGGGCGGCGCCTGCGCGCGGCCTTCGCCGGCTCGGTCAGATCTGCTGGATAGACGAGAAGTCGAAATCGGTCCCCGGCGGGTTCGCGCCGATGCGGATCGTGGTGGGGGTGGGCATGGCGTAGGGCGGGACCGGCAGGTTGTACGGGGCCGGCGCGCCGATGAAGACCCGGCCGGCGAGGTCGAATTTCGAGCCGTGGCAGGGGCAGGCATAGCCGCCCGGCCAATTGGCGACCGGCGTGGTGGGGTCCGGCGCCGGGGAATAGGTCGGTACGCAGCCCAGATGGGTGCAGATTCCGACCACCACCCCATAGGCGGGTACGATCGAGCGATGCCAGTTGGCGGCGTAGGGCGGCTGTTGCAGCGCGGCCGAGGACGGGTCGCGCAGGCGGGCCGCCAGCGATGCCTGTTGCAGCCGCTCCAGCGCCTGGGGCGTGCGATGGGTGATGAAGACCGGGCTGCCGTGCCAGACCACGGTGATCTGCTGGCCCGGGGGCAGTTTCGACACGTCGACATCGACCGGCGGCCTGGCCGCGCCGGAATCGCCCGGGCGCAAGCTGTCCAGGAACGGCCACGAGAACGCCGCCACCCCCGCGCCGCCGGCCGCCAGTGTCAGCAGGGTAAGGAAATCCCGCCGCTTGCCGGTGGCCGGGCTGTCGCTGGCCGGGCTGTCGGTCGCGGAGTTGTCGGTCTCGAGGGGGCCGGTCGTTGTCATCGGGAATCTGCCGGTTCGGTCGTTAGAGCGTGGCGAAGCCTGCCTGGAAATGTGGGCTGGCGAGCGAGAACGGCCCGGCACGGGCCGCGTCCGTCGCGTGTTTCCGAGCCCCGTAGCGGAGCGGCCTGTATGGCCGTGAGCATCGGAGCACAGGAAACGCGCGCCGGATCGCCGCCAGCGCGCATTTCCAGGCAGGCTTAGTGGGGCATGGGATGGAAGGTGCCGGGCGAGCCCCAGTCGGTTTGTACCGTCTGGTCGATGCGGTTGACCTTGAGGGTGAACAGCTTGGGCAGCGTCTTGCTGTCGCCCGGGCAGGAGCCGGAATGTTTTTCCATCACGTCGAAGCGCGCGGCATCCGGCGGATCGTTGCCGTTGACGATGAACAGCAGGCAGCGGCCGGGGGTGTCGGTCATGCCGTCATGCGTCACCACGGTACGGAAATGCTCGACCAGCGCGGTGTCGTCGAACCAGTTCGCGTGGCGGAAGGTGATCTGGTCCGCCGCCTGGTCCAGCCAGCCCATGCGGGCGGCGACCGTCGCCAGCAGTACCAGCGGCACCACCATGACCACCCGGCGGATAATACGCTGGCGCATGGTCCGCCGGGGGCGGCGCGGCGGCAGTGCGGAGGATCCGGTCGCCATGGCGGAAGGTGTCCTCATGTCATGTCCTCGTGCCACGCGTGGCCGTCCTGGGCCAGCAGGGCACGGGCGGCCTCGGGGCCCCAGCTTCCGGCGGGATAGGGGGAGAGGGGGGCCTTGTCCTCGGCCCAGCCGCGCAGGATCGGGTCGATCCAGCGCCATGCCGCCTCGACTTCATCGCGCCGGATGAACAGGATCGGGTCGCCGCGCACCACGTCGAGCAGCAGGCGCTCGTAGGCATCGGGATAGCGGGTGCCGAAGGCCTTTTCGAAGGCGATGTTGATGTCGGCCTGGCGCAGGGCCAGGCTGTCGGTCGGCGTCGGGTCCTTGGTCGAGACCGACAGGGTCACGCCCTCGTCGGGCTGGATGCGGATCAGCAGCCGGTTGGCGCGCGGCTTGCCGGGGAAGATCGACCACGGCGCCGCCTTGAACTGGATGACGATCTCGCTGCATTTCTCGGCCAGGCGCTTGCCCGAGCGCAGATAGAACGGCACGTTGCCCCAGCGCCAGGAATGGATCTCGGCCCGGATGGCGACGTAGGTCTCGGTGTTGCTGGTCGCGTCCTCGCCCAGATCTTCCAGATAGCTGGGCAGGGTGTGGCCGTTGCCGTCGCGGCCGCGCGCATACTGGCCGCGCACCGTGAAGGCCCCCACGTCGTCGGGTTCGATCGGGCGCAGGGCGCGCAGCACCTTCAGCTTCTCGTTGCGCAGGCTGTCGGCCTCCAGCGAGCCGGGCGGGTCCATCGCCACCAGGCACAGTACCTGCAGCAGGTGGTTCTGGATCATGTCGCGCAGCGCGCCGGACTTGTCGTAGTACGGGCCCCGGCTTTCCACGCCCACCGTCTCGGCCGCCGTGATCTGGACGTAGTCGATCGCGTCGCTGGACCACAGGCGCTCGAACACCGGGTTGGCGAAGCGCAGGGCGATCAGGTTCTGGACCGTTTCCTTGCCCAGGTAGTGGTCGATGCGGAAGATGTGGTTTTCGGGGAAATGGCGGCCGACATGGTCGTTGATCGCGTCGGCGCTTTCCAGGTCGGTGCCGATCGGCTTTTCCAGCACCACGCGCGACTGGTCCGTGACCAGCCCGTGGCTGCTGAGATTCTCGCAGATCTGGCCGTACAGGCCGGGGGCCGTCGCCAGGTAGTAGACGCGGATGCGGTCTTCCGGCACCTCGGCCAGCAGGCTTTTCAGCGCGGGCCAGGTGCTGTCGGCTTCGGCGCCGTTGAGGCTGACATAATGCAGCAGGTCCAGGAAGCGGCGCGCGGTGGCCTGGTCGAAATCCGCCGGCTTGACGAACTCGGTCAGGGCCTTTTCGGCGCGGCCCTGATAGTCGGCGCGCGACAGGGGCGAGCGCGCGGTGCCGATGATGCGGGACTGGTCGGGGATCTGCCCGTCGCGATAGCGATAATACAGTGCCGGCAGCAGCTTGCGCATCGTCAGGTCGCCGGTGGCACCGAAGACGATATAGTCGAAAACATCAACGGGAGGGAGTTGGGGCATCGAAGACGGCCTCCTTGCATCGGATCGGAGCGTTAGGGGGGCGCGCATGGCCCCTGGGGGACCGGCACCGTTGGTATGGGGGACGACCTGCCTGCGACGGGTTTGGGCCGAGGGCCCGCGACCTGTCAAGTTGCCATTGACCGGCCGCCAACGTCACGATAAGCCCCCCGTTCCCTGACCGGTTGCGGCCCGATCCCTGATTTGGGGCGGATCGGAAGGGCGAGATTCCATTCCCATGCTGGAGGCAGGCCGTTCCATGGACGCGGAAAATTTCGGTGATGACGACAAGGCGGCGGCGGTCGGCGGGATCGCGGCGGACCGGCTGCGCAGCATTATCGAGCGCGTCGAGCGCCTGGAAGAAGAGCGCAAGGCCTTGGCCGGCGACATCAAGGACATCTTCACCGAGGCGAAATCCGCCGGGTTCGACGTGAAGGTGATCCGCCAGATCATCCGCCTGCGCAAGCAGGAGCCGGCCGAGGTGGAAGAGCAGGAGACGCTGCTCGACATCTACCGCCGCGCCCTCGGCATGTAGAAAGCTGCCGTGGAGGCCGCCCTGCCGGCGATCCGACGCGCGTTTCCTGTGCTCCGGTGCTCACGGCCATCCAGGCCGCTCCGCGCCGAGGCTCGAAAATACACGCCGGGCGCGCCGCTGTGCGGCGCTCTTGCTCGGCAGGCCGGCTTTCAAGGCAGATTTTACACTCCGCGGGCCCGGGTCCGGGGGTAGGGTCGTTCTGGGTTGTAGGCGTTCACGCGATCCTTGCGCGGGTGGTGGCTGATCTGGTCACATGCGCGGCGAGGGTCGTTCTTTCCGTGGTCGTGCGCAGATGCCGTTTCCGTTTTCCGATTGGATGCCCTGGTGGCTGCAGCTTGCCCTGCTGATCCTGGGGATGCTGTTTCTCTTCCTCTGGATGCTGGTGCCGTTCGCGGTTTTCGGCGTGAAGGGGCGGCTGGATGCGCTGGCGTTGCAGATCGAGGATCTGCAGGCGGAATTGCGCGTGCTGGCCGTTCAGCCCGAGGACCGGGTGCCGGTTTCGGCGCCGGCCCCGCGCCCCGCGCCCGCCGCGGCCCCTGTGGTCGAGCCTGTGGCCCCCGCACCGCCGCCCGCGCGCCCGCCCGGGCCCGTGGCGACCAGCGATGCCTATGTGGCGCGGCCCGAACGCCCCGTCTCGGCCCGTCCCACCCGGTTTGATCCGCCGCCCTCCGCCCCGGCCAGCGTGCGCGCCGCCCCGCCGGTCGAGCCCCCGGCCTATGCCCCGCGTGCCGCCGCGCCTGCCGCGCATGATGCCAGCCGGCCCATGCCCTGGCATGACCGGCCGGCCACGGCACCGCGCGATCCGGTCTTCGTGCCGCCCGAAGCGGCGCGTCCGCCCTCCATGCCGCCCCCGGTCGCGCCCGCCCCGCCCGGCATGGCGGACGAGCCGCCGCGACCCGCCTATCGCCCGCCCGAAGAGCGCGAGATGCGGGCGAGGCGGGATGATGAATGGGACGACCGGCCCCGGTCGGAACCCACCCTGCGCTGGCCGCCGCGCACCTGAGCGCGTGGCGCGGAGACGCGTGCCGGATTGCCACCAGCGCGCCTGCCCGTTCAGGCGGTAAGAACCAGGTCGTCGCGGTGGATCATTTCGTCGCGGCCGCGCCAGCCGAGCAGGGCTTCGATATCGTCGGACCGGTGGCCGGCGATCTGGCGGGCGTCGGCGGCGCCGTAGGCCGAGAGGCCGCGTGCGATTTCATTGCCGTCCATGTCCGTGACCAGCACCAGGTCGCCGCGTTCGAAACTGCCCTGGACCGTGCGCACGCCGGCGGGCAGCAGGGACGAACCCGCCGCCAGCGCGCGCTTGGCGCCGTCGTCGATCGCCATCTGGCCGGCCGGGGCCAGGCCGCCGGCGATCCAGCGCTTGCGGGCCGACCGCCCCTCGGGCAGCGGCAGGAACCATGAACAGCGGGCCCCGTCGCGCAGGCGCGCCAGCGGGTGCGGGTCCTTGCCCAGGGTGATCGCCATCGCGCAGCCGGCCTGGGTGGCGATGCGCGCCGCCATCAGCTTGGTACGCATGCCGCCGGAGGAATAGCCCGGCGGCGGGGCGCCGCCCATGGCCTCGATATCGGCCGTCAGGGCGGCGATGACGGGCAGGTGGCGGGCGGCGGGGTCGATCCTTGGGTCGGCGGTGTACAGCCCGTCAATGTCCGACAGCAGCACGAGCTGGTCGGCGCCCGTCATTTCCGCCACCCGGGCCGCCAGGCGGTCATTGTCGCCGAAGCGGATCTCGGTGGTGGCGATGGCGTCGTTTTCGTTGATCACGGGGACGCAGCCCAGCCCCAGCAGCGTATCGAGCGTGGCGCGGGCGTTCAGGTAGCGGCGGCGATCCTCGGTATCGCCCGGGGTCAGCAGCAATTGCGCCGCGACCAGCCCGTGCGCCGACAGCGCGTCGGTCCAGGCCTGAGCCAGGCGGATCTGCCCGACCGAGGCGGCGGCCTGTTTTTCCTCCAGCCGCAGGGTGCGGCGGGTCAGGCCCAGGCTATGCCGCGCCAGCGCGATGGCGCCGGAGGAGACGAGGATGACCTCGATACCCGCCTGCCGCAATGCGGCGACGTCCTGCGCCACGCTGTCCAGCCAGTCGGCGCGCGGGGTGGCGTTGTGCGAATCCACCACCAGCGCGCTGCCGATCTTGACGACCACGCGGCGGGCGGTGGCCAGGCCGGGCAGGTCGGCCTGGGTCACGGCGTGGGCTCGGGCCATGGGGCGGCGGGCGGCGGGGCCTCGTTGCGTTCGGCTTCGCGAATGGCCGTGACCTCGTCCTGTAGCAGCCGCAGCACGTCGTCCAGCCCCTGGCGGGTGACGCCGGACAGGGTGACGACCCTGGCGCCGCTGGCCTTTTCCAGTGCGCGGCGGCGGCTGGAAATCTGCTGCGGGGTCATGGCGTCGATCTTGTTGAGGGCGATGATCTCGGGCTTGGCGGCCAGCCCGGGATCGTAGGCTTCCAGCTCGTGACGGATGGTGCGCCAGGCCTTGACGACGTCGCCGGCCGCGCCATCGATCAGGTGCAGCAGCACCGCGCAGCGTTCGACATGGCCCAGGAAACGGTCGCCCAGGCCCGCGCCCTCATGCGCGCCGGCGATCAGGCCGGGGATGTCGGCGATGACGAATTCCTCGGACACCGACAGGCGCACGACGCCGAGCTGCGGGTGCAGGGTGGTGAAGGGGTAGTCCGCGATCTTGGGCCGCGCGGCCGAGACGACGGACAGGAAGGTGGATTTGCCCGCGTTCGGCAGGCCGACCAGCCCGACATCGGCGATCAGCTTCAGCCGCAGCCAGATCCAGCGCTCCTCGCCCGGCCAGCCCTTGTCGGCGCGGCGGGGGGCGCGGTTGGTGCTGGTCTTGTAATGCGCGTTGCCGTGCCCGCCGTCGCCGCCATGGCACAGCACGATGCGCTTGCCGGGCTCGTCGAGGTCGGCCAGCATCGTCTCGCGGTCTTCGTCGAAGATCTGGGTGCCGATGGGCACCTGGATCACGACCGGGGAGGCCGCGGCACCCGTGCGGTCCGAGCCGGCGCCGTTGCCGCCCTTGCGGGCGCGGAAATGCTGGGTGTAGCGGAAATCGATCAGCGTGTTCAGGTTGCTGGCGGCGACGAACACGATGTCGCCGCCCCGCCCGCCCTTGCCGCCGTCCGGACCGCCGAATTCGATGTATTTCTCGCGCCGGAAGGCCACGACGCCGTCGCCGCCGTCGCCGGACTTCACGTAGATCTTGGCTTGGTCGAGGAATTTCATCGTACTGGTCCGGTGGCAGCAGGTGGTCGCGGTGGGGATCATACCCCGCCATGACGCAAAAAGGGCCGGTCCCGAGGACCGGCCCTTCGCGGGTCGAAAACGGTCCCGAGAAGCGGGGAGCTTACTCGGCCGCGATCGGCAGCGCCTCGACCGACACGTGCACGCGGCCTTCGGCGCGGCGCTCGAACTTCACGTGGCCATCGACCAGCGCGAAGATCGTGTGGTCGCGGCCCAGGCCGACATTGGTGCCCGGCTTCATCTTGGTGCCGCGCTGACGGAGGATGATGTTGCCGGCGATCACGCTCTCGCCGCCGAACTTCTTGACGCCGAGACGACGTCCGGCGCTATCGCGCCCGTTGCGGGATGAACCGCCTGCCTTTTTTTGTGCCATTGCCTGAACTCCTGACTCTGAACTGACCTGATAAGCCTGCCGGGGACGCCTTCATGCCCCCTGGCGGGTTCAGGCGGCGTTGATCGCGGCGATGCGCAGCACGGTGACGGGCTGGCGATGGCCGTTCTTGCGGCGGCTGTTCTGCCGGCGGCGCTTCTTGAAGATGATGACCGTGTCCAGACGATCCTGCGCGATGACCGTGGCGGTCACGGTGGCGCCGGGGACCAGCGGGGCGCCGATCGTCGTGCCGCTCTCGCCGCCGACGGCGAGGACGTCGGTGAAGGTGATGGTGGCGCCGGCCTCGGCTTCGAGCTTCTCGACCTTCAGCACGGTGTCGGGGGAAACGCGGTACTGCTTTCCGCCGGTACGAATGACTGCAAACATGTTCTAACCTGTCTTTCCGATCTCTTGGCGCGTGCGGCCCCGTGGTGGGACAGGCGACGCGACCCAGTCGCTTTTTTTTATTGGCCGTGCGGGCACGGCTACCCCTCGTCAGCGCGGGGGCGAGGTGCGGCTTTTACTGCCGGGTGCGGCGCGCCGTCAACCGCCGATTGATGCCGGCGGAGGGGCGGGGGGAATATTATGTCGGAAAAAACGCATCGAGGTCTCTTGCACGCCCTGCCGCACCACCCTATAAGCCCGATCCATCGCCGCTAGCGAAGACGGAGAGGTGCCGGAGCGGTCGATCGGGGCGGTCTCGAAAACCGTTGTGCGTGCAAGCGTACCGTGGGTTCGAATCCCACCCTCTCCGCCATGATTTCAAAGACTTGAGACAGAAGTTCCGGCCTTGTCCGGTTCTTCGCCGTCTCGGTTTTTGCGACAATCTGCGACAATCGCCGACATTGTTCCCCGCATCGCGGCGTGACGCCGCGCCTGCGTGACGCGTCCGTCCCCGGGCATTGCGGTCAAAGCTCCCGCCGCATGCGTTCGCGTAATTCGTTGCACCGTTTGGCGTAACGCGAGGCCTTGGAGGCGGTGAACAGATTGACGCACAACGCGCCGGCCAGGGAAATGAAGGAAATGCTTGTCAGGACCTCTCCGGACAGCGAAAGCACGTCGTCATAATGGGTGGCTGAATACCACAGGAGACCGAGGCTCAATATGGCGCCGAAGAAGCCGAAGACCCCTGTCGAACGCATGAGGGAGTCCTCGACATTCTCGAATGCGCCTGTTTCGCGCCACAGATCGAATAGCTGCCGATCGATTGCGCCGACGGCTTCGGCATGTTCGCTCTTTTCGGTCTCGGTGCGCTTGTGGGGGTTCTTCCTGTGGATTTCCAATTCCTCGCGGGCCTTGGCAAAGACCCGGCGCCGTTCCTTGATCGCGGGCAGGCTGATGTCCACAAAGCTCAGGATGGCAACGTTGAGCCCCGCGGATAATTGCGTGATGGCCTGAAAATCACCCCATGTCGTCATCCGGGTCGGGTCCTCTCATCATCTCTTCGTATCGGCGAGAGCTAATGAAGGATGTCCGCGAGAGGTAGCCGGGGGAACGCGCATCTGCCCTTAACGGGATCAAGTGCCCGATCGACGGGTGCGTGACGCCGTCGCATGCCGGCGCCTGGTTCGATGTCCGCGGGAGCGGGGCGGCCTTGAGGGCCGCCCGCCGCGAAGCGCCGCATACCACCGTCAGGCCGCCGCCGGCGGCTAGAAGGCCATGTTCACGGCAGTGCTCAGGACGACCGCATCCTTGAAGACGGTCGTTCCGCCGACATGGTTTATGTACTGGAAGTCCGGCTTGATCGTGAATCCGCTCATGATATGG
Organism: Gluconacetobacter takamatsuzukensis; assembly: GCF_014174275.1. Lineage (GTDB taxonomy): Bacteria > Pseudomonadota > Alphaproteobacteria > Acetobacterales > Acetobacteraceae > Gluconacetobacter > Gluconacetobacter takamatsuzukensis. The sequence goes on along the minus strand of NZ_JABEQK010000005.1, from coordinate 67,393 downwards.
AAGCCGTAATAGGCTTCGTAGACGGATTCGTGGCCCTGGATGCCATAGGGAAGCCCGTAATTGCCGCCGGGGAGGGCAAGGTCGTTGGCGGCGGCGGCCTCCTGCGACAGGGTGGCGGATCGGCTGAATTTCGACCAAATAAATGCGATGCCGACGCTGTCCAGCGGGCGGTTCCACCAGGCGCCGGTATCCATGAGAACGGCTGCGAAGCTGTGGCTGATCTGTGAGGTCTGGCCCGACCCCCAGCCGAAATAGCCGCCGAGGATCACGCCGTTCAGTTCGCCGGGGCCATGGCGGACCAGCATCTGGTCCGCGAGCGCCCAGACGGATGTCTGCCCGCTCCGCTTCCGTGGGGGCAGGCCGGTGAGCACCCAGGGGTTGCCGTGGATATCCTCGTAGAGGTCGCTGTAGCGCGAATTGTCGTACATGACGCCGACCTTGTAATGCCCGATCAGGTGGTCGGGACCGAAGTCGGGAATCCAGCCGGCTTCGAATTGGCTGGAGAGTTTGCCAAGATTGTCCTGCCCCCAGGCCCAGCCGGAGATGCCGCCGTTATAGGCGTGCGGCGAGACGGCAAAGAGGCCACCCATGAGGTAGAACTGCCGGATCGGCATGATGCGAAGGGTGGCGCCGATATTGCCCGACGGCCAGCCACGGCTGCCGGCCATGAATTTGGTCGGAGATTCGCCGCCGCAGAGCCAGACATTCATATAGTTGCAGACCCAGGGCGAATTCTGGAAGAACGTGCCGGAGGGAACCCAGCCAACGGCGAGGTCGATCTTGCGCTGTAGCCAGGCTTTTTCGAAATAGGCCCAGACCAGGTGTGCCACCACGTTTCCGCGGCTGCCGTAAATCTGCTGTACCTGGTTGCTGTTGTCGCCAAACAGGCGGCTCAGATTGGTGCCGTGCCCGTTGACCACGAGCAGATGCGTCCAGAAATCGTCTGCCCATGAGCCCGCGTTGAGAAGCCTCTGCCATTCGACATCCAGCGTCGAGCCAAGCTGGCCGGCATCGCTGTAGGCGCGTCTTTTGCCGCCCGCGACGTTGCCGGCGATATCCTCGTACGCGTCGAGCGCAAAATAGAGGCCCCGCTTCTGCAACCACGGCTGAACGCCGCCCCAATCACCGAACATATGCGTGGTGCCGTATGGCGGCCCGAACGAAGGTGGCCCGTAGGATGCCTGCAAAAATCCGGGAATGGCTTCATAGAGCGGTATCGTCGGCTGCGTTTCCGCGAACGGCGTCGGGTTCGAGACGACGGGCGGACCCGACTGGGTGTTGCCGCTGCCGACGATCCTGCGCAACCATGAAGGGGAATCGGAATCTTTTGCGGTTCCGGGAACGGGAGCCGGCGCGGGTTTGGCCGGAACCGGGTTCGACGGGCTGGACGCGGTGGCCGCCTGCGGAAGCGCGGCATCCTGGGCCATTGCGGGCATGGCGTGGCACAGGAGCCAGCCGGCGAGGTACAGGACCCCGAGCGAACGGGCCATGCGGACAGAGTGCCGGGGAGCACGGAAGTTTTTCGAATCGGATATCGCGACATCCGGGGACGCCGCCGCGCGGGAGATAAGCAACCCACCACTCCTTGTTATTATTTTTTTCAGGTTGTGGATTTATTCTTGTGTGGAAGATAACGGACCAGAAGCGAAATATAAATCCTCCGGGCAGGGTGGGGAGATCAACTTGTCGCTGGTTGCCACAGTATGGTGTCCGACGTTTTCTCGTACAGCTTTCCCTGCGGAAAACTCACGAGTTCCAGCTGCATCCCCCATGGGGTCAGAAAGTAGATCCATGTCTGTCCGCCACTGGGGCCTGACGTCCGACAGGTCGGCGTTCCCATGAGGCGGACGCCGTGGCGGCGCAGATAGGCAAGGGCCGCGTCGAAATCATCGACGTAGAAAGCCAGGTGATGGCCGCCGACATCGCTGTTCAAAGGCGGCGATCGATGCTGTCCTGGTGCCTCATATTCGAAAATCTCGAAATTCGGCCCGTTCCTGCATCGAAAGAACCGGAGTTCGCGCATCACGGTACCAGCGGGTACATGAAGATGCACCGGGAGCCAATCGTCGTCGGACTGGAACGGCCCCAGGGAATAGACATGTTCGCAACCGATGATATCGACGAAAAACCGCGTGGCCTCATCGAGGTCCGGAACGGTGAACCCGATATGCTCCACGCCGCGCAGTCCAGGCAATCCTGTCATGGTTGTCAGTCCCCATCTTTGGTTATCGACAGGCTCGGAGAAAATCGGTCAGTCGATCATGGATATCTCATTCTTCTCGAATTCCAGGCGGGTTCTGCGGATATGAACCTGAAGTAGCCGCTCCGCGCTGTAATCGTCGCGTCTGCGGATGGCATCGACGAGAAGCCTGTGTTCGGAATCGACGATCGGGCGACGGTTGAAACCGACCTTGTGCATGTAGGCGCGCCTGTATTGCTGTGTCGTATTCCAGTACCGCACGATCATCGCATTCAGTTCGGGCAGGGACGAATGCTCGTAGCTCCGCAGGTGAAATTCGCGGTCCAGAAGGATGAAACTCTCGATGGATTTCGCCTGCTCTACCCGCTGGGCGAGATCTTCCAGAATATCCAGGGCGCTTTCCGGCATCAGGCGAATGCTTTCACTTAATGCCAGCGGCTCGATCCGCTCGCGGATTTTATAGATCTCCAGACATTCCACCCGGCTCATACTGGCAACCCATGCGCCGGTATTGGCCTTGAGCCTGAGAAGGCCCTCGCTTTGCAGTGCCTTCAGGGCTTCGCGCACCGGAATCCGGCTGGCCCCGAAATGCGCCGATAGATCCTCCTGCCTGACGCGCGTTCCCGGTGCCAGCGTGCCCGCCAGAATATCGTAGCGGAGCGCATCCGCGATCCGGCGGGCTGTCGCGGCCAAGGGCTGGTGAAGCGTATCGTCGTCGATCATAAGCGATCCGATGGAGAAATGTTTCCAGCCGGTTCGGGACTTCACGGGCTCTTCATCCAGCGGGACCGGAAACGATGCTGCTTTCCCGAATGCCGGCGGCTCTGCAACCCGTGTAATGGATTCCGGTAAAATAGCAATCGCGGCGCAAGCGCCTGTCGGCTTGGTGGGAAGGGCGGGCGAGGGCCGTGCCCGACGACGCCGAAGTCCGCTATTCGCGCAATGGGCGATGTCCGTTACCCTTCCCCCCAAGGACGATCAGAGATATCCGTTGGCCGTCCAGCCTCCATCCACGGTCAGGATATGGCCGGTAATGTGCGCGCTGCGCGGTTCGCAAAGATACAGCACCGCATCGGCGATTTCGCTTGCCTGCCCCAGACGGTGCTGCGGGATGCGCCGTTCCACCGCCGCGAGATCGAGGCGGCCCGTTGCCGCCAGTTCGCGGGTCAGGGCGCTGTCGACATAGCCGGGGGCCACGCAGTTGACGCGGATGCCGAATTCCGCCCATTCGAGTGCCAGGCATTTCGTCATCATCCCGATCGCGGCCTTTGTCGTGCAATAGGAGAGGCGCTGCGGGGCCGCCACGACGGAATAGATCGAGCCGATATTGACGATCGTGCCGCCGCCCGCGGCGCGCATGCGCAGCCCGGCCGCGCGGCTGCAATAAAAGGGGCCATTGAGATTGATGCCGACGACACGCATCCAGTTGGCATCGGCCAGGTCGAGCGTCGGTCCGTTTCCGCTGACGCCGGCATTGTTGACCAGAATATCCGGCGCGTTGCCTTCGGCATCGAACTGCTCGAACAGGCGGTGGACCGCATCGGGGTCCGCGACGGAGGCGACATGGGCATGTGCCGTGCCGCCGGCTCCGGCAATGGCGGTGCAGGTGGCGTGGGCGGCGGATTCGGAGACATCGTTGACCAGCACCAGGGCCCCCGCGCCGGCGAGCGCCAGCGCGCATTCCCGCCCGATGCCCGATCCGGCCCCGGTCACCAGGGCCTTGCGTCCGGAAAGTATCTTCATCGTGGATGTCCTTTTTCAGGAACCTGTCTTTATTTTATCACGACCGGATTGACCGGCGCGCCGGAGCCGCCGACCACTTTGAGCGGCGCCGCGACGTAGAGGAATGTCCATTGTCCATCGGCGGCGCAGTCTGCCGCCAGCGCATCCAGGGCAATGATTTCGGTAAAGGTCACGCCCAGATTGCGCATCAGGGCGCAATGCAGCGGCAGGGTCACGCCGCTTTGCGGATCGACCGTGACTTCGTTGGCTATCGTGTCGGTTACGAGATTGGGGATTTCCCGCTCGTGGAACCAGCGCACGAGTTCCGGACTGTAGGTCAGGCCGGGTTCCAGGAAATCCTTGTAGAATTCCTCTTTGGGCGTGCGATAGAATTTTCCGATCCAGCCGGTGCGGACCAGAAGAATGTCGTGCTTCGCGATGCTGACGCCCTGTTTTGCGGCCGCCGCCTCCAGATCCTCGTGAGTGAAGGTCTCGCCGCGATCCAGGCATTCCTTGCCGCGAAAGCGGGCCATATCGATCAGGACGCCGCGCCCGACCACGCCGCGCTCGGCGATCGGAAGAACGCTGGCTTTCGTCATGGCGCCGACGGTGGTCGTCGCCGGGTAGCCGTTATAGAGCTGGTCGTCGTACCAGACATGGCCGAGCGCGTCGTACTGGCTGGAACCTTGCAGATACATCACGACCATGTCGTCGGCCCATTCGCCGCCGCCCGACAGGGGCTCGGCCTTGCCGCACATGAAATGGCCGCGATCCATGACATTGACGCGCTGCGCCGTCGCGCGGCCGGGCCAGATCGGATCGCCCTCGGGGGCGGCGATGCGGACGCCGAGCGTGAAGGGCCGGCCCTGTCGCACGGAGGCGACGCCGCGCAGGACCTCTTCCGCCGTCAGGAAGTTCAGCGAGCCGACTTCGTCGTTCTCGCCCCAGCGGCCCCAGTTCTTGGGGAGCTGTTCGAGCAGGCGCCCGAGATCGGGCATGTAGCAGTGCAATTTGTTCCTGGACATGATGGGTTTCCCAGTCTCTTTTTGATACGGACCGTTTGTGGAAAGCGTCGTTCAGATCATCAGCCTGACAGGCTGCTCGATCAATTTCCTGAACGTATCGAGCCATTGTGCCGCCAGTGCGCCATCGATAACGCGATGATCGGCGGAAAGGGTGCAGGTCATGACCGAGGCGATGGCGATTTGGTCCTGCCGAATGACGGGGCGGCGTGCGATCGCCCCCACGGCCAGGATTGCGGCATGGGGGGGATTGATGATGGCGGTCATGGAATCCACGCCGAACATGCCGGCGTTGGAGAGCGTGAAGCAGCCGCCCTGCATGTCCTCGGGGCGCAGCTTGCCTGTGCGGGCGCGGGCGATCAGCGCCCGGCTTTCACGGCCGATCGTGGCGAGGGACTTGCCGCCTGCATCGCGCAGGACCGGTGTCAGCAATCCATCGGGTACCGAAACCGCGATGGCGATATCGATCTGCCGGTAGAAAAGGATGGCGTCTTCGTTCCAGCAGGTATTGACGGCCGGCAGGGCTTTCGATGCCAGCGCCGCCGCGCGGATCAGCATGTCGTTGACCGAAAGACGACAGGCGTCGGGTGATTCTTCTTCCGCGCCGATGCCGTTGATCTCCTGCCGCAGGGCCAGCAGCGCATCGGCGTCGATGTCCACGGAGACATAGAAATGCGGGACTGTCTGCTTTGCCGCCATCAGGCGCTGGGCGATCGTGCGCCGCATCGTGGATATCGGAACGCTGCGGACCTCGCTCTCGTCCCTGTGCTCCGTGGGTGCCGGCTGCGCGGCGGGAGGAAGCGCGCTTTCCACGTCGCGCCGGAGAATGCGTCCGCCTGGGCCGCTGCCCGTGACCTGTGACAGGTCGAGCCCGCGTGCCCGCGCCAGCCGGCGCGCGACAGGCGATGCGAAAAGCCGGTGGTGACGCGCCATTGCCGGGGTGGAGGGCGGGGATGGCGTGGCCTGTCTTTCCGGAGGCGGGGCTTCGGCGGCGTCCTGTCCGATGCTGTCGTCCGTGGCCGTGCTGTCGGTGCCGGCCATATCGGGAAGATCTTCGCCCGGCCTGACGACGATGCCGATAATCCGGTCGGCCTCGACATCCGGTGTGCCTTCGGGGACGAGGATGCGCCCCAGGATTCCGTCGGCGGGCGCTTCGACCTCCATCGTCGCCTTGTCGGCCTCGATTTCGGCCAGGACGTCGCCGGCCATGACCCGATCGCCTTCCGACCTGAGCCAGCGAGCCAGTGTCGCCAGGGCGGGAGACGAAGACGGACCGGGCATGCAGATATTGACGGCCATGAAAATTCCCTTTTCCGACGCCATTATCCGGCGATATAGAGGCCGCCATTGACGTGGATGACCTCGCCATTGACGAAGCCGGCATCGTCGCTGCACAGGAACGCCACGACCGACGCGACTTCGCGCGGATGGCCGAAGCGTTTCAGTGGGGTCTGGGCGAGCAGGGCATCCCCTTTCTGGCCGCGCAGGTCGCGGGTCATCCTGGTGTCGATAATGCCGGGCGAGACCGCGTTGGCGCGGGTGCGTTCCCCGAATTCCAGTGCCAGGGATCGTGTCAGGCTCAGCACCGCGCCTTTCGACGCCGAATAATGCGCGTGGTTCTGGCTGCCCCGATGCGCCGCGACCGAGGTGAGCGTCACGAGGGCACTGCGATCGCGCAGGGCCGGGAGGGCCGCCTTGCAGAGATAGAAGACGCTGTCGAGATTGATGTCGATGACCTTGCGCCAGTTGGCGGCACTCGTCTCGGCCACCGAGGATTCGGGGTAAATTCCAGCTCCCGGCACCAGGAAATCGATACCGCCGAAATGTCTTGTCGCACTGTCGACGATCGCGGCGGCATCGCCTTCGGCGCCCGCGTCGTAGCGCATGGCGACGACGCGGCTACCTTGCGGATCGAGTGTGCGGGCGACCTCCCGCACCGCGTCTTCGTCGAGGTCGCCCAGGACGAGATTGGCTTCGCGTGCGAAGAAGAGTGCGGCGATTTCCCGGCCGATGCCGCCGGCGGCACCGGTCAGAAGCAGGGTGCGTCCTTTGAAAGACTGCATTTTTTTTGCCTTTCGAAAAAGGAAGAGTGCTCGCGTTTCGCGAGCCGGCCGGGTGTCAGGCCAGTTCGAGAAGGCTGCTCAGCGCCGTGCCGATATCCTCGCGGCTGGCGCAGGCGGCGCGTTCGAGAACCTTGGAGATGCTGGGGGATGCCTCGCTGCCGGTGACGCGCATGACGGGGCTGTCCAGCCAGTCGAACAGGCGACGCTGGATTTCGTCGGCCAGCCAGCCGCCATAGGATGTGCCGCGCGCGCCCTGTTCGACCAGCAGGACCCGGTTGGTCTTGCGGATACTGGTTTCGATCGTCTCCCAATCCAGGCTGGCGCGATCCAGCCAGCGCAGGTCGATCACATCCACATCCCCGCCCAGCTCGTCGACGATGTCGAGAACCGGCTTGACCATGGCGAGATAGGTGATGACCGTCACCTTGTCGCCCGTTCGGCGCAATGCCGCGGACCCGGGCGGAATGATGCCGTCCAGATCGTCCGGGGTGGGGAAGGTTTCCTGGTAGAGATCGACATGCTCGATCACCAGGACCGGATCGTTGATCGCAAGTGCTGCGTTCATCAGCCCCGCATAGTCGGCGGGGCAGGAGGGGGCGACGATGCGCCAGCCCGGCGCCGTTGCGAAAATGCCCGCCGGGTCCATCGAATGCTGTGATCCGTATCCCGTTCCCATGGCGACCTTGGTGCGCAATATGAGCGGGACATCGATCGAGCCGCCGAACATGTGGCGTGCCTTGCCGACCTGGTTGAAAACCTGGTCGGCCGCCACCCACATGAAATCGGGATACATGAATTCGACGATCGGCCTGAACCGTCCGTCCATGGCGATGCCGCCGGCAAGGCCCATGAAGGCGTTTTCGCTGATCGGCGTGCCGAGCACCCGGTCGGGGAAATGGCTCGCCAAGTCGCGCGTCGCCCCGTTCGTGCCGCCCTTGAGCCGATGGACGTCTTCTCCCATGACGACGATGCGCGGGTCCTGCGTCATGCGGCGATTGAGGAGATCGGCGATGATATCGACGAATTTTCTGGGCGATCCCTGTCCGCTGTCCGTACCGGCCATGCGGGGGAGGGCGGCGATTTCGTTCAGGTCGCTGCGAATGCCGACATCGCGGAAAGAGGGCGCGGGCCACAGATCCGCCCGCACCGCGCGGCGGTTGCCTTCCACTGCCGTCAATTCGGCGGAAATTTCTTCCATGACCGACCGGCAGCGCTCGCGCAGGTCGAGGACCAGTTCTTCCGTTGCCAGGTTGCGCCGGATCATCTCGCGACCGACCAGGGCGATCGGGTCACGCTCGCGCCATGCGGCCTCTTCCTGCTTGTCCCGATAACCGAAGGCGCTGCCCGGGAGTTTCCCGTTCTGGTGGAAATAGCGGTAGACCGTCGCCTCGATGATGGCCGGACCCTGGCCGTTGCGGGCAATGGCCAGCGCTTGCTCCATCGCCATCAAGGTGGCGACGGGGTCCATGCCATCCACGCGCCAGGAGGGAATGCCGAAGGAGAGCCCGCGTGACGAAAGCCGGGGTTCGGCCGTGACTTCGTCCACATGGGTCGAGACTGCGTATAGATTGTTTTCTATGAAGAAAATCAGCGGAAGCTTCCATGCAGCCGCGAGATTCATGGTCTCCAGAACCGAACCGATATTGACGGCGCCGTCGCCGAAGCAGGTTACGGAGACATTGTCCGTTCCCGCATGGCGGTCGGCCCAGGCGGAGCCGGCGGCCAGGGGAACCCCGCCGCCGACGATGGCATTGGTGCCCGTGACGCCTGCATCGGCCCAGCGCAGATGCATCGAACCGCCTCGCCCAAGGCAGAATCCGTCTTTCAGCCCCATGATTTCGGCGAGCGCGCCGTGCAGCGTGGTACGGATCGCGCCGTCGAACGCCGTGCCGGTGGTCAGCGGCCGGGATTCCGCGACGTAGCCCAGTGCTTTCGCCAGGAACTGATGATGCCCCCGGTGGGAACCGTTGACCTGGTCCCCCGGCCGCAGCGGGAAAATGCTGCCGACCGCGCCGCCTTCCTGGCCGATGGACGAATGGGCCGGCCCATGAACGAGGCCATTTCCTGCGAGATCGAGAACGGTTTCCTCGAACGCCCGGATGAGCGCGAGCCGGACCAGCATCGTATCGAGGGTTTCCGGCGCGATCCTGTCCCAATCCTCCTGCGTCGACCGGATTTCGGTCCATGGTGCCCTGGGCTCCAGCAGAATGCTCTGCATCACGCCTCTCCTGAACGGCACCGGATCGGGGGTGCCTGATGAATGATGCCGTTTTGATACCGCCAAATTGGATACATTCCACGTCAATAAGCCCGGTTAATGCTCAAATATAAGTTATGAAGCTCCATATTGGATACAATTGAGGAGCCGTGGGCGGCGCGAAGCTGGGGCGTGGCGTGAGGGGCGGGAGAGGCCTCCGGCCTCGCGGGCCTTCATGCGGCTGGGGGAGCGTGGGATGAAGGCGCGGGGGTTTGGGGGCGTGTGCCATCTTCCGCGCGATGGCGGGGCATGCCGGGATCGGGCTGTCGTCGATGGCGCAGATTCTGGCGTGCATGGGGCGGGCTGATCGGCCGGTCGTCCAACCTTGCCGGCGGGCGCGGCCGTCTGGTCGCGCTTGTGCTGTCGAAGCGGGAGCGGTGCGGGTTCGGGGCGGAAGAGGGCGGGGCCCTGGTCGGGCTGCTCCGGTGCCTCTCGATGCGTCTCCCGACGGGACGGTCGGCCCGCGATCCGGCATGGGTCGTTCGCGGGCGGGCGCCGCCTTGCCGCTATGCCTCCGGCGGCGAGGGCGGGGTTTCGAGGAGGGGGCTGCCGGCGAGCCAGTGTGCGGGTGCGTCGGCGTCGGTCAGCAGCGTCCCTGCGGCGTCGTTGAGAAAGACCGGATCGCTGCGCAGGCCGAGTTCGGTCTCGATGCTTTCCAGGCGCTTTTCCAGTGCGAACAGGAAAATCATGAGCTGGTGGGCGTCATGGGCCTGGTCGCCCTGATAGCCGCGTTCCTTCTCGCAATATTCTCCCTGCCGGCACAGATCGACATCCAGGCTGTAATAGCCCCTGCACACCATGGGGCGGGCGGCATAGATCGTGCAGCTTCCGTCGAAGAGGAACGGGCAGAACGGCACGCCCGCCTGCACCCGATCCTTCAGCGCCTGGAGGCGCTCCGGCGGGAAGGTCTGTCGGGCCTCGTGAACGGCGAGGATCGCGAAGGGCGGATTGACCTGGACCAGGTTGCGGCAGCAGGTGTCGCAGCCCTTCCGGCAGGCCAGCGGTGCCGCGGGGCTGAGCCGTTTCAGCGCCTCCGCGACCTCGTCGCACAGGGCGAGGATGCTGCGGGCGAGGCGGACGAGATCGGCCGTTCCGGTGGCGGCTTGCAGGTCGCGCCTGAAGGCGGCGTCGGCCTGGCCCATCTTCTGGCGCATATAGGCAAGGGGCGAGGCATCGCTTGGGGCGGGCTCGTCATGAGTCATGAGGCAGAGAGGTCCGATTGATGGGCCGGGCCCGTGGGCGGCGGCTGTTCAGGCTGATGGCTCGGCCCGATTGGAAAAATGATTCCGGTTGCGTTTACAGCGTATTACGCAACGCGCGGGGTGTGCGGCGGTCGATTGCCAGGCACGGATCTGAGGGTGAGTCCCCCGATGCTGTTGTCATGGATGGGTGGGGGCGTCAAAGAAAAATTCCTGCCGTCGGGGGAATGGGGTGGGCGATTGCGGATGGGGCGCTCAGGATTTTCGCGGGGCTTCGTACCAGCCGCGCGTGCGTTTTGCGATTGCGACCACGGACAGCATCACCGGTACTTCGACCAGCACCCCGACCACGGTGGCGAGGGCCGCGCCGGAGGCGAGGCCGAACAGCGAGATCGCCGTCGCCACCGCCAGTTCGAAGAAATTGGATGCGCCGATCAGCGCGGCCGGGGCGGCGACGCACCATGCCACGCCCAGCCGGCGGCTGAGCCAGTAGGCCAGCCCGGCGTTGAAATAGACCTGGATCAGGATGGGCACCGCCAGCAGCGCGATCACCAGTGGCTGGGCCAGGATCGCATCGCCCTGGAAGCCGAACAGCAGCACCAGCGTCGCCAGCAGGGCCGCCAGCGAAACCGGGCCGAGGCGGCCCAGCAGCCGGTCGAGCGCCGCCGGGCCGCCCGCCGCCAGCACGCAGCGCCGCACGCCTTGCGCGACGATCACCGGCACCACGATATAGAGCCCGACCGACAGCAGCAGCGTATCCCACGGCACGCTCACCGCCGCGACGCCCAGCAGCAGCCCGACCAGCGGCGCGAACAGGAACACCATGATCACGTCGTTGAGGGCGACCTGGCTGAGCGTGTAGGTGGCATCGCCGTCGCACAGGTTCGACCAGACGAACACCATGGCGGTGCAGGGGGCCGCCGCCAGCAGGATCAGCCCGGCGACATAGGACGGGCCCTGGCCCGCCGGCAGCAGCGGCGCGAACAGCCAGCCGATGAAGAGCGTGCCCAGTAGCGCCATCGAGAACGGCTTGACCGCCCAGTTGACGAACAGGGTGACGCCCACTCCCCGCCAGTGCCGGCGTACCGACCCCAGCGCGCCGAAATCGATCTTGAGCAGCATCGGCACGATCATCAGCCAGATCAGCGCCGCGACCACCAGATTGACATGGGCGATCTGGGCCGAGGCGATGGTGGCGAACAGGCCGGGCAGCGCATGGCCCGCCGCGATGCCGGCGAGGATGCAGAGCGCGACCCACAGGCTGAGATAGCGTTCGAAGACGCCGATGCCGGGGCGCGCCGGTGCGGCGGCGGTGGGGGGTGTCGTCATGCGTGCGTCATGCCTCGGGCTTGCCGGCGGGCTGGCTGTCTTCCCCGGCGGGCGCGCCCTGCGGCGAGGGCAGCAGGGCCAGCACCGTCTCCGACGGGCGGCACAGGGCCACGCCGAAGGGGGAGACGACCAGCGGCCGGTTGATCAGGATCGGGTCCGCCATCATTGCATCGATCAGGGCATCGTCGCTGAGCTGCTGGTCGTCCAGCCCCAGTTCGGCGTAGGGGGTGCCCTTTTCCCGCAGCAGCTGGCGCGGGGTCAGGCCCGCGCGCCGGATGAGCTGGACCAGTTGCGGGCGGGAGGGGGGCGTCTTGAGATATTCGACGATGTGCGGCTCGATCCCCGCATTGCGGATCAGGGCCAGCACGTTGCGCGACGTGCCGCAGGCGGGGTTGTGATAGAGGGTAATGTCGGTCACGGACGCGATCCTTGGGGGGTAGGGGGGCAGCAGGGTGCCGGGTCCTCGAAGAGGGGCGGGCACAGTTCGGGCCGGCCGTCGCAGCAATCCCTGACGAGGTGGAAGGTGAGCGCGCGGAACGTGGCGAGGTCCGCGCGGTACACGATCGAGCGACCGTGCCGGGTGGCCGCGACCAGCCCGGCGCGGGCCATGATCGCCAAATGCGCGGACAGCGTGTTCTGCGGTACGTCGAGCCGGCGCGCGATCTCGCCGGCGGCGAGGCCCTCGGGCTCGTGACGCACCAGGAGGCGGAACGTGTCGAGCCGCGTCGGCTGGGCGAGGGCGCCCAGGGCGAGAATGATCGATTCCGAATCCATATATCGGGAATAATGGATATATCGGCGCGTGCCAAGCCCGCCGGATATGGGGCGGCCGGGTGGGGCGGCATGGTTCCTGCCGCCTGTGCCAGGGGATGTCAGGCGACGGGGATCCGCTTGGCGAGTTCGTCGATCAGCACGCGGATATTGTCGGAATAATCGATGGGGATGGCGATGACCTGTACGCCGCCCTCGACGAAGGCGCGTTCGAGAACGGCTTCGAAATCCTCGATCTTTTCGACGAAATGGCCCTTGGCGCCGTAGGATTCGGCATATTTGACGAAATCGGGGTTGCCGAAGGTCATGCCGTAATCGGGGAAATGATCGACCGCCTGTTTCCAGCGGATCATGCCGAAGGCGCCGTCATCGATGATCAGGGACACGAGGTTGAGCTTGAGGCGCACCGCGGTTTCGAGTTCCTGGCTGTTCATCATGAAGCCGCCATCGCCCGAGACGGCCAGAACCCGCCGCTCGGGGTAGAGGATGGCGGCCGCGATGGCCGAGGGCAGGCCCGCGCCCATGGTGGCCAGCGCGTTGTCCAGCAGCAGGGTGTTGGCGACGCTGGTGCGGTAGTTTCGTGCGAACCAGATCTTGTACATCCCGTTATCCAGCGCCACGATGCCGTCCTGCGGCATCACCTTGCGGATGTCGGCGACGACCCGCTGGGGGGTCCAGCGATCGTCGGTGGAGCCTTCGAGGATGTGCGCCAGGATGCCGTCGCGCAGGCCGAGCAGGGCGTCGGCATGGGCGAGGCGGCCTTCGACCTGGTCGGCCAGGCGGGACAGGGAGACGCCGATATCGCCGATGACTTCGGCCTGCGGGAAATACACCTGCTCGACATGTGCGGGCTCGTAGCCGAAATGCACGACGTCCGGCCCGTTGGGGCCCATGATGAAGGGTGGTTTTTCGGCGGTGTCGTGGCCGATCGACAGGATCAGGTCCGCGCGCTCGATGGCTTCGTGGACATAGTCGCGCTCGGTCAGGGCCGCCGTGCCCATGTACAGCTCGCTGCATCCGCCCACCGCGCCCTTGCCCATCTGGGTGGTGAAATAGGGCAGGCGGGTGCGCGAGAAGAATTCGTACAATTTGCCGGCCAGGCGCGGGCGGGAGGCCGCGGCGCCCAGCATGACCAGCGGGCGCCTGGCCGACAGCAGCAGGTTGGCCGCGATGCGGATGGCCTCGTCCCCGGCCAGCGGGGCGTCGATCGGGTGGGGGCGGATGACCGACAGGTTGCCGCATTCCTCGCGCGCGATGTCTTCGGGCAGTTCCAGATGGACGGGGCCGGGGCGTTCTTCCGCCGCCACGCGGAAGGCGTCGCGGATCAGGGTCGGGATCATGTGGGGGGAGACGATCTGCCGGGCCATCTTGGTCAGCGGGCGCATCGTCGCCACGACGTCGACGATCTGGAAGCGGGCCTGGCGTTCGGACAGGATGGCCTTCTGCCCTGTCAGCATCACCATCGGCATCGCGCCCAGATGGGCGTAGGCGGCGCCGGTGGCGAGGTTGAGCGCGCCCGGGCCGAGCGTTGCCAGGCACACGCCCGGCTTGCCGGTCAGGCGGCCATGGGTTGCGGCCATGAAGGCCGCCGCCTGTTCGTGCCGGGTGATCGTGAGCTTGATCGACGAGGTGCGGAGGGACTCGACGATATCGAGATTCTCTTCGCCGGGAATGCCGAAAATCCGATCGACGCCCTCATTTTCCAGGGCCGCGACGAGGAGGTCTGATGCTTTTGTCATGATGATCCTCTCCGGACAGATCCGAGCCTGTCATGCATCGTTGTCCGGAAAGAACAGGGAAGAAAGGCCTGGGACTGTTCAAGTCACGATCAGGTCCATCACGATGTGAGGACGTTCCCCGCGGTGAAATCCGTCCGGATGGGCCCCATCGGAACAGATTCGCGGCGTGGGCTCAATCGGCAATTCGCAGCCTGCTGCTTCCCGCAATACGCATGCACCATCACGGTCCGTTCAGAGCGTGACCGGAAACGCGCGCCGGATCGCCGCCAGCGCGCATTCACGCCCAGGCTCAGGCGCGTTTGAAGCGGATGAGGCTGCGCGACGGGCCGCGATCGGCCCAGTTGGGCATTTCGCGCCAGGGGGTGGTGACGGTGGCGTGGTTGCCGTCGACGGTGACGGTGCGGCGTTGTTCCGTGCCGACCCATTCGGGGGCCCAGGCCGTCTCGACGCGCGTGATCCACTGGTCGTGCTCGATCCGGTAGCGGCCGATATAGGCGACGAGGGTCTTCATGAGCTGCGCGCGGTCCCAGTCGGTCACGGCGGGCTGGCGGTCGCTGCCTTCGAGGTTGAAGGCGACCCAGCCGTCGGGGGTGAAAATGACCCGTCCGCGCGGGCAATCGCCCATGGCCTCGATCATCTCGCCGCTTTTCTTGTCCTCGACCCGATAGGACACAAGCTCCCAGGTGCCGATCAGTTGCTGTGCCAGATCGCCGGAATGCGCGTGTTTTAACTGCGTCACTTGTGGAATGACTCCTTTTGAAACAAGAACCAAGTAAGGGAAGCTTTTTTGCTTCGGGCAGTATTTTTGTTATTCTTGTTTTGACTGCTACATGGGGTGTTTCGTGAATACATATTCATGTATGTGAGGGGAATGTAGGGGATTTGATCGTTTTTTTCTATCAAAAATGGGACAAAAGATTTATGCTGAATCAACAAAAATAGGAGCCGCCAAAAATGATCTACGATGAAGTAGGCGACCTGAGGTTCTTCGTGATGCTGGCCGAGGCGCAGAGCATGACCAAGGCGGCGCGCGGGATGGGCACGTCGCCTGCCGTGATCTCGCGCCGGCTGGCGCGGCTGGAGGGCCGGCTGGGCAGTTGCCTGGTGAACCGGAGCACGCGGCGCTTCAAGCTGAGCGAGACCGGGCAGATCCTGTACGAGCGCGCGCTGCGGATCGTGACCGATATCACCGACCTGGAAGCCGAGATTTCCTCGGCCGAGCGGATGCCGCAGGGCAGCCTGAATGTCGGCGCGCCGCTGGAGCTGGGGCGCCGGCTGATCGCGCCCTTTGTCGAATCCTTCAACGAACGCTACCCGGAGCTGAAGATCGGGCTGGCGCTGGTCAGCGAGGGGCGGCACGAATTCGGCGACTGCCTGGACCTGATCGTACGGCTGGGCATGCCCGACATGCCGACCGCCATCGTGACGCATCTGGCTTCGACCACGCGCATTCTCTGCGCCTCGCCGGCCTATCTGGCGCGGGTGCCGGCTCCCGCGACGCTCCGGGACCTGGCGGAGCACGATTGCCTGTGCCTGCGGCGTAGCAAATCCATGACGCTCGTCAATCGCTGGGCGTTCGGGGACGAGGAGAACAGGGAGGTGGTCACGGTGCAGCCGCGCCTGTCCTCGACGAGCTGCGAGGTGATCCATGACTGGGCGCTGTCGGGACAGGGGATCGCCTACAAGCTGATGTGCGACGTTCATGACGACCTGAAATCGGGCAAGCTGGTGCATGTGCTGCCGGAACTTTCGGGGGAGGGGATCGATTTCTATGCCCTGCGGCCCCACCGGCAGGGGGCGCGGGCGAATGTGGATGTGTTCCTGCGCGAATTGCGCGCATATCTCAGACGCTGCGGCGGGTTTTCCTACCGGGCCGCGTGAGGGCCCGGGCGCGGACGGCGTGGCGAACATACGAAGGAGGATGTCCATGACCAGATCGCGGCTGTTTCAACCGGTCGGGATTGGCGGGCTGACGCTGGCCAACCGGATCGTCATTGCCCCGATGTGCCAGTATTCGGCCGTCGAGGGCCATATGACGGACTGGCATCTGATCCATCTGGGCGGCCTGGCGCTGTCGGGCGCCGGGCTGCTGACCATCGAGGCGACGTCGGTCCTGCCCGAGGGCCGGATCACCTATGGCGATGTCGGGCTGTGGGACGACGGGACGGAGGGCGCGCTGCGCCGCGTGCTGGACGGTGTGCGGGCGTGGTCGGACATGCCGGTCGGGATCCAGCTTGCCCATGCCGGGCGCAAGGCGTCGTGCGAGGTGCCGTGGAAGGGCGGCCACCAGATCGCGCCCGATGCCGCGAACGGATGGCAGACGGTGGCGCCCTCGGCCCTGGCCTATACCCCCGATACGCACGCGCCGGCCGCCCTGGATCGCGCGGGGTTGCGGCAGGTGCGCGAGGCCTTTGCGGCATCGGCGAAGCGGGCGGCGCGGCTGGGGCTGGACCTGGTGCAGCTTCATGCCGCGCATGGGTATCTGCTGCACCAGTTTCTGTCGCCGCTGTCCAACCTGCGGGAGGACGAATATGGCGGCACGCTGGAAAACCGGCTGCGCTTTCCGCTGGAAGTGTTCGATGCCGTGCGCCAGTCCTTTCCCGACAGGCCTGTCTCGGTTCGCGTTTCGGGCACCGACTGGGTGGAGGGCGGCTGGACGATCGACGAGACCGTGGCCTTCGCGCAGCGCCTGGAGGAGCATGGGTGCGATGCCATCCACGTCTCCAGCGCCGGGTTGAGCCCGTTGCAGGAGATTCCGGTCTCGCCCAGCTATCAGGTTCCGCTGGCCCGGGCCGTGCGGCAGCAGGTGAACATGCCGGTGGTGGCGGTGGGGCTGATCACCGATTTCGACCAGGCGGAGGGGATCGTCGCCACCGGGGATGCCGACATGGTCGGGCTGGCGCGGACCATCCTGTACGACCCGCGCTGGCCGTGGCATGCGGCGGCGCATCTGGGGGCGCGGGTGAAAGCGCCGGACCAGTATCTGCGGTGCCAGCCCTCGCGGTATCGGGACCTGTTCGCGGTCTGACGGGTGGCGGCGGCCGGCATGAAAAGACGGCACCGCCATCGGGGGATGGCGATGCCGCGCAGGTTTCACGGCGCGAGGGTTGGGAAATCGACGGTTGGGAAACTGTCGTGACGCCGTGAGTTTCTTCTCAATAATGAGAATGAATATCAATTGCAATATAAAAGAAGGGTCTCGCGCCGCTCCGGCTGGATGGATGGCTCGGAAATGCCGGGATTCCAGAGCCGGGACGCGGGTGCATGTCCGATATGATTGTTCGATGACGGCGGGACGGCGGGGTTGCCGATGGGGCCGGTGCTCCCCACATGGCCTGACGAACGTCATGTTCATGGAGAAGACAATGTCGAACAAGACCAAGGGTTTGACCGCTGGTGAAGCCCATGTTCACACCTATCTCGGGACACCGACCGACCTGAAGAAAGAGGCCGTCGAATCGATTTCCGCCGGCTTGCGGACGGTTCTGGCCGATGTCTTCGCGCTGTATATCAAGACCAAGAATTTCCACTGGCACATGAGCGGTCGCCATTTTCGCGATTTCCATGTGCTGCTGGACGAGCAGAGCGACCAGATCTTCGCCATGACCGATCCGCTGGCCGAGCGCGCGCGGAAGCTGGGGGGCACGACCCTGCATTCGATCGGCGAGATCAGCCGGCTGACCAAGGTTGCCGATAACGATGCGCTCTATGTCACGCCGGAAGACATGCTGGCCGAGCTGCGCGAGGATAATCTGGCGCTGACGGGCCGGCTGCGCGCGGTGCATGCGATCTGCGACGATGGCGGCGACGTGGCCACCGCGAGCCTGCTGGAAAACTGGATCGACGAAACCGAGCGCCGGACCTGGTTCCTGTTCGAATCGACGCGCCCGGCCTTCGGCGGCAACGACTGACAGCGACCTGCGCGCGTCCCTGTAGCAGGGGCGCGCCGACCGCCCGGTCCGCCACTGTCGCAGGTCCGCGACAGGTGCTGCATGGGCCTGTCACGAGGGCGCGAGAGCATGGTGGCGGATGCTTCCGCGCCGCATCGGCCTGTGGCGATCTGGTGCCCGTAGCCGGCTTTTCGCCTGGCTGAACGGGAGTGGATTGCATGGCAATCGCAGGAAAGGTCGCGCTGGTCACGGGTGCGGCCCAGGGAATCGGCCGGGGCATCGCCCTGCGCCTGGCACAGGACGGCGCCGATGTGGCGCTGGTCGATCTCAAGGCCGAGGCGCTGACGGCCGTGGCGGCCGAAATCGCGGCCCTGGGGCGCAAGGCCACGATCTTCGTGGCCGATGTGGGCGACCGTGAACAGGTGCGCGCGGCGGTCGACCATGCCGCGCGGGAACTGGGCGGTTTCGACATCATGGTCAACAATGCCGGCATCGCGCAGGTCAAGGCGCTGGCATCGGTGATGCCCGAGGATGTCGAGCGGATCTTCCGGATCAATGTGCACGGCGTGCTGTGGGGCATCCAGGCGGCGGCGGACCGCTTTATCGCCGACGGGCGGAAGGGCAAGGTCATCAATGCCTGCTCGATCGCGGGGCATGACGGGTTTGCGCTGCTGGGCGTGTATTCCGCGACGAAATTCGCCGTGCGGGCGCTGACCCAGGCGGCGGCGAAGGAATATGCCAGCAAGGGCATCACCGTGAACGCCTATTGCCCCGGCGTCGTGGGGACCAGCATGTGGGTGGAGATCGACCAGCTCTTCTCCGAGATCACGGGGGCGGAGAAGGGGGCCACCTTCCGAAAATATGTCGATGGCATCGCCCTGGGCCGGGCGCAGACGCCCGAGGATGTGGCGGGCCTGGTCTCCTACCTTTCGGGCCCTGATTCCGATTACATGACGGGCCAGTCGGTCCTGATCGATGGCGGGCTGGTCTATCGCTGATTGCCGCGCCTCCGGCCCCGTCAGCCTCGGCGGCGGAGCCGGAAGGCGGGGGCATGGCTGGGCCGTGTCGACAGCACCCCGACCGGCAGCACCGGCCTGGTGTCGGCAAGGGTAAGCGAGAAATCCTGGAGCAGGCGGGCCAGCACCAGTACCGCCTCGGTCATCGCCAGTTGCGCGCCGATGCAGACATGCGGCCCGGCGCCGAACGGCAGGAAGGTGAAGCGCGGCGGATCGGCGCGGTCCAGGAAGCGCCGGGGATCGAACTGCGCGGGGGCGTGCCACAGGGCGGGATTGCGGTGCAGCATCCAGAACGGCAGCAGGACCATCGCATTGTCGGGCAGCGCGTGCCCGCACAATTCGGTTTCGCCTGCCGTTTCCCGCCCGCTCATGAAGGCGGGGGGATAGAGGCGCAGGGTTTCGCGCACCACGGCGGTGGTCCTGTGCAGGGCAGGCAGCGACGTGGCCGCGCCGTCCGGTGTCAGGTCCTTGTCCCGTACTTCCTGCGCGATTTCGTCCTGCCAGCGGGGTGACTGGGCCAGCAGCAGGCAGGCCCAGAACAGGACCGATGCCGTGGTCTCGTGCCCGGCGACGATCATGGTGGCGACTTCGTCGATCAGTTCGGCGGTGGTGCCGCCGCCCTCGTCGCCGAAGGCTTTCTGCATCAGGTCGAACAGGTCGCGCGGGGCCTCGGCGGGGCCCAGAGCATGGCGGGCGGCGATGATTTGGCCGATCAGGGCCACCCAGCGGCGGCGGAAGCGCGCGCGCCGCCAGCCCAGCAGGGTCGGCGTGCCGGGCGGGAGCAGGAAATCGGACGGGCGGGGTGTGCCGATACCGGTCATGAACCGGGTGACGGAATCGCGCAGCGGCCGGTCGAACGCCCCGATCTCCAGCGAGAACATGGACACGGACGCGACGTCCAGCGCCAGGCGGCGCATGGCGGAGAACAGGTCGACCGGCCGGTCGGGATCGAGGTCGCGGCAGCCGCGCTCGGCGCAGGCGGCGATATGGCCGGCCAGCACCGGCACCGTGCGCGGGGTGAAGGCCGGGGCCATGGCGCGGCGCTGCCGCCGCCACGTATCGCCCTCGCTGACCAGCAGGCCGCGCCCGACGATGGGGCTGAGGACGCGCTGGCCCACGCGCATGCGGCGATAATGCCCGGCATCCGCCGTCAGGATGGCCTGCATGGCGTCCGGCCCGGCGGCCAGCACCAGCGGGCGGCCCAGCGCGCGCAGGCTGACGACCGGATCGGTGAGGCAGCGGGGCGGAAAGGCCGAGTAGCCGTTGCGCCGCAGGGCCGCGAGAACGCGCAGGCCCCCTGCGCGTTCCGACAGAAGGGGCGGCATCGGTGGAACGAGGGGGGAGGAGTCGAGCACGTGCGGGCCTTCGCTGGACAGGCGGGCAGAGTATCCAAACCGGTCGGGGCGGGGAAGCGCGGCCAGTGCGGGGAAGGGGTGCGGCCATGCCCGCGATGGCGTGGTTCGCAAGAGTGATTAATTCGTGATCGCAACAAATATCTGTCGTCGGTACGGGCGATTGTGTTAGGAATTCGAAGGTGTTCGGGGGATTGCGCCTGCCGCCCGCTGCGTCGCGTCTGAAGAGTTGATTGCGGGAGCGAAATGCGTAATAGCACGTCGGCAATGCCGGTGGCGGCAGGATATACGTTCTGTTGCGTGTCTTTTCCCTTGGTGCCGACCGATGCGGCCGTGGAAACTCGGGCGGCGCGGGTATGCGGATAAACGGTGCCGTACAAGGCCATTTTCGACGGATTGGGGTAGGGTGCGAGCCTGTCTGAGAGGTGGTTTGAACAGGCGATCCGCCGGGCGGGCGCACCGGCGGGGGAGGCGCCCGGCGGCGGGCCTCGCGCGGGGCACGAATCCTGTTCCGGCGAGGGGGCACGGAAATGTGTGCCGGACCGGCGGGCGGTCTCTGCCGGCCGGGGCGATGGTCTTCGTCCTGGCCCTTTCGGCGCTGGTGCCCGGTGCGGCGCGGGCGAATGCCCTGAACGTCCTGGTCTGGGAATGGGGGATCAGTCCCGACGTGGTCCGGGCATGGACGGCGATGACCGGGGTCGAGATCAACCAGATCGTCTTCGACAACGGGGACCGGCGCGACCTGCTGATTGCGAACCCCAATGCGCCGATCGACTTGGCCGTGATCGACAGTGCCCATGTCCAGGCGTTCGGCGACCGGGGGTTGCTGCTGGACCAGTCCGGCCTGCCGCTGCCCGAGACCTCGCGCGCCGAGGCGCGGTGGCGCGGCATGTGCGGGCGCTACGGCGTGCCCTATAGCTGGGGGAATACCGGGATCGTCTACCGCGCCGACCGCCTGGCGGAGGCCCCGCAATCGTGGGGCGACCTGCTGAAGCCGGCTCCTGCCCTGGTGGGGCATATCGCCATGACCGACGACCAGGAGGAATTGCTGGCCGCCGCCCTGAACTTCATGGGCCGCCCGATGAACAGCGGCGACCCGGGGGATCTGCGCCGGGCCTTCGAGCTGCTGCGCGCGCAGGTGCCCGCCGTGCTGACCTATGGCCTGCCCACCACCGCGCAGCAGAAGCGCGGCGTGGGCGGGCAGATCCTGATCGGCCTGGGCGGGACGGGAGACGAGAAGACGCTGAACATGGCCGGCGCCGGAAAGGAGAATTGGCGCTTCGTGACCCCGCGCGAGGGGGCGATGGTGTGGGTCGACTGCCTGGTCGTGCCCAAGCGCACGCGCAATCCGGGCCTGGCGGAGCGGTTCGTCGCGTTTCTGGCGCAGCCGGACAACGGGGCGACGAATGCCGTGTTCCTGCGCCAGCCGCCGCCCAACCCGCATGCGGCCGCGCTGCTGCCGGCCACGATGCGCGACGATCCGCAGATCTATCCGCCGCCGGGCTATCCCATCATCTATCGCGGGCCCTTTCCGACCGAGAGCCTGCCGCTGCGGCGGCGCATCCTCAGTGCCCTGCTGGCCCTCCATGACGCTCAATAGACGCGCCTTCGCGGTTCTGTTCCCCATCGTCCTGCTTGGGCATATCCTGGCGGGCGGGGCGGCGTATCTGGGCTATCGCCATGCGCTGATCGCGCAGAACGTGGCTAGGCTCCAGCAGAACCTGTCGCAGCTCCAGAACGCCTATGCCAAATACGCGTCGCTGGATTCGCAATTGCTGTATGTGGTGCGCAACAGTTCCGCCTTCCTGACCTTCGTCGACGAAAGCGATGCCGAATACCGGACCCGGGTCCTGGGGATCGGTGTCCAGGACAGTCTGCAATCGCTGGTGCCCAATGACGGGACGAGCGTGTCGTGCAGCATCTTCCAGTCCGACGGGCGGCAGATCTTCTATTTCGACAACGGGGCCGACCCGTTCCAGGCGCTGGGGCCGCGCCAGGCGGCGTTTGCGCAGGGAGTGCTGAACGACGATGTGGGCTCGCGCACTGGATTGATCACCGAGGGGGATGACGCGACCTATCTGGTGATGGCCGCGAAGGTGCAGGCGCGCACCGGCGGCGTGGGGATCGGCGGGCCGCAGCCGGACCAGTCGCTGGTCATGCAGGTGGGGGTGCGGCCCCTGCGCTTCGAGATGATCCGGCGTACCATGGCCCACGATTACGGCGCGCCGGTCAAGCTGGTGGCCACCGCGCCGGTATCGCGCGGGGGATTGTCCGCCAGTATCCAGCTTGCGCCGGGCCTGTATGCGCAGGAGACGCCCTCGGCGACCTATCTGCGGGGGCCGCTGACGCGCTTTGCCGCCGTGACCGGCGTGTTCGTCATTGGCTTCAGCGTGATTTCGGTCGGAATCCTGATGCTGCTGGTGCGCCGTTATATCATCGCGCCGGTCGAGGAGCTGGACCGGCAGGTGACGGCGATCACGGAAAACCGGCGCAAGGATATCGACGTGCCCGACATGGGCGAGGTCGGGCGGCTGGCGGCGAACGTACGGATGCTGCATGGGCAGCTGACGCGGTCGCTGCGGCAGATCCGGCAGTTGTACGAGACGGATTCGGTGACGGGGATCGGCAACCGGATCTATTTCAATGACCGGCTGGACCAGTTCTTTCACCTCAGCACCACGACGGGCCGGCCGCTGACGATGCTGTTCATCGACCTGGATAATTTCAAGCAGGTCAACGACGTGCATGGCCACCGCACCGGCGATGCGCTGCTGGGGGCGGTGGCGAATGCGCTGAGCGCCACGGTGCGCGATGCGACCGAGGACGGCACCGAGGCGATGGGGATCGCGGCGCGGCTGTCGGGGGACGAATTCACCGCGCTGATCCTGGCCGATCCGCGCGGTGCGGTGATCACGGCGCTGATCGATGCGTTTCTGCTGAAGTTTCGCGGCGGGTTTCGGGTGGATGCCGTATCCTATCCCGTCACCGCCAGCATCGGGGTGGCGGCGGTGCCGGGCGATGCCGATACATCGGCGCATCTGCTGTGGTGCGCGGACCATGCGATGTATCACGCCAAGGCATCGGGCCGGAACCGGGCGGCCTTCTACGCCGACCTGCCGCGCGATACGGCCCCCCTGGGCGGCGGGGTCATGCCGGGACAGTGCGGACCAGCAGGGCTGCCACAGCTTCCACGAGCTGCCGGTCCTGCGGTGTGAAACGGTCGGGGATCGGGCTGTCGATATCCAGCACGCCGATCAGCCGGTCGCCGGCGATAAGGGGCACCACGATTTCGGACGCCGAGGCCGCGTCGCAGGCGATATGGCCGGGAAAGGCGTGGACATCGGGCACCACGATGGTCTCGCGCTTCGTCGCGGCGGTGCCGCAGACGCCCTTGCCCAGCGGGATGCGGGTGCAGGCGACCCGGCCCTGGAACGGCCCCAGCACCAGCTGGTCGTCGCGCAGGAAATAGAATCCGGCCCAGTTGATGCGGGGCAGGGCCTCGAACAGCAGGGCGGCGACGTTGGCCGCGTTGGCGATCAGGTCCGGTTCCCCGGCCAGGATCGCCGCGACACTGTCCAGCAGGTCGTCGGGCGTGACGCGTTGGTCGGCAGGCTGGGTGGTCATGGACATGCTCCGGTCGTCGAACGTCCCGCCGTCATACTGCGAAGCGCGATGAAGTGGAATGTCGGAGGAAAGCCAGCCCGCGAACCGAGACCAAGAGGATTCGCGCGGAGGGAAAGCCTGCCCGGAAATGTGGGCTGGCGAGCGAGAGCGGCCCGAAGGGCCGCGCCCGTCGTGTGTTTCCGAGCACCGAAGCGGAGCGGCCTTGATGGCCGTGAGCATCGGAGCACAGGAAACGCGCGTCGGATCGCCACCAGCCCGCATTTCCGGGCAGGCTTTCAGCGGTCGGTGTGGCCGAGGGACCGCTCGGGGTCCAGGACGTCGCGCACTCTCTGCTTCAGGTCTTTCGGTCCGGGGAAGCCGCCGTCGCGCGTGCGTTCCCACAGCAGCCGGTCGTCGAGCGTGATCTCGAAGCGGCCGCCGCTGCTGTCGGGGATCAGCGCGACCTCGCCCAGCGTGTCGCCGAAGGTCGAGAGGAGTTCCTGCGCCATCCAGGCCGCGCGCAGCAGCCAGTTGCAGCGGACGCAATAGCGGATCGTCAGGCGCGGGTGCTGGGTGGGCATGGGGGCGCGATCTCTCCACGGCTGGAGGCGCGGCGGGTTTCGGCCGGCTGGGGGAGAAACGCGGCGGGGCCGGGGCGGGATGCATGGGGGCGGCGATGGACCGTGCCCCCATGCGGGCCCGGTCAGACCGCCTTTTTCAGGTTCGGGCTGGCCTTGAAGCGGACGGTCTTGCCGGCCTTGACCTTTACCGACTCGCCGGTGCGGGGATTGAGTGCCTTGCGGGCCTTCGTCTTGTGCACGGTGAACGTTCCGAAGGAGGGCAGGGTAAAGCCGCCTTCCTGGTGCAACGTGGCCACGATCGCATCGATCAGGTCGTTGGCGGCCTTGCCGGCGGCAACGCCCGTGCAGTTAAGAGAATCCTGAAGAACGGCGGCGATGAAAGCCTTGCTCATGGAGGAGCGTGTCCCAATGGTTAAAGATGTCGGGACGGTAGCAGCGGGACCGGAAAAATGTCTAACCCCATCGTAACGAAATGTGCCTGAAATACTGTCTTTTCGGGCATGTGTGGACGAAAAGCCGCCCGCGGCAGCTCTTCATCCTGTAAAAACGGTGCCTATTGAGCGGTATAGCCGCCATCGATGACCAGTTCGCTGCCGGTCATGAATTTCGATTCGTCGGACGCCAGGTAGAGGATACCGAAGGCGATGTCGTCGGCCTCGCCCAGATGGCCCAGCGGGTGCAGGGCCTCGAGCCGTTTGCGGGCGGCGAGCTGGTCCGGCGTCTCGCCCGTCAGGCCCTGGACCATCGGGGTCCAGATATAGCCGGGATGGACGGAATTGACGCGGATCCGGTAGCCGGACTGGGCGCAGTGCAATGCCGCCGACTTGGTGAACAGGCGCACGCCGCCCTTGCTGGCATTGTAGGCGGCCAGGGTGGGGTCGCCGATCAGCCCCTCGATCGAGGACAGGTTGACGATCGAGCCGCCATGGCCCTTCATCGC
Organism: Gluconacetobacter takamatsuzukensis; assembly: GCF_014174275.1. Lineage (GTDB taxonomy): Bacteria > Pseudomonadota > Alphaproteobacteria > Acetobacterales > Acetobacteraceae > Gluconacetobacter > Gluconacetobacter takamatsuzukensis. Next base: position 41,709 of record NZ_JABEQK010000005.1, on the reverse strand, counting down.
CGCGATGGCGGCCTTCGTGCCCAGGAACACGCCGTCGAGATTGATCGACTGCACGCGGTGCCAGTCGTGCAGGCTGGTGCTCTCGACCGTGCCGGCATAGGCGATGCCGGCATTGTTGACCGCGATGTCCAGCCGCCCGAAGCGGGCCAGGACGGCGGCGATGGCCCGGGCCCAGTCCTCTTCGCGGCTGACATCGAGGGGGATGAACAGGGCTTCGCCGCCCGCGGCCTCGATTTCGGCGACGACGGCCTGCCCTTCCTCCTGTTTCAGGTCGGCGACGGCGACTTTCGCGCCTTCGCGGGCCAGCATCAGGGCGGTGGCCTTGCCGATGCCGAGGGAGGCCCCGGTGACGATCGCGACTTTGCCGGAAACACGTGCCATGACGAAGCTCCTTGGTCAGAAACGGCGTGCACTATGATGAGCACGCCGCCCGGGATTCCATGATCTGGGTCAAGGGCCGGGAGGGGGGGCGGGAAGGGGCGTCCGCAGGGAACGCGCCGGCGGCGGGTGGGACTGCAAAGTAAATATAAACTTCACAATCCGGCCGGCCGATCGATTGTAGGTTGCGCCCGTCTGGCCCGGCCATTCCGGCCGTGGGCGGCGTGCGAAAGGATGGAATGTGCGATCGCCTGGCATCAAAGGGTCGTTGAGTATCGTTCTGTTCCTGATTGCCCTGTCCTGTATTTTCTCGGGATTGTTTTCGATACGGGGGCTGACCTACGTCAATGGACGGGTCGAGGACATTGCCAACCGCTCGCTGGCGAGCATCAGGGCGCTGTCGACCCTGCGCACCGAGATCCAGAATTTCCGGGGCATCGAGATCAAGCAGCTTACCGCGTCGTCGCAGGGTGATTTCAAGGCCCTGGCGGGTGCCAGCGATGCGGCGTCGGACAAGATCGCCCATGCGATCGACCAGTATGTGCCGTTCATCACCACCGACCGCGAGCAGGCGCTGTTCCATAATATCCAGGAACAGTGGTTCCAGTACAAGGACCTGCACGACGATACCTTCAAGAACTGGTCGGCAGCCCAGGACCACGCGCAGGCTGTGGCGACCGCGGGCCAGGACCTGGTCGATGCGGAGGAGACGGTTTCGGAAACGCTGACCTCGTTCCTCGATGGCAGCATCAGGGATGCGGCGCTGTACGGCGTGCAGTCGGAGGCCGTGTACAAGACCACGATCCGCCAGGTCTATGCGGCGTATGCCGTGCTGTTCGTGGTGATGCTGGCGGCGGTTCTGGTCGTTCTGTACACGATCCTGCGGCCGCTCCAGCGGATCAATGGCTCCATCACCCGGCTGGCGGCCGGCGAGACGGACCTGACATTTCCGATGGCGGGCAGGACCGACGAGATCGGGGCGATTTCGCGCTCGCTGGAAATCTTTCGGGTGGCGGCCATCGCGAAGCAGGAACTGGAGCGGGATGCCGAGAGCCAGCGCCGGCGCGCGGAGGCCGAGCGGATCGCCATTCAGGAACGGGCCGAGGCCGAGGCGCGGGAATGGCTGCTCCAGGCCACCAGCGCGCTGGCGGACGGGCTGAAGCGGATGGCGGGCGGGGACCTGTCGTTCCAGATCACCACCCCGTTCTCGGCGGCATTCGAATCGCTGCGGCGGGACTTCAACCAGTCGCTGGCCCAGCTTGGCGCGGCGTTCGGCCAGATGTCGGGCGCGGTGCGCGTGATCAGCGACGGGACCCACGAACTGGCGGCCGGGGCCGAGAACCTGGCGCGCCGGACCGAGCACCAGGCCGCCGCGCTGGAACAGACGAACGCGGCGGTGTCGGGGATCGTCAGGACCGTGGCGGATACGGCGGAACGGTCGGAGAATGCCCGCCAGATCGGGGCGCGGGCGCGCCAGTCGGCGGCGGCGTCGAGCACGATCACGCTCCAGACGGAAGAGGCGATGAGCCGGATCGAGCGGGGATCGGAAAAGATCGCCGCGATCGTGGACATGATCGACAGCATTGCCTTCCAGACCAATATCCTGGCGCTGAATGCCAGCGTCGAGGCCGCCAGGGCCGGGGATGCGGGAAGGGGCTTTACCGTGGTGGCCAGCGAAGTGCGCTCGCTGGCGCAGAAATGCGCCGACGCGGCCCGGGATGTGCGAAGCGTGATCCGCGCGACCGCCGCCGACGTGAAGGAGGGATCGACCCGGGTCAAGGATTGCAGCGGGACGCTGCGGACGATCTCGGACTTCATCGGCCAGATGGGGCAGCATCTGGATGCCATCGCCGTGGCGGCGAAGGAGCAATCGTCCAGCCTGTCGGAGATCAATGCCGCCATCGGTTCGCTGGACCAGACGACGCAGCAGAACACCCATGTTGCCGAGACGTTCAACGGAACTTCGCGGCGGCTGGCCACCGAGGGGCGGCGGCTCAACGGCCTGGTGGAGAAATTCCGCCTGCCGAGGGCGGCTGCGCCCCGGAAGGATGTCGCGGCCCGCAAGCCTGAAATGGCGCCGGCGCTGCTGTCCGGCTGAAAGCTGGCTGAAAGGCGGCTGCAAAAGCCCCGCTGGCGGTGGCTTGGCGGCGGGGTTTCCTGCGCCTGATGGCGCTCCGCTCCGATGCTCGAAAACCATGGCCAGGCACATGGCGCGCGCCATGTTTCCGCCTGCTATCGGGGTTTTTGAAACAGCCTGGGGGTGCCGGGCGCGACGGGTCAGGTATCCAGTTCGCTGTCCCAGTACAGATAATCCCGCCAGCTTTCATGCAGGTAGTTCGGCGGGAAGGAGCGCCCGTTTTCCTGCAATTCCCAGGTTGAGGGCTGGGCGGGGGTGCGGCGCGGATACATGTGGAGTTCATGCGGCATCCGCGAGCCCTTCATCAGATTGCAGGGGCTACAGGCGGTGACGACATTTTCCCACGTGGTGCGGCCACCCTTGCAGCGCGGAATGACGTGATCGAACGTCAGGTCGTGGGTCGGCAGGCGGTCCAGGCAGTATTGGCAGGAAAAATTGTCGCGCAGGAAGACGTTGAAGCGGGTGAAGGCCGGTCGGCGCGCCGTCTGGATGTAATCCTTCAGCGCGATGACGCTGGGTAGTCGCAGCGACCGGCTGGGAGAGCGGACTTCCTCGTCATATTCGCTGAGGACCGAGACCCGGTCGAGGAACACGGCCTTGATGGCATCCTGCCACGACCAGAGCGAGAGCGGGAAATACGAAAGCGGCCTGAAATCGGCGTTCAGGACCAAGGCCGGATAATGTGGACTGCCAGCAAGCAAGGGGCGCATCCTTTCGCGATGCCGCCACACCATCACCGGGCGTTGTTACTCAAAATCCGAACGCCGAATGATATGCGCCGTTGAGAACCTTCAATCTATATCGCAAATATTCGGCGTTTCCGCAAGGGAGGCCGGGGCATTTGCCCCGGTCCGGCGGCGGGGCGGCGAGGGAGAGGGCGCGGAATCATGACGGCATCCTGCTGTTTTCAGGGCGGAAAGCCGCATGAGGGCCATGGCTGGGTGACGCGCTTCGCGCCCAGTCCGACCGGTTTTCTGCATCTGGGGCATGCGGCGGCCGCCCTTGCGGCGTGGAACGCGGCCCGCGAGTCGGGCGGGCGCTTCCTGCTGCGGATCGAGGATATCGATCCGGGCCGATGCCGGCCGGAATTCGAGGCGGGGATCGTCGAGGACCTGGCGTGGCTGGGCATCGTGCCGGATGGGCCGGTGCGCCGGCAGTCGGACCATATGGCGGATTACCGCGCCGTGCTGGAGGTGCTGGCGGGGCGGGGGCTGCTGTATCCGTGTTTCTGTACCCGGGCCGATATCCGGCGCGAGGCGGCCGAGGCCGCGCATGCGCCGCATCAGGCCCCCGACGGCACGCTGGCCTATGGCGGCGCCTGCCGCGCCCTGTCGGCGGCGGAGCGGGCCGAGCGCCTGGCGCAGGGCGTGCCGCATGTGCTGCGGCTGGACATGGCGCGCGCGACGCGCGCGGCCGGCGGCGAGGTGATGCACTGGCACGAATGGGCGGCCGGGGGCGGGCGGCGGAGGCTGTCGGCGCCGGTCGCGCCGTTTGGCGACGTGGTGCTGGCGCGCAAGGACTGCCCGGCCTCGTATCATCTCTGCGTGACGCATGACGATGCGTTGCAGGGGGTGAGCCTGGTGACGCGGGGCGAGGATCTGCGCCCCGCGACGGCGGTGCACCGGCTGTTGCAGGTGCTGATGGGCTGGCCCGCGCCGGATTATGTGCATCACCCGCTGCTGCTGGATGCCGAGGGCCGCCGGCTGGCCAAGCGCGACCGGGCGCAGACCCTGCGCGCGCTGCGCGCGGCCGGATGCAGCCCGCAGGCCGTGCGCGACGCGGCGGCGGGAAAAGCGGCCCTGCCGGCCTGATCTGTGCCGATCGGCGGTTTCCTCGGCCCGCGCTTCGCATTACGGTGTGCGCCCGCGTCGGCCCGAGCGTGGCGCCGGCGCGCTTCCCCGTTACTGTGGACTTGGTGTCATGGATCTTATCGCCGCCCGTCTGAACAAGGTCAGCCCCAGCCAGACCATCGCCATTTCGACCAAGGCCCGTGCCTTGAAGGCGGCTGGACAGGATATTATCAGCCTGTCGGCCGGCGAGCCCGATTTCGACACCCCGCAGAACATCAAGGACGCCGCGATCCGCGCGATTGCGGAAGGCCAGACCAAATATACCGACGTGGCCGGCACGCTGCCGCTGCGCCGTGCCGTGGCCGAGCGGTTTCGCATCGATTCCGGGCTGGATTACACGGCCGACGAGATCATCGTCTCCACCGGCGGCAAGCAGGTGATCTACAACGCGATGGTCGCGACCCTGAACCCGGGGGACGAGGCGATCATCCTCGCGCCGTGCTGGGTGTCCTATCCCGACATCGTGGCCCTGGCCGACGGCGTGCCGGTGATCGTGCCGTGCCCGGCGGAGACCGGGTTCAAGCTGCGCGCCGAGGACCTGGAGGCCGCGATCACGCCCCGGACCAAGTGGTTCTTCCTCAATTCGCCCTGCAACCCGACCGGTGCCGCCTATTCGGCCGAGGACCTGCGGCCGATCTGCGACGTGCTGCTGCGCCATCCGGATGTGTGGATCTTCACCGACGATATCTACGACAAGCTGGTCTATGACGGGTTCCGGCCCGCGACCATCGTGCAGGTGGAGCCCAGGCTGCGCGACCGCACCGTGACCATGAACGGCGTGTCCAAGGCCTATGCCATGACCGGCTGGCGCATCGGCTTTTCGGGCGCGCCCGCCGTGCTGACCAAGGCGATGAACAAGTTGCAGAGCCAGTCGACCTCCGGCACCTGCTCGATCAGCCAGGCGGCGGCGCTGGAGGCCCTGTCGGGCCCGCAGGATTTCATAGGCGAGATGGTGGAGGCCTATCAGGAGCGGCGCGACCTGGTGGTGGGGATGCTGAACCAGGCCCGCGGGCTGAGCTGCCATCGGCCGGAGGGCGCGTTCTATGTCTTCCCCTCGGTCGAGGGGTGCCTGGGCAAGGTGAGTGCCGGGGGGCGGATGATCGGCAATGACGAGGATTTCGTCACCGCGCTGCTGGAGGAAGAGGGCGTGGCGGCGGTGCATGGCGCGGCCTTCATGTTCCCCGGCCATTTCCGCATTTCCTACGCCACGGACACCGAGAGCCTGCGCGAGGCCTGCATCCGCATCCAGCGCTTCTGCGCCGGCCTGCGCTGAGGGACGGCCCGATGACAACGTCTGCCGCCGGGGCGGTGGAGCCCGGCTTCGCCACCCGCACCGGGCGGCTGGAATCGCCTGCCACCATCGCCATGGCGGTGCGGGCACGGGCGCTGCGGGCCGAGGGGCACCAGGTACTGTCGCTTGCGCTCGGGGAGCCGGATTTCGCCACCCCGCGCGCGGTGATCGAGGCCGCGCATCGGGCGGCGCTGGACGGGCAGACGAAATATCCGCCCGTCGACGGCACCCCGGCGCTGAAGACCGCGATCGCGCGCAAGTTCGCGCGCGAGAACGGGCTGGACTATGCGCTATCGGAGATCATGGTCTCCAACGGCGGCAAGCAGGTGATCTTCAACGCCTTCATGGCGACGATCGATGCCGGGGACGAGGTGGTGATCCCCGCACCCTACTGGGTCAGCTACCCGCTGGCGGCGCGGCTGTTCGGCGGCGTGCCGGTGGCCGCCGCCTGCCGGGAGGAAGACGGGTTTCGCCTGACCGCGCCGGCGCTGGAAGCCGCGATGTCGGCGCGCACCCGCTGGGTGGTGCTGAACTTCCCCAGCAACCCGACCGGCGCCGTGATGGGGCTGGCGGATCTGGAAGCCGTGGCCGAAGTGCTGCGCCGTTACCCGCAGGCGTGGATTCTGTCCGACGAGATCTACGAACATCTGGTTTTCGACGGGGCGCGGCATCATTCCCTCGCCGCCGTGGCGCCCGATCTGGCGTCGCGCATCCTGACCGTGAACGGGGTGTCGAAATCCTATGCCATGACCGGCTGGCGCGTGGGTTATGCGGGCGGCCCGGAGCGGCTGATCCGCATGATGACGCGGATTCAGGGCAATGCGACCTCGGGCATTTGTTCCATCGCGCAGGCCGCCGCCGCCGCCGCGCTGGACGGGCCGGCCTCGCTGATCGCTGAAATGCGCGATACCTATGCGCGGCGCCGCACGATGGTGGTCGATGCCCTGCGCGCCATCCCCGGCGTGACCTGCGCCATGCCGGAAGGCGCGTTCTACGCCTATCCGGGCATTGCCGGTTGCCTGGGGCGGACCAGCCGGGGCGGGCAGGCGATCCGGACCGACGAGGATTTCGCCCGCGCGCTGCTGGACGAGCAGCATGTGGCCTGCGTCCATGGCAGCGCCTTCGGGCTGGGACCGTATCTGCGCCTGTCCTGTGCCACCAGCGACGACGTGCTGGGCGAGGCCTGTGCGCGGATCGCCGATTTTGTGGGTGGGCTGCGGTAGCGCCTGCTGCTTGAAGGGAAGTCTTCTTTTGTCTTACGAAAAAGAAGCAAAAAGACGTTTATCCGTTCAGGAGCGTTGCGTGTTCCCAGCACAAGGTTCCTGAACAAATCAGAAGTTTTTTGGTTCTTTTTCCAAAAAAAGAACGAAGACGGTCCGGGAGGCGGTCTGAAAAGTCGGCCTGCCGAGCGAGAGTGCCGCGCAGCGGCACGGCCGGCGTGTATTTTCGAGCATCGGAGCGGAGCGGCCTTGAGGGCCGTGAGCACCGAAGCACAGAAAATGCGCGTCGGATCGCCGGCAGGATGACTTTGCAGACCGCCTCTTACGGTTTTTCGCGGACTGGCACGGGTACGTTGCACAGGGCGACGCCGTGGGCGGGGCGGATGAAGAACGGGTCCGTGCGGTTGGCGCGGGCGTTCAGGTAGGCGGTGAATGTCGGGCCGTCGGTGCGCATGACCTGGAGGTGCGGCTGCCGGGCGGGGGGCAGGTCGGCGGCGAGCGAGACGCTGCGGATTGCGACGTTCTGCGCCTTGCTGGCGTAAAAGCCGAGTGCCGCCGTGCCGCGTGGCAGGGCGCCGAACGTATCCATGCCGGTCAGGACCCGGCCCACGACGGCGAGATTGCGGTCGAGCTGGCGGGGGGCCTCGCTGTTGACGGCGTACAGCTCCTGCCCATCGCCGGTGTCGGGCGGCATGTCGCGGCCGACGCCGACCATGCCGTAGCAATGGGGCAGCCACACGCGGTCTTCGTCCGCCGCCACCGGCCATCCGGCGGCGAAGCCGGCGGAGGGGGCATAGGGATCGGGAAAGCCGAGCGGGCGAATGGCGATATCGTGACGCGGGCGGTCGTATTCCGCCGGCGGGTGGGCGACGAAGCCGGCGGGCGGCCTGGCCTTTTCGTCGCGCGGGGCCCATTGCACGACGTAATTCTCCTGCACGCGGATGATCGCCCCGCCATCCCACCAATGCGCGCGCGCCAGGGCCGCGATATTGTCGGTGTGGACCGGCGCGAACTGGGGGGCGAGTTCGATCGTGATCCGGGCGCCGTTGGCCAGCGTCATGACCAGCAGCCGGTCGACCGGCACGTCGGCCCACGCGGTGTCGGGCGCATGGGCCACGATTTCGGACGGGGTGGCATTGGGGCCGGCAGCGGATGCCGCGGTTGCGGCAGTTGGCAGCAGCAGGGCGAGGATCGGGAGGATGCGGCGCATCGGGCGATCATGCCCGTTACGAAAGGGTGACGACAAGATGGAAAACCGCGACCGCGCGACAGGGCGCGGTTGACGCGAAAGGGGGAGGCGGGGCAGCCATTCAGGGCTGCTTATGGACCTGGTTCCGATGGCTGCGTAGTTTGGCCGCGTCGGTTTCGGCCGATCCCGGGGCGAAGAATGCCGGGGCGGCCGGGGCGGTCCCGATCGTAGTGGCGTGGGAATCGATTTTTGGAACAGGCTCTGGCTCTTCATCTGTCCGGACATCTGCACGAGGCCGCGCACGCCTATCGCGAGGCACTTCGGGAGGCGCCGGACGACGCGCCGGTGCTGAGCAATTACGGCGGTCTGCTGTGCAGCCTCGGCAAATTCGAGGAGGCGCGGGCGCCGCTACAGCGTGCCGTCACGATCGATCCGTCCTTTGCCGACGGGTGGTGCAATCTTGGGAACTGCTTCCTGAAGCTTCAGCGCTACAACGATGCGATTGCTGCCTACCGGAACTGTCTTCGGATTTCGCCCACCGATGCGCGGGCCCTGAGCAATCTCGGCCTTGCGCTGGATTATTGTGGCGAAAACGCTCTTGCGCAGAAATTCCATCAGGCTGCCGTCAGGCTCGATCCGGACAATGTGCAGACCCGGATGAACAATGCGGTGTCCCTGCTGTCGGGCGGGGATTACCTGAACGGGTTCAGGGAATATGAGTGGCGCTGGGTGCCGCCCGAGAGCCGGAATGCGCTCATGGCCCAGCCGCAATGGACGGGGAAGGCGGTGCCCGGCCGTACCGTGCTGATCCATGGAGATGGCGGGTTTGGCGACATGCTGCAATTCGTCCGTTTCGTGCCTGAGGTGCAGCGGCGTTGCGGCCGGACGATCGTGCGGGTGAAGCGGGACCTGCTGGCGTTGCTGCGGCGGTCTTTCCCCGACACGCTCTTCGTTTCGGAAGACGAGCCCGTTCCCGCGCACGATCTGCAATGTCCGGCCATGAGCCTGGCCTATGCGGTAGGGGCCACGCTGGAGACGCTGCCCCATGCGGCGGGGTATCTGCGCGCCGATGCCGGCAAGGTGGCGACCTGGCGGGAGAGGATTGCCCTCGATGCGCCCCCGGTGGCGGGGCAGGGTCGCACGCCGCTGCGGATCGGGCTGGTATGGGCGGGGGCTCCGCATCGGGACGTGCCCGGGGTCGCGCTGGCCGACCAGCGCCGCTCGACCGATCTGGCAAGCTTTGCGCCGCTTGCGGAGGCGGTGCCCGATGCGCTGGTCTACAGTTTGCAGATCGGCGAACGGGCGGAGCAGGCGCGGACGCCGCCCGGCGGGATGCGGGTGATCGACCATACCGCGCTGCTGCGGGATTTCGACGATACGGCGGCGCTGGTCAGCGCGCTGGATGTGATCGTGGCCGTGGATACGTCCACGGCCCATCTGGCGGCGGGGCTGGGAAAGCCGACCCTGATGCTTTCGCGTTTCGACCAGTGCTGGCGCTGGCTTTCCCGCCGCGCGGATTCGCCGTGGTACGACACGCTGCGTATCTACCGGCAGGCGACGCCCTTCGACTGGAGCGACCCGATCCGCAGAGTGTGCGCCGATCTCCAGAAACTGGCCGCCCACTGACCGGCGCCGGCATTCCAGACGATTTGATAACCAACAGAGGGGATCGCCCTTTGGTGGGACAAGGGCAAAGCCCTTGCCTGCCCCCTCAGGCGTGCAGCCCCGGCGCCTCGCGGCCGGTGCGGGCCACATATTCGGTATATCCGCCATCGTAGCGGTGAAGCCCGTCCGGCGTCAGTTCCAGCACGCGGTTGGAGAGGGCGGCGAGGAAATGCCGGTCGTGCGAGACGAACAGCATCGTGCCGTCGTAATCGGCTAGGGCGGCGATCAGCATTTCCTTGGTCGCGATGTCGAGATGGTTGGTCGGTTCGTCGAGCACCAGGAAGTTCGGCGGGTCGTACAGCATCAGTGCCATCACCAGCCGCGCCTTTTCGCCGCCGGAGAGCACGCGGCAGAGTTTGTCGACATCGTCGCCGGAAAAGCCGAAGCCGCCGGCCAGTGCGCGCAACGACCCCTGCGCGGCCAGGGGGAAGGCGTCGTTGAGGGTTTCGAACACCGTCCGGTCGCCGTCCAGCAGGTCCATGGCGTGCTGGGCGAAATAGCCCATCTTGACGCTGCCGCCGAGCGTAACCGTGCCGGCATCGGGCGCGGTGGTGCCCGTGACCAGTTTCAGCAGGGTCGACTTGCCGGCGCCGTTGACGCCCAGCACGCAGCAGCGTTCCTGCCGGCGGATCAGCAGGTCCAGGCCCTGGTAGATGACGCGGCTGCCATATGTCTTGTCCACGCCGCGCAGGTTGACGACCGCATCGCCCGAGCGCTGGGCCTGCGGGAAGGTGAAGGAGAGGGCCTGGCGGCGCTTCGGCGGCTCGACACGGTCGATCTTGTCCAGCTTCTTCACCCGGCTCTGCACCTGTGCGGCGTGGGAGGCGCGGGCCTTGAAGCGTTCGATGAAGGCGACTTCCTTGGCCAGCATCGCCTGCTGGCGGTCGAACTGCGCCTGCTGCTGCTTTTCGTTCATCGCGCGTTGCTGTTCGTAGAACTCGTAATCGCCCGAGAAGCTGGTCAGCACGCCGCCGTCGATCTCGATCACCTTGTTGATGATGCGGTTCATGAAGGCGCGGTCGTGCGAGGTCATCAGCAGGGCGCCGTCATAGCCGGCCAGGAACTGTTCCAGCCAGATCAGGCTTTCCAGGTCGAGATGGTTGCTGGGTTCGTCGAGCAGCATGACGTCGGGCTTCATCAGCAGGATGCGGGCCAGCGCCACGCGCATCTTCCACCCGCCGGACAGGCGGCCGACATCGCCGTCCATCATCTCCTGGCTGAAGCCCAGCCCGTGCAGGACCTCGCGCGCGCGGCCGTCCAGCGCGTAGCCGCCCAGTTCCTCGAACCGGGCCTGGACCTCGCCGAACCGTTCGAGGATGGCGTCCAGCTCGTCGAACCGCTCCGGGTCGGCCATCGCGGTTTCCAGCTCGGCCAGTTCCGCCCCGATCTCGGCCACCGGGCCGGCCCCGTTCATGACCTCGGCCACCGCGCTGCGGCCCGCCATTTCGCCCACATCCTGGTTGAAGAAGCCGACCGTGATCCCGCGATCGGTCAGGACCTGGCCTTCGTCGGGCTCTTCCTGGCCGGTGATCAGCCGGAACAGGGTGGTCTTGCCCGCGCCGTTCGGCCCGACCAGCCCGATCTTCTCGCCCTTCTGGAGCGCGGCCGACGCCTCGATGAAGATGACGCGCTGGCCGTTATGCTTGCTGATGGTGTCGAGACGGATCATGGGGCCTCAGATGCCGAAAGGGGAGGGGGCGGGACGGGAGCGCCCTTATCGCGCAGCCCTTGCGTGCCGTAAACCGCCGGCGGGGCTTTTGAGGCGGCCTTCTACAGGAACATGACGGCCATCATTAGCCCGTTATACAGCGCGTGGCAGAGGGAGGTGGTGAGGTAGGGGCGGACGCGGTCGGTATGGGCGGACCGTGCGTAGGTGAGGCAGAAGATGCTGCCGGATACCGTGCCGATGACGAGGGCCGAGACGACGGAATGGTGGATGAAGATGCCGTCTGTCTTTTTGGGAAGATGCAGGATGAAGAAGATGACATCCGAAAACGCGATGTAGGAGAAGAGTTTCGTTCGCTCCGTGCGGTTTCGAAGCAGGGAGAAGATGGCTTTGTACGCGAAATGGAAGAGGGATGTTTCCATCAGCGGCGCCGCGATGATGGCATTGAAGACCAATCTGGCGATGCCGGCTGGGGTGAAATTGGCGCTGTCCACGTCGTCCGCCGGTGCCAGCGCGAGGATGAGGGGCAGGCTGAGCAGAAAATCGATGACCGCCATCCTGACGGCGAGGGAATAGAATATCGTCCTCTTCGTCTTCTGCTGCCCGGCGGGTGGTGCGTCCCCGAAGAGACTATGTTCGGGGCCGGGTGTCGTGACGATGCGTGCGGCGCGGCGGATGGTCGTGGACAGGCCGGTTGTCATCCGGCGCGGTCGGCGGCGAGCGCGAGCAGGGCCGCGATCGTGGGGATGCGCGCGGGTTCCGCCAGCAGGTCGCGGGCCAGATGGAGGGCGGCCTGCTGGCGGGCGGCGCGGGCCGCGCGGTCGGTGATGACGTCGAAATCGGCGATATGGGCGTAGCCGGTGATGCGGCGGATGATCTCCAGCGCGGCGAAGGCGATGGTGTCGGTTTCGACCTCGTCGAGGAACCGGGCCTGCACCTGATGCAGCGAGGCGGGATCGTCGCGGAACAGGGGGGCGGCGTAGGCGTCGCCGGCCTGGTCGCGCGCCACCGCATCGGTCCACTGGGTGGTGAAATCCTGCCGGAAATGGGTCCAGAACTGGCCGATGTCGCGCAGCGCCCGGGTGCGGCCCTGGGGCGTGGGGGTGGCGAACAGGTGCATCAGCAGGTTGCCGACGAACAGGCCGCAATCGAAGCCGATCGGGCCGGGGAGGGCGAATTCGCCGTCGATCACGCGGGTATCGTGCGCCGCGACCATCACCGAGCCGGTGTGCAGGTCGCCATGCAGCAGGGCCTGCTGGCAGGTCAGGAAACGGGCCTGCATCTGCCCTACGCGCCGGCGCACGTTCGGGTCGGCGCGGAATGCGGCCACCGTGGTGTCGAGTTCGGGGCTGAGCCAGTGATTGCGCGGGTGGGCGTGGTACGGGTCGGTCAGCACCAGGTCGACGGTGATGCGGGTGAGCGTGTGGTTGCGGGCGAAGGGGGCCAGAAGGGTCGATGCGTCCTCGAATTTCAGGGCCAGCGGCGAGGTGCGAAAGGTCGCACGGGCCACGAAACGGCCGATGGCGGCGGCGGCCTCGGGCCAGTCGCCGCCCTGCATCAGGCCCTGGCGCAGCACCACATGCGCGTCCAGGCATTCGATCACCAATGCGAACAGATCGGGGTCGAAATGCAGCAATTCGGTCGTCAGGGCGCCGACATGGGGGCGGACGGCGCGCAGATACGCGGCTTCGAACGCCGTGCGGTCCAGCGGCATCTTCCAGTCGGGATCGACCCGGACATGGGGCAGGGACTGTTTGAAGCACACGCCGCCGGCCGGACCGTGGATCAGGAACACATTGTTCAGGTTGCCGTCGCTGACCTCGCGCACCCGCCATTCGTCCGGCCGGCCGCCCAGGCGCGCCGCGAGGGCGGGTTGGGCGGCGAGAAAGGCGCGGATGCCGGCCGGGTCCAGCGTGCGGTAGGCGGTGGGGGATGTGGGGCGGGTCATGCTCTGGGTCTCGTGGCCGGGGCGTCGGGTCTGGCGGGAGCATAGCATGCCGGGCGCGGAACGGCGCGGGGGGTCTTGTCGCGGGGCGACGCATACAATGTCGCGGCGGAAGGGCGGGTATTGTATGGAGGTGTGCGGCTGCAACCTGTGTCCTGTGAAAGTCCCCGCCCGATGTCGAACCGGCCCTATCTCGCGCACTGGAAAGAGCAGGTCGAGCGCAATGCGGGGGCGATCTATCTGACGCTGGTCGATGCGCTGGCGCTGTCGATCCGTAAGGGAGACCTGCGGGAAGGGGACCGGCTGCCGCCGCAACGGACGATCGCGGAGTATCTGGGCACCAACCTGACCACCGTGACCCGCGCCTTTACCGAGGCCCGGCGGCGGGGGCTGATCGATGCCACGGTGGGGCGGGGGACGTTTATCCGCGTCGGCGCGGGCGAGAGCCACTGGCGGCATACCGGGCCGGCGGTGATCGACCTGACCATGAACCTGCCGCCGGTGCCGCAGGACCCGCCGCTTCAGAAGATGATCCAGGCCGATATCGCCGCCCTGCTGAAGCAGCAGGACCTGAACAGCCTGATGTCGTACCGCGTGACGGGCGGCACGATGGAGGAGCGCCAGCTTGGGACGAAATGGATCGCGCCCATGGTCGGGCCGCGCCGGGTGGACGAGGTGCTGGTGGCGCCCGGTGCGCAGAGCGCGCTGGCGGCCATCGTCACTACGCTGACCCAGCCTGGCGACGTGATCGTGACGGACCGGATCGCCTATCCGGGCATCCGCACCATCGCCGCGCAGTTCGGGCTGATCCTGGCGGGGGTGGACAGCGATGCGGAGGGGATGATGCCGGAGCATCTGGACCGGGTGTGCGCGCAGCATCATCCGCGTGTGCTCTACTGCATTCCCACCATTCACAACCCGACGACGGCGACCATGTCGCTGCAACGGCGGCGCGATATTCTGGCGGTGGCCCAGTCGCATCATCTGCATGTGGTGGAGGACGATCCGTACAGCCTGCTGATGGACAATCCGCCGCCCGCGCTGGCGGCGCTGGACCATGGGCGCGTCTTCTATGTCGCGACCCTGGCCAAGACGCTCAGCCCCGGCCTGCGCACGGCGTATGTCGCACTGCCGGGCACGGACATGACGCGCCGCGTGACCGCCGCGATCCGCGCGATCGCGCTGACCAATGCCGGGCTGCTGAGTGCGCTGACCGCGCGCTGGATGCAGACGGGGGAGGCGGACCAGATCCTGCATGCGATCCGCAACGAGCTGCGGCTGCGGCAATCCATCGCCCGCCGGATTCTGGGTGACGGGCACTGCATGAATCCCGATGGGCCGCATGTGTGGCTGAAACTGCCGGACTGGTGGGGCAGTACGGATTTCGTGGCCTATGCGCGCCGGCGGGGCCTGGCGCTGGTGCCCAGTACGGTCTTTACGATCAGCGGCGAGCCGCCGCAGCGGGCCCGCGTCGCGCTGGGCAGCGCGCCGGATGCAGCGAGCCTGGAGGACTCGCTGCGCGGTGTCGTCTCGGTGCTTCAGCATAAGCGGTCGCCCGGCTTCACCGACATCGTCTGAGAGCCTGACCGTAAATGCGCGCTGGTGGCGATCCGACGCGTGTCCGCTGTGCTCCGGTGCTCACGGCCATCAAAGCCGCTCCGCTCCGGTGCTCGCGGACACACGCCGGCCGTGCCGCTGCGCGGCACTCTCGCTCACCAGCCCACATTTCCGGTCAGGCTCTTCGCGGCTATTCGGGGAGATATAAATGCGCGGTTTGTTCACGAATTCGTGATTTATAAGGCGTGGTATAACAGTGGGTTGTGGGGTGGGGTGCTTATTGTACCTGGTCTATGGACCTATTGTATGGTTTTGAATCCGGCGCCATGCAGCGCGTCGGGGTTATTGTCTTCATTGTATTGATATAGCGCTGCATACAAGATTTGGCGCTTGCCTGATCCCGTGTCACGACATCTCCCGTCAGGGCGGCCTGCCTTGTGCCGCCGGCGACCGATCCATACGGGAGATCCATCATGCCGAAAGTCGAACACGCGCCCCACAAGGATGGCGATATCTTCGTCGATTACGAAAACAAGGTTTTCGAGGATGTCAAAGCCGAGCCGGGCGAGAAGGCGCTGGTGACGTTCCATACCGTTGCGTTCGAAGGCTCGATCGGGTTCGTGAACCTGTTGCAGGCGACACGGCTGATCCGGAAGGGGTTTGAAACCTCCGTGCTGCTTTATGGGCCGGGCGTGACGCTGGGGATCCAGCGCGGCTTTCCGCGGCTGGGGGACGAAGCCTTTCCGGGGCATATGAACTGCAACAGACAGATTGCGAAAATCATCGAGGAAGGCGGCAAGGTCTATGCCTGCCGGTTCGCGCTGCAGGCGCTGTACGGGCATGGCGAGCCGTCGCTGATACCGGGGATTACGCCCATCAATCCGCAGGACGTGCTGGACCTGGTGTTGCTGCACCGGCGGGACAACGCCTTCATCCTGGATACCTGGACGCTCTGAGCATCGATTGCGGGAAGGACCACCGGCATGTCACGCATCGTTCGCGCCGCGGCCATCCAGATTTCGCCCGTCCTGGGCGATGACGGATCGGGAACCGCGCGGAAAGTCTGCCAGAGCATTCGCGACGCCGCGGAACAGGGCGTGAAGCTGGCGGTCT
Source organism: Gluconacetobacter takamatsuzukensis (assembly GCF_014174275.1). Taxonomy (GTDB): domain Bacteria; phylum Pseudomonadota; class Alphaproteobacteria; order Acetobacterales; family Acetobacteraceae; genus Gluconacetobacter; species Gluconacetobacter takamatsuzukensis. The sequence continues at coordinate 25,698 of NZ_JABEQK010000005.1, read as the reverse complement.
TTCCCGAAACGCTCCTGCCTTATTATCCGTATTTCTCGTTCATCCAGCCCGCCTTTCGCTTCGGGGGCGAGCATCTGGCGCTGTACGAACGCGCGGTCGTCGTTCCCGGTCCGGTGACCGGCATGGTGGCCGAGGCCGCGCGCGAGACCGGGACGGTGGTCGTGTTGGGGGTGAACGAGCGCGATCACGGCACGCTCTACAATACGCAGATCGTCTTCGATGCCACGGGCGAGATCCTGCTGAAGCGCCGCAAGATCACGCCCACCTATCACGAGCGGATGGTCTGGGGGCAGGGCGACGCTGCCGGGCTGAAGGTGGTGGACAGTGCGGCCGGGCGGATCGGGGCGCTGGCCTGCTGGGAGCATTACAACCCGCTGGCCCGCTACGCGCTGATGACGCAGTATGAGGAAATCCACTGCGCGCAGTTTCCCGGTTCGCTGGTCGGGCCGATCTTTGCCGAGCAGATGGAGGTCACGATCCGGCATCATGCGCTGGAATCGGGGTGTTTCGTCGTCAATGCCACCGGCTGGCTGACCGATGAGCAGATCGGACAGATTGCCGGCGATCCGGCACTGGAAGGCCCGCTGCGGGGCGGGTGTTTTACCGCGATCGTCTCGCCGGAAGGAAAACTGCTCGGCACGCCGCTGACCGAGGGCGAGGGGATGGTGATCGCCGACCTGGATTTCGCGCTGATCACCAAGCGCAAGCGGATGATGGATTCGGTCGGCCATTATGCGCGGCCCGAACTGCTCAGCCTGCTGATCGACCGCCGTCCGGCCCGCACCGTCCATGAGTATGGCGCGGTTGCGGAGGCCGGTGGGGTGGAGGTGCTGTCATGACGGTTCCGACAATCGGCACCCTCGCCGGACGGCAATTGATCACCGACCTGCAATCGTTCGGGTTGCAGATCGGCGGCCAGGGTGGGGGCGTGGCGCGCAAGGGGGGCGCCGGGCCCTCGGACCACAAGGCGATCACCATTGCCGGGCAGACGGTGATGGTGCCGGTCTATACCGCCGATGCGCGGCGTTCGCCCTTTCAGGCCAGCGCGCCCGCCGCCGACGGCACCAGCATGCTGGTGCGCGACGGGCAGGCCGTGGGCGCGATCCGCTTCCCCGCGCCGCCGCGCTTTTACGGGCTGGAGACGGCGGACGGGATTCCGTACTGGAAGATCGCGCTGCTGCATGGGCGCGACACGCTGGCGACCACCGTGCACCAGACCTGCATCCGCTATGCCGACCGGCGGACATCCTGCCAGTTCTGCGCCATCGGCCAGTCGCTGGAGGCCGGCCGCACCATTGCCTACAAGACGCCGGCGCAACTGGCCGAGGTCGCGAAGGCGGCGGTGGAACTGGACCATGTGCGCGACATGGTGCTGACGACCGGCACGCCCAATATCGTGGACCGGGGGGCCGCCGTGCTGGCGGACTCCGCCCGTGCCATCAGGGCGGCCGTTGACCTGCCGTTGCAGGTGCAGTGCGAGCCGCCGCGCGACCCGGCCTGGTTCGGGCGGCTGCGCGAGGCCGGGGCGGACAGTCTGGGCATGCATCTGGAAGGCGCGACGCAGGTGGTTCGGGAACGGATCATGCCCGGCAAGGCGACGGTCAGCGTCGATCGCTATCTGGACGCGTTTGCCCATGCGGTTCCGGTGTTCGGGCGGGGGCAGGTGAATACCTATCTGCTCGCCGGGCTGGGCGATACGGCGGAGGAGATACTGGCGCTGGCGCAGCGGCTGATTGCGCTGGGAGTTTATCCGTTCGTGGTGCCGTTCGTGCCGATTTCGGGCACGCCGCTGGAAAATCATGCGCCGCCATCGTCCGATTTCATGAAATCGGTTCTGGCCCCTCTGGGGGGGATGCTGCGGGCGGCGAACATGAAATCGACCGATATTCGCGCGGGTTGCGGCCGCTGCGGCGCCTGTTCGTCGCTGTCGGCGTATGAGCATTGAGGCACGGCCATGGATGATGTCGAGGATCGGCCGTTCGTTCCGATGGAATATGTCGTGCGTCTGGCGCGCTCGAAATGGGAGCGGGCCGGACACCATGCCCTGCGGCGCGAGATCTTCTGCCGGGAGCAGGGGGTTTTCGAGGATGACGACCGCGATGCGATCGATGCGGATGCCACGCCCATCATCGCCTCCTGCTGCGTGGCCGGGATGCCGGACCGGATTGTCGGCGCCGTGCGCATTCACGAAGCCGAACCGGGGCTGTGGCGCGGTTCGCGGCTGGCGGTGCATGCGGATCATCGCCGGTTGGGGCGGATCGGGGCGGAGCTGATCCGCATGGCGGTCTGCACCGCGCATGGGCTGGGGGCGCGGCGTTTTCTCGCACAGGTGCAGGAACAGAACGTGCCGTTCTTCCGGCGCCTGCACTGGACGAGCCTGGGCACCATCACCCTGCACGGGTTGCCGCATCATGAGATGGAGGCCGACCTGTCCCGTTATCCGGCGCATGGGCGGGCGCAGACCTGGTTGCTGCGTCCCCAGCCCGTGCTGCGGCGGAGCGCGTGATGGCGCGCGCCCTTGCCGAAATGCTGGATCGCCTGCGCGGCAGCCGCGCGCTGTCCGCCAAGCGCGACATTGCCGGCGCCGTCGCGGCGCTGGGTTACGGGGGCGCGGAGGCGATTCCGCTGGGGGACGATTGCGCGGCGATTCCGGATGGCGACGGGTATCTTCTTTTTGCCGCCGAGGGATTTCAGGACGGGTTCGTGCGCGCCATGCCCTGGTTCGCCGGCTATTGCGGGGTCATGGTCAATGCCGGCGATATCGCCGCCATGGGCGGGCGGCCGATCGCGGTCGTCGATACGCTGTGGGGCGAGAGCGCCGAAAATGCCGCGCCGATCCTGCATGGGCTGCGCGACGGGACGCGGGCCTATGGCATTCCGGTCGTCGGGGGGCATACCAATCTGGGCAGCGCGCATTGCTCGCTGTCGGTTGCCATTCTCGGCCGCGCGCGGCGGCTGCTGACCAGTTTCGATGCCCGGCCGGGCGAGGTGCTGGTGGCCGCCATCGACCTGCGAGGGAAGTGGCACGATCCGCATCCGTTCTGGGATGCCAGTTCCGGGCTGGTTGCGGGCGGGGACACCGCGCGGCTGCGGGGGGACCTTGAGGTGCTGCCGGAAATCGCGGAGGCGGGGCTCTGCCGGGCGGCCAAGGATATCAGCATGGCGGGGATTCTCGGGACCGCCCTGATGCTGGCGGAATGTTCGCGGATCGGGATCGCGATCGACCTGGAGGCGATCCCGCGCCCCGACGGGGCACCGATGGAACGCTGGCTGGGGGCGTTTCCCAGCTATGGCTATCTTCTGGCCGCGCGCCCGGAGGATGCGGAGGCGATTCTTGGGCGTTTCCGAACCCGGGGGATTGCGGCCGCCGTCATCGGGGCGTGCGATGGGTCGCGCAAGCTGGATGTGCGGCTCGGCGGGGCGCGCGGGACGTTCTGGGACCTGGGGCAGGGGCCCCTGATCGGCTGTGCGCCATGACGCTGTCCATTGCCATCCTGACCCATTCGACCAATCCGCGCGGCGGCGTGGTGCACGGCATGGCGCTGGCCGAGGCACTGTGCGATGCCGGGCACGAGGCGACGCTGATCGCGCCCGATACCGGCGGGGGCGGCTTCTTTCGCCAGCCGCGCTGTGCCGTGCGCTGCATTCCGGTGCCGGAGATGGGCGACCTGGCCGCGCGGGTCGAATGTCATGTCGCGGCCATTCGCGAGGCTCTGCGGGGCGCGCGGTATGACGTGCTGCATGCGCAGGACCCGATCGGTGCCAACGCGCTGGCCGATCTGGTGGCGGAAGGGGACGTGTCCGGGTTTGCGCGGACCGTTCATCATCTCGACAGTTTTTCCGATCCCGGTCTCGCGTTCCGTCAGGCGCGGGGGGTGCGGGCGGCGACGGCGCTGTTTACCGTCAGCGCGCTGTGGGAGCGTACCCTGCTGGCGGAGTGGGGGCGCGCGGCGCCGGTCGTGGGCAATGGGGTCGATCCCGCGCGGTTTTCGCCCCTTGCCGGGGAGCGAGACGGGTCGCTGCGGTCGCGCCATGGGCTGCCGGCGGACCGGAAGCTGATCCTGTCGGTCGGCGGGGTCGAGCGGCGGAAGAACACGCTGGGCCTGCTGGAGGCGTTCGTGCGCCTGCGCGCGGTGCGGCCGGATGTGCATCTGGTGATTGCCGGGGGTGCGTCGCTGCTGGACCATTCCGCCTGTCGCGCGGATTTTGCCGAGCGTCTGGCGGCCAGCGGGCAGTCGGATGCCGTGACGGTGACGGGGCCGGTCGCGGAGGCCGACATGGCGGCCTTCTACCGCCAGGCGGCGGTGCTGGCCTATCCGTCGCTCAGCGAGGGGTTCGGCCTGTGCCCGGTCGAGGCCCTGGCCTGCGGCACCCCGGTCATCGTGCCCGAGGCCGCGCCCTTTACCGAACATCTGCGCGGCGACGAGGCCCTGTGGTGCGTGCCGCATCGACCCGACACCCTTCTCCATGCGCTGCATGACGCGCTCCGTCCGGCCAGTCGCGCGCATTTCGGGGTCGTCGGGCCCGCGGTCGCGCGCCGCTTCTGCTGGCACGGCGTCGCCGCGCGGCACATCCCTGCCTACCGGCGGCTGGCGGCGTTGCCCCGTGCCGGCGGGCTTCAGGAGTATGCGAAGAATGCCTGAAATGATCTTTCGTGTCCGCTGGCCCGACGGGGCGGAGAGCGACTGTTATTCGCCGTCGCTGGTCGTTCGCGATCATCTGGTGCCCGGCACCGATTATCCGGTCACGGCGTTTCTGGCCCGCGCGGAGGCGGCGCTCACGGAGGCCAGCGTGCGGGTTCAGGCCCGGTACGGTTTTCCGTGCCGCCGGGCGCTGGGCCAGTTGCAGGCCATTCGCGAGACCTGCGGGCGCTTTGCCGCCGACGGGGCCGCGCGGGTGCGTGTCGTCTCGTTCCACTGAAATCCCGTTAAATCCCATTGCGGAATATGCTGATGTCACAGAACGAAAAAACCATTCCCGTCGTCATCGTCGGCGGCGGGCAGGCAGGGCTTTCCCTGAGCTGGTATCTCTGCCGCGAGGGCGTCGCGCATGTGGTGCTGGAGGCGGAAACGGCCTGCCATTCCTGGGATGATGAAAGGTGGGACAATTTCTGCCTCGTCACCCCGAACTGGCAGTGCCGGTTGCCGGGGCATGCCTATGCGGGGGACGATCCGCACGGGTTCATGGTGAAGAACGAGATCATCGACTACGTAAGGTCCTTTCGGGATTCCTTCGCGCCGCCGCTGCGCGAGCATACACGGGTCACGTCCGTCACGCGGCATGAGGATGGCGGCTATCGCGTGGTTGCCAATGACGAAGTCTGGCATGCGCGGCATGTCGTCATTGCCTCCGGCGCGTATCATGATGCCGTGATCCCCGGTTATGCCGGTGCGATCGATCCCGCGATTGTCCAGATCCATTCGCAGGATTACCGCAATGCGGCGCAGCTTCCCGAAGGGGCGGTGCTGGTGGTGGGCAGCGGGCAGTCGGGGGCGCAGATCGCCGAGGACCTGCATCTGGAGGGCCGCAAGGTGCATCTGTGCGTCGGCACCGCGCCGCGTGTCTCGCGCTTCTATCGCGGGCGGGATGTGGTGGACTGGCTGGCGGACATGCACTTCTACGACCTGACGGTGGACCGGCATCCGCTGCGGGACGGGGCGCGCGACAAGACCAACCATTATGTCACCGGCCGCAATGGCGGGCACGATCTCGACCTGCGGCAGTTCGCGAAGGAAGGGGTGGGCCTGCACGGCACGCTGGAGACCATCCGCGACGAGGTGGCGCTGTTCCTGCCCGACCTGAAGGAGAATCTGGACGATGCCGACAGGACCAATGAAGACATCAAGGCCTCGATCGACGCCCATATCGCCCGGGCGGGGATCGCGGCGCCCGTCGAGGCGCCGTATGTGCCGGTCTGGGAACCGGATGGCGCGAACGCGCCGCTGGACCTGAAGGCGGCGGGGATTACTTCCATCCTGTGGTGCATCGGCTTCCGGCCCGATTATCGCTGGATCGACGTGCCGGTCTTCAACGGGGCCACAAAGCCGGTATGGGATCGGGGCGTGACCGGGGCGCCGGGCTTCTATTTCCTGGGCCTGCCGTGGCTGCACACCTGGGGGTCGGGCCGGTTTTCCGGCGTTTCGCGCGACGCGGCCTGGATTGCCGGGCAGATCACCGGGAAAGAGATCCCGGTCGCCTGAACGGGGGGAGGCGCCATGCTGCCGTGGAAGACATACGACGCCATGCGTCAGGCGGTCGCGACCGACCCCGAGGAGTTCTGGCTGGCGGCGGCGCGGCGCATCGCCTGGGAGCAGGCGCCCGTGGCCGCATGCCGGGCGCGGGCGGACGGGTGGCATGACTGGTTTGCCGGCGGCACGCTGAATAGCTGCCATAACGCGGTGGACCGGCATGTCGCGGCCGGGCGCGGCGAACAGCCGGCCCTGGTCTGGCATTCCTGCGCCACGCAGGAGACGACGCGCCTGTCCTATGCCGCGCTCCAGCGCCGGGTGGCGGGGTTTGCCGGCGGGCTGCGCGCGCTTGGGGTCGGCAAGGGGGACCGGGTGCTGATCGCGGCGCCCTGCATGGTGGAAACCGCGATTGCCATGCTGGCCTGCGCGCGGATCGGGGCGGTGCATGTCGTGGTCTTCGCCGGCTATGCGGCAGCGGAACTGGCGCGGCGGATCGACGACGTGACGCCGAAGATACTGGTCGTGGCCAGTTGCCGCTTCCAGGGGCGCACGGCGGTGCCCATGCGGGAGACGCTGGAGGGGGCGCTGGCCGCGGCCGCGCATGTGCCGGAGGGCTGCGTCATCGTGCAGCGCGCGGCCTGCCCGATGCCGGCCGCGCCCGGCCGGGCACAGGATTTTCATGATTTCCATGCGCTGGAACAGTCGCCCCCGGTGGCGCCGGTGCCGGTGCGGGCCGAGGACCCGCTCTATATCCTCCATACGTCCGGGACGACGGGCGCGCCTAAGGGCATTGTCCGCGACAATGGCGGCCATGCGGTGGCGCTGAGCCTGTCCATGGAACTGATCTACGATTGCGGGCCGGGCGATTGTTTCTTCACCACCTCGGATCTCGGCTGGGTGGTGGGGCATTCCTATGGTGTCTATGCGCCCCTGCTGGGTGGGGGGACCAGCGTGATCGTGGAAGGGTGCCCGTCCGCGCAGGTGGTCGGGCGGCTGTGTGCCGCGCATGACGTGACATGCCTGTTCACCACGCCGACGCAGCTGCGGGTGATGCGCCAGGGGGGCGCGGATGCGGCCGGCTGCGACCTGCCGGCGCTGAAGCGGGTTTTCGTGGCCGGGGAATATGCCGACCCGACCTTGCTCGACTGGGCGCGGCGCCATTTCCATCGTCCGGTGGTGAACCATTGGTGGCAGACCGAGACCGGCTGGAGCATCACCGCGCACTTCTTCGGGTTGCCCGAGGCCGGGCCTGCGGGGATGCCGAACGATATCGGCCGGCCGGCTCCCGGCTTTTCGCCCATGGTGCGTCCGCCGGCGGAAGGGGGCGGCAGCGGCGAGATCCTGCTCGCGCTGCCGCTGCCGCCGGGCTGCCTGGCCGGAATCTGGAAGGAGGGCGCGCTGCGGCCCCCGAGCGCGTATCTGACGGGCGACGGCGCCTGGTATCGCACTTTCGACGAGGGGCTGATCGCCGATGACGGGTCGGTGCATATGCTCGGGCGATCCGACGACGTCATCAAGGTGGCGGGGCGCCGGGTGTCGGGCGTGCAGATCGAGAAGATCGTTGCCGGGCATGGGGATGTCCATGCCTGTGCCGTCGTGTCCGTCTCCGACGGGCTGCGGGGGCAGCGGCCGGTGGCCTACGTCGTGCCGGCCGCGTGGCCGGTGCGGGCGGAATGCGCGGGCGAGATCGTCGAGCGGGTCGGGCGCGGGCTGGGCCGGTGGGTGGGCCTGAAGGACGTGCTGTTCGTGAAACAGCTTCCGACGACGGTATCGGGCAAGATCATGCGCCGGACGCTGGCGACGGCCTGACGCGTGGATTTACTCCGCATGCCCCGACGGGTTGCGGGAGCGCAGCAGGTACAGGGCTTCGATTGCAAGGCCGGGCAGCAGGATCATGCCGGTTGCCATGCCGCCCAGCCAGAAGGCCAGCAGCCCGGCGGCGAGTGACGCGGCCATGGCGCCGCGCCCGGCTGGGCCGAGCCCCAGGACGAACAGCACGGCACTGCCGGCGCCGGCCATCGCGGCAACCAGTGTGCGCAGCGGGTGAGAAAGCAGGTCGGTCCCCATTCCGCCGACGAGATTGCCCATGATGCGCGCATGGTCCGTCTGCCCGGCCATGCCGAACAGGAAGGAGAACGGCAGGAACAGAATGCCGAAAATATCGCGCAGCAGCAGGAAGAGCCCGTTGACGAGCGGCGCCATCATCAGGATCGCGCTCGCCCCACCCATGCTGGTGACGACCAGAACGATGGCGAGCCGGTCGAGCAGGATGCAAAGGCGGGCTGTGTTCCGCATGTCGCGGATCAAGGGCCGGCGCGCCTGTCCGCGCGGAGGGACTGTATTGTGCGGGGAATGGTGTTTATTTCTTCCGGATCCACCATTTCACGGGCTCGGGTTCGTCCTCGACCATTTCGGCGGGGGCCGGGGCGCGGCGGGGACGGGGGGCCAGGGCGGGCTTGGGCGGCTGGGGTGCCGGGGCGGCCGCGCGTGTCCGGGGATGGGAAAGCTCTTCGGTCAGGCGGGCGATTTCGGCACGGGCGGCCGACAGGCTGGAGCGGAGGGTCAGGATTTCCTCGTCGCGGCTGGCCAGTCCGGCCTGGGCTTCGGCCAGGACGATATCGGCATGGCCGATGCGGGTTTCCATGGTGCGCAGGCTGGCCTGGGCGTCGTGGCAGGCGCGGTCGGCGTCGTCACGCTGCTTCTGGATCAGCTTTACCTGCTGGCGCAGGCGCTCGATTTCCCCGCCATCGTCCTGCGGCGCGTGCATCGCGCGGGCCGTGGGGCGGTTCAGGACGTGATGTTCGACCCGGACATCGCCATCCTGCACGAATTTCCGCCGCCGCTGCGCCGCGTCGAAGGGGCGGGCGCCGGGGCGCGCCGGCGATTGGGCGGGAGAAGCGGAGGAAGAGTGTTTGGAACCGAGACGGGACAGGGCGAGACGCAAGGCCTGTTCGTTGACCTCATCGCGATTGTCGATGTCGGTCTGTTCGGTGTCGTCGGAAAAGGGGAAGGAATCATTATAGGATGCGGACATGAGGCGTCTCTCAAAGAGGAGATGAAAATCGTGGGGAATGTTTGAAAACATGCTGATGTGGGGGCATCTTTTCTATTTTTTTCATTGCATTCCGGACGAAACGGGAACGGTTCTTGGTGTTGCGCCGCGCTGATGTGACCCGATGCCGATGTGAGGCGGGCAACCGGTTGGTGCGCAGCGCTTTATGGATAAGAGAATTTAATCCAATAAGTTTCATATACTCTCTTCCGCGAAGAAAATGCAAGGCCATACCGCGCGCAAGTTCTTGCTGTGCTTTGTCGCAAATCGATACCGCATGTGTGAAAATTAACGATTTCGAAACACTAAGCATTAAATTGACGTAAATAATAACGAATATTGTAATATTTAGTGGATGGATTATACTTTATATCCATTTTTGCCGGGCATCTTCTTTGAAGATTTCAGGGAATATCCCTGGTTTGTTTTTATTTTTGGAGAAGTAATGATTTAAATATCGCTGTTTACTTATGTAATTACGGATCTTTCAAAAAAAAACGGGTGTTTCCTGTTTGATGACCATGGTTCGCAGGAGATGAGGGGCGGGTCTGTGCCCCGATCCGGGTTCTGGAACTGGTGGAATAATAGACATCACGTTTGCGTGATGTCCAGCCCGTTCCCGTATCCCACGGTCGGAATGAGGCCGGGCGGGTGGTCATGGTTCGAAAACATGAAGAAGAAATGGGCGTGAATATACGCCGTTGTCAGCTTTCCTGGCCGCCCGGATGCCACAGCACATCGTCCTGTCCGTCATTGTTCAGGTGCCGGGCCAGCACGAACAGGTAATCGGACAGTCGGTTCAGGCAGCGCAGGACGGAGGCGCTGACGGGTTCGGCGCGGCACAGGGTCACGACCTGGCGCTCTGCCCGGCGCGCCACGGTCCGGGCCAGATGGGCGTGGGCGGCGCCCGGCGTGCCGGCCGGCAGCACGAAGCTGCGCAGGGGTGCCTGGCGGTCGCGCAGCCGTTCCGTCGCCTGTTCCAGAAACGCCACCGCCGCATCGCCGCCGCGAAAATTGTCGACCCCTTCCGGCCCGGATTCCGGAACGCACAGGATTCCGCCGATATCGAACAGAAGGGACTGGATGCGCGCCAGGCAGGCGGCATCGGGAGACATGGCGGGCACATGCAGGCGCAGGACGCCGATCGTGGCGTTGGCCTCGTCCACCGCGCCCAGAGCTTCGATCCGGGCGCAGGATTTGTCGACGCGTGTACCGTCGCCCAGCGATGTCTGTCCGGCATCGCCTCCCCGGGTGACGATGCGGTCGATGCGGATGCTCATGCGGCGTTCCGGTCAGTGATGCGGTCGGTGATGGGGCCTGTGTTGGCCCAATGCCTTCGCCATGTCCAGATGGGACCGGATGGCGGCCTGCATGTCGGCAGCGTAGGTTTTCAGGGCCGGGTCGGTGCCGCCGGTGGCTTCGGCCTGGAACAGCGGGGCGGCGTTTTCGTGGCTGGCGACCTGCAACGACGTGAAGTCGCGGTCGAAATTACGTCCTTTTTCGGCGGTCAGGCTGTCCAGAACATGTTCCTCGTCGGTATCCAGCGCGTCGGGCAGGGTCGTGCCGTGCTGGTCGGCGATCGTCTTCAGCCGGTCCTGGCTGGCGGCATGGTCGGAGACCAGGCGCGCGGCGAAGGTCCTGATCCGCGGATTGCGGGAGCGGGTATCGGCCAGCCTGGCCGTCGCCATGATGAAATCGTTGCTGCGGGCGGCTTTCTCGAGAAAGACGGTGTCCGCGTCGCTCAGGGCCGGCGGCTGCGATGCGGGCGGGGACGCGGGCTTCGGTGCGTTGGCGCAGGCGGCCAGGGGGAGCAATGCCGCGAAGAGCAGCCGGCGGCAATGTGTCGTCATCGATCCCTGAATCCTTTCCGGCGCGACGGATATCGCCCTAACGCATCGGCGCCGCTCGGGTTCTGGTACGGTGGCGGAATATCGGGGCGGCTAGAGGTCGCGCAGCTCTTCGACGCAGGTGACCAGCCGCCGGCGGACCCCCGGTTCCAGCGCCGAATGCCCGGCATCGGGCACCAGGCTGAGCGTGGCGGCGGGCCAGGCATGGGCCAGGTCCCAGGCCGAGATACAGGGGCAGATCATGTCGTAGCGGCCCTGGACGATGGTGCCGGGGATATGGGCGATCCGCTCCATATGGGCCAGCAGGCCGCCGGGCGGCAGGAACAGGGCGTGGCGGAAATAATGGGCCTCGATCCGCGCCAGGCCGATCACCGCGCGGTCGCGGGCGAAGCCGGCGACCGCGGTGGGGGCCGGGATCAGGGTGGAGCACGTGCCCTCGTAGCTGGACCATGCCCGCGCCGCCGGCAGGTGGATCGCGGGGTCGGGATCGAACAGCAGCCGGCAATAGGCGGCCAGCGGATCGTGGCGTTCGGCCTGCGGCAGGTGCGCCAGGAAGGCCGCATGGGCATCGGGGAAGACATGGGCCAGGCCGTGGAAGAACCAGTCCAGTTCGCTGGGCCGGCCCAGGAAGATGCCGCGCAGGATCATCGCGCGCACCCGGTCGGGGTGGGCCTGGGCATAGGACAGTGCCAGCGTGGAGCCCCACGAGCCGCCGAACAGGAGCCAGTCCGCGATGCCCAGCGCCGTGCGCAGGGTTTCGATATCCTGCACCAGGTGCGGCGTGGTGTTGGCGGCGACCGAGGCGTGCGGGCGCGACCGGCCCGCGCCGCGCTGGTCGAACAGCACGATTCGCCAGTGCGTGGGGTCGAAGAAGCGGCGATGGACCGCCCCGCTGCCGGCGCCGGGGCCGCCATGCAGGAACAGGACCGGCCGGCCGGACGGATTGCCCGCCTGTTCCCAATAGATCTCGTGCCCGTCGCCGACAGGCAGGTAGCCGCTTTCGTAAGGCGCGATGTCCGGAAACAGGTCGTGGCGTGACATGGGGCGACTATACGGCAACCGGGGCGCCCGGCTAGACTGCCGCGCGTGATGACTTTGCCTGCTTCCTTTTCGCCTGTGCCGCGCGCGGCCCGGCTTTTCCTGTCCTTGGGCGGCCTGCTGGGGCTGCTGTCGGTGGCCGGCGGCGCGCTGGCCGCCCATCTGCCCGATGCGATGTTCGCCGCGCCCTCGGGCCGCGTGCTGGCGCGCGAGGCGGTGGAGATGGGCATGTGGCATGCGCCCGCGCTGCTGGCGGTCGGCACCCTGCTATGCGTGCGGGGGCGGCGGGTGCCGCTGCTGTTGGCCGGGGCCGCCTTCGCGCTGGGGGTGGTGCTGTTCGGCGGTGCCGTCGGCTGGACGGGGGTGACGGGCCGGCATCTGGGCCCGGTCGCGCCCAGCGGCGGGAGCCTGCTGATGCTGGGCTGGCTGCTGATGCTGGTGGATGGGGTGCGCCGATGAACACCGTCGCCCAGGGCGACGAGGCGCCGATCGTTCTGCCGCACCCGGTGCGCGCGGCCTATCTGGCGGCCGAAGGGTTCGAGGACGCGCTGGCCGAGGAACTGGAGCGGCATGGCGCGGACATCATGGCGTGGCACGGGCGGCTGGCGCTGTCGGCCAGCGCGCCGGTTGCGGCGGCATGGGCACTGGATATCTGGCTGGAGCCCGAGATCCATGCCATCGGCTCGATCGGCGCCGCGGCATCGCTGCTGCGCGGGCGCCAGCGCAACTGGGCCTGCCACGCCGTGCGCCATCATCGTCGCGCGGCGCTGATTGCCGAGCGCCTGCCGCCGGTCGCCGCCCGGCCGCTGGTCTTTCCCGCCGCCGCCCCCACCGGGCATCTGGGCGGGTGGACGCTACTGGCGCCGGATACGCTGCTGCTGTCGACGCGCAAATCCTCGCCCTTCGTGAACGGGGCGGTGCCGTTCGTCGAGGATCGGGTGGGGCCGCCCTCGCGCGCCTATCTGAAATTATGGGAGGCCTGCGCCCGGCTGGGCGCCTGGCCGGTGGCGGGCGAACGCTGCGTCGATCTGGGGGCGTCGCCCGGCGGGTGGACCTGGGCCATCGCGCAATGCGGGGCGGAAGTGGTGGCGGTGGATCGGGCCGACCTCGCCCCCCAGGTCGCTGCCATGCCCGGCGTGACGCTGCGCCGCGAGAGCGCGTTCGGGATCGAGCCCGCCGAGCTGGGGCCAGTGGACTGGATGTTCTCGGACATCATCGCCTATCCCGCGCGCCTGCTGGCGCTGGCCCGGCGCTGGATCGCGGGCGGCACGGCGCGGCGCATCGTGATGACCATCAAGTTCCAGGGCACCACCGACCACGAGACCGCCGCCGCCTTCGCCGCCATTCCGGGCGGGCGGGTGCTGCATCTGTGGCACAACAAGCATGAGCTGACATTCCTGTGGGACCGCGACGCGGCGGCCGCACCCGGCCCGCTACCGCCCGGCTGAGGCCCGGCGCGCGCGCAGCCGGTCGATGGCCCATTCGCCGACCTGTACGATCGGCAGAGCCAGCAGGAAGCAGGCGACCGCGACCCCTATCACGATCACCCGCTCGCGCGCCTCGGCGTCCGAGGCGCCGGTGACGCTGTAGAGTGTGCTCCACAGCCGGGTCCCGGCAATGTGATCGACCAGATAGGCGACATGGGCGCTATAGCGCAGGGTGGCCATCAGGCCGACCGTCAGCGCGACCATCGCGGCGGTCTTGATCAGGGTGCGGGCGATGCCGGGTTGCGCGACCTCTGTCATCCGGGAGAAGATCCTTTTATCATCGTGGCGGGTCTGTATGGGTTTCGACGCATGGGATCCATCCTAACCCGATATCGTGCCTCGTTCATCCCTGGCTTCATGGACCGAATTTCATGCTTCTGCGCCGCCTCCTTCCCCTGACCGTCCTGATGGCCGGTCTGGCCGCCACGCCGGCCCTGGCCGAACTGCCGCCCGTGCCCCAGGTGGGGCAGGAGACGCCGAAGCCGGTCGCCGCCCCCTATGGGCCGACCGAAGGCGCGCAGGCGCAGGTCGATGCCGCCTTCAAGACCGCCAAGGCCACCGGCCGCAACGTGCTGATCGATTTCGGCGGCAATTGGTGCCCGGACTGCCGCATGCTGGCGGGGGTGCTGGAACTGCCGTCGGTCGCGCCCTGGGTGGCGGCGCATTTCGTCACCGTGCCGGTCAATGTCGGGCGGATCAACACCAACCTCGATATCGCGCAGCATTACGGCGTGACGATCAAGGCGGTGCCGACGGTGCTGATCGTGACGCCGCAGGGCCGGCTGCTGAACCCGGACGGCACGCTGGCGCTGGGCGACGCGCGCCGCATGTCCGCCCAGGCGGTGGTCGATCTGCTGGCCGGCTGGAACGGCCGCGGGGCCTGAAAAAGGGAAGGGCGGGGGTGTTCCCCCGCCCTTTTTTTGTCCGAACGCTTCCTAGCGCATGTGCAGGAAGCGATCGGCCTCCTGCACGATGTCGGCCAGGGTGCCGGGCTTGAAGGGGCTGATCAGGCCGGCGGCCTCGACCAGGCCGGTGAAGGGCTGCGAGCCGCCCAGAGCGCACAGATCGGCATAGACCGCCATCGCGCCGGCCTGGTCGGCCCGGCTGTGCAGCCAGAACTGCATCGCGCAGCACAGGGCCAGCGTGTAGTCGATGTAATAGAAGGGCGAGCGGTAGATATGGCCCTGGGCCTGCCAGCGGCCGCCGCCGGCGGGGTGGGACAGGTCGCCGTAATCGCGCCAGGGCAGATAGAGTTTTTCCAGCCGCTGCCAGGTCTCGTGCCGTTCGGCGGCCGTCATGTCGGGGTTGGCGTAGACCTCGTGCTGGAAATGGTCGACGCAGACGCCGTAGGGCAGGAAGCTGAGCGAGCCGATCAGGTGCATGCGGCGGAAGCGGTCGGCCAGCCCGTCCTCGACCATCAGGTCGATCTGCGGCCAGGTCAGGAATTCCAGCGCCATCGAATGGATCTCGGCGGCGTCCATAGTCGGCCACAGCAGGTCGATGCCCGGCAGGTCGCGGCTTTTCCAGTTCTGGTACGCGTGGCCCATCTCGTGCGTGAAGACGGTGATGTCGTGCTGGGTGCCGTTGAAATTGGCGAAGATGAACGGCATCCCGACACTGGGGAAGGCGGTGCAGAAGCCGCCGCCGGCCTTGCCCTCGCGGTTGCGCAGGTCCAGGAAGCCGCCCTCGACCATCTGGCGGTAGAACGCGCCCAGGTCGCCGCCCATGCGGTCGAACATTGTCTGCGCCCGTTCCAGCAGCAGGTCGTGCCCGCCGGCCGGCCTGGGGTTGCCCAGCGGGTCGATCAGCGATTCGTCCCAGAAATGCACCCGGTCCCAGTTCATGGTCAGGCGGCGATTTTCCACGATGGCGCCGACCAGCGGCACGACATGGGCCAGCACGTCCTCGCGGAAGCGCGCGACGTCCTCGGGGCCGTAATCGACGCGGCGCATCCGCCGGTAGCCCAGCGGGGTGTAGGTTTCGTAGCCCAGCGTGCGCGCCATGCCGTGGCGGACCTGGACCAGCTGGTCGTAGATCCGGTCCAGCTCGGCCCCGTGGGCGGCGAAGAAATCCCACCGTGCCTTCTCGGCCTCGTGGCGCACCGCGCGGTCGGGATGTTCGGCGAAGGGGGCGAGGCCCGACAGGTTGACCGTCTGGCCCTGCACCGTCACGCGGGCCGCGGCCAGCAGGGCGGTGTAGTCGGCGCCCAGCCGGGCTTCCTCCTCCAGCGCCTCGCGGATGCGCGGGTCGAAGGTCGTGATGTCGGTTTCCCACAGGCGGACGGTGTGGGTGCCGACGGCGGTGACCAGGCCGGCGCGGTCGGGGTCGTCGAGCAGGCGGCGCTTGATGGCGACCTCCAGCTCGGTCACGTGCGGGGTCAGGCGGTCGGCCAGGTCGCGGTCGGTGCGGGCCTGTTGGCTGGTCGTGTCCTGCGAGAAGCGCAGGGCGACCATCGAGGCCCAGCTGTCATAGGCCCGGCGTTCGGCATCGAAGCGGGCGAGGGCCTGCGGGCGGTCGCCGGCATCGAGCAGGGCGGACACGGCGCCGAAGCCCGCATCCAGGCTTTCGGCGGTGGGCGTGGGGAACGTGAGGTCGGCAAAGGGGATGGTGGACATGGCCCGATCATCGCATTCGCCGGGCCGGCCGTCCACGGTCCTGTGCGGTCAGGCGGCGCCGGCCAGGGCCTGCCGGGCTGCGGCCGCGAGGGCGAATGAGTGCAGGCGGGCGGCGTGATCGTGGATCGCGCCCACCAGCATCAGCTCGTCGGGCCGGTGGCGGTCAATGAAGCGGGCCAGCCCGGCGCGCACGGTGTCGGGGCCGCCCACGACGGCGCAGGCCAGGGCGCGGTCGATACCGGCCTGCTCGGCCGGGGTCCATAATCCCTCGGTCTCGGCGACGGGAGGCGGGAACTGGCCGGGGCGGCCCCGGCGCAGGGCCACGAACTGCTGCTGGTGCGAGGTGAACAGGAAGTGGGCCTGCGCATCGGTGTCGGCGGCCACCACGTTCAGCCCCAGCATGACATAGGGCTGCGCCAGCCGGGCGGAGGGGGTGAAGCGCTGGCGGTAGAGCGCCACGGCCTCTTCCATCATGTCCGGCGCGAAATGCGATGCGAAGGCGAAGGGCAGGCCCAGATGGGCCGCCAGATGGGCCGAGAACAGCGACGAGCCGAGCAGCCAGACCGGAATCTCCAGCCCCGCGCCGGGCACCGCCTGCACGGTCTGGCCGGGCTGGGCCGGGGCGAAATAATGCAGCAGCTCGACCACATCCTGCGGAAAGCGGTCGGCGCTGGCCGGGTCGCGGCGCAGGGCGCGCATCGTTTCCTGGTCCGAGCCCGGGGCGCGGCCCAGCCCGAGGTCGATCCGGCCGGGGAACAGGCTTTCAAGCGTGCCGAACTGCTCGGCCACCATCAGCGGGGCATGGTTGGGCAGCATGATGCCGCCGGCGCCGACGCGGATCTGCCGCGTGCCCGCCGCCAGATGGCCGATCAGGATGGCGGTCGCGGCCGACGCGATGGCCGGCATGGCATGATGCTCGGCCACCCAGTAGCGGTGAAAGCCCAGCGCCTCGGCATGGCGGGCGAGGTCCAGGCTGTTGCGGAAAGCGGTGCCGGCATCGCTGCCGCGAACGATCAGGGACAGGTCGAGAACCGAGAAGGGAATCAAAGTCCGAAACTCCTTTTGCCGTCCACGTGACCGGTCTCAGTACCTGGTCTTGGTGCCTGGCGGGGAATGCGGGCTGGCGAGCGAGAGCGCCGCAAAACGGCGCGCCCGTCGTGTGTTTCCGAGCATCGGAGCGGAGCGGCCTTGATGGCCGTGAGCACCGAAGCACAGGAAACGCGCGTCGGATCGCCGCCAGACCACATTTCCCGTCAGGCACCGCGGATGCGGTGGCCGAACCATAGACATATGGCGACAAAAACCAGGGTTCCCAGTGCCGAGGGCAGCATGGTGGCGTCGGCGGGCAGGAGGGCCAGCGTGTCGTCGCGGCCGGTGGCGCCGGCGACGCCGGCCAGAAGCACGCCGGTCAGGCTCTCGCCCACGATGAAGCCCGAGGCGAGCATGGTGGCGACGCCGCCCTCGGTCTTGCGCGGGCCGCGGGTGCAGACCCAGCAGATGATGGCGCCGATGGCCAGCGTGACGCTGACCGCCGGGGGAAGATACAGGCCGATGCCGACGGCCAGCGGCGGCATGGCGCCGCCCGCGCGGCGCAGCAGGATGTCGGCGACGATCAGCACGATGCCCAGCGCGATGCCGATCAGGATCATGGTCCAGTCGAGCTGGTGCTGGAAGATGCCGATGGCAATGGTGGTCAGCAGCGCGGGCTGCGGCGCGGGCAGGGCGTGGTCGGGGTTCATGCCCGCATGGGGCATGGCGCCGACGAAGCCGTAGGCCTGGTACAGCAGTTCCAGCACCGGCGGGATGACGATGGCGCCGCTGACGCAGCCGACCAGCAGCGCCACCTGCTGCCGCCAGGGCGACGCGCCGACCAGCTGGCCGGTCTTGAGGTCCTGCAGGTTGTCGTTGGAAATGGCCGAGGAGGCGACGATGGCCGAGAGGATGTAGAGCGAGAAGGCCACGGCGAGGTGCCGCCCGTTGGCCGACATTTCGGTGGGCAGCAGGCCCAGCGGCTCTAGCAGCAGCATGAACGACGCGACCAGGACGATGGCGATGATCGCGATGCCCGAAAGCGGCGAGGAGGATGAGCCGACGATGCCGGCCATGTAGCCGCACGCGGCGGCGACCAGGAAGCCGAACAGCGCGCAGAACGCGACCGCCGCCAGCGCCGCCGAGACGATGGCGCCGCCATGGGCGAAGGGGGACTGGAAGGTGACGAACAGCACGAACAGGATCGCCAGGCACAGGCTGGTCAGCAGCAGCAGGGTGCGGGGCGAGAGGTCGCGCATGCGGGCGTCCTCGTCGGCCGAACCGTGGGCGTGCAGCATGTCGCGGATGCCCGCCGCGACCGGGCGGGCCAGCAGGGCCAGTGTCCAGATGGCGGCGATGGCGATGGTGCCCGCGCCCAGGAAGCGCACCTTCTGCGTCCAGATCTGCGTCGCGAAATCGCCGGCGGCGAGATGGGCGGGGTTGGGCAGGCGGACGCTGAGGATCGGCACCACGACGTCCCACGCAATGATGGTGCCGATCAGCATGGCCAGGCCGCCGGCGATGCCGACCAGGTAGCCGGCACCCAGGAGTGCGAGCGAGAAGCCGGTGGAGGCGCGGAAGATGGCGCCGCCCCAGGTCGCGGTGACGGCCGCGCCGTCGGCCAGCAGCCGCAGGCCGCCGGTGGCGAAGGTGACGACCGCCGACAGCAGGCCGCCCGTCAGCAGCGCGCGCAGGCTCTCGGGGCTGCCGCTCTCGGACCCGGCCTTGAGGATTTCGGCCGCCGCGACGCCTTCGGGGTAGGGCAGGTCGCTGTTCGTGACCATCGCCCGGCGCAGCGGGACGGTGAACAGCACGCCGGTCATGCCGCCGGCGAGGGTGAGCAGCGTCGTTTCGAAATAAGGGAAATGCTGCCAGTAGCCGATCATGACCATGCAGGGCAGCGAGACGAACACGCAGGACAGCGTGCCCGCCGCCGAGGCCTGCGTCTGGACCATGTTGTTTTCGAGAATCGTGGACCCGCCCATCGCCCGCAGCACGGACATGGAGATCACGGCCGCCGGAATCGACGAGGCGACCGTCAGGCCGATCTTGAGCCCCAGATAGATGTTGGAGGCGGTGAAGACGATGGTGATCAGGGCACCGAGGATAAGACCGCGTATGGTCATTTCCCGCTGGCTGGCGGCGGGTGCGGTCTGGGAAAGGGCGGTGTCCGTCATGTCGTCTTCATGTCGCTTGTGTCGCTTGATCTGTCGGTGGAGGCCGCGGGCGCGCCGGACCGCCGGGCGGCGGCGCGCCGGTGTGGCACGGGTACCGGATCACATGTGATGGAAGCTGGGTGCGATCAGGTGGGTCTGGTTGTACTCCAGCTGCTCTTTCGTCAACTGGAGGCCGACTTCCAGCCGGTAGCCGTCGATCGTGACGCGCTTGGACACCGGCAGGGTGATCGGCACGATGCGGGTGTGCGTCAGCATCTGCGTGACGTTGGCCGGGAACTGCACCGTCTCGACGAACTGCTTCTTGTTCTTGATCTCGTCGCCATAGACCACGGCGACGAAATACGGGACCTGGAGCGTCCGCCCCGCGCCGGGGCCGCGCGTGACGTCGAGGCCGAGGCTGATATCGGCGACGACGGAGGCCGGGCGCCCCTTGCCGGCGCGGCACTGGCCCGTGACGCGCGTGACGCTGGTGCGGGAGGCCAGGTGCCCGATATCGTGCGACGGGCCGGTGAAGGCCACCTGGTCGGCGGCGGCGCCGGGGACCTCGACGGTCGGGCAGGACGGCGCGAAGGCATCGGGATTGTCCAGGGAGCATGCCGCCAGCGACATGGCGAGCGGCAGGATCGCCAGGCCGCTGAGATGGGCGGGGCGAAAGCGGCGAAGGCCGCTCGGGCTGACGATGGTCATGCGGGGTTCCGGGGTCTCGTTCTCGGTCATGGTTGCGGGGGCCGCCATGTGGACGGGCTGCTTGTGTGGCTCCGGCTGGACGGCTATGTCCAAATGCACCGGGGTTACAGGAAAATGGCTTGCGCCACGGCCCCGGTTTGCGTAGGGCCGGACCAGCACCGGGATGCGCGGCCGGCCGGTCGCTGCCCCCGGCCCGTATCCTATACCGCTCGCCGGCCGTTTGGGGAACACCATGCCCGACCAGATGATTCAGACCTCCGATTCCGCCCCCGTCGAGGCACCCATGCGGTCGCTGAAGGTTCTTCTGGCGGGGCCGCGCGGCTTCTGCGCCGGGGTGGATCGCGCGATCCGGGTGGTCGAGGAAGCGATCCGCCGCTACGGCGCGCCGGTCTATGTCCGGCACGAAATCGTGCACAACCGTACCGTGGTCGAGGAGCTGGAAGCCCAGGGCGCCATCTTCGTCGAGGAACTGGACGAGGTGCCGGCCGACGCGCATGTCGTGTTCTCGGCCCATGGCGTGCCCAAGACGGTGCCGGCCGAGGCCGAGCGCCGCAACCTGCTGTACCTGGATGCGACCTGCCCGCTGGTGTCCAAGGTGCATCGCGAGGCCGAGCGCCATTTTGCCGATGGCGGGCCGGAGAGCCGTCACATCCTGATGATCGGCCATGCCGGCCACCCGGAAGTGGTGGGCACGATGGGCCAGCTGCCCGCCGGCGCGGTGACGCTGATCAACGACGCGGAAGAGGCACGGACCGTCCAGCCGGCCGACCCGACGCGGCTGGCCTTCATTACCCAGACCACGCTGTCGGTCGACGACACGGCCGAGATCGTCGAGATCCTGCGCCGTCGCTTCCCGCTGATCGAGGGGCCGAAGCGCGAGGATATCTGCTACGCCACCACCAACCGGCAGGAAGCGGTCAAGGCCATTGCGCCGGGCTGCGACCTCGTGATCGTGATCGGCTCGCCCAATTCCTCCAACTCGCAGCGCCTGCGCGAGGTGGCGGAGCGCTCCGGCGCGCCGCGCGCGCTGCTGGTGCCGCGCCTGAGCAACCTGGACTGGTCGGTGCTGGACGGGGTGAACACGCTGGGCATCACCGCCGGGGCCTCGGCGCCCGAGGCGCTGGTGCAGGAAATGGTGACGGCGCTGGCCAAGCATTTCACGCTGGAAATCGAGGAACGGACGGTCAAGGAAGAGAACGTGACCTTCCGCCTGCCTGCGCCGCTGGGCTGACCAAGGCCCGGTTCGCATGGCTGTCTATACGGATGTGTCGGACGGGGCGCTGCGCGCGTTCCTGTCCAGCTACGAAATCGGTGAACTCACGGCCTATCGGGGCATTGCCGAAGGGGTCGAGAACAGCAATTTCGTCCTGCGGACCACGGATGGCGATTTCATCCTGACCTTGTACGAGCGGCGGGTGAATCCCGCCGACCTGCCCTGGTTCCTGGGGTTGATGGGGACGCTGGCCGATCATGGCCTGTCCTGCCCGCGCCCGGTCGCGGGGCGCGATGGCGAAGCCCTGCGCAGCCTGGCCGGCCGGCCGGCGGCGATCACGACCTTTCTGCCCGGCGTATGGCCGCGCGAGGTACGGGTGGCGCATTGCGCGCCGGTAGGTGCCGCGCTGGCGGCGCTGCATGTCGCGGGACAGGGCTACACGGCCGAGCGCGCGAACGGGCTGGGGCCCGCCGCGTGGGGGCCATTGCTGGACTCGTGCCGGGCGGATGCGGATTCGGTCTCGCCGGGGCTGGGGGCGGAGCTGGATGCGGCCCTGGGCGCGATCCTGCCGGCCTGGCCGGGGGCGGGGGACCTGCCGCGCGGGCAGATCCATGCCGATCTGTTCCCCGACAATGTGTTCTTTCTGGACGGTGCGGTGTCGGGGGTGATCGATTTCTATTTCGCCTGCACCGATTTCCTGGCCTACGACATCGCGATCTGCCTGAATGCCTGGTGTTTCGAGGCCGATGGCGTGTTCGTGCCCGAGCGGGCGCGGGCGCTGATCGCGGGCTATGAATCGGTGCGGCCGCTCGACGCGGCCGAGCGGCGGGCGATGCCGGTGCTGGCCGCGGGGGCCGCGATGCGCTTTCTGCTGACGCGGCTGTACGACTGGCTGAACACGCCGCCGGGCGCGATGGTGACGCGCAAGGATCCGCTCGATTACCTGCGGCGGCTGCGTTTTCATCGGACGGCGGGGGATGCGTCGGTCTATGGCGTCTGATTCCGCCGAGCGGCCGGTCGAGGCCGATGCCGCCTTCGAACTGGAAGCGCCGAACGCGTCCGCGCCGGTCGAGATCTGGACCGATGGGGGCTGCAAGCCCAATCCCGGCCCCGGCGGCTGGGCGGCCCTGCTGAAATTTCGCGGTACCGAGCGCGAGATTTCGGGCGGCGAGGCCGAGACCACCAACAACCGCATGGAACTGACGGCGGCGGCCGAGGCGCTGGAGGCGCTGAAGCGTCCCTGCGTGGTGGTGCTGCATACCGACAGCGAATATGTGCGCAACGGCATCACCCGCTGGCATACCGGCTGGGTGCGCCGCAACTGGCGCAATGCCTCGGGCGATCCGGTGGCCAACATGGATCTGTGGCGGCGGCTGCTGGAGATCAGCAAGCGCCATCAGGTCGAATGGCGCTGGGTGCGCGGCCATTCGGGCGACGAGAACAACGAGCGGGTCGACCGGCTGGCCACGGCGGCACGCGACGCGCTGGGGCTGGCCTATCCCGTTCGCCGCCGGTGACGGCGCCGGCACCGGCATTGCTGCTGCGGGGGCTGGCGGTGGCGCATGGCGGGCGGGACCTGTTCGCCGGACTGGACCTGACGCTGCCGGCCGGGGTGTTTTCCGTCCTGCTGGGCGCCAGCGGCGTGGGCAAGACCAGCCTGCTGCGCGTGATCGCGGGGCTGGATCGCCCGGCGGCGGGCACGGTGGCGGCCGATGACGGCGCGCCGCTGGCGGGCCGGATGGCCTGGATGGGCCAGCGCGACCTGCTGCAACCCTGGGCGCGGGTGATCGACAATGTAACGCTGGGCGACCGGCTGCGCGGCCGCCGCCCCGATCGCGACCGGGCGGCGGCGCTGCTGCGGCGCATGGGGCTGGCCGACCGGCTGGCGGCCCTGCCGGCCGAACTGTCGGGCGGCATGCGCCAGCGTGTGGCGCTGGCCCGGACCCTGTACGAGGATCGTCCGGTCGTGCTGATGGACGAGCCCTTTTCCGCGCTGGACAGCGTGACGCGGGCGCGGATGCAGGATCTGGCGGCCGAGACGCTGCATGGCCGGACGGTGGTGCTGATTACCCATGACCCGCTGGAGGCCTGCCGGCTGGGGCAGGCGATCCTGCTGATGGCGGGCGCCCCGGTATGCGTGGCCGGCATGACGGTGCCCGGGGGCGACGTGCCCCGGCCGGCGGACGACGAGTCGGTGCTGCATGCCCAGGGCGTGCTGCTGCGCCGCATGCTGGATGCGGCGGGGCCATGAGCGCCGGAGCCATCAGGGCCGGGCGAATCGCGGCGCGGCTGGGCCGGCCGCTGGGCACGCTGTGCGGGCTGGGCCTGCTGTGGTGGGGGATCGTGCGGCTGGGCGGGGTGCCGTCCTATCTGCTGCCGCCGCCGGACTCGGTGGCGCGGGCCCTGTGGGCGCAGCGCGGCCTGCTGGCCGGGGCAGCGGGGACGACCCTGCTGGAAACCGTGCTGGGGCTGCTGCTGGGCACGATGGGCGGCGGCGCGCTGGCGCTGCTGATGATGGCCTCGGCCCCCGTGCGGCGGTGGATGATGCCGCTGGTGCTGCTCAGCCAGGCGGTGCCGGTCTTTGCGCTGGCGCCGCTGCTGGTGCTGTGGTTCGGCTTCGGCATCGCCTCCAAGGTGGTGATGGCGGTGCTGGTGATCTTCTTTCCCATCACCTCGTCCTTTTTCGACGGGCTGCGCCGCACGCCGCCGGGCTGGCTCGACCTGGCGCGGAGCATGGATGCGCGGCCGGGGCTGGTGCTGCTGCGGCTGCGGCTGCCGGCGGCGCTGCCGGCCCTTGCCTCCGGCCTGCGGGTCGCCGCCGCCATCGCGCCGCTGGGCGCGGTGGTGGGGGAATGGGTGGGGGCCTCGTCGGGGCTGGGCTTCCTGATGCAGACGGCCAATACCCGCTTCGAGACCGACCTGATGTTCGCGGCGCTGCTGGTGCTGGCGACGATGACGGTGCTGCTCTGGTGGGGGGTGGACCGGGCGCTGGCGCGAATGCTGTACTGGGTGCCCGACGACCAGCCCAACTGAAGGAGTGATCTATCGTGGCGCGTGCCATCATCATCGACACGGACCCGTCGCCCGACGATGCGGTCGCTTTCCTCATGGCGCTGGCCTCGCCCGACGAGCTGGAGGTGCTGGCGCTGACGACGGTGGGGGGCAACGTGCCGCTGGCGCTGACCACGCGCAACGCCCTGATGGCGCTGGAACTGGCCGGGCGCGGGGATGTGCCGGTCTATGCCGGGGCGGCGGGGCCGCTGGTGGGGGCGCTGCGCACCGCCGAGCATGTGCACGGCACCACCGGGTTCGACGGCTACGACCTGCCGCCGCCGTCGCTGGAAGCAGCCGAGGGATTTGCCCCCGACCGGATCGTCGAGCTGGTGATGGCGCGGCCGCGCGACAGCGTGACGCTGTGCTGCCTGGCGCCGCTGACCAATATCGCCCTGGCGATGGCGCGCGAGCCGCGCCTGGCCGGGCATCTGCACGGGATCGTGCTGATGGGCGGGGCACGGACCGAGGGCGGGAACATCACCCCGGCGGCGGAATATAATATCCATGTCGACCCCGAGGCGGCGGCGCGGGTGTTCGATTCGGGCGTGCCGATCACGATGATCCCGCTGGACTGCACGCATCGGGCGCTGACCACGACGGCGCGCATGGCGCGGCTGCGCGCCATCGGCACGCCGCTGGCCGAGGCGTTCTATCACCTGCTGACCTTCAACAAGCGCTTCAACGCCCGCCAGTGGGGCACCGATGGCGGGCCGCTGCACGATCCGACGGTGATCGCGGCGCTGTTGCGGCCGGAACTGTTCAGCGGGCGGCTGGCCCATGTCGGGATCGAATGCCATGGCGCGCTGACGCGGGGCATGACGGTGATCGACTGGTGGAGCGTGACCGGGCAGCACCCGAATGCCCTGGTTCTCAACCGGCTGGACGCGGACGGTTACTTCGACCTGGTGATCGAGCGCCTGTCGCGCTTCGGCATCGCATCGGCATAAAGCATCGCCGGGCGGCGATGGAAGGTTGCCCGACCGGGGTGCGCTCCAGTAATGGTCGCGCGTTCGCGCCGGTCGGGCGCGGCCGATCCTGACGTCGCTTCCATGTGGGGCGTCCTGCTGTCCGGAGTCCGCATGGATCACGCATCGCCGCCCTCTTCGTCCTCTCCTGTCCAGCCGCGCGCGACGGGAGGCGTGGGGGACCCTGTGTTTGCGGGGTTCGTCCGCCTGTCCGGGTGGCTGATCCTGGCGATCATGGGCGGGTTGATCGCGGTTCTGGCGTGGGGCGGGATTTCGGCGTGGTCGGCGTTCGGGCCGGGCTTCGTGTGGAGCACGGCGTGGAACCCGGTGACGCAGCATTTCGGGG
>NZ_JABEQK010000004.1 GCF_014174275.1 Gluconacetobacter takamatsuzukensis | reverse complement strand
CCCCATGACGCTGCCCGACCGCTTCATCGACCACAACACGCAGGACGCCCAGTATCGCGAGGCCGGACTCGACGCCACCGCCATCGCAGCCACCGCCCTGCACGCTCTGGGCGTGGCCTCGTCACAGCAGACGGCCTGATCCGGCCGCCGCGATCATGGCCAAGCAGCGTGCGGACCAGATGCTGGTCGACCGGGGCATGGTGGAAAGCCGTGCCCGCGCCCAGGCGCTGATCCTGGCCGGGGTGGTCTATACGGGCGACCGGCGCGTGGCCAAGGCGGGCGAGCAATTGCCCGAGGACGCCCCGCTGCTGCTGAAGGGCCAGGATCACCCCTGGGTCTCGCGCGGCGGCGTCAAGCTGGCGCACGCGCTGGAGCATTTCGGCCTGGACCCGGCAGGCGCGGTGGCGCTGGATGTCGGCGCCTCGACGGGCGGCTTTACCGACGTGCTGCTGACGCACGGCGCCACGCGCGTCTTCGCCGTCGATGTCGGGCACGGGCAGCTGGCGTGGAAGCTGCGCAGCGACCCGCGCGTGGTGGTGCTGGAAAAATGCAACGCCCGCACCCTGGACACGGCGACCATTCCCGATCCGATCGACGTGCTGGTGTGCGATGCCAGCTTCATCGGCCTGCGCACGGTCCTGCCCGCCGGGCTGGCCCTGTGCCGGCCGGGCGCCTGGGCCGTGGCGCTGATCAAGCCGCAATTCGAAGCCGGGCGCGAGGCCGTGGGCGCCAAGGGCGTGGTGCGCGACCCCGCGGTGCACGATGCGGTCTGCGCCATGATCCGCGAATGGTGGTCCGCCCTGCCCGGCTGGACCGTGCTGGGGGTCGAGCCCAGCCCGATCACCGGCCCCGAGGGCAACCGCGAATTCCTGATCGCCGCGCGGCGGGATACAGAGTAAATTCCCCCTTTTCCGTGAGAATGTGATAGGCAGCGCGGATTCAGCCATTTCGCGCCGCGATAATGCGTGGCGCCTGCCCGATGAGTAGCCGTTCATGACCGCCGTTTCCGCCCAAGCGCCCCAGCCCCCCGCAGAGACCGGCCTGGCCGCCTCGCTCACCGAGGTCGAGCGTCGGCGCATCCTGGCGAAATCGGCCCTGTTCGCCCCGCCGACCGGCATGCTGCCCGACGGGCGGCGCGACCTGGTCGGCCTGTCGCGCGAGGAACTGACCGAGGCGCTGGTCGAAATCGGCGAAAAGCCGTTCCGCACCAAGCAGCTCTGGCACTGGCTCTACCATCAGGGCGTGACCGATTTCGCGCGCATGAGCTCGATCGCCAAGCCGTTGCAGGCCAAACTGGCCGAACGCTTCGTCATCGGCCGCCCCGAAGCGACCACGGTCCAGACCTCGAACGACGAGACCCGCAAGTTCCTCTTCCGCTTCCGCGACGGGCAGGAGGCCGAGACGGTCTATATTCCCGACCGGCGCGAGGATCGCGGCGCGGTCTGCATCTCGTCGCAGGTCGGCTGCACGCTCTCCTGCACCTTCTGCCATACCGGCACGCAGAAGCTGGTGCGCAACCTGGGCGCGGCCGAGATCGTCGGCCAGTTCATGGCGGCGCGCGACAGCTACGGCGAATGGCCCAGCCCCAGGGGCGAGACCCCGCGCCTGCTGTCGACCATCGTGCTGATGGGCATGGGCGAGCCGCTGTACAATTACGAAAATGTCGCCAAGGCGATGAAGATCGTCATGGATGGCGAGGGCATCGGCCTGTCGCGCCGCCGCATCACCCTGTCTACCTCGGGCGTGGTACCGATGATGGACCAGTGCGGGTCCGAACTCGGCATCAACCTCGCGATTTCGCTGCACGCCGTGCGCAACGACCTGCGCGACGAGATCGTGCCGCTGAATCGCAAATACCCGATCGAGGAACTGATCGCCGCCTGCCGCCGCTATCCCGCCGCCAGCAATGCGCGGCGCATCACGTTTGAATACATCATGCTACGCGGCGTGAATGACAGCGAGGCCGATGCCCGCGAACTGGTGCGGCTGATCGCCGGCATCCCGGCCAAGGTCAACCTGATCCCGTTCAACCCGTGGCCCGGCAGCGACTACCGGCCCTCGACGCGCGAGCAACTGGCCAAATTCGCCCAGATCGTGATGGATGCCGGCTTCGCCTCGCCCATCCGCATGCCGCGCGGCCGCGACATCCTGGCCGCGTGCGGGCAGTTGCGCACCGAAAGCCAGCGCGAACGCCGCACCCTGCCGGCCTGACATCCGGCAGCCGGCAGGCCCGCATTTCGGGCAGGCCCCCGCTGGCACCATTTTCCATCCGATGCTAGGACGCGGGGATCAGGCGGCACGCCGCCCGCACTCTTTCAGCCCTTCAGATTCGACGACAGGAGATCCCGTTCCATGGCCGCAAAGGACGTCAAGAAGGTCGTGCTCGCCTATTCGGGCGGTCTCGATACGTCCGTGATTCTGCGCTGGCTGCAGACCACCTATGGCTGCGAGGTCGTGACCTTCACCGCCGACCTGGGCCAGGGCGAGGAGCTGGAGCCGGCGCGCAGGAAGGCCGAGATGTTCGGCGTGAAGGAAATCTTCGTCGAGGACCTGCGCGAGACCTTCGTGAAGGACTTCGTCTTTCCGATGTTCCGCGCCAACACGCTGTACGAGGGCCAGTACCTGCTGGGCACCTCGATCGCCCGTCCGCTGATCGCCCAGCGCCAGATCGAGATCGCCGAGGCCGTCGGGGCCGACGCCGTCGCCCATGGCGCGACCGGCAAGGGCAACGACCAGGTGCGCTTCGAACTCGCCTATTACGCGCTGAAGCCCGACGTGACGGTGATTGCCCCCTGGCGGGAGTGGGACCTGACCTCGCGCACCCGCCTGCTGGCCTTCGCCGAGGAACACCAGATCCCCATCGCCAAGGACAAGCGCGGCGAGGCCCCGTTCTCGGTCGATGCCAACCTCCTGCACTCGTCGTCGGAAGGCAAGCTGCTGGAAGACCCGGCCGAGGCACCGGACGAGATCGTGTTCCAGCGCACCATCTCGCCCGAGGCCGCGCCGGATGTCGCGACCGAGATCGCGATCGATTTCGTCGCGGGCGATCCGGTGGCGCTGAACGGCGTCACCCTGTCGCCGGCCACCCTGCTGGCGCGGCTGAACGATCTGGGCAAGGCCAACGGCATCGGCCGGCTGGACCTGGTGGAAAACCGCTTCGTCGGCATGAAGTCGCGCGGCATCTACGAAACGCCGGGCGGCACCATCCTGCTGACGGCGCATCGCAGCATGGAATCCATCACGCTGGACCGCGAGGCCGGGCACCTGAAGGACAGCCTGATGCCGCGCTATGCCGAGATCATCTATAATGGCTTCTGGTTCTCGCCCGAGCGCCGGATGCTCCAGGCCCTGATCGACGAAAGCCAGCATTCGGTGACCGGCCGAGTGCGGCTGAAGCTCTACAAGGGCAACGTGATCTGCGTCGGCCGCGAGAGCCCCAACAGCCTGTACGATACCCGCGTCGTGACCTTCGAGGACGACGAGGGCGCATACAACCAGGCCGATGCCCAGGGCTTCATCAAGCTCAACGCGCTGCGCCTGCGCCTTGGGGCCCAGATCGGACGCCGGGGCGGCGCGCTGTAAGCGCCGCACCCTCTCCTGCCCTTCCATTTCCGCCAAACCGAGGTGTCATGAAACGTCTGTCCCGCGTCACTTCCCTCCTCCTGGCATCCGCGACCGCCCTGTCGCTGGCGGCGTGCGGCGCACGCCCCGAGGAATCCAAGCCGGACATGACGCCCGAGCAGTACATGGCCAAGATCCGGGCCGAGCCCGGCGTGCAGAGCCTGCCCGACGGACTGGCCTACAAGGTGCTGGAGAGCGGCCCCAAGGACGGGCAGAGCCCGTCGCCCGGCGACGGGATGATGGTGATCTACGAAGGCCGCCTGCCCGAGGGCGGAATCTTCGACAGTTCCGACCAGCACGGCAAGGGCTCGTATATGCAGATGCCGCTGGACGGCGTCATCAAGGGCTGGATGGAAGCCCTGCCCCTGATGCATGTGGGCGATACTTGGATGCTCTACGTACCGCCCGAACTGGGTTACGGCCATCGTTCGATGGGCATCATCCCCGCCGACAGCCCGCTGATCTTCAAGATCCAGCTTCTGGGCGTCTCGAAACAGTAAGCGCGGGGCGCGCGCCGATATGCACACCCGCATGATACGGCGCGCGCGTTCCCTCGCCCCGCTCGTCGCGGGCCTTCTGGGCCTGCTGGCGACGGACGGCTGCTCGTCGCACCGCCCGCTCGGTCAGGCGCGCTACCGCACCAATTGCGGAATCTGCCACCATGGCGGCGAAGGCATGCTGGGGGAAATCCCGCCTCTGACCGGGCGGATCGACCGGATCGCCCGTACGCCGGAAGGGCGGCATTATCTGGTCGACGTGCTGCTGAACGGCCTCAACGGCCCGCTGGTGGCCAATGGCGGACGGTACAATTTCTCCATGCCATCCTTCCGCCGCCTGTCCGATACCGAAATCGCGGCGATCCTGACCTATCTCTCCGCCAGCGGCGGGCAGGCCGACCCGCCCACCTTCCAGCCCGGCGATGTCGCGGCGCAGCGTGGGCAGGCCCCGGGTCCCTCCCGCGTGGCGGACGAACGGCGGGCACTGGACCACCTCCATCCACTGCCCTGACCCTTGCCCCGAAACCCGGATGTCGTGATCGCCGACCGGCTTGACCGGATCGGGTCCGACGCCTGAAAAGAACCCTCATGCAACGCATATTCTCCGGCATTCAGCCGACCGGCATTCCGCAGTTGGGCAATTATCTGGGCGCGATCCGCAACTGGGTCGCGCTGCAGGCCGATCACGAGTGCATTTTCTGCCTCGTGGACCTGCACGCCATCACCGTGTGGCAGGACCCGGAGGCCCTGCGCCAGCAGACGCTGGCCCAGACCGCCGTCCTGCTGGCCGCCGGCATCGACCCCAAGGCCCATATCCTGTTCAACCAGTCCGCCGTCACCGCTCATGCGCGGCTGGGCTGGATCTTCAACTGCGTGTCGCGGCTGGGCTGGCTGAACCGCATGACGCAGTTCAAGGACAAGGCCGGCAAGGACCGCGAGAACCATTCGGCCGGGCTGTACGTGTATCCCAACCTGATGGCCGCCGACATCCTGGCCTACAAGGCGACGCGGGTGCCGGTGGGCGACGACCAGCGCCAGCACCTGGAACTGGCCAACGACATCGCGCAGAAATTCAACCACGATTACGGCGTGGAGTTCTTCCCGGCGATCGAGGCACTGATACCGCCCGCCGCCGCGCGCATCATGAGCCTGCGCGACGGCACGAAGAAAATGTCCAAATCCGACCCATCGGCCCAGAGCCGCATCGAGATGACCGACGATGCCGACACGATCGCGCTGAAGATCCGCCGCGCCAAGACCGACCCCGAGCCCCTGCCCACCGAAACGGCAGGCTTGCAGGACCGGCCCGAGGCGCGCAACCTGGTCGATATCTACGCCGCCCTGGCCGGCATCACGGCGGCCGAGGTGCTGGCCCGCCATGGCGGCGAAGGGTTCGGCCCCTTCAAGACCGCGCTGACCGAGGTACTGGTCCAGGCCGTGGTGCCGATCGCCGAGGAAACCAGGCGCCTGCTGGACGCACCGGACCATTTGCGCGCGGTGCTGCGCGACGGCGCCGGGCGCGCGGCGGAAATCGCCGAACCCATCGTCAGCGAAGCCGAACGCCTTGTCGGCTTCCTGAAATAGGAAACACACCCCATGCGCCAGGCCCTGCATCGTCTCGACATCCCGACCCGCGGCAAAGGGCTGGTGATGTTTACCGATGCGGCCCGGCAATGGGTTGCGGAGACCGGCATCGAGACCGGGCTGCTGACGATCTGGTGCCGGCACACCTCGGCCTCGCTGACGGTGCAGGAAAACGCCGACCCCACGGTACGCGAGGACATCAAACGCTTCTTCGAGGCGCTAGTCCCCGAAGCCCCGGGGCGCTACATCCACGACGATGAAGGCCCCGACGACATGCCCGCGCACTTGCGGAGCATGCTGACCCAGACCCAGCTTTCAATCCCGGTTGCCGACGGGCAACCGGTGCTGGGAACGTGGCAGGGCCTCTACCTGTTCGAGCACCGCCGCCAGCCCCACCGGCGGCAGCTTATCCTTCACCTGATCGGCGAATAGACGGTCACCACGCCGGAACCAGGAACCGCGCCGGGCAATTATCCTGCGCCTCGGGCGCGCGGAAGAAGGCGCCGGGGCGCGGGAACTCGGCCACCCGCTCGCGCTTCAGGGTGAACCAGAGCTGGGTCAGCACGTCGCGGCCCGCATGATCGTGCTCGCAGCGAAGCTGAAGCGCGCGATCCGTCCTGGTATGGAACGTGGCACCAAATGCTTCCATCACCGCATCCCGGGTGACGACCTGCCCCTGCCATCCCTGCAAGGCAGCGCCGAAATCGGACTGCGCGACCAGCGCGCGCATTTCCAGCGCGGTGTGGAAGAACGTCTCGGCCGGAATGCCGAAACATTGGACATGCTTGTGATATTCATGGTCGACTAGGCTGTCGGGCAGATGCGCCACACTCTGCTCCAGCGCCTGCCTCGTCGCGCTGCCGACGGCGACGGGTGCCGTGGAATCCTGCCCCGGATAGATGTCGCATCCGGCGGCCCACCAGCGCTGCGGGGGCACGCCCGCGGCAATCAGCGGCTGGGGCCGTGACGCCCACAGCCCATGCAGCCCGATCAGCGGTGCCTTCGGCTGGTCGGGCCGGCAACCGGGCCCGCTGGCGCAGAAGCCCGGCTGCCAGGTCAGCGCCAGCGTATAATGGCCGAAATCCCCATGCGCGGGCGGACTGATCACGCTATCCGCCACCGGCAAGGCGGGCCGCACCGCGGTCGGCGCACAGCCCGTCATCGCGGCCGCCAGAATAAGACCGCCGAGCGCACCGCGCACGCGATGCGCCATACGATGATATGCCGTGCTCATCGGGCCCTTTCGGTCTATCGGCACAGGATCGCCGCGTGATGGGTCAGATGATCCTGGATGAAGGACTGGATGAACCAGTAGGAATGGTCGTAGTCCGCATGGCGGCGCAGGATCAGCTTCTGCCCGGCCGCCTTCGCGGCTTCCTCCAGATGCCAGGGCTGCAATTGCGCATCGAGGAACTGGTCCGCATCGCCCTGGTCCACCAGGATGGTCGTCGGGTGGGTCCGGCCCGCCTGTAGCAGCAGGGTCGCGTCATGGGCCGCCCAGGTCGCGCGGTCCGGCCCCAGATAACCGGTAAAGGCCTTCTCGCCCCACGGCACCGCCGCCGGATGGACGATCGGCGCAAAGGCCGAAACCGATTTCCAGCGGTCGGGCGCGCGCAGCGCATGCACCAGCGCGCCATGGCCGCCCATCGAATGGCCCATGATCCCGCGCCGCGTGCCGTCCAGCGGAAAACTGGCCTCGGTCAGCGCGGGCAGTTCCTCGGCAATATAGGTGCCCATCCGGTAATGACCGGCCCAGGGCGCCTGCGTCGCGTCCAGATAGAACCCGGCCCCGCTGCCGAAATCGTAGCTGTCATCCTCGCCGGCAATGCCCGCCCCCCGGGGCGAGGTATCCGTCGCGACCAGCGCGATCCGGTACTCCGCCGCGAAGCGCACCGCGTTCGCCTTGATCAGGAACGTTTCCTCGGTACAGGTCAGGCCGGCCAGCAGGTGGATGACCGGCACCGGGGCGGTCGCCGACGCGCCATCGGGCACGAAGACGGCGAAGCGTGCCTCCAGCCCCAGACTGTCGGACTGGTGGCTGTAGAAGCCCAGCGTGCCGCCGCAACAGGCATGGGTGGCGCGGGTCGTGATCGCCATGCTCAGAACTCGACGACGGTGCGGATGCTCTCGCCGCGCGTCATCATGTCGAAGCCCTCGTTGATCTTCTCCAGCGGCAGAGTGTGGGTGATCAGGCTGTCGATGTCGATCTTGCCGTCCATGTACCAGTCCACGATCTTCGGCACGTCGGTGCGCCCGCGTGCCCCGCCGAAGGCCGAGCCGATCCAGCGGCGACCGGTGACGAGCTGGAACGGGCGGGTGCTGATCTCCTGCCCCGCGCTGGCCACGCCGATGATGGTGGAAACGCCCCAGCCGCGATGCGAACATTCCAGCGCCTGGCGCATCAGGGTCGGGTTGCCCACGCACTCGAAGGAATAATCGGCCCCGCCGCCCGTCAGCTCGACCAGGTGCCCCACCACGTCGCCGTTCGGGCCCAGATCCTTCGGGTTGACGAAATGGGTCATGCCGAACTTGCGCGCCATCTCCTCGCGCGCCGGGTTGATGTCCACGCCCACGATCATGTCGGCGCCGACC
Organism: Gluconacetobacter takamatsuzukensis; assembly: GCF_014174275.1. Classification (GTDB taxonomy): domain Bacteria; phylum Pseudomonadota; class Alphaproteobacteria; order Acetobacterales; family Acetobacteraceae; genus Gluconacetobacter; species Gluconacetobacter takamatsuzukensis. The sequence goes on along the minus strand of NZ_JABEQK010000004.1, from coordinate 315,754 downwards.
ATCTTGGCCCCCTGGATGACGTTCAGCCCGATCCCGCCCAGGCCGAACACCACCACGGTCGATCCGGTCTCGACCTTGGCGGTGAACAGCACGGCGCCGATGCCCGTGGTCACGCCGCAGCCGATATAGCAGACCTTGTCGAACGGGGCGTCGGGGCGGATCTTGGCCAACGCGATCTCGGGCAGCACCGTGTAGTTCGCGAAGGTCGAGCAGCCCATGTAATGGTGGATCGGCCGCCCCTTGTAGGAAAAGCGGCTGGTGCCATCCGGCATCACGCCCTTGCCCTGGGTCGCGCGGATGGCGGTGCACAGGTTGGTCTTGCGCGACAGGCAGGATTTACATTCTCGGCATTCAGGCGTGTAGAGCGGGATCACATGGTCGCCGGGCTTCAGGTGCTTCACGTCCGGCCCGACCTCGACGACCACGCCGGCGCCCTCATGCCCCAGGATGGCCGGAAACAGCCCTTCCGGATCGGCGCCGGACAGGGTGTATTTGTCGGTATGGCACAGGCCGGTGGCCTTGATCTCGACCAGTACCTCGCCCGCCTTCGGGCCCTCAAGCTGCACCGTCTCGATCTCGAGTGGCCTGCCTGCCTCGAATGCGACCGCCGCCCTTACGTCCATGATCGTGCCTCTCCAGAGTCGTGGATCGAAATTATCCGCATCATAAAGGGTGCCATCTCGGGAAGGGTCAATGCCGCCCGGCGGATTTGCAACAGAGAATGTCGCGACTGTCACAAAATCCGTCTTTCCGTTCAGGCTGTTGTCTTTCCCGGGGGCGTCGTCAGTATGGCGTCGGCTGCTCGGTGCTCCGGGTTCGCGAACGCATCCAGTCCTGAGGGAGAAAGCATCGATGATCGTCGACCGGCGGATCGGATTATTCATCCTGATGCGCGAAAGCCTGCTGACCCTGGCACTCCTGGGGGCATGGGACGTCTTCGTCGTCGTCATGTTCCAGGTCTTTCACCAGGACTGGATGGAACAGCCGACCCTGCCGGTCTCCCTGCTGGGCTCGGCCGTCGCGCTGTTCCTGGGCGTGCGCAACAACGCCGCCTACGGACGGTGGTGGGAGGCACGGACGCTGTGGGGCGCGATCACCAACAATTGCCGCTCGTTCGGGCGCCAGGCCGGGTCCCTGCTGGGCGGCCGGCCCGACCTGGCCAGCGCCATGGCGGCCTACCCGTATGCGCTGCGCAGCGCCCTGGGGCGGCTGGACAGCTCGGCCGATATCGCCCGGCTGCTGCCGCCCGAGATGCAGACCGCCATCGTGGGCATGAACAACCAGCCCAACGCCATCCTGTACCAGATTGGCCTGGCGGTGAACGAGGAAGTCGCCCGCCAGGGGATCGACGGCGCCGTCCATGGCCAGATCGATCGCATCCTGTCCGACCTGGCCAATGCGCAGGGTGGGCTGGAGCGCATCCGCAATACGCCGCTGGCCATCCAGTTCTCGCTGATCCCCCGGCTGGTGGCCAACATGTTCTGCGTCGTACTGCCACTGTCGATGGTACAGACCCTGGGGTGGATCACCCCCCTGGGCTCATCGCTGGTCGGGCTGCTGTTCGTGGCGCTGGACAAGATCGGCAGCGACCTGCAGGACCCGTTCGACAATTCGCCCCATGCCATGCCGATGCTGACCATGGCCCGCACGATCGAGATCGACCTGCTGCAACCCGTCCGCATCCCGGTCGGCGGCCCGATCGCCCCCGTGGGCGGCGTGCAGTCCTGAGCGTCTCACGGGGCGGCCATCATCCGAGGATCGAGACAGAATAGGAAAATTGTGATATAACTACCCGGATGAGCATGTTCAGAACGACCCCCAAGGGCGGTGTGACCGACGCAATGGCGCGCACCGCCGCTGCCACAACCGCCGCGCAGGCCAAGACCAAGGTCAAGGACGAAGATCCCTTCCGCGAGGGCGACGCCATCGTCTACGCCGCCCACGGTGTCGGACGGGTGGATCGCATCGGTATCGACGAAATCGCGGGCACCAAGCTGGAAATGATCCAGATCTCGTTCCCCGGCAACCAGATGACGTTGCGTATCCCGCTGACCAAGGCGCGCAAGGCCGGCCTCCGCAAGATCGTCTCGCGTGAGATCGTGGACAAGGCGATGGCCATCATCAAGGGCAAGCCGCATGTCAGCCGCGGCATGTGGGCCCGCCGCGCCGTCGCCTACCAGGAAAAGATCAATTCCGGCGATCTGGTCCAGATCGCGGAAGTGCTGCGCGACCTGCGCCGCAATGTCGACAGCCTGGACGGCAGCTTCAGCGAGCGCAAGCTGTTCGAAGCGGCGCAGGAACGCTTCGTGGCCGAAGTCGCGGTGCTGGAAGGCAAGGAGCCGGCCGCGGTGCTGGAATCCCTGACGGCGGCTATGAAAGCCGCCTGATCCCCGCCCGGCCCCGCGATCCGCCGGGGCCGGAGAGTTTACATGTTCATGCTCCGCCTGGCCCCGTGGCCGCCGGCGCGCGGGTTTCGCCCCGCCGCCAGCGACGGGTCGCCAGGCGCCATGACAGGACCAGCCCCGCCTTCTGCTGCGCCAGCCACCCGCCGCTGACCAGCGCCTGCTCGGCCTTCGGGTCGCCGGTCTCCACCACATCGTGCGAGAAATTCGCCGTGCGCAGCGCCATGTCCCACCAGGGAAACACCGCGCCGTAATTGCACGAGCGCCGCCCGGCAGACCGCAATCCGTGATGCACCCGGTGAAAGTGCGGCGAGACCAGGATCCGCTCGCCCAGCCAGCCGAACCCGACCCGCGTATTGGCGTGCGACAGGCTTTCGACCAGCCGCAGGAACAGGATCAGCAACGGAAACTGCAACGGCGGCACGCCGATCAGCAGCCCGACCGCGATGGCCCAGATATAGGACGTGACATCGTCGAGCAGATGATTGCGGTCGTCGGACCAGAAGGTCATCTGCGTCTGCGCATGATGCAGCGCATGCAGCCCGTACCACCAGCCGAACACATGCGACAGCCGGTGCCGGACATATTCGGCAAAATCCAGGATCACCGCGTACAGGAAGAACGTCGCAACCGGCCAGTCCATCAGGGTCGGAAACACGCTCTCCAGCGTCGGCGGAATATAGCCGTGGTCGGTCAGCACGCCATTCAGCCAGGTCTGGATCTCGTAGAAGCCGAAGAACGTTACCAGCGGAAACAGGCCGATCCGCGCGATCAGCGTATAGACGATGTCCATGCCCACATTGTCGCGGTTCTCCCACCGGCGCAGGGGCCAGAACCGCTCCAGCGGCATGCAGATCGCCAGGTTCAGCACGACCTGCAACACGCCGTAGATCGCGAACATGGCCCACAGGAAGGACGTGTCCTCCCATTCCATCCACCCGAAACGGTAGAGGATCGGGATCAGCCAGTTTTCCTGGATCCATCCGGCAAGCCATGAAAATGGATCGATCATTGCCACCATCCTGTTGTCATGCACGCGACGACACCCGAAGGCCCGCACCCGCCAGGCACGGTTTAGGGTGACATGCCCGTTTCCATCAATACACCCCGACCATCGGCCGGGGGCGATTTTCCGGCCGGCTAGTAGTTGAACTGATAGGACAGGCCGACGCTGCTGCCCGGATCGTTCTCGGGCGTGGTAAAGCCGGTGACGTTGCCGCCGGTCCCCACGGTCGTATTCAGTTTCAGGCGCCGCGTCAGGTCGACCTGGACCTGCGCCTGGGTGCCCGACCCGCTGGTGGCCTGCTTCGCGCCGACATAAACGCCGCGCATCACGTATTTGCCCGCCTCGACACTGGTGCTGTTTCCGTTGCCGACACCCGATCCACCCGTCAGTTGCAGCCGGTCCAGCCCCAGCGTGCTGCGCACCTTGCCCAGCGGGTCGAAGGCCGAGCCGCCGGTCAGGGTCGCGACCGCCGCCGCGATTTCGGCCATCTGCGCGGTCGACAGCGACTGCGCGTCGGTACCGAACAGCAGCATCGCCATGATCTGGTCCTGCGACAGCGGCGGCGTGGACGAGAACGTGATCTTGGGCGCGCTGGCATAGCCGCCGACGATCAGTTGCGCGGTGCCGGCATTCGTCCCGCGCTCGGCCTCGAAATCCAGCGTCGGGTCGATCGCCTGGGTCACGCCCGTGCCGTTGAAGGCCACCTGGCCTTTCGTGAATTCCAGCGAAATGCCCGCCAGGTTGAAACTGCCCCGGCGCATCGTAAACGCGCCCGTGATGGCCGGGGCATCGGCCGTCCCCCCGACATGCAGCCGGCCGCTCATTTCCGCATCCAGCCCATGCCCGCGGACGAACATCTGCCCCGGCGAGGACGCGGCCACATCCAGCCCGACGACAAACCCGGCCCCGTCGGCCCCGGACGAAGGCGGCTTGTCGCCGGGGCGGATCACATCCAGCGTCGCGATCGACGGCGGCAGAGAACTGGGAATATTGATCTCGGCATGCGGGATGACCACCTGCCCCGCCACGTCCAGGCGCGACGCCAGCGCCCCCCTGACCGTCAGGTCGGCATTGACCTGCGCCGTGACCAGGTCGCTGGCCAAGGGGCGGGCATTCTTCGCCGTGATCCGCAGGTCGATGGGCAAGCCGGGCTGAAAGGCCCCCAGCGTTCCGTTGACGGCGATATTGCCCGGCCCCGCCGTGGCCGACAGGTTGTCGATCGTCAGCCGGTCATCCTGCGCGATGACTGTGCCCCGCATGTTCGACAGCTGGATTCCCTGCGCATAATCATGCACCTGCCCCCCGGTCAGGGTCACGGTTCCCGAGGCTTTCGGCGCCGACAACGCGCCCCGCAGCGCCAGCGACAGGCGGGCCACGCCCTCGACCTGCCGCCCCTGCGCGCCGAGATAGGCATTCGCCGCCGAAAGATCGACATGGCCATCGGCCTGCAACCCCATGGACCCGGCCGAACCGGTGGGCACGGTTCCGCGCACCGCCAGGTCCAGCAGCGATCCCGCATGCGCCGTGGCATCGATCCGCGCCTGGGTGCCCGCCAGTTGCGCGGTCGCATCCATGTTCAGCGGCGGCAGTGCACCGCTGAAATCGCTGTGATAGGCCAGTCCCCTCGCCGTCACCGTCACCGTGCCCTGGGGGCTGGCGGTGGTGCCGCGCAGGCTGGCCCGGGCGCTGATCGTCCCGTCGGCCCGCAGCGACGGCATGAAGGGCCGCGCGATGGCGGGCGTCAGGTTATCGACCGTCGCCGTCAGGCCCAGCGTGGGCTTCACGCTGCCGGCGACATCGATCCTGGCCGGCGCCACGCCGGGGGGCGCCAGCGTCAGGCGTAGGTGATCGACGCCGATCGCCTTGCCGAACCCGATCCGGGCCGGTTCCGTCAGGCGCACCGTCTCGCCTCGCGCATTGGCTTCCAGCGAGCGGATGGCAACCGACTGCGCCGGCGTATCGACGACCAGGCTGGTGGCCAGCGCCGCCGGGGCGCCGGCAAGCGCCTGGAAGGTCGCGTTGGCACCGATCGCCATCGCATCGCGCGGCCCGCGCGCGGTCACCCGCACATCGCCTGCCACGCCTGGGGCCGATACCCCGTCCAGCCGCAATGTCATGTCGGTCTGCGTCGTCCCCAGCGGATCGGTGACAGTGCCGGCCAGCGACAGGCTGCGCAGCCGCGCCCGCGCGCTGGCCAGATTACCGTCGATCGCCACCGTCACGACCGGCGGCCGGGTATCCTCCCCGGCTGTCGATCCCGGCTCGGCGGTGCGGATCGATGCTTTCAGCGCACCGGATACCGGCTGCCCCACAAGGCGCGACAGGTCGGCCAGCCGGTCCATCTGCACATCCAGCGTGCCCAGCGGCGTCACCCGATGCGGATTCAGCACCAGATGCCCGCTGCCCGACAGGCTCTTCCAGTCCAGATGCGCCAGATCGATGGTCCGCCGCCCCTGCGGGTCCTGCTCCAGGTCGGCGGCGATCGACAGCGGCGCCTCGTCCAGCGTCCCGCGCGCCATCAGGGTACCCTGCGGATGGCTGGGCAGATGATGGAAGACGGCATCGAGCATGATCGGCCCCACCGGCATCTCGGCGGTACCCAGTTGCCCCTCCAGATGCGCGGTGGCCGACAGGTCGCTCAGCGGCCCGTCGACCGCCAGCGTCAGCCCCGCCTGCCCACGCACCGCCGGCGAGGCCCGCCGCAGATCGTCGACCGCCAGTTGCGCGGTGGCATTCACCGCCGGGCCGGCCTTTCCGCCCGCGACCGGATCCGCCGTGGGGGCGCTCGTCCGGCTGCCCGATACCGCCAGATGCACCGCCTGCCCGTCCAGCGCCAGCCGGTCGATCCGCAGCAGGGCCGGATGGTCGCCGACCGCCTGCTGCATGGCCGCACGCAGCGAAATCTTGCCGTCGGCCCCTACCAGCGACACGGCCTGCCGCAGGCCGCCGGTGATCGACAGCGGTCCGTCCAGCGCCAGCGTGGCCGCATCACCCGGCCGCGCTGGCATGGCGAAGACGCCGTGCAGGCCCAGCCGGCCCGCCAGGTCGGTGCCTCCCGCCTCCGCCAGCGGCGCCAGCGCGGGCACGTCCAGGTCGAATGTCCCATGCGCCGGCGTCGCGGTCATCACCCGCCCCGCCAGATGCAGCAGCGTATGGTCCAGCCGGACATCCAGCGGCCAGCCCGCATCGTCGGGATGCAGGAACAGGTCCAGCGTCAGCGGCGCGGCAGCGAACAGGCCGGGATGGCTGCCGGGGATCGACAGCGCATCGATCGCGGCATGCACCCGCGCGTCCGAAGGCTGGCCGCCCGTCGCCTCATGCCCCTCGAAATCGACCAAGATCCGGCTGGCCGCCACCCCCGCCGCCATCGGCTGGTCCAGCGTCAGATGTCCTTGCCCGACCGGATGATGCACATCGCCCGACACATGCGCGTCCAGGACCAGATTCTGCCAGCCGATCCCGTCGCGCACAGTCATGTGGGGCGCACGCGCCATGATCGAAAGCTGAGATTTTACGTTTATAAAATCAACTATTCCATTGATATTAGATGATATATCACCAGACTTCAACGCGAATGCCAGATGGTTCGCGGTCCTCGGCCCGTCCAGGTCGAGCGCGAGATGCAGCGGGTCCAGCGGCTCCAGCCCCGACGTGCTGGCAAAACCGCCCGGCCCTTCGTCCGCCGCCAGATGCAGCCCGAGCCGCCCCGGCTCGATCTGCGTCCGCAGGGTCAACGCCCCCACGCGATCCAGGCGCTTCAGGGTCAGGTCGATCGCGGCGGTGGGCAGCGTCGCCACGCTCAGCCCATCCAGCACGGGCGCGAGATGGGCCAGGTGCGCAGTGCCATCGAGCGAAAACGCGGCATCGGTCCCCGCGAGCGCGGCGCCGACCTCGATCCGCCCGATATGGACGGCACGCAGGTCGATCGCCAGGTCGAAACTGCTGCCGCCCTTGCTGCTGGTGGTCGATTTCGTACCACTTTCCGCCTGAAGGCGCGGAATGGCCAGCCGCGCGATCGACAGCCGGTCGACCCGCGCCTGCCGGGCCAGCAGGTGGGTCGGCCGCCAGTCCAGTTCCAGCCCGTCGATCGACAGCCACGTTCCCTTGCGGTCGTTGAGCCCGATATGGGCAATGCGCAGCGCATCGGGGAAGCGGCCCGAAATCCCGTCCAGCGTCACCGCGCCGCCGGTCAGTTCCGCCGTCTGGCGCGCGATGGAATGGCGGCCCCACCCGGTATTGGCCACGATCAGGATCGCCACCAAGCCCAGCACCGCCACCGCCAGCGGCACGCCGGCCAGCAGGCCGAGGGTCCAGGCGACGATCCTGGGCCAGCGCCGCGCGCGTGCGGCAGGCGGGGGGGCAGCGGACGGGGGCGAAGTCTCCGGCGCCATCAGAAGGTTTCCCCCAGACCGAGATAGAGTTCCCACGTATCGCCGCGCTTCGGCCGGTTGAGCGGCACGGCCAGGTCCACCCTCACCGGGCCGATCGGCGTATAGTACCGCACGCCGGCACCCGCCCCGACCCGCAGCGTGCCCTGCAACGGCCGGCTGCCGGTGCCTACCTGGCCCGCATCCGCAAACACCGCTCCGCCGAAACTGCGGAACAGCCTCTGGCGGAATTCAACCGATCCGGCATCCATCGACGTGCCGCCGATCGCATATTTGCTGCCGGCGAACTGCGGCCCGACGCCCTGGTAGCGGAAGCCGCGCACGGTCGCGCTGCCGCCGGCATACAGGCGCTGGTCGGGCGGAATGTCGAAGGTCGAGGCCCCCTGCACGCTGCCCACGATGCCGCGCACCGCGATGACGCTGCGGCCGGGCCGGGAAATGCCCAGATGAGTCAGGTCGAAATAGGTCGAGGCATTCATCTGCATGATGGTGAAGAACGACATGCCGTCGACCAGCGAGGCCGAGGGCGTCACACTGGCGGCCACCCGGACGCCATGGGTGGCCGGGTCGATCGGGTTGTTCAGCCCGGTACTGTCATAGGTCGCCGACAGCGGCAGCGAAACGATGGTGTAATCGTTCACCATCCCCATCTGCTCGATCTGTTCCTGTTCGGCCTGCCCCTCGAACGACGCGGTCCAGCGCTGCCCCAGCTTGCGCACCACGCCCGCCCGCACCAGCAGCGCCGTCTGGCGATAGGAATAGAGAAGCTGGCGAATGCCTTCGACCCGCACGCTCAGATTCTGGTCCCGCGACCCGAAATCCGGCTTCATCAGGTCGACATAGACATCGTAGCCCAGCCCCTGCTGCGCCGATCCGCCCAGCCCCGTCACCAGGGCCGTCAGGCGCAGGCGCTCGGCATTGCCGAAGATGTTGCGATGCGTCCAGCTCACGCCGCCCCGCCCGCCCAGGTCGGTGGAATAGCCGCCCTGCACCGCCACCATCCGGACCTTGCCTTCCTTGAAGTCCAGCGACAGCGGCATCTGCTGGCCGGCCGTCAGCGGCGGCACGTCATTGACCTGCACGTCGGAAAACACGCCCAGCCCCGCTAGGTCCTGCCGGGCGGATTCGATCCGCGAGGGCTGGTACAGGTCGTTGGGATGCATGGTGATCCGCCGCGCGATATAGGCGGGGTGCGTGCGCGTCATGCCCGACAGGCTGATGGCACCGATGGTCACCACCGGGCCGCTCCGCACCGTATATTCGACATCCAGCGTGTTGGTCGCCGGCCGCAACCACGCCTTGGGCGTCTCGACCCGCGCCAGCGCGTGTCCTTCCTCCTTCAGTTCGGCCTGCAGGTTCGTCGCTGCCGCCAGCACGTCGGAGGCGACGGCCGGCTGGCCGGCCTTCACCCCGAACGCCTTGCTTTCCAGAGAATTGAGGACCACGGGCCCGGTCCCGTCGCCCGATGCCCGTACCAGCATCACATGGCCCAGCCGGAAGATCTCGCCCCGTGTCGGCGTAATCGTCACCTGCACGGCCTGCCCCTTGGGGATCGCCAGCAGCCATTCCGGCAGCCGCGGGTCGGCCCCGTCCATCGGGGCGGTGGGTGCGGCATTCTTCTCGCCACGGGGCCGCACGCTGATCCGGATCGTGGGGGCGTAATAGCCGTAGCTTTCCAGCGCGGTCCGCAACCGGCCGTAATCGTTGCGGATGCGCCCGGCCAGGGCGAACGGGCTGACGGCGTGGGTCTTCTGCAGGGACAGCAGGCTGGACGAGGCGCTGATCGCGGCATCCAGCTCGGCCGCGCCCGTCGGGGTGATGGTGGTGGTATAGGTCTGCGGGTCGGCACCCAGAACGCTATCGCCCGGCCAGCACAGCGCGATCGCAAGAACGCCCCCGGCAATGGCAGAACCGCTCCGGCGCGCGGGGTAGCCGTACCATGCGCCCCAGCCCCGATGGTCCGGCCGATCTGTCCTGTCCGCTCTTCGTCGCGCACTCACGCAACGTCGCCGCACCGCTGCCAATGTATCCCTGTCCCGTTCCTGCGCTTCGTCCCACTCAACGGTCCGGCCGGTCCATCGTTCGCATGCCGCCTCGCCCCGAACGGCACGTCTGACCCGTTTATAAGGCAATCGTTTGACAAGACGATAAAAAACGATGTCACGCGGCCCGCGGCACGACATACGGAAGGGTTTTTGCCCGGGACTCGGAAACTTGCCTTGACAAGAGCCCCCGTATTTTTACCTCATGAGGCAGGTAACGACGCCGCCGCGTCCCGCCCCGTAATGCGAGGGAGGTTTGCCGCACGATGACGCTGTCACGCCCCCAGTGCTCCGACTCGTGCCCTTGACCGGGCGCCCCGCACATATGATGTGTTCCCGCGACCGCGCGGGATGGTCCGGCGGCGCGCCCAGGAAGTTTCAATCGTGACCCAGCATTCTGTCTGCCCCCCCATGGAGCCCGGCCGGGAGGTAAAGGGCCTCCATGTCATCACCTGGGGCTGCCAGATGAATGTCTACGACAGCGCGCGCATGACCGACGTGCTGCGTCCGCTGGGATACCAGTCGGTCGAAACCCCCGACGCGGCCGACATGGTGATCCTGAACACCTGCCACATCCGCGACCGGGCGGCGGAAAAGGTCTTCTCGGAACTCGGCCGCCTGCGTCTGGTAAAGGACGCCCGGGCGGCGGAAGGCCAGCGCACCATCCTGGCCGTCGCGGGCTGCGTGGCCCAGGCCGAAGGGGCGGAAATCCTGGCCCGCGCGCCCTATGTGGATATCGTGCTCGGCCCGCAGACCTACCACCGGCTGCCGGAAATGGTCGCCCGCGCGGCCCGGGCGGCGGGTGCCGTCATCGACACCGATTTCCCGGCCGAGCAGAAATTCGATTTCCTGCCCGATGCCCAGGCCCCGCAGACCCCGGGCGGGCTGACGGCCTTCCTGACCATCCAGGAAGGCTGCGACAAATTCTGCTCGTTCTGCGTGGTGCCCTACACCCGTGGCGCCGAATCCAGCCGCCCTGTCGATTCGGTGCTGCGCGAAGCCCGCCGCCTTGTCGATTCGGGGGCGCGCGAGATCACGCTGCTGGGGCAGAACGTCAACGCCTATCACGGCGAAGGGCCGGACGGCCGAGTGTGGGGGCTGCCGCACCTCGCCGAAGCACTGGCCGCGATCCCGGGGCTGGCGCGCATCCGCTACACCACGTCGCACCCCCGCGACATGGAGGAGGCCCTGATCGCCGCGCATCGCGACCTGCCGGCGCTGATGCCCTTCCTGCACCTGCCGGTGCAGTCGGGGTCGGACCGGATTCTCGCGGCGATGAACCGGGGCCATACCGCCGCCGAATATCGCGACATCGTCCTGCGCCTGCGCGACGCGCGGCCGGACATCGCGCTGTCGTCCGATTTCATCGTCGGCCATCCCGGTGAAAGTGATGCGGATTTCGACGCGACAATGCAGCTGATCCGCGATGTCGGGTTCGCGCAGGCGTTCTCGTTCAAATATTCCCCCCGTCCGGGCACTCCGGCCGCCGGCGCGCCGATGCAGGTGCCCGAGGACGTGAAGGACGCGCGCCTGCAGGCCCTGCAGGCCCTGCTGCGCACGCAGCAGGACGCGTTCAATGCGGCGACGGTGGGACGCGTGGTTCCGGTGCTGTTTACCGGCCACGGGCGCAAGCCGGGACAATTGTCCGGCCGTTCACCCTATCTGCAACCCGTGCATGTGGATGGGCCAGATGCCCTGATCGGGCAGATCGCACAGGTCGAGATCCGGGAGCGATACACCAACTCACTGAGTGGAACCCTCATACAGGAGAGAGCCTTCGCTTGAGAGAACAGACGGCATCAGCGATTCTGCCCGGCCGGCGCCCCGCCCGGACGCGCGATCATCAAGCCCCGTCCGACATCGCCGCGATGCGGACGGTCACGCTGCAATTCGACGACAATGCCCTGCTGGCACAGCTCGTCGGTGATCATGACCGTCACCTTCTTCGTCTCGAACGCGGATTCGGCATCCGCCTGTCCTGCCGGGGCAACCGCGTCGCCCTCAACGGCAATCCCGACCGGGTGGAAATCGCCCAGGCCGCGCTGACCAGCCTCTACCAGCGCCTGCAGGGCGGCGGCGGCGAACTGGACAGCGCCGATATCGACACGGCGATCCGCATGGCCGCGGCCCACCACACCATGCCCCGCCCGGCAGCCGAAGGACGGACCACCATGACCCACGCCACAGCGCCCAAGGGCACGATGCCCCTGTCCGATACGCCCCGCGTGCCGCTGGCGGAACTGCCGGCCATCCGCACCCGGCGCGGGGCCATCGCCCCCCGCTCGGCCGGCCAGGCCAGCTACATGGAAATGCTGGCGCAGACCGAGATGGTCTTCGGCATCGGCCCGGCCGGCACCGGCAAGACCTACCTGGCGGTCGCCCAGGCCGTGGCGATGCTCCAGGCCGGCCAGGTCGACCGGATCGTGCTCTCCCGCCCGGCCGTCGAGGCCGGCGAGCGGCTGGGCTTCCTGCCCGGCGACCTGAAGGAGAAGATCGACCCCTATCTGCGCCCGCTCTACGACGCGCTGCACGACATGATGCCGGGCGACCAGGTGGTGCGGCGCATGGGCACGGGCGAGATCGAGGTCGCGCCCCTGGCCTTCATGCGCGGCCGCACGCTGGCCCACAGCTTCGTCATCCTCGACGAGGCACAGAACACCACGGCCGCGCAGATGAAGATGTTCCTGACCCGCATGGGCAGCGGCACCCGGATGGTGGTCACGGGCGACCTCAGCCAGGTCGACCTGCCCAACGGCGTGACGTCGGGCCTGCGCGATGCGGTGGATACGCTGGAAGGACTGCCGGGAATCGGTATCATGCGCTTCGAATCCCACGACGTGGTGCGACACCCGCTGGTCGCGCGCATCGTGGACGCCTATGATCAGCGAGCGGCGGCCGAACGGGACATGTCCCGCAGCAGGGCGCGCCGGGAGAACAATGGAACCGCGAAGTAGCAAACGCCCCGCCGAAACGGACGGGGACGTTATAAGACCGCCGGCGGCCGGACAGGCCGCCGGCCCTCTATCCACCATGGCGCAGGACAGCCCGGATTGCGACGTGATCGTCGCGGACGCGCGCTGGCACGGCGCCGTTCCGGGAATCGCGGCCCTGGTGCGCCGCACCGCGCGCGCCGCCTGGGCCGGCGAGGAACCGGCACCGGTCACGATCGCGCTGGACAATGACCGCACGATCCGCCGGCTGAATGCGCGCCACCGCGACCGCAACAAGCCCACCAACGTCCTGACCTTCGACTACCCCGACGGCGTACCGGGCGGCGACATCATGATCGCGCTGGAAACCGTGCGGCGCGAGGCCCAGGCGGCCGGGCGGCCGATGCGCCATCACCTGATGCACCTGGTCGTCCACGGCATCCTGCACCTGCGGGGCCACGACCATCACCAGGCCGGCGAGGCACGGCGGATGGAAATGGAGGAAGCCCGCATCCTGGGCCGCCTGTCCGTTCCCAATCCATGGAAGTTCCGCCCCGGCGCGCCATCGGGCCGCATGGAGGACGCGCAGTGAACCGCCCCCTGCCCGAATCCGTACCGCCCGAGGGCGCATCGGGACGGGTTGAAGAGGCCCATCCGCCGCGTCCGCGCGGCCGGGGCCTGCTCTCCCTGTTCGGCCGCCGGCGCGGCGAACAGGGCCTGCGCCATTCCATCGCCGCCCTGGTGCAGGAAGCCAACGAGGCCGAAGGCGACGGAACCGACGCCAATTCGGAACTGGACCGCCAGGAACGCGCGCTGATCGCGAACGTCCTGCGGCTGCGCGGCATCACCGCCGACGACGTGATGATCCCGCGCGCCGACATCGTCGCCATGTCGGTCTCGCTGAGCCAGGACGAGGCCCTGGCCCTGATGCGGCGCGAGAACCATTCGCGCATGCCGGTCTATCGCGAGCAGCTCGACGACATCGTGGGCATGATCCACGTGAAGGACCTGATCGCCTATGCCGGCACCAGCGAGGCCTTCAACGTGGAGACGCTGCTGCGCCAGCCCTTGATGGTGGCACCGCAGATGCCGGTCCTGGACCTGCTGCTTCAGATGCGCCAGCGCCATCTCCATCTGGCGCTGGTCATCGACGAATATGGCGGCGTCGACGGGCTGGTGACGATCGAGGACCTGGTGGAGACCATCGTCGGCGACATTTCCGACGAGCATGACGAACCGACGGCGGTCCTGATCCAGGAACGGCCGGACGGCACGTTCGACGTCGATGCCCGCCTCCCGGTCGAGGAGTTCGAGGCCCGGCTGGGCACGCTGCTGACCGACGCCGAGCGCGAAGCCGAGATCGAGACGGTGGGCGGCCTGGTCTTCCGCCTGGCCGGCCACGTCCCGGCACGCGGCGAGGTCCTGACCCACGAAAGCGGCTTGGTCTTCCGCGTGCTGGACGCCGACGCCCTGCATATCCGCAAGGTCCGCGTGCGTCCGCCCCCCCCGGCACCGCCGACCGCCGCCTGACCGCCTTGTCTCTCCTGACCCGCCTCTTCCCGCTCTGGGCCATCCTGGTCTCGGTCGCCGCCATCGGCCGGCCGGGCGCCTTCCTGGTCCTGACCCCGGCGATCACGCCGCTGCTGGCCCTGGTGATGTTCACCATGGGCGTGACGCTGACGGTGGGCGATTTCCGCCGCATCGCCCGCCGCCCGGCCCCGGTCGTGGCGGGGATCGTGCTGCATTACGCGATCATGCCGCTGGCGGCATGGGTGATCGGGCGGCTGCTGGGCATGCCCCCGGCGCTGCGGGTCGGCATGATCCTGGTCGGCAGCGTGTCCAGCGGCACGGCGTCGAACGTCATGATCTACCTGGCGCGGGGCGACGTGGCGCTGTCGGTCAGCATCAGCACGCTTTCCACCCTGGTCGGCATCGTCGCCACGCCGCTGCTCACGCGGTTGTACGTAGCGGCGGATGTGCAGGTCGACGTGCTGGCCCTGCTGCGCAGCATCGTCACGCTGGTCGCCCTGCCGGTGGCCGGGGGGCTGGCGGTCAACATGCTGGCCCCGCGCCTGGTGCGCCGGGTGGAACCCGCCCTGCCGCTGGTGGCCATGATCGCCATCATGACCATCATCGGCGCCATCGTCGCCTCGGTCCGCCCGTCGCTGGCGGCGGCGGGGCCGCTGGTCCTGCTGGGCGTGGTCCTGCATAACGGGATCGGCCTGCTGGGCGGCTATTGGGGCGGCAGGCTGCTGGGACTGGAAGAAAGCGCCTGCCGGACGCTGGCGATCGAGGTCGGGATGCAGAATTCCGGCCTGGCCGCCACGCTGGGGCGCCTCTATTTCGGCCCGCTGGCGGCGCTGCCGGGGGCGCTGTTCTCGATCTGGCACAATATCTCGGGCTCGGCCCTGTCGGCCTGGTGGTCGACACGCCCGGCACCGAAGCCCGCATCCGCCCCCGCGCGGGTCTCTTGACGCCTGCCCGCTTTGCGGGCTCTGTCCCCCTTTTACCGTCCGCCCGTTCCAGCCTGCCGGAGACCGTTCAGTCATGCCCGTTACCCGCCGCGCCCTGATCGCGACCGCGACCCCTGCCCTCCTGTTCGGACAGGCCCTGTCCCTCCGCGCCGCACGGGCCGCCACCGACCCGCGCATGGCCGTGCGCGCCGCCGGCAATCCGGCAGCCAAGGTGCATGTCGAGGAATGGTTCTCGCTGACCTGCACCCATTGCGCGCGATTCGCAGCCGAGGTCTTCCCCCAGATCCGCAGCAACCTGATCGACACCGGCAAGGTCTATTACATCTTCCGCGATTTCCCGCTGGACCAGATCGCGCTGGCGGCGGCGATGATCGCCCGCACCCTGCCGCCCGAGCGTTACGAGCCCTTCGTGCTGTCGCTGCTGTCCACCCAGGATCGCTGGGCCTTCGCCCGCGACGTCAACCCGCAGGACGAATTGCAGAAGATGGCGGCACTGGCCGGCATGCCCGCCGACCTGTTCCAGAAGACGCTGGCCGACGACACGCTGCGCCAGGCCATCATGGACGAGGAAAACCGCGCCCAGGCCGAATACAAGATCGAGGGCACCCCGACCTTCCGCTTCAACGACAAGGAACAGGTGGGTCAGGAGATGACCTACGACGATTTCGCCAAAAAGGTGGCCTCGCTGAGCTGATCCGGTCCCTCCGCCCATGGCTGCCCGTTTCGTCCGCCTGCGCATCGGCGGCTTCAAGAGCTTCGCCGACCCGGTTTCGGTCGACATCCTGCCCGGCCTGACCGGGATCGTCGGCCCGAACGGCTGCGGCAAGTCCAATGTGGTCGAGGCCCTGCGCTGGGCGATGGGCGAAAGTTCCGCCCGTTCACTGCGCGGCGGCGAGATGGACGACCTGATCTTCGCCGGCACCGCCGCCCGCCCGGCGCGCAACCTGGCGGAAGTGACGCTGACGCTGGAAGGCACGGAGGGGATCGCCGCCCCGCCGCTGCACGACCAAGACGAATTGCAGATCACCCGGCGCGCCGAACGTGGCTCCGGCAGCGATTACCGCGTCAACAGCAAGCCGATCCGCGCCCGCGACGTCCAGACCCTGTTCGCCGACCTGGCCTCGGGCGCACGCTCCTCGGCCATGGTCAGCCAGGGCCGCGTCTCGGCACTGGTCAATGCCCGGCCCGAGGAACGGCGCAGCATCCTGGAGGAAGCCGCCGGCATCACCGGCCTGCACGCCAGACGGCACGAGGCCGAGCTGAAACTGCGCGCCACCGAGGCCAATCTGGCCCGCGCCGACGATCTGCGCATCCAGCTGGAAGGCCATCTGGGCAGCCTGCGCGACCAGTCGCAACAGGCGAAGCGCTATCGGGAAATTTCCGGCGCCCTGCGCGAATCCGAGACCACGCTGCTGGCCCTGCTGCACGCCCGCGCCCGCCTGGCGGTGGAACGCGCCGGCCAGATGGCCCGGCAGGCCCGGCAGGCCCTGACCCAGGCCGAAGAGGCCGCCGAGACCAGCGTGATCGCGGAATTCGAGGCCAATCGCGACCTGCCCGCGCTCCGCGCCCGCACGGACGAAAGCCGCACCCTGCTGGAGCGCCAGAAGATCCTGGCCGAAGGCATGGCGCGCGAGGAACAGCGCGCGACCGAGGCCGCAAAGGCCGCGACCGAACGGCTGGGCCAGGCCGAAAGCGACCATCAGGCCGCCCAGGCCCGCGAAGCCGACGCGGCCGAGAATGTCGCCCGCCTGCAAGCCGAGCAGACCACCCTGTCCGAACGCCTCTCCGCCCTGCCGGACGAGATGGCGCAGGCCGCCCAGGCCCAGGCCGATGCCGCCGGACTGGTGCAGGCGCGCGAACAGGCGCTGGAACAGGCCGGCGCCGAGGCCAATGCGGCACAGACCCGCGCGACGCAGGTGACGGCCTCCCTCAGGGAGGCACAGGCCCGCCACGCGCGCCTCGATGCCCAGCATGCCGCCCTCGCCGCCGAACTGGAGAGCCTGCGCGCCACCCTGCCCGAGCCCGCTTCGCTGGAGGCCCAGGCCGCCGAACTGGCCGCCGCGACCACCCGCCTGGCGGAGGCCCGCACCGCGCTGGAACACGCGGCGCAGGAACAGTCCGACGCCACGCTGGCAGCCAGCCTGGCCCGGGGTCAGGCGGACGAAGCCCGGCGCCGCCATGACGAAGCCCGCCGCGCCCTCGCCCAGGCCACCGAGCGCGCCGAGGCCCTGCGCACCGAACAGCAGGCCCTGCAACGCCGGCATGACGAGGCACACGCCCAGCGCGTCGCCGCCGATCACCGGGACGCGCTGCGCGCCGGCCTGGCCAGCGCGCAATCCACGCTCGATGCCGCCCGCGCCGCGCTGGAGCAGGCGGAACTGGACCGTCAGGCCGCCTCCGCCGCCCGAATCGACGCCTATGCCCGCCTTCAGGAGGGCACGAACCGGCGCACCACCACCCAGGCCGCCCTGCAATCGGCCGACACGGCCCATCAGCGCGCCGTCGCACGCCTGCGCGCCCTGACCGAGGACCTGGCCCGTGCCCAGGCCGCCGCCATCGCGCCGGAACGACTGGTCGCCGCCCGCACGGCGCGCGAGAACGCCGAACGGCAGCTCGCCGACGCCGGACAGGCGCTGGAGGCAGCCGAAGCCGCGCTGGCCACCGCCGCCACCGACCGCGACGCCGCGACGAATCGCCTGGGCGAATTGAAAGCCGATCTCTCGCGTCTGACCGCGCAGGCGGAAGGCCTGACCCAGGCGCTGAAGAGCGGACAGAACGAGACCCATTTCCGGCCGGTGGTCGACGACATCACGGTGCCCGACGGGCTGGAAGCCGCCCTGGCCGCCGCCCTGACCGACGGGCTGGATGCGTCCACCGACCAGGACGCGCCGCGCCTGTGGCACGCCCTCTCGCCCCTGGACGCAGCGCCGCTGCCGGGCACAAACACCGTCGCCCTGGCCGCGCTCGTCACCGCCCCGCCTGCCATGGCCCGGGCCCTCGCCGCGATCGGCCTGCTGGATGACGGCGCCGATGGCGCGACCTTGCAGGCCGACCTCCTGCCCGGCCAGAGCCTGGTGGCACGCGACGGCGCCCTGTGGCGCTGGGACGGGTATCGTGTGGCCGCCGGCCAGCCCAGCCGGGCGGCCCTGTTGCTGCGCCAGCGCAACCTCCTGCGCGAGACCGAGGCCGCGCGCCAGACCCGCCTGGCCGAACTGCCGACCGCCGAATCCGCCCTGACAACGGCCGAACAGACCCGCGCCGCGGCAACCGAATCGGTCGGCAAGGCCCGCGCCGCCCGCACGGCCATCGAATCCACGCTGCGCCAGGCCCGCACCGACGAAGCCGAAATCAGCCGGCTGGACGCGACCGCCCGCGCGCGGCTGGAGACCGTCCAGCCCCAGCACGACCAAGCGACGCAGACTCTGGCGGAAGCCGAAACCGCCCTGAACGCCGCCCGGCAGGCAGCGGCCGACCTGCCGGACGCCGCCGAGCTGGCCCAGCGCCACGAGGCCGCCCGCCAGCAGGAACAGGCGGCACAAACCACCGAAACAGCGGCCCGCAACGCGCGCAAGAACGCCGAAACCGCACTGGAAGCCGCAAGGCGCGAGGACGACGCCACCACCGCCCGCAACAGCGAGGCCGAGGCACGGCTGGCGACCATCGTCCCCGAACTGAACCGCATCGCCCGCGAGGCCGAACAGGCCGAAACCGCCCGGCAGGAGGCCGAATCCACCCTCGCCGCCCTGCCCCCCGGCGCCGACACCGATTCGGCCCTCGCCGCCGCCGAAACCCGGTCCCGCGATGCCGCAACGGCCCACGAGGCAGCCCGCCAGCATCAGCAGGACGCGGAACGGGCGCTGGAACAGGCCCAGACCGCCCACGCCGCCCAGCAGGCCACGCTGATCGAGACCCGCAGCGTGTTGGATGCTCAGGCCCCCCGCCTGGACGCCCTGCGGCAGGAACGGGACGAAGCCGCCGACCTGCTGGCGCGCATGCATGCCGAACAGCAGGCCCTGCCCGATCAGGAGGCGATCGCGACCCGCGTCCGCGAGGCCCGCGAAGCCGTGGCCGCCGCCCGCCAGGCCGAGGACGAGGCCCGCCTGCGCCGCACGACCCTGGCGGGCGAGGAACAGACCATCCAGGCCCGCCTGGCCGGCGTCGCGACCGCCCTGGCCGACTGGACCACCCGCCAGGCCGCCGCCGCCGCCGAATTGCAGGGCACCACCACCCGGCTGGACGCCACGAAGTCGGAACATGCAAAGCTGGCCTCGATGCCCGAGGAAGTCATCCGCAGCCGGCAGACCGCCCGCGAGGCGATGGACAGCGCCGAGGCCGGCCATGCGGAAGCCGCCCGCAAGCTGGCCGAGGCCGAAGAGGCCCTCGTGCGCGCCCAGGCGGCCCGCCGCGACGCCGAGGCCGCGCTGGCGGCCGGGCGCGAGGCCGTGCTGCGCGCCGAAGGCCGGCATGAACAGGCCGAGGCCATCCTGGCCCAGTTGTTGACCGAAACACCCGAGCCGCCGGGCATCGTCCCCCCCGACCTGACCGAGGCGGCGGAAACCAGCCTGCGCCGCAAGATCGCCCGCCTGACCCGCGAGCGCGAGGATATGGGCCCGGTCAATCTGCGCGCCGAGCTGGAAGCCGACGAGGCCGAAACCCGCATCACGACCATCCAGCGCGAGAAGGACGAGCTGGACACCGCCATCGCCCGGCTGCGCGGCTCGATCGGCGCGCTGAACCGCGAGGGGCGCGAGCGCCTGCTGGCGGTCTTCACCGAGGTCGACAAGCATTTCCAGTCGCTGTTCGCCCGCATGTTCAACGGCGGACGGGCGCATCTGGGCATGGTGGGCAATGACGACCCGTTGCAGGCGGGGCTGGAAATCTACGCCCAGCCACCGGGCAAGAAACTAGCTACCCTGTCGCTACTCTCGGGCGGCGAGCAGGCGCTGACCGCCCTGTCGCTGATCTTCGCGGTGTTCCGCTGCAACCCGGCGCCGATCTGCGTGCTGGACGAAGTCGATGCGCCGCTGGACGACGCCAATGTCGGGCGCTTCTGCGCCCTGCTGGCCGACATGGTGGCAGAAGCCGGCACGCGCTTCCTGGTCGTGACCCATCACCAGCTGACCATGGCGCATATGGACCGGCTCTACGGCGTGACGATGCAGGAACGCGGCGTCAGCCGGGTGCTGTCGGTCGATCTCGACCACGCGGCCTCCATGGTCGGCCAATCGCGGCCCGAAACGGCGCATTAGCGCCGATCGGATTGATATTTTCTTTAAAAACAAAAAATTATGGCGCGTGATTGGAGTAATCCACCACGCGCCATAATTTTCGTGAAGATGATATCGCCCAGGCGAACAATATCTTTCATAAACAACCACTTATCGAACGACCTGCATCCCATGTCCCGGACATGGAAACAGGCCGCCCGCAGGCGCCGCGCCCCCGGTTGCTCCGGGGGCGCGGCCCGACGGACCGTCAGCCCGGCAGCATCGTGCCGGTTTCGATGTAGCGCTGATGCCAGGACAGCGATTCGGTCAGCAGATGCGGCGACTGCTGGCCGAACGAACCTTCCCGCGCCCGCTTGTAGTAATCCTGCAGCAGCGGACGATAGTCCGGGTGCGCGCAGTTGCGGATGATCGTCTCCGCCCGCTGCTTGGGCGACAGGCCGCGCAGGTCGGCCAGGCCCTGCTCGGTCACCAGCACCTGCGAATCCTGGGTGATGTGATCGACATGCGACGCCATCGGCACGATGGCCGAGATCTTGCCGCCCTTGGCGGTCGAGGGCGTCATGAAGACCGAGATATAGGCATTACGCGCGAAGTCGCCCGAACCGCCGATGCCGTTCTGCACGCGCGATCCCATGATCTGGGTCGAATTGACGTTGCCGTAGATGTCGGATTCGATCAGCCCGTTCATCGCGATACAGCCCAGGCGACGGATCAGCTCGGGATGGTTGCTGACATCCTGCGGGCGCAGGATGATCTTGGAACGGAACTCGGCCATCCGGTCGTTCAGCGATTCCGCGGCCTCGGGGCTCAGCGAGAAGGCGGTGGCCGAGGCGACGCGCATCTTGCCCGATTCCAGCATGCCCAGCATGCCGTCCTGGATCACTTCGGTGAAGGCCGTCAGGTCCTCGAACGGCCCTTCCTCCAGGCCGCTCATCACGGCGTTGGCGACGTTGCCGACACCCGACTGCAACGGCAGCAGCGACTGCGGCAGACGGCCCTTCGACACCTCGTGACGGAAGAACTCCATCAGATGGCCGGCAATGGCCTTGGCGGCCGCATCGGGCGGCGAGAACGGCGCATTGCGGTCCGGCGCATGGGTCTCGACCACCGCGACGACCTTCGACAGGTCGACCTTCAGCGTGGCCTGGCCGATCCGGTCGTCGGGGCGCAGCAGCGGAATGGCGACGCGGTGCGGCGGCAGGGCGGCGCCATACCAGATGTCGTGCATGCCTTCCAGCGCGGAATGCTGCCAGCTATTGACCTCGATGATCACCTGGCGGGCGGACTCGACCCACGTCTTGTTGTTGCCGACCGACGACGACGGAACGATGGTGCCGTCCTCGCGAATCGCGACGGCCTCGATGACGGCCGTATCCATTTCGCCGAAGAAGCCCTGCCACGTCATCGGGGCCACGTGGCTCAGATGCATGTCCAGATATTCGGTCTCGCCGCTGTTGATGCGGCCGCGCAGGATGGGGTCGGAATTGTAGGGCATGCGGAACGAGATGCCGTTCACCTTGGCCAGCGCACCGTCCAGCTCCGGCCCGGTGGAGGCGCCGGTGAAGAGGCGGATGCGGAAATCGTTCCCCTTGCCCTTCTCCGTCTCGATGATGTTGGCCAGGGCCTGCGGAACGGCTTTCGGATAACCCGACCCGGTAAAGCCGCTCATGCCGACCATGCTGCCCGGACGGATATGCTTGGCGGCCTCCTCGGCGGTGGTCACTTTTGCCCGGAAGGCGGCGTTCCGGATTCGGCTATGATCGATCATGGAACCTTTCCTCGTGTCTTTTCGTTATCTTGGTCTTGTACTGCGCGGGCCAGACCGCCCCGATCCTGCCATGAGGGCAGGTGATCGTATCGGATGCCAGGCGGGGCCGACACGCCATCTGTTCTCTTTCCTGGCAGACCCGTCACAACAAAAGAGTGTTATCCTCGGCCATGCGTATCGTGAACGACCCGAAAGACGAGCATGACAGGCTGGTGCACATGGCGCTGGCCCGCGTGCCCGCACGCCTGCGCGACGCGATCCACTGGCTGCGCGTGCCCTCCCGACGCCTGCCGCGGCTCCTGGCCGGTTGCCTGCTGATAGTGGGGGGATTGCTGTCCTTTCTGCCGATCCTGGGGATATGGATGCTGCCGCTGGGACTGATCCTGCTGGCCGAGGACGTGGCGCTGCTTCGCCGCGGCGTGGACAGGCTCATCACCCGGATCGCCCAACGGCACCCCGGCTGGCTGACACCATCAAAATAAAAACGACTGGCAGCCATGCGCTGGCCATACAGTGCGGGGCATCGACGGCGGACACATGGCAGAACCGGTACCGTCGCCCCATATTCGACGAAAGGCCTATCATCACCCCCCTCACCGTGACCGAAGCCCCCATGAAGCCGAATCACACTCCGCCCGTCGACGACACCGCCTGGAAGCCCCCCCACCTCCCCGCGCTGGAGTCCATGCGGGCCGAGGAGGGCGGGCTGTGGCGCGACCGGCCGGCGCTGGAAGCGCTGATCGCCGGACGCCCGATTCGGGTGGTCGGCGACGTGCATGGCGACCTGCGGGCCTTCGAACATGCAGTGGCGACCGATCGATTCGTCATCCAGCTCGGCGACCTGGTGGACCATGGCCCGGACAGTGTCGGCACCTTCCGGCTGATGCAGCGCCTGCTGGACGACGGGCGCGGGCTGTTCATCCTCGGCAACCACGACCGCAAGCTGGCGCGCGCGCTGGCCGGCCACAAGCTGCGCTTCGACGCCGCGCTGAGCGAGACGGTGCGCCAGTTCCAGGCGCCGGATAACGAGGACGTCCATCACCGGGCGGTGCAGGACATCGCGCAGGCGCCCCCCTGGATCGTGCTGGGGAGGCGGATCTTCGTGCATGGCGGCTTCCACTCGCGCATGCTCGACGAACCCCCGCCGCCGGGCCTGGGGGATGTCACGCCCCTGCTGTCGCGCGCCCTGTTCGGCGAGACCACGGGCCGCACGCGCAAGGACGGCTACCCGGAACGCCGGCTGAACTGGGTCGACCATATTCCGCCGGGCTACACCGTCTATTGCGGGCACGACCGCCGGTCGACCGACGGCCGCCCCTGGGTGCGGGACGGACGCGCCGGCGGCCGATCGGTCTTTACCGACACGGGTGCCGGAAAAGGCGGCCACCTGGCATGGATCGATCTGCCCGCCGAGGACTGAAACACGGTATAACCCCACGATCGACAGACAGGAGCATGTTGACGTGAACGATACCGTGGCCATCGACCAGACGATTCAGGCGCAGGGTGCCCAGGAGACGCTCCTGGGGCTCCGCCGGAGCATCGACAATATCGACGCCGCGCTGATCTACATGCTGGCCGAGCGTTTCCGCCACACCCAGGCGGTGGGCGAACTGAAGGCACGCCACGACATGCCCCCCGCCGACCCGGCCCGCGAGGCCCAGCAGGTCGCCCGCCTGCGCGAACTGGCCGAAGCCGCGCGGCTGGACCCCGACTTCGCCGAAAAGTTCCTGGCCTTCATCATCAAGGAGGTCATCCGCCATCACGAAGCCATCGCGCGCAAATCCGCCGCGCCCGGCGCCGTCTGATGCCCGCCGCGCCGGAACCCGCCGCCACGCGGACACTGGTGCTGATGCGCCATGCGGAAGCCTTTCCCGGACCGTATGGCGACCCCAGCCCGTCGAGCGACCTCGGGCGCCCCCTGACCCCTGCCGGACGCCGCCAGGCCCATCAGCGCGGAACACAACTGCGCGAGATCGGCTTCGTCCCGGAGCTGGTCCTGATCAGCCCGGCGATGCGTTCGGGCGAAACCTATGCCGCCCTCGGGCCGTTTTCCACCACCGTCGCGCCGCAGGTGCGCCAGGACGGAAGACTGTACGAATGCGGCAGCGAGAGCATTCTGGAAATCCTTCAGGAGACGCCTGAAAATATAAACAATATCATAGCGATAGGTCACAATCCCGATCTGTACCAACTGGTAATGGACCTAGCCGGACATGCCATCGACGACCCGGACAAGAGCATCCTGATCCGGGGCTTTCCCGTCGCCTCCCTGACCTGTTTCACGGTGCATGGACCATGGCATGCACTGGCCCGCAAACAGGCCGTTCTGACCCGTGCGCTATGCAATTGAGGGGGTAAGCGTCCCCCCGCAGGCAGAGTTGCCACGCTAGCCGTTTCGTCCTTATCTCGGCGCATGCCTGCATCGGGACACGGCGCCGCAGCGATACGTCGCAAACTGTCACGCAGAGGACAGGTGTCCGCAGGTTGGGGATGAGAATGGCCGCTCGCACGGCGGCGAACGACCAAGAGGAGAGTTTGATGACCGAGTCAGGAAAAGTGGCCACCGTCACGCTAGAAGGCAAATCAGCCAGTCTGCCGGTCCATTCCGGAACGCTGGGCCCCGACGTGCTGGACATCCGCAAGATCACCGCCGATCTGGGTGTCTTCACGTTCGACCCGGGCTATGGCGAGACGGCGTCGTGCACCAGCAAGATCACCTTCATCGACGGCGACAAGGGCATCCTGCTGCATCGTGGCTATCCGATCGCGCAGCTGGCCGAGCAGGCCACGTTCACCGAGGTCGCGTACCTGCTGCTGAATGGCGAGCTGCCGACCACCACCGAGCACGACGCGTTCGTCGACACGCTGAAATCGCACACGCTGCTGCACGAACAGATCCGCAATTTCTTCAACGGGTTCCGTCGCGACGCGCATCCGATGGCGATCCTGTGCGGCACGGTCGGCGCGCTGTCGGCCTTCTATAGCGACGCCAACGACATCTCGAACGCGGCCAGCCGCAACCTGTCGGCCATGCGCCTGATCGCCAAGCTGCCGACGATCGCCGCCTGGGCCTACAAATACACGCAGGGCGAGGCCTTCGTTTATCCGCGCAACGACCTGACCTATGCCGAAAACTTCCTGTCGATGATGTTCGCGCATCCGTCGGAGCCGTACAAGATCAACCCGATCCTGGCGCGGGCGATGGATCGCATCCTGATCCTGCATGCGGACCACGAACAGAACGCCTCGACCTCGACCGTCCGCATGGCCGGTTCGACGGGCGCCAATCCGTTTGCCTGCGTCGCCGCCGGCATCGCCGCCCTGTGGGGACCCGCCCATGGCGGCGCCAACGAGGCCGTGCTGAAGATGCTGGCCAAGATCGGCAGCAAGGACAACATCCCCGAGTTCATTGCCCAGGTGAAGGACAAGAACAGCGGCGTGCGCCTGATGGGCTTCGGCCATCGCGTCTACAAGAACTTCGACCCGCGGGCGAAGATCATGCAGGCGACCTGCCACGAGGTCCTGGGCGAACTGGGGATCAAGGACGATCCGCTGCTCGACCTGGCGGTGGAACTGGAAAAGATCGCGATCAACGACGAATATTTCGTCAAGCGCAGCCTGTACCCCAACGTCGATTTCTATTCGGGCATCATCCTGAAGGCGATGGGCATCCCGACCAGCATGTTCACCGTGCTGTTCGCCCTCGCCCGCACCACCGGCTGGATCAGCCAGTGGAAGGAAATGATCGAGGAACCCGGCCAGCGCATCAGCCGCCCGCGCCAGCTCTATACCGGCTCGCCGGAGCGCGACTTCACGCCGTTCGCCAAGCGCGGCTGAAGCCCGAACCCGATCCGCCCGGGTGGAAACACCCGGGCGGATCGGAAGACGCGCGCGAACCCCGTGCGACGTCCTGCGCGCCTTACGACAAAAGCCCGGCGGCCTCTCGGCCGCCGGGCTTTTTCAGTGCCCGCTTTCCAGCGTGAAAACCCCCGTCAGGGGCAGTCGCAACCCACCGTCGGCCCCTCGGCCTCGCGCACCACATGATGATCGATCCATTCGGACACCAGGCGCCGCGCTTCGTTCAGCGATGCCTCCGGGTGGTGAATGCGATACAGGGTGGTGCAGGCGTGAAATGCCGAAATATCGCCCGTCCCGACGTCCCGCAATTCCCGGTACGCGGTGACAACCGCCCGTTCGCAGTTTCGTGTGATCCGGCCGTTTTCTGGCGCCACGGTATTAAATCCTTGTTGCGAACGATTTGCAATTACAGTTATACTAACTTGTATCTCCCCCTCCGGCAAGCGAAACCACCCCCCGGCCACACGCGATCCAGCCTCCCGCGTGGCGCGGTGCAGATGGGATTGGGACGGAATGATCTCCACCGCGCGATAGATTTTCCCGGTCGATCCCGCTAAGGCTCTTCCACCTCGTTTCCTACGATATCGGACCGGAAGACACACAAGATGAACGATTCGACAGGGTACGGCACGGGCGTCTCCTCGGGCTCCTCCGCCTGGGACCGCGACGCCGCGCTGACCACCGCCAAGCTGCTGCTGGAAATCAAGGCGGTCAATTTCCGTCCCGAGGAACCCTACACCCTCACATCGGGCTGGAAATCGCCTGTCTATATCGACTGCCGCCGCATCATCTTCTTCCCCCGCGCCCGCGCCAAGATCGTCGAGCTGGGCGTGGAAAAGATCGGCCGGCATATCGGCTACGAAAGCATCGACGCCGTGGTGGGCGGCGAGACCGCGGGCATTCCCTTCGCGGCCTGGATCGCCGACCGGATGATGGCCCCCATGGCCTATGTCCGCAAGAAGCCCAAGGGTTTCGGCCGCAACGCGCAGATCGAGGGCGACGTGCCCGAGGGCATGCGCACCCTGCTGGTCGAGGACCTGACGACCGACGGCTCCTCCAAGATCCGATTCGCCCGCGCCCTGCGCGACGCGGGGGCAATCGTCGACCATACGTTCGTCGTCTTCTTCTACGGCGTGTTCCCCGGCTCGCTGCGGACCCTGTCGGACATGAACATCTCGCTGCACGCGCTCTGCACCTGGTGGGACGTGCTGGAAGCGTGCGCCGGCCAGCCCTATTTCTCGGAAAAGGATGCCTCCGAGGTCCGGCGCTTCCTCGAGGATCCGTGCGGCTGGTCGGGCCGGCATGGCGGCGTCTCCAGCCTGGAAGAGGCCCTGGCCTTCAAGAGCGCGCAGGGCCAGGGCTGATCCCCTTGCCATGACGCAGCGGATTCTCGCATTCGATTCGGGGATCGGCGGCTTCGGGATCGTTCGGGCGCTCCGCGCCCGCCTTCCCGGCCTGCCCGTCGATTACCTGGCCGACACGGCGATCTATCCGTATGGCGAGCAGGAAGATGCCGCGCTGGTCGATCGCGTGGTCACCCTGATGGGAGAGGCCATTGCCGGCCTCGCACCCGATCTGGTCGTCATCGCCTGCAACACCGCCAGCACGCTGGCACTCACCGCGCTGCGGGAGCGCTACCGCATCCCCTTCGTCGGCTGTGTCCCACCGATCAAATGGGCCGCCGAACTCAGCCGGTCCCGCACCATCGGGCTTCTGGCCACACGCGCCACCGTCAGGCGTCCCTATCTGCGCGACCTGCAACAGCGTTACGCCCCCGATTGCACCCTGCTGGCCCACGGCGCGCGCGGGCTTGCCGACCTGGCCGAGCACGCCTTTCGCGGGCATGCCATCTCCGCCGACATCGTCCAGCAGGAACTCGCGGCCCTGTTCGACCAGCCCGGCGGCAACCGGATCGACGTGGTCGGCATCGGCTGCACCCACTACACGTTCCTGATGGATACGTTCCGCGCAGCCTCGCCACCCGGCATGATCTGGCTGGACCCGGCGGATGCCGTGGCGCGCCGGGCCGCAACGGTGCTGGAAGCCCTCCCCCCTCGGCCGGCAACCATCCCCCGGCCCGACCGGGCCTACTTCACCGCCATGCCGGCCGAACCCGCGCGCATGACGGAAGCCATGGCCGCGCTGGGCTATGGATCACCAACCCTGTTCGCACAGGAACAGGTCCCGACCTGACTGCATCGGGACCACGTCATTCCGATTGAAAACAGGGACCTGCGTACCGCAGCGCCCAGCATCGTGCGGTTGGGTTTCCAAAGGGCGACTGCCCTTTGGTGGGTCAAGGGCAAAGCCCTTGCCGGCACTCCCCCGCGTCAGCGCGCCCGGCTGACGGTATAGGACGCCGTATCCTGCAACAGGCGCCGCAGATGCGTATCGGGGAAGATATCCAGCGCCTCACGCGCCGCCCTCGCATAGGCGGCGGCACGGTCGAGCGTGATCCCGATGGCATCGGTCCGGGCGATCAGGGCCAGGGCGTGGTCGAGATCCTCGGGCGCCTGCTCGCTCTCCTCGATGACCCGCCGCCAGAACTGGCGATCTTCCTCGCTGCCGGCGGCATAGGCGGCCAGGACCGGGAGCGTGATCTTGCCCTCGCGGAAATCGTCGCCCACGGTCTTGCCCAGCACGGCCTGGTCCGCCGCGTAATCCAGCGCGTCATCGACCAGTTGGAACGCCATGCCCAGGTTGGTACCATAGGCTTCCAGCGCCAGTTCCTCGGCCTCCGGCCGCTTGGCCACCACGGCACCGACGCGGCAGGCAGCGGCGAACAGGGCCGCCGTCTTGCCGTGAATGACCGTCAGATACTGGTCGACCGAGGTCGAGAGGTCGTTCTGCGTCGACATCTGCAGAACCTCGCCCTCGGCGATGGTGGCCGATGCCGAGGACAGGATGGCCATCACCTTCAGCGAGCCGTCATCCGTCATCAGCTGGAACGAGCGGGCGAACAGGAAGTCGCCCACCAGCACCGACGCCTTGTTGCCGAACACGGCATTGGCGCTGGCCAGCCCGCGCCGCAACTGGCTCTCGTCCACCACGTCGTCGTGCAGCAGGGTCGCGGTGTGGATAAACTCCACGCACGCGGCCAGCGCGACATGGCGCTGATGCTCCGGCCCGGCCGGATAATCGCACAGGCGGGCCGAGGCCAGCGTCAGCAACGGCCGCAGCCGCTTGCCGCCGGCCGCCACCAGATGGGCCGCCAGCTGGGGAATCAGGGCAACCGGGCTGTCCATCCGCTCGACGATCGCGCGATTGCACGCGGCCATGTCGTCGGCCAGATAGTTCGACAATTCACGCAGGGCAGCCTCAGCCCCCTCCTGCGCCGAGGCGCCGGGGCCGGAATGCTTCGCGGTTGCCGTTTTCTCGGATTCCGGCAGGGTGACTGCAACGCCCAAAAGGTTAAACTCCCCGGCTCCGTTGGATTGGTCTGTAGAACATATGAGCGGCGTGAGAATGACGGTCAAGCCGAAGGACACCATACATGAGCCCGCGCCGGATCTGGCATGTCCTGCGGACGATACACCTATCGAAGCCCTGAGCGACGGAACCTTGCTCGACGGCCGCCTTCGCTACCGGCAATTCCGCGACGGCTACCGCACCGGGCTCGAGCCCGTCCTGATGGCGGCATCCATCCCCGCCCGTCCCGGCCAGCGCATTCTGGAGGGCGGATGCGGTGCCGGCGCGGGCCTGATGTGCCTGGCCTGGCGCGTCGCCGGCATCACCGGCGTGGGCGTGGAGCGCGATCCCCGTACCGCCGCACTGGCCCAGGCCAATTTCAACGAAAACGGCCTCGACCGGTTGCGCGCCCACTGCGCCACGCTGCCCGACCTCCCCGCCATCCCCGAATGTCCGGCCCAGGGTGGCGGATTCGACCACGCCTTCGCCAATCCCCCCTGGCATCGCACCGATGCCAGCGCCTCGCCCGATCCGCGCCGCGACATCGCGCGCCGCGTCGGGGCGCATGACATGCTGAATGTCTGGGTTCGCAGCCTGGGGCGGCAGGTGCGCCATCACGGCACGCTCACCCTCGCCCTGCCCGCCGCCTCGCTCGACGCCGCGATCGCCTCCATGCGCGCGCACGGCATCGGGTCGATCCGCCTGCTCCCCTTCTGGCCCAAGGCCGGCCGGCCCGCCAGAATCGTGTTGGTCCGGGGCCGCGTCGGCGGCCGGGGCGATGCCGCCTTGCTGGCCGGCATAACACTGCATCGGGCAGACGGACATTTCACGCCGGAGGCCGAGGCGATCCTGCGCGAGGGGGGGGCATTGGATGGGGTTTAAGGCCTTCTTTTTCTGAAGAAAAAGAGGCAAAAAGACTTTTATCCATTCAGGGGCGTCGTGTGTCCCAAGCACAATGCTCCTGAACGAATCAAAGTTTTTTGGTTCTTTTTTTCAAAAAAAACGAAGACCTGAAACTACTTCCGGCCTTCAGCCATCCGACTGGAAGATGCTTTCCTCGAACGCCTCTTCCCACGTCCCGGACGTCGAGGCCCGGCTATATTCCGTCGCGCGGTTTTCGAAGAAATTCGTGTGCTCGACGGCATTCAGCATGTCGTCCAGCCACGGCAGCGGGTTCGCGGGCACATGGTACATTCCATCCAGCCCCAGCAGGCTCAGCCGGCGGTCGGCCACGAAGCGGATATAGGTCTTGACCAGATCGGCATCCAATCCCTCGACCGGCCCCATCTCGAAGCACAGGTCGATGAACGCATCCTCGTGGTCGACGATGTCGCGGCAAACCTGGCGGATGTCCTCGCGCAGCTTCTCGGTCCAGATTTCCGGATTTTCATGGATGAAGGTGCGGAACAGCCGGGCCATGGACAGGCAGTGCAGGGTCTCGTCCCGCACCGACCAGGACACGATCTGCCCCATGCCCTTCAGCTTGTTGAAGCGCGGGAAATTCAGCAGGATGGCAAAGGACGCGAAGAGCTGAAGCCCCTCGGTAAAGGCACCGAAAGCCGCCAGCGTCCGGGCGATGTCGTATTTGCTGTCGACCGAGAAACCCTGCATATAGTCATATTTATCCTTCATTTCCTTGTACTTAAGGAAAGCGGAATATTCGGACTCGGGCATGCCGATCGTGTCGAGCAGATGACTGTACGCGGCGATATGGATCGTCTCGATGTTCGAGAAGGCCGACAGCATCATCAGCACTTCAGTCGGTTTGAACACCCGGCTGTAATGCTTCATGTAACAATTGTTCACCTCCACGTCCGACTGCGTGAAGAAGCGGAAGATCTGGGTGACCAGATGGCGCTCGCTCTCGGTCAGGGTGCGGTGCCAATCCTTCACATCATCGGCTAGCGGCACTTCTTCCGGCAGCCAGTGCACGCGCTGCTGCGTCAGCCACGCATCGTACGCCCACGGATAGCGGAACGGCTTGTAGACCGGGTTCGCCGTCAGCAGGTCGAAATGGGTTTCGCCCTCGGGCTGGGGCGCGTTGAGGGATTCGGTCATGTCGTCTTCTCCGCGACAGCAATGCGGCAAACAGCCCGTAGGGGTAAGGCAGCGCGCCGCCCTACCGGGTTACTGGCAGGCCAGGCACTCGTCGTAATTGGTGGATGAGGTCGGCGTGGCCGCCGGTGCGGCCGCTGCCGGCTCCGGCACCAGCATATCGCTCTTGTCCAGCACGTTGCTCACGGTATCCGCCCGCTGGATCGACAGCGAACGGCAATAGTACAGCGATTTCACGCCCCGCTTCCACGCCAGGTAATGGATCTGGTGCAGGTCGCGCTTGTGCACGTTCGCCGGCAGGAACAGGTTGATCGACTGCGCCTGGCAGATATAGCCGGCACGGTCGGCCGCGTGCTCCACCACCCAGCGCTGGTCCAGTTCGAAGGCGGTCTTGAAGACGTCCTTCTCCTGCTGGGTCAGGAAATCCAGATGCTGGACACTGCCCTGGGTCAGGGTGATCGACGACCAGACCTCGTCCGTGTTCTGCCCCTTGTCGATCAGCAGCTTGGTCAGGTGCCGGTTGCGCACGGTAAACGAGCCGGAGAGCGTCTTCTGCAGGAAAACATTGGCGGCGATCGGCTCGATCCCCGGGCTGGAATTCCCCGCGATGATGGAAATCGACGCCGTCGGCGCGATCGCCAGCTTGTTCGAGAAGCGCTCCATCACGCCATATTCCGCCGCGTCCGGGCACGCGCCGCGCAGTTCCGCCAGCTTGCGCGACGCCTTGTCGGCCTGCTCGCGAATATGCTTGAAAATCCGCTTGTTCCAGACCTTTGCGATCACGCTCTCGAAAGGCACGTTGTTCGCCTGCAGGAAGGAATGGAACCCCATCACCCCCAGCCCGACCGACCGCTCGCGCGAGGCCGCGTATTTCGCGCGCGCCATGTCATCGGGCGCCCGGTCGATGAAATCCTGCAGCACATTGTCGAGGAACAGCATCACGTCCTCGATGAACTGCGGATCGTCCTTCCACTCTTCCCAGGTTTCCAGGTTGAGCGAGGACAGGCAGCACACGGCCGTCCGCTCCTGGCCGTGATGGTCGATGCCGGTCGGCAGCGTGATCTCGGCGCACAGGTTCGAGGTCTTGACCTCCAGCCCCGCCAGCTTGTGATGCTCGGGCCGGGCGTTGTTCACATGATCGGAATAGATGATGTAGGGCTCGCCCTGCTCCATCCGCGCCGTCAGGATACGGATCCACAGCGACCGGGCGGAGACGTGGCGGATATGCGCGCCATCCTTGGGCGACAGCAGCGCCCATTCCGCATCCTCGGCCACGGCACGCATGAAGGCGTCCGAGACCAGCACGCCGTGATGCAGGTTCAGCGCCTTGCGGTTCGGGTCGCCGCCGGTCGGGCGACGGATCTCGATGAATTCCTCGATCTCGGGATGCCAGACCGGCAGGTAGACGGCGGCCGACCCCCGGCGCAGCGACCCCTGGCTGATCGCCAGCGTCAGGCTGTCCATCACGCGGATGAAGGGGATCACGCCCGAGGTCTTGCCGTTGCGGCCGACATTCTCGCCGATCGAACGCAGATTGCCCCAGTAGGAGCCGATGCCGCCGCCCTTGCTGGCCAGCCAGACATTCTCGTTCCACAGGTCGACGATGCCGCGCAAGCTGTCATTCGCCTCGTTCAGGAAGCACGAGATCGGCAGGCCGCGCGTCGTCCCGCCATTGGACAGCACGGGCGTCGCCGGCATGAACCAGTGGCGCGAGATATAGTCGTACAGCCGCTGCGCATGCCCCGGATCGGCGCCGTAATAGGACGCGACCCGCCCGAACAGGTCCTGGTAGCTCTCGCCCTCCAGCAAGTAGCGATTGTCCAGGGTCGCCTTGCCGAACGGCGTCAGCAGCGCGTCGCGCGACCGGTTGACCCGCACGGGGTGGTGGCCGGGCAACTGGACGACATCATCGAACATGTCGGGCGTCTGGCCGGATTCGTGGTCCTGAAACAGGCCACGCTCCTCGGCCGGACGATCAGACACGGTTCCGGATACGTCATCCAGGCTCATCCATCATCTCCGTGAAAATCGCCGGGACACGGCGTCTGTGCCTTGTGTCCAGGGCGGCATTATGACGCTACATATCGCGTCAGGGCAACCAAGAACGCACTAGATATATGAAGATGACGAGACAGCAAGGGCACGTTTTTCCGCGAAGTCAGGACTTTCCGCGTCAAGCAAAAAGTTTTTTTTCTTCGCCTGCCCTCACCGGCACCGCAGCCCCCCGCGAAGCCGGAATCGTTACGATTCCGTCGGCCCGTCCATGCCCCATCGGGCGGCAGCGGCCTCGTCGCTTTCCCGCGCCGCGACCCACCGCCCCTGCCCGTCCGGAAACTCCTCGCGTTTCCAGAACGGTGCCTGCGTCTTCAGCCAGTCGATCACGAATTCCGTCGCCTCCAGCGCCGCCCCGCGATGCGCCGCGGCGCACAGCACCAGCACGATCGGCGCCCCCACCGGCAGCCGCCCCACCCGGTGGATGACCGTGCAGGCCAGAAGGCCGAATCGGGTCCCGGCCTGCGCCACGATTCGCGCGATCATGGATTCGGTCATGCCCGGATAATGTTCCAGGACCAGCGCCGCCAACCCCCCATCCCCCCGCACCAACCCCATGAAGAGGCCGATTCCGCCGACATCGAGTCCCACCCCGGCCAGCCGCGCCAGCTCGGCATCCAGCGAGAACCCCTCTTCCTGCACACGGATATCGACCAGCACGGGATTATCCCCCCGTCATGGGCGGAAAGAAGGCCAGTTCGTCTCCCGCATGCACGGGCGAATCGAGGGCCGCGAATTCCTGGTTGATGGCACAGCGGATCGGCCCGCCCCCTGCGGCAAATACCTCTTCATAGGCCGCGCCGCGCCGGCGCAGCCCATCCATGATGTCCCGGACCGAGGGCACCCCGTCATCAGGCAGCACAAGCGTCTCCCGCGACCGGCCCAGCCGATCCCGAAGCCACGCGAAATACAGGATTTCCACCATGCGCGCTGCCTCCCCGTCATCGCCGCGCCGCCTCCCGGCCCGACCGCGAGGCTGTTCCTATCTGGAAACGCCTTGCGTGTCCCGCACCGTCTTCACGGTCCCGTCCGGGGTGATGATCGTGCTGGTCCCGTCGCCATTGGGAATGACGATGGTCGAGGCCGCCTGGCCCGATTGAGCAGGCACCGCATCCTCATGCCCAGCCGCCGGGCTCGGCGCCCGGACCGAAGGCACCTGCACGCCGCCACGAATCTCGGCCTGTTCGCCCGCGCTCAGCGTGCCGCCCTCGGGCAGGTCGGGGCCGGTCGCCGCGTCGGCGGGTAATCCGTCATCGGCGCCATGATGCTCCCGCGTCGCATCGCCCAGGGTGGGCAGCGGCGCGGGCGGACCGGGCCACATATTGCCCCCCTGCGGCAGGATCGGCCGTTCGGCGACCCCTTCCCCCCGCGCGCGGCGCAGATTTTCGGCATCCCCCGCCGGCAGGTTCGGATTGGCACCGGGAAACGTCGCGTCGTCGGCCATCAGCTTGCCGAAGCCGGCACAGCCCGTCTGCAATACCAGCAGCGAAAGCACCACCGCCCTGCGCATCATCATTCCCTCCGTCCGCGCCCGTTCCGCCGACGCCTGGAAGTCTGCCTATTCGTCTCTGCAACCACAAGTGGCATGAAATATGATGATACAATCAGGACGCGATTTTCGACGCACCGTCCTGCCGGCCGATATGCCGCAGGGCGGTCAGCAGGTAATCCCACCCGGTAACGACCGTCAGCACCGCCGCGATCCACAGCAGGACCGACCCGATAAGGCCGACGGGAAGCCACGGCATATGCAGCAGCACGCCCGTCCCGTCCCCGGCCAGCAGGAAGCCGATCGCCGTCATCTGGATGCCCGTCTTCCACTTCGCCAGGCGCGTCACCGGCAGGCTGATCCGGGTGGAGGCCAGGAATTCGCGCATGCCGCTGATCAGGATTTCCCGCGCCAGGATGATGATGGCGGGATACAGCGCCCCGAATGGCAGATTGTCGGTGCCGGCCAGCATCATCAGCGACGCCCCGACCAGCAGCTTGTCGGCGATCGGATCGAGCATCCGGCCAAGTTCGGAATATTGGTGGCGCGCGCGCGCCAGCCGACCGTCCAGGTAATCGGTGATCGCAGCCGCGATAAACAGCAGGCACGCGGCGAGGTCGGTCGTCGCGCTGCCCATCGCCACAAGGGCGACCAGAACGGGAATCGCCCCAATCCGCGACAGGGTCAGGATATTGGGCAGGTCGGTCAACATCGGGACACACCGTACAGCAAGACAGAACGAACAGGAACGGTACTTCACGCCGGTCTGATGAAGAAATCGCTCACATCTGCCGCACCGCCGCCAGCGGCAGGTTATCCGCCGTTCCAGCCGGGATGGAAATGGCCGTAGACGACGCGCGCGGTCTCGCGGTTGATCCCCGGCGTCGCTTCCAGTTCCGCCAGCCCCGCCTGCCGCACCCCCCGGGCCGAGCCGAACTGGTTGAGCAGCGCGCGCTTGCGCGCCGCGCCGACACCCGGGATCTCGTCCAGCTCCGACTTCACCAGCGTCTTGGATCGGCCGGCGCGATGGGTGGAAATGGCGAAACGGTGGGATTCGTCGCGCAGCCGCTGCAAATAGTACAATACCGGGTCGCGCGGCGGCAGCTGGAAGGCCGGGCGATCGGCCACATGGAACCATTCCCGCCCGGCATCCCGATCCGGCCCCTTCGCAATCGCCACCAGGGTCACGTCCGACACGCCAAGCTCGTCCAGGATCGCCCGCACGGCGGAATACTGGCCCGCCCCGCCATCGATCAGCACGATATCCGGCCAGTCCGCCGCCCCTCCCTCCGCCTCGCGCTCGCGCAGGGCACGGCTGAAGCGCCGCTCCAGCACCTCGCGCATCATCGCGAAATCGTCCCCCGGCGTGATCGGCCCGCGAATCGCGAATTTGCGATAGCTCCGCCGGTCGAACCCTTCCGGCCCTGCCACCACCATCACGCCATAGGCATTGGTGCCCATGATATGGCTGTTGTCGTAGATCTCGATCCGGCGCGGCGCGGCATCCAGCCCGAACAATTCGGCCACCCCGTCCAGCAGCCGGGCCTGGGCCGTGCTTTCGGCCATCTTGCGTTCCATCGCCTCGCGGGCATTCGTCTCGGCATGCTCGACGACCGCGCGCTTCTCCCCCCGCTGCGGCACCAGGATCTCCACCTTCCGGCCGCGCTTGATGCCCAGCGCGTCGGCCATCAGCTCGTGCTCCGCCAGTTCGCAGTTCAGCAGGATCTGCGCCGGCGGCGGCTTGTCGTCATAGAATTGCGACAGGAACGCACTCAGCACATCGCCCGGCGCCTCATCCCGCGCATGGATGGGGAAGAAGGCGCGGTTGCCGTTGTTACGGCCGCCACGGATGAAGAAGACCTGGATGCAGGACTGCCCCGCCACCTGGGCGATCGCCACGATATCGGCATCGTCCAGCGAAGCGGGATTGATGACCGACGAATCCTGCATCGCCGCAAAGCCGCGGATCCGGTCGCGGATGGTCGCCGCGCGCTCGAATGCCAGGCTGGCCGCCGCCTCCTCCATCTCTCGCACCAGCTCGTCGCGCAGGCCGTTGCGCTGCCCGGACAGGAAGGCCCGCGCCTGCTCCACCAGATGGGCATACTCCGCCCGGTCGATGCGCCCGACGCACGGCGCCGAGCAGCGCTTGATCTGAAAGAGCAGGCATGGCCGCGTGCGCGCGTTGAACACGGCGTCCGAGCAAGATCGCAGCAGAAACACCCGCTGGAGCAGGTTCAGCGTCTGGTTGACCGCCCAGGCCGAGGCAAATGGCCCCCAGTAGGATGCCCCCTTGACCAGCTT
This sequence comes from Gluconacetobacter takamatsuzukensis, assembly GCF_014174275.1. Taxonomy (GTDB): domain Bacteria; phylum Pseudomonadota; class Alphaproteobacteria; order Acetobacterales; family Acetobacteraceae; genus Gluconacetobacter; species Gluconacetobacter takamatsuzukensis. Next base: position 278,350 of record NZ_JABEQK010000004.1, on the reverse strand, counting down.
GCCACGATGTTTCGCGATCTGCGGAAACGCGTCGCCATCGCTCATCACGATCCATGGATAGCTCTTGTCGTCGCGCAGCAGGATATTGAAGCGCGGCTTCATGCGCTTGATATAGTTGGCTTCCAGCAGCAGCGCCTCGGCCTCGGTATGCGTGGTGACGATCTCCATCGTCACCGTCTCGGACACCATCCGCCGCAGCCGCTCGGGCAGCTTGCCGATATGGGTATAGGACGTCACCCGCCGCTTCAGCATTCGCGCCTTACCGACGTACAGTACCTCTCCCTTCTCGCCGATCATGCGATAGACGCCGGACGAGAGCGGCATGGTCTGCAAGGCCTGCTGAATCGCCTCGACCCCCCGCAGGCGCGGGGCGGCGGTCGCGTCGCCATCCATCAGGCGCCCCCCTCATTCATCCACCGATCATGTGGATAAGTCTGTGGAGCAGGCACGGGCAGAATCGTGCGGCGGGCAGTTTTCCTGCCCCCGGCTTGGATTGCATAAAAAAACAGCACAGAAAATAACCCGCTGATAATTATAAAAATTATCCCAATCCAACCTTGATGCCCGATGAACTCCAGGCAACCCGCCGAAAAATCGGGAATCGTTCGTCCCCTCCCGACAGGGCCCTGCACCATCCACCGCCCGGCCGCAACCCGATCCCCTTTTGTTCCTGACAGCGGGAATCGCTCTTGCCAGCCGGCGCGCGATGGGCAATGCCACTGATATGCGCATCGTGACGTGGAATATCAATTCGCTCCGCCTTAGGCTGCCCCTGCTCGCCCGCCTGGGCGAGGACCTGCGACCGGACATCATCTGCCTGCAGGAAACCAAGGTCCCCGACGACCTGTTCCCGGCCGATGCGGTCCGCGCGCTAGGATATACCCATATCCTGTATCGCGGGATGAAAGCCTATAACGGCGTCGCGATCCTGTCCCGTGTGGAACTCACCTCGCTCGACGACACGCCGGACTGGTGCGGGCGCGGCGATTGCCGCCACATCGCCGCGTCGTTCCCGCTCGGGGGGGACGCGGTCGAACTGCATAATTTCTACATCCCCGCCGGCGGCGACATCCCCGACCCCGAGGCCAATCCCAAATTCGCGCACAAGCTGGCATTCGTGGACGAAGCGACCACCTGGTTCGCCAACCGCCCCAACCGCCGCACGATCCTGGTCGGCGACCTGAACATCGCGCCGCTGGAGCAGGATGTCTGGAGCCACAAGCAATTGCTGACCGTCGTCAGCCACACCCCACCCGAAACCACCCGGCTGCTGGCCTGGCAGCAAAACGGCTTCGTCGACGCCATGCGACATTTCGTCCCGGCGGACGAAAAGCTGTACACATGGTGGTCCTACCGCAACCGCGACTGGAAAGCCTCCAACCGCGGACGCCGCCTGGACCATGTCTGGATCACAGCCGATCTGACGGATCATCTGGCCGGCATGACAGTACTACGTGACGCACGCGACTGGCCCACCACGTCCGATCACGTCCCGGTCGCTGTGGATTTCCGGGATTGCGAGCACGGGATCGGGGGCCTGCCCTAGCCCCCCGACTAGCCTGCGGCAGCAGCGATGGGTGACCGGGTGTTTTCTTGTCAATCTGTCCAACCTTTGACATAGAGCGTTGGCAATCTGACCAGAGGCGGATTTTTCTTGGTGGTATGTCGCGTGGTTCATATGATTCCCCAACACTCTCGCTTACGCACTGGCACCGCCAAATACCGTATGGCAGCACAGATGTCCGGCGTGCTGGCGAGCGGCCTGCTCTTCCTGTCAGGCTGTAGTTCCCTGCCCAGCAGCGGTCCCACAGAATCACAGTTTATTAGCGCACAAAAAGACCCGAAGAAAAACACGCTGGGGTTCGGCCTTGTACAGATCAGCTCCGACCTCCTGACAATTCTTGCCGGTGATTCTCCAACCCCGCTCTCCACTCTCGACAAGGTGACCGACCGGCCGACGAGCAACGACATGATCGGTCCAGGCGATACGATCCAGGTTTCGATCTACGAGATCGGCAACGGCCTGTTCGGCGGCGGGGGCGGCAATGCCAGCGGCGCGTCGATGGCCGCCGCCATGGCGGGCGGTTCTACAACCACCCAGAGCACCGGCAGCATTCTGTCGTCCGGCGGCACCGGGCAGGACCCCCAGAGCGCCAAGGCCATGCTCAGCAATCTGCCGCCGCTGAACGTCAGTGCTGATGGGACGGTCATCGTCCCCTACGCAGGCACGCTTCATGTAGCCGGGCGAACGGTGGATCAGGCCGCCGCGATGGTACGCGAGGCCCTGGCACGGAAATCGCAGGCGCCGCAGGTCATCGTGCGTGTCGTCCAGAGCGTAACCAACTCCGCTATCGTCTATGGTAACGTCGCGCGTCCTGGGCGCGTACTCCTCACCCCCACGCGTGAGCGCCTTATGGATGTCATCGCTTTGGCGCAGGGTAGCCCCCATCCGCCGGAGGATTCCGTCATTCAACTGACGCGCGGCAGCCATGTGGCGCGCGTGGCGATGAGCGTTCCGGAAAACGACCCATCGCAGAATATTGCCGTTCATCCCGGCGACCGGATCGAGGTCATCTACAAACCCAGAACCTTCACCGTCTTCGGTGCCACCGGCAGGGTGTCGGAAGTTCCATTTACAGTGCCTGAACTCTCCTTGTCCGAAGCCATCGCCAGGACGGGTGGCCCGCTGGACCAACAATCCGATCCCAATGGCATTTTTCTTTTGCGCTACGAAGACAACGACGTTGTCCGCCGGCTAGGCCTGCCCGTGACCGAGGGAAAGCCGGTCACGCCGATCGTATATCAGATCGACATGATGAATCCCGGAAACTATTTCCTGGGGCAGCATTTCGCCATGAGAGACAAGGACATGCTGTACTACTCCAACGCCAAGGCGAATAATTTCTACAAGCTGTTCGCCCTTATCAGCACAATCATCCAACCGGGTATTACGGCGGGCTACATGGTGGCGCGCTAACGCGTAAGCCAGGAAGCCCGCAACGAAACAGGATACGTGCAGTTTTTCGATTGAGGTTGGAGCAGGAAAGTCTTTCGATGTCAGATGAGTTTCAGGAACACCCTTCATTAGCCTTGGCACCCGCATCCCGGCCCGCCCGTATGGCGATGCCGTTTGCGAACGGCGTGGCTTTCGTTCAGAATAAGATCGGGACAGGACTTTTCTTTACCGTTATCGTGCCCAACATCTTGCTGTTTCTTTACCTTACACTCATTGCCACCCCACAATATATTTCCGAAGCCCATTTCATGGTGCGCGGCGAACATAGCATGGGCAGCATGCCGCTTTCCCTCGCGATGCAGACCGGCGCAGGCGAGTCCGTCACCAGCGATGATACGTTCGCCGTGCAGGACTATCTGATGTCGCGCGACGCCATGGCGCTTTTGCTCCGCAACGATAATCTCGCCCAGGTTTTTTCCCGTAAGGAGGGGGATTTCCTGGCCCGCTTCCCGAACTGGTATTCGCGACAGGACCTGGAGAGCTTCTATAAATATTACAAGAGGCACATCAAGGCTCAGATCGATTCCGACACATCCCTGTCCGTTCTGACAGTCCGGACCTTCAGCGCGGACGATTCACAGCGGATTGCAAAAGCGCTGATCGCGGCGGCGGAAGATTTGGTGAACGACATCAATCGCCGGCAGCGCGCGAATCTGGTTGACGCCGCGCAAAGGGAAGTGACCGAAACGCTGGATCAGATTCGCGACCTACAGACCCGCCTTGCTTCGTTCCGCAATACGAGTGCGATGATCGATCCAGAAAAGCAGAGCGTGCCGCTGATTTCGACGCAATACGCGCTGCAATCGCTGTTGACCGCCACACAGATGCGTCTGGACCAGACCCGTCAGACCTCTCCGGACAGTCCGACCATAGAGGTCTATCAGCAGCAGATCGAGAACCTGCGCAAGGAACTGGACGCAGCATCCTCCCGCCTGACGGGGGACACGCACTCCCTGGTACCGCAGTTGACCGAATTTGACGCCTTAACTATCCAGCGGCAGATCCTGCAGCAGATTCTAGCGGCGGAAGTGACCTCGCTGCAGAGCGCGAAGGCCCGGGCAGACCATCAGATGGTATTCCTCGAAGAGGTTACGCAACCCGACAAGCCCGATTATCCCACCTATCCGCCAACGATCGAGGTGATGGCGGTTTCCATCCTCTGCTGTTACGGTATTTTCATCATGGGACGGCTTCTCATCGCGGGCGCGAGGGAGCATCGGATCACATGAAGCGGCAATCGAAGCGGAGCAATACGCTCTTCTCCCATTTCAGGCTTCAATACAAGGTTATCCACGCCCTCATTCTGCGAGAAATCCATACCCGCTATGGACGCGACAATCTGGGCTTTTTGTGGGTCATCGGCGAACCCATCCTTTTTTGCGCAGGTGTCGCCATTGTATGGACGGCAATCCGCCCTGCCCGCGAACATGGATTGACCATGACGGCTCTCGTGGTGACGGGGTATGTCCCCCTTACCATGTGGCGCCATTGCATGGGGCGTGCCATCAAGGCGTATGAATCCAATGGTAGCCTGCTTTTCCACAGGCAGGTAACGCCTTTCGACATCATCACGGCACGCACATTCCTGGAAATCATAGGAACGATCATGGCAGGGATCATGGTGCTGGGCGGGGCTGTCGCGCTCGGCTACATGAAACCGCCGGAAAATTACGGCCTTATCGTTTTAGGACTGATCTATCAGTCCTTTTTTTCCTATGCCACGGCCCTGCTTGCGGCGTCCCTGAGCGAAATGTCCGATCTTGTCGAGAAAATCGTGGCCGTTATTTCCTACCTGTCACTCCCGTTTTCCGGGGCATTTATCATGGTCGCCTGGCTTCCCCTTCGTTACCAGTGGATTCTGATGCTGTCCCCTATGGCCAACAACATCGAGATGATCCGGGGCGGCCAGTTTGGCATCGAGGCCAGCGTCAGGTACGATCTTTTCTATGACACATGGATGACCGTCCTATTGATGCTCATCGGTATCATTCTGACCGCAGGCGTCAGAAAACATCTGGAAATCACGGGGTAAAGTCGTGAAGCGATGATAAAGTGCGTCGACATTGTCAAGGAGTTTCATACATCGTCGGGCGTGCGCCGTGTACTCAACGGCGTGAACTGCACGGTCCAGCGCGGCGAGAAATGGGGAATCCTGGGACATAACGGTGCTGGCAAATCAACTCTGCTCCGCATTATCGGCGGCGTCGACCTGCCAACATCTGGGCAGGTCGAACAGGACATGTCCGTCTCCTGGCCGTTGGCGTTTGGCGGCGCGTTCCAGGGCAGCCTGAGCGGGCTGGACAACCTTCGGTTCATCGCACGCATCTACGATCGCGATTACGGGGAAATGCGCCGCTTTGTAGACGATTTCGCGGAGTTGGGTCAGCATCTTCGGGAACCGGTCAAAACCTATTCTTCCGGCATGCGTGCTCGGCTAGCCTTTGCTCTGTCCATCGCGATCGAGTTCGAGTGCTATCTGATCGATGAGGTCATTATGGTCGGTGACGCCCGCTTTTCTGAACGGTGTCGCCGTGAACTTTTCGAAAAGCGCGCGGACCGGTCGCTCGTGATCGTTTCCCATAGCATGGATTTTATCAAGGATACCTGCGACCACAGCATGGTTTTGCGAGATGGCAAGATGACCATTTGTGACAGCGTGCAGGAAGGCGTGGATATGTATAACAGTTTTTAGCCGACCAATTTGGGGAATGCATCGTGCCTTCTCTCGATACCCCAGCCTGGCGACAGGGGAGACACTTACTTTCAACACCGGAGCAAGTGACCAAAAGGCGCCTTAGGCAGAGGCATGGGCGCTTTCTGAAGCAGGCTCAAAAACGGAATTCTACTAAGAACGATGGTAAAACAGACGAGCGGGTATCCCGAGCCGCCCCAAAGTACGCTCGACACGCGTGCCTGTTCCGCAGCCTCCTATCAGGGGTTGGATACGGACCCGGATGCCCCCCTGCCCTCTCTGAGCGACAGAGAAACGCAGTCGCCGTTTTCCGATCTGATGACACTTCCCTTGCCACGCAACGTCAAATGGTTCCTGACACGTCTCGTACCCGCAATCAGCCAGAAACTTCCCCGCGTCGACAGGCTATTGTCCACACTCTGTTACGCGTTCATCTTTTTGTTTGTCGCCTTCAGAACGCGTATCACACTGATCCAGATCGGAAGCATGAAGGCGGCAACCGGTCTCCCGATTTTATCAGGCGTGATCGCTTTTCGTGTTCTCGTTTTGTCGCGCCATGACCTAACGCGAGCCTGTGTCAATCCCGATGGCGCCACAACTGATATTGCCATGGCTACCCCGGTCCCGGTCCGCAAGATCGGCTCCCTGAAAATTTGGGTTGTCAACGCTTGGGTGGATACCGCCCGCCTGCCGGTTGGCCGACAGAAATTGCATCTCAATATTTATGCAGGCTCGCGTCATGCCGGGCACATTCGTCGCTTCGTAACTATCCGGCCGCAGGAGGATATTGCCGCCTGCCTTCCCGACGGCATCCAGGATTCTGATGCCTTCGTTCCCTCCCCATCTGACAAGACGATGGGGACGATCGATCACGTCCTGTCCTTGCCGGTCGAGCGGCATCGACCCCAGAGGCAGATTTTTTCCGGTGCTATCCGCTCCATTCTGATCCTGCGTACGGACCAGTTGGGAGACGTTTCGGCCTCGCTGCCCGCCATGGCGCGACTGAGGACGCTCTTCCCCGAAGCGCGCATCACCGTCCTGTCGCAAAAGGCCATTGCGCCCGTTCTGGTCGCCTCGGGGGTTGCCGACGAATATCTTTCGCTCTCGCTCTCCTACAACAGCAGAACCGAGCGGCGCTTCCTGACCGCCGAGGCCGAACATGCGGTGCGCGACAGCCTGCGCGGGCGAGAGTTCGATCTGGCGATCGACCTTTCTCCCGGAACCGAAAGTCAGCCCCTGATGCTGCTGTGCGCCGCACGCTATAGGGTGAGCTTCAAACCCGGCCAGTTTCCTTTCATTGATTTCGGTATCGAAGTTACCTCACGCGACAAGATAAATCGCAAGGCCGTCGTCAATCACGCGGCCCATGTCAGCATGCTGGTCTCCGCCCTCGAGGGTGCGATGCACATGCGCCAAACTGTCGTCCCCCGCCTTCCGTCGAACAGTGACGCCTCCATTCTTGGCGATCATGGGGTGGAGAAGAAGGGATACATTGTCGTGCATTCGGGCGCACGCCATCCCATCAATCGATGGCCGCTGCCCAATTTCCTAGCATTTTGCGCAGATTTCCAGGCCGTCGCGCGCATTCCGATTCTGTTGTTCATCGACAAGGATGATCTGACGGACGCCATAAAAGCGCAATGCGAGGGCCTGGATGGCGTCAAACTGATGCCATCCATCGACATGAATGCATTCGATACGCTTCTGTCGCATACCCTGCTTCTGGTCGCCAACGATACCGGACCAAAGCACCTGGCGGCCACCCGGGGCGTTAATGTCGTCAGCATCGCCATCCCGCGCGTGAACTGGCAGGAATGGGGGCAGAATCGCGGTGGTGTCATTCTCTCGCGCCGCGTTCCCTGCGCCGGTTGTGGCCTGAACGACCGGCATGCCTGTGGCATGGACGCGGCGTGCGTCGTGTCGGTACCCGTCGCAACCGTCCTGGAGGCCGCACTGGAAGAAATTGCTTATGGGAAGGGGGACACCCGGTCTGATTGACCGTGTACCGCGTGGGTAATTAAACCCGGATCAATCTGCTGTAGGCCATGGCCGCGGCAACGGGAACCTTCTTTGACAGGCGGGCACAACTCTCACGCATCCAAGCCAGCAGGTCATCGACCATGGGCGCGATGTGCTCCTGCCGCGCGGCGAGACGCTGCACCAGCGTTGCGGCATTGACGGCGCGCTCGGCCTCGAAGATCGCGTCGATCCTACGCACGGCTTCCACGGCGAGCGGTGCCTTACCGAGTTCGGCCAGCTTGAATAGGCCGCGCCGCGCGTGAGCCCAGCATCCCGCCGATATGACGGGCGCGGGTTTGCGGTCGGCGTCGAACAGCCGGTTATAGCCACCATAGGCGTCGGATTGCAGGATGCCGCTCCAGCCGGCGAGATGGTCCGTGGGATGTTTGCCCTTGCGATCACGGGAGTAGCGGAACCAGGCAGCGGGCGGTGCCGGTCCGCCGTTCCGCCGCCAGCACATGGGCGCGGACCAGCGCGAGCAGCGGCGCCAGGGTGGCAGTGCTCGCCCCCACCCAGTCGGCCAGCGTGGAAGTGTCGAGGTCGATCCCTTCGCGGGCAAAGGCCTCGCTCTGGCGGGTCAGCGGCAGGTGATCGGCAAACTTTGCCGGTTAGGATCGTCGAGAGCAGCCATGGTCCAGCGCAGCCCAGGGTGATCGGATGGAACGGTGCCGGCGGCTGGGTGATGCTCTCGCAGTCCCGGCAGGAGAATCTCTCCCACACCGTCTGGATCACCTTGAACCGGCGCGGGATCACCTCAAGCGTCTCGGTGACGCTCTCGCCCAACTTCGCCAGACGGGATGAACCACAGCACGGACAACGCGCGGGCGCGGGGATGACGACCCGCTCACGCGGCAGATCAGCAGGAAAGGGCCGACGCGGGGCGCTGCCGTTCGGATACCACTTCAGGCGAGACAATCGCGGCGCCCGGCACATTGGACGGATCATCCTCGGCGATTGCCGCTTCCAGATCCTCGAGTTCGAGTTCCAACTGGTCGACCAGACGCCGGCCGCGCTCCGAGGACGCGCCGAAGCGGTCCAGCCATATCTTGGCGATCAGCAGCTTCGGGTGCGCGACCATCGCCTCGGCACCCGTGGCGCACTGTTCCGCTTCCTGGCATGCCGCCTCGGACGCCGCCAGGACCGCCCGTAGCCGATCAATTTCCGACCTGTCGGTTTCCATGTCGACCATAAAAACACGGATCGGCCCGGTTGGGTATCAGCAACCGCGTCAGCCCGCCAATTCCGGCCGCCATACGCGCTGCGGATGCCGCCAGTCGATCCCTTCCAGCAAGGTTAACCGAGCTGGGCGGCAGAAAGAGCCACCACGCCATCTGCCGGAGACGGCCAGATGAACCGGCCGCGTTCCAGCCTCTTGGCGTAGAGCGACATGCCCAGCCCGTCGTGCCGGAGGAACCTTGATCAGGTCGCCGCGCCGGCCCCGGAACACGTAAAGACCGCCCGCATGCGGATTGCGGCCCAGAGTCTCCTGCACCCGCAGCGCCAAGCCCGGCATGCCAAGGCGCATGTCCGTCGAACCCATCGCCAGCCAGACCTGACCGCCCGATGGAACCGGGATCATCGTCGCAGCAGCGTCAGCACACGCTCGACCAGACCAAGATCCTTCCTGGCCGTCACGCGCAGGTGCAACCCATCAGGCAGCTAAATCTCCAGCCCCGCGTCAGTGCCCCCATCGGGCAATGCTAGACCGGACGGCAAGGCCGGGATCGTTACCGCCAGGAATTCCTGATCCGTCCTGCCGCCAAGCTCACCCCGCCGCAGTTGCCGCCGCCACGTCCAGAGCAGAGCCCGGCTAATATCATACAGCCGCGAAACCCGCGTCACGCTGTTGACCGGCGCATCACCCTCCACAACAAGCCGGAGCTTCTCCTCCACGCTCCGCCTTTCCATACCCGTGATGATTTCCATCCGATCTTCCGCTCTTAAAAACGTCCTTAAGCTCGCTCTTAAGATCAGAAATCACCGTTCACCACAGCAAGGCGGCTTTCACCGGACGGATACTCTAAATGAGCTATGCTGGGTTGTCGTCGTGTCGACACGTCTGATGACGTCGGCGTGTTCCTCGACACCAAAGGTTATGAGAATTAATTATCCGCAATCTAGCGGCCTATCCAAGAAATTCTCATGAGAATTTCTTGGATTAACAGAATACTAAAATATTGCGCATGCTTTCTCCATGTGTAGGGTAGCTACGAAACGATCATTGCCGCAACGTGCCTCCCTACCAACATGTGCGTTTGGGGCTAACCAACTTGTCCCAATACAGACATTTTTCCTTTTTCTTTCGGTTCCAGAAGCATTTTTTTTACTTCGCCGAAAACCTCGTCCACCGTGATGTATTTAATGCATGCTACATCATGCCCACATTCTTCGTAGTCATGATGCAATGAACAGCCAGCACATGGCACACGCCGGCTAATGGCTACTCCCGTCAGTTCCTGACCCCATTCAACCCAGCCAATCCGGGAAGAATGAATGCTCACCACTTGTGCGCCCCGCAGTGAAGCTAGGTGTTTGGGGCCGGAATCATTGCCGACGAAAACTGAAGCAAAGGATAAAAAGGCGTCGAAATCGTCAAATGGAAGCTTCTGATTGATATAAATGATGCGCCCGTCGGCCAGCATCGGCGCGGGCAAAAGGGCTTTCTGGTCCTCCGTCTCCGCCATGAAGACAACAACCTTGCCGAGTTCCTCGACGATCTTGCGGGCAAGGTCAGTATAATGCGGCCATTGTGTGAACTTGATCCGCGAGCCACTGTGGAGGACCACATAATCGACATCCTCCAACAGACCGTAGGAAATTAATGAAGTGCGTGAGAGATCGTCGCGCCGGACAATCTTCGCGCCGCTGTTTACGGACAAGGCAAGAGCTTCAACGAGCATCCGGGTACGCGCCGAATGCTTCATGAAGTCATTGCCCGTGCGGGGGTCATGACTGGAAATACTGACTTCGATTGATTTAAGACTACCACCGAAGCCGACTGTAAGCGGAGCCCCCACCAGCGGCAGCAGTCGGAACGAATTGCCGCTGACAGGCATGTCGATGACGAGGTCAAATTTGTATGGCTCGAGTTGGCGCATCAGGGCTTCCTGCCCCTCACGCTCCATGACGCGCATCTGCTGGTAGGGGTCATCCGGAAAATCGACGATAACGATATCGTCGAACACGCCCAATGTGCGTGCAAGGCCCTCATTCGCGTGACTGAGCAATCCGGTGATCTTCGTGTCCGGGAAGATCTCCTTCAGACGCATGAGCGCCGGCACCGACACCACCATGTCGCCAAGCTGGTCGGGACGAAGTACGGCGATATGCTTCGGCTTGAATGGCAGCGAGTTGGGCGAGCATTTGTGAACGACGCTCGGACGTCCATTGATCTGCTCGACAAGCGACCTAGATGAGTTCGGGTCGGGCGGTGCCACCACTCCGTCGGAATCGCCGAACAACACTGAGTCCACCGGATCGGCGACGATGATTCGATCGCGCCGCCAATCCACTCCCTCTCGCATGTCGCCGCGGATGTTCACGGCGCGGAACACGAGGTCGTGCCAGCCTCTTGAGACGTCACTAAAATCTATCCACGCATTATATACATATTTCTTGATGTTCCTGTTCGTCTTTTCCCGGCGCTGTGGGGCAGCGATAAGGTCGCCCTTGTAGATCCGTTTCCCATCAAGAAAAATTTCGATATGGGTATAAAGAATGTCCGAGACGATATAGCCGCGCAGACAATCTACGCCCCGGACAGTCGCCCCCCGGCCCCAACGGGTAATCTGATTGAGCCCATTTCGCGTAAAAACGAAGGCCTCGCGATGCTCGATATAGAGTTCGTCCTTGCTACGGGCAAAGATCTCCGGATCTACCAGCGGGTTGAGCGTGGGATTGTCGATCTCGTCGCCACGAGCAAGAAGCAGCTTCTCTGCCTCGATCTGCTGGCGTTCCTCCTCGCGTTGAAGTTCGAAACTTGACCTCAGATTCTTAAGTTCGCGGCGAGGTTCATCCCAGTCCGGCGCAACGATCAACGATCGCTGATAATACCGCTCAGCGTCCTTGAAGCGGCCAACCGTCTTGTAGAAATGGCCCAGTTGCAGGAGAATTTCCTTATTGTCTGCGTCTAGCGCATCAGCTTGGAGATATCGCTCTTCGGCGGCGGGAAAATCGCGCGCCTCCTTATGCATATGCCCGGCCTGAAGAAGAGTCCCCGCCGTAACGCCGCCGCAACGCAGAACTTCCTCGTAGAGTTCAGCAGCTACCACGTAACGCTTCTGCTCACGCGCTGCTTCGGCCCGCCGCAGAATGTCGCGCCGGGTTGCCTTGCCGAGGAGCCGCAGGTTATCGACGATATGTAGGAAGTGGGACTTACTCTTTGTCAAGAAATCACCTGTCTGTTCTCGATTGAATATTGCCGATGTGAAAGTCGTTGTGTTTTTCACAGGAAGCCTGCCCTGCACCGATGATTCGTGTTAAACATATCCTCCCGATGGCTATGGTCGGTCTATCATTCGTCCATTCACCCTCAACTCTTTTTTAAATAACTTTGATAATGTCTCAACTTCTTCTCTCTATATGAATTGAAACTCAATAGCATCATGAAACAAAAACTCATTGTAAACACTTTAGCAGGTTACGAATATCAGAAGTCTATGTCACATGTCACATGTCACGTCAGGACGTGACGCGCCAGACCTTCTGATACCCGCAATAGAGAACGGTAGCCCCAATTGTCGTAAGAAATTGATTGACGATCAACCCTTTGCCACCCAGCCCGAGGGGGGCGACGTCAAAGTCGTCAATGCACACAATCGTCCCCGAACCGATAAGCCGGCGAGCTGCCATGACCTCCATGGCATGATGAATCGCGCTCGGCATCGGATTCGCGATGTCGAGGTCAAACGAATCAAGATAGATCAGCGCGGCTGGCTCCCCCGCTATCGCCCCGAGCATATCGAGAGCAGCGACCGAGTCATTCAGGATAGTACTCGTGGCGCTGCTGCACGCACGCCTGGCGCTGTCGATGCTGCGTTCGTTGACGTCGATCGTAACGACCCGCCCCTGACGTTCGCGGACATACCAGTCGAACTGGAAGGTACTTTGTCCATCTCCCTCCCAGTTACCTGGAACGCGGAGACACCCCGTCTCGATGATCAGGGGGTTCGCATGCGGATCGAGCGCATCAAAGATCGCAGCGAAGCCATCCGCCCGCTTACCGAGACGCCCGCGCAGATAGGTCTCAAAGCCCGTGCGAAAATCGCACCGCGAAGCATCCGGTGGTAAACCGACATATTCATAATCCGCTTGCGTGACCCAGTCTATGCCGCCGGTATTCGTCCGAGCCAGTTTTGACAAAATCTCGACCGACGGCCCACTCGCGATCTCGGCCGCGAGCGCTTCCACAGTCTCGGGTCCGTCATGGAGTCGGGACAGGAAAGCTTCCCCCTCGCCACCGCTCAGCTTGTCCATCAGTGCTAGCAGCCGGCCTTTTTTCGTTCCGGAAAACTGGGTATCGGACGCCTTCTGTCTGCGAACTGGTTTCCTCGCCATGCCTCTCTCCGGGAGCATCCTGTGAATCTGTTCGGGCGGAAACTGTCCTAATCCGGCAATACCGTCTCGAACCGTACCATTTCTCGGCCCGCCCCATAGATATGATAAAGCGAACTGGCAGGCATATGATCGACGAGAGGCGCGCCCGCCTCGTCAAGGCGATCAATCCATCCCCCCCCCAGACGGACTGGGGCGTAGCGCTCGAGAAACCCCAGGCTGATGCGATGTGTCAGCACACCGTCATTCCTGCCTAGATCGCGTCGGCGGCAAAGCAAGCGTAATAGCTCCGTTTGAGGCCAGATGCGGGTGGATCGCTCGAAGACGACGCCGTCATCGGTCATCGCGTCATACACGAAGCCGGTACGTGATGGATCGCTCCCCTTAGACAGCCCCACATGAAACAACCGCTCCGTCGTCGCATGCAGCAGGTCCGCCTCTGCTCCGCCTGGCGCGGCAAGGCGCTCATATTCATGCAGTAGCCATGCCCATTCGAAAAGATGTCCCGGTTCGACCCTATTCCGGCCCGCAGGCTCGGACGGCAGCCACCCGCAGTCGAAAAATTCAAGCAGCAGGCCCGACCGAGGATCGATCAGATGATCGAGGCCGAGCTTCGTGAGAGCGCGGATCCGATCATGATAGAATGCATCGCCTGTCACCTCGAACAAAACGAGATAAGCTTCAAGCAAATGCATGTGCGGATTTTGCCGACGTAGCTCGTCCATCGCCGGAACGACATCCTTATAACCGCCATTTTCGGCCGCAAAAATGCGCTCGATCTCGTCGGCCGTGCGGCGAGCGATGCGCCGATAGCGATCTTCGCCGGTCAGGCGGATCGCCCAGCCATACGCAAATAGTATGAAAGCATGGGCATAGAGATCACGCCGCCGATCCGCTGGGGCCCCATCTGCCGACAGCGAGAAGATCCAGCCAGGCGAGCCGTCGCTGCCGTGGTAGAGGCGCTCCACTATGTCGAGGCAGCGTACCGCCGCCTGCGAAATGTCATGAAGGCCGTCGAGAGCGGCACGGCAATAGGTCGCGACTTGACGGGCCTGGACCATCAGGCGTAGCGCCCCCATGGGCACCGGACTTCCGTCCCAAGCGAGGCGCTCGTGGAAAAGGCCGCGATGGTGATCGAAACCGTCACCGCACCATAAAGGCAGTGCCATGGAGACGAGCCAGTCTCTCCAAGCCACGTTCGGGGGCGTTCCGTTCGTGGACGGACACACCGAAGCATTATCATATTCTGGCATGATTATTTGGTTCATACCTTAAACTGCGGCCTGCGCCATAGGCACGCCCTGCATTTTCTGGACAATGGAGGTCGTCGAGCGTCCGGAAATAAGGTCGACGAGTACGACGGAACCACCATAAGATTTCACGAAATCGCCGCCAACGACCTCATGTTCCTGATAGTCAGCACCCTTGACAACAACGTCTGGCCGAAGGGCCTGGATGGTTTCGAGCGGCGTGTCCTCATCAAAGACTACGACCAGATCCACGTCGCGAAGCGCGCCGATAACGGTCGCCCGCGCCTGCTCGTCCTGAAGCGGGCGGCTAGCCCCCTTCAACCGCTTGACCGAAGCGTCGCTGTTGATGGCAACGATCAGTTTGTCGCCGTGGCCGGCTGCCGCTCGGATCAGCGCGATATGACCGGGATGCACGAGGTCAAAACAGCCGTTGGTGAACACCACCCGAGCGCCATGATGGTGCCACTCATCGATAATGGCGCTGGCGCGACCGAGCGCGACGGTTGCTCCGCTCTCCTTCATTTCCGCCATCAATGCGGCGCTCAATTCGGCGCGCGAGACTGTCGCCGTGCCGAGCTTACTGACGACAATCGAGGCCGCACTCGTGGCGATGACGACAGCCGTTTCCAGGTCCTGACCCGCCGAAAGCACGCTGGCCACCGTCGCGACCACCGTGTCCCCTGCCCCGGATACGTCGTAGACTTCCGATTTATGCGCGTGGACATGGGTGACTTGCCCCTCACGTCGGAACAGGGTCATACCCTCTTCCGATCGCGTCACCAGAACATTACCGCCGAACTGTGCTGAGACCACACGAACAGCTTGCTCAATCTCGTCATCGGTGCGTAACGGCAACCCGGTTGCTTCGGCAAGTTCGTTACGATTGGGCGTAACGAGGAAGGCGCCACGATAGGCCGAAAAATCCTTGCGTTTGGGATCGACGATCACGGGAACGCCTCGCGCGCTCGCGATGGCAATCACCGCTGCCAAAACGTCATCGGTGAGCACGCCTTTGGCATAGTCCGAACATACGACGACGTCAGCCTTGTCGATAGCGATGCGCGCGGCCTCGATAAGCCGGCTACGCGTCGCTTCCGTCGGCAATTCGATCCGCTCATCGTCGATCCGCACGATCTGCTGGCGCCCGCTAAGGACGCGTGTCTTGGTAATTGTCGTCCAATCCGGATCGGCCACAATCCCGGCAATGTCGATACCAGGTGTCCCCACGAGTACAGCCCTCAGCGCCTCCGCCGATTCATCTTGGCCGACCAGACCAACCAATGTGACGGAACAACCAAGCGTCGCGGCATTCATCGCCACGTTGGCCGCGCCTCCAGGAACGGCAGTCTGATGGGCGCGCAGCAGCACGGGCACAGGTGCCTCGGGGGAAATCCGGCCTACCGAACCATGGATATAGCAGTCAAGAAGGAGGTCGCCGATGATCGCCACCCGCCCAAAAGTGAAATCATTAATCATGAGCCTGTTCCAGTGACCGTCACAGAGAGGAAAGAAGAAAGGAAGGTGGACAAATCGCCTCCTGGAAAAAGCTGGCCCGCGATTCCGGCCGCCGCCGCAGCATCGATATCGGTCTGCTTGTCGCCGATCAGGAACGACTTCGCACGGTCGATTGGCAAATCGGCAATGGCCCGAAGAATCATACCGGGATTCGGCTTGCGATCCGGATGGTCGCAACGGTAAGATTCAATTATGGCATCCGGATGGTATGGACAAACATAGAAAGCGTCGATCGAACCGCCTTCCGAAGCAAGTGCGCGGGCCAAATGTGCATTGAACCGCGCGACGTCATCCTCGCCGAACAGTCCGCGCGCGACGCCGGACTGGTTCGTGACGACGACGGTCAAATAGCCCAGCTTTTTCGCCAGTGCGATGGCCCGCGCCGCGCCAGGAATGAGTACCATGTCTTCCAGGCAGTGCGGATAGCCCGTATCGACGTTGAGCACGCCGTCGCGATCAAGGAATATGGCAGGCTGGAGGATTACTCCCCCTCCGTCTTCCCTATGAGCGCCATTCGGCAAGACAGACACGCCCATTAAGCACCTCATTTCACGCCTGATCGTATCCCCAAGCGGCGCCCTTCGACGATGCCATCGAGGGCATCGATCACCTCATCGTGGTAATGCAAACAGCATCTCCGGTGCAAGCGGAGACGGCTTCCTTTATGTCATTATAGTGCGGAGGCGCCTCGGCCACCATATCGTTCGGACCGGGAGATATATATCGCGTACAACGATGCGAGTTCTTCCGCCGGCAATCCTTCCATCAGCGAGAGTCCGACCCTTTCCCTCGTTCGACCGCCTCATTCACATTGTCTTTATCCGCCCGTTCCGGGCACGTCAGGTCGCGACATATCTTTGCGCATGAGGACACCCATTCCGAAAATGCCCAGCAGCAGTCCGGCATGATCCCGGTGCGATCTGGAGAAGAAAGGACAATCTGATGAATGAGTCGGGAGGAAAGAGAGCCAACTCACGGTTTTCCCGAATAGTCTGGAGGATCACTCTTGGACTGACCGCCATGATGGTGATCACCTTCGCCACCGGTTCGCAGTCCGATGACGGCGGCGGCCCTCTACGGTCGGCAGCCGAGGCTGTTACCGTCCTGGATTTCGGCGCAAAGGGCGATGGCGTCACTCCCGACAACGCTGCGATCGCTCGGGCAATCGTGGCGTCCTGCTCCCGGCCCAACAGGGGTCAAATCCACTTTCCGGCGGGAGATTATGCCGTCGCCGCGAATGCGCCGATTACGATTCCCTGCCCTGGCATCGCACTCGTGGGTAATGGTGGAGGGGCACAGCAACGTGGCGGTACGCGCTTCGTCATTGTCGGCAGCGGACGAGAGCCTATCTTTCGTTTCGCGGCTCCGGTACGGCCAGGGGACCGCTATTTTTATGGTGGCGCTATCCGCGATATCGCCTTCCTGTTTCGAGACAACAGCATGGCAAGTCAGCCGCAATCGGGTCCGGCAGTGCGCTTTGATCATTGTTGGGGCTGTCTCGTTGAGAATGTCTTCGTCGCCGGCGCACAAAACGCGTTCTGGGTCTATGCTGGCTTTCACATCCATTTCCACGACGTCTTCGTGACCCAAGCGGTTAGCAACGGCTACGCCTTTACCTTCAGCGGCGACACGAGTGGCAAGAACTGCAATGCCGATATCGGAAATTGCACGACGAGGCTGGACGTGGTCGACCTTACGGATTTTCATGTAGATGAAGCACTCTCGGGCCACGTCGTCCCCGGAGGATGTATCCATGTGACCGGCTTCGTCGCCACAGTTTGGGTGCGGAACGGCACCTGTAATCAAACTCATATCGCGGTAAAGACCGACTGTCCCCGCGAACTTTCCCATGACATCGGAACCTGCCCTCAATTCATCGATCTCTATCGCTTGGAAAGCGAGATCAATGCCGCAGGCGATCCGGGCGATTCGGCTTGTATCCTGGCACTCGACATCGTGCATTTTCATGCCAGCGCGTATCAATGCTACGGCTATGGACCGCCCGACAATCTCATGGTCTTTCGTGACGCGAATGACTCTGGTTCCGCGCATGTGGAGCTTGACAATCCCTATATTGCCAATGCGCGGCACGACTGCATCATAGATTCCGTGTTGGATTTCAAACTCTCGGGCGGAGACGTCATTGGCTGCGGCACCGAAGGGACAACGCATGCTGGGGCGCGACATGCCGGACTGCACATCTCAGCGAGACCGTCCAGCCATGTATCGAAGGGAGCCACGATCGTGAACGGGACAAATTTCTGCACGGGTTACAAGGAGAAAGCGGAAACCTCCATGGTCGGTGTTCGGATCGACGAGGGCATTGACTACGCATCGATCCAGAACAACATCTTTCGTGGTTGTATAAAGGGGGTCATCATGCCGCCTACGCGAAATACGACCAATATCGTGACGGGGAACACGCCGGAATAATCCCATGACGCGTTCCGCCAGCAGGGCTTCTCAGTCCAGTTTTCTCAGTCGCACGCCGTAGAATTGCATCTCCAGATCCGGCATATGCCCGTCGATATAGATCCGGAACTCAAGCGAGGCGTTTGCACGGTCTGTTGTGAATTCCAGCATCGCGATCCTTTTCTGGATCAGCGCATCACGCAATGGCACACGCGTACTCTCCCGGAACGCAGATGCATCGTCAACGACGTCGTAGACCAGATCAACCGGCAGATTTCCGTCAAATCGACCAAGAAACTCGCAATCAAAAATCAAGCGATAACGCCCCTCCGGAACAGTGATATATGGTCCATAGACAGCATGCCCCTCGGTTTTCGCAATAGCGAAGATCAGGGAATGGTCACCATAATCCTCTCCTCGATGATGGAAGCGTCGATGAGTCAGGATGATCTCATCATCGCGGGCAAGCGTTCCGACCTTGTCCGGATCGACAATGAGCGTTCTCACGGGAGCGTCGGAACTGTTAGCAGGGTTCTTCCCGAACCTTGCTTCGATCCGATCGAGGGCCATGTCCCGCTGACCCGTGACGATTGGCGCGACATCCACGACTGTATCTTCGCCAAGAAAGGTCTCAAGCAGAGACGTATGGTACGCCCTGTCATGACGCAACAGGTCGTATTTCCATAGGCCACCGGCCATATACGGCGTCAAAAGGTCCGATCGGCCATCGATCGAGAAATGCAGCACCTGGGACCGACACAACAGCGCCGCGACTGTACCATGCACTCGAAAGGATACAACTTTACGAGCCTTGCTGTAAGCCTCAACAAGTTCTGGGGCAGAGCCCGGTATAACAACATGAGCGCCCCCCAAGGAACGGATAAAGAGAATATCCGTCTCTTCGTGGCAGATGAAAAGGGCATCTGGATATCGGGAAACGACGGATCTTACGAGATCCACGTAATCCTCCCGCCTGTCGGCCAGATCATCTGCGAATACCTCATGATCCGGAGGCATGACGTTAATCGCAATTTCATAAGCCGGCTCTGCCTGCACAGGCGGATTATAACCTGACGGACACAGCAGAAGCGTTGGATCCAGACCGAGCATGTCGAGAAAGTGCCAGCTCAGCGGATCTCGAGGCAGGAAGAGTACATTCTGTTGTGACGTGTAAAAATCCCGATTCGTCCGATACCTCACCATATCGCTGGCAATAACGAGGCGATTGCCTCGTATCGAGTAGCCTGTCCCGCCGCCCACGTTGAAAGCCGGTGTTTCTCTTGCGAACTGTTCAAGCAAAGACCGCCAGATTTTCTCCTGGTCACTGAGCCGATTCCGAGCACCGAATTGCGGCATGCCAGCGTACACCAACATATCTACCCTATCCGGAAAATCATCTTCGATATAAAATGATCTATTTTTCCAATAAACAGAAATATCATATTTTATATCAAATAACTCCTTCACACCGTTACTGATTAGAAGATCTCCGGCATTTGCCGTATAGGTATGAGGTGGTTTATCTCGCAGGAATACCCCGTGAAGTTTTTTGTCCATGATCTTTCAGCAGCCACCAATTATTGTTTTCTTTTTTATTATAGAATTGAAATTACATTCTGCAAGTCTTCACTTGTATCAAAGTGAGATGGTCACTTTCTGAAAAAAGCAACGACTTTTCGTCTCTTTTTCAAATAATTAAAATAAAAATCCAAAATTATCTGCTATCATCGTGTGATTTTCAGTAATTATATTTAAATATTGAATTCAACCGCCGACTCAGCCGCGTGCGGAATTCCCCAGGCACACATCCGCCCGGCCCCTTGCTTCTTCCATGAATGGCGCCGTCTCGCCACATTAGACGATGCCCTCCATAATCCGCCTCGCTCGGGCATCGTGTTCATTGCCGTCTGCACGCTGGATTGACTTTGTAACCAGTTACCGAAAGGGACTCCGTCATGCGTTGTCTTATTACTGCCGGCGCCGGCTTCGTCGGCAGTCATGTCGCTGTCAGCCTGCTGGACGCCGACCATACTAGCCCATCGTGGCCGAGGGACCGTGGGATGCCGTTCTGCATTTCGTCGCGCTGTCGTTGGTCGGAACATCCATGGCCGAGCCGTATCATTATCTGCGCCTCAACACGGTCACATCCCTCAATCTGATCGAAGCCTGTGCCGGACATGGCGTCAAACGCTTTGTCCTCTCCTCCACCGCGCGGCGCTGTTCGGCGGGGACAGCAGGCCCCCGCCGATCACCGACGATGCCCGCATCGACCCCGGTTCGCCATACGGAGAAAGCAAGTTCTTCATCGAATGCGCGCTTCTGTGGGCGGATCGCATCCACGGCATGCGCCACGCCTGCCTGTGCTACTTCAACGCCGCCGGCGCCGATGCCAAAGGCCGGCTCGGCGAGGATCGCCGTCCGGAGACGCATCTGATCCCTCTGACCATCGACGCAGCCCCGGGCCGGCGCCCGGCGCTGAAGCTGTTCGGAAATGACTACCTGCCCCCCGATGACACCGGCATCCGCGATAGCGTCGCGCAGATTTCGGGCCACGACTTGTCTTGGGAGGGGGCCCCGCGTCGTGAGGGCGATCCCAGCGTGCTGGTTGCCGATTCCTCGCGCATTCGCCGGGAAACCGGCTGGACGCCCCGCTTTGCCGATCTCGACACGATCATCGAAACCGCCTTTCAGTGGCGCGTCGATCACCCGGAGGGGTACCGCAGGTGATCGTGGCTTCGTCGAGAATCGAAAACCGCACGCGCCTTGGCGTGGTCACCCGATCGCGTGCGACAGCCTGGCAAAACGACAGGACCGCATATCTTTTCGATCGGCGCCCGGCTGCGCGCCAGAGGAAACGCGATCAGGACGCCCGCACGCCTCCTTCCGGATCAAGACGATAACCACCGCCCTCGGTCACCAGCAGCGACGCATTGGTCGGATCGGGCTCGATCTTCTGTCGCAGGCGGTAGATATGGGTTTCCAGCGTATGGGTGGTGACGGCGGCGTTATAGCCCCAGACCTCGTTCAGCAGAACCTGGCGCGGCACGGGCCGCGTCCCGGCCCGATAGAGGAACTTCAGGATCGCCGCTTCCTTTTCCGTCAAGCGGATCCGGCGGTTGCGGGCGGGTTCCTGCAGCAGCTTGGCCGAGGGGCGGAAGACATACGGCCCGATCGAGAACACGGCATCCTCGCTGTTCTCGAAGATGCGCATCTGGGCGCGCAGCCGCGCCAGCAGCTCGGCAATGCGGAACGGCTTGGCGACATAGTCGTTCGCACCGGCATCAAGCCCGCGCACTACATCCGTCTCTTCGTCCGAACCGGTCAGGATGATGATCGGAATCCGCTTTCCCTGCCGCCGCAGCTCGGCGCAGAAATCACGGCCATCGCCGTCGGGCAGCGTTACATCCAGGATGATGGCATCAAAACGGGCTCCGGGCGCGTTCAGCTTCTCCCAGGCATCAGCCACCGACTCGGCCTCGATCGCCTGGAATTCTCCCTCCAGCTGCAATTGTTCGACGAGCATATGACGTAACGTCTGATCGTCATCCACTATCAGAATGGGACGCGCACCTGCCATCGAACCCTCTTTATTTTGACCGGGCCCCATTCACGCGGGGTCGGCATCTTTATCCTATATCATCCCCGGGATGGAAACGGCAGCACCCGGCTCAGCCGATATGACACCTCACTCCCCATCCCGGTCACATCCGCCGTATCCAGATCTCAGGCCCGATAGTCTAGAACCGATTCAGGGCAAAAAGCGATCCAGTTGGAGCGATTCATGATACGCGCGTTACTAAAAACAAATACAGGGTCCGACGCACGCCTGCATTGCATGGGCGAGGAAATCCCGGCCATCATCGGCGCCGCTGGCGTCCGCGTCCACAAGCAGGAGGGCGATCACGCCACCCCGGCGGGCAAGCTGGCGCTACGGCGGGTCCTGTATCGCGCGGACCGGGTTCCCGCGCCCGCCAGCCATCTGCCGGTCGAGCCCCTGGCACCGAATGACGGCTGGTGCGACGACCCCACCCATGCCGACTACAACCGCCCGGTCACGCTGCCGCACCCCGCCCGCCACGAGCGGATGTGGCGTGACGATGACGTTTACAATATCGTGATCGTCCTAGGCTACAACGACTCTCCTCCGGTCGCCGACCGTGGATCGGCCATCTTCCTGCATCTGCAATCGCCCGACCGGAAACCGACCGAAGGCTGCATCGCCTTGCATGAGGCAGACCTGCGCCGCCTGCTCGCGGCCGGCCTGTCGGAAATCGAAGTCCTCCCGCCCACCTGACGGCACGTAGCCGCCAGTCACGCATTTCCAGACAGGCTCTCAGGCCAGTCCGGTCTGTTCCGGGGGCGCAGGAGGCTCCATGACCACATCGATGTCACCGGCCATGGGCTCCACCGGCGTCGCATCCTCGGCCGAGCAGATCCAGATCGCGGTTCCCTTGCGAAGGGTCAGGATCATCAGCCGGTTGCCGTCGGCCGAGCTCGACGGCACGGCGGCCCCACCGGCCGCAGGCGCCGGAACGGGCGGCATGGCGCGAAAGCGCCACCCGCGTTCGAACAGGGTTTCGAACAGCGTGAAGTTCCATGCCGGTTCTCCCAGCACCCGCCCGCGCGAATCGCGACTCAACCCACGATACAGATCCAGCCGCGCCACGCCGGGGCTGACCTGGAACACGCGCTGGCGCCCGAAATCGGGAGCCAGCCGGGCGCAGACCAGCCCGTTATAGATTGAGTCGGGCGTGGCGGCGATCAGATAGTCGGCCGGCCGCTCCTCCAGGCTTTCCATCCCTTCGTCGGACAGCAGCTCCGCCCGCAAGGTGGGAATGCCCGCCCGCATCGCCGCCGCCAGCGCGCCGGCATAGGTATCCACCAGCACCACCGGGCAACCCAGGCGATGCACTACCCCCGCCAGGTCGGTGGACCAGGCGCTGGCCCCCACGATGGCCAGCGCGGGGTCGTCCGACAAGGTCAGCCGCAGGGCGCGGGCGATCGGGCGAAGAGAAAAACCATGCAGGATCATGGTCGTCGCGATCAGCGCGAACACGCCGGGCATCACCAGGTCCGCACTGGGATAACCGGCATCGCTCAGTTGCAGCCCCGCCGCCCCCGCCACGGCGGCGGCGACGATACCGCGCGGCGCGATCCAGCCGACGAACAGCCGCTCCTGCCACGACAGGCCGGAACGCATGGTCGAAAGCAGGATGCCGACCGGCCGCACCACGAACAGCACCGTCAGCGTCATGGCCACGATCGGCAGCGACAGCCGGGCCAGCACCTCGCGATGCAGGTCGGCCGTCAGCATGACGAACAGGCACGACACGACCAGCACGCCCAGCGATTCCTTGATGCGCCGCAACTCGCTCATGCCCAGCACATGCAGGTTCGCCAGCGCCATGCCGAAGACGGTGGCCGCCATCAGCCCCGCGCCTTCCATGAAGAAATTGCAGATGGCAAAGACGCTCATCGCCAGCGTCAGAATGATCGGAATCCGCAGGATTTCCGGGATCAGGTCGCGCCGGGAGAGAAAGCGCACCAGCACCGCCGGAAAGACGCCGCAGCCCAGCCCCATCATGGTGGCGAACAGCAGGTGCGGCACGATTTCGGCCACGAACATCCCCGAATGCCGGTTGCCCTGGATCATCAGGAACTCCAGCACCAGCGTCGCGAGGATGGCACCGACCGGGTCGTTCAGGATCGCCTCCCACCGCAGGAAGGCCGCCACCCGGGGCCGCAGCTTGGTGTGGCGCAGCAGCGGCAGCACCACGGTCGGCCCCGTGACCACGATGATGGCGCCGAACAGCCAGGATGCGCCCCAATGCAGATGCCCGACGAAATGGGCCGCCAGCGTCCCCAGCACCAGGTTGATCGGCAGCGCCACCACCGTCAGGCGCAGCACCCCCTCGCCCGCCGCGCGCCACTGGCGGAAATCCAGCCCCAGCCCGCCCTCGAACACGATGAAGGCAACAGCCAGCGAGACCATCGGGTGGAAATAGGGGCCGATCGCCGCCGACGGATGCAGCAGGTTCAGCCCGGGGCCATAGATCAGCCCCAGTGCGAACAGCAGGACGATGGCAGGCAGCCGAAACCGCCAGGCAACCCACTGGGCCCCGATGCCACCACCCAGAACGCACAAGATCCCAATGGCCAGATTATCCTGCATACACCTATCCCGGACGGTTGGTTCGAAGAACCGGAGAGTACCAGATTATGTCGTGCGACGTGAGCAGGATAGGACGCCGCGCCGGTACGGCGCGGTCTTTCAGCCCACCCGTTCCAGAACGGCCGCGAAGAACCCGTCGGTGCCGTGGCGCAGGGGCGACAGCGCGATCATCCCCTCCTGCGCCAGATCGGGCGGCAGGCCGCAATCGGG
Source organism: Gluconacetobacter takamatsuzukensis (assembly GCF_014174275.1). Taxonomy (GTDB): domain Bacteria; phylum Pseudomonadota; class Alphaproteobacteria; order Acetobacterales; family Acetobacteraceae; genus Gluconacetobacter; species Gluconacetobacter takamatsuzukensis. The sequence goes on along the minus strand of NZ_JABEQK010000004.1, from coordinate 253,511 downwards.
CTCCGGCTGGGCCCGGCGGAATTGCGGCGATGCCGCCAGGAACGACGCGATCCGGTCCTGGTTTTCCTCGCGCAGCACCGAACAGGTGGCATAGATCAGCCGCCCGCCCGGCCGCACCAGCGTGGCGGCGGTCGACAGGATCTCGGCCTGTTTCGCCGTCAGTTCCTCCAGGTCCCGCTCGGTCAGGCGCAGCCGCGCGTCCGGATTGCGGCGCCAGGTGCCGGTGCCGGTACAGGGCGCATCGACCAGCACCCGGTCGAAACTGCCGGCCCGCCGCCGCGCCCAGCGGTCGCCCGGCACCAGCAGATGCCGCTCCGCGTTATGGACCCCAGCCCGGCGCAGCCGGCGCACCGCGCCCTCCAGCCGGGGCTCGGACACATCGCAGGCCACGATATGGCCACGATTCTGCATGGTCATGGCCATGCCCAGCGTCTTGCCGGCAGCACCCGCGCAGTAATCCAGCACGCGCATGCCCGGGCGCGCATCGGCCGCCGCCACCACGATCTGGCTGCCTTCGTCCTGGATTTCCACCAGGCCGGCCTTGAAGGCCGCCGTCGCCGTCACCGGCTGCCGCCCCGGTACGCGCAGCCCCCAGGGGGAAAGATCCGTCTCCTCGGCGTGGATGCCCCCTTCCGCCAGCAGGCGCGCCGCTTCCTGGCGCGTCGTCTTTAGCAGATTGACCCGCAGGTCCAGCGTCGCCTCGCCCGCCAGCGCCGAGACCTCATCCTCCAGCGCGGCACCGAACGTCTCGGCCAGCCGCGGCAGCAGCCAGTCCGGCACTTCCAGCCGGACCGCCTGCGGCATCGCGGGGTCGGCGAGCGCCTGGCCGCGTAGTCGGGCGCCCAGTTCCTGCTCGGCCGCCGTCAGCGGCGCGGGCCCGTACCGGTCACCCGAAAACAGGACCACCGGGGCCTCACCCGGCCGGGGCATCAGCTGCATGGCGGCAATCAGGCGCGTGCGCGGGGTGGCCGGCACCCCCGCCTGCTCCAGCCACCAGCCAAGATGGCGCCAGTGCCGCAGCACGGCCCAGACCCGTTCGGACACCGCACGGCGGTCCCCGCCGCCGATATAGCGGCGCTCGCGAAAGAAGGCGTTGGCAACGGCGTCGGCGGGACGACGCGGCGTCGCCTCCATCTCCGACAGCAGATCGATGGCGGCAGCAAGCCGCGCGCTGGGCGTCATAGTCGTCCTGTCAGTCGGAGATGGCGATCGAGGGTGGGATCAGTCGCGCCGATAGTTCGGCGCTTCACGCGTGATCGCCACGTCATGGACATGGCTCTCGCGCAGACCGGCCCCGGTAATCCGGCGGAAGCGCGCGCGCACCTGAAGGTCGGCAACGGTCGCCGAGCCGGTATAGCCCATGCCGGCCCGCAGGCCACCGACCAACTGATGCACCACCGCATCCATGCCGCCCTTGAAGGCCACGCGTCCCTCGATCCCCTCGGGGACCATCTTGTGGGTTTCCTTGATTTCCTGCTGGAAATACCGGTCGGCCGACCCACGCGCCATGGCGCCCAGACTGCCCATGCCGCGATAGGATTTGTACGAGCGCCCTTCATACAGGAACACTTCGCCCGGCGCCTCCGCGGTGCCGGCCAGCAGCGAGCCGACCATCACGACATCGGCCCCGGCACCGATCGCCTTGACGATATCGCCCGAGGTGCGGATGCCGCCATCGGCAATCACCGGAATATCGCGCTCATGGCAGGCCACAGCCGTTTCCATCACCGCGGTAAACTGGGGCACGCCCACGCCGGCCACGACGCGCGTGGTGCAGATCGACCCCGGACCGATTCCCACCTTCACGCAGTCGGCGCCGGCCTCGATCAGGGCAATGGCCGCCTCGGGCGTCGCGACATTGCCGGCAACCACCTGGATGCGGTCGTCCAGCGCCTTGACCCGCGCCACGGCCTCCATCACGCCGGCCGAATGGCCATGCGCGGTGTCGACCACGACCACGTCCACCCCGGCCTCGATCAGCGCGCGGGCACGGTTGAACCCGTCCTCGCCCACGCCGGTCGCGGCGGCGCAGCGCAGGCGCCCCATCTCGTCCTTGTTGGCCAGCGGATACAGAACCGACTTTTCCATGTCCTTGACGGTGATCAGCCCGATGCAGCGATTTTCGTCATCGACCACCAGCAGCTTCTCGATCCGGCGGCGGTGCAGAAGCTGGCGGGCCTCCTCCCGGCCGACATCGGCGCGGACGGTCACGAGATTGTCGCGCGTCATCAGCTCGTCGACCCGCTGGTTCGGGTCGGTGGCGAAGCGCACGTCGCGGTTGGTCAGCACGCCGACCAGCCGCTTGGTGTCGCGCTCGATCACCGGCAGGCCGCTGATGCCGTGGCGCGTCATGATGGCATTGACGTCGGCCAGGGTCTGGTCGGGCCACACGGTCACGGGGTTGACGACCATGCCCGATTCGTAGCGCTTCACGCGCCGGACATGCTCGGCCTGCTCGTCGATCGACAGATTCTTGTGGATCACGCCCATGCCGCCCTGCTGGGCCATGGCGATGGCCATCGCATCCTCGGTCACAGTGTCCATCGCCGCCGAAATCAGCGGAATGTTCAGGCCGATGCGGCGCGTCAGGCGGCTGCCGGTGGATGTCTGCCCGGGCAGAACCCGCGATTCCGCGGGAACAACCAGAACGTCGTCGAATGCCAGGGCCTCGCGAATGCGCTCCTCGACACGGGATACGGAATGCTGATGGCTGGGGGAAGACATCGTGCTGGAACCTCATCTACCGTTGCAGGGGTCCCAGTGCCTCGGGTACCCGACCGTTGGCGCTTCCACATAAGATGCGAATCGGATCGTGGCAAGAAAAAGGAGAGCAGAAGCCGCATGACAGCGAAGAGAACCGTCTATCTGGCTGGCGATCTGGTCTTCCGCCCCGGCGCGGTCGCGATTTTCGACCGGCTGCGCGCGCTGTGCCACGACGTGGGGCTGGAGGGCCTCGCCCCCTTCGACGGCCAGGCCGGCATCGAATCCCTGCCGCCGGGCCTGGACACGATCCTCAAGATCGTGCGCGCCGACCGCGCCCTGATGGATCGCTGCGCCGGCGGCATCTTCTGCCTCGACCCCTTCCGCCGGAGCGCCGACATGGACCCGGGCACGGCGGTGGAAATCGGCTACATGATGGCGCAGGGCAAACCCCTGGCCGGCTACACGACCGACGGCCGCCCCTACCCGGAGAAAGTCGCCGCCTACCGCCGCGCCGCATGGCACGACACCCTGCGCCCGCGCGTCACCCAAGACGCCCCGGTCGGCTCGGGCGCGATGGAGGACGCCGACGGTATCCTCGCCCATTCGGACGGCATGGTACAGAACGGCATGACCGAGGGCTTCATTCGCCTCTCCGGCGGCAAGGTCGCCGTGCATGACGATTTCTACCAGGCCTTCGCCATGGCCGCGGCCGACCTCGCCCGCCGCCTCCCCTAATAATGCGGGCTGGTGGCGATCCGACGCGCGTTTCCTGCGCGCCGGTGCTCGGAAACACACGGCGGGCGCGGCCCTCAGGGCCGCTCTCGCCCACCAGCGCGCATTTCCGGACCGGCTCCGCCTTCTTTAGCCCACGTGGCGTTTTTTACCGGTGGCCTGCCGCACATGCGGTAGCCCGTGCCCAGACCTGGGCCCTTACCGCCGGCAGGTCGGTGGTGCTCAACGGGTGGCCGCGCTGGGTATGAACCTCTTCCGCCGTGAAGGGGCGCGTGCCGGCCGGCGTGCTGTGGCCGCCGAGATCGAACAGCACAAAATTCATCACCTGCGCCATCAGCGCATCGTCGCGAATCAACGACATCGAAACGCCGGGCACGGTCAGCAGATAGGCCCGGCCCTCCGGCGTGCAGCTCAACGTCCCGATCCGGTCGCGCAGCGTCGGAATATAGGTCTGCCCGGATAGCCCCTCGATCCCATGGCAACCGCCGCATTTTTCCAGATAGGTGGTGCGCACCTGGTCCAGCGCCAGCGCAGCCTGCCCCGACATCATCAGCCCGGCCATGGCGGCCATCACCACGCCCGACCGCGTCACGCGCGCAAAACGCCCACCGGACCTTGAACACACCTGAAAAATCGATCGGCCGAGCAAGCGCACCCCATAGCGGCACGCAAGGCGTGTATTCTTGAACATCGAAGTCGCATGGCCTTCATCGCCACCGACCCGAAGGCGCAGGAAATGCGCATTGGTACCGGCGGCAGGGTAACGTGCAAATACGCGCAGGCTCGCCGCCCGCGCGCATTTCCAGTCAGGCTCTTATGGCAGCGGATGCGCCGCGTTCAGCTCCTTGCGGGCCGCCGCCACGGCCGAGGAGGCCATCGGCGCGGCGCGCGCGGCCGCCACATCCGCCGGCGTGACCACGGGCGCGGGCTTGGTGCCACCCAGCGACGACAGATAGCTCAGGATCGCCGCCACGTCGTCATCCGACAGGCTCTTGAAGCTGGGCATGAAGCCGACATAGGTCATGCCGGCCACGTCGATCGAGCCGGCCAGACCGTTCATCAGCACTTCGGTCACGTATTTCTTGCCTTCGGGCGTCGAGACGATCTTGTCGATTCGGTTGGCCAGCGGCGGAAACTGCCCCGGCGCGCCGACACCACCGCCCTGGTGGCAGATGCCGCAATTGGCACCGTAGAGCGCCTGGCCATCCGGCGCGGCAAAAGCCGGGGTCGCGGCACCCAGACACAGGGCCAGGGTAAGGATTTTCTTCATTCGGCAGTTCCTACAATCACGGCGGTCGAACAATTATAAAGCAGCGAGCCGGTCCCGAAACACCAGATGATGTCGTTATTGGCCTGCGGACGATAGGTCGGCAGGTCGCCATCGGTGCCCAGGCAATTCTGCTCGTTGCAGGCATCCTGCCCGCAGCAATCGCGATAGGCGATCAGGTACGCGCGACGGTCCTGCGGGTTGAAACAAGTGCCGATCCACGAGGTCGGCGACGGATGCGTCCCCGGCGGGCAGCTATGAACGCCACCGCCGCAGGTGGTGCACAGATTGCCGTCAATGGCGCAATAACGCCAGTAATCGCACTTCGTATCGTCCTTGGCCTGCGCCTTGGCGGCAAAGGGCGACGGCGCAGCAGGCGCTGCGGCCCGCGCGTCGCGCCGCCAGACCGGCAACAGCGGAAAGGCCGGAATCGCGGCGGCCCACCCGCCCAGCCGCGCAAGCGCGCTGCGGCGGGAGGAACGGCCGGCAAGATGGCGGGCAAGCCGTTCGGCCATGGTGTCGAGGCCGTTCCGCGTCACGCCGACGGCCCCCCTGTCTTCAGGATTGGGCATATCGTTTCTCCGTCACGCGGGGATCATTCCGGGGGCTCATTCTCCAGGCGCCGCCGTAAAGATCAGCGCATCGCCCAGCGCCCCAATCTTGCGCACGGGCTTGCCGTCGGCACCGTCCAGCACCATCAGGTCGCCGGCTTCATCCGTCAGCATGATGCGCGACTGCGCATCCTGCGTCACGCCGACCATCATGCTGCGGGCGGCCAGCGGAATGCGCCGCACCAGCCGGTGCGTCTTCAGGTCCAGCTCCCACAGTTCGGAGCCCGCGTCCTTGTGGGTCCAGAACGTACCCTTATGCATCAGCACGAACAGATGCGAATCGCGCGCCCGCAGCGCCGCAAGCTGCCAGCCGCCGGGCCGCCACGTCACCTCGAACGGGGCGCGGGTATCCGACGCTGCCTTCAGGCCGGCAGCTTCCTGGATCGACCACGGCTTGGCGACGCTGGACTGCGCGCCCAGTGTCGTCTCATAGATCAGACCGCTGTATGAAATAAACCAGACATGCCCGCTGGCCGCGACCTCCGGGCTGTGCTCGAAGACCGGGTCGCGATCGGGCACGAAAAACGGCGGGGTCCGCGTCAGAGTCGGCGCGCCTTTGGCGTCCATCTGCACGTTCGCCAGCGACCCGTCGCCGCAGATCGACGAAAATCCGGCATTGCCCCACGGAAAGATCAGCCCGCAGCCCGGCACGTCCACCGTCCGCACAACCGATTTCAGGCCGGTGTCATAGACATGGACCGCATTGGTCGGGCTGGAATCGTAGACATAGACATAATGCCCATCGGCGCCGATCGCCATGTCGGGCTTCTTGGGCGTGATCAGCGCCCGGCCCGGCAGGTCGATATCCGCGACCTGTTCCAGCGTGCGCGGATCGTAGGCCGCCAGGATGTCGTGGCGCTTGCCGCGATTGCCGCGCTCCCACGTCGTCTCGGCGACATAGAACGCCTTGCCCGCCGGATCGGCCACCATGTTGGCGTTATAGGCCGCCTGCACCATGCCCAGCAGCCGCCCGGTGTCCAGGTCCACGACATAGACCCGCCCGTCCTTGCTGTGGCGATACACCCCGTCCTCGACCAGCACCCGATGCGGGCCGCCGGGAGGCAGGGTGACGATGTCGCTTTCCTCGGTCTGCAGGATCGGCTCGGCGGCATGCGCCGGCCCATGTGCCGCGATCGCCGTCAGAACCGAGGCGACCGCTAGGGAGCGCGAAATACGCCGCGCAACGCGAGACCGCCGATCAGCCAACATGCGACCGTCGGACCCACGAAGGAAATATCATGTTCATCCCGCCAACCCTGCTGTTCGCCCCACCACACCCGAACCACGATTCGGACGCCCGAAGACCGGGCGGACACCGCCCGCTATCCAGTTTGATGTTCTTTCGATACAAATTTTCGGCCGGGCTGGCTAGTCTTCCACTTTCCAAAAATCGCAAGTGAATTTCATAATTTTCATTACCAACAAAATATTGTTACGAACGGACGCGAATAACAGACATATTCCGCATGCGCCTGCCAAAAAAAACGCGCACCGGATCACCGCCGGCGCGCGTTTCCCAAAAGCCCCCTACGGCGCGGGCTCCGCCGTGTGGGTGGCCAGCACGGCGCCCGTCTGGGTATCCACCTCGTTCAGAACCACGCCATACCCCCACAGGGCGGCGAGGTAATCGAGCGTCTGCCGCGCATCGCGGGCCTGGAGCAACTGGCCGGTCCGGGTCCGGTGCTCCAGCTTCAGGGTGCGGTCGCCCAGCAGGTCCACATCGACGATCTCGATCTCGGTATAGAACGTGCCGGGATCATAGACGCGCGCCAGACTGCGGCGGATATCACGATATCCCGCCTCGTCATGAATGGCATCGACCAGCAGATAGGGCTGGGCCGTATCGTCGCTGAGGCGGAACATGCGAAAATCGCGGATCACTTTCGGCGACAGAAATTGCTGGATGAAGCTCTCGTCCCGATATTCCGCCCAGGCATGGCGCAGCGTGCCGATCGCATCCCCGTTGCCCGCGATATCGGGAAACCATTCCCGGTCCTCGGCGGTCGGCTCGGTGCAGATGCGCGCAATATCGGTCATCATCGCATAACCCAGCGCATAGGGATTGAACGACGCCCCTCCCCCCATGTCGAATCCAGGCTGGTTGATCACGTTCGACGTCGAATGGATGACTTCCAGATAGGCTGCGTCGTCGATCCGCCCCAATTCGTGCAGGCGCCGCATGATGTAGACATGCACCCAGGTGGCGCAGCCCTCGTTCATCATCTTCACCTGGGGCTGCGGATAGAAATATTGTGCGATCATCCGCACGATACGGATGATCTCCCGCTCCCACGGGGCCAGGCGCGGGGCATTCTTCTCCAGGAAATACAGCAGGTTCTCCTCGGGAAGCCCCAACAGGCGGCGCGCATGGGCCCCCTCGGCCGCCCCCGCCGCATCGCCCGCCTCGGTCGGCAGGGTCCGCCACAGATCGTTGAAGACGCTGTCCTCATAGGCCCGCCGCTCCTTGGCGCGCTGCTGCTCGGCCTTCAGGTCCAGCTTGCGAGCGCCGGAATGGCGGTTGACCCCCTGGTTCTGCAAGGCATGCGCGGCATCGAGCACACGCTCCACCGCCCGATGGCCATGCCGCTCCTCGCACCGGGCGATATAGCCACGGGCGAACTCCAGGTAATCCAGGATGTCGGACGGGTCCGTCCATTCCCGGAACAGCCTGTTATTGCGGAAGAAGTGATTATGCCCGAACGCCGCATGCGCGATTACCAGCGCCTGCATCGTCGCCGAATTCTCCTCCATGAGATAGCTGATGCAGGGATCGGAATTGATGACGACCTCATAGGCCAGTCCCATCAGCCCGCGCCGATAGGCATTCTCATGGCCGATAAAGCGCTTGCCGAACGACCAGTGCTTGTAGCCCACCGGCATGCCGTGCGCGGTATAGACATCCAGCATCTGCTCGGAAGTGATGATCTCCACCCGGTTGGTATAGGTCTCCAGCCCCAGCTCGCCGTGCGCGATCTCCTCGATCGCGTCGTAGCAGTCGCGGATGATCTGGAAATTCCAGTCATTGCCGGAATAGAGCAGCCCCCCGGACCGGGCCGGCGTGCCGCCCCCTGATATGATCTGATCCATCAAGCCTCCGCCGTATCGCGCTGACGGGAAAACAGGTCGCGGAAGACCGGGAAAATCTCCTTGCGGTCGCCGACCTGGCGGATCGCCAGATGATCGTTCTCATCGGCGATGGCACGATAGCTGCGCCACAGATCGGTCTCGCCACGGATCACCGCCCCCGATCCCGTGATTTCGATATAGGCATAATATTGCACCGCCGGCAGGATATCGTCCCGCAACAGGGTGGCGGTGCGCGTGGTGTCCGACGACGCATTGTCCCCGTCCGACGCCTGGGCGACATAGATGTTCCAGTTGGCCGAGGGAAAGCGCTCCCGCTGGATGGTATGCATCAGTTCCAGCGCAGACGAGACGATAGTGCCGCCGGTTCGCGGATCGTGGAAGAACGTGTCCTCGTCCACCTCCTCGGCGCTCTCGGCATGGCGAATGAAGACGATTTCGACCTTCTTGTACCGCCGCTCCAGAAACACATGCAGCAGCAGGAAGAACTGCTTCGCCAGATCCTTCATCCGCTCGGTCATCGAGCCCGAGACATCCATGATGCAGAACATCACCGCCCGCGTCGCCGGCTGCGGCGTGATGGTATAGCGCCGAAAGCGCAGGTCCACCGGATCGACCCACGGAATCCGCGCCAGACGCTGGCGCAGCATGCCGCGCCGTTCGCGCAGCCCTTCCAGCTCCTCCAGTTCCTCGGCCGAGGCCGGCCGCAGGGCCTCCAGTGCCGCGATCCGTTCCTCGACCTCCTGCAGTTCCACGGGCTTGGGCCGCCCCAGCCCCAGACGCCGCGCGATCGAGCGCCGCATCGTCCGCCCCAGGTCCAGATGCGACGGCGCTCCCTCGTTGCTCAGGCCCGCGCGGGCCGGCACGCCGTTTTCGGTGGTCGAAATCTCGCGTTTGAGCAGGTCGGGCAATTCCAGATCGTCGAAGAACAGGTCCAGGAATTCGTCCCGGCTTAGCACGAAGCGGAAGGAATCCTCGCCGCCCCCCTGCTCGCCGGCCTGCCCGGCCCCCGAACCCTGCCCCGCCCCGCCGCTCGGCGGCCGTTGCAGCCGGTCGCCGCGCGAAAACTCGCGGTTACCCGTCAGCACGATCTCGCGCATGCCCTCCGAGAAGACACGATGCAGCGAAGGTTCATGCAGCGCATCCGCCGGGACCGAAATCGCGTTGCCCTGCCCCACTTCCCGGATCTTGCCGCGCGCCACCGCGTCCCGCACCGCCGTCTGCACGGCCGAGCGGGCGCGTTGCAGCACGCGCCGCCGGTTCTCGAGGTTTTTCCCATGGGGATTGGGACGTCTGTCAATGATATCCACTGGCCGGCACCATTCCCGTTCAGAGGCTGTTTCGAAAATGCTGATGCTGCGTCGGCAGCGGGCCGCCTGGGGCTACGTCCTTGCGGGTTTTGCGCCTCGCAGCCGGACGGCCTTTCCGGGCCGGCCGCCGCGAGGCGCGAAACACAGGCAGGGACTGGCCGGCAGCGGCGCCGGGGCAACAGCGCCTCAGGCGGATTGCTTCACCCGCATGTACCATTCAACGAGCCGGCGGACCTGACGTTCCGTATATCCCCGCGAGACCATCCGCTCGACGAACTCGTCATGCTTGCGCTCGGTCTCGCCGTCCTTCTTGGACCCGAAGCTGATGACCGGCAGCAGATCCTCGACCTGGCTGAACATCCGCTTCTCGATCACGTCGCGGATCTTCTCGTAGGATGTCCAGGACGGATTGCGCCCCCCATTGCCGGCCCGCGCGCGCAGCGAGAACTTCACCACCTCGTTACGGAAATCCTTGGGGTTGGCGATGCCCGCGGGCTTTTCGATCTTGGTCAGCTCCGCGTTCAGCAACTCGCGATTGAGCATCTGCCCGGTATCGGGGTCCTTGAAATCCTGGTCCTCGATCCAGGCATCGGCATAGTCCAGATAACGGTCGAACAGGTTCTGGCCATAATCGTTATAGCTCTCCAGATACGCCTTCTGGATCTCATGGCCCAAGAATTCGGCATAACGGCCCGCCAGTTCCGATTTCAGGGTCGCCAGATAGTTCGCCTCGACTTCCGCCGGAAACTGCTCGCGCCGCACCGCCTGTTCCAGCACATACATCAGATGCACCGGATCGGCCGAAATCTCCGCCGAATCATGGTTGAAGGTGGCAGACAGCACCTTGTAGGCAAAGCGGGTGGAGACCCCGTCCATCCCCTCATCCACCCCGGCGGCATCGCGATATTCCTGCATCGTGCGGGCCTTGGGGTCGGTCTCGCGAATGTTCTCGCCGTCATAGACGCGCATCTTGGCAAACTGGGTGGAGTTCGGATGCGGCTTCAGCCGGGACAGCACCGCGAAACGGGCCAGCATTTCCAGCGTGTTGGGCGCGCAGGGCGCATTCGCCAGGCTGGAGGACTGCACCAGCTTCTCGTAGATCTTCGTCTCCTCCGCCACCCGCAGGCAATAGGGCACCTTGATGACGCATACGCGGTCCAGAAAGGCCTCGTTGGTGCGGTTGTTGCGGAAGGTCTGCCACTCGGCCTCGTTCGAATGGGCCAGGATCACGCCGGTAAAGGGAATGCTGCCGATATTCTCGGTGCCGACATAATTGCCCTCCTGCGTCGCCGTCAGCAGCGGATGCAGCATCTTGATCGGCGCCTTGAACATCTCGACGAATTCCAGCAGTCCCTGGTTCGCGCGGTTCAGCCCGCCCGAGAAGCTGTAGGCATCCGGATCGTTCTGGCTGAAATGCTCCAGCTGGCGGATATCGACCTTGCCCACCAGCGCCGATACGTCCTGGTTGTTGTCGTCGCCCGGCTCGGTCTTGGCGATCGCGATCTGGCGCAACCGCGACGGATGCACCTTGATGACGGAAAAGCGCGACAGGTCGCCGTCGAATTCCTCCAGCCGCTTCAGCGCCCACGGGCTGGCAACGCCGCCCAGCAGCCGGCGCGGAATGCCGTACCGTTCCTCCAGCGCCTCCCCCATCCGGTCGGGGTCGAACAGGCCCAGCGGGCTTTCGAAGACCGGGCTGACATGCCGCCCGGCCTTGAGCACATAGATCGGCTCCTTCTCCATCAGCGCCTTCAGCCGCTCGCCCAGGGACGATTTGCCGCCCCCCACCGGGCCGAGCAGGTAGAGGATCTGCTTGCGCTCCTCGAGCCCCTGCGCCGCATGGCGGAAGAAGCCCACGATCTGCTCGATCGTCTCCTCCATGCCGAAGAAGTCCGAGAACGCCGGATAGATGCGCAGGGTACGGTTCATGAAGATGCGCGACAGGCGTGGATCGCGCGAGGTATCGACGCTCCTCGGTTCGCCGATGGCCTTCAGCATCCGCTCCGCCGCGGTTGCATAGCAGGACGGATCGGTACGGCAGGCTTCAAGATAGTCAGACAGGCTCATCTCGATTTCGCGACGCTGATCGCGCATCGCGGTAGCCAGAGAAAACACATTGAAATCAGAAACCATCCTGGGAAGTCTCCGAACCGGCGCCAGAATCCGTCACTCTGTCTGGACGACCATGCACCATGGATACGCATTTCCTCCGGGGAGCGGGCCCCGGAGACGGAAGAACCGTCAGTTCCGTTCGCTCTGCAATCGGGTGGTCAATACACAATCCCCCTTGCTGTCTGGCCCATTTACAGGCAGATAGGCACGCTGCCGCCCCAGACAAGGGCGGCCGGCAGATGGCGGAATCGCAGTCAGGTATCGCGCTGCGAAATCCTGGGCCGTCACCGCCGAGGCTATCGCTCCCCGCGTTCGGGATTCAACCTAAATCGCGTGCACTCCGGAAACACACACCCGGACAGCAGGGGTTTTCGAAACGACCCGCTGCCCGCCCCGGGCCGGTCACGCCTCAGCGAAAGCCGATTCGCATCCCGTCGAAGGCCGCTTCGACTCCCTCCGGCAGGTTGTCGCGCATCCAGGCCCAATCCATGTCCGGCCCCATATGGGTCAGGATCACGCGGCGCGGTTCCAGCCGGGCGCGCCATTCCAGCACCTGCTCCAGCCAGGCATGGGCATTGTGGGGCCCGGAACGCTGGAAACAATCCACCAGCCAGGTCTCGACCCCTTCCAGCGCGGCAAATGCCTCGTCGGCCAGGTCCATCACATCGGTGGAATAGGCAATCGTCCCGCACCGCACGCCCAGCGACAGGGTGCGGCCGTGTATCTGCTCGAACAGGGTCAGCCGCAGCCCGGCGATCTCAAGCGTCTGGCCGGCATGCACCGCATGCGGCACCACGACCGGCCGATAGAAACCGGGCGGCGACCACGGGCGGAACGCGTAATTGAACCGCGCTTCCAGCTCCCCCAGCACAGGCGGCGTGGCATAGAGCGGCAGGGGGCGGTCGATCGCCCGGTTGATCGCCCGCACCTCGTCCAGTCCCGCGATATGGTCGGCATGGGCATGGGTGTAGAGAATCGCATCAAACCGCCCGATGCCCTGCGCCAGCAACTGTTCGCGCAGGTCGGGCCCGGTATCGATCAGCACCGCCTGCCCGTCATCGCCCCGCAGCAGGACCGAGGCCCGGGTCCGGCAATTGCGCGGTTCCGCCGGGTCGCACAGCCCCCAGTCGCCCCGTCCGTCCGGCCCGCCGATCATCGGCACCCCGGCAGACCCGCCACATCCCAGGACGACCAGCTCCATCGCTCAGATCGCCCGGCTGAACAGGCGGCGGAAATTGGTCGTGGTCTGCTCCGCCAGATGCCCGGGCGTCATCCCGCGCTCTTCGGCCAGGCGCTGCGCGGTATGGGCCACCAGCGCCGGCTCGTTGCGCTTGCCGCGCCGCGGCACCGGCGCCAGGTAGGGCGAATCGGTTTCGACCAGCAGCCGGTCCGCCGGCACATCCCGCGCGACCGCCCGCAGCGCGTCGGAGCGCGGAAAGGTCAGGATGCCCGAGAAGCTGATATACCCGCCCAGTTCCAGCCCCACCCGCGCCAGCTCGGGCCCCGAGGCAAAGCAGTGCAGCAGGAAACGGAACCGCCCATGGGCCTCCACCTCCTCGCGCAGGATCGCGGCCACATCCGCATCGGCCTCGCGCGCATGGATCACCAGCGGCAGGTCCATCCGCCGCGCCGCCGCGATGTGGGCGCGAAAGCGCGCCTGCTGCAACGGACGCACCGCCTCGGCACCGTGGAAATAATCCAGGCCGCTCTCCCCGATGCCCACCACGCGCCGGTCGTCGGCCAGCGCGATAATGCCCTCGGCATCGGCCACCGCGCATTCCTCGACATGGTCGGGATGGGTGCCGACCGTGCACCACACCCGCACATCCGGCCGGTCGAAGCGCGTCAGGTCCTTCTGCTGCTGCGCCCGCGACAGGCGGGTGCCGATCGTCACCATCCCGTCGACACCGGCCGCGCGCGCCCGGTCCAGCAGCTCCGGGATCTCCTCGTCGGTGAAATGGTCGAGATGACAGTGCGAATCGATCAGCCCGGTCGCGGCCCCGCTCATTGCACCGCTTCCTCCACATGACGCGGAAAGATCCCCTGCGGCGCGGGCAGCGCGCGCCCCTCGGGCAGCGGACGTTCCAGCGCCGCGAAATCGCGCTCGTCCTCCGCCACGCCCAGCTGGGTCAGCATCGCATCCATGCTCCCGGGCATGTAAGGCTGGAGCATGGTACCGATCACGCGCAGCGCATCCACCAGCACGCGCAGCACCACCGCCATCCGCTCGGGGTCGGTCTTGCGCAGCGCCCAGGGGGCCTGATGGTCGATATAGGCGTTGCAGGCCCGGATCACCCGCCACACATCCTCCAGCGCATCGGTCAGCGCATGACGGTCGAGATGCCCCTGCATCAGCGTCGGCAGCAGCGCGGCCTGCGCCAGCAGCGCGTCATCGGCCTCGATCCGCACCCCCTGCGCGGGCAGCACCCCGCCGCAATTCCGCGCCACCTGCGTCAGCGTCCGCTGGGCCAGATTGCCCAGATCGTTCGCCAGCTCGACATTCAGCCGGTTGATGATGGCCCGGCGGCTCAGGTCGCTGTCGCCGCCGAACGGCATCTCGCGCATCAGGAAGAAGCGCACCGGATCGACGCCGAACTGCCCCACCAGGTCGCGCGGGTCGACGACATTGCCCAGCGACTTGCTCATCTTCTCGCCCTCGATGGTCCACCACCCATGCGAGAACACGCATTCCGGCAGTTCCAGCCCGGCGGCCATCAGCAGCGCGGGCCAGTAGACCGCGTGGAAGCGGACGATATCCTTGCCGACCAGATGCAGGTTGGCGGGCCAGAACCCGGCGCGCGGATTGTCGGCATCGGGAAAGCCGATGGCCGACAGGTAATTGGCCAGCGCATCCACCCACACATACATCACATGGTCCGGGTCGCCCGGCACCGGGATGCCCCAGCGGAAGCTGGTGCGGCTGATCGACAGGTCGCGCAGCCCCTGGCGGACGAAACTGGCCACCTCGTTGCGCCGCGACGCGGGCTCGATAAAGCCCGGCCGCGTCTCGTACAGCTCCAGCAGCCGGTCGGCGAAAGCCGACAGCTTGAAGAAATAGGACGGCTCGCGCACCCACTCCACCGGCGCCCCCGTCGGCGCCACCTTCGTGCCGTCCGGGCGGGTAACCAGCTCGTCCTCGTTGTAGAAGCTCTCGTCCCGCAGCGCGTACCAGCCCTCGTACGCCCCCAGATAGATATGCCCGTTCGCCGCGATCCGCTCCCACAGCGCGGTGGCGCCGGCAATGTGCCGGGGCTCCGTGGTGCGGATGAAATCGTCGTACGAGACATTCATCACGTCGTACATCGCACGGAAATCGGCCGAGACCTGGTCGGCGAACGCAATCGGCGCCACCCCGGCGGCCTGGGCGGCCTGCTCGACCTTCTGCCCATGCTCGTCGGTACCGGTCAGGAAGAAGACATCATGCCCCGCCAGCCGCTTGAAGCGCGCCATGACGTCGGCGGCGACCGAGGTATAGGCATGACCGATATGCGGCGCCCCGTTCACATAATAGATCGGTGTCGTGACGTAATAGCGCCCTGTCATCTTCCACTCACCAAAGTCAGGCCACTCAGCAGGGCCTGTTGTTTATCCAGATTGAACCGCTCCGTCTCGACCCGCAGGTCGGTCAGGCGCCGCCACAGCTCCGCCATGCGGTGCGCCGACAGCGATCCGTCCGCGTTTCCTTCCCCGCGCCCATCCCCCAGGGCAAGCGCGCGCGCATGCTTCGATATGGCATCACACAGCAGATCGAAGAAGACCGGAAAGCCATTTTCCCGCTTCAGCACGCTCTCGGCAATCTCGTACATCGCCCCGGCATCCGGCGGGGTTTCCAGCACCCGCGCCACCAGCGCGCCCAGCGCCGCCCCGTCGCCGGCCAGCAGCGCCAGCGCGCGCCCGGGCGAGCCATGGGCCAGCGGCGCCACCCGCGCGATATCCTCGGGCGGCACGTCCGCCGCCACGCGGGCCAGCACCGCCTGCATCTGCGCCGGCAACAGCGGCTCCAGCCGCAGCGTGCGGCAGCGGCTGCGAATGGTCGGCAACAGGCGCCCCGGCGCGGCGCAGGTCAGGATCAGGATCGCGCGGGGCGGCGGCTCCTCCAGAATTTTCAGGATCGCATTGGCGGCACTGCGGTTCATGAAATCCGCGCCGTCCACGATCACGACCCGCCATCCATCCTCGGCCGCCGTGCGGTGCAGGAACTGGCCGATCGGGCGCACATCGTCGGCCACGATCTCGGCCCGCATCCGCTGGCGCTTCTCGTCCATCCCCCGGGCGATGTACAGCAGGTCGGCATGGCTGCCGGCGGCAATCCGCCGCGCGGCGGTACTGTCCGGTGCCGTCGCCTTCAGCAGCACCCGCGCCATCCAGAAGGCGAAGCTGGCCTTGCCGATCCCCTCGGGCCCCGTCAGCAGCCAGGCATGATGCAGCCGCCCGGCACTTAATGCTTCCTCGAACGCCCGGCGGGCCTCGTCATGCCCCACCGGCTCCTGCCCGTCGCGTGGCGTAGTGCCCACCATTCAGGCGGGTCCCGCCAGCCGCGCATCCACCAGTTGCGCGACATCCCGCGCGATCGCCTCCGCCGCCCGGTCGGCCGACAGGCGCACGCAGCGCCCGGCATGGGCGCGGGCAATGGTCTCGAACCCCTCCGCCACCCGGGCATGAAACGCCTCGTCCGCCACTTCGTACCGGTCGGCGCGGCCGCCGCGCGCATGCAGGCGTTCCAGCGCCCGCGCCCGGTCCAGGGTCAGCACCAGCGTCAGGTCGGGCACCAGCCCCACCTGCCCGGCCAGCACGTCGATCAGCCCGATCGTGGCAGCGTCGCCCCGCCCGATCCCGTATCCCTGATAGGCCATGGTCGAATCCGCAAACCGGTCGCAGATCACCACCGCCCCGCGCGCCAAAGCCGGCCGGATCAGCCGGTCCACATGCTCGCACCGCGCCGCGAAATGGGTCAGGATCTCGGCGCGGAGCGACAGGTCGTGCCCGCCGAACAGCAGGAAGTCGCGCAGCGCCTCGGCCCCCGGCGTGCCACCCGGCTCGCGCGTGCGCACCACCTCGTGCCCGCCGGCACGCAGATGCGCCTCCAGCAGCGCGGCCTGGGTGGATTTGCCGGCGCCCTCGCCGCCCTCGAAGGTAATGAACAGACCCGGCACCGCTTTCAGTGCCGGCTCAGTTTCTGGCCCAGCACTGTCGAGGCCCGGGCCAGCAGGCCCAACCTCGGCACCGACTGCCCGGCCACAAGCTGCATCCGGATGTCGGGCAGGCCGGGGTTCGTCAGCACCAGGTCGCCCAGCACCTGCCCCGCCACCACCGGCGCCGCGACCGGCGCCTGGTAATCCACCCCGACATGCACCCGTGTCCGCCACCCGTGCGGCAGCGTCATCACGACATCCCGCGTGGCCACCAGCGGCACGGTCGGCTGGGTACCCAGCCAGACCGAGGCCTGCTCCACCACATCGCCCTTGCGGAACAGGGTGGCGTTCTCGAAATTCGCGAACGCCCATTCCAGCAGCCGCTCGCCCTCATGCGCGCGCGCATTGCTCGACGGCATGCCGTTCAGCGCCAGCACCACGCGGTTGCCGCCCCGGTCGGCGCTGGCGCACAGGCCGAACCCGCCGGCATCGGTGTGGCCGGTCTTCAGCCCGTCGGCCAGCCCCTTGTCCACCAGCACGTTGCGGTTGCCCTGCGAGATCTTGTTGAAGCGGAAATCCTTCTCCGAGAAGAAGTGATAATATTCCGGAAAATCGCGGATCAGCCGCACCGCCACGGTCGCCACGTCGCGGGCGCACATATAATGGTTGTCCCCCGGCCAGCCGGTGGCATTCACGAAATGCGAATTGACCAGGCCGATCTTGCCGCCCACCTCGTTCATCTGGGCGACGAACTGCTCCTCGGAGCCCGAGATCCCTTCGGCCAGCACGATGCAGGCATCGTTGCCGGACTGGATGACCATGCCCTGGATCAGGTCCTGCACCGGAATGCTCTCGCCCAGCGGCACGAACATCTTCGAACCCTGCATGCGCCACGCCTTCTCGCTGACCGGCAGCGCCTGGTCCAGCTTCAGGCGGCCCGATTTCAGCATGCTGAAGACGATATAGGCCGTCATCATCTTGGTCAGCGACGAGGGCGGCATGCGCTCGTCGGCCGCCTTCTCCAGCAGCACCGTGCCGGTCGTGACATCCACGATGCAGGCCCAGCGGGCGACGGTATCGACCGGCCCGATCAGGCTGGCGGCCGGCGGCCCGGCGGGGGCGGCGGCCTGGTCCGGGCCGGATTCGTCATCCGATTGCGCGGCGGCCGGGGCACCTTCGGCCCCATGCGCATGGCGCCGGCGCGGCGCGGCCACGGCAGCCAGAGAACCGGTGGCGGCCAGCAAGGCCGTCCCGGCCAGAAGAAACCTTCGGGTTTGCACGTTCATCCCTATTCGACGACGATCCGGGCGCCGGTCATCCCGGCACCCAAAAGCTGGTCCAGCGCCCTGTCCGCCCCGGAGACATTCATGAAGGGCCCG
The DNA here is from genome assembly GCF_014174275.1 of Gluconacetobacter takamatsuzukensis. Lineage (GTDB taxonomy): Bacteria > Pseudomonadota > Alphaproteobacteria > Acetobacterales > Acetobacteraceae > Gluconacetobacter > Gluconacetobacter takamatsuzukensis. Next base: position 235,181 of record NZ_JABEQK010000004.1, on the reverse strand, counting down.
ACATGGACCCTCCAGGCCGCCCGGCCGCGTTCCTGCACCGGGATCACCCGGCCGCCGGTCCGCGCGGCGGCCACCTGGGCATAGCGCAAGGTGGAAAAGGTCCCGGCATCCACCCACAACATCCCGCCCTGCACATATCCCTGCCGCAGCGCAGGCGGCAGGTCGCGCATCAGGGCCGAGACATCGGTGGTCCCGACCGCACCGGTGGGCGCCGAAACGATGGTGCCCCCGCTGCCGGGCCGATCCAGCGACTCCGCGCGGATCTGGTCGACCGGCGCGGCCGAAACGTCCAGATGCTGGCCGCCCGGCAGGGCCTCGGCCAATTGCTCGTTCTCGGCCTCGTGCCCGATGACCTCGACCTGCACCGGATTGGCACCAACCCCCAGCAGCGCGGCCACGCGCGGGGTCAGGCCGATCAGGCGCCCGGGCTCTTCCGGCCCCCGGTCATTCAGGCGGATGGTCAGCTCCCGCCCGTTCTCCAGGTTGCGCACGGTCACGATGGCCGGCAGTTGCAGGGTGGCATGGCGGCCGGTCAGCGATTGCGGGTCGTAATGCTCGCCATCGGCGGTGACATAGGGCGTCTGGTCGGGGTCGGCGACCGCCAGCCCGGTCTGCCGATAGCCGAAATCCTCGCGCGGATAGTGCCACACCCCGTCCATCTGGTAGGGCGCGCCCACCACATAATGCGGATCGGCCGGTGGCAGCGGTGGTTCGGCCCGATGACAGCCCGCAAGTCCCAGCACGGCCAGCGTCGCGGGCAAGGCACGCCGCATCACGTGACGTCGCGACCCAGCAGGCCGACGGCCAGCGCATAGAAATCCGATGGGTTGTAGCGCCGGATGACCGAGAAATTGCGATAGACCATGAAGGCCTCCCCTCCGGGCCCATCCGGGCGGATCACCGCCCCGCGAATATCGGTGCGCGAAAACGCGCTGCCATCGGCCCGGCGCACGCCCTGTCCCATCCACTCTTCCAGGGTGCGGACATTGGCACGCCCCAGCTCGCCCTGCGCCAGCGTCGCGGGCACCGAGACCTCCTGCCCCCAGGGCTCGCCCGCAACCCAGCCGCAGCCCGACAGGTAATTGGCGATCGAGGCCATGACATCCGGCTCGCTGCTCCAGATATCCCGGCGGCCGCTGCCGGTATAATCGACGGCATAGTGCAGATAGGCACTGGGCATGAACTGCGGCTGCCCCATCGCGCCGGCGTAGCTGCCCAGCATCGAATCGGGTTCGACATCCCCATGGTCCAGAATCCGCAGCGCGTTCATCAGCTCGCCGCGGAAGAACGACGCCCGCCGTCCGTCATAGGCCAGCGTGGCCAGCGCATCGGCGACATGAAACGTCCCCATCCGCGTGCCATAGGCCGATTCCAGCCCCCAGATCCCCACCAGCGGCTGGCGGTCGACGCCGTAATGCGCGCTCACATCCGCCAGCAGCGCGGCGCGGGCCGCCGCCGCCGCGCGCCCGTCGGCAATCTTCTTCGGCGTCAGCACCTTCTGGCGATATTGCGCCCAGGTCAGGGTAAATTCGGGCTGGTGGCGATCCAGCTCCAGCACCCGCGCATTGGGCGCCTGCAATGCCAGCGCCCGGTCGACGGTCGCGGCCGCCAGGCCATGGCTCACGGCCTCGGCCCGTACCCCGGCCAGGAAGGCGGAATAGGATTGCTGCGCCGCGCGCGCCGTGGGCACGCCGGCGGCGAAAGCGGCCGAGGCCGACAGCAGGAAATCACGGCGTCCGATCATGACCGAAGCTGTGCCACAATCCGCTGGCGCCTTTCAATCCTCGCCGCTGGCGGCAGGCGATTTGGCGGTGATGGCGAAGCGTGCCACAAGGTCCCCAATCCGGGCACGGCCCCGGCCGGTTCGCCCGGCCACCGCGCGGAACGGGTTCCATGGGCAAGAGGTTCACAACGTGCGGATTCCGACCCGATTCTTTCTGCCGTTCCGGGACTGAACGGCAGCACCCCGGTCATGTTTCCCTCGCTCTCCGCCCTGTTCGCCAAGGCCGGCGCCGCACCCGCCGTCCAGGCGCTGGTCATCATCATCGGCACCTTCATCCTCGAGGACGCCGCGACCATCCTGACCGCGATGGAGGTCCAGACCGGCCAAGTCGCCCTCCCTGTTGCCCTACTCGCACTTTATGTCGGGATCGTGGCGGGCGACCTGGGGCTGTACGGCCTGGGCAGGCTGGCTGCCCTGTGGCCGGCGGCCCGGCGCTGGGTCAAGGTCCCCGGCGACGAGGGCGGAGAAAACTGGTTCGGCCGCAACGTGTTCCGTATCGTGTTCATCAGCCGTTTCATCCCCGGCGCGCGGCTGCCGCTCTATACCGCCTGCGGGTTCTTCGGCGCGTCGCTGCGGCGCTTTGCCCTGGCGGCGGTGCTGGCAACCCTGATCTGGACAACACTGCTCTTCGCCCTGTCGCTACAGGTCGGCCATTTCCTCATCACGCATCTGGGTGCATGGAAATGGGCCGGAATGGGAGGATTCGCCCTGACCATCCTTCTCGTCGGCCGGATCGTGGCCAATGTGCGGAGTCCGTCCCGATGACCCATGTCTCCACCGCAACCACGCGCCCGGCCGATGCGTCCCGGACGCCGTCGCCGCTGTCGATGTTCGAATTCTGGCCGGGCTGGGCCTTCTACACGCCCATCGTGCTGTACTGGATCGCGATGGGCCTGCGCCACGGCGACCTCAGCCTGCCCACCGCCGCCAATCCCCGTATCGAGACCGGCGGTCTGTGCGGCGAAAGCAAGACCGATATCCTGGACATGGCGGGCGACGTGGCTCGCGAATGGATCGCCCCCTACACCACCGTCACCACCGGCTCGGCCGACGACGCCGCCGCCGCGACCACGGCCCTCGCCCGCGCCGGGCTGGCGCTGCCGGTGGTGGTAAAGCCCGATATCGGATGCAACGGCACGGGCGTGAAGCTGGTCACCACCCCCGACGAGCTGGCGCGGGCACTGGCCCTGTTCCCGGCCGGCATCCGGCTGGTGTTGCAACGCCTGATCCCCTTCGAGCACGAGGCCGGCGTGTTCTACATCCGCCACCCAGACGAAGAACGCGGCCGGATCACGTCCCTGACCTACAAGGAAGCCCCGGTCCTGGTCGGCGACGGCCGCTCGACCGTCCGCCAGCTGATCGACGCCGACGCCCGCACCCGCCTGGTGCCGCATCTCTACCTGCCCCGGCTCGGCGCGCGGGTCCACGACGTGCTGGCGGCGGGCGAGACGATGCGCCTGGTCTTCGCCGGCAATCACTGCAAGGGCTCGATCTTCCGCAACGGCGCCGACGACATCACCCCGGCCCTGACCGAGCAGATCGACCGGATCATGCGCGACATCCCCGATTTCCATTTCGGCCGAATCGACCTGAAATTCGAATCGCTGGCCGCCCTGCGCCTCGGCCGGGGGTTCGAGATCATCGAAATCAACGGCGTGGGGTCCGAGGCGACCCATATCTGGGACTCCCGCACCACGCTGCGCGAGGCCTATGCCGCGCAGTTCCTGCATTACCGCGAAACGTTCCGCATCGGCGCAAAGAAGAAAAAGGCAGGCTGGCGGTCGTCGGGCGCCTTCACGATGCTGCGTTACTGGCGCCACCAGAAGAAACTCCTGGCCTCCTATCCGCTTAACGACTGAGCGGCCGTCCGTTATCGCTGCCCGGCAATCCGGCGCGGGGCTACGGCGCCGAATCGGAGGGCAGGCCACCATTCCCGAAGATATAGTTACTGACCTGCTGCTCCAGGCTGACGGCTTCCTGCGCATTGGTAATCACCGCGCCGGGGGCCAGCCTGTCCTTCGCCGTGCCCGGCTGGATCATCAGCGAATCGTCGCTGGTCATGGTCGCGCTGCCGATCATCACCCCGCTATCCGCCGGCAGCGACAGCGCCCGATCCACCGTAAAGCGCACATTCGCCACCGCCATCACCGGGTCGAGGACAATGTCGGTCACGCGCCCCACGGGCACGCCGGCCAACTGCACGTCCGCGCCCACATGCAGCCCGTTGGCCGAAATGAACCGCGCCGTCAGCGGATAGCGATCGTGACTCGGATCGGTCAGCGAGGCCCGGGCATAGCCGTAGAATACGACCGCAACCAGCAGCACCAGACTGCTGAAGACGATCGCGCTCCCTTTTTCCCGCACCAAATGCCCCACTCCCCGTTTCCCTCGGCCCGGATTTCGCCATACTCTCAGGCAAGTGCTTGCCGAGCTGGTGAAAAATGGGCACCACGCCAGTCTAAATCGCCATGGACAGCCGGACAATGACAGTTTTCCAAGCCATCATGATCGCGATCCTCCAGGGGGCGACCGAACTCTTCCCGGTCAGCAGCCTGGGCCACGCCGTCATTGTCCCCGCCCTGCTGGGCTGGGTGTTCGACGCGCAGGGGGAAATCTTCCTGCCCTTCCTGGTCATGCTGCATCTGGGAACGGCGGTGGCGCTGCTCTATTTCTTCCGCAGCGACTGGATCGCCATCTTCCAGGGCATCACCGGCCGCAACGGCAGCCAGCGCCAGGCGGAGAGCATCCACATCCTGGCCCTGCTGGTCGTGGCCACCATTCCTGCGGTCATCATCGGCGGGCTGCTGGAACACTGGCTACGCGCCCTGTTCGGCAGCGCCCGCTATGCCGCGATCTTCCTCGTCCTCAACGGTTTCCTGCTGCTCATCGCCGACCGGCTGCGCGGCAGCCAGTCCGTCCAGCTCGGCCGCCCCATCGCGTCGCTCACCTATGCCGACGCCCTGATCATCGGCCTGTGGCAATGCCTCGCCTTCTTCCCCGGCATCTCGCGCTCGGGCGCCACGATGGTCGGCGGCCTGTTCCGCAAGCTCAATCACGAGGGCGCGGCCCATTTCTCGTTCCTGATGGCCCAGCCGGTCATCATCGGGGCCGCGGTGCGCGAGGCCGCGCACATGCGCCACGTCGCCATCCCGCCCGGGCAGATGCAGCTGGCCACGCTGGCCGCCGTGGTGGCCGCCATCACCGCGCTGGCCAGCACCGCCTTCCTGATGCGCTATTTCCGCAAGCACGAGCAATGGGCCCTGCGCCCGTTCGGCTATTACTGCATCGCCGCCGGCGCCGTCGCCTACATCGTCCTGGGCCATTGACCGGCCACCCGGCCCCCTGCATTCCGGATACCATGACACGCTCCGCCCGCCTTCGCCCCCTGCTGGCGATCAGTACCCTGCTCGCCCTCGCCGCCTCCGCCGTCGCATCGGCCGCCGCCCCCAAACCCAAAGCGGCCCCCAACCTGGCCATCGCGCAGGTCTCGCGCATGGACACGCCCTGGTGGCACCGGCGCTTCGCCGACAAGCAGGCCGAAATTGCCGCCGGGCAGTACGACGTGGTGTGGCTGGGCGATTCGATCACCCAGAACTGGGAGCGCACCGGGCCGGAGCCGTGGCGCGATTTCGCACCGGTCTGGCAGCATTATTACGGCGACCGCCACGCCATCAACCTGGGCTTCAAGGGCGACAGCACCTGCCATGTCCTGTGGCGCCTGGCCCATGGCGAGCTGGATTTCCGCAAGCCCCCGCGCCTGTTCGTGGTCATGATCGGGGCCAATAATTTCGGCCATGTCCACACCGACGCGGTCCAGACCTATCCGGGCATCGCCCGCATCGTCGATGCGATCCATGCCCGCTTCCCCACCACGCAGGTCCTGCTGCTGGAGGTCCTGCCCTCCATCCGCTCGGCCTGGATCAGCGCGAACACAAGCCAGCTGAACGGCATGCTGGAATCCGACATCCGCCGGGGCCGCCCGTGGCTGCACGTGCAGGATGTCGGCGCGGCCGTCGGCGGCCCCGGCGCGCCCGACCGGTCACGCTTCCTCGACCCGCACCTCACCCCGCCCGACCCGCCACTCCACCCCACCGCCGCGGCACAGCAGGACATCGCGCGAATGATCGAGCCCACGGTGGCGGCGATCCTGGGCGACCATCGCCATTAAAAGCCTGACCGGAAATGTGCGCTGGTGGCGATCCGACGCGCGTCCCTCACGACCCATGCGGCAGTGCCGGCGCGGCCTGTGGTCTTGCGCGGGAACACCTTTTGCAACGATACAGGCTTTCCCCGATATGATATTGTGAAATTTATGTCTCTCCCTCCAGCTGCTACCAGTCGCCTACGGCTTCGCAAGACCATCCAGCAAATCGAATCCGAAAGCCAGAACCACGGGTTACGGCGCACGCTTGGCCCGATCCAGCTCATGATGCTGGGCGTGGGCTCGACCATCGGCGCCGGCATCTACGTCATGACAGGGACCGCCGCCGCCAATTACGCGGGTCCGGCCATCCTGCTCTCCTTCCTCGTCGCCGGCATGGCCTGCCTGTTCACCGCCCTGTCGTACGGCGAGTTGGCCTCGACCATGCCCGTCTCCGGTTCGGCCTACAGCTACGCCTATGTCTCGATGGGCGAGGGCGTCGCGTGGGCGGTCGGGTGGCTGCTGCTGCTGGAATATGGCGTGTCCTGCGCCGGGGTGGCGGCCGGGTTCTCCGGCTACGCCACCAGCCTGCTGCACGATCTGGGCGTCCATGTCCCCACCTTCCTCAGCACCACCCTGGTCCAGACACTGCCCACCGCCCATGGCGCCAGCCTGCTGGTGGCGCCCCGGATCGACCTGGTGGGCGCGCTGTCGGTGGTCGTGGTCACGGCGCTGCTGGTCCTCGGCATCGAGGAATCGGCACGGATCAACACGCTGATCGTGTTCATCAAGGTCGGCGTGCTGATGCTCTTCCTGTTCTTCGGCATCCGCTACGTCCACCCCGGGAACCTGCTGCCCTTCATCCCACCCAGCGAGGGCGGGTTTCATTTCGGGGTTCCCGGCATCTTCCGCGCCGCCTCGGTGATCTTCTTCGCCTATGTGGGGTTCGAAACGGTATCGACCGCATCCTCCGAGGCCCGCAACCCCAGGCGGGACGTGCCGCTGGGTATCATCGGCTCGCTGCTGTTCTGCACGCTGGTCTATATGTGCGTGGCCACGGTGCTGATCGGGGTCGTTCCCTTCCGCCAGTTGGGCGTAGCCGACCCGCTGGCCATCGCGGTCGACGCCATCGGCCAGCCCTGGCTGGCACTGCTGGTCAAGGTCGGCGCCGTGGTCGGCCTGTGTTCGGTGATCCTGGGCCTGCTCTACGGCCAGACCCGCGTCTTCTTCACCATCGCCCGCGACGGGCTGCTGCCGCCGATCTTCTGCCGCCTGCACCCCACCTTCCGTACGCCGTGGGTCGGCACCATGGTGCTGGGCGCGCTGGTGGCGGTCGCCACCGCCACCCTGCCGATCGACATCATCAGCGACCTGGTCAGCCTGGGCACGGCGGCCGCCTTCGGCATCGTCTGCTTCACCGTCATCTGGCAGCGCAACGCGCGGCCCGACCTGCCGCGCCCCTTCAGCGTGCCGCTGGGCGGCATCCGGATCGCGGGGGTCTGGATCGGCGTGGCCCCGGCGCTGGGCATCCTGTTCTGCCTGATCATGGCGGGCCCCCTGTTCGTGGACATGATCCGCGCCCTGTTCAACGGCAACCCGCTCCCGATGATCCTGCTGGGCACCTACGTGGTGCTGGGCATCCTCAGCTATGTCTTCTACGGCCATTCCCACTCGCGCCTGGGCCGCGAGGACAGCACGGCCATCGTCTGAAACACATGCGCGCCGGCACCTGTCCGGCGCGCATGTCCAACCGGCCGGCTACGGCCCGGCCGGGCCGGTATAGGCCCCCGGCGGCGGCCGATCGATCGGCGGCGCCACCATCAGCGCCTCGTGGCCGGCAAGCGACGAGACATGGGCCAGCCGCTCGCGCGGCAGGGCCTCGGGGCACTCATCGCGCAGAAACACGATGATCTGCTCGCGGATCTCGCAGCGCAGGTCCCAGCTCCGCATGGCCGTACGCGCGCTGGCGATGATCCGCACGGTCATGACATGGGCGCTGCAATCGGCCACCTGCACGTCGAACACCTTGCCGTCCCACAGCGCGCTGCCATGCACGATCTCGCGCAGCCGGACGCGGATACGGTCCATGGGCGCGTGGAAATCGACGTAGAGGAACACGACCCCGATCAGCGCCGCCGAATTATGGGTCCAGTTCTGGAACGGATTTTCCAGGAACCACGAAATCGGCACGATATGCCGCCGCCAGTCCCACACCCGCAGCACGACATAGGTGGCGGTGATCTCCTCCACCCACGCCCAGTCGCCGTTGATGATGATCAGGTCTTCCATGCGGATCGGCTGCGTCATCGCAATCTGCATGCCCGCGATCAGGTTGGTCAGCAGCGGCCGCGCCGCAAGACCCACCACCACCGAAGCCGCACCGGCCGACGCAAACAGGCTCAGTCCGTATTCCCGCACCGATTCGAACGTCATCAGCGCCGAACCCACCGTCAGCAGCCCCACCAGGATGTCGGCCATCCGCCGCAGCACCCGTACCTGCGTCATGTGGGTGCGCAGCAGGATATCGTCGCGGTCGTCCTTGCCGGTAATCCGCGCCAGATAAGCATCGGACAGGATCCGCATGGCCACGATCGCCGCATACCCCACCATCAGCACGAACAGCACCAGCAATCCGTGACCGCCCAGCTGCATCGTGCGGTAGGAAAAGCCCGAGGCCGGCAGCGCGGTCGCGACGAAGACGATCGCCAGCATCACCCGCGCCGGGCGCTGCATCGCCGTCGTGAACGACCGGACGAACGCCCCCCTCTTCTGCCCCGGAATCCGCAGGACCAGCTTGGTCATGATCCGGCTGCAGATCTCGGCCATCAGCGCCGCCGCGCACAGCACCAGCACCGAGGCCATGGTGCCAGGCAGCCAGTCGAAGGAGATACGAATCTGGGTCAGAAGGTCGATAAAGGCGTTTTTCACGAATCCGGGTTCACTCTTTCCGTAGGGGCGACGCGCTCTGCCGACGGCATGAATGGCGTCAAATCAATAAGGACGAGGTGCTTCTTTAACCATGATGGGAAGCCTCCCTCCAAACGCCATCCGTGGGTTGACTTTACCCGGACGGGGCGATATCTCCCACTTCACCGACGCGATGGCGGCGTAGCTCAGCGGTAGAGCAGGGGAATCATAATCCCTTGGTCGGCGGTTCAAATCCGTCCGCCGCTACCATCGGTCGGTTTTCCCATTCTTCGCCTGTGTTTGCAAAGCCGGCCTCCGGGGCGAACCCGCAGCGCCGCTTTACGCCCGGCGTGCCTTTGCCCGCCCCCGAAACGCAGACAATCCGCATAACCGTCCAGACCGGCGGGCCCACCCATGGCGGGCCCGCGCGCACGACCGTCACATGCGTCCCGCTCAGGACGGCGGAACGGCACCCCGGGCGGCGGCCACGTCCTGCGCCGTCACATGCCCGACCCGATTCCCGAAATGCCCAATGGCATAGTTCGCGATGTCGGCCAGGTCCTGGTTGCGATATTCGGGCCCGAACCCCGGCATGACCATCGCACCATGCGCGCTTTGCAGCGTCGCACCCTCCACCATGGTCCGCACCAGGTTCCGCCCGTCGGTCTCGCCCAAGCTGCGTGCGCCCCACACGGTGGCGAAGTCGACCTGCCGCCCCTGCCCGTCCGTCAGATGGCACCCGGCGCAGGCACCGGCGAACAGCCGCCCGCCATTGCTGTGGTTGGGTCCCGCCTGGGCCAGGGCCTCGGGCGAGACGACCGCGATGGTTTCGTCCGAGCGCCGGGCCGGCAGGCTGCGCAGATACGTCACCATCGCCGCGACATCCTCCGGCGTCAGGTAGCGCAGGCTGTGGCTGACCACTTCCGCCATCGGCCCCACGGCCGTCCCGCGCCCGTCGGCATGGCCGGTGGACAGGTAGGCTGCCAGTTGCGGGTCGCTCCACGCGCCAATGCCGCTATCGACATCCGACGAGATATTATACGCCAGCCAGCCATCGATCGTGGCCCCGGCATAGGATTTCGTCACCGACAGCGCCTGGAGCATGTTCCGGGGCGAATGGCACTCCCCGCAATGCCCGGCCGCATCGACCAGATAGCGCCCCCGGTTCCACGCCGCCGACCGCCCCGGCTCGTCCGCCAGCGGGCCCGACGGGCGATAGAGCAGGTTCCACCCGATCATCGCGAGCCGGATATTATAGGGAAAGCGCACCTGGTTGGCCGGTGCCGGCGCATGGACCGGCCGCAGGCTCATCAGATAGGCACGAATGGCGCGCACATCCTCTTCCGTCATCTTCGCGTACGACGCATAGGGCATGACGGGATAGAGATGCCGCCAGCCCGGCCCCACGCCGCGCCGAACGGCGGAATCGAACTGCGCGTCGCTATAGCGCCCGATCCCGGTTTCCGGATCGGGGGTGATGTTGGGGGCATAGATGGTGCCGATCCCCGGCAGGTCGAACGCCCGCCCCCCGGCATAGGGCACGCCCCCCTGCTTGGTATGGCAGACCTCGCAATCCGCCGCCTGTTCCAGATAGGCGCCGCGCCGCACCAGGTCGGCATCCTGCGCCCGCGCTACACTGCCCGTCAGCACGATTCCGGCCAGGACGGCCATGCCCGCCGCCCGGCGCCCGAGGCGCCGCATGGTCGCGCCGCTCATGCCTGCGGCCCCGTCAGGGGCAGGCGCCGATAGCGGCGGCCGGTGGCGGCGGCCATCGCATTGGCAACGGCGGCGGCGGCGGCGGCCGTCCCGGTCTCGCCGATGCCGCCCGGGTCCTCGGTGCTGTCGATCAGATGCACCTCGATGGCCGGGGATTCGTTCATGCGCAGGATCCTGTACGTGTTGAAATTCTTCTCCTGCACGCGTCCCTTCTCCAGCGTCACCTCGTTGAACAGGGCGGCACTCAGCCCGAAGATCAGCCCGCCCTCGATCTGCGAGATAACCTGGTCGGGATTGACCACCCGCCCGCAATCGACGGCAACGACGGCCCGGCGAACGCGCACGGTGTCCATCGCGGACATCTCGACCTCCATCACGGTGGCGAGGTACGAGCCGAAGACATATTGCAGCGCCACCCCGCGCCCCACCCCGTCCGGCAGCTTGGTGCCCCATTCCGCCTTCTCGGCCGCCAGGTCCAGCACCGCGCGGGCACGCGGATGGTCCGTCGTCATGCGGCGGCGGAACGCCACAGGGTCGACCTTCGCTTTGGCCGCCAGCTCGTCGATAAAGCTCTCGATGACAAAGACCCCGCGCGTGCCGCCGACCCCGCGCCACCAGGCCGTCACCACGCCCGGCGCCTCGCGCCGCGCATAGTCCAGGAACATCGCGGGGATGGCATAGGGCGTCTCGACCGTGGCCACCAGCAGGTCGTCATCGACACCGTTGGGCAGCAGCGCCTCGGGCGCCCAGCGGGCAACCACCGCCGGCCCGACGATACGGTGCGACAACCCGACCAGATTGCCATGCGCATCCAGCCCGCCGACCAGATGGTCGACATAGGCCGGACGATACCGGTCCATCGTCAGGTCCTCCTCGCGGCTCCAGACGATCTTGAGCGGATAGCCGACCTGGCGGGCAAACTGCACCGCCTGCGTGACATATTCATGCTCCAGCCGCCGGCCGAACCCGCCGCCGATATACTGGTTGTGCAGAAAGACCTTCTCCTTCGGCAGCCCCGTCACCTCGGCCGCCGCATCGCGCGCCCGCATCGGCACCTGGGTCCCGACCCACACGTCGCATCGCTCGGGCGTCACATGCACGGTGCAGTTGATCGGCTCCATCGGCGCATGCGCCAGCAAGGGCTGCTGGTAGACCGCCTCCACCCGCGTCGCCGCGCCGGCAATGGCCCCCTTCGCATTGCCCTTGGTGTGGGCGACGATGGCAGGCCCCTGCAACGCCTCATGCAGTTCGCGATAGACCGTGTCCGTGGAGACGGTGGCATTCACCCCCTCGTCCCAGGAAATCGCCAGGGCCTCCAGCCCCTTGCGCGCGGCCCAGTAATGGTCCCCGACCACGCAGACCGCATTGCCGATGGTCAGCACGTCGCGCACGCCGGGCACCTGCCGCGCCGCGCTGTCGTCGACATGCAGCAGCACCCCGCCCATGACCGGGCAGGCCGCGACGGTGCCGATCTTCATGTCCGGCTGCTGGACGTCGATGCCGAAGGTCGCGGTGCCGGCCACCTTGGCCGGCCCATCCAGCCGGTGCTGGGCATGGCCGATCAGGCGAAAGGCCGATGGGTCGCGCAACGCGACGGGGCTGGCGGGCACCGGGAGGGCCGCCGCCTCGACCGCCAGCTCGCCATAGGTCAGGGTCCGCCCGGTGGGCACATGCCGCACCACCCCGCCCCCGGTCTGGCACGAGGCCGGATCGACCACCCAGCGGTCGGCGGCGGCGCGAACCAGCAGGGTGCGGGCCACGGCACCGGCCTCGCGCAGGCTGGTCCAGGTCGCAATCGTCGAGGTCGAGCCGCCGGTGGCCTCGGTCCCCAGTTCCTTGGTCACATACGCCTCGTCCGGCGGCGCGGGCTCGATCTGGATCTGGTCCAGCCCCACATCCAGCTCCTCGGCGATCAGCATCGCCTCGCCGGTATAGATCCCCTGCCCCATTTCGACATTCGGCAGGATCAGGGTGATGCTCCCATCCGGCGCGATCCGCACGAAAGCATTGGGCGCGAACGGCCCGGTCTGATCCTCGACAATCCGCGTCGCCGCTCGCGCCCGCCCGCGCGGCAGCATCGCCGCCATCAGCAACCCGCCCGCCCCGGCCAGGGCGCCGCGGCGCGAAATCCCGATCGTTCCGACCGCCATCAGACCACTCCAGCCACGTTACGGATGGCCGCGCGGATCCGGCGATAGGTCCCGCAGCGGCAGATATTGCCCGACATCGCCTGGTCGATCTCGTCATCCGAAGGATGCAGGTTGCCCTTCAGCAGGGCCACGGCCGCCATGATCTGGCCAGGCTGGCAATAGCCGCACTGCACCACGTCGATATCCAGCCACGCCTTCGTCACCGCCGCCGCCACCTGGTCGTCGGCCAGCCCCTCGATGGTGGTTACGGGCCGGTTGCCCACCAGCGAGACCGGCAGCGAACAGGCCCGCACCGCCTTGCCGTCGACATGCACCGTGCACGCCCCGCATTGGCCGATGCCGCAGCCGAATTTCGTGCCCGGAAGCCCCATGACATCCCGCAGGACCCACAGCAGCGGCATGTCATCGGGAACATCCACCTGATGCGCCGCGCCGTTTACCTGCAATGTCAGCATACAAATCCTCCGGACCAGACAAACCGGGTCGCGGACCGGCGATCACCCGCCGGCCCGCCGTACCGATATCCGAACAGTATCGAACCGACCACGCCCGATGGCCACCCCTGTCGTCAGGGCGGCGGCCGATGCCCCGGCTCGTCGGCCGATGCAGGCAGCGCATCCGACAGGTCGGCCGTCGCCAGCGCGATCGCATCGTCCGAGGGCGTCAGCACCGCGCTGTCGCCCGCCAGCAGCGTCACCCCCGACCGTTCGGTCGTATGCCGCGCCCGCGTCAGCTCATCGAGATTGGCCAGGATGTCCGGATACTCGGCCACCAGCCGGCGGAAACGGCGCGTGCTCATGCTCAGGAACTGCCCGAACTGCAACGACCGCGTGACCGCCCGCGCCGGCATGCGCGACAGCGCATCGTCCGCGCCGATCACATCCCCGGCCCCGAACCGCACGTCATGCTCGGGGAAATGGGTCTCGGCCAGCCCCGCGCTGATGAAATAGACGGTGCGCACCCGCCGCCCGCGCCGGTACAGCCGCTCGCCCGGCGAGGTAAAATGGATCGACAATTGCGGCGCGAGCGTATGCAGCACCTCGTCCGACAGGCCCCGGAACACCGGCAGCGCCCGCATCCTGGCCTCGATCCCGGCCTTGATATTGAAGGTCAGGGGCGCGCCCAGATGCCCCCGCCGCCGTTCGACATCCCGATGCAGCTCGCGATGCAGCTCGTCGCTGATCAGCGATTCGGACAACAGCGAATCATATTCCTCGCCCTCCAGCCGCAGCGAGACCTGTTGCAGCAGGCGCATCTCCAGCGCCTCCGAATAGCCCTGGTAATGCAGCCGCAGCGTCTGCAACGCCTCGTTCAGCAGCTTGCGCTGCCGCTCCAGCACCTCGCCGACGATCTCGCCGATGCGGCTGCCCAGCGTCGGCTCCATGCGGGTACGCATGAATCGGATCAGCGACAGCGAGACGAAATAACTGATCATCAGCATCTCGAACCGCTCGCTCATGCACGACATCAGCGGCTGGTCGAAATGGAAGCGATGATGGATCGCCTGCGCGATCCGGAACCGCAGCGACGGCCGCAGCCGCCGGCGCAGCGCCCGGACATAGCCGAAGCGCCCTTCCAGCCGGGCCCCGTCGACCATCGCCTCGGCCGAGCGCAGCAGCGTCTCCATCACCGGGCGCGACAGCCCCTGGATACGGAACAGGTCCAGCAGGATCGAACGCTCGCGGTTGGCAATCACGATCAGCGCCAGCGTCACCCTCTGCCGGTCGCCCAGCGCGGTATCGAATGTATTGGCCTGCTCTTCCTCCTCCACCTGCCGGCCAAGCTGGCTGATGACGGTGTCGGACACGGCGCGGGAGAAGCCCAGCTCCTCGGCCACCTCGCTGGTGCGGTCCCGCACCTCCCCCAGGCCGATCCCCAGCACCTGGTGGCGCAGCGCCTGGTCGATGGGCGAAAGCTGGTCCAGCTTCAGGAACAGGACCAGATAGCGCAGCGTGGTCCCGTTGACGAACAGCGTGATCAGCACGAACCCGGTGGCGATGATCCCGATGAAATGCGCGACGGGGGTCGAGACATGCCGGTTCTCGGTCACGGCCAGCGCCAGCGCCAGCGTGATCGCCCCGCGCAGCCCGCCCCAGACCATCGTCACCTTGAAGGGCGTGGGCACCGGCGGCGACAGGCGCGTGGCCGCCAGCAGTGGCAGCAGGCCGAACACCACGGCCCCGCGCGCCAGCAGCCCGGCCCCCGTCGCCAGCAGGATCAGCACGCAGTCCCAGCGCGTCATGCCCACCAGCAGCCGCGGCACCAGCATAGACGCCAGCACGAACACCAGCGACCCGGCCCAGAATACCAGCTGCTGCCAGAGTTCATTGAGAAACCGCCAGGTCTGCGGCCGAAAGGTCGAGGGCCCATAGACCGACATGGTCAGCCCCGCCGACGCGGCGGCCACGACGCCCGAAAAGCCCAGGAATTCGTCGCAGAGGATATAGACGATATAGGGCAGCGCCACCGTCAGCGTGATCTCCGCCGCCGGCGCCGCGCCGATGGTGGTGATCATCAGCAGCGTCAGCCGCCCGAACAGCACGCCCATGACGATGGCGCCGATGAACGAGACCAGGAATTCCAGCAGCGCGCTGCCCGGCGCGATCCGGTGATGCGACGTCACGGCCGCCAGCAGCAGCGAGAAGATCGAGATCGCCGCCGCGTCGTTCAGCAGCGCCTCGCCCTCGACCAGCCGGGTCAGCCGGCTGCTGGCCCCGATATCGCGGAAAATCCCCGCCACCGCCGATGGATCGGTGGTCGCCACGATCGCCCCCAGCAGCAGGCAGACCGAAAGCGGCAGCCCGGCGAAGGGAAACAGCGCCAGCCCGATGGTCGCGGTCGACACCACCACCGCCACCACCGCCAGCAGCAGCACGGTCGCCGTCTCATGCGCCAGACGGCGGACATCGATGGCCAGCGCGCCCTGGAACACCAAAGCGGGCAGGAAGATCAGCAGAAACGCCTCGCTGTTCAGCGGAAAATCTAGCAGCGTCTCGGCGGCACCGTTGAACAGTTCGGTATAGGACGAGCGCAGCACCAGGTCGGCGCTGCCGCCCAGCACGATTCCCGCCAGCGCCAGCAGCACCGTCTCCGAGATCTCCAGGCGTCGGGCGACCGGCTGTACCGCGCTGACGACCACCAGAAGCGCGGCGATCGCCAGAAGAACCGCAGCCAGACCCGTCACCGCCATCCGTCAACACCTCCCTGTCGCCTCACGCCCAGCCTGTCCATCGTGGCATGAAAGTATGACATTCCGATGGCCCGGGGCCGCTCGACACGGCACCGTACCTTCGCCCGCGCACCTGCCCCGAAAAAGCATACCGGATGATTAGCGGCAACGGCCCCGGCCGGTCACGTTATGCTGCCATGCTGAAACACGGCCCCCTCGGCCGTGGCCGCCAGCCACGCCCGGACCTGGGCCTCGGGGTCCGGCTGGCCGATAAAGTCCGACACCGCCGAAACGCAATCCGCCCCCGCCGCAATGCACGACGCGGCCCGCGCCAGCGTAATCCCGCCGATGGCCACCAGCGGCACCGCGCCCACCAGCCGCTTCCACTCCGCCAGCCGTTCGACGCCCTGCGGCCCCCAGGGCATCTGCTTCAGCTTCGTCGGCCAGACCGGCCCAAGGGCGACATAATCCGGGCCGACCGAAAGCGCCCGGTCCAGCTCGCCCGTGGAATGGGTGCTCACGCCCAGCTTCAGCCCCCCGGCCCGGATCGCCGGCAGGTCGGCCTCGTCCAGATCCTCCTGGCCCAGATGGATGAAATCGATCCCCTCATCCAGCGCCAGCCGCCAGTAATCGTTCAGCACCAGACACACGCCATGCCGCGCGGCGTGGGCACGCGCGGCGCGGATTTCCGCCAGTAGGGCCGCGCCCTCCAGGTCCTTGACGCGCAGCTGGATCAGCCGCGCCCCCGCCCCGCCCAGCCGGTCGATCCACGCCGCCCGGTCGACGACCGGATAGATCCGCGAGGGCAGGCTCATGCCAGCACCGCTTGGCCAAGGACGGGGGTGGAGGGTGCTGCCATGTCGCGCTGCTCCATCGGGTCGGCCGTGCGGGCGATCAGCCCGGCCTCGACCGCCAGCCGAAACGCCGCCGCCATTCGCGCCGGATCGCCCGCCTGCGCCACGGCGGTATTGATCAGCACGGCGTCATAGCCCAGCTCCATCGCCTGTGCCGCGTGCGACGGCAGGCCGATCCCCGCATCCACCACCAGCGGCACATCGGGAAAATGCGCCCGCAGCGCGCGCAGGCCGAACACGTTGTTCAGCCCCTTGCCCGATCCGATCGGCGCCCCCCAGGGCATCAGCACCCTGCAGCCCGCCCGCAACAGGCGCTCGGCGCCCACCAGGTCCTCGGTCATGTAGGGAAAGACGTTGAACCCGTCCTCGCTCAGGATCCGGGCCGCCTCGACCAACGCGAACATGTCGGGTTGCAGCGTGTCCGATTCGCCGATGACCTCCAGCTTGATCCAGTCGGTCTCGAACACCTCGCGCGCCATGTGGGCGGTCGTCACCGCCTCCTTCACCGTGTGGCAGCCGGCGGTGTTGGGCAGCACGGGCACGCCGAGGTCGCGAATCAGCGACCAGAACGCCTGCCCGGCACGGCTGCCGACCGATTCGCGCCGCAGCGACACCGTCACCACCCCGGCCTGCGCCGCCCGCACCGAGTCGGCCAGGATCTCGGGCGACGGATATTGCGCCGTGCCCAGCATCAGGCGCGACGACAGTTCGGTACCATAGAACAGCATGGGCCTATCCCCCCTGCATGGGCGCGAGGATCTCGATCCGCGCACCCTCGTCCAGCGTCCATGAAGCGCGACGCGATGCGGGCACGAACGCCCCGTCCACCGCCGTCGCCACCCTGGCGTCGCCATAGCCCAGTTCGTCCAGCAGGCCGGCCAGGGTCGCCGTCGCGATCTCGCGCGGCTCCTCGTTCACCAGTATCCTCACGTCATTCCTCCCTGCCCCGCACGGCGCCCGGCGGGGCGTCAGGCGGCAGAGCCGCCGAACACGATGTCGCCCACCCGCCGCGCCCGCGAGGGCGACAGCAGGAAACCGTGGCGATACATCCCGTTCACATAGACCGTATGCCCGTGGACGGTCACGGCCGGCACATTGTCCGGATAGGCAGGCCGCACGCCGACCCCGGTCTCGACGATTTCGGCCTCCCCGAAGGCCGGATGCAGCACATAGGCGGCAGTCAGCAACTCCACCATCGAGCGCAAGGTCATGCTGGCAAGGCTCTCGCTCTCCACCATCGTGGCCCCCACCATGAACAGATGGTCCGCCCGGGGCACGATGTAAACCGGGATGCGCGGATGCAGCATGCGGACCGGGCGGCTCAGCGTCACGTCCTGGCAGCGCAGCAGCACCATCTCGCCCCGCACCCCGCGCAATCCGGTCAGCCGGTTTTCGGCCGAAATCCCGGTGCAGTCCACCACCCAGTCGGGCCGCGCGCCATGCCACGGGTCGTCGGGCATGCTGTCGGCCGGCGCATTGACGCTGATCCTCCCCCCCAGCGCCACCAGCCGGGCCCGCAACGCCGCCAGGGCCTTGCGCGGGTCGAGATGCCCCTCCTCGGGAAAGAACAGCCCCTTGTCGAACCGCCCTTCCAGATCGGGCTCCAGTGCTGCGATCGCGGCACCGTCCACGGTCTGGAAATGGCTGGTCCGCCGGGCAAACCGCGCGATATCCGCAACATCGCGCGGCGGTGCCAGAACCAGCGTACCGTTGCGCGCCACGTCGGGCACATGGGCCGCCCACCAATCGACCGATTCGAGCGAATCGCGCGTGACCTCCGGCGGCGCGGATTCGGCCTCGCACCACGGCGCGAGCATGCCGCCCGCCATCCATGACGCCCCGGACCCTTCCCGCCCGCCGATCTCGGCCAGCACCACGTCGGCGCCGCGTTCGGCCAGCGTCACCGCGCTGGTCAGCCCCGCCACCCCGGCCCCGCGCACCAGTACCCGCGGCCGCGCGCCGGATTCCACCTTCGTCATGGATATCGCTCCCTTCCCACCGCCGGGCCGGCCCGGCGGTTCGCGGTGCGAGGATGTTTCCTCCAGCCGACGAAGACAACAGCCCGGGGCGACAGGCCAGGCCAGACCGCCCGTGGGCGCCCGGCTACTCCACCGTTACCGACTTGGCCAGGTTGCGCGGCTGGTCCACATCCGTCCCCTTCAGCAGCGCGACCTCATAGGCCAGCATCTGCACCGGAATCGTCTGGATCACCGGGGCGGTGAATTCGCTCACCGTGGGCAGAGCGACCACGATTTCGGCCAGCCCGCGCAGGCGCGCTTCCCCCTCGGTATCGGTAAAGACCAGCAGCCGCCCGCCCCGCGCCCGCGCTTCCTGGAGGTTGGAGAGCGTCTTCTCGAACAGCCGGCCCGAAGGCAGCGTGGCCACGATCGGCACCGTGCTGTCGATCAGCGAGATCGGCCCATGCTTCATCTCGCCCGCCGCATAGGCCTCGGCATGGATATACGAGACCTCCTTCAGCTTCAGCGCCCCCTCCATGGCCACCGGAAAGGACGATCCGCGCCCCAGATACAGCACGTCGCGCGCCTCGGCGACGACCGCCGCCATCTCGCGGATCGCGGGCGCCTGGTCGAAGACCTCGTTCGCACGGCTGGGCAGGTCCAGCAGTTCGGCCACCAGATCCTGCTCCTGCGCCGCCGTCAGCGTGCCCCGCGCCCGCCCGATCGCGATCGTCAGGCACGCCAGCACCGAAAGCTGCGCGGTAAAGGCCTTGGTGCTGGCCACCGAGATCTCGGGCCCGGCCACGGTCCCCAGCACGACGTCGCTCTCGCGCGCCATCGTGCTCTGTTCCACGTTCAGTACCGACAGGATATGCTGCCCCCGCGCCCGCATCCCGCGCAGCGCCGCCAGCGTGTCCGCCGTCTCGCCGGACTGCGAGATCAGCAGGCCCAGCCCGCCGGGCGTCAGCGGCGGATCGCGGTAGCGCAGTTCGCTGGCCACATCGATATCGACCGGCAGCCCCGCCATGCCCTCCAGCCAGTAACGGCCGATCAGCCCGGCATAGAAGGCCGACCCGCACGCCGTGATCGCCGCGCGCGGCAGCCCGGCCAGGTCGAACGGCAGGTCCGGCAGCATGACCCGCCGGGTCGCGGGGTCGATCAGCCGCTGGAGCGTCTGCCCGATCACCACCGGGTGCTCGTGCAACTCCTTGTCCATGAAATGCCGATAGCCGTCCTTGCCGACCGAACCGGCGATCAGCGCGGTGGTGCGCACCGCGCGCTCCACCCGCTCGCCCGACGCGTCGAAGAATTCCGCGCCGTCCGGCGTCACCATCACCCAGTCGCCATCGTCCAGATAGGCGATGCGGCGCGTCAGCGGCGCAAGGGCAAGGCTGTCGGACCCGAGGAACATCTCGTTCTCGCCATACCCCACCACCAGCGGCGCCCCATGCCGCGCGCCGATCAGCAGGTTGTCGTGCCCGGCAAAGATCATCGCCAGCGCATAGGCCCCTTCCAGCCGGCGCAGCGTCGCAAACGCCGCCTCGCGCGGCGACAGGCCGCGCGCCAGATGGAAATCGACCAGTTGCGCCACGGTCTCGCTGTCGGTCTCGGTCACGAAGACGTGCCCGGCCTGCTCCAGCTCCCGCCGCAGGGTCTCGAAATTCTCGATGATGCCGTTATGCACCACCGACACGCGGGGCGTGCCGTGCGGATGGGCGTTGTTCTCGGTCGGCGCGCCATGGGTGGCCCAGCGCGTATGGCCGATGCCCGTCACCCCCGCCAGCGGCGCGCGCGCCAGCACGGCAGCCAGATTGTCCAGCTTGCCCGCCGCCCGACGCCGCTCGATCCGCCCGTCCACCAGCGTCGCGATGCCGGCGGAATCGTATCCGCGATATTCCAGCCGCCGCAGGGCGTCGAAGATGATCGGTGTGGCATCCCTGCCGCCGACGACGCCGACTATGCCGCACATCACCCCTGCTCCTTCTTTTTGCGGCGCAGGGCGTCGCGCAGCGCCGCCCCCCGTCCGTCCTTGTTTTCCTGCCGCGCCCGGCCGAAGGCCAGGGCCCCTGCCGGCACGTCTTCCGTCACCACGCTGCCCGCCGCGACCAGCGCACCGTCACCGATGGCCACCGGCGCGACCAGGATCGCATCCGACCCAATGAAGCAGTCCGCCCCGATCTCGGTACGGTGCTTGAACACGCCGTCGTAATTGCAGGTAATCGTGCCGGCCCCGACATTGGTTCCGGCCCCGATCGCCGCATCCCCCAGATAGGTCAGATGGTTGGCCTTCGCGCCCGCGCCCAGCGTCGTACCCTTCAATTCGACGAAATTGCCGACATGCGCGGCCGCTCCCACATCGCTGCCCGGCCGCAGCCGCGCATAGGGCCCGATCAGCGCCCCCGGCCCCACCATGCAGCCCTCCAGATGGCTGAAGGCGCGGATCTCCGCCCCACCCAGCACCCGCACCCCCGGCCCGAACACCACATGCGGCTGGACCAGCACGTCAGGCTCGAAAACGGTATCGACCGACAGAAAGACCGTCTCCGGCGCCACCAGCGTCACGCCCGCATCCATCGCCGCCGCGCGCAGCCGCTTCTGGACGCAGGCCTCGGCCTCGGCCAGCTCGGCGCGGGAATTGATGCCGCGCAATTCGTCCTCGGGCGCCTCCACGGCACGCACCTGCTGCCCTTCGGCCACCGCCAGCGCCACCACGTCGCCCAGATAATATTCGCCCTGCGCA
This sequence comes from Gluconacetobacter takamatsuzukensis, assembly GCF_014174275.1. Classification (GTDB taxonomy): domain Bacteria; phylum Pseudomonadota; class Alphaproteobacteria; order Acetobacterales; family Acetobacteraceae; genus Gluconacetobacter; species Gluconacetobacter takamatsuzukensis. The sequence goes on along the minus strand of NZ_JABEQK010000004.1, from coordinate 213,763 downwards.
TTGTCGTTGCGCACCATCGACAGCCAGCGGCGGAAGGTCCCGGCCTCGGCACACAGCACGCCGGCATTGCACAGGCCGATCGCGCGTTCCTGCTCGCTCGCGTCAGCCCATTCCACGATCCGCCGCACCAGCCCGTCCTCGCTGACGATCCGCCCATACCGGCCCGGATCGCGCGGCCGCATCGCCATCAGGGCCAGCCCCACGCCGGGGGTCGCCCGGCAGGCCAGCAGGTTGCGCATGCTCTCGGGCGTGATCAGCGGATTGTCGCCATACAGCACCGCGACATCGCCATCGCCGAACAGGTCGGCCGCCTGGGCTGCGGCATGGGCCGTGCCCAGCCGATCCGCCTGCACCACCACGGCGTGCGGCGCGGCAAGGGCGGCCACCTGCTCCATGCCCGGCCCGACGACGACGACGATCCGGTCGAAAACCGTGGCCGCATGATCCAGCAGGTAGCGCAGCATCGGCCGCCCTGCGAGCGGATGCATCACCTTCGGCTGGGCGGATTTCATACGCGTCCCCATCCCCGCCGCCAGGATGACGGCGGTGGCGGGATGACGGGCGGACAGGTCCGCTGGCGTCGCGGACAGAGGCGGGGCATTCATGTCTTGCGGGTAGCGGGCGGGGATCGGCCCTGTCAAATAAAGGGGTGATCGCGGCCCATCACTTAGGTTTACGAATTACTGCATCCAGCCCGACAGCCCCGCCCCGGGAGAAGCCCATGCCCTCACAGACCCCACCCCGCCTCGCCGTCTTCGACATGGACGGCACGCTCCTGGACAGCCTGCCGGACCTCGCCGCCAGCGCCGACCGGCTGCTGAAGAGCTACGGCCTGCCCGGCATCGCGCCGGACCTGGTACGCGCCATGGTGGGCGACGGCGTGGCCGCCCTGGTGCGCCGCCTGCTGGCCCATGCCGGCGAAGCCGCGGCGGCAATCGACGCGCAGCAGGCCGTGGATCGCTACATGGCCGACTACACGCCCCGCTCCACCGAACAATCCCGCCTGTTCCCCGGCACCGACTACGCGCTCGACACCCTGCGCACGCAGGGCTGGCGGCTGGCGGTCTGCACCAACAAGCCGGTCGCCGCCGCCACGCGCATCATCGCGGCACTGGGGCTGGAGGGCATGTTCGACGCCATCGGCGGCGGCGACAGTTTCCCCGCCCGCAAGCCCAACCCCATCCATCTGCTCGGCACGATCGAACAGGCACGGGGCACGCCACACCGCGCCGTCATGGTCGGCGACCATCACAACGATATTGCTGTGGCCGAAGGGGCCGGCGTCCGCGCAATCTTCGCCCGCTGGGGCTATGGCCGCCCAGACATGGAAGCCGGTGCCACCGCCGGAGGCGATTCGATCACCGAAATCCCCCATCTCGCCGCCGAGCTTATCCCCAGTTGAAACCCTGAGAACGCCCTACACGGTATCGGGCAGCAGCAGCACCGTCAGGTGCCCAAGCTTGGGATGGTCGAAGGCGATGCGCACGATCGTCAGCCCATCCCCCGGCACCTCCTGAAACCAGACCGAACCGTTGACCGGCTTGCGCGCCGCCGAATCCGGCCCGTCGGTCTTCCGGAATCCGGCAACCTGCACGTCGCTGAAATCACACCGCAACGCCGCCCCCTGATAGGGCTGGTGCGAATCCGTCGCCATGTCCTGCGTGCCGACCGTATGGGCATCCATCCGCAACAGGCGCGCCCCGTCGAACACGGTGGCCGACCCGTCGCACTGGTGATGCGCCCGCACGGTCTGCTGCAGCCGCATCAGCGCGCTGAGCGAATCCATCGCCGGCGCCAGATCGGTGGCGGGAATCGGGTCCCGATTGGGCTCGGGCGGGGTCTGGAGCGCGATATGCGTCTGCCCGCCGCTGTAATCCAGCACGACATGCCGGTCCGCCCCGCGCGAATAGCCCGCGCTGTCATAGGTCAGCGGCCGCACCCCATCGGCCACGAACTGCCCCGTCGCCTGCGACGTGATGTTCATGTGCACCAGCAGCCCCAGCAACCCGCCGCTGCGGATCGTCGAACGCACGGCATAGCCGTCTGGCGTCACCGCATAGCGCGCGGCAATCGTCAGCGCCCGGAACCCGTGATTATACACACCATAGACATGCACGATCTGCGCGGGATCGTTCGCCGCCCGGGCGCCGGGCGCCCAGACCCCCAGCATGGCCGCCAGCACCAGCGCCGGGACCTTACGTGACAGACGCATCACGGCTCTCCACGAAACAGGACCAAACCAGCCCATCAGTCTTTCAGAGACGATTTGAAAAAACGGCCCGCCGGGCGGGCGTGACTTTTCAGGCCTCGGAGCGGAACGGCTCGGATGGCCGCCCGCCGCGAAGCGCAGAATGTGCAAACCGCTTCTCTCAGACGTCCAGGTTCGCGACCTTCAGCGCATTGCCCACGATGAAATCGCGGCGCGGCTCCACGACATCGCCCATCAGGGTCGAGAAGACCTGCTCGGCATTCTCGACATCCCCGACCTTCACCTGCAACAGCGTGCGCATGGCCGGGTCCAGCGTCGTTTCCCACAGCTGGGCATCGTTCATCTCGCCCAGCCCCTTGAAGCGATTGATCGAAAGCCCCCGCCGCCCCTGCGCCAGAATCCGCTCGTACAACGAGGCCGGACCGGCGGCCGAACGCGCCGTCCCGTCCAGCGTCAGTTCGACCGGGGCGGCGAAATCCACCCCCAGCCGCTCCGCACGCTCGGCCAGCCAGCGGACCTCGGCACTGCGCAGCGCCGCCGGGTCCAGGCGATAGATCTCGCCCACCCCGCGCACGCTGCGCGCCATTTCCAGCCCGGATTCGGCCGTGGCCGTCACCTTCCAGCCCCGTTCGTTGGGCAGCGAAACCTCATCCAGCCGCGCCTGCAAGGTCGGTACCCGCCCCTGCACCACCTGGGTGTCGGCGCTCAGCGCGCCGGTCACCGCCGCCTGCTCCAGAATCCAGATCGGCGCCCGCACCGACAGGCGCTGGATCGCGCGCGTCACGTCGCGGACAAAGATCACCTCGGCCGCCAGCTCCTCCCCCTGGAGCACGCGCCCGTCGGCATAGCGCATCGACGCGTTGGCCAGCGCCTTGTCCAGCAGATATTGCTCCAGCGCCGCGTCGTCCTTCAGATAGCGCTCGTCATTGCCGCGCTTGGCGCGATAAAGCGGCGGCTGGGCGATATACAGATGCCCGCGCTCGATCAGTTCGGGCATCTGGCGGAAGAAGAAGGTCAGCAGCAGCGTGCGGATATGCGATCCGTCGACGTCGGCGTCGGTCATGATGACGACGCGGTGGTAGCGCAGCTTGTCGATCGAAAATCCGCCCTGATCCACCTCGCCGCGCCCGATGCCAGTGCCCAGCGCGGTAATCAGCGTGCCCACTTCGGCCGAGCCCAGCATGCGGTCGAAACGCGCGCGCTCCACGTTCAGGATCTTGCCCTTCAGCGGCAAAATCGCCTGGAAGCGCCGGTCACGTCCCTGCTTGGCGGTGCCACCCGCCGAATCACCCTCGACGATGAACAGTTCGGACTTCGCCGGATCGCGCTCCTGGCAATCCGCCAGCTTGCCCGGCAGCGAGGAAACGTCCAGCACGCCCTTGCGCCGCGTCAGCTCGCGCGCCCGCCGCGCCGCCTCGCGCGCCGCCGCCGCATCCATCACCTTCGCGACGATGGCCCGGGCCTCTTTCGGATGGGTCTCGAACCAATGGGCGATCATGTCCGCCGCCGCCGCGTGCACCACCGGCTGCACTTCCGACGACACCAGCTTGTCCTTGGTCTGCGACGAGAATTTCGGGTCCGGCACCTTCACCGACAGCACCGCGGTCATGCCCTCGCGCATGTCCTCGCCCACCAGCGACTGGTTGTCCTTCTTGCTGGCGTTGCTTTCGGCATATTTGCCCACCACGCGCGTCAGCGCCTGCCGGAATCCGGCCAGGTGCGAGCCGCCGTCGCGCTGCGGGATATTGTTGGTGAAGCACAGCATCGTCTCGTGGAAACTGTCGTTCCACGACAGGGCGAACTCGACCTTGATGCCGTTTTCATCGTTCTGCAGGCTGCCGGTGATCGGCGGATCGACGATGGCGCTCTTGCCCCGATCCAGCCACGAGACGAAGGCGGCCAGCCCACCCTCATAATGGAAATTCTCCTCGCGCGTCGGCGTATGCCGCTCGTCGCGCAGGATGATCTCCAGCCCGGAATTGAGAAAGGCGAGTTCGCGCATCCGGCGTTCCAGGATGGCGAAATCGAACTCGACCAGCTTGAAGGTCCCGACGCTGGGCTTGAACGTCACCTGCGTGCCGCGCGGCTCGGCGCTCGGCCCGACGATCGCCAGCGGGGCATCGCGCTCGCCATGCTGGAAGCGGATCATGTGCTCCTGGCCGTTGCGCCAGATCCGCACCTCCATCCACTCGGACAGGGCGTTGACCACCGCGGCGCCCACGCCGTGCAGGCCGCCCGACACCTTGTAGGAATTCTGGTTGAACTTGCCGCCGGCATGCAGCTTGGTCAGCACCACTTCGGCGGCACTCACCCCTTCCTCGATATGCATGTCGGTCGGAATGCCGCGCCCGTTGTCGCGCACGGTCACGCTGCCGTCGCCGTTCAGCGTCACGACGCAGCTCGACGCGAATCCGGCCTGGGCCTCGTCCACGGCATTGTCGATGATCTCGAAGGCCATGTGATGCAGCCCCGACCCGTCGTCGGTATCGCCGATATACATGCCCGGCCGCTTGCGGACGGCATCCAGCCCCTTCAGGACGGAAATGGAAGCGGCATCATAGTCCGAATCGTCGGGCAAGGTCCCGCTCATGTCCGCATCGGGTTTCTGAACGGGATTGGATTGATCGGACATACCGGGCAGATGCTCCAGACAGGGATCGTGGTCGAACGCCGCGATCATACAGGCTTCGGGTCCATCGAACCAGCATCGGCCGGGGGATTTCCCCCCATGGGCCGAAGCACTCCGTCCGACAGCGTGCAGAACGCCGCGCGACCGCGCAGCGGGTAAAACAGGTCGGCATCGGTCCCGGTCATCAGAACCGTGCCCTCGGCGCCTTCGAGACTGCGAAACAGCGCCTCGCGCCGCCGCTCGTCCAGATGCACCAGCGGCTCGTCCAGCAGGATCACCGGGGCCTCCCCCCGGTGCCGCGTCATCAGCGCCGCATGGGCCAGCACCACCCCCAGCAGCAGCGCCTTCTGCTGGCCGGTGCTGGCCTGCGCCGCCGGCCGGCCGCTGGCCCGGTCCGACAGCGCCATGTCGGCCCGGTGCGCCCCCATGCCGGCACCCCCGCGCGCCGCATCCGCCGCCCGGCCGGCCGCCAGCCGCCCGCGCAGCCAATCCTCCACCGCCAGCGCCGGCCGGGCACGCAACTGCTCGGCGATCGGGCACAGAAGCTCCAGCCGCGCGGAAGGAAAACCCTCCGGCGCCCCCAGCGCCCCCTCATCGTTCAGCCGGTCCGTCAGCACCAGCCGCGCCGCCGTGGCGGCCACGGCATGGCGCGCCATCGAATCCTCCAGCGCCGCCAGCCACGCCGGGTCGGCGCGCCCGCCGGCCAGCAGCCGGTTGCGCTGCGTCACCGACTGGTCATGGGCCGCCAGCTCCCGCGCATGGCCCGGCTCCAGCGCCACCACCAGCCGGTCCAGAAACCGCCTGCGCCCCGGCAGCCCGTCCTGGAACAGCCGGTCCATCTGCGGCGTCAGCCAGACGGCGGACAGGGAATCGGCCAGCGCGCCCCGCCCGCGCACGGTCTCGCCGTCGCGACGAAAGGCCCGGCGCTCGGGCCGCGCCGGATCGCTGCCGGTGGAAAGGTCGGACGGCACGCCGTCGGGGGCGACAAAGCGCGCGGCCACGCCCCATAACGGCGCCCCGTACCGCGCCATCTCGGCCCCGCGCGCCCCGCGCAGCCCCCGTCCCGGCACCAGCAGGGACAGGGCTTCCAGCAGGTTGGTCTTGCCGGTGCCGTTCTCGCCGGTAATGACGTTGACCGCCGCCTCCGGCCGCCAGGCCAGACGCGCGTAATTCCTGAAATCCGTCAGCGCCAGCCGCTCCAGGCGCGCCATGATGCGGCCAGCGCCCCCGCGATCAGACCCGCATCGGCATCAGCACGTACAGCGCCGACGGGCTGGCGACATCACGCACGATGGTCGGGGCGGAACTGTCCGAAAACAGGAACTCCACGTCGCGGTCGATCTGGTCGGTAATGTCGTTCAGGTAACGGGCCTGGAAGCCGATCTCCATCGGTTCGGCGTCGTAGGTCACATGGTTCTCGTCCAGTTCCTCCTTCGCCGTGCCCTGGTCGGGGCTGACCGCCGAAAGCGTCAGCAGGTTGTGCCCGATCGACAGCTTCACGGGGCGCGAACGCTCCTGGCTGATCGCGGCGACGCGCGCGACCGCGTCGGAGAAATCCTTCTTCCCCACGCGCAGGACCCGGTCGTTGCCGCGCGGGATCACCCGGTCATATTCGGGGAACGTGCCGTCGATCAGCTTGGAGGTCAGCGTGACGGGCCCGACCGAGAACTGGATGCGGGTGTCGGACAGGCCCACCACCACATCCTCGGCCCCCTCGTCCAGCAGCTTGCGCAGTTCGGCGATGGTCTTGCGCGGCACGATCACGCCCGGCATCTCCTCGGCGCCCGAAGGCACCTCGGTCTCGACCCGCGCCAGGCGGTGGCCATCGGTCGCCACCGCGCGCAGCATCGGCCCGGCCTCGCCGGGGGCGACATGCAGGTAGATACCGTTGAGGTAGTAGCGCGTCTCCTCGGTCGAGATCGCGAAGCGCGTGCGGTCGATCAGCCCGCGCAGCACCGAAGCCGGCACCGTGAAATGGTTGGGCAGCGAACCCGCCGTCATCGACGGAAAATCGTCCACATCCAGCACGTTCAGGCTGGTCGTGTAGCGCCCGGCCCGCAGCGCCAGCGGCGCGTCCCCACCCGCATGGTCCAGTTCCACCGCCACCCCGTCGGGCAGCTTGCGGACGATCTCGTGCAGCACGGCGGCGGGCGCCGTCACCGCCCCGTTGCGTGCGGTCTCGGCGCCGATTTCCTCGACCACCGCGATTTCCATGTCGGTCGCCGTCAGCGTCAGCCGACCATCCGCGACATTGATCAGGACGTTGGCCAGAATCGGAATGGTATTCCGCTTCTCGGCGACGCTCTGGATATGCGCCAGAGCTTTCAGCAACGTCGCGCGGTCAGCCTTCAGCTTCATAGGTACAGACTCTCCTTGCCCGGCACATCCACCGGGATCATGGCCACCCCGGCCATCCGCCCGGGCAGCCAGATATGACCTTCGGTCCCGTGATTCTAGCAGTCCCGGCCGGGTGCGCAAAGACCCACCCGGCGGCAACATCGTTCAGGGCGAAAAACACGCGCCGGCTACCCAACGGCGGCAGTCAGGGGCACTCCCCGGAGGCGGCTTGAAAAATCGGATCGCCGGCAGGGTGACTTTGCAAGCCGCCTCTCAGCTTTCGAGCATGCGGCGCAACAGCTCGACATCCTCGGCAAACGCGGTATCCCGCTCCATCAGTTCCGTCACGCGCGCGACGGCATGCATGACGGTCGTATGGTCGCGATTGCCGAACTTGCGGCCGATTTCCGGCAGCGAGCGACTGGTCAGCTGCTTGGCCAGATACATCGCGACCTGCCGGGGCCGCGCCACCGCGCGCGCGCGCCGGGCCGAGGACATGTCGGTCAGCCGGATGTTCCAGTGCTCGGCCACCTTGCGCTGGATCTCCTCGATCGTCACCCGCCGGTCGTGGGCCTTGAGGATATCGTGCAGCACATCCTGCGTCGCTTCCAGCGTCACCGGGCGGCCGAACAGGTTGGCATGCGCAATCAGCCGGTTCAGCGCCCCTTCCAGCTCACGCACGTTCGAGGTGATCTTGTGCGCCAGGAATTCCAGCACCTTGGCCGGCACCGGCACACCCGACGCCGCCGCCTTCGATTCCAGGATCGAGATCCGCAGCTCGAAGGTCGTGGCATGGATATCGGCCACCATGCCGCACCCGAGGCGCGTGCGCAGCCGGTCCTCCAGCCCCGACAGGTCGGAGGGCGACTTGTCCGCCGACACGATGATCTGCCGCCCGGCATCGACCAGCGCGTTGAAGGTATGGAAGAATTCTTCCTGCGTATTGTCCTTGCCGATCAGGAACTGCAGATCGTCGATCATCAGCACGTCGACCGACCGAAGCTGCTCCTTGAACTCCATCGTCGATTGCGAGCGGATGGCGGCAATGAAGCGGTACATGAACTTCTCGGCCGACATATAGGCCACCGAGACCTTGCCGCCCCGCGTCAGCTCCGAACCGATAGCATGCATCAGGTGCGTCTTGCCCAATCCGACGCCGCCATACAGGAACAGCGGATTGAACCCGGGGCTGGACGGCCGCTCCGCCACCCGGCGGGCGCAGGCATAGGCAAATTCGTTGGGCTTGCCGACCACGAACGTATCGAAGGTAAAGCGCGGGTCCAGCGGCGCCGCCAGATCGTGGCGGCTCAGCTCGCTGCGCGCCTCGGCCACCCGCTCGTCCACCGCGCCCGCAACGGGCGCCGCATCGGCCGGGGCCTCGTCACCCGGCGCCACGGCCGGGTCGGCGACCGGATCGGGCCGGCCCACCTGCAATTCCACCCGGCGGATCGCGGGCAGCTCGGCATTCCACAGCGCACTCAGCCGGTCGCCATACTGGGTACGCACCCAGTCGCGCAGGAAGCGGGTGGGCAGATGGAGCGTGATCTCGTCGCCATCGACCGGGCCGATGCTGATCTGCTTCAGCCAGGTGCGATATTCGACCTCGCCGACCTCGGTCTGAAGCCGTGAACAGATCCGCGACCAGTGGATGTCCAGAACGTTCCGGACCGACCGGGCTTCCGCGACGGCATCATATCCACTCACTTCGCCCGTCATGTCCAATCCCGGCCTCCTGGAGACGGTACCCTTCCGGCTATACGGAAGATCCGTCCCTGCGTTTTCCGTCCCCGTCACACCGCGCATCCGCGCAGTCCATCAGCCGCCGGCCGTCACGCAAGGAAAACACGTCTCCCCTTGCCCGACACCGAAAAAGGCGCGGCCACCATGTCCTGCTCAGTCGTCACGGAATGAAGAAGCCGAAGATAGGTCACCGGCCCGATAGAGGCAACGGAAAACTGGGTCGGCGGGGCGGGAAAATCCCTCGGCGCGCACAACACGACCAGTTACCGAAACCTGAAGCAGCCAGCCGGGACTTCACCCCAAAAACAAAGGCCGCTCCTCTCCTTGGACGAGAGAAACGACCTTATGCCTAGTTCTGTGCGTCTATTTGCCGGTTTTTTAACAATACCGGCCGGCGCAGCCGATCAAGCCGCGACGAGCGCCTTGATACGGGCCGACAGGCGCGAAATCTTGCGCGAAACCGTGTTGGCATGGATCACACCCTTGCCCGACGCGCGCTGCATTTCCGGCTGGGCGGCGCGCAGGGCGCTGGTCGCCTCTTCCTTGTTGCCCGAGGCAATCGCCGCCTCGACCTTCTTCACGAAGGTGCGCATACGCGAGACGCGCGCCGTGTTGCGCGCGTTGCGGCGCTCGTTCTGACGGATGCGCTTGCGCGCGGAAGCAGTGTTCGCCATGGTTCTCAGTTCAAAAAAATATGGTTACGAGGTCCGTCGCCAGCAGGCCTCGGACATCCAGATCAGGGTGGCGATCTAGTCCAAGCCTTCCACCTCCGTCAAGACAACTCTTCTGCACGGCAGGAAATACCGCCATGCCTCACCCGGCCGCCGCCGGCATACCGGCCGGAAGCACCTGCCGCAGCGGGCAGAAAAACGTCGCGCGTCCCGCCTGCTCGATCCGCACCACACCCCCGCAGGCCTTGCCGCCGGGGCAATCCGGGCAACCCTGCCCAGTCCGGCCGTAGACGCGCCAGGCATGCTGGAAATAGCCCAGTTCCCCATCCGGTTGGGCATAGTCGCGCAGGCTTGATCCACCGGCCGCGATCGCCTCCTCCAGCACGGCGCGGATCGCCTCGACCAGCCGCCCCTCCTCGGCCGCGTCCAGCCCGCAGGCCATCCGCGCCGGATGGATCCCGGCGCGGAACAGCGCCTCGGAGGCATAGATGTTCCCGATGCCCGCCACCACCGACTGGTCCATCAGCGCCGCCTTGATCGACGTCCGCCGCCGCGCAAGCGCCCGGTGCAGCCAATCCTGCGAAAATCCGTTCCCCAGCGGCTCGGGCCCGAGTCGGGCCAGCAGCCGGTGCTTTTCCTCGTCCGCCGTCGCCATCAGGTCCACGGTGCCGAAGCGCCTGGGGTCGATCAGGCCGAAATGGATGCCGTCGGCGGTTTCGAACGACAGATGCTCGTGCCGGTCGGGCGCCGGCGCCTGCCCGGGCAGCGACAGCAGCACCCGGCCGGACATGCCCAGGTGCAGAAGCATGGTCTCGCCCCGGTCCAGCCGCATCAGGATATATTTGCCACGGCGGGCAAAACCGCAGATCCGCGCGCCTTCCAGCCGGGCGGCCAGGTCGGGCGGAAAGGGCGTGCGCATGCCCTCGCGCCGCACCGTCACCCGCGCGATCGTCTTCCCGTCGAGATGCAACCGCATCCCACGCATCACTGTTTCGACTTCAGGGAGTTCCGGCATGAGTGGATCTGAGGTTATATCCCTGAACCATGACCGACAATACCAAGCCCTCCGCCTTCGACGCCGCCGCCGTCGCCCCTCCCTCCGGCGCGGAGACGACCGATTTCGGCTTCCGCGACGTACCCCTGGCCGAGAAGAAGCCGATGGTGCGCGCCGTGTTCGACAGCGTCGCCACCCGCTACGACATCATGAACGACGTCATGTCGCTGGGCATCCACCGGGCATGGAAGAAAATCTTCGTGACCGAGATGGGCGCCCACCCCGACCTGACGCTGCTGGACCTGGCGGGCGGCACGGGCGACATCTCGTTCGGCTGGCTGCGCGCGGGCGGCGGCCGGGCCATCCTGTCCGACATCAACGCCAGCATGCTCTCCGTCGGGCGCGGGCGGGCGCTGGAGCGCGGGCTGATCTCCAGCCTGAATTTCGCGGTGATGGATGCCGAGGCGATTCCCCTGCCCGACCGCTCGGTCGATCGGGTCACCATCGCCTTCGGCCTGCGCAACTGCACCGACAAGGACGCGGTGCTGCGCGAGGCCCGGCGCGTGCTGCGCCCGGGCGGGCGCTTCCTGTGCCTCGAATTCTCCCGCGTGCAGGTCGCGGCCCTGTCGCCGATCTACGATGCCTGGTCGTTCCACGTGCTGCCGCGCATGGGTGCCGCCATCGCCGGCGACCGCGAGAGCTACCAGTATCTGGCCGAGAGCATCCGCATGTTCCCCGACCAGGAAACCCTGGCCGGCATGATGCGCAATGCGGGGCTGGAGCATGTGACGGTCCGCAACCTGTCGGGCGGCATCGCGGCCATCCATTCCGGCTGGCGGATCTGACGATGTCCGCCGCCCCGGCCCCGGTCGGCGGCCGCACGGTCCTGCTGATCGTCTGCGGGGGCATCGCCGCCTACAAGGCGCTGGAGCTGATCCGCCTGCTCACGGGCGCGGGCCTGCGCGTCCGCACGGTGCTGACGGCGGCGGGCCGCCAGTTCGTCACCCCCCTCAGCCTCCAGGCCCTGACCGGCGAGAAAGTGTACGAAGACCTGTTCTCGCTGACCGACGAGAACGAGATGGGCCATATCGCCCTCTCCCGGTCCGGCGACCTGCTGGTGGTCTGCCCCGCCACGGCCGACATCATGGCCCGCATGGCCGCCGGGCTGGCCGACGACCTGGCCAGCACGCTGCTGCTGGCCACCGACAAGCCGGTCCTGATCGCGCCTGCCATGAATGTCCGCATGTGGGACCATCCCGCCACCCAGGCCAACCTGGCCACCCTGCGCGCCCGCGGCGTCGCGGTGGTCGGGCCCGAAATCGGACTGATGGCCTGCAACGAGACCGGCCCCGGCCGCCTGGCCGAGCCCCCCGCAATCGCCGAGGCGATTTTCCGCCACCTCGCCGGGCCGGCCGCCTCCGGCTCCCTGACCGGCCGCCACGCACTGGTCACGGCCGGCCCGACGCACGAGCCGATCGACCCGGTCCGCTACCTCGCCAACCGTTCCTCCGGTCGCCAGGGCTATGAAATCGCAGCCGCCCTCGCCGCCCTCGGCGCGCGCGTCACCCTGGTCAGCGGCCCGGTCGACCTGCCCCCGCCCCCCGGCGTCACCCTGCACCGGGTCGAAACCGCCCGGCAGATGCTGGCGGCCTGCCGCGACGCCCTGCCCTGCGACATCGCCATCTGCGCCGCAGCCGTCGCCGACTGGCACGTGGCGCAGGAGGCCACCAGCAAGATCAAGAAGACCGCCGGTGCCCCGCCCCCGGTGCTGACGCTGGTACCCAACCCCGACATCCTGGCCGACCTGTCCGCCCCCGGCCCCACGCGCCCCGCCCTGGTCGTCGGTTTCGCGGCAGAGACCGACACGGTCGGGCAGCACGCGGCCGCCAAGCGCCAGCGCAAGGGCTGCGACTGGATCGTCGCCAACGACGTACGGCCGGAAACCGGCATCATGGGCGGGCAGGAAAACGAGATCATCCTCATCACCGATACCGGCGCCGAGCCCTGGCCCCGCATGGACAAGCACGCGGTGGCCACGCGCCTGGCCGGCCGGATCGCCGCCTTCTTCACCCCGGATATGCCTTCGGGCCGGAGCCCCTCATGACCGCCCCCATCGTTTCCGTCGCCGTCCGCCGCCTGCCCCACGCGGCGGACCTGCCCCTGCCCGGCTATGCCACGGCCGGCGCCGCCGGCATGGACCTGCTGGCGGCGGTGCGCGATCCCGTCGCACTGGCACCCGGCGCGCGCATGCTGGTGCCCACCGGCCTGTGCATCGCCCTGCCCCCGGGCTACGAATTGCAGATCCGCCCGCGTTCGGGCCTGGCGCTGAAACATGGTATCACCCTGCCCAACAGCCCCGGCACGATCGACGAGGATTATCGCGGCGAAATCGGCATCATCCTGCTCAACACGGGCGACACGCCGCTGCCGATCACGCGCGGCATGCGCATCGCGCAGGCCGTGCTGGCCCCGGTGGTCCGCGTCGCGTGGCAGGAGGCCGGCAGCCTGGACGAGACCACCCGCGCAACGGGCGGCTTCGGCAGCACCGGCACCGCCTGACGTTGCCGGCAGGCCGGTAGCATCGGGCAGACAGGAAAGAGGTTCATGACGGCGCGTTGGCTTCCCGCCTTTTTATCCCGCGACAGCCGGCCCAACCTGTTCGACCTGGCCGCCCTGCTGTGCATGCTGGGGCTGGCCGTCCTGCTGGCCACGGCCGGCCGTCACATGCTCGCCCCCATCACGGCACCGAATGCGGCGGTGATCCATCTCGATCCCGCCTGGCTGCCCGGCTATGCGGTGCGCACCACCCTGCGCATGTTCGCGGCCCTGGGCGCGTCTGTGCTGTTCACCTTCACCTACGCCGTCTGGGCCGCCAAGAGCCGCCGCGCCGCGCTGATCCTGGTGCCGGTGCTCGACGTGCTGCAATCGGTGCCGATCCTGGGGTTCCTGACCTTCACGGTCGTCTTCTTCATGGGCCTGTTCCCCGGCCGCATCCTGGGCGCCGAACTGGCGGCCATCTTCACCATCTTCACCAGCCAGGCCTGGAACATGGCCTTCAGCATGTACCAGTCCCTCCGCGCCGTCCCGCCGGACCTGGAAGAAGTCGCGCGCGGCTTCGGCCTGACCGCATGGCAGAAATTCTGGCGGCTGGACGTCCCCTTCGCCGTGCCGGGCCTGGTCTGGAACGCCATGGTCTCGATGTCCGGCGGCTGGTTCATGGTGGTCTATTCCGAAACGATCACGGTCGGGAACACCGACATCCTGCTGCCCGGCATCGGCTCCTATGTCGGCACCGCCATCGCGCAGCGCAATCTGTGGGCGGTGCTTTACGCCATCCTGGCCATGCTGGTGGTGATCCTGGCCTATGACCAGCTGCTCTTCCGGCCGCTGGTCGCGTGGTCGGGGCGCTTCGGCACCGCCTCGTCCGACGCCGCCCCGGCCTCCGACCCGTGGATGCTGGTGCTGCTGCGCCGCACCGCCCTGCTGCGCCGCATCACCGACGCCATCGGCGAGGGCCTGACCGCCATCGGCGGCCTGCCCCTGGGCCGCCGCCCGCACGAGGCCCGCAGGGTCCCCGTCCTGCCCTCCCGCCTGCTCGACCTGGGGTGGAGCGCCCTTCTGGCGGGCCTCAGCCTGCTCGCGCTGTGGCAGGTCTGGATCTACGCGCGCGCCACCTTCTCGCCGTCCGAGCTGCTGCATGTCGTGGGGCTGGGCGGGCTGACCCTGCTGCGGGTGATGGCGATGGTGCTGCTGGCCTCGCTGGTGTGGGTGCCGGCGGGGATCTGGCTGGGGCTCGATCCGGTCCGCGCCCGGCGCACCCAGTTCGTGGCGCAATTCATGGCCGCCTTCCCCGCCAACCTGTTCTTCCCGATCTTCGTGGTGCTGATCGTCCATTTCCATCTCAGCAGCGATATCTGGCTGACCCCGCTGATGATCCTCGGCACCCAGTGGTATATCCTGTTCAACGTGGTGGCCGCCGCATCCTCCTTTCCCGCCGACCTGCTGGAGGTCGCGCGCAGTCTTCAGGTGCGCGGCCCGCTCTGGTGGCTGCGGGTCGCCCTGCCGGGCATCCTGCCCCACTACGTCACCGGGGCGATCACCGCTTCGGGCGGGGCATGGAACGCCGCCATCGCCGCCGAGGTCGCAAGCTGGGGCAACGACCACCTGGCCGCCCACGGGCTGGGGGCCTATATCGCCCGCGCCACGGTCGCGGGCGACACCGCCCATGTCGGGCTGGGCATGACGGTCATGGCGGTGTTCGTTCTGCTGTTCAATCGCGCGGTATGGCGCCCGCTGGCCGATTACGCCCGCCGCCACTTCGCCTTCGTCTGACACTCACCGTCCGGGACCCCGCCATGACCCTGCCCCCCACCCCCCAGGTCGAGGATCAGGAGGACCTGATCCGCGTCATCGACTGCCGCCAGGCCTACCACAAGGGCGGCGCCGCCGACCTGGTCGTGCTGGACGACGTCAACCTCACCCTGCGCTCGGGCGAGATCGTCGGCCTGCTGGGCCGGTCGGGGTCGGGCAAATCGACGCTGCTGCGCATCGTGGCCGGCCTGCTGCCCCCTACCGAGGGCAGCATCCTGTGGAAGGGCCGCCCGGTCTCGGGCCCGGTGCCCGGCATCGCGATGGTGTTCCAGTCCTTCGCCCTGTTCCCGTGGCTGTCGGTGCAGAAGAACGTGGAGCTGGGGCTGGAAGCCAAGGGCATCGCCGCCGCCGAGCGCGACCGGCTGGCCGAGGGCGCAATCGACCTGATCGGCCTGGGCGGCTACGAAAACGCCTACCCCAAGGAACTCTCGGGCGGCATGCGCCAGCGCGTGGGTCTCGCCCGCGCCCTGGTGGTCCAGCCCGACCTGCTGCTGATGGACGAGCCCTTTTCGGCGCTGGACGTGCTGACGGCGGAAAACCTGCGCACCGACCTGATCGAGCTGTGGGCCGAGCGCAAGCTGCCGGTCAAATCCATGCTGCTGGTCACGCATAATATCGAGGAAGCGGTCCTGATGTGCGACCGCATCCTGGTCTTTTCCTCCAATCCCGGCCGCGTGGCGCACGAACTCGCCGTCCCCTTCGCCCACCCCCGCAACCGCGAGGATCCGGCCTTCCGCCAGCTGGTCGACCAGATCTATGCGCTGATGACGCGCCGGGCCCCGATCGTGTCCGAGGCCGAACTCCCCGTGGGCGAGGCCGCGCCGCAGCCGGCAACCCCGATCCAGGTCGCCCTGCCCGACCTGCCGATGAACACGATGGTGGGGATGATGGAAACCCTGGCCGCCGACCCGCTGGACGGCCGGGCCGACCTGCCGCTCCTGGCCTCGCGCCTGCAACTGGCGCTGGACGACCTGTTCCCATTGGGCGAATCGCTGCAATTGCTGGAATTCGCCGAACTGGAAGACGGCGACATCCTGCTGACGCCCGAGGGCGCACGCTTCGTCCAGAGCAGCCACGACGAACGGCGGCAGATCCTCTGGCACAGCCTGCTGCACAACGTCCCGCTGGTCCGCGTGATCCGCGCGGTGCTGGACGACCGGCCGAACCACCGCGCCAGCGCCGAGCGTTTCCGGGCGGAACTGGAAGACAGCATGTCCCCCGACTACGCCAAGCAGACCCTGCAAACCCTGATCGGCTGGGCCCGCTACGCCGAACTGTTCGATTATGACGAGGAAGCGGACCAGCTCTTTCTCGACGACGAGACCGAGTGATCCGCCGCAACCCCGGCGGTTACTGGCGCGCCAGCGCCAGCCGGTCGAAGAACACCCGCCGCACCTTCGCCACCTTGGGCGCGATCACGGCTGCGCAATAGCCGCGTTCCGGATGCTTGGCGAAATAATCGTGATGATAGGCCTCGGCCTCGTAGAACTGCGTCAGCTTCTGGATTTCGGTCACGATCGGATCGGGCCACAATTGCGCCGCCGCAATCTCGTCCCGCACCTCCTGCGCCACCCGCTCCTGCTCCGGCGTCGCGTGGAAGATGACCGAGCGATATTGGGTGCCCACATCCTCCCCCTGCCGGTTCAGCGTCGTCGGATCGTGAATCGTGAAGAAGATCCGCAGCAGGTCGGCATAGGACAGTATGGCGGGGTCGAACGTCACGCGCACAAGCTCCGCATGGCCGGTCTGCCCGGTGCACACCTGCTCATAGCTCGGGTTCGGCACATCGCCACCGGCATAACCCGGCGTCACATCCTCGATTCCCGCCAGCTCACGCAACGCCGCCTCGGTGCACCAGAAGCACCCGCCCGCCAGATAGGCGGTCTGCCAGGACGGGTCGTGCTCTTTCGTTCCGTTTGTCATCTCATGTCTCCCACGTCGGATTCGCACCGCATCGTCTGAAGATGTGATGCCCCGACATGGATTGAAAGAGAAGCACTCGTGATGGAGAGAACGTGACCATTGCCGGAGCCCGCCCGGAAACGCGCGCCTGATCGCCGCCAGCGCGCATTTCATTCAACCGTCCGGAGCCTGACCGAAATGTGGGCTGGTGAGCGAGAGCGCCGCAAAGCGGCGCGCCCGTCGTGCGTTTCCGAGCACCGAAGCGGAGCGGCCTGATAGGCCGTGAGCATCGGAGCACAGGAAACGCGCGTCGGATCGCCACCAGCGCGCATTTCGGTCAGGCTCCTCAGGCGAGGTATCCCAGCGCGGCTTCCACTCGCACCCGCTCGTCGCGAAACTGCGCCAGGCGCTCACGATTTTCCTCGACCACCTCGGGCTTGGCACGGGCAACGAAATCCTCGTTGCCCAGCTTGCGCTCCACCTTCACGATCTCGCCGTCCAGCCGGCCGCGCTCCTTCTCCAGCCGCTGCCGCTCCTGGTCCAGGTCGATGATGCCCGCCAGCGGAATCACCAGCGTCGCCTCGTCCACCACAAGCTGCGCGGCCCCGCGCGGCATCTCGCCGGCCAGGGGCTCGACCGCCGACACGCGCGCCATGCGGCCGATCGCCTCCGCCCAGCGCGTCGCGCGCTCCACGGTCCGGGCATCGGCATCGCGCAGCAGCACCGGTGCCAGACGCGAGGGCGGCACGTTCATCTCCGCCCGCACGGTCCGGATCGCGGAGATGAAGCGCACCACCCAGTCCAGCTCCGCCACCGCCTCGGCCGCATCGGCCGGGCGCTCGGGCGTCGGCCACGGCGCCACCATCAGGCTGCCACGCGCGCCAAAGCCGAACTGCACCCACAATTCGTCGGTGACAAACGGCATGACCGGCTGCAACAGGCGCAGGATCAGCCCCAGCACATGCGCCGCCACGGCACGGATCTCGGCCGCCAAGGCCTCGTCGCTACCGGTAAAGACCGGCTTGGCGAATTCCAGGAACCAGTCGCAGAAGCAGTTCCAGACAAACCGGTAGCAGACGGCCGCATATTCGTCGAAACGATAGGCCTCCAGCGCCGCATCGGCGTCGGCGACCGCGCGGGCGGCCTCGTCCAGCAGCCAGCGGCCCAGCGGCGAGGTCACGCTCTCGGGCCGGAAATCCGCGACCGGGGCTACGCCGTTCATCTCGCAGAAGCGCGCGGCGTTCCAGATCTTGGTCACGAACGACCGATATTCCTCGATCCGCTTCTGGCCCAGCTTCACGTCGCGGCCCAGCCCGGTCAGCGCACAGACGGTAAAGCGCAGGGCATCGGCGCCATACTGGTCGACCATGTCCAGCGGATCGATGCCGTTGCCCTTGCTCTTGGACATTTTCTGCCCGCGCTCGTCGCGCACCAGCCCGTGGATGAAGACGGTGCGGAACGGCACATCCTTCATGAAATGCAGCCCCATCATCATCATCCGGGCCACCCAGAAGAAGATGATGTCGAAGCCCGTCACCAGCACGTCGGTCGGATAATAGCGCGCCAGGTCCGCCGTCTTCTCCGGCCAGCCGAGGGTCGAGAACGGCCATAGAGCGGACGAGAACCAGGTATCCAGCACGTCATCGTCGCGCGTCAGCACTTCGTCCCGCCCGTAATGCACCCGGGCCTCGGCCTGGGCCCCGGCCTCGTCATGCGCCACGAAGACATGCCCGTCCGGCCCGTACCACGCGGGGATGCGATGCCCCCACCAGAGCTGCCGGCTGATGCACCAGGGCTGGATATCGCGCATCCAGGCGAAGAACGTGTTCTCCCACTGTTGCGGCACGAAGCGTACCTGCCCGGTCTCCACGGCCGCGATGGCGGGCCCGGCCAGGGTCGCGGCATCGCAATACCATTGCGTGGTCAGGCGCGGTTCCACCACCGCGCCGCTGCGCTCGGCATGCGGCACCTGGTTGCGATGCGGCTCGATCTTTTCCAGCCAGCCCAGACGCTCCAGCTCGGCCACCACGGCCTTGCGCGCCTCGTCACGGCCCAGCCCTTCCAGCCCGCGCGTAAAGGCGGGGTCGGCCAGCCCTTCGACCGCCTGCAACTCGTCGGCGATGTCCGCCAGCGTCACCCGCGCGTCCTCGTCCAGCACGCTGGGCATCGCCAGCCCGTGCCGCCGCCCGACCTCGAAATCGTTGAAATCATGCGCGGGCGTGATCTTGACCGCGCCGCTGCCCTTCTCGGGGTCGGAATAGCTGTCGGCCACGATGGGAATGCGCCGCCCGGTCAGCGGCAGCACGACCGCGCGCCCAACCAACCCGGCATAGCGCTCGTCCTCGGGATGCACCGCCACCGCCATGTCGCCCAGCAGCGTCTCCGGCCGCGTGGTCGCAACCGTGATGGTCCGCCCCTCCGCGTCGTCGGCAACCGGATAGCGGATATACCACAGGCTGCCCTGCACCTCGCGATTATCGACCTCGAGGTCGGAAATCGCCGAGCGGAATGCCGGGTCCCAGTTCACCAGCCGCCGGTCGCGATAGATCAGCCCCTCGCGATACAGGGTGACGAACACCTCCCGCACCGCGCTGGACAGGCCCTCATCCATGGTAAAGCGCTCGCGCGGCCAGTCGAGCGACGCCCCCAGGCGCCGAAGCTGGGTCGTGATCCCGCCCCCGGATTCACCCTTCCACTGCCACACGCGCTGCTCGAAGGCCTCGCGCCCCAGCGCCTGCCGGCTGGTGCCTTCCTTCTGCAAGGTCCGCTCCACCACCATCTGGGTGGCGATGCCGGCATGGTCGGTCCCCGGCTGCCACAGCGTGTCGCGGCCCTGCATCCGCCGCCAGCGGATCAGCGTATCCTGCAACGTCATGGTCAGCGCGTGGCCGACATGCAGCGTGCCGGTCACGTTGGGCGGCGGGATCATGATCGTATAAGGTTGCGCGCTGCTGCCCGGCACGGCCGAGAACGCGCCCTCGCGCTCCCATTCCGCATAGAGGGCGGGTTCGATCTCGCCGGGCGAGAAAGACTTGTTCAGCATCGCAAAACCAGACCTGAGCATGAAGGAAGATCGCCCGGACAGGGCCAACCCCGCCGGTCCGCCGCTTATAGCGAACTTCGCCCCGAAAGAAACGCCGCACGGGCAGCAATGGCCCCAGACCGGCCGGGACCGGCCGCCCGACAACCGCCGGCGGCCCTTTGCAGACAGAACGCTAGCGGGTCATCAGGGGGCTCGCCCCCTCATACGCCTCGCCGAACGGCGCCAGATACGTACCCGTCACCGGATCATGATCCGGGTCCGCACTCCCGCCCAGGCGGAATGTCCCCAGCGGGCCGAGCGGGATGCCGAAATCGCCGTCCCCCGCCGGCGCCCGGGCCCGCTCGTCGGGCACCGGTGCCGCCACATACGCCGTCCGCCTGCCGACCACTTCCACTTGCTCCGCTCCGCCTCCCGGCGACGCCGCGGCGGCGGCGGTAGAGGGCGCAGCTGCCTGCGACGGAATGGCGACATAGACATTGGTATCGATGGGCCGACGAGCCGGCCGGGCCGCGGCGACCGACGACAGGGCCACCGGCATCGTCAGCAACACCAGCATCATCCCCCGGCGCACCGTCATGGCCATGTCGCCCCCTTGCCCAGCAGCGCCCGGCACCGGCCGGACGGGATGACGTCAGCGCCCCGGCTGGTTCTCCGCCTGGTCGCTGATTCCCCATAGCCGACCCTTCACCGCCTTGTAATAGGCGGTCTCGTCATAGCGCGGCACGTCCAGCTTCAGATCCTGCGCCGTCAGCCGGCCGATGGCGGCGGCCACGCCGTACGATGCGGTCACGAGGTTGCTCAGGCTCTGCACCAGCGCCACCTGCGCCTGAAGCAGCGTCTGCTGCTGTTGCAGCACTTCCAGCGTCGTGCTGGTGCCGACGATCGCCTGGCGCTCGACACCCTCCAGAGCAACGATGTTCGACGAAATGGCAATCCGGTTGCTCTTGATCGCCGCCGTATAGGCCACAAGCTGCTGCCAGTTCGACGAGGCCAGCTGCATCGCCGCCCGGCGCTCGATATCCACCGCGCGATGCGCCTCGGACACCTGCTGGCGCGCCTGCCGCACGGCGGCATATTCCGACCCGCCCTGATAGAGCGGAAACTGGATGTTCACCGCCGCATATTTGTCGTCCATCAGCGACCGGCCGCTGCTCTGGTTGATCGCGCGCTCATAGGTCGCCTCGGCCGAAATCTTGGGCATGATCGCCGCCATGGCGACGCCCACCGCATCCTTCTGCGATGCCTCGGTAAACAGGGCGCCGATCACGTTCGGATTGTTCTGCACCGCCAGGGCAATCGCCTCGTTCTGCGAATGCGCCGGCAGCACCAGCGGCTGCGGTGGTACCAGGTTGGGCGGCGGCGACATGCCGATCACCTGGGCATAGGTCGCCTGCGCCGTCTGCAGGATGCCCTCCGCCTCCTGGCGCGAGGCCCGGGCGCTGGCCAGCGCCGCCTCGGCCTGGGCCACGTCGGTCCGCGTGATCTCGCCCACGCGGAATCGCTCCGACGTCGCCCGAAGCTGCTCCTGCAAAACTTTTTCGTTGTTGATGTTGAGCTGAAGCAACTGCTCGTTCTCGATCACGCCGACATAGGCGCTGACCACATCGCTGAAGACCTGCTGCTCGGTCGCGATCAGCCGCGCCCGCTCGGCCATCACGGCATTGACGGCCTTGTGGGTGCTGGCGGTGGTCCGCCCCCCCGAATAGAGCGGCTGCGAGATCGTGACCCCGGCCGTATAACCGGGCACGTCGTATTTGCGGTCGTACCCGGCATACCCTTCCTGCCGCGCCACGGTATTTACGCCGGAAAAATAGGTCATGCCGGCATTGCTGGTGACGGTGGGCCGCCAGCCGGCCAGCGCGGTGGGCACCTGTTCGTCGGTCGCGCGCAGGGTCGCGCGCTCTTTCTGCAAGGTGGGGTTGGTCAGGTAGGCCGCCGCCATGGCCTCCTGCAACGTGTGGGGGACAAAGCTCGGCGACCCGCTGCCATCATAGCGCTGCGCCCACGCGGCCGCGTTGCATAACAGGGCGGCCATGCCGACCCCGATTCCGCATCCGCGCTTCATTCGCCCCTCCCCGGAAATGCTACCCGGGGTTGGGTATCGCATTTCCGGGTAAAGAATATATCAAACGGTGTCAGGCCTCGGAGCCTGATCGTAAATGCGCGCCGGTGACGATCCGACACGCATCCGCCGCGCGCCGACACAGGCCGGGCGCGGCCCTGCGGGCCGCTCTCGCTCACCCACCCACAATTCCGGCCAAGCCCTCAGAACGCGAAGGCCGGCGCCGGTTCCAGTTCGGGCAGCAGCGGCAGCGCGACATCGAACACGGGCCGCGTCGCCAACCCGGTGGCGGAGGGCTCCCCGATGCTGGCCGCCGCCACACCGCCTTCGGGCCAGATCACGCAGACAACCCTGCCATGCGCCGCAAGCTGCCCTGCCAGGGCCGGCGGCACCGCGCGCACCGCGCCATCGATCATGATCAGGTCGAACGGCGAATCGCCCGCGGCACCGGCCGCCAGCTTGCCGTCCCGCCACACCACATCCGGCGCCTCGACGGCACAGAAACGCTTGCCGATCGCACTCAGCGCCGCATCCGATTCCAGCGCCACCACCTTCAGGCCCAGCCGGGCCAGCAGGGCGGCGACATAGCCCGTCCCGGCCCCCACCACCAGCGCGCGCTGCCCGGCCTCGGGCTCCGCGATCTGGACCATGCGGCCGGCAATGCGCGGCTCGGTCAGCACGCGCCCATGGCCCAGCTCCAGGCTCTGGTCGGCATAGGCAATGGCCCGCAGCGAATCCGGCACGCAGGCCTCGCGCGGCAGCACGCGCATCGCCGCGACGATTCGCGGATCGTTGATCTGCACGGGACGGATCTGGGCATCCACCATCCGCTGCCGCGCGGCATCGTAATCGAGGATGGCATCTCCAGGCGCGGACTGGTTCATGGCGTTCCCTTCGCAACGTAACCCACGGCACGGGCCCCTTCATCGACGGTTCCCAGGGGCAGTTCCCTAGCCTGAGCCCGTTTTATGTCCCCACGCGGCATCTGCCTAGCAGGTCGCGTGCACACAACGGCTTGACCAGCGCCGCGAGAGCGTGGATATAGCCAACGCACCATGTCGGGTCCGGTGGCAGAATGGTGATGCAGCGGACTGCAAATCCGCGTATGTGGGTTCGATTCCCGCCCGGACCTCCACCCGACCGTTCCACAAAAAATACAGTCTTCCTCACGGAACGCGCGGTTACGGTGTGCGCGACGTCGCCTTCAGCTGACTATACGTTCCCAGCACCTTGTCGGCCTGCTCGGGAGACATGTCGTGCATCAGCGTCTGGCGTGCCCCCGCCTCGTTTCCCGACATGAACTGCGCATAGGCCAGATTGGCACGAATCCGCGACGTGGCATCGGCAGAAGATGCCAAGGGCACCAGCATGGCCATGGCCTGCTCGTGCTGGCCGCTGACGGCGTAGGAAAGCCCCAGATTGTTCTGGGCCGACACCAGCAGCGGGTCCAGCTTCATAGCCCTGTAATAGGCCGCCTGCGCCTCCTGGTGACGCCGGGCATAATCGTACGCTACCCCCAGATCGTTCCAGATCTGCGCATCCTGCGGGAACCGGCGCTTCATGTCCTCCAGCCGCTGCAACGCGCGCGGGGGGTCCTGTAGCAGGTCGATCCGCGCCAGCCCCTTCTCCGCCTCGACGCAATTGCCGTCGTGCGTCAGCGCATCCTGGTAGAACAGAACCGCCGACTGGTTCCGCCCCAGCTGGGCATTGGCGCGCCCCAGCGCCACCAGGGTCGGCACGTCGTCGGGATGGTCGTGTATTCTCTGCTGCAACAGTTTCAGCGCCGCCATGGCCGCGCCGTTATCCATCTCCACGCGGGCGGTTTCCAGTTGCCGGTCGGCCTTCTGCTCCGCGCAGGCGGCCAGCCCCAGGAGCACGATCGCGGCCCCCCACCATCCAGCCCGGCCCGCCATGCGTTGCCTATATCCCGACATTCCGTCCCTTTTTATCGTAGCTTCAATGCGATAAGCGCCGGCCCGATGACCACGATGAAGATGACCGGCAGGATAAAGAGCACCATGGGCAGCGTCAGATACACCGAAAGCTGGGCCACGCGGCTCTGATAGCGCAGCATCGTGTCGTTCTTGACGTCTTCCGACAGCGTGCGCAATGCCTGCGCCAGCGGCGCGCCGACCTCGAAGGACTGGATCAGGACCGTGGCCAGCTGGTTCATGACGGCAAGCCCGGTCCGTCGCGCCATCTGCCGGAACACCCCATAACGGTCGGGCAGCACGCTCATGTCCCGCGACGTCAGGTTCAGCTCGTTGGCCGCGCTCTTGTTGATGGCCTCCATATCCTTCCCGACACGCTGGATCGCGGCCTCGATCGGCATGCCCGCATCCACGCAGATCGTCAGCAGGTCCAGCGCGTCGGCCATGCCGGCATCCACCTCCTTGAGGTATTTCTTGTGCATCGAATTCAGCACGTAATCCGGCGCTAGCAGGCCGACCACCGGCATCGCGACCGGAAGCACCAGATGGGTCAGAAACCCATCTCCCAACTCCAGGAAAAAATAGATCCCGAGAACCACGCCCCCCGCCAGCAGCATGATCTTCGCACCGATGAAGATATAGAAATTACGATATTGCGAAGCCCCCGAACTCGACAGGGACTGGAACATCTCATCGATGGTCTTCTTGGGAATGACGTTGAGCTGGGCGATATAATAGCCGACATCGTGGACCAGGTCATTCAGCGTCAGCTTTTTCCGGCTGACCGTCCTCTCCCCATCCGGCTTGTATTTTTCCAGATGGAGGAGACGTTCCTGCCTCTGGTTCCATTTTTTATTGTACAGATGCAATAAAAGGGTACAGCCGACCAACAGGAGCACCACCATCACAGCCAGGAGATAGCGGATCATCATGCTCAATTGACAACCTTGTTGGTGATGTACTTGATCGAACCCAACCCAAGCAGCCAGAGCCCGATGATCCCGGCCAGCAGATAGTGCCCTTCGGTCGAGGTGAACAGGATATTGAAATATCTCGGGTTCTGGATTTCCATGAAAGCGACGACGGCCCAGGGAATGCTGAGCAGGACATAGGAACTCAGCCTGGCTTCGCTGGACGCCGCGATGGCCTGCTTCTTCATCGCGGCGCGACGCCGCAGCGTGGACTCCAGGTTGGCCATGATGTCCGCCAGCATGCCGCCGGTCTGGGCCTGGACATCGACCACGGTCGCCAGGAAGATATATTCCGACAGCGTGACCCGCCCGGCCAGGTTCTGGAATGCCTGCGCCAGGGGAATACCGACCGACACGTCCTGCATGACGCGTGAAAATTCCAGCGATGTCGGATAAGTCGCCTCATCACGCACCAGCAGCAGCGCGCGCTGCAAGGGTACGCCCACCTTCAGCGAACGGACGATGATACCGATCGTATCGGGCAATTGTTCATACAGCTTGGCATTGTAGCGCCGGCCGACATAGGTATAGAACATGCGGATCAAAAGGACCCACGCCACCACGAGCGGCGGAAACCCCAGCAATCCGAAAAAATGAAAGACCGGCCAGGCCAGGATCAGAAGCACGGCGAGCGAGCCGAACACGACATAGTCGTTCTTCTTGATCGCCGCCTCCGCCAGGCCGTAATTGACCAGCGAATAGATGATTTTCCGCCCCCTGTCCCGAATCTCATTCAGGACATCGGCACTCATCTGGCCATACTGGTCGGACAGGTGAAGCGGCTCGCGGAATTTCTTGAGGGCATCCCCCAGGCGGGCCTGCCGCATTTTCTGCGCCACACCCATCCGGTAGGCGCCCCACGCCAACGCGCCCCATCCGGCAAAATAGACCAAGCCAAACGCAGCGATGGACCCGCGGTTCATATCTTGCTCTCTGCCAACGCCTCGTTCCAGAGCCTCTCCATTTGGTAATACTGAAGTTTCTCAAAAAAACTCGGCCGCACGTTCGAGATGTCATAATGGGTCAGCAGGCGTCCCTTGCTGTCCTCACCGTCGAATTCCAGCCGGAACAGGTCGTTGAGAACCACCACATCGCCTTCGAGGCCCGCCACATCCGTAATCTGCACGACCCGCCGCGCACCGTCGCGATGGCGGCCGATCTGGATGATCAGATCGACCGCACCCACGATCTGGGTCCGGATGGCACTGGTCGGCAGGCCCAGGCTGCCCATCTGCACCATGTTCTCGATACGGGTGATGGCATCCTTGGTCGCATTGGCATGAATGGTCGACATGCTTCCGTCATGGCCGGTATTCATGGCCTGCAGCATGTCGAAGGCCTCGGCGCCACGTACCTCGCCGATAATGATGCGGTCGGGGCGCATACGCAGCGCGTTGCGGACCAGATCGCGCTGCGTGACCTCGCCCTTGCCCTCGATGGATGACGGGCGCGTTTCCATGCGCACCACATGCGGCTGCTGAAGCTGCAGTTCCGCCGCATCCTCGACGGTAATCACGCGCTCGCTGAAATCGATGAAATTCGAAAGCGCGTTCAAAAGCGTCGTCTTGCCCGAACCGGTTCCGCCCGAAATGATCACATTCAGCCGGACGCGAGACGCGATTTCCAGGATTTTCGCCATGGACTTGGTCATGGCCCGGTTCTCGACCAGCTTGGCCATGTCGATCCGGTGCTTGGCAAATTTTCGGATGGACACATACGGCCCATCGAGGGCCAGCGGCGGAAAGACGATATTGACGCGCGAGCCGTCCTTCAGCCGCGCATCCACCATCGGGCTGGCTTCGTCGACACGCCGCCCCACCCCCGACGCGATACGCTGGCAGACGGAGATCAGATGCCGCTGGTCGCGAAAGCGTACGGGCGACAGAACCGTCTTTCCCTTCCGTTCGACAAAGACGCGCGTCGGCCCATTGACCAGGATGTCATTCACGCCCTCATCATCCAGCAACGGCTGAATCGGACCCAGACCATTGATATCGTTGACAAGCTCGACCGAAAGCTCTTTCTGCTCCCGCAGGTTCAGATGGATGCGCTGCTCCGACGCTACCTGATCGACCATCCGCTCGACGGCCTCGGAAAGCTGGTCCGGCGTAAGCGACAGGATAAAGGCCGGATCGAGCCGGGAAAGACAGGCAGCCCTCAGGGCGAGAGTCTGTTCGCGGGAAAAGCGCGATTCCGCATTTTCGGCGGGCTCGGCACCGGATTTCCCATCCTCGACCGGCACGATCACAGGCACGGCGACGGGCGCCGGTACGCTGCCGTCCCGCTGGTCGGAGGTCACGAGCACGCCCTGCATCGGCTTGAGAGATTGCAGGCGTCTCAGACGAAGGGCCCGTTCGCTTTCTGCCCCATTTCCCATTACCGCCTCCTCAGATTGCCCTTCAGGACCCTGTTCAGCCAGTTCGTGGCATCACCACTCCCTTCTGCGCCCAAGTGCAGCGACAGGCCATCGGAGGCCAGCTTGCGGATCGCGGCGCGATACTGCTTGCTGGTCTTGATGATCGGAACGCCGTTGATCTCGGCCTCGCCACATTCCTTCGGCAGGTACGGAATCACGATATCCGGTTCGGCATTCAGGCTTTTCCTGATTTCTTCCATCGAAAGCGTGCCCGGCCGCCCATACTGGTTCAGGACCAGGATCGGCATGGCCGACAGACGAACGCGCGGCAGCGCGGCCAGAAGGCGAAGCGTGTCGCGCACCGACACCAGGGTAGGATCGAGGACAAGCACCAGCGAACGCGCATGTTCCAGCAGGCTGAAATAGATTTCTCCCTCGCTCCAGTCCATTTCCGTCATGACGAAATGGAACTGCCCGCGCACGAAATCGATCAGCGCGCCAAGCGTGGCGGCAGGCAGGGGCGAACGCTGGCCGATATTGCCCAGGGACGAGAGCAGTTTCAGCCGATCCGATACCGGCTGAAGACTGCGTTCGACCAGCAGGTCATCCATCCGGTCCGGCTCGTCGATCACGACCTGCAACCCGTAATTATCCTCGGCATTCAGCAGAATACCAAGGCGGGAAGACTGAAGATTGAAATCGACCAGCAGCGTATGCCGCCTTACCTCCTCCGCCACATACCAGCCCAGATTGGCCAACAGGGTAGACGCGCCGACACCGTTGCGAATACCGGTCAGCATGACGAAGCTGCCCCCTTCCGGACTGGAAAGGGATTTCTGGCCATGCAGGATGACATCGCCGAAGAAGCGGACGACGAGATTGCGGTTGAGCGGACGGTACAGATACTCCGAAACGCCATAGCCATGCGTGACCGAGCGATAGAAATTCACATCCCCCCGGTCGCCGATCAGCATCATCTTGACGTCGGGCGGCACCAGCCCCTTGAAGGTCCGGACGGTCGCCAGCGGGTCGGCGCTGCCGCAGATATCCAGGATCACATAGGGCGGGCTGTCCTTGTGGGACAGATAATTCCGGGCCTGATCGACGGACATGCGCAGGAGCTGGCTTTCCTCCGGGCAGACCGTATTGAGAAAATCGGACAGGATTTCTTCCGTTTCCATGTCCTGGGCAATGGCCAGAACACGAACCGGACGTTTCTGCTCCTCCCCGCCGGCGGAAAACTGCGCGTTATTGTCAGCCATGACGCGTCAGTCTCCCCCACCGCCGCCACCACCGCCGGACGAGCCGCCCGAGGTAGCGTCCGACGTCTGTGTGGACGCCAGGTCCCGCAGCTTGTTGTCACGCAGGCGCTGCACCGCATCCGCCGCCTCATGCCCGTCACTGGGGCCGAGGGGGCGCCCGGAAACGAGATCGCCCGGCCGTTCGACCTCCGCCACCACATTGGCGTGGTTCGCCCCAAGCGGCCGCCAGC
This sequence comes from Gluconacetobacter takamatsuzukensis, assembly GCF_014174275.1. Classification (GTDB taxonomy): domain Bacteria; phylum Pseudomonadota; class Alphaproteobacteria; order Acetobacterales; family Acetobacteraceae; genus Gluconacetobacter; species Gluconacetobacter takamatsuzukensis. Next base: position 185,055 of record NZ_JABEQK010000004.1, on the reverse strand, counting down.
TATAGGGCTGGTCCAGCGGCTCCATGGTCGAACATCCCCCCAGCCCGGCAACCAGAAGAGCGCCGGCTGCATGGACTGCATATCGGCGCGCGGTCAGCGAATACCTGCCCATCTTCTCACTCCACCATGAAGCCGGCATCGCCGACATCCATCGTCTGCCACGGGCGGCGGCGATGGACATTCGTGCCGCTCTGACGCATCAGGAACATGCGCTCCATGTCGTTCGGCGGCGTCCATCCGTCATCGGGCCGATGCAGTTCCCGGACATTGTTGACCGGCTTCACCAGATACGGCGTCACGATAATCACCAGTTCTGTCTCATCCTTCTGGAAGCTGGATGATTTGAACAGCGCCCCCAGAACCGGAATGTCCGAAAGCCAGGGCAGACCTGTGGAATTGATCTTGGTATCGTCCGACAGCAGGCCGGCAATGGCGAAACTCTGCCCGCTTCCCAGTTCCACCATCGTATCGGCACGGCGCACCGTAATGGCGGGAATCTGCACCGACGAATTCCCGTTCTGCAACGTGACGGCTCCAGCCGTGGTCAATGCGCTCACCTCCGGCCTGACCCGCATGTTGATCCGCCCGTCCGCCAGGACGGTCGGCAGGAAATCCAGACCGATGCCATACCGCTTGAAGGTCACGTTGGTCGTCCCGCCATAGCTCGAGGTCGGGATGGGGTATTCACCGCCCGCCAGAAAACTGGCGGGATGGCCGCTGATGGTCGTCAGGTTGGGTTCGGCCAGACTATGGATCAGATTGTCCTGCGCCAGCGCGTCCACCACCGTCTCCAGCGTCACCTTCTGGTGCCCGATATTGAAGCGGGACAGAAAGCCCATGCTGTTCTGGATATCGGCCATGGTCGCAAGCGGGCTCTGGGTCGCCACGCCAATGGCCGCGGACGTGCCCAATGCGTTGACGTTCTGCCATTCCACACCCAGTTCCCGCACCAGGCTGCGTGCCATCTCGACAATCTGGACACGCAGATTAACCTGGAGGGAGCCGGGCACGGTCATGTAGTCCGCCACATACCCGTCCTTGTTGGCGGCAAGGGCCTTGGCCTTTTCGGTCAGTTTCTGGGCCGCCTGCGGATCCCTGGCCTGGCCGTCGAGGTTCAGCCCGTCGGGCGAGGACGCAATCCGCACATCGGGACTGGCAGGCGCTTCGTTCTGACGAAGAAACGAGGCATCATACGATGCCGGCATGATCCGCACGACATAGCGCGCGACCAGTTCCCCCTCCGGCGAACTCGCTTCGATGGTGGTATTGCCAGGCCCCACACCGAACACGAACATGCTGTGCGGACTGGCCGAACGGACTTCCGCCACCTTCGGATCGGCCGAGAACAGGCTGCCGGCTTCCTGCGGCAACTGGATCATCCGCCCGGTGCCCGCGGCCAGAACGATGCTGGCCTCTGGCGCAACCGCCGCGGACGAACCCGGCTCGGCACGAAGCGACGGGGCCCACAGGGCGACGGCAACCATCAGGATCGCGCCGGCGGCATGCGCGATTCCCTTTTTAAAACTCGACATTACTTGCACTCGCCGTCCCGTTATAGACCCGCACCGAAGACCGCCTGGTGGTGTTCTGCAGCTTCATGGATACTTTCTCGCCGTCGACCTGCGGTACCGAGGATGCCTGCCCTTCACTGCTCCGGGGGCGGATCGCAAGCACCAGATCCCCCATCTTGGATGCCACACTCAGAACCCCGACATCCTCCGGCGACACTTCCAGCGTGGCGGTCGACGGAGAGGGCATGGTCCCACCTGCCTCCTTCTTGGGGTCGACCTGGATCTTGCGCACGGATTGCCCCACAGCCAGGATGCGCGCGCTCGCCACCACGCCCTTGGCGCCTGCCGCGCCCTCATGGCCATCAGGGCCGTCATGGGCCTGCTGCACCAGCACCACATCCACCTGGTCGCCCGGCTCCACAAGGCCGGAAACACCCGTGACGGGCGTGATGAAGATACTGATCGCGCGCATGCCTGGCGCCAGGACTTCCCGCAGGAATCCGGTCTCATCCGGCGTCACGAACCCGTCCGCCTTCAGCACACCGTCCGCGGCAAGCTCCTGCCGTGCCACGGCCCCATCCAGGCCATGCCGCGCCTTCAGCGATGCATCAGCCGCCCCTTGCGGAATCTTTGAAATCGGGAACGAACGGGGGGTAAAATCAGCCGCACGCAGGAAGTCCCCCGGACGGACAGAATGCACCGCCACGAGAACCTCGCGCCTCGCCTCGGGCGCGGGCCCTGCGGGGAGCGGTGCGGGTGCGGAAAGAAGGCGGAAGAACAGAAACGCCCCCCCGCCTCCCATCAGAAGCAGGGCCAGCAACAAAATGCGCGGATTCAAGCCTTGACCCCCTCACGCCAACCAAGGCATGGGCAGCGGATCATGTCCGCCCTTCCACAGATAAAAGAAAGGGAGCACGACCCGCTCGCGGACATGCTCCCTTCCCCGCTCTCTAGCCTGTTTTCGTCCGCCGAAAACGCCGACTACAGCCACACTTAGCTACTGGTCGACGAACCAAGCTGAGCATTAATACTGCTGAACGTATTATTCAGCTTACCACCGATCAGCGACACCGACCCCATGATCACCGCCGCGATCAGGGCCGCGATTAAGCCATATTCCAGCGCCGTGACGCCACGCCGATCGCCGCGCAACCCACGAGCGACCGATACCAATCTTTTACTAACTCGTAGCATATGTATTCTCCTTACTCTTTCGCAATATACTAATTTTGGGCCTTTTTGCTAGTCCCCAACCTGGGCAGGAAAAAAAATTTAACTATCTTCCCGGAACCGTGTCATTTCGGTTTCGCGACGCCGTCGTCATCCGCGACGCGCATATGAACAACGGCAAACCGGTCGGAATAAACGCGCCGCCAGCCCGGCTGCGTATCCAGCATCTGCCCGATGGCGCTGTCAGACGGGAAAATGGTCCAGCCCAGATGGAAACGTTCGGCGGCGCGGGCAAAATCCGCATGGTCCGGATAGTCCGTCAGCCCTCGATAATCATTGATGAACGATCGATACATGTCGGCCCGCCCATCGACGAAAGGACGGATTCCCCTGAAGATCAGATACCCCCCGAATTGATAGGCATTCAGGACCGGACGAGCCGTGACGGCCGCCGGCAGGCTGTTCAGGGCCGAAATCGGCGTCATGTTGCTGTCGTCCAGCGTCACAGGACGCAACAGACGACCACCAGTCACCAGCAGCAGCGCACAGATCAGAACGACGACCTCACGCGCCGGATGCCCGGGCTTATGGAAAGCACCCTCCGCACCCTCCCGCCCGTCCAGCGCGCGACCCAGCGGCGCTGCCAGAATCAGTGGCGCAATCACGCCCACCACCATGCTGTTCCGCACATGGTGCAGGCAAAGATGAATTAGTCCCATCAGGATCAGCAGCCGGATCGGTGGCAGGCTCAGCCGGCGGGTCAGCGCGATATAGACCAGCGCCAGCAGCGCCACTTCCGGCGCCGGGTTTCGCGCGACGTTTATCGGTTGCCATTCGGCGATGCGCGCCAGTTCAGGCATGCGGATCAATTCCACCGGAAAAAGCAGCCCATGCCAGCCGTTCGGCGTCAGCCTCGCCGCCAGCACGGCCAGCAGAAAGAAGCCGCCCCATCGCCCTGCCGTCCGCAGGCGCGCATCCGGCCGGTCCGCCACGGCCTCGACGGCAAAGGCGATGGTCAGCGCCAGCCCCAGGGCAAAACTGCCATGCAGGTTGGCCCAGACTACCATGATGACCAGTACAGGCAGTCCCGGCGTGGTATTTCGGGCACGGGCCCGCAGCAGGGCAATCGTCCAGGCCGCCATGGCAGGCAGGGCCAGCATATGCGGGCGGGCCAGCAGGCTGGGCGTAACACAGCCCAGCGCCACCATGGTCGTCAGCCACGTGGCCAGCACACCCATGTAGCGGGCCAGCACGCCCGCCAGCAGGATAGCGGTCAGCGCAACGGCAAGGCTCGTCAGGATCAGGACGCCGCTCCACCCGGCCAGGTCGAAGGCCGCGGCAAACAGCACTTCCGACAGCCATTCATGCGCGGTCCATGGCTGCCCGACGAACGTGTACGAAAATGGATCGACATGCGGCACCGCCCGATGGGCCAGGATCCAGTTGCCGCTGGCAACATGCCAGAACGTGTCGCCGTCGCCCAGAAGGCCGCTCGAAAACAGTGCCAGCGCATAGATCGCCGGAATCATCAGGCCAGTCAGCGGCGGCATGCCCAGGCGAAAAGAGCGGAGCGAAAACGAAGCACGCGGATCCGTCATCAGGACACCTGACCACCAACATCGCCCGCGGGCACCATAGCGCCACGCCCCGGGACCAGACGCGCACGCAAACGCCCGATCACCTCCCCGGCAACGGCCACGATGAGATCCCTCACGTGCCTGACGACCCGATCCATTCGATTATTCATGCGGCCCGACGCCTTTCATTCGACGCCCCGCCCGGGGACACTACCGAGACCCACGCTAATTGACCCAGTATCCGCACCATGTCCAGACAGGACCAGCAAGGGCACAGACAATGTCATCCGGCACTTCCGGACGCCACACGACCACTGCCTCCGCTTTTTCCCGTTCCTGTACTGAAAGCCGGGACAAGAAATAAAGCTTCCACCGAAGCCCCCCACCCAGCTTGAGCACGCAAGCTGCATGGCGTATGGGTGATATCAACGATTGAAAAGGAACGACGCCCTTGGCGCTACCGCGCAGGATACGATGCCGCGAGGGTGACAGTTCATTTGTCCGGACCAAGATTCCCGCATTCCTGGCCTGCCGACGCGGTGTCGCCGCGCTGGAGTTCGGCCTTGTCGTCGTCCCCTTCATCGTCCTGCTCGTCGCCACCCTGGTCACGTCGCTCAGCTTTTTCATCCAGTCCTCGCTGCTCACCTGCGCCGAGACCGCGTCGCGATGGATCATTACGGGCCAGCAGCAGAAGCTGGATGCAGCATACAAGACCCAGACGGCGGCAGCGCTGCAACAGAATTTCCAGACTGAAGTCTGTGCTGTGCTGCCTGCCTTCATGCAATGTTCCAACCTGATCGTGCAGGTCGAAAGCGCGGCGAGTTTCGATGACATCGATACGACGCTGCCGACAGTCAGCGTCGGCCAGAACGGCACGCTCACAAGCAACGCCTCCTACACGCCCGGCGGAACCGGCGTCGTCGTTCTCGTTCGCCTGCTCTATTCATGGAACCTGCCATCCAGCATTCTGGGATATAATTTCGCGACCACGGCTACGAACGGGCAGCAATTCGTCGTGGCAACGCTGGTGGCGAAGTCGGAGCCCTTTTGATGAAGCGCAGGCCTCGCCCATTTCGTCCGTCCGGCCGGTTGCGGCATGACACATCCGGCGTGGTGGCGCTGGAATTCGCCCTGATCCTGCCTGCGATGCTCATTCTCTACCTCGGCGGCATCGTGATCCTGAACGCTATCGCATGTAATCGCAAAGTCACGATCACCGCCCGCGCCGTGGCCGACCTGGTGTCCCAAAGCACCGTCAGCTCAACCACCGCCGCGGAAGTCGATTCCGAACTGAGCACGGCCAGCGTGATCCTGGCCCCCTACAGCGTGACGAACGCAACGATCCGCATCAGCGAAGTCACGACCTGCCCCAATCTGAAATCCTATGTCATCTGGAGCCGGGGCCTTGTCGGCGGCGCCTCCGGCGCAGCCCTCACGCCTGGCACGACGGTCACGCTCCCCTCGTCCATGACTGTACAGGGCGTGTATTTCATTTTTTCCGAGATCAGCTACAATTACAGCCCCGCCGCCAGTTTTGGCTTTGCCGTTCCCAACCTGCTGGGCGACAATGTCTACATGGTGCCGCGTAATTTCACCAACATCCCCTGCGCCGATTGCAATGCGATTCCGTTCGATTGCAGCAAGGCCCAGTAATCGGACATTTCGACCACGCGAGCGGAAACCATACTCCATGCCCCAGCGCACGTTTTTACGCGGATTACGCAATGACCGGCGCGGCGGCGTACTGCTGATTTTCGCCTTCGCCGCCATCCCGCTCATTTTCGCCGTCGGCATGGCGATCGATTATTCGCGCGCGATGAAAACACGCACCAAGCTGGATGCAATCGCCGACGCGGCCGCCCTTTATGCCGTCAGCGCGCCGATGATGGAGCTGAGCGACGCGGACGCCCAGACCGAGGCAACGGCCCTGTTCTGCTCCCAGGCGGAAAAACAGACCGGCACCGCCGACCAGGCCGACGAATCCTGCTCCCAGATCCGGAGCCTGCCCAACGCCAGCGACTTCAAACTGGATTCCCTGACGGTCACGTCCTCCACCAGCGCGGGAAAGCGCGTGGCCTCCGTCAGCTACGTGGCGGAATCGCCCAACGCGTTTGCCACCGTCCTGGGGCGGCCCACCCTGACCGTGCGGGGGGAATCCGACACCACCAATTCCATCGCGCCGAACATGGATTTCTATTTCCTGCTCGATACATCGATGTCGATGGCCTACCCCACCACGACCGACGGCCTGATCGCGGTGGCCGGCTATAATAATTCCGGCTGCCGCTTCGCCTGCCATTATTCGAGCTTCACCAAAGGGAAGGCCGACCCGTATATGTGGGCCATAAGCCAGTCATCTTTCGATCTGCGTATCGACGCGGAAGGCAAGGCCGTTTCGCAGCTTTTCACCCTCGCCGAAAGCATGGCAAGCAAGAACAATACGATATACCGTATGAACATTTCAACATACGGCACAGCCAATACCGCCTATACATTCACCAATCTACAGAAAACCGATACTATCGATAACGTCCAGGCCAACTATAGCACCAAGGTTTCTCCCTATATCGTGCCCCCCCCTGTATGTTTCCGACAACAACCCGGGCAGCGCCAATCCGCACCTGTCGGGGGACAGCGATACGATGACCGCCGGGGCCCTTTACAGCATGCTGCAAAACGTCCTGCCCCAGCAGGCCGGAACCGGGATCAACGGCGATACGCCGCAAGCAGTCCTGTTCATCGTCACGGACGGCATGAGCGACGAACCCAACCCCAATGGCGCCTCCACCCCGCCTACCAGCGGATCGCGCATATACAAGCCGATCGGCCTGCCCGATCTCTATCAGTGCGCCAAGATCAAGGCGCGCGGCATCAGGATCGCGATCCTCTATACCGAATATATCCCGGACTCCCTGACTGGAGATTCATGGTCGGTCAATAATGTCGGGCCGGTCCTGAACAATAATTACGAAAACTATGTCTCTCAATGCGCCTCATCACCCGACCTGTTCATAACAGTTTCGACCGATCAAAGTATTTCAGACGCCCTGGCAACGCTTTTCCAGGCTTCCATCTCGTCGGCGCGCATCACCCAGTAAAAAGAGTCCCATCCCTACCGCCGCAGCAGCAGAAACAACCCGGCCGAGGCGATCGCCACCGCGTAGGGCAAGGGCCCGCGCCGGGCGATGCGCCAGCGCTCGGCCCGCGCCACCCGCGCCAGCACGCTCTTCCCCGCGCGCGCGCCCTGCGGGGCCTTAACGACCCGATGTAAAAACAGATAGATCAGCGCCAGGCCGCCGCCCATCAGAGCCGTCAGGAAAATGAAATCCGCACTGTCGGCCAGGGGAAAGGCCAGCATCCCGGCCGCCAGCAGCTTGACGTCTCCCCCACCCAGCCAGCCGCGAAACCAGCAGAACAAAGCCAGCAGGAACACAAGCAACGCCGCACCGCAAACGGCCGCAAAATCGCCGTGCAACAGCCTCAACGCCGCGCCGTCGACAAGCAGAAACAGGGAAATTCCATTCGGAATGGACCGGGTCGCCAGATCGTTCAGGGCAGCGGCCAAAAAGAACAGGGCGGCCGCGACTTGCAGGATAAGAATGCAGGACGTCATTTTATTCCCATATGCCGACCGCCATCATACGGTCAGGTGTGTCGATGCCCACGCCCGGTTATACCGGCATTTTAGGGGCGGCCGCCGTCGTCATTCTTTTGAACGATCCCTTATCTGCCGCCCTGGCGCGAAACTTTCCGGATCGGCCCCGCCCGCGCGCGCAGTCGCAAGATAAGCGTCCCTCGAAATCGTATGCCGCAGATAGAAATCCCGATACGCCGTCGAAACATGTGGACGGATCCCGCACAGAAAAGCGTAAGCATCAAAAGCCAGCAAAAGAACGATCAGGAATATCTGGCGCATCGTCACATCACCAGATAGCTGCCGGAATACCATAGCAGAAGCATTCTCACTGAAAGTACGCCCATGCCTGCCATGACCATTCCCCGCGCACGAGGCGGAAGGGAAATCACCATATAGGCCAGAAACTGTATCACCAGCGGATTGCCAAGCGCATATCGTTCAACCGACACGACACTGGTCGAAGTGGCGAGCAGCGTGGTCGTCCCCACCAACAGCGCACTCAGTGCCCAGACGGGTGTACACATCCGCCACACAAGCGCAAATGCCGCCAGAGCGTAAATCCCAAAGGGAATCAGCACGGAATCCAAGGCATACAGGACATGCAACAGGAAGAAGTGAAACTCCCTGCCCCACGCAGTTTCCACATGCACAAAACCAAATCCATCACCCGTCAGGTGAAACAGATACAGCACGAACACCGAAAGCCCGGCCCCTCCGGCTACGACCAGCAGCAGGCTTTCACGCACGCGGACCATCATGGATGCACGGGTGACAGACACACCGGAGGCAAGCCACCATCCGGCAAGGCAGACTGCCATGACGAAGCCCGTGGGCCGAGCCAGCGCCAGCAAAGCGCATGCCAGGGCAGCAAGGGCCACCTGTTCCTGCCGCAATGCGACAATCGCGGCCATCAGCAGGACACCATATAGCGCCTCTGAATATTGAACCATGTACCAGACGTTGAACGGATATAACACGAAGAACAGAACAAAAAGCAGACGGTCTACCCCGAGGCCGCGTAATTCGAGATCCCGCAGGCAAAGAAAGATCAGGACCGGCCATAACAGGATGTTGACCAGTATCTCCGCCAATACAGCATCGAGATGCAATCCCGATCCGACCGCGCGTGCCAGCAAGGGGTAAAGAGGAAAAAAAGCCCAGTTCGCCTGCGCCAGCCGCAAAGGGTCATCCAAGCGCGGCAGACGTGAATATCCGTTCCTGACGATGTCGGAGTACCAGAAACAGTCCCATTGGCATGATGCAGCGACCAGCCCACCCCATGGCAGGGCAAGCAACGCCTTTAAGACCACGGTGATGGCACAGACACCTGTCATGACCACGACCAATCCCGCGCTGCTCGCGGCGCTCAGGCGTCGCAGGGCCGCGAACAGCCCGGCCATCAAGAGCGATCTGCGGTGTTCACGGCGGATGCGATATGGAAATGCGGCCTTCGTTTAGTCTCAAGATAGATCTTGCCGATATATTCCCCGATGATTCCCAGAGAGAGCATTTGCACACCCCCCATGAAGAAGATCGCGATAATGACCGATGTCCATCCGCGTATCGAATAGCCGCTGGTCTTGACCGCCAGCGCATAGAGAACGGCCACCGCGGACAGGCATGAGATCATGAGGCCAGCCAGGGCGATCATCCGCAGGGGCGTGATACTGAACGAGGTGATCCCTTCCACGGCCAAGGCAATCATGCGGTGGAGCGGATACTTGGATTCGCCCGCACTCCGCGCCAGTCGCGCATACCGAACGATCGTCGAGCGGAAACCAACCAGAGGCACGAGTCCCCGCAGAAACAGGTTCCGCTCCCGATATTCGAGCAGCGCATCCAGCGCCGCCCGGTCCAGAAGACGAAAATCCGCATGATCGAGTATCAGTTCGACACCCGCCAGACGCATGAGGCGATAAAACAGGCCCGCGGTCTTTCGTTTGAAGAGCGTATCCGTCATCCGGCAGTCACGAACCCCATACACCACGCCAAATCCCGCGCGCCAGGCAGCCAGCATGGCCCTAATGGCGGACGGATCGTCCTGAAGGTCCGCATCGATACTGACGACCACATCGCAATCCGGAACAGCGGAAAGACCGGCCAGGAGAGCCGTCTGATGCCCGCAATTACGTGAAAGCCTGATCCCGCGTATGCGGCTATCGCGCTTTGCAGCCTGCGTAATCAGTTCCCATGTCGCATCGACGCTGCCATCATCCACGCACAGGACAAAGCTGCACTCACCGACACTCTCGTCTGCCATGACAGCAGAGAGAAACCCGGCGATCCGGCTCACTGTCCGGGGCAGAATGCTTTCTTCATTGTAGCAGGGCATCACGATCGCCAGACAGGGCGGGATCCGACGCGGCATTTCGGTATTATCGACGGCACCCGACGCATGAAACTGGGGCATTACCCGGCTTTTCGACAAGACGTCCCATTCCCCTATCGGCGGGCAATCGCATTCGGCAGCAACCCTATCACGGGCATCAGGGAACGAATACTGTGCGTGCCTTCGGTCGCGCATACATCAATGTGAAATGATGACACGAACGGACCAGACACCGCACCTGCGAACCATATGAGAGATCATGCTGAAAGCAGCAGCCCACTCGTACGACCCATATGGCGCACAAAGCGGGGAACCTGCATTTTTTATCAATAAAACCACACGCTTTGCGTGTTGGCGTCCCGTACGGGATTCGAACCCGTGTTACCGCCGTGAAAGGGCGGTGTCCTAGGCCTCTAGACGAACGGGACGTTGGACGAGGCAGCTTCTATGACATCGCGAGAGGGGACGCAACCCACCCCATGCAGGAAAATCGGCTCGCGATGCATTTTTTCCAAGATTGAAGCTTTTCAGGTGATTACGGAGCGGGCGCGACCGCCCCCGGCGCCGCATTCATGACCAGCCGGCCGATGATTCGCCGATGCGCGACATCCCACAACAGCACCCGGTCCGGCCCGCCGCCCGACAGCGCGACCGCCAGCAACCCCTCATCCTGTCGCGTCAGGGCCGTGACATGCGTGCCGGCCGGCTCGCCCAGCACCAGCTCGCCATAATCCCCCGCCGGCAGCGCCACCGGTTCGGCGGCGGGCCGGGCCATCGCCGCCGGGCGCGGATGCGCGATCCGATGGACCAGCACGCCGACCAGCACCAGCGATCCTACCGCCAGCAGCACGCCCATGCCGATCACGGCAGCCAGCAGCCCCCGGGACCCCGCCACGCCCGATCCAGCCCCACCCACGCCCTGTCCACTCATGATAGTCCCGATCCATCCAGGCCCGGCACGATGTTCCGACCGGGCAATTTCCGTTAAGAGCCGTGCATGACCGACGACACGCCCCCCCTCCGCCTCACCGCGACCGAAGAGCATGCCGGCCAGCGCACCGACCGCTTCCTGGCCGATGCGCTCGATACGCTGTCGCGTTCGCGCGTCAAGGCCCTGATGGAAGCCGGCCACGTGCTGCGCGACGGCCAGGTGCTGCGCGAGCCCGCCGATCCGGTGCGACCCGGACTGTGTTATGAAATCAGGGTCCCCCCGGCAATCCCCGCCACCCCCCAGGCCCAGAGCATCCCCTTCGCGATCCTGTACGAGGATGCCGACCTGATCGTGCTCGACAAGCCCGCCGGCCTGGTGGTGCACCCGGCCCCGGGCAACGAGGACGGTACGCTGGTCAACGCCCTGCTGGCCCATTGCGGCGACAGCCTGACAGGAATCGGCGGCGAGCGGCGGCCGGGCATCGTCCACCGGCTGGACAAGGACACGTCGGGGGTCATGGTCGTCGCCAAGACCGAACAGGCCCACAAATCCCTGTCCGACGCCTTCGCGACCCGCGATATCGACCGCACCTACCTGGCCCTGGCATGGGGGCTGATGACCCCGGCCAGCGGCGGGTTCGAGGGCGCGATCGGCCGCGACAAGCGCGACCGCAAACGCATGGCGGTGGTCACGCATGGCGGCAAGGCGGCCCTGACGCATTACCGCACCCTGGCCACCCATCATGGCGGCCTCAGCCTGGTGGAATGCCGGCTGGCGACCGGCCGCACGCACCAGATCCGCGTGCATTTCTCGCACGGCGGCCACCCGTTGGTCGGCGATCCGGTCTATCTGCGCCGCATCCCCGCCGCCGCCCGCACCCTGCCCGACGACGCAAAGCGCGCAGCGCTCGATTTCCCGCGCCAGGCCCTGCATGCCGCGCGGCTGGGCTTCACCCACCCGCGCACCGGCGAGCCCATGCTCTTCGAAACCGCCCCCCCGGACGATTTCAAGGCGCTGCTGGCAAAGATTGCTTAGTTTTAAGGCAATATCCAAGGAGCTTTCTTGACGCTCCCAGACCGGGCCGATAGGCTCGATCCATGCTCCGACGGGTGACGCTACCGTCGGAATGGACGTCTCGTGGTGGCGCAGCCCTCGGAGGGGGTGCCACGCGGGGACGTGAAGTCCATCCACGCGTCATACGGGCCGGCCATGCAACCCTGTCGCCAGATGTGCCTTTAGGACATCAGCGGGGCATGGCCTCCCTCAGGGAAAAGGAGTCCGACCAATGGCCTCTTCCGTTCTCAATGTTGGTCCCGAGACCAACCTTTCAAGGTACCTCCAGGATATCCGCAAGTTTCCCATGCTCTCGCCGGAAGACGAGCAGCGGCTGTCGCGGAGCTGGCGGGACAAGGGCGACACCAAGGCCGCGCACGCGCTGGTCACCTCGCACCTGCGGCTGGTCGCCAAGATCGCGATGGGATATCGCGGCTACGGCCTGCCGCTGGGCGAACTGATCAGCGAGGGCAATATCGGGATGATGCAGGCGGTCCGCCGCTTCGACCCCGATCGCGGCTTCCGCCTGGCGACCTATGCGATGTGGTGGATTCGCGCCGCGATCCAGGAATATATCCTGCACAGCTGGTCGCTGGTCAAAATGGGCACCACCGCCGCCCAGAAGAAGCTGTTCTTCAACCTGCGCCGCCTGAAGGGGCAGATGCAGGCCATCGACGACGGCGACCTGCAACCCGAACAGGTGAACCAGATCGCCAAGTCGCTGGGCGTGCCCGAACAGGACGTGATCAACATGAACCGCCGCCTGTCGGCGCCCGATCACAGCCTCAACGCCCCCCTGCGCGCCGACAGCGAAGGCGAATGGCAGGACTGGCTGGTCGACGAGCACGACAACCAGGAAGAAACGCTGGCGGAAAGCGAGGAATTCAGCGGCCGCAAGGCCCTGCTGGACAATGCGCTGAAGACACTGAACGAGCGCGAGCGCCACATCCTGACCGAACGCCGGCTGAAGGACGAACCCTCGACGCTGGAAGACCTGTCGCACACCTACAACATCTCGCGCGAGCGGGTGCGGCAGATCGAGGTCCGGGCCTTCGAAAAGGTCCAGGCCGCGATGAAGGCGGAAGTCGAGGCCCATCGCGGCGCCACCATGGTCGACTGACCGCCCGCCCCCGCTCCCCAACGAAAAAGGGCCGGACCATCAGGTCCGGCCCTTTCCGTATGGGCCTCAGCCCTCGAACGGGTCGCGCATCAGGATGGTATCGTCGCGCTCGGGGCTGGTGGAAAGCAGCGTCACCGGCGCCTCGACCAGTTCCTCGATCCGGCGGACATACTTGATCGCCTGCGCCGGCAGGTCGGCCCAGGAGCGCGCGCCACGGGTGCTGTCGGTCCAGCCTTCCATCGTCTCATAGACGGGCGTGACGCGGGCCTGCGCCGCCGGGGCCGAGGGAAAGCTGCGGATTTCCTTGCCGTCCAGCTCGTAGCCGACACAGACCTTGATCTCCGGCAGCCCGTCCAGGACGTCCAGCTTGGTCAGCGCCAGCCCATTGATGCCGCCGACGCGCACGGCGCGGCGCACCAGCATGGCGTCGAACCAGCCGCACCGGCGCGGACGGCCGGTCACGGTGCCGAATTCATGCCCGCGCGTGCCCAGGGTCCGGCCCATCTCGTCATGCAGCTCGCTGGGGAACGGCCCCTCGCCCACGCGGGTCGAATAGGCCTTGGCGATCCCGAGCACGAACCCGACGCTCCCCGGCCCGACACCGCTACCGGTCGCCGCATTGGCCGCGATGGTGTTGGAACTGGTCACGAACGGATAGGTCCCGTGATCGACATCCAGCATCACCGCCTGCGCACCTTCGAACAGGATGCGGCGCCCGGCCCGGCGCGCATCGTCCAGCAGGTCCCACACCGTGTCCATATAGGGCAGCACGCGGGGCGCCAGCGCGTTCATGTGCTCCAGCAGCGCGGCCTTGGTAAAGGTCGGCGCCCCCAGCCCGGCCAGCAGCGTGTTGTGATGCAGCAGCAGCTCGTCCAGCTTCCAGTCCAGCGTTTCCGGCTCGGCCAGGTCGCACAGGCGGATGGCCCGGCGCGCCACCTTGTCCTCATAGGCCGGGCCGATGCCCCGGCCGGTGGTGCCGATCTTGCGCGCGCCGCGTGCTTCCTCGCGGGCGCGGTCGATGGCACCGTGCACCGGCAGGATCAGCGGCACGTTCTCGGCGATGCGCAGGGTCTCCGGCGTCACCTTCAGCCCCTGTGCCGTCACGCGGTCGATCTCGGTCAGCAGCGCCTCGGGGTCGACGACGACACCGTTGCCGATCACGCCCATCTTGCCGCGCACCAGGCCCGAGGGCAGCAGCGACAGCTTGTAGGTCTGGTCACCGACCACCAGCGTATGGCCGGCATTGTGCCCGCCCTGGAAACGGACGACGATATCCGCCCGGCTGGCAAGCCAGTCGACGATCTTGCCCTTTCCCTCGTCACCCCACTGGGCGCCGATCACGGTGACGTTGGACATCAGAAGCTCCTCAGAAAAACGATCCGGCCGGGGCGCAACACGGCAGCCGCCCGGCTTAACAGGCGCATCACGTCAGCGCCACCACTCCATCGCCGGCCACGATCATATCGCATTCCAGGCGCTTCGCCTCGGCCCGGCTGTCCGCGACGGGCACCAGCCCGTCGACGGTCGCATAGCCCTCGGCCCGCAGCCGCCGGCCCAGCGCCGGGTCGCTGCCCACGGGCAGGAACACCCGCACCCGGCCCGCCCGGGCGGGTGCCGCGCGCAGCAGGGCTTCGGGCCGCAGGGTCAGGCCACAGGCCGGCTCGTCATTGTTCGAGACATAGCGCCCACCCCGGCCCAGCTCTTCATGCTGGCCACGGGCATACACCGTCACGCAGACGCCGGTATGATAATGCAGGCCCCGGAACTCGACCGGGTCGATGGTCACGCGGATATCGGGCACCCGCGCCTTGATGGCGGCGAAGGTGGCAGCCAGCCGTTCGCTCAACACCCGCACCGGCGCCGGCAGCACCAGCCCGCCCAGCACCGACAGGGCCCTCTCGGCCGGCCCGGCCGCATGCAGCAATTCGGTCAGCACCGGCGCCAGCCCCCCGGCCAGCTTCGCCACCGCTGCCGCGTCCTTGCGGTCCAGCGCCCGCATCAGCGCCTGCCGCTCGGCGGGGGTAAAGCCCACTTCCGCGATCAGCGCCGGCGCCAGCGGCGGCATGGTCAGGTCGAACGACACGCCGGGCACCCCCAGCGCCGCCAGCGCCTCGGCACCCAGCGCCACCACTTCGGCATCGGCTTCGGGCGTATCGGGCCCGATCAGCTCGATACCGGCCTGCGAAATCTGCCGGTCGCTCTCCCGCGCCCCACCGCTCGCCTGCACGCACAGCCCGGTATAGGACAGGCGCAGCGGGCGCGGCGCATCGGCCAGCCGCGTCGCGGCAATCCGCGCGATCTGCGGGGTAATGTCGGGCCGCAGCGCCATCATGCGCCGCGTATCGGGGTCCATCAGACGAAAGGCCTGGTCGGCCACCGCCGCCCCGGACCCGCTCAGCAGCGTGTCCTCGAATTCCAGCAGGGGCGGCTTCACCCGGCTATAGCCGTGCGAGGCAAAAACCCGCATCAGGCTTTCCATGCCGGCGGCCTCGGCCTCGGCATCGGAAGGCAGCAGATCGACAAAGCCTGCGGGCAGCAGGGCGGGATTGGGAGGCGGATCGTCCGTCATGCGCGCGCCTATACCATCCTTGCGCCCGTTCGTCATGTCCGCGCGGGCCGAATCCCGCGCTTGGCCACGACGACGCGCAAGCGCCGCCGGGCTCTCAGGAAAATTCGGTCCGCACCCGGGCCTCGGCCCAGTCCAGCCACGGCATCAGCGCGTGCAGGTCGTCGGCCTCCACGGTCGCCCCGCCCCACAGCCGCAGGCCCGGCGGCGCATCGCGATAGCTGCCGATATCCAGCGCAACCCCCTCGGCTTCCAGCAGCCCGACGATCCGCTTGGCCGCCTTCGCCTGCGTCGCCGCATCCAGCGCCACGAACCAGGGCGCCACGATGGTCAGGCAGATCGCGGTGCTGGAACGCTCGGCCGGGTCGGCGGCCAGAAAGGCCGCCCAGCCGGACCGCGCGACCCAGTCCGCCACCACGGCCAGGTTGGCCCGGCTGCGGGCAATCAGCGCCGGCAGGCCGCCGATCGCTTCCGCCCAGCGCAACCCGTCCAGCGCATCCTCGACGCAGAGCATCGAGGGCGTATTGATCGTATCGCCCTTGAAGATCCCCTCGATCAGCCGCCCCTTCGCCGTCAGGCGAAAGATCTTGGGCAGCGCGCGCGGCGGCGGGGTTTCCTCCAGCCGGCGCACGGCACGCGGCGACAGGGCCAGCATCCCGTGCGCGGCCTCGCCGCCCAGCACTTTCTGCCAGGACCATGTGACCACATCCAGCCGGTCCCAAGGCAGGTCCATCGCAAAGGCGGCCGAGGTGGCGTCGCAGATCACCAGCCCGTCCCGCTCGGCAGGAATCGCCGCCCCATCGGGAAGACGTACCCCCGAGGTCGTGCCGTTCCACGCCAGCACCACATCATGCGCCCAGTCCACCTGCCCCAGATCCGGCAGGCGACCATATTCGGCCGTCAGCACCCGCGCGGCCGGCGCGTGCAACTGGTTGACGATATCGTCGGCCCAGGTCGCCGAAAAACTCTCGAACGCCAGCACATCGACCGGGCGTTCGCCGACCAGCGACCACAGCACCATCTCCACCGCGCCGGTGTCCGATGCCGGCACGATCCCCAGCTTCCAGTCGTCCGGCAGGCCGAGAATGGCGCGCGAGCGGGTAATGACCTCGTTCAGCCGCGCCCGCCCCTCGGGCGCGCGATGCGAGCGGCCGAGCAGGGCACCGGACAGCGCATCCAGCGACCATCCCGGACGCTTGGCGCAGGGGCCGGAGGAAAAACACGGATTGGCAGGGCGCACGCCCGGTTTCGCGATCGCGTCGGAAGAGAGAGCAGACATCATCCGGTCCGGAGAAATGGTACGAGAGAGGGGACTCGAACCCCTATGCCTTGCGGCGGTCGATTTTGAGCCGACTACGTCTACCGTTCCGTCACTCTCGCCTGCGGGCCTGCTTATCAGCAAAATGGCCCGGCAGGCAATCGCGCAGCCACGATCGACCGATCATCCCGGCAGACGATCACCCGGCCCGGGGCGCGGGCGCCGGCAGGCCCAGCATCAGGGCGATGTTCTGGATCGCGGCGCCCGAGGCCCCCTTGCCCAGATTGTCCAGCCGCGCGGTCAGCACCGCCTGCCGCCGCGATTCGTTGGCGTGGACCCGCAATTCCATCAGGTCGGTCCCCGCCAACGTCTCGGCCGAAAGACCCGGCTCGGCCTCCGCCACGCCGATCCGGTCCGACCCGGCATAGAAATCGGCCAGCACCGCCCGCACGTCGCCCCCCGTCGCCGGCTGGGCCAGCAGGTCCAGATGCAGCGGCACCGACACGATCATCCCCTGCGCAAAATGCCCGACCGACGGCACGAAGACAGGCGGCCTCGTCAGCCCCGCATAGCGGGTGATCTCGGGCAGATGCTTGTGCTCCAGTCCCAGCCCATACAGTTCGAAGGCCGGGCCGCCTTCGCGCTCATGTGCCTCGATCATCGCCCGGCCGCCGCCGCTATAGCCGCTCACCGCGTTGATCGTCAGCGGCGCATCGGGCGCGAGCAGCCCCGCCTGCACCAGCGGCCGCAGCAGCGCGATCGCCCCGGTCGGATAGCAGCCGGGGTTGGAGACCCGCGCCGCCCCCGCGACCTCCGCCGCGCAGCCGACCCCCATTTCCGGAAAACCGTAAACCCAGTCCGGATCGACGCGAAACGCCGTGCTGGCGTCCAGCAGCCGCGGCGCCCGCCCCCCGGCGGCCGCGATCTCCGCCGCCATCGCGGCGGCCTCGCGTGAGGCCGCATCGGGCAGGCACAGCACCACCAGATCGACCGATTCCATCATCGCACGGCGGGCAGCGGCATCCTTGCGGTGTTCCGGCGCGATCGAGCGCACCGTCACCGGCAGCGCATCCAGGCGCTGACGAATGCCGAGCCCCGTCGTCCCGGCCTCGCCGTCAATGAAAACCGTCGCCTGTCCGTCCATGGTCCGTCCGCCTTTCCGGGTACCCCGTCCGGTACCCCTGATCCTGGGCGCGGGACTATAATCCCTGTCCGCCCCCCCAGCCAGAGAGCGCGCCCGCAAATGAGCACCACGCTGGACGCACCCGCACCATCCGGTGCAGACAGGAACCATCCCGCCGACCCCAGCACGGAGCCCCCCGGATGCAGGACGCCGCCCAGGCCCTCTCGCGCCTTCTCGACATCATGGCCCGCCTGCGCGACCCGGTAAGCGGCTGCCCGTGGGACCGCGAGCAGGATTTCGCCTCCATCGCCCCCTACGCGATCGAGGAAGCCTACGAGATCGAGGACACGATCGCCCGCCAGGACTGGACCGCCCTGCCCGACGAGCTGGGCGACCTGCTGCTCCAGGTCGTCTACCACGCCCGCATGGGCGAGGAGGCCGGATTATTCGATTTCGCCACCGTCGCCGGCATGATCGGCGACAAGATGGTCCGCCGCCACCCCCACGTCTTCGGCGACGCCGCCCTGGCCCCCGGCCAGTGGGAAGACGGCAAGGAACAGGAACGCCTCGCCCGGCGCGAGAGCGGCACGCTGGCCGGCATCCCCACCGCCCTGCCCGCCCTGCTGCGCGCCCGCAAGCTCTCGGCCCGCGCCGCCCGGGTCGGCTTCGACTGGCCCGATGCGAAGGACGTCGCCGAAAAGGTCGACGAGGAAATCGCGGAACTGAAGGTCGAGCTGGATTCCGGCGACCGCGAACGCATCGCCGACGAGCTGGGCGACGTACTGTTCACCCTCGCCACCCTGGCCCGCAAGCTGGATATGGATCCCGAGGCCTGCCTGCGCCAGGCCAACGCCAAGTTCACCCGCCGCTTCACCGGCGTCGAACATCATCTGGCCGAACGCGGCCAGACCCCGGCCGACAGCACGCTGGCGGACATGGAAGCCGCATGGCAGGCGGTCAAACGGCAGGAACGCGGCGAGGCCTGAGCCGACCTCGGCCTCTCAGCCCGGGTCCAGCAGCAGGTCACGCAGATCCTGCCAGCTCGCCCGGTCGGGGGCATACAGCAACCCACCGGCACGGTCGGTCGCGCGATAGGGCGTGCCATCGAAATGGGCGCAATACCCCCCGGCCTCGCGATGGATCAGCCAGCCGGCCAGATGGTCCCACGGCATGGTGCGGTTGAAGAGCAGGAAATGGCATTTCCCGTCCACCAGCATCAGATATTCCTGCGCGGCACAGCGGAAATCCCACGACCCCATCACGCGTGGCAGGTTGCGCGCCACCAGGTCGCGCACCGGCCGCGGCAGATAGCGCCACGAGGCATTGCCGCACATTTCGGCCGCCGGCACGGGCGGCGCGCAGCGTAGCGGGCGCTCGGCATCGTCTGGCCCCGCCAGCCACGCCCCCTCGCCCCGCACCGCCAGCGCCGCGACATTGCAGATCGGGTCGAGAATCGCCGCTCCCACAACCTCGCCCCGCCGCAGGACCGCCACCATGACGCCGAACAGCGGCACCCCCGCCGCATAATTCGCCGTGCCGTCGATCGGGTCGATCACATAGGCCAGGTCCGCATCCTCGATCGCATCCAGCAGGCCGGGCCGGGCACAGACCGCCTCCTCGCCGATCACCACGGCACCGGGGGAGAGGCGCAGGAAGGCCTCGGTCATGTCATGCTCGGCCGCCTCGTCGGCCACCGTCACCACATCCAGCTTGCTGGTCTTGCAGCGGATGGCGTCCGCGTCCAGGTGGCGGAAGGACGGCATGATCCGCTCCGCCGCCGCCTGCCGCATGATGTCCAGGACCGTGCGCATATGCGCGCCCGAAACCGCGACCGTCATGACATGTCCTCCCCTTCCCGGCCATCCGGCGCGGGCGGGCGCCTACCCGTCGCGACTGGTCCGTTGCTGTTCGAACCGCGCGCGATCGGCCGGCAGCAGCCGCACCGTCACCACGATAGCCTGCTCGCCATCCTCGCGCGACGTCACTTCGCCATGAGCATACAGCCAGGCCAGCAACGCCCCCTCCTTCACCGGGATGGTATAGTGCACGACCTCCATCGCCTCGGTCAGGCGCTGGTCGATCGCCGCCAGCAATTCGGGCAGCCCGTCGCCGGTAATGGCCGAAATCGCGACACTGCCCTCCCGGGGCGGCACCGCCTCGCGCCCGCCCAGCAGGTCGGCCTTGTTCTGCACCTCGATCACCCGCCGGCGCCAGTCGCCCTCCAGCGTGCCGCTGGCCGCCATGCCCTCCAGCACCTCCTCCACATCGGCGCGCTGCGCCGTGGTGTCGGGGTGCGAGATATCGCGCACATGCAAAATGATGTCGGCCTCGGCCACCTCTTCCAGCGTCGCGCGAAAGGCCGCGATCAGCTCGGTCGGCAGATCACTGATGAATCCCACGGTGTCCGAAAGGATGATCCGCCGGCCCGACGGCAGGCGGATACCCCGCATCGTCGGGTCCAGCGTCGCGAACAACTGGTCCTGCGCATAGACCGAGGCCCCGGTCAGCGCATTGAACAGGGTCGATTTCCCGGCATTGGTATAGCCGACCAGCGCCACGACGGGAAACGGCACCCGCCGCCGCGCGGCCCGATGCAGCCCGCGGGTGCGACGCACCTGCTCCAGCTCGCGCTTCAGCCGCACGATGCGGTCGCCGATCATGCGCCGATCGGCCTCGATCTGGGTTTCGCCCGGCCCGCCCAGAAAGCCGAAGCCGCCGCGCTGCCGCTCCAGATGGGTCCAGGTCCGCACCAGCCGGCTGCGCTGATATTCCAGATGCGCCAGCTCGACCTGCAGCGCGCCTTCCTTGGTGGCGGCGCGCTCGCCGAAAATATCCAGGATCAGCGCCGTCCGGTCGATCACCTTGCAGCCCAGCGCCTTTTCCAGGTTCCGCTGCTGCACCGGGGTCAGGCGGGTATCCACCACCACGACGGCCACCCGGTCCTCCTGCACCGCCTGGCGCAGGGACTCCACCTGCCCGCTGCCCAGCAGCGTGGCCGGCCGGCGCGCCCGCAGCAGCAGCACCGCCTGGCGCACGATCACCAGGCCGATCGACGCCGCCAGCCCCACGGCCTCTTCCAGCCGGGCTTCGGCGGCGCGGATCTCATCCTGACGGTCCGGCCGCTCCCATGGCAGGATGACGGCGGCCCGCGTGGGGGACTGCGCCACGCGCCCCTCAGACGAGATCGGAATCCCCCGCCAGATCCTTGTCCGACAGGTCGGCCGAGGCCCCTTCGGGGCGCGAGGGGTCGAACAGCACGACCGGCGTCGCCGGCATCACGGTGCTGATCGCATGCTTGTAGACCAGCTGCGTATGGCCATCACGCCGCAGCAGCACGGAAAAATTGTCGAACCAGGTGATGATGCCCTGCAACTTGACACCATTGACCAGAAACACCGTGACCGGCGTCTTGGAGCGCCTGACATGGTTGAGAAAGACATCCTGAACGTTCTGCGTAGGTTCTTTTGCCACGGTTGGGCCTTACTTGCTCTGTAGGCGAGGACGAACGCCAACCAAGCCGCTCCGTTCCCCGCCAATAATACGGTTGGCCCTCTCTAGCAGGCCCTTTCCCGAGGGGCAAAACCTCATCCTGCCCCCCGCTCGTCCGAGGTCACGCCCAACTGCTTCAGCTTGCGGTGCAGCGCGCTGCGCTCCATGCCCACAAAGCCCGCGGTGCGGCTGATATTGCCGCCGAATCGCAGCAGCTGCGCCTGCAGGTACTGGGTTTCGAACAGGTCGCGCGCCTCGCGCAGCGGCAGGCCCATCACGTCGGCGGCGGGGTCGAACTTCAGCAGCGTCGGCGCCCCCTGCCCGACCGAAGGCGGCAGCATCTCGGCGCGGATCGGGTCGGTGCCGTTCCCCGGCATCATGATCAGCAGCCGCTCCATCAGGTTGCGCAGCTCGCGCGAATTGCCGGGCCAGTCATAGCTCTGCAAGGCCGCGATGGCATCGCCCGACAGGTCGCGCAACGGCAGGCCGGCATTTTCCGCCGCCCGGTGCAGGAACATCCGCGCCAGGCCCGGAATATCCTCGCGCCGCTCCCGCAGGCTTGGCACCCGCAGCGGCACCACCGCCAGCCGGTAATACAGGTCCTCGCGGAACCGCCCGGCCGCGATCGCTTCCTGCAGGTCCCGATTGGTCGCCGCCAGAACGCGGACATCGACCTTCACCCGCGTCGCCCCGCCCAGCCGCTCGAAACTCTGGTCCTGCAACGCCCGGACGATCTTGCCCTGGGTCTCGATCGGCATGTCCGCCACTTCGTCCAGCAGCAGCGTGCCCCCGTGGGCGCGCTCCAGCACCCCCGTACGCCGCCCGCTGCCATCGGCAGTGCCCTCGATGCCGAACAGCTCTTCCTCGAACCGGCCGGGTGCCAGGGTGGCGCAGTTCAGGGCGACGAACGGCCCTTCTGCCCGGCGCGACCGGGCATGGATCATCCGCGCCGCGACTTCCTTGCCCGCGCCGGCGGCGCCCGAAATCAGCACCCGCGACCCGCTGGGGGCCACGCGCTCGATCTGGTTGCGCACGGCGGCAATGGCCGGGCTGTCGCCGAACAGCATGGCCTCCGGCCCCGCCCGCAGGCGCAGCTCGGCATTCTCCCGCGCCAGGCGCGACGCCTCCAGCGCACGGCGGACAACCAGCAGCAGCCGGTCGGACTGGAAGGGCTTCTCGATAAAATCGTAGGCACCGTGCTGCAGCGCGGCGACGGCCGTCTCGATGGTGCCATGGCCGGAAATCATGATGGTCGGAACGCCCGGCTCCTCGCCCTGGATCGCCTGCAGGATACCCAGCCCGTCCAGGCGCGATCCCTGCAGCCAGACATCGAGGATGACCAGCGACGGCCTGCGCGCCCTGAACGCGCTGATCGCCGAATCCGAATCTCCCGCCAGCCGGGTCTCGTAGCCCTCGTCCCGAAGAATGCCTTCGATCAGCAGCCGGATATCCGGTTCGTCATCAACAATCAGGATTTCATGCGCCATGCTCGTCCTTTACTGGCAGTATCAAGACAGAAACAGCTCCCCGTCCGTCTGGCCTGTCTTCCAGACGGATGCTTCCCCCGTGATCTTCCAGAATTTTCTTGACGATCGCCAGCCCAAGCCCGGTTCCCTTCGGCTTGTGGGTCACATAGGGCTCGGTCAGCCGACGCCTGTCTTCCTCAGGCAGACCGATCCCATCGTCGACGACCGCGATGTGGGCGGCCGCCCCTTCGATACGCAAGACAATCCGGACAGTGCCGACCGGTCCGGCCGGGCGATCGGCAGCATCACCATCTTTCGGAAGCATTGCAATGGCATCGGCGGCATTTTGTAACAAATTGGTCAAAGCCTGCCCGACCAGCCGCCGGTCGCACGAAACGATGGGCCCGTGGTCGGGCAGATCGGTATCGTAACGGATCTCGGGATGCGCGTTGCGTTGCAGGATCAGCGCCTCGCGCACGATTCGCGACAGGTCCTCGGGCCGGATGATCGGCTGCGGCATCCGCGCGAACGCCGAGAATTCGTCCACCATGCGCCCGATATCGCCCACATGGCGCACGATCGTATCCACGCACTGGCTGAACGTCTCGGGGTCCGAGGTGATCTCCCGCAGGAAGCGCCGCTTCAGCCGCTCCGCCGCCAGCTGGATCGGGGTCAGCGGGTTCTTGATCTCATGCGCGATCCGCCGCGCGATATCGGCCCACGCCGCCTTGCGCTGGGCGGCCTGCAAGGCCGTGATATCGTCGAACGTCACCACATACCGGTCGGGCGCCCCCCCGGTGGTCTCCCCCCCGATCCGGACCAGCAGCGTGCAGGCCTTGGTCCCCGATCCCACATGGATCTCGCCCGTCCACACCCGGTCGGGCGCGCTGGCCGCCTCGGTCAGCATCGGGCCGAACTCGGGCACGACATCGACCAGCCGCTGCCCGACATTGGCCGGCAGGTCCTGTTGCAGCAGCACCCCCGCCGCCCGATTCGGCAGCTCGATCACCTGCTGCGCATCCAGCCCGATCACGCCCGCCGATACGCCCGACAGCACCGCCTCGGTAAACCGCCGGCGCTCGTTGATCTGGCCATAGGCGATCATCAGCTCCGACCGCTGGCTGGAAAGCTGGTCGGTCATGCGGTTGAACGCGCGCGACAGGCTCGACACCTCGTCGTCCCGCTCCCCCTCCGGCACCCGCACCTTCAGGTCGCCGTCGCTGATGCGCTCCGACGCCAGGATCAGCAGCCCCAGCGGCCGCACGATCTGGTTCGCCAGCACCAGCCCCACCAGCACGGCGGCAAACAGCACCAGCAGCCCCACCAGCGCGAAGATCAGCACGAAGGTAAACTGGATCTTGGAGCGGTTGCGGTTCAGCCGCTGATAATCCGCCACCACCATCTCGGTCTTGTGCATATGCTCCAGGATCGCGGGATCGACCGGCCGGGTGATGACGAGCATCAGCGCCGGCGTATCGCCCAGCGAAATCACCGCCCGCACCGTCTTCTCGTCCGGCGAATCGAGAATCGCGATCTCGTTGGTCCGCGCCATCATGGTGGCCGAGGGCGGCGGCAGCGCCTGCATGTCTCCCGGCCGGCTCATCAGCCCACCCTTGGCGACCACGGTGTTGGTCAGCGGGTCGTAGATCACCGCTTCGTTCAGCCCGCGCAGGGTCGCCTGCGAATCCAGCACCTGGTCCAGCGCGTCCGGGTCGTGCATCAGGTCCGACCCGGACCCTTCCAGGCTGTTCGCCGCCCCGGCCAGGTAATTGGCCAGCGAGAACGCCTCGGTCCGGATATTGGCGTTATGTTCCTGCAGATACCCGCGCGAGGCCTGCAACGCCTCGTTCAGCGCCGTGTTGACCCGGTCGCTGAACCAGATCTGGATGCCGTAATGGAAGAAGATCGCGGCAAAGGTGCCCACCACCACCGTCGGCGCCACCGCGACGATGCCGAACAGCGTGACAAGCCGCACATGCAGCCGCGCCCCCGCCAGCCCGCTGCGCCGGTCGGCCATGACCCGCCCCAGCCGCTCCGCCAGCGCCAGCGCCAGCAGCAGCAGCACCAGGAAGTTCAGGATAAAGATCAGGGCCTGGACGCGCGGATAATGCGTCACCGACATGCCGCCCGACAACACGACAAAGGTCGCGACGCCGAAGCACAGTGCCAGCGCCACCAGCGCAATGGCGACATTGCGCCGCGCCAGCAGCCCGAACAGCCCGCGCATCAACCCCATTCCCGACGCCAGGCGCCGGATATCGAAACCGTGCCCGGGGGTCAGCACCCGATTGTCGCCCGACGCATGCAAACACTCATGGAACTCAGCTTACGCCGCGTACGACTGGAATTTCCAGATCCCGTATCTTCTTGCGCAGGGTATTGCGGTTCAGCCCCAGCATCGCCGCGGCCTTGATCTGGTTGCCCCGGGTCGCGGCCAGCGTCATCTGGATCAGCGGCCGCTCCACCTCCGCGATCACCCGGTCGTAGATATCGTGCAGCGGCATGCCGTCCTGCCCCGCCGCGAGAAAATGCCGGATATGCCGGGCCACGGCATCGGCCAGCGGCTCCTTGGCCAGGATCTCCGGCGCCTCGGCGTCCTGGTCGTGCGCCGTCTCCGCCAGTTCCTGGTCGATCAGGTCCGCCGTGATCGTCTCCTGCGGATACAGGGCCGCCAGACGCCGCATCAGGTTTTCCAGCTCGCGCACGTTGCCCGGCCAGCGGCTGGCCTGCAGCCGCTCCAGCGCACCGTCGGCCAGCAGCTTGGGCGGCAGCCCGTCCTCGCGGCACCGGTCCAGGAAATGCCGCGCCAGCAGTGGAATATCCTCCACCCGCTCGCGCAGCGGCGGCAGGCGGATCGGCACCACGTTCAGGCGATAGAACAGATCCTCGCGAAACGTCCCGTTGCGGATCGACTGGCGCAGGTCGCGATGCGTGGCCGCCACGATCCGCACATTAGCCCGGATCGGCTGCCGCCCGCCCACGGTCGTGAATTCCCCTTCCTGCAACACGCGCAGCAGGCGGGTCTGGGCCTCGGGCGGCATGTCGCCGATCTCGTCCAGAAACAGCGTGCCGCCCGCCGCCTGCTCGAAACGGCCGGGATTGCGGCTGGTCGCCCCGGTAAAGGCCCCCCGCTCATGCCCGAACAGCTCGCTCTCGATCAGCTCGCGCGGAATCGCGGCCATGTTGACGGCCACGAACGGCCCGCCCCGCCGCCGCCCGTAATCATGCAGCGCACGGGCCACCAGTTCCTTGCCGGTGCCGCTTTCGCCGTTGATCATCACCGTCAGGTCCGACGTCGTCAGCCGCGCGATGATGCGATAGATGTCCTGCATGGCCATCGACCGGCCGATCAGCGGCATCCGCTCCTCGGATTCGGGCGCCACCGGCTCGGCCAGCGTGCGGGCCGGCGAGGCCAGGGCCCGCTCCACCACCGCCAGCAATTCCTTCAGGTCGAACGGCTTGGGCAGATATTCGAACGCCCCGCGCTGGGTTGCCTTCACCGCCGTCATCAGCGTCGATTGCGCGCTCATGACCAGCACCCGCATGTCCGGCCGCGCCCGCTTGATGCGCGGGATCAGGTCCAGCCCGTTCTCGTCGGGCATCACCACGTCGGTAATGACCAGGTCGCCCTCGCCTTCCTCGATCCACTGCCACAGGGTCGCGGCGCTGGCGGTGGTGCGCACCTGGTAGCCGGCGCGCCCCAGCGCCTGGCTGAGAACGGTGCGGATGGAACGGTCGTCATCGGCAACAAGGATGGTCGGAAGGGGCATACGAAATCCGGTCTCTCACTCGAAACGGGCAGCAGGAAACAAAACGAAATTGAAACGGAACAAAAAAAGACGACCGCGCGGCGCCGCGGGTCAGGGGTGCAGCCGCCCCTCCGCCACCACGGGCAGATGCAGCAGGACCTCGGTCCGGCCCGGACGGCTGTTGACCTCGATCACACCGCCATGATCGCCGATGATCTTGCCCGCCAGCGCCAGGCCCAGGCCGCTTCCCCCGGCCTTGGTGGTCAGGAAGGGCTCGAACAGATGGGGCCGGATGCTTTCGGGAATGCCCGGCCCGTTATCGCGCACCGAGACCACCAGCGGCAGCTCGACCCGCTGCTCCATCCCCGGCACCGCCAGGCGCACGCCATGGCGATAGGCGGTGCCGAGCGTGATCTCGCCCGCCCGTCCCTCGCCGGCAATGGCCTCGGCGGCATTCTTCACCAGGTTCAGCAGCACCTGCACCAGCTGGTCGCGATTGCCCCAGACCGGCGGCAGCGACGGGTCGTATTCCTCGACAAAGCGGATATCGGCGGCAAAGCCCTGCTGCGCCAGCAGGCGCACGTGCTCCAGCACCCGGTGGATGTTCACCGCCCGCCGCTCCAGCGGCTTGTCGCTGAAGATCTCCATCCGGTCGACCAGATCGCGGATCCGGTCGGCCTCGTCGCGGATCAGCACCGCCAGTTCCCGGTCGCTCTCGCAGACCGAGCCCTCCAGCAGCTGCGCGGCCCCCCTGATGCCCGAGAGCGGATTCTTGACCTCATGCGCCAGGATCGCGGCCATGCCCGAAACACTGCGCGCGGCAGAGCGGAATGTCAGCTGCCGGTCCAGCGCCCGCGCCGCCGACGAATCGTGAAAGGTCAGCAGCACCCCGTCCGGATGCTCGGCCACCAGCGTCCCCTGCACCGTGATGCCACTGCGATGCAGCCGGGGCCCGTCCAGGGTCAGCTCATGTTCCGCGATCGTCACGCCGTCGCGCCGCACCTGCTCCACCAGCAGAAAGATCGGATGGTCCGCCGCCAGCACGTCGGAGAGATGCATCTGCACCAGATGCTGGCTGGACATGCCGAAGAACGGCTCGGCCGCGCTGTTGACGTGGCGGATGCGGTTGCTCTTCCCCACCAGCATCACCGGCAGGGGCATGGCGTCCAGCAGCGACGCGCCGTCCGGCCGCGGCAGTTCGTCGGATGCCAGGTCGGCTTGCATGATGGGCATCAGGCCGCCTGCGCGGCGTCCTGGCCGCCCGACGCACTGCCCCGGCGCTCGCGGCGCGAACCGGCGGCAATCTGCCGGTCATAGAATTCGCCGATCATCGCAATCGCCACCGCCGCATCGTCCACCCGGTTGATCGCGGCGCGGAATCCCGCCGAATCCGGCAGCCCGGCCGAGTACCAGGATACATGCTTGCGGGCCAGGCGCAGGCCCGGATGCGCGCCGAAATGCGACAGCATCATGTCGTAATGCTCCAGCACGATCGCCTTTTCCGCCGCCAGCTCCGGGTCGGGCACCTCCTCGCCGGTCGTCAGCGCATGGCCCACCTGCGCCAGGAACCACGGCCGCCCATAGCAGCCGCGCCCGATCATCACCCCGTCGGCGCCCGACTGCGCCAGCGCCTGCCGGGCATCGTCCACCGTCAGGATATCGCCATTGACGATCACCGGCAGCGACACCGCTTCCTTCACCGTGCGGACGAAGGCCCAGTCGGCGGTACCGGTATAGAATTGCTGCCGCGTGCGGCCATGCACCGTCACCATGCGAATGCCCGCCTGCTCGGCCATCCGGGCCAGCACCGGGGCATTCAGGTTGGCATGGTCCCAGCCCATGCGCATCTTCAGCGTCACCGGCACGTCCACCGCCCGCACCACGGCCTCCAGCAGCCGGCCCGCCAGCGCCTCATCGCGCATCAGCGCCGATCCCGCCTGCTGGCCCACGGCAACTTTCTTGACCGGACAGCCAAAATTGATGTCGACCATGTTGGCGCCACGATCGACGGCAATCCGCGCCGCCTGGGCCATCGCCTCCGGCTCGCACCCCGCAAGCTGCACCGCGTTCGGCCCGTCCTCGTCCGCGACCTCGGCCATGCGCAGCGTCGCCTGGTTCTCGCGCACCATGGCCCACGACGCGATCATCTCGGACACCACCAGGCCCGCGCCCAGACGGCGCGCCAGGCGGCGAAACGGCAGGTCGGTCACGCCCGACATCGGGGCGAGAATGACCGGGGTGCGCAGCACCACGCCCCTCCCCAGATCGACTGGACGCAACAATTCGGACGACATGGACGGCACGACCCCCATCTGGGCTGACAAATCCTGCTTCGTCCCATGGCGCTGCGCCGACGTGGACGAATTTCCAGCATGGATGCTCAGGATTTAAGCAGAATATCGAATTCGCGAGCATCACGCAATCGCGATAGCAGCCCCCCGGCACCGAAGACGGGCAGCGAATGCCCGAAACAAATACGCGCGGGCGCTTGACGACGCGGGGCGTCCGCCGCATTGCTCCGCCATGCGTGTTGCAGCCATTCTTCTTGCCGCGGGCGTGGGCCGACGTTTCAGCGCCACGACGGCATCGCCTGTCGCCAAGCAGTATCTGACGCTCGGCGGCCGGCCCATCATTCGCCATGCGGCGGATGCCCTCATTCCCCATGTGGACCTGCTCCAGCCGGTCGGCGACACCGCCGCGCTGGCCGAAGCCCTGCACGGGCTGGACACCCTCCCGCCCGTCGCCGGCGGCGCCACCCGGCAGGAAAGCGTGCGCGCGGGGCTGGAGGCGCTGGACCGCCTGCCCCCGTCCCAGCGGCCCGACCTGGTGCTGGTCCATGACGGCGCCCGCCCCTACGTCCCCGCCGAGGTCACGCAGGGCGTCATCGCGGCGCTGGCCACCCATCCCGGCGCGATCCCGGCCGTGCGGGTGGCCGACACGCTCAAGCGCGGGCATGACGGCGTGATCGCGGCCACCGTCCCGCGCGACGATCTCTATCGCGCCCAGACCCCCCAGGGCTTCCGCTTCGCGCTGCTGCGCGACCTCCATCGCGGTGCCGCCGCCCTCGACGCCACCGACGACGCCGCCCTGCTGGAAACGGCGGGCCACGCGGTCGCGCTGGTTCCCGGTTCGGAAGACAATATCAAGCTGACCTACGAGGAAGATCTGATGCGCCTGGAACGGCTGATCGGTCCGACATTGCTGCCGCGCACCGGCATCGGGTACGACGTACACGCCTTCGCCGAAAACCGGCCGCTGATCATCTGCGGCATCACGGTGCCCCATGATCGCGGCCTCGCCGGCCATTCCGACGCCGACGTGGGCATCCATGCCCTGTGCGACGCGATCTACGGCGCCCTGGCCGAAGGCGATATCGGCCGCCACTTCCCCCCCAGCCAGAACGAATGGAAAGACGCCGACAGCGCCCGCTTCCTCGTCCATGCCGGCCAGCGCATCCGCGACCGGGGCGGCATGCTGGTCAACGCCGACGTCACGCTGATCTGCGAACGCCCCAAGATCGGCCCGCATTCCGAAGCCATGCGCCAGCGCCTGGCCGACCTGCTGGAAGTCGGCATCGACCGCATCTCGGTCAAGGCCACCACCTCCGAACGCCTGGGCTTCACCGGCCGCGAGGAAGGCATTGCCTGCACCGCCAGCGCCACCGTCCTCGTCCCCTAGACCCTGCCCGGAAATGCGGGCTGGCGGCGATCCGGCGCGCATTTCCTCCGCTCCGATGCTCACGGCCGTCAAGGCCGCTCCGCTTCGGTGCTCGGAAACACACGCCGGCCGCGGCCCTATGGGCCGCTCTCGCTCGCCAGCCCGCATTTCCGGGCAGGGTCTACCTTTTTCAGACCCAACGGTTTGTTTTTGTCACGGACAGATCAGCCGTCGATCGCCATGATCACGACGACGACGGGTACGACGGCCAGCAGCACCCATGCACCCATGGCACAGGTCGCGACCCACTGCGCGATGCGCTGCCTCATCCGGCGCGACGACACAGGACGATCGACCGGGCCATTCGGGGCCAGATCCATCTCGTGCCCGGCAATACCCGGCATTTCCGAAAGCGGCCGCCAGTCGATCAAGGCCATGCGATCACTCCTGAGTCGTCGTGTGTCCATTCCTTCTACCGCGAAGCTCTGTAACAGAGTGTTTGGCTCGGTGTCGGAACGCAAACCGGAAGATGCCGACACTTTATGGCGGTTCCGTGACCGCGCCCCACCCTCACGAATCGGCGCGTAACAGTCCCAGAAACGCCGCCGCATCAACGACATCCAGCCCCAGCATCTCCAGGCGCCCGGCCTGCTCGGCATCGTGCCCCCACAGTTCCATCTGCGTCCGTTCGTCCAGCGTCGCGCACGCAATCGCCTGTTCCGCCGTCAGCCGGCCATCCGCCAGCGCCAGACCCAGCACCAGACTGCCCAGCGCCGGCACGGCGACACCCAGCGCCGCCAGCACCCCGTCGGGCAGCGCCTCCAGCACGGCCCGCAGCCCTGCCAGCGCGCCGGCGGGCTGGTCGACCGGCATCACCCCGTCCGTGGTCCGCAAGGCAACCCCATACCGGGCCCCCAGCCAGCCCAGCCACGGGTCCCATTCCTGCTGCTGGCGCTCGACCAGCAGCGCGGGATAGCGCACCCGGTAACACAGCAGTTCGTGGCGGGCGTATCCCAGCAGCCCATCGATGACGGCCGCCCGGTCAGGCGCGATCCGCTCCAGCATCGTACCCGCAATCCGCGTCAGCCTCAGTTCCGAAGGCGTGAAATCGCCCCCCTTCTGCCCATCCGCCGCGCCCTGCCACTCCGCCGCCAAAGCCTCGGCCAGCGCACGACTGCCGACACGCAGCACCGTCCCGCCCGGCAGCCGCACCGGCCGCCCATCCAGCCGCACCGAAAACCCGTCCGCCTCCGGCACCACCTCGGCACGATCCCAGAACCGGCGACGCGCGCCCGGGGCAGAAGGCCGAGGCATCACAGGCTTGCCGTCACTCATCGAAACAACCCCAACCCGCGCAGCACATCCATCACCTTCGGCCCCTTGCCCTTGGGCGCGGCATCCGGCGCCGGCCCCGGCTGCTCCTCGCGCGCGGCCTTCAGCGTATCGGGGCACGAATCGGCGCTCCCCGGAGGCCCGATGGTCAGCATGAAGCGATGCCCCGGCCCCGCCGGCTCCGGGCGCGGCTGCGGCGCCAGCAGCGTACCCGCCACCATGATCGGCATCGAGGCCCCCGTCCCCCCGATCAGCAATTGCGGCATCAGGTGCAGGTCCAGATCCTGCCGCGCCAGGCCGATGGTACCGTGGCCCGTGACCGTCAGCCGAAAGGTCTGCAACCCGATCGTATCCAGCGCCGCACGCCCGTCGCCCAGCGTCATGTGCACGCCCAGGCAGCGCAGCGCGACCGAAGTCCCCCGCGTGGCGGCGGCGGCATCCGGCCCCAGCAGGCGGCCCAGCGTATTGCCGTCGATCTGTCCCTTGACCATCGACAGGCCCACATGGCCGCCCAGGCCCGCGCGCAGCGCGGCCCGATCGCTCCCTTCGGTCTGCACGCTGCCGACCAGTTGCAGACTGCCGCGCAGCATCGGCGCCATGTCGAAGGCCTTGGCCAGCCACTCGGCCGGCAGGACCAGCGTATGCACATCGGCCGACACACGCGGCACTGGGCCCGACGCATCGACCGACAATTTGCCGTCCAGGCTGCGCCCGGATCCGTCGGCATGCAGCGGATCGATCGTCAGCCTGCCCCCGCGCAACACCAGATGGGCCGCCGCCGTGTGGTAATCCTCGCCATACAACCGCATCTGGTCGGCCGTCAGGTCCAGGTCCCCCTCCGCCTGCCGCAGACGCTCGAAGGGCAACGGCGCCGCATCCGCCGAATCCCCCCCCGACGAAGGCGAAGGCGCCGGCGCGGCCCCGGCCGGCGCGCCATCGACGGCGCGCAGCGCATCGATATCCAGCCGGCTGGCATGAATCCGCCCGTTCAGCAGCGGAACGCCATCCGTCCCCCCGTGCCGGAGAAAGGACAGTTCCCCATCCAGACTGGTCTGGGTGGAGGCCAGTTGCAGGCCGCTCAGCCTGACATCGCCCCCGTTCCGCACCTCCAGATGCGCATCGGCGGTCAGGTGGTCCAGCACCACCTCGCCGGGCAGCGCCAGCCGGCCGGCCGTCAGATGAGTATCCAGGGCCGATTGTCCGCCCCCGACCGTTCCCCCCACATGCAGCGACCCACCGGCCGCATCCAGCACCAGGTCCAGCGGCATCGGGCTGCCCAGATCGCTGCGCACCGCCGCCAGCGTCTCGGCGGGCGTGCCCACGGTGCCATGCAGCGCAAACGGCCGCCCGGCATATTGGCCGGCGGTCTCGATCGCCACATGATCGGCGGGCGTGGGCGCATCGACCGCCAGATGATCCAGCGTCAGCCCGCCCGCCAGCGGCAGGCCGTCGATGGCTCCGGTGCGCAGCCGCACCTGCCGCAGGCCGGGCATCGGCGCGTCGCCCCTCCCGAGCTCGACCACACGGGTCGTCAGGTCGATCTCGTGGATGTCGGGCAGGTTCGCATGCACGAACAGCCGGTTCAGGTCCGTCAGTTGCCCGATCGTCGCATGCACCCCGACATCATACCCACGCAGCCGCGCGGGGTCGGCAAGGCTGCCCTCCAGCGTGGCACTGCCCGCCTCCCGCCCATCCACCCGCAAGGCGGCTTGCAGGCGCACCGGCCATGCCGAAGGCGCCGGCATGAAGATCGGGCCGAACTGCCCCGACACCGTGACGACGGCCAGCGGATCGCCCAGCCGGTTCCCCTGCGCGGCGATGGAAGGCGCGGAACCCGTCAGCCCGGACAAGTCCAGCCGGCTCAGCGTCACCGCCCCGCTGGCATGCCCCCGCCGATCGTCCCAGCGCAGCGCGGCATCCCGCACGCGCACACTGCCGATCCGGATTCGCCAGCGGGTCGCGGGCGCCGATACCCCACCCGGCGGCCGGTCGGATTCGGCGGGCGGCTGCACCTGCCAGTTCGCACGCCCGTCCGCCAGCCGCTCGACCAGCAGGTCGGGATGGGTCAGGCGCACATCCTCCAGCCGGATCTCGTGCCGCAACAGCGGCAGCAGGGCCAGCCGCGCCTCCAGCCCCGTAGCCGTCAGCATGTCCGGCCGCGCCCCGTCCGCCATGTCCGACAGGGCCAGATCCCGGATCGAGACCGAGGGATAGGGCAGGATATGCACCTGTATCGCCCCCACCCGCAGCACGCGGCCGGTCTGGTGCCACACCGCGGCCACCGCCTGCTCGCGCAACCCGGCACGATCGATCAGCGCCCGCGCGGCCAGCATGCCGCCAGCCCCCAGCACCACCATTCCGGCAACAGGCACCAGCAGCCACAGCCCCGCCCGCCGTTTCGGTCGCGGCGGCTGGGGCTTGCCTTCCCATACGACCGGCAGCACGGCTCAGACCCGCCGCGCAGCCGGCGTGGCGCCAGCGGTAAAGCCAAGCTGCCGGAAGGTCTCGCGCATATGGGGCGGCAGTTCGGCCGACACCTGCAAGCGCCCGCCCGCCGGATGCGGCAGGTCCAGCGACCGCGCATGCAGGTGCAGCCGGTCGACGAACCCCTCCGGATGCGCGGCATCGCCGCCATATTTCGGATCGCCCAGGATCGGCGTCCCCAGCGCCTCGCAATGCACGCGCAGCTGGTGCGTCCGCCCCGTCAGCGGCGACAGCGCCAGCCAGGACAGGCGGCGCCCGGCGGCATCCAGAACCTCGTATTCCGACAGCGCGTGGGCCGCATCCTCGTCCTTGCGCGACGCCACCACGGTCAGCGCGCCCGGCCCCACCCCCAGCCGCGCCAGCGGCTGGTCGATCACGCCGCTGGCCGGCGTGGGCCGGCCGACCACGACCGCCCAGTAGGTCTTGCGCACATCGCGTCCACGAAAGGCGGCCGCCAGCTTCGCCGCCACGCCGGGCGTGCGCGCCAGCAGCAGCAGGCCCGACGTATCCCGGTCGATCCGGTGCACCAGGCGGGGGCGCGGATCGTCGTCATTCTCCTTCAGCGCATCCAGCATGCCGTCGACATGATGCACGATGCCCGGCCCGCCCTGCACCGCCAGCCCGGCGGGCTTGTTCAGGACAATGACCTGCGCATCGCTGTACAGCACCATGCCGCGGATCTCGCGCACCAGCCGGTCGTCCAGCACCGGCCGGGGCGGCGGGGCAGGCCGCGCGGCGGCAGGGATCGGCGGCACGCGCACCGCCTGCCCGGGCACAAGCCGGGTCGAGGTATCGGCACGCTTGCCATCCACCCGCACCTGCCCGGTGCGGCACAGTTTCTGCAAGGCCCCCTGGGTCAGGTGGGGATAATGGCGGCGAAACCAGCGGTCGAGGCGGATATCGGCTTCGTCATCGCTGACGGTCAGGGTCACTACACTCATGACTGACGGCTTTCCCGCAGTCTGGCCCACCTGTCCAGCCGTCGCGCGATCTCGGCCTCGAATCCGCGCCCGCTCGGCCGATACAGCGATTCGCGCCGCATGCCGTCGGGGAAGTAGTTCTGGCCGGAAAATCCTTCCTCCGCATCATGGTCGTATTCATATCCCTTGCCGTAGCCGAGATCTTTCATCAGCCCGGTCGGCGCGTTCAGGATATGGGCCGGCGGCATCAGGCTCCCGGTCGCCTTCGCCAGCCGCCGCGCCGCCTTGTAGGCGCTGTAGACGGCATTCGATTTCGGCGCGGTGCCCAGATGAACGACCAGTTGCGCCAGCGCCAGCTCCCCCTCGGGCGAGCCGAGTCGCTCATAGGTCTCCCACGCCGCCACGGCCAGCGGCAGCGCCTGCGGATCGGCCATGCCCACATCCTCGGCCGCGAACCGCGTCAGCCGCCGCGCGATAAAGCGCGGGTCCTCGCCCCCTTCCAGCATGCGCGCAAACCAGTACAGCGCCGCATTGGGGTCGGAGCCGCGCAGCGATTTATGCAGCGCCGAGATCAGGTTGTAATGTTCCTCGCGATCCTTGTCGTACAACATCGCACGCCGCGCCAGCAGGCTGGAAAGCCCCTGCCCATCCAGCGGCCGGTCGTCGGGCAGTGCCAGAACCTGCTCGACCATGTTCAGCAGATACCGCCCGTCCCCGTCGGCCATCGCCCGCAGGGTCGCCCGCCCGTCCGGCGTCAGCGGCAACGGCCGCCCCCGCTCGGCCTCGGCCCGGCACAGCAGCCGCTCCAGCGCCTCGTCGTCCAGCCGGCGCAACACCATCACCTGGCAGCGCGACAGCAGCGCGCCGTTCAGCGCGAAGGACGGGTTTTCCGTCGTCGCCCCCACCAGCACCACCGTCCCATCTTCGACCACGGGCAGGAATCCGTCCTGCTGGGCGCGGTTGAAGCGATGGATCTCATCCACGAACAGCAGCGTCCCCTGCCCGGCGGCCGCCCGCTGCCGCGCCTCCTCGAACACCCGCTTCAGATCCGCAACGCCCGAGAAAACGGCCGAAATCTGCACGAAACGCAGCCCCGCCGCATCGGCCAGCAGGCGGGCGATGGTCGTCTTGCCCACCCCCGGCCCGCCCCACAGGATCAGGCTGGCCAGCGTCCCCCGGTCCAGCATGCGCCGCAACGCGCCCTCCGGCCCCAGAAGATGATCCTGCCCCACCACCTCGTCCAGCGATGCCGGGCGCAGCCGGTCGGCCAGCGGCTGGGTACGCGCCGGCGCCGCACGCCCGCGACGCGCCTCCACGGGCGGCCCACCAAACAGATCCCCGCTTTCCAGCCCATCCCGCCTGCCTGCCATGCCGCCCCGCCCGTCCCGCATCCCGTCCGCGCCGCCATCCGCCGGCCCCATGACCACGCGTCCGATATCACGGCCACGGACAGAAATGGGGCCGCCACGCGGCAAATGCCATACCAACCCACCGATACGGGTCAGCACCCACCCCGCCGATACACCGCCACCGCCGCCAGCGCGCCACCGGCCAGCAGCCCACCGACCGAAAACGTGCCCACCCAGACCAGGATCGCAAGCGGCATGTCCAACCGCGCAGACACCGCCAGCGCCACCAGCGGCAGACCCAGCCGCATCACCCGCAGCATGCCCCGACGCCCGTCCCCGACATGCAGAAGCCGCCGGATTTTCGGCTGAAGCAACCCGTGCCCCAGCAGCGCCAGCCCCCAGCAGACCAGCGAGGCCAGGACGATCATCGCGCCCGCACCATCATGCGCTGCCCCCACAGGGCCAGCAGCCCGAACCCCAGCGCGCAGGCATCCACCCCCAGATAGAGATCCCAATGCAGCCTCACCCCCGTCCCAGAGCGTGACACGATATCGAGAAACGGCAACGCACAGCCCAGCACCGCAATCCCGCAAGCCTGCTCCCGCCACCCATGGCGGACAGCCCCGCGAAAGCAGCGCAGGGCGGCATGCACCAGCGCCCCCAGCCACAGCAGAAAGAAGATGCGCGTCTCCAGCTCCGCCCGATGCGCTAGGTCCGCCGGCAGCAGCCGATTGCCCCACAGGAACCCCAGCGCCGCAAGCGGCAGGCCCAGCGTGACCGCCAGCGCCAGCGTCTCCGCCAGGCCGAGCATGACCCCGCCGCCCTGCCCCCGCCGATGCTTCATGAGAAAGAGCACCAGCCCCGCCGACATCATCATGCTGCCGACGACACCCCCCACGAAATACAGCCAGCGAAGCCCCGGCGTCCCCCAGCGGATGAAATGCAGCCCCCGCATGGCGCCATCCAGCCGCCGCATCCCATGCCCGACGCGCGTCACCCCCACCAGCTTGCCATCGACGGCCGAGAAATCGGCATGGTCCCGCGTCATCGCAAAATCCGCCGCATCCGCCCTGTAGAAGGAGACCGTGCCGCTGCCGAACATCACGAAGCCGATCCGCCCCCGCCCGAAAATCTCCTCCGCCTGCGCGAAGATCGGGGCCAACGGCGCATAGGCCCCCCCATCGCGCCGCTCCCCGCCACCGGCCCGGCTCGCCGCCTTGGCGGCATGGCCGGCCCCGATCATCGGGAACAGCCGGGGCGCGTGGATGACGGCCCCCGTATAGGCCATCATGGTGACGAACGGCAGCAGTAGCACCCCCGCCATGATATGCGCGTCCAGCCACGCCCGCCCGGGCGCCGCGAAGGGCCGGAACAGCAGCAGGTCAGGCACGAGGTTCCGCCAGTGGATGATCACGCCCGAAATCACGGCGACGATCAGCCCGATGCCTGCGGCTTCCGTCATCAGATTACCCCAGACCGGCCCGCGATACAGCGACTGGTGCAGGTCGAAGAACAATTGCCCGCCCTCCGTCGCACGGCTCTTCACCTCGACCCCGTCGCGCGGGTCCAGCACCGGCCCGACGAACGCATGCCCGTCATAATGGAGAATCCGCAGCACCGGGTCGCGCGCCGACGGCAGGTTCAGGAACACGATCTGCCCCTTCTCGCGCAGCGCCCACACCTGCGCGCCCGCATGGTCCAGCGCCTGGCCGGTCATGGCGGCGGCAGGCAGCGCCGCCAGTTCCGGCTGCATCCAGCGCGTGATCTCGGTATCGAACAGCGCAAGCGTGCCACCGGTAAACGCCACCACCAGAACCAGCCCGCCGACAAAGCCGACCCAGGCATGCAGCCACCCCATCCGGGTCCGCAGGACATCGCGCATCAGAACAGGGTCGGATGCGGCAACGCCACGGCAAGCATCGCAAGGACCGACGGCCCCGTCCCACGCCCCGGCAGCGCAAACAGCGCGACGATCAGCAGCGGCAACCCACCGACCACGATGCTCTG
The DNA here is from genome assembly GCF_014174275.1 of Gluconacetobacter takamatsuzukensis. GTDB lineage: Bacteria > Pseudomonadota > Alphaproteobacteria > Acetobacterales > Acetobacteraceae > Gluconacetobacter > Gluconacetobacter takamatsuzukensis. The sequence goes on along the minus strand of NZ_JABEQK010000004.1, from coordinate 146,327 downwards.
GGCCAGACTCGCATCGAGTCGCCCCGAGGAGCCGGACATGAAAAAGAGGAATCCCACCGCGCAGAGATAGGCGCAGCCCACCCCCACCACGAAGCGGCCGAGCCACCGCTTCCAGAGTCCCCCCGTCGCGGACCGCGCTTTTCCGGTGAATTTAAGAGTCATTCGCATGTGTCTTTCGGGCAACATCGCTGTGGAGAATATCACGAAGACCGCTTCATGACCCACACCGTATTGCGACCCGTTCTCATTCGCGCGTATGTGTCCCCTCCTTTCAAGGCTTGTCCATTGAGGCCGCTCGTGCACGCTCGTTCCATTCTCGGTTCCCTCCGCCGCACCGCGGCCTGCTCAACGATGCTGATGCTGTCGGTGTCCATGCCCGCCCTCGCATCGGCCCAGGACCAGGCGCCGATCGCGGCCGGCGGCCGAAAGCCGGCCAAAATCGCCCCTACTTCCACACCGGCGCCCCATCCGGCCGCCAGCCCGGCGACCGCCACGGCGGCCGCGCCCGCCACGCCCGCGACCGGCGCGCCCCCGACCGACGAGCAGATCGTCGTGCAGGCCAAGCGCCGCAACCAGATGGAAGTCATCTCCGGCGGCCAGCTCGGCGCGCTCGGCACCAAGAAGGGGCTGGACGTGCCCTTCAACGTCCGCAGCTACACCTCGGCGCTGATCCTGAACCAGCAGTCGCAGACGCTCGGCCAGGTGCTGGAGAACGATCCATCGGTGCGCACCACCTACGGCTACGGCAATTTCTCCGAGCAGTTCGTGATTCGCGGCTTCCCCGTCTATGGCGACGACGTGTCGATCAACGGTCTGTACGGCATCGTGCCGCGCCAGCTCGTCTCGCCGCAGCTCTACGACCAGGTGCAGGTGCTCAACGGCGCCAGCGCCTTCCTCAACGGCGCGGCCCCCGGCGGCTCCTCGATCGGCGGCAACATCAACCTGATGTTCAAGCACGCCGACGACACCCCGGTCACACGCCTTACCGGCGATTACGAAAGTGCCGGCATGGGCGGCGGCAATATCGATGTCGGCCGCCGTTTCGGCGCCGACAACCAGTTCGGCATCCGTATCAACGTCGCGGGCAAGAGCGGCCAGACCGCAATCGACTTGGAACGCCGCCATTCGGTCGCCGTCGGCGGCGGCTTCGACTGGCGCAGCCGCGACGGCGCAACGCGCGTGACGCTGGACATGGATTACGAAAACCAGGGCGTCGAACAGGGCCGCCCCGGCGTACTGCTGGGCTCGGGTCTGACGAACGTCCCGCGCGCCCCCTCTCCCTCCAGCAATTACGGCCAGCCCTGGACCTATACCGAGCTGAACTACATTTTCGGCATGCTCAACGTGGAGCATGATTTCTCCAAGCACCTGACGGCCTACGCGGCCTTCGGCGGCCTAGGCGGCAACGAGAAGGGGAATTATTCGACCCTGACCGTCACCAACGCCGCGACAGGCGCCGCCAATGCCGGCTCGATGTACGTCCCCTACGTGCAGACCAACGAGAGCACGCGCGCCGGCATCCGGGCACATTTCACCACCGGCCCGCTGAAGCACGAGATCAACGCCGGCGGCTCCGGCCTGTGGTCCGAAAAGGACACGGCCTACGCCTTCTCGCTGACGTCGCTGGCCTCCAACCTCTACCGGCCGACCTTCTACCGGCAGTCGGCGCCCGAGACCTTCGTGGGCGGCAACGTCAACAATCCCCAGAAGGACGGGTACACCCGCCTCTACAGCCTGTTCTTCTCCGACACCGTCTCCGCGTTCGACGACCGCGTGGCCCTGACGGCCGGCTTCCGGTACCAGAACATGCTGGTGAACGATTACGGCTACGGAAACTACTTCACCCGCTACAATCAGGATGCCTTCACCCCCGTCGTCGGGCTGGTGGTGCACCCCACCCGCCAGACGTCCATCTATTTCAACCGGATCGAGGGTCTGGCCCAGGGGCCGCAGGCCAGCGGCAATGTCATCAATCTCGGGCAGACCTTCCCGCCCTACCAGACGGTCCAGTACGAAATCGGCGCGAAATACGATATCGGGCGCTTCAGCACCTCCCTCGCCTTCTACCAGATCGCCCAGCCCAATGCCTACGCGGTGCCCTACGGCAATGGCGGGCAGTCCATCTTTTCCGTCGACGGCCAGCAGCGCAATCGCGGCATCGAATGGTCGGTCAACGGCGAGATCACGAAGGGCCTGCGCTTCAACGGCGGCACGGCGATCATCGACGCGAACCAGCGGCGGACCTCGGGCGGAATGTATGACGGCAACCGCGCCATCGGCGTGCCGGGCTACACCATCAACGCCAACCTCGAATACGACCTGCCGTTCCTCAAGGGCGGCACGCTGACCGGCCAGGCCATCCGCACCGGCCACCAGTGGGCCGACAACGCCAACACCCTGCGGGTTCCGGGCTGGACGCGCTTCGACCTCGGCGCCCGCTACACGTTCCTGGTCGACCACAAGGCCCTGACCGCCCGATTCGGCGTCGAGAACCTGGCCAATACACGCTACTGGGCCTCGGCCTTCGGCGGCTTCCTGCTGCAAGGCATGCCCCGGACGTTCAAATTCTCGATCACGGCGGACCTGTAACCCCGCACGCCCCCCGCCCCGGGGCGGGACGACGTCACGTTTCGGTCAATGCGCCCGATCGCGACAACCCGCCCCGGACCCGGCGCGCGAATGATGCTAGGTTTTCAGGATATTGCGCGACCCGGCCCACGCCGGGCCGCACGAAACGCGAGGAGACAATGATGGCACATTCCTGCAGGAACCGGCTGGCGGCACTCGGCCTGGGGCTGCTCACCCTTCCGGGGTCCGCCCTGGCGGCCGACCGGCTGACGGGCGACCTCAAGGGCACCGACGGCGCCTCCCACGGCACGGTCGAGGTCACGGAAGCCCCCAAGGGCGTGATCCTGCGCATCGCCGCAACGGGCCTCGCGCCCGGCTGGCACGGCGTGCATTTCCACGAGAAAGGCAATTGCGCCCCGCCCGCGTTCAAGAGCGCCGGCGGCCATGTCCACGCGCATGATGTCGCAAAGCCGGTGCACGGCCTGCTGAACGCGAATGCCGACGATGCCGGCGACCTGCCGAACATCCATGTCGGCCCCGACGGCACCGCGACGGTCGAACTGTATTCGACCCTGGTCTCCTTCAAGGGCGATGGCGGCCGCCCCGCCCTGCTCGACGCCGACGGCGCATCGCTGGTCATCCACGCCAGGCCGGACGACTACCAGACCCAGCCCATCGGCGGCGCCGGCGACCGCGCCGCCTGCGCGGTCCTGGCCCAATAAACCCAACGCATGCGGGGAGGCGAGCGGCCCCCTCCTCCCCGCACGCTCCTAATGCACGTTCCCGTAAGACGGCGCCCCCAGCCCGGGGCATGAGCATGCCGCCCCCAGCGGCACCTGCATCGGCAGATGGCAGCTATAGACCCCGGCCTTGCAGAGATACCCATACCCGGCAATCGGCGTCCCCGGCGGCGGCGGATAGGCCTCCGCCACCCCCTGGCAGCCGGCCAGGGCAACTAGCCCGGCCAGCACCAGCCCGCGCGCAATGCGATCGATCGCCATTCCACCCTCCCGTTCAAACAGGCACACAGCCTGAACGCACAGCCTGAAACGGCCGTCGGGACCGGGTGGTTGCGCCGCCCGCGCTACCCTTTCCCGGCGATGGCACATCCCGCCGCATGGCCGCTGGCCCAGGCCCACTGGAAATTATAGCCCCCCAGCCAGCCGGTCACATCCACCGCCTCGCCCACCGCATACAGGCCCGGCACCGCCGCGGCCTCCATGGTCCGCGACGACAGGTTGCGGGTATCGATGCCGCCGCGCGTCACCTCGGCCTTGGCAAACCCCTCGCTGCCCGACGGCATCAGGCTCCAGCCGGCCAGCACCTGCCCCAGCCGGTTCAGCACGGCGTCGGCAACATCGCCCACCGGCCGTTCCGGCAGATGCCGCGCCGCCAGCGCCTGGGCAAAACGCTGCGGCAGCAGACCGGCCAGCATCGTCCGCCCCTCCACCCGTGGCCGCTGGCGCTTCGCCTCGCGCAGCACCGCCCCGGCATCGCAGCCGGGCAGCAGGTTCAGGCTGATCGCCCGCCCCGGCTCCCAATAGGACGAAATCTGCAGGATCGCCGGGCCGGACAGGCCGCGATGGGTAAACAGCATCGATTCGCGAAACCGCGCCCCGCCGCATTGGGCCAGCACCTCCAGCGAAACGCCGGCCAGCTCGCGCGTCCAGCCATCGGCCACCGCATCCAGCGTCAGCGGCACCAGGGCCGGCGCCGTGGGCGTCACGCGCAGCCCGAACTGGCGCGCCAGCGCATGCGACAGCCCGCTCGCCCCCATGCGCGGAATCGACAGCCCCCCGGTCGCCAGCACCAGCGACGGCGCGCGAAAGACCCCGCGATCGGTCTCGACCGTAAACCCCTCGCCGCCCGAAACATTCACGATCCGGTGCGACAGGCGGATATCCACGCCCCCCGCCGCGCATTCCGCCAGCAGCATGGCCACCACCTGCCGCGCCGATCCGTCGCAGAACAATTGCCCCAGCGTCTTCTCGTGCCACGCAATGCCATGCCGGCCGATCATCGCCAGAATGTCGGCGGGACGGAAACGGGCCAGCGCCGATTTGGCGAAATGCGGATTACCGGACAGGAACCGCCCGGCATCCGTATCCAGGTTGGTGAAATTGCAGCGCCCACCGCCCGAAATCAGGATCTTGCGCCCCGCCTCGGCCGCATGGTCCAGCACCACCACCCGCCGCCCGCGCTGGCCGGCCGCCAGCGCCGCCATCAGCCCGGCCGCACCCGCGCCCAGGACGATGGCATCGGTCTCGAACGTCACGGGTCAGAAATCGAGGTCGGCGTAATGATCCGGCGGCACGATCCCCGTCACCCGGTCATTCAGCAGCGGCCGGAAACACGGGCGCGATTTCATGCGGGCATACCAGTCCTTGGCGGCCGGCGCCTTGCTCCAGTCGACATCGTTGATGAAATCGAGGCAGGACAGGTGCGAGGCCGCGGCGAAATCGGCCAGCGACAGGGTCGGCCCCGCCAGCCATTTCCGCGTCTCCGCCAGCCAGTCCAGATAGGACAGATGATAGCGGATATTGGCATAGCCGGCCCGCAGCGCGTTGCCATCCGGGTTCCCGCGCCCGGCGATCCGCTTCATCACCTTCTCATGCAGCAGGTTCTGCGTGACCTCGCTGGCGAATTTCTCGTCGAACCAGGCCACCAGCCGCCGCACCTCCACGCGCTCGGCCAGCGTGCGGCCCAGCAGCGGGGTATCGGGGTAGGCTTCCTCCAGATATTCGCAGATCACCGACGAATTGGGAATCGACAGCCCGTTTTCCTCGACCAGCATGGGCACGGTCCCGGCCGGGTTGACCGACAGATAATCGGGCCGGCGTTCCCACACCCGCTCCATCATCGGTTCGAACGGCAGCCGCTTCTCGCCCAGGACCAGACGAACCTTGCGGCAATAGGGCGATAAAGGAAGATGATAGAGGATACGCATTGTCACACTTTATGCCATCGAATCCCGCCTCGCCAAGGGCCGCCGCATCCCGCGACGGAAATCGCGATCCAGGCCCTCGGATCGCTCGACAGCGCCCCGTTCTCACGGTAGCTGGAACGGGTTCCCTTCCCCGCAACGTGAAGGTCCGTGACGCCCTTGTCCGACGAAACCCGCCCGCTTCCCCGCATCCGCGCCCGTGGCCGCTCCTTCCTGGCGCTGGTGCTCTCCCCCGAGGCCGAACTGGACGACTGGCTGCGCGGGCTGGATGCCCAGATCGCGCGCTCGCCCTCCTTCTTCGTCGGCAAGCCGATCATCCTCGACCTGGGCCTGCTGGCGGGCGACGCCGAAGGCCTGGCGGGCCTCTACCCCGCCCTGCTGGAACGCGGGGTCCGCATCATCGGGATCGAAGGTGCCGACCCCGACTGGCCCGCCTTGGCGGGCTGGGACTGGCCGATGGGGTTCGAGGGCGGCCGCGCCGCCGGCACGGTCGAACTGCCCGATGAAGACGCGGGCGACACGCCGCAGCCCCCCGCCCCGCCGTCGGGCCCGTCATCGGCCCTGATCGTCGAGGGCCCGGTCCGGTCCGGGCAGGCGATCCAGAACCCCGACGGCGACGTGGTCGTCATCGGCTCCGTGGGCTCGGGGGCCGAAATTTCGGCCGGCGGATCGGTCCATGTCTACGGCATCCTGCGCGGGCGGGCGATCGCCGGCATGGGCGGCCAGACCGGGGCACGCATCTTCGCGGCGGGCATGAAGGCGGAACTTCTCGCGATTGACGGCTATTACATGATCGCCGAGGAAATCGACCCGGCCCTGCACGGCCGCTCCGCCCAGGCCATGCTGGAGGACGATACCCTGGTCGTCCGGCCCCTGAACTGACGACACGCCCCGCTTTCCCGTTGCCCTCATCATATTTTCGCCACTAGATTCATATTCAAAGACGACGCCGCAGACCGGCGATCCGGACATAAGGAAATACGCATATGGCCAAGGTGCTGGTTGTCACTTCGGGTAAGGGCGGTGTGGGCAAGACCACATCGACCGCTGCCCTCGGCGCGGCACTGGCCCAGACGGGGAAAAACGTCGTCGTCGTCGATTTCGACGTCGGATTGCGGAACCTGGATCTGGTGATGGGCGCGGAACGCCGCGTGGTGTTCGATCTCATCAACGTCGTGCAGGGCGACGCCAAGCTGGCGCAGGCCCTGATCCGCGACAAGCGGGTGGAAACCCTGTCGATTCTCCCCGCCTCGCAGACCCGCGACAAGGACGCCCTGACCCCCGAGGGCGTCGCGCGCGTCATCGAGGAACTGCGTGAGAAATTCGACTGGGTGATCTGCGACAGCCCCGCCGGCATCGAGCGCGGCGCCCAGCTGGCGATGTACCATGCCGACCAGGCCGTGGTCGTGACCAACCCCGAGGTCTCGTCGGTGCGCGACAGCGACCGCATCATCGGCATGCTCGACAGCACGACCGAGCGCGCCAAGAAGGGCGAGAAGATCGACAAGCACCTGCTGCTGACGCGCTACGATCCGGCGCGCGCCGCACGCGGCGAAATGCTGCGCACCGAAGACGTGCTGGAAATCCTGTCGATTCCCCTGCTGGGCATCATCCCCGAGAGCGAGGAAGTCCTGCGGGCATCGAACCTCGGCATGCCGGTCACGTTGTCCAATCCCACCAGCGCGCCTGCCCGCGCCTATTTCGAGGCGGTACGCCGCCTCGAGGGCGAGACGCTGGACGTCAGCGTGCCGACCGAACGCAAGGGCCTGTTCGACTGGCTGTTCAAACGGAGTGTCGCATGAGCTTCCTGACATCCCTGTTCGGACGCAAGAGTTCAGCCCCCGTCGCCCGCGACCGGTTGCAGATCCTGCTGGCGCACGAGCGCGCGGGCGAGGGCCAGTCGGAACTGATCGCCAAGCTCCAGGAGGAAATCCTGGAGGTCATCAAGCGGCACATCACGGTCGACCAGGACAAGGTCCAGATCAAGATGGATCGCGGCGCCGGCGTCTCGATGCTCGAAATCGACATCGAGGTTCCCGAATCCGCCAAGCCGGCCGCCAAGGCCGGCTGAGGAACGGGTCCGGACCGGCCGCGCCGGCTCCGGACCCTCCCCTTACTCCGCGCTCTCCAGCGGCAGCAGCGGCTCGATCCAGCTCCGGGCATAGTCGGCATCGCGGATCAGCGCCCGGGTGGCGGCCTCCGGATCATGCGCGCGCAATGCCGCGATCAGGTCGTCATGCGGGTGGGGTACGCCGGGCGGCCGCGCGGGCGGCGCGGTACGCGCCAGCGCATAGAGCGGCCCGATCCGCGCCCACAGATTATGCAGGATGTTCGCCGTCAGCGGCAGGCCGGCCATGGTCGCCAGCATGGCATGAAAATCGGCATTCCCCGCCGCCATCATGCCTTCGTCCTGCCGCGCGCAGGCCTGCTGGAACCGCTCGTGCAGCTCCGACAGCGCGTCCAGTTCCTCGGGCGTGGCGCGCAGCGCCGCCGCCTGGATCAGCCGGCTTTCCAGGTCCACGCGCAGCCGATGGATCTCGCGGAAGCTGGCGGGCGTGATCTCGGGCACGACGGCCGTATTGCGGTCGTTCAGGTCCAGCGCCTGTTCCGACACCAGGCGCAGCAGCGCCTCGCGCACCGGCGTGGGGCTCAGCCCCAGCTCGGCGGCCAGCGGGCGCAGCACCAGCCGCTGGCCCACCCGGTAGCGGCTGCGGATCAGGCCGCTGCGAATATATTCGTAGGCATCGGCACTCAGGGCCCGCCTGCCGCCCTCCACCGCCGCGCGGGCAGGCCGGCCCGGCCCGGCGCCCTGGCTCTCCTTCTCTCCGGCCGGCGCGCCGCTCTCCCGTCCGCCAGGCAATGCCGCTACGCGCAGCATGATGTCCTGTCCATTCCCGTCGGTACGATAGTTCGTCATCTCGTCACGCGGCGCCCTCGATGAACATGGACTGCCGTTCCAGAAAGTCGCGATAGGGTCCGGCGGTCCGTTCCAGCACGCTCACCGGCCCGTCCTGGACGATCCGGCCATGATCCATCACCACGATCCGGTCGAAATCGCGCAGGGTCGACAGGCGATGGGCCACCGCGATGACGGTGCGCCCGACCTTCAGCCGGTCCAGCGCCTCCTGCACGCGCTGCTCGCTCTCGCTGTCCAGCGCGCTGGTGGCCTCGTCGAGGATCAGGATCGGCGCATTGCGCAGAAACGCCCGGGCAATGGCGATCCGCTGCCGCTGGCCGCCCGACAGCTTGACGCCCCGGTCCCCGACCTCGGTCTGGAACCCCTCGGGCATCGCGTCGATGAAATCGCGACACCCGGCGGCGATCGAGGCGGCGATGACCTCGTCATCCGTCGCATCGGGCCGGCCATAGCGGATATTCTCCATCACCGAGCGCCGCAGCAGTGACACCTCCTGCGGCACCACCGACATGCAGGCCCGCAGGCTCTGCTCGTCCAGGTCCCGGATATCGACCCCGTCGATCTGGATCGCCCCGCCCTGCACGTAGCGCAGGCGCTGGATCAGGGCCAGGATGGTACTCTTGCCCGACCCGGACCGCCCCACCAGCCCGACCCGCGTCCCGGCCTCGACCACCAGGTTGAAATGCGACAGCACCGGCCGCCCGCCCGGATAGGCGAACATCACGTCGCGGAAGGCGACCTCGCCATGCACCGGCCCGGCAAAGCCGTGCGCGTTCGGGGAGTCGACCATCTCATGGGGCACGAGAATGGCGGAAAGCGCCTCGTCCAGCCGGGCGATATGCTGGATGGTCTCCACCAGCGCCACGGCCAGGTCGCGCGTCCCGTGCAGGATCATGAAGCCCAGGTTGGCCACCATCACCACGTCGCCGATGCTGGCCCGGCCCAGGTGCCACAGCGTCACCACCCAGAACAGCAGGCCCGCCGTCAGCACCGCCGTCAGCACGGCGTGCACCAGCCGCAGCTTTTCCATGTAGCGCAGCGACCGGCCACGGGCGCCCATTTCCTGGCGCATCGTCTCGCCCAGCCGCAGCCGCTCGTACCGCGTCATGCCGAACGAGCGGACCAGCGGCAGGTTGTTGACGATGTCCAGCATCTCGCCGTCCACCCGCGCCGCCTCGGCGGCATAATGCTGGTGCATGCCCCGCCCGCCGGCCGCCATGCGGAACATCAGCAGGCACAGCCCCGCCGACAGCGCCACGATCACCCCGGCCATGACGGGGCTGATCGTCAGCAGCAGCGCCACCGACAGCGCCACGTTCAGGCAGGGCGGCAGCACGTTCCATGCCGCCAGGTTCTCCAGCGTGAACACCGACATCGACGCGGTGGAAATGCGCGACGCCATGGCGCCCGACATCCGGTCGGCGAAATATCCGGCGGAATGGCTGGTCAGGTAGCGAAACAGGTCGCGCCGCACGTCGCCGGTCATGTCCACGAAGGCATAGGTCGCAAACCACCCGGCCACCCGCCACGACATGTTGTCGAAGGCAATGACCACGACCAGGATCGCGACGGCATTCCAGACGGGGTGCATGTCTCCCACACCGTGCACGGTCATGGTATCGACCAGGAACCGGGTGGCATATGTGGCCCCGACGGTGCAGCCGACGGCGACCATGACCGAAAGGAAGATCACGGCATGCAGCAGCGCATGACCCCGCGCATAGCGGAAGACGAAGGAAAGCGGCCGGCCCAGATAATGAACCAACTGGTCGTCTGAAATGGTGGTCTCTTTATCAGTCGCCAAAATCGGCTGCCCTCTCTGCTGCCGGCCTTTGTGCCGCCGGCGGGTCCGGTCGTCATGATGCGCGGAAAGTTCCACGCCCTTAAATGTTTATCTATCCGGATCGCGGGGAAGAAAGATAGGCTCTCGCTGCCCTTCCCCGCAGATGCCGGGCGGGCTGGCCCCGGGGATGGAACATCCTTTACCCCGCTTCGTTCCACCATTGCCCCGGCCCGCCCGTCCGGTGTGCCATCGATTTGCCGTTTCCGGATCGCACGCTAGCATCCCCTGTCCATTCATGCGGAAGAAAGAAGTGAACTGCCCCATGCGTATCGCCCAGATCGCGCCGCTCCATGAAGCCGTACCGCCCAAACTCTATGGCGGCACCGAGCGCGTCGTGTCTTTCCTGACGGAAGAACTGACGGCCATGGGCCATGACGTGACACTGTTCGCCAGCGGCGACAGCGTGACCTCCGCCCGGCTGACCGCCTGCTGGCCGCAGGCCCTGCGCCTCGACCCCGCGATTCGCGACCCGATCGCGCCGCACATGCTGATGATGGAACAGGTGGCGCGCGCGGCAGAGCAGTTCGATATCCTGCATTTCCATATGGATTACTGGCCCTTCACCTATTTCAGCCGCCAGAAGACGCCGATGCTGACCACGATGCACGGCCGGCTGGACCTGATGGAACTTCAGCCGGTCTTCGATGCGTTCCCCAGGGTGCCGATCGTCTCGATCTCCAACAACCAGCGCCTGCCCCTCCCCCAGGCCCATTATGTGCGCACCGTGCTGCACGGCCTGCCCGAGAAGCTGCTGACGCCCCAGCCGGGCCCGCGCGACTATTTCGCCTTCCTGGGCAGGATCTGCCCGGAAAAAGGCGTGGACAAGGCAATCCGCATCGCCCGCGCCCTCAACGTGCCGCTCAAGATCGCCGCCAAGATCGACAAGGTGGACGCCGAGTATTTCGAGCGCGAGATCGTGCCGATGCTGGGCGAGGGCGTGGAACTGATCGGCGAGATCAACGACCGCCAGAAGCCCGCCTTCCTGTCGGGCGCCCGGGCACTGCTGATGCCCATCGACTGGCCCGAGCCGTTCGGCCTGGTGATGATCGAGGCCATGGCCTGCGGCACCCCCGTCGTCGCCTTCCGCCGCGGCTCGGTCCCCGAAGTGCTGGAAGACGGGCTGACCGGCCTGATCGTGGATGACGAGCACGAGGCGATCGCCGCCTGCGCCCGCCTGCCCGAACTGCACGCCGACCGCATCCGCCAGCGATTCGAGGAACGCTTCACCGCCCGCCGGATGGCCGAGGACTATCTCGACATCTACCGCGAGCTGATCGAAGCCAAGAAGACCGCCTGATCCCGGCCCGGGCCCGGCTGGAAACGCGCGCCGGCTCGCCACCAGCGCGCCTTTACGGTCAGGCTCGCCGCCGTGCGGTTTCGCCGGCCAGCGCCTGCCGCCCCAGTGCAACCAGCGGCAGCACGGCGCCGGCGACCGAGACCGCCTGCCACCCGCCCTGGTGAAACAGGGCGGCCGCCAGCACCGATCCCGCGGCGCCGCACAGGAAGACGATGGTCATGAACAGCGCATTCAGCCGTCCCCGGATCTCGGGCCGCAGCAGGTAGATCGCCCGCATGCTGACCACCTGGTTGGTCTGCACCCCGGCATCCAGCACGATCGCCGCCACCGCCAGCGGCACCAGCGCATGGGCCGCCACGGCCGACAGGCCCAGCATGAAGGCCCCCGCCACCATCACCATCGCCCCGGTGGTGGCAACATTCGTCAGCCCCCGGTCCGCCAGCCGCCCGGCTACGGGCGCCGCCAGCGCACCCCCCGCCCCGGCCAGGGCGAACAGCGCAATGCCCGTCTGCCCCAGGTGAAAGGGCGCCGCGGCCAGTTGCAGCGGCACCGCCGTCCAGAAGATATTGAACGCGGCAAACACCGACCCCTGGTAGAAGGCCCGGCGGCGCAGCAGCGGCGTATCGCGCAGGATTCCGGGCAGCGAGGCCAGGATATGCCCGTAGGTCAGCCCGTCATGCACCGGCTGCCGGCGCGGCAGCCCGCGCGCCAGCGCCGCCATCAGCACCAGCGTCATCGCGCACGACGCCAGGAAGACGGCATGCCAGCCCGCATGATCCGCGACGACGCTGGCAAACGGCCGTGCGAGCATGATCCCGCCGATCAGCCCGCCCATCACCGTCCCCACCACCCGGCCGCGATCCTTCTCGGCCGACAGATGCGACGCCAGCGGCACCAGCACCTGGGTAGCGGTGGCAAACACCCCGATGGCAAACGCCATGAGCAGGAACGCCCCCGCCGACCGCACGAAGGCCGAGGCCAGCAGCGTCGCCGCCAGCCCGCCCAGCGCCACCAGCACCAGCCGCCGGTTCTCCACGATATCGGCCAGCGACACCAGGCCGATCATGCCGCACCCATATCCCAGCTGCGTCAGCATCACGATACTGCCCAGCCATGCCGGCGCCAGGCCGATATCCGGGCCGATCAGGCCGATCAGCGGCTGGGCATAATAGATATTGGCCACCACAAGCCCGGCGGCGCACGCGATCAGGCGAATGATCCCGGCGCCGGCCGGTGCAGAGGAAACTGTCATGTCGTCGTCCCGTCCTGAAGGGCGGCACTCTATCCCCCGATGGCCAACATTTAGAAGCCACGGCCGCGAAACCCGACCGTCCCTCGTCCGTTCGATACGCGCCAACCAACGTGACCGAACGGTGCATCCCCGATGTCCACTCAAGATCACTCTTTTGCGTTGACAAAACATTTCGATTATGCAACGCTTTTCGCGCAAAACTGGCAGCCCGGCACCAATCAATCAAGAACCGCCGGTTTCCCCGTTTTGAATCGTCGGGACCGAACGCCCCGGCAGGCGGGCCCCAATGGGCCGTCCCGCCGGAACATGGTCTCCATTATTCACTTGAACACCATGACGGGCCTATCGGGAGGCATCGCCTTCCCTTCCCCCCGACACGGTACCAAACCCCGCTGAACGGCTCATCGCCCGCAAGCGCTGCGCATTTCGGCGCCTTCGTGACCGCCCGATATCTGTATTCGGCTGCAAGCAGCCATCCCTGATCGTGTCGCATGACTCGAATCATGCGATGGCGAGCACTTCCTCAGCGAGGAAATCATGAAGCTGATCGTTGCAATAATAAAACCGTTCAAACTGGATGACGTGCGCGAGGCCCTGTCCGCCGTCGGCGTCGCAGGGATCACCGTCACGGACGTGAAAGGCTTCGGTCGCCAGAAAGGCCAGACCGAAATCTATCGCGGCGCGGAATATTCCGCCCATTTCGTTCCGAAATCAAAACTTGAAATCGCGGTACCCGACGCCCTCGTCGATCCGACGATGGAAGCCATCCGACTGGCCGCCAATACCGGCAAGATCGGCGACGGGAAAATCTTCGTTCTTGATCTGGAGCAGGCAATGCGCATTCGTACGGGAGAAACGGGGGAAAGCGCGCTATGAAAAGCCCCTCTTTCAAGATCCCAGCTTTCCGGCATGCAGGGTGGATCGGGGCCCTTGTTCCCCTGCTCCCCCTCCTTGCCCTGTCCACGCCTGCGCTCGCGGCCGACGCGCCGCCGGCGATCGACACCGGCGACACGTCGTGGATGCTGGCCAGCACGGCGCTGGTGCTGATGATGACGATCCCGGGCCTGGCCCTGTTCTATGCCGGCATGGTCCGGCGCAAGAACGTGCTGGCCACGCTGATGCAGTCCTTCGCCATCTGCTGCATCATCACCGTCGTCTGGATGGTGGCCGGCTACAGCCTCGCCTTCGGCACCGGCACGCCCTATATCGGCGACCTGTCGCGCTTCATGCTCAACGGCATCGGCGCCCATATCGCCAAGGGTGCGGATATCGGCTTCACCATGGGCGCGGGCACCCCCAACGCGGTCACGATGACGATTCCCGAAAGCATCTGGATGATGTTCCAGATGACCTTCGCCATCATCACCCCCGCCCTGATCGCCGGCGCGTTCGCCGAGCGCATGAAGTTCAGCGCCCTGTGCGTCTTTACCGTCCTGTGGTCGCTGATCGTCTACGCGCCGGTCGCCCACTGGGTCTGGAGCCCGCTGGGCTGGGTCGCGGGCCTGGGCGCCATCGATTTCGCGGGCGGCACCGTGGTCCATATCAATGCCGGTATCGCCGGCCTGGTCACGGCGCTGGTGCTGGGCAAGCGTCGCGGCTACGGCCAGGACGACCTGTCGCCCTTCAACCTCACCTATGCCGTCATCGGCGCCTCGCTGCTGTGGGTGGGCTGGTTCGGCTTCAATGCCGGCTCGGCCGTCGGTGCCAACGGGCGCGCCGGCATGGCCATGGCGACGACGCAGATCGCCACCGCCGCCGCCGGCCTGGGCTGGATGCTGGCCGAATGGGCCCGCACCGGCAAGCCGACCGTGCTGGGCATCATCTCGGGCGCCGTCGCGGGCCTGGTGGCCATCACCCCGGCGGCGGGCTTCGTGCTGCCGGGCAGCGCGCTGATCATCGGCATCGTGGCCGGCGTGGTCTGCTACTGGGCCGCCACCTCGCTGAAGCACATGCTGGGCTATGACGACAGTCTGGACGCATTCGGCGTGCACGGCATCGGCGGCATCGTCGGCGCGCTGCTGACCGGCGTATTCGCCTACGGCCCGCTTTCGGCCACCGATGCCAATCCCGGCGGGGTCGTCGGCTCGTTCGCGCAATTCGTCACCCAGGCCAAGGCCGTGGGCATCACCATCGTCTGGTGCGGCATCGCGACCTTCGTCCTGCTCAAGCTCGTCGACCTGACCATCGGCCTGCGCGTCACGGCGGATCAGGAAGATGAAGGGCTGGACATGACCCTGCACGGAGAACGCATCAGCTGACCACCAAAATTCAGACGCGGTTCCTACAATAAAGAGGGGGGACGCTATATCCTCCCTCTCGACAAAGAGAGGAAATGAAGCGTGTCGGACCCCCGAAACAGATCTGCCATCTCTGGATATGTGTCACTTTTCCTTGCGGTCGGTGGCTTTCTTCTTCCAGTTTGCGCCCAAGCACAGGTAGCGATCTTCGGCAACACGACGGGAAAGGACGGGTTCTCGCAATGGCTGAACGACGTCACCCTGGTCGGACAGATCGAAGGCGGGATCATGGCCAATCCGGCCCGCCCCGATAACGGGATCAATTTCGGCAACTTCCTCGCCGACCACGCCAACCAGGTCCAGCTCAACCAGCTCGAATTCACGCTCTCCAAGGCCATCGACCCGGGCAAGAGCGAATATCAGATCGGCTTCACGCTCGAAGGGCTCTACGGCTCCGACGCACGCTACTACCACCTGCTGGGCGTCTCCGACCACGCATTCTCCAACCGCTACCAGCTTATTCCCGCCCAGGCCCATGTCGATGTGCACCTGCCCTGGCTGACCGGCGGCGGGCTGGACATGCAGGCCGGCATCCTCCAGGCCCCGATGGGAGTCGAAACCCTCGACCCGACGACCCGCCCCTTCTACACGCTCGCCTATACGTCCGAATATTCGGTGCCGTTCGAACATGTCGGCGCGATGTTCAAATGGCATGTCATCCCGCTGCTCGACGTCACCTTCGGCGTCGACACCGGCAACCAGACCACCTTCGGCAAGAGCGATCCCAATCACGAGGCCGCGGGCTATTTCGGCTTCAACCTCAACGGGCTTGCCGGCGGCAAGCTGAATATCATCGAACTCAGCCGCATCGGTCCGGAAAACGCCGTCGCAGCCTTCGGGCGGCGCGCCGACAGCGACATGCGGTACTGGAACGACATCAACGCCGCCTACCAGGTCACCGACAAACTGTCGGTAACGGGCGAGTTCAATTACCTGCACGACGAAGGCTTGCGCGCCGATACCTACAGTTTCGTCAGCTTCCTGAGCTACAAGATCACCCCCTCCCTCACCTTCAACTATCGCGGTGAGATCTATCGCGACAATACCGGCCAGTTCGTCCTCAGCTTCCTGGACAACACCGCCTACATGCGCGCCTTCTCCGGCGCATCGGTGCCGGTCGAGGCAGCGCCTCCCACCACCTACGGCGCATTGACGCTGGGCGTGACCTACAGGCCGACCCTGGGCCACGGGCTCCGCGTCTTCGAACTCCGCCCCGAAATCCGCTTCGACCGCTCGCTCAACGGCACCTCCCCGTTCAATGACGGTCGCAACACCGGTGTCTTCACCTTCGGGATGGACGGCGTACTCGGTTTCTGAAAACCCGACCCAGCGGCGCACGCATCGGGCCCTGAGACGCAGGTAGAGGCCGCGCCGATGTTCCGACAACAGGATCCCCACGTCGAAACCGCGCTGCGCTCCACCGCCAAGCTGGCCGAGGCGTACCTGAAGTCGACCGGCTTGGGGCGATACCGCCTTCTTCAGTCCGGAAGCCGAATTCTTCATCTTCGACAACGTCAAGTTCGGCACCGGCCCGAATTTCGGCATCTATCAGCTCGACAGCATCGAAGGCCCCGGCGCGCAACCGCTCGGCCTCGTGCCGTATCCCCTACGCGACCAGCCCCAGGGCCAGGCGCGTCGAGGTGCGGTTCCCCGACCCGACCGCCAACCCCTACCTGGCCTTCGCCGCCATGCTGACCATGAGTTCCTGCTCGCCGGCGGCGTGTTCACCAAGGACCAGATCGAGAGCTATATCGACCTGAAGTGGCAGGAAGTGTTCACGTTCGAGCACACGCCGCATCCGGTCGAGTTCGCGATGTATTACTCCGTCTGATCCCGTTCTGGCGCCGGACCCTCCGCAAGAAACTGCTCCATCCGCGCCAGAAAACCCGGCGTCGCCCCCTCGCGCGCTCTCTCGAAATGCCACCGCGCCCGGGCCTGCTGCCCCTCGGTCAGCAGGAATCGCCCGAAATTGAAATGCCCGCGAAAATCCCCGCCATCGGCGGCGCGGGCATACCATGCCCGCGCCTGGTCCAGGTCCCTCGTCACGGCCCACCCATCTTCGTAAAAGCCGCCGATGATGTTGAAGGATTTGCAATGTCCTCGCGCGGCGGCCCGGCGGAACCAGGCCAGGGCCCGCGCATGGTCTGGCGGCCCGTCCCAGCCCAGGGTCAGGCCGGTGGCATAATTGTACATGCCCCAGTCCAGGCCGGCGCACGCGGCACGACGATACCAGCGCATCGCCTCGGCGGGCGCGGCCGGCATCCCCCAGCCCAGTTCGCAGCACCGGCCGACCATGTTGCACCCCATGGCATCGCCCTGCCGCGCCGCCGCCAGAAACCAGCCCAGGGCGGCACGCGCGTCACGCGGCAGCAAGGTACCGTCCAGCAGGATCTGCCCAAGCGCCAGTTGCGCATCGGCCAGCCCGCCGCCGGCCAGGTCGCAGATCGTCGCGACACTGGCCGCCGCCGCATCTCGTTCGGCCTCCGGCATCGCGGCGGCATCCTGCATGGGCGCCCGCCCGCTCAGAAATGAACGTTCAGGTTGACCAGCGCCGTGCGCCCCGGCGCCTGCATCGCGTAATGCGTGGTGTAGGCCTGAGTGAAATAGCGCATGTTGGCCAGGTTCTGCATGTTCAGCTGCAGGCTGTAATGCTTCATGAACTTGTAGGTGGCCATGAAGTCGAACCGCCAGTAGCCGGGCACGAATTTCGGCGCGGTCGGCGAATCCGTGCCGTAGACCTTGCTCATGTAGTAAACGCCGGCCCCAAGCGTGACGGGCTTGATGATGCGATAGGTCGTCCACAACGCCAGACTGTTCGCGGGCGTGTTCGGGGCATGGCGCCCATCCATCAGCCCGTTGGCGGCACCGGCACCACCGGCCTTGATCAGCCGCGCATCCAGATAGCTGTACCCGGCATTGATCGCCCACTCGCGGGTAATCTGCCCGTTCAGCCCGATCTCGAAACCGCGAACCCGCTTGGTGCCGCCATTGTCGATCCCGCCTGTCGCCGTCGTGATCTTGAAATTGGTGGCATCGATCTGAAACAGCGCACCGCTGACCAGCAGCCGGTTATGCAGCACGTTCCACTTGGTGCCGACCTCGATCGTCCGGTCCCGCTCCGGCTTCAGGACCGACCCGATATTACCCGACCGGTCCGCGCCCAGGCTGATATCGTCCGATCCCTGCCCGACCGAATTGCCCGGCGGGATCGCGGACGTGGCATAGGACGCATAGATCGACCCGTTGGAACGCGGCTTGTAGACCAGCGCCCCCTGGTAGGTGAACAGATTGTCCCCGCGCCCATACTCGCCCGCGGCCGAGCGATAGGTGCTCTGCACATTGTCGTAGCGCACGCCGACATTGGCCTGGAGCTGCTTCAGCAGCGTGATCGTATCGAACAGATAGACGGCCTTGGTATCGAAGCGCGTGCTGTTCGGGTTGCCCGTATGCTTCAGGTCGCCCGTCCACAACTGGCCCGGATCCGGGTTGAGCAGCGAGGTACAGGTGCCCGACGAAAAGGCCAGCGCGGTCGCGCAATGTGTGAAATTGGTGCCCGACGTCACGGCCTGTCCGTTCACGGTGGCCGTATACGTATCGTTCTTGCCCTGCTCGCGCGTAAACTCCGCGCCGGTCGCAAACTGGTTCTTGAATCCCGCCAGGTCGAACGACCCGTAGAAATCGGTCTGGTTGGTCGCGGTATCGAAGGTCGAGATACGGCTGTTCAGGCGGCGATAGACATAGCCGTAATAGATATTGCCCTGGCTGTCGTCCGGCATCGTCCAGCGGTCGTTCTGGGTCGTTTCGGAATAGCGCGTCGTATTGCGCAGATGCAGCGTGCTGCTGAAATCATGCTCCAGCCGCAACGTACCCATGTCGATGCCGTCCTGGTTGGCATCCCGATTTTCCAGCCCGTACCAGGTATCGAACGGCACCTTGACCGGCGCCCCGCTTCCCGTCGCCATCACCCGCTGCGCGCCATCGGTGCGCGCGTTGAAGGTCGGGTTGTTGTAGGGAATACCGACATCGGGCAGATCGTCATTCTGCATGTGGTAATACATCACGGTCACGCGGTTGGGCGTGCCCAGCCCGAACGATACCGACGGCGCCACGCCGAAACGCCGATAATGGGTGGGTCCGCGCCCGGCCACGCCCTGGTCGTCGCCCATCAGGTTCAGGCGGAACGCCCCGGTATCCGTAATCCGCCAGTTGCCGTCGAACGTGCCGCGCTTGTAGTCGGCATTGCCGAAGCCCAGATTGGCATCGATCGCATTCTTCAGCGTGGGCATCTTGGTGTTGATCAGGATCGCACCGCCGGCCCCGCCGCGCCCGGCGATCGAGCCGGTATCGCCCTTGACCACCTCGATCGATTCCACGTTGAACGTCTCGCGCGACTGCGCGCCCACATCGCGCAACCCGTCGACGAAGGTGCTCGACTGCGCGTCGAAACCGCGCAGGAACGGCCGGTCCCCGACCGGATTCCCGCCCTCGCCCGCACCCATCGTAATGCCGGGCACGTTGCGCAGCGCATCGGCCAGCGTGTTCGACGCGGTCTGGGTCAGCAACTGGCGCGAGATGATCGAAACGCTCTTGGGCGTATCCAGCAGCGAGGCCGTGAATTTCGGCGACATCTCATGCCACAGGCCGACAACCTCGATATGCTCGTGATGCGGATTGGGCCGGTCCTGTTCCGCCTTCTTCTTTTCCTCGTCGGTCAGCTTGTCCGACGACGCCACGCCCGGCGTCGCCGCCAGCCCCTGGCTCCCGATCATCGCCATCGCCAGACCACACAGGACCTGACCGCGCTGGGGCGCCACCTGCTGCACCGCACGCCATTTTCCAGTGACACCCATTCGTCCGGGTTTCCTCGATGCCATACATGATAATGCGAACAACTCGCATTTGCGTCGTATGTTTCACGACAGATACAAGCCGTCAAGAAATTCATTTGTGACAAAAAACGTCTACCGTGCCGCCATCGGCGGCCGACCGCCGTCGAAAAACCCCGTCAATCCTGAAATTATTCGTTTTTTCAGGATGAAAAAAAATCCGCCCCGGCCAGCCCACGGCTCCGGCCATCAGGCCTTGTTGCGGATGTTCCGAAGATCGACGGAACGCAACAGAATCCACATGCGCGAAGGCCTTCGAATCCTCCGGCACTCCCGGTCGGAGACGCACGCCGGGTCGCTTCCGGCGCACGTTTCCGGTCAGGCGCTCAGAGTTCGCACCATTGGCGCATGAGATTATGATAGCAGTTCACCAGTTCCAGAACCGCCGGGTCGTCATCCGCAAGGCGCGTGCGCAGATCCATGATCGTGCGATCCAGGTCGAACAGGATCCGCCGCCGCTCGACATCGCGTACCATCGACTGCGTCCAGAAGAAGGACGCCCAGCGGCTCCCGCGCCTGACCGGCGCCACGTCATGCAGCACCGTGGTGTCGTAGACGATCATGTCGCCGGCCGGCAGCTTGATCTCCTGCACGCCCGAGGCATCGTGTATCCGCAATTCCCCCCCCTCATACTCCTCCGGATCGGTCAGGAAGAGCGTGGAAGAAACATCGGTGCGGATGCGCATTCCGCCGGAATTGGGGATGGGCCGGATGGCATTGTCCACATGCGCCCCGAACGACATGCCCTCGTCATAGCGATTGAACAGCGGCGGCACGACACGCAGCGGCACGACCGCGCTGTTGAACAGATTGTTCCGCCCCAGCGCACGCAGCACGATCTCGCCAAGCGAACGATGCAGCGGATGGTCCAGCGGAATCTGAAGGTTGTTCTTGGCCGAAGCCGATTGCGGCCCCGCCGTCACCCTGCCGTCCGCCCACGTCGCGTCGGCAAGCGCGCGACGACAGTGCAGGACTTCGTCGGGCGAAAGAACATTCTGGATATGCAGCAGCATGGCGGTCTCGATTGATGGCGCCGGCAGGGTCCGGCACGGGCAGCGACGTTTCCCGCACAGGCTTCGACAATCGGCAGGCCGGGCGAAACCGACGCACGCCGTGCGGGCGACATGGCAAAGTCGCTGAATAGCTTCATTGCAACAGATTATCAATTGCATAAATAACCCGGCCATGTTTTGTAGCGCCCACTGCGAATCGTCCAATCGTCACGGGTCCTCACCACATGCGGATTTTCCACGGCCTGAAGCAGGCCGCCCTCCGGCGCCGCCGCGCCAGGGAAACACCCCCCGCCCTGCCCGACTTCATCGAGAACATCCGCATCCGGGCCACCCAGGGCCACGTTCCCGAGCAGGTGCGCTGGGGCGACATCCTGCTCGACAGCATCTACGTGCCGTCCGACCCGCAACAGGCCCGCAAATGGTACGAAATCGCAGCCTCCGCCGACTACGCGCCTGCCCATAACATGCTGGGCCGCTGCCATCATTTCGGCTGGGGCGGCCCGATCGACCTCCCGGCCGCCGCCGCCAGCTACGAAAAGGCGGCCCGCCTGGGCGATCTCTGGGGTTGCTACAATCTGGGCATCATGACGATGCGCGGCATCGGCATGCCGGCCGACCTGCGCCGCGCGCTGGCGCTGTTCCGCAGCGCCGCCGAACGCGGTCATGCCAAGTCCATGAACCTGGTCGCCCGCTTCACCGAGGAAGGCTGGCACACCGAACGCAATCCGGCCCAGGCCCTCGCCTGGTATCGCCGTTCAGCCGAAGGCGGCGATTATCGCGGCCAGCATAATTACGCCTCGGCACTGCTGGCGATGGGCGAGCACGCCCAGGCACTCGACTGGTGGCGCCGCGCGGCGGGCGATGCGACATCGGACGTGCTGCTGGCGATGGAGCGTACCCTCCACACACTCGGCCCCGACGGCGACGCCGCCCTGCTGCAACAGGTGCGCGACCGGCTGGACACCCTCGGCATCCCCCGCCCGACGCACGATTGACGCCCTATCGCCGCCGCAGCCGCTCCACCCCCTGCATCGCGGCGGCGGGCAGTCCCCGCCACTCCAGCCTGCCCCCACTGACCGGGCGACCGACCCCCGTCGTTCCGGGAAACGAGAGCGGCAACCCGCGCACGGTACGCGCGGCCAGAAAGCCGAAACACTGCGCCTCCAGCGCATCGCCCTGCCACCCCACGGCCTCGACGGGCTCGACGACCGCCCCCAGCGCATCCCGCAACCCGTCCATCAGCACCGGGTTATGGCGCCCCCCGCCGCAGACCAGCCAGCGGCATGGCCGAAACGGCAGCCTCAGACCGGCCACCGCCCGAACGGTAAAGGCCGCAAGCGTCGCCGCCCCATCCACCGGCGAGAGACCGGCCAGCAGGTCCATGGCCCGATGAAACGACAGCCGATCCAGCGATTTCGGCGCCGGCCGATCAAAGAACGGGTCGTCCATCAGCCGCTCCAGAACCCGCTCATCGACCCGCCCCGCCCGGGCCATCGCCCCGTCGCGGTCGCACGGCAGACCGGTATGGCGCATGGCCCAGTCATCCAGCAGCGCATTGCCGGGCCCCACGTCGCAGGCCAGCAATTCCCCCGACGCCCCGATCAGCGAGACATTCGCCACCCCGCCGATATTCAGCACGGCCAGCGGCTGTTCCAGCCCCCGCGCCAGGGCCTGGTGAAAGACCGGCACCAGCGGCGCCCCCTCCCCGCCCGCCGCCAGGTCGGCACTGCGAAAATCATGCACCACCGGCACCCCGGTTTCCGCCGCCAGCAGGCCGGCATCCCCGATCTGCCAGCTTCGATGTACATCGGGGCGATGCAGAATCGTCTGGCCATGAAAGCCGATCAGCTCGGCCGGCCAGTCCAGCGCACGCACGGCCGCGACATGCAGTTGCGTCAGCTCCCGCTCGACAGCCAGCAGATCCGGATCATCCGCCGCCAGGCTCCCCGCCCGGTCGAGAATGGCACGTGCCCGCGCGCGCAATCCGGGCGGAAAGGGAATGGTCGTCACCGGCCCGGCCGCGCCCACCGCCACCCCATCCGTCTCGATGGCAGCGGCATCGACCCCGTCCAGCGACGTACCGCTCATCAGGCCGATCACCCGGATCATCGGACTCACCCTCCCGAAACAGCCTCAAACCTATCGCACCGGGAGAGATTGCGGAACCTGACCGGCAGACGGCGCCGGGCCTCTTACAGATAGCGCAGCCGGACTTCGTTGATGGCGTGCGACCGCGCCTTGCGCATGATCAGCCGCGCACGTTCGCGCGTGGGCAGGATATTGGCTTCCAGATTGGGCAGGTTGATCCGGTTCCAGATCTGCCCCGCCACCCGCTCCGCCTCGGCCGGCGACAGGTCGGCATAATGATGGAAATAGGATGTCGGCTTGCGAAACGCCGTGCGCTGCAACAGCTGGAACCGCTCCACGTACCACGATTCGATATCGCTGGTGGTCGCGTCGAGATAGATCGAGAAATCGAAATAATCCGACGCCACCATCGACCGGTCGGTGCCGGTCTGCAACACGTTTAGCCCCTCGAAGATCAGGATATCCGGCCGGTCCACCGTCTGGAACCGGTCGGGCACGATATCGTAGGCCTCATGCGAATAGAGCGGCACCTGCTGCAACCGTTCGCCCGCCTTCACGGCGGCCAGAAAGGCGATCATCCGCCGCAAATCATAGCTCTCGGGGAAGCCCTTGCGCTGCATCAGGCTCCGTTCCTCCAGAACCCGCGTCGGCAGCAGAAACCCGTCCGTCGTCACCAGATCGACCCGCGGATGGTCCGGCCAGCGCGACAGCACGGCCTGAAGCAGGCGGGCAAATGTGCTCTTGCCCACCCCCACGCTGCCGGCGATGCCGATAATGAACGGCACCGAAATGCGCGGACAGCCCAGGAACGCACTCTCGACCATGCTGTTCAGCCCGCGCGAGGCCATGACATACAGGTTCAGCAACCGCGACAGAGGCAGATAGACCTCGGTGATATCGGCCAGCGACACGGGCTCGTTCCGTCCCCGCAACGCCGCGATATCCTCCTCGGACAGCGAAAGCGGCACATTGGCCCGCAACGCCGCCCAGTCCGAACGCGAAAAGGTCAGATACGGAAGCGGCGGATCGCCATCACGCGACACCGACCCCCATGGAGGCATGCGGAGCATCATGATCTAGGTCCGGCCCGGACAAATGCCGCCGGATTTCGTGCCAACCGTCATGAATCCACTTCCCCAGGAAGGACCGTCATTCCGGCCTCGCTCAGCGCGGCGTAACACCAACGGATGGACCGATCCAGTGGACCCCGTCCTCCACCCCAGCACATTCGGTCAGGAAATGGCAGAAAACCGCCATATTCCGGCCATCTCAATGACAGAGACGTGACTCGGAAGCCGGCAGGGAAAGACATGCGGAGCACCACACGCGCCCCTTTTTCCCATCGAAAGCCCCCAACCGCCCGGCCTCAAGGTCCCGGCGTCGTCTGCCCCCGGCCCCGTGCGCCGTAGCTCACCTGCGTATCGGGTATGACGAAATGCCCGGAATCTTCCTTCTGCCCGTCATCCCCGGCGGCATTGGAATCGAAGCCGGACGCGATCATCTGCATGCCCCAGGCATCGGGAAGCGGCTGGTAGTCGGGCTGCCGCCCCGCCGGCGCGGCAGACATGGGCTGCGACCCGTCATGCTTCTGCTGCCCGGCGGATGCGGTCTGGGCCGAGCCCGGCCGTTCCTGCCCGCTGAACAGGGTCAGGGGCGGCACATCGATCGAATCCCCCTCCGGCCGCTTGAGCGCGCAGGCCGACAGACCGGCCAGCAGAACCAGCAGTCCCAGGCCGCGCGGCCCCGCCTGCCGGCTCCTCGCCCCGCGCCGGTCACTCGGCGTCGGCAAGATCCTGTTCACCGGGGGACACCAGCATGGCCTCGGCCACCACGCCCGCCTGCTCGCGCACGCGCCGTTCGATATCGGCCGCCATTTCAGGATGCTCGCGCAGGAACTGCTTGGAATTCTCGCGCCCCTGGCCGATCCGCTGACTGTCATACGAGAACCAGGCCCCCGATTTCTCGACAATGCCCGCCTTGACGCCCAGGTCGATCAGTTCGCCCATCTTGCTGATCCCCTCGCCATACACGATGTCGAATTCGACCTGCCGGAACGGGGGGGCCATCTTGTTCTTGACCACCTTGACGCGGGTCTGGTTGCCCACGACCTCGTCCTTGTCCTTGATCTGCCCGATCCGGCGGATATCCAGGCGCACCGAGGCATAGAATTTCAGCGCGTTGCCGCCCGTGGTCGTCTCCGGGCTGCCGAACATGACGCCGATCTTCAACCGGATCTGGTTGAGGAAGATCATCATGGTGTTGGAGCGCGAAACCGTGCCGGTCAGCTTGCGCAGCGCCTGGCTCATCAGCCGGGCATGCAGGCCGACATGGCTGTCGCCCATGTCGCCTTCCAGTTCCGCGCGCGGCACCAGCGCCGCGACACTGTCCACCACCAGCACGTCGATGGCGCCCGAACGCACCAGCGTATCCGCGATTTCCAGCGCCTGCTCGCCCGCATCCGGCTGGCTGATCAGCAGATTGTCGACATCCACCCCCAGCTTGCGGGCATAGCCGGGGTCCAGCGCGTGCTCGGCATCGATAAACGCGCAGACGCCGCCCTTCTTCTGGGCCTCGGCGATCGCATGCAGCGCCAGGGTCGTCTTGCCCGAGCTTTCGGGGCCGTAGATCTCGACGATACGGCCCCGCGGCAGCCCGCCGATCCCCAGCGCGATATCCAGCCCGAGCGAGCCGGAGGAAATCACATCCGCCGCCTCGTTGGGGCGCTCGCCCAGGCGCATCACCGACCCCTTGCCGAACGCGCGTTCGATCTGGCTCAGCGCGCCTTCCAGCGCCTTGCTCTTGTCAATGCCCGGTGCCTGCGCCATCGCCTTCAATCCCGTTCCGATATCATGAAAACCCCGGGTCCCACCCGCCGCGCCACGGCGGTCCCGACCAAACCAAAACTAGAACAAAACATGATCATCCACAAGCGGCGACACCGGCCCCGGCCCGCGCCATCAGTCCGATCCCACCGACAGGCCGGCCGAACGCGCATCGGTGCCGCCGGCACAGCTCACCTCGCCGCCCGGCAGCCCCGCCGGGCAGGAAATCGCATTGATACGCCCATCCGCCGTCACCGGCCGCGCACCCGGCTTCTCGCCCGCCAGGACCTGCTTCATTTCCACCGCGACCGCATCGGCGGCATCGTTCTGCCCCGACCCCGTCACGGCGGCCCGGAACCGGCTGCCCTCGCTGGCGATCGCGGCGGTCAGCAGCGGCGGCGGCAGCCGGCGCGGCGACGCCCCCATCACAATCCCCGTGCCACCCGCGACGCGCCCGGTGCCGAACAGATTGTCCATCGTCAGGCTGCACGCGACAGCCCCGCCATGCCGGTCGACCACGGCGAACGAGGTCGAGGCCGGCAGATGCGGCAGGCTTCCCCCAGCCGGCACGGTGCCGGAATCGACCACCGCCTGCGCCCGGGCAATCAGCTCGGCGGTGGATTGCGTGCCGGCCGCCTGCGCGCGCCAGGCCGCCACCGCCGACTGGCCGGCCCGGTCGCCCTGGCCGCCATCGTTCAGGGCATGAAACGCCACCGCGCTGCCCAGCCCGCCATCGGCCGGCGGCGGCAGGAAGCTCACCGTCACCTGCCCCGCACGCACCGTCAGCGGATCGGTCTCGACCGGCACGGCACCCCGCAGGTCCGCCACGGTCAACCCGCCGCCGGCCCCCTGGCTGCCGGCGACGAACGAGCGCGCCAGCGCGCCGTTATACAGGTCGCCCACTCCCATGCTGCTGATCTGCTCCAGCACGCCGGTCAGGCGCTGCTGCACCAGCGTATCGCCCTCGGCCAGCACCTTGCCGTCGCCCCGGCTGAAGATCGCCCGCGCGCCCGGATCGGCCAGCAGCGGCCCCTGCACGGCCGCAAGATCGGTCGCCAGCGCCCGGCTGACCGAGATCCCGCCGCGCGCCAGCTCCAGCGCCGGGGTCAGGGTCTCGGCAAACTCCACGCTGCCATAGCGCAGATGCATCAGGTACAGCCCGCGTGCCAGCATCGGCGCCGCCGCCGGCCGGTCCACCGGCGCACCGCCCTGCTCCGGCGTCGTCGATCCCGCGACCGGCAGGAACAGGAACGCCCGCCCACCGCCGGAATCGCCCGAACGCCACGCCAGGCACGCACCGCCCCCGCCCAGCGAGGCCCGCGAGGGCAGCGTGACCGCCAGCGTCATCCCCATCGCCGCCGCCGCGTCGGCGGCATTGCCGCCCCGCGCCAGCACGTCACGGGCAACCATGGCCGATTGCGGCTCGTCCGAAACGACATTGCCGATATAGCCGGTCAGGTAGGTCGGCCCCTTCGGCGTGTCGGAACCGCCGCCGAACAGGGCGTGGCTGGCCGTCCCCAAGGGGTCGTTGAATGTCTTGGCCGAACACCCGCCAAGCGCCGTGGCCAGGACCGTGGACAGCAGCAAGGCCCCGCAACGACGCAACGGGTGGTTCAGGGGACGTTCACGCACGCACAGATTCTCCATTGCCGCCGTCATGCCCCGACGCGAAACCACCGGGCTATCGGGAATTAGCGGTCTTCTGGAGCATCGGCAACTCGCCTTGTCCCCCGCCGCCCTTCCGCGCCACCCCATTCTGCTCTACAGACAGCCCCGATACGGAACCCGAGCGCCGGAGGCCGCCCTTGTCATTTTTCTCGTCCCGCAGCCTCGCCAGGCTGCGCACGGCCCTTCCGGCCGGCATCGGCCTGATGCTGGCCCTGTCGTCCGCAGCCCCGGCCCATGCCGACGACAATGGCTTCACCCCGGCCCAGCGCAAGGAAATCGTCGCCATCGTCCGCGACGCGCTGAAGACCGATCCCTCGATCCTGTCCGACGCCATCGCCGCCCTGCGCGCGGGCGCCGAGGCGCAGGAACAGACTCGCACCCGCGACGCCCTGCTCGCCAACCGGGCGGCCCTGACCACGCCCGCGCCCAGCGACGCGATCCTGGGCGCCCCCCGCGCCCGCACGACGGTGATCGAATTCTACGACCCGCGCTGCCCCTACTGCCGCAAGGTCCTGGCCGACATCGACCGCCTGGTCCATGACGACCCCGACGTCCGCATCGTGGAGAAAGTCGTGCCGGTGCTCGGCCCGGCCAGCCTGCTGACGGCGCAGGCCATCGCCGCCGCGGCCCTGCAAGGCGGCCAGGACGCCTATTTCCGCATGCAGCACGCCATCATGACCGACACGACCAAGCCCGACGCCACGCGCATCCGCCTGCTGGCCAAACAGGCCGGCCTGGACCCGGACCGGCTGGTGTCGGACATGGCGGGCACCGCCGTCGCCGCGACCCTGCGCGCCAATTCCGAACTGGCCGAGGCGATCCACCTCGAAGGCACCCCCACCTTCGTCTTCGACGCCCGCTACGTCATCCCCGGCGCGGTCGATTACGACGCCCTGAAGGCCGCGATCGAGAAAACCCGGCGCAGCTGAGCGACTCCGCCCCTCCCCACCGAAACGATCTCGAAGCCGGCCCGCCACCAGGGGACCCCATGAGCGAGACGACCCTCCCCGCGACACAGGCCGCCCGGCCCCGCCGCCCCGGCATGTTCCTCCAGGTCGTCATCGCCACCCTGCTCGGCCTGGCGCTGGGCCTCCTCGCGCCCGGCCTGGCCGCGCAGACACGCTGGGCGACCGATCTCTTCCTGCGCCTGATCGTGATGGCGGTCGGCCCGCTCCTGTTCTGCATCGTGGTGACGGGCATCGTCGGCGCCGGCTCGCTGCGCACCGTCGGGCGGCTGGGCGCCAAGGCGCTGCTCTATTTCGAGGCCATGACCACGCTGGTCCTCCTCGTCGCCACAGGTATCGCGCTGCTGGTCCAGCCCGGCCGCGGCATCGTGTTCACCCCCACGCCCGACGATGCCCGCGCCATCTCGTCCTACGCCCACAATGCCCATGTGATGCACCAGGGCGGCGTCACCGAATTCCTGCTGGCCCTCATCCCCCACACGCCGGCCGACGCCTTCGCGCAGGGCAATGTGCTCCAGATCCTGTTCTTCGCGATCCTGTTCGGCTGCTGCCTCAGCCAGACCGGCGAGGCCGGGGCGCCGATCGTCCGCCTGATCGATTCCCTGTCCGCCCTGTTCTCGCGCATGATGCACATCATCATCGCGCTGGCCCCGCTCGGCGTCTTCGGCGCCATGGCCACCACCACCGCGCGCTACGGGCTGAACGCCATCTGGCACCTGGCCACCTTCGTCGCCCTCTATTGCGTGCTCGTCACCCTGTTCGTCGCCGGCGGGCTGGGCCTCTGCCTGCGCCTGTCGGGCGTCAGCCCGCTTGGCTTCTTCCGCTATTTCCGTACCGAATTCGCCATCACCTTCGCCACCACGGCGTCGGATTCCGTTCTGCCCAGCGTCATGGCCAAGCTGGAAGAAATGGGCGTGGACCGCCAGGTGGTGGGGCTGGTGGTGCCGGCAGGCTATTCCTTCAACCTCGACGCGCTGTCGATCTATCTGGGGCTGGCCGTCATCTTCCTGGCCCAGGCAACCGGCACGGTGCTGGACGCGTGGCAGATCCTGATCGTGCTGGCGACCGCGCTCATCACCTCCAAGGGCGCGCACGGCGTACCCGGCATCGCCATCGTCGTGCTGGCCGCCACATTGCAGGCGATTCCCTCGATTCCCGTCGCCAGCCTGGTCATGCTGCTGGCCGTGGACTGGTTCGTCGGCATCGTGAGGGCAGTGGGCAACCTGGCCGGCAACTGCGTGGCCCCGGTCGTGATCGGCGCCTGGGAAGGCAAGCTGGACCGCAAGCGCGCCGCCGAAATCCTGGCCCGCCCCTAGGCCGCACCGATCCCCCGCCCGCGAACGGGCAACCGGATCAGGCGGCCTCTTCTTCCGCGTGGCGGGCATTGATCCGCAGCAGCTTGGCCAGCGCCGAGACCATCTCGTCCATCATCTCGTCCGTATGGTGCGGCCCCGGCGTCAGCCGCAGCCGCTCGGTCCCGCGCGGAACGGTGGGATAGTTGATCGGCGTGGCATACAGCCCGAAATCCGACAGCAGGCGCCGGCTGATCTCGTTGCAGCGATCGGCATCCCCCACCGGAATCGGCACGATATGGCTGGGCGTCGGCATGAACGGCACGCCCGCCTTGTCCAGCCGCGCCCGAAAGGCCGCCACGCGCTCGAACATCTTCTCCCGCCGCCACGCCTCGCGCCGCACCATGCGCACGCTGGCCAGCGCGGCCGCGACCACCGACGGCGGCAGCGCGGTGGTGAAGATGAAGCCCGACGCGGCACAGCGCAGATAGTCGATCAGCTCCGCCGACCCGGTGACATAGCCGCCATGGACGCCGAACCCCTTGGCCAGCGTGCCCTCGATGATGTCCACCTGGTCGGCCACGCCGTCACGCTCGGCCACGCCGCCGCCCTGCGGCCCGTACAGCCCCACGGCATGCACCTCGTCCAGATAGGTCATGGCACCGTATTTGCGCGCCAGCGCGCAGGTGGCGCCAATATCCGAGACGTCGCCATCCATCGAATAGACGCTCTCGAACGCCACCAGCTTCGGCGCATCTTTGGGCGCGGCGGCCAGCTTGGCCTCCAGGTCCGCCAGGTCGTTATGCTCGTAGATGACGCAGGTCGCGCCCCGCGCCCCCTTGATCCCGGCGATCATCGAGGCATGGTTCTGCCGGTCGGAAAAGCAGATCCAGCCGGGCATGCTGGTCAGGATCGTCTGCAGGCTGGCCTGGTTCGACACATAGCCCGAAACGAACAGCAGCCCCGCCTCCTTGCCATGCAGGTCGGCCAGCTCCGCCTCCAGCGCCGCATGCAGCGGGCTGGTGCCGGCAATGTTGCGGGTGCCCCCCGCCCCGGCCCCATGCTCGCGGATCGCGGCGATCGCGGCCTCGGCCACCGCCGGCTCCACGCCCATGCCCAGATAGTCGTTGGCCGACCACACCACCACCTCGCGCCCCACGGGCGGCTCGGCGGCGGGGCCGGTCACATGGTCATAGACGGGGTAGCGATCGGCCTGGCGCGCCAGCGGCGTAAAGCGGCGATATCGTCCCTGCTCGCGGATACCGTCCAGAGAGTCCCGGCAGAAACGGTAGAAAGGATGCCGATCCACGTCGATACTGGGCACGCTGTCATTCTCCCGCGACGCCGATGCGGGCCCGCCGGCCCGCACGGCCGCCGCCGTTACGGTCGATCCGCCGATATCGCACGGATCACGATCCTGTTTCATCGCACATACACCCGGACCGCGCCGGTGGTCATCGACGAATCCGACATGGCGGCCATTTCCACCTGTTCGGGCCGCGCGCCGGCGGCGACGATGGCGGCCGCCACCGCCTGGCCATAGCTGGCCACGGCCTGGCGCATGGCCTGCGCCTCCTGCTCCGGCGTCGGCCCGGCCGGCACCACAACCCGCACCACGAACAGCACGTTGGGCTTGCGCGCCAGCGCCCGCGCCACGGCGCTGTCCAATGCCGGGCGCCACTGGCTGTCCGGCGTGCCGGCACGGATATCGACCAGCGGCGGCACCGGTCGCGGCGCGGGCGGCGGCGGCGGATAATGCGGCACCGGCGGCCGGCTGGCGCGCGCATCGAAGGTCCGCTGGTCCACCAGATCGCAGCCGGCCAGCCCGGTCACGCACAGGGCGGACACGGCCATCAGGGTCGGGACGGAACGAAGGCGATGCAGCATGGGGCGCCACGGTTACAGCATCCACGATACGGGGCAAGGGCATTGCCGCCGGAAGCCCCCCGGATCGTATCGCGCTTGCAGCGCATCCAGCACGATCCTATAGCCGTCAACGACAGTTTCGCCGCCGCCGGCCGGCCCGATCGGCCTACAGGACGCCTTGCCCCATGCTCCGCGCGCAGACCGACACCGCCCCCGAGCTGGACGCGCCACCCCCCGACGCGCCCGTCGAGCCGGCGACGCGCGAGACGATCGATGCCCTGCACGACGCGGTCCGTACCGTCATCGGCACCCGCCTGCCCGATCCGGCGGACGCCGCCCAGGCCGGTGCGATGGCGGTCCCCGCCTGCCTGCTGTGGAACCAGTTCCTCCGCTTCGACCCCGCCAGCCCCGACTGGCCCGACCGCGACCGGTTCGTCGTCTCGTCCACCCGCCACCGGCCGCTGCTGGACGCGCTGATGCGCCTGGCCGGGCAGACCGCGGCACCCGACGACACGCCGGTCGAATACGGCGCCCACCCAGCGGTGGAAATGGCCTTCGGCCCCAGCGGCCAGGGCCTGGGCGCCGCCATCGGCATGGCGCTGGCCGAACGGCAGCTCGCGGCGCGCTTCGGCCGCTCGATCGTCAATCACCGGATCTGGGCCCTGTCCTGCGGCACCGAACTGGCAACCGGCGTGGCGATGGAGGCCGCGTCGCTGGCCGCCCGCATGCGGCTGGACCGCCTGACCGTCCTGTTCGAGATCGCACCGCACGAGGAGGACGAGGCCGAGGACACGCTGGCCCGCTACGCCGCGACCGGCTGGATGGTCCGCAAGGTCGCCGCCGACGACCATGACGCCGTGCAGGCCGCCCTCGCGGCGGCGATCCGCTCGCGCAAGCCCTCGGTCCTCGCCTGCTCCGTCACCCTTCCCCAGGCACCGCCCCACCCCCTCGCGCCCCCCTCCGGCCCGGCGCCCGATCACTCCACCCTGCTCTGGGCCCGGGCCGCGCGCCGGGGCGCCTCGGCCCGGCGGTCCTGGCTGCGCCGGCTGGTCAAACACCGGCAGCGCGCGGAATTCGAACGCGTCGCCGCCCGCCGCCTCCCCGCCTTCTGGCGCGAGGACTGGCTGCGCGCATGGCACACGGCCACGGTGTCCGCGATCCTGCCCGATACCGGCCACGACACCACGCTGGGCTACGGCCGCCAGGGCCTGGACATCTTGCGCGACCTGCTGCCCGAAATGCTCTGCCTCTCCTCCCGGCGCGGCCGCGAGCGGACCGAGGCGATGCCGGCCGACCAGGCACTGCCCGATTGCGGCACCCTGGTCCACGGACTGGCCGCCCTGCTCAACGGCATCGCGGTCCATGGCGGCATGGTCCCGTGCGGCGCGATCACCTTCGTCGCCATCGACCGCATGCGCCCGGCCCTGCGCTTCGCGGCGATGATGCGCCAGCAGGTCATCTACCTGCTGACCGATGACGGGCTGGCGTTGAGCGAGGACGGCGCGGGCTGGCTGCCGGTGGAACAGCTCGCCAGCCTGCGCGCCATGCCCAACGTCCTGGTCTTTCGCCCGGCCGACAGGCGCGAGACGATGGAATGCTGGGAACTCGCCCTGCGCCGCGCCGACGGCCCCAGCCTGATCACCCTGTCCCCGATGGCCACCGACGCCAACGCGCCGCCCGACCTCCGCCAGCGCCGCCCCCATAACGGCAGCGCGCGCGGCGGCTATGTGATGGAAGAGGCACGCGGCCCCCGCCAGGTCACGCTCATCGCCACCGGCAGCGAGATGGTCATCGCCCGCCAGGCCCAGCACATGCTGGTGCGCGACGGCATCGCCGCCGCCCTGGTGTCGCTCCCCTGCTGGGAACTGTTCGCCCGGCAGGACGCCGCCTATCGCGACCAGGTTCTGGGCGACGCGCCGCGCATCGGCATCGAGGCCGCGTCGGGTTTCGGCTGGGACCGCTGGCTCGGTCCGCGCGGCGCCTTCATCGGCATGGAGGATTTCGGCGAAGCCGCACCGTCCGGCGAACTGTATCGCCGCCTGGGCATTACAGCCGAGCGCATACACGAAACGGCGATCCGCCTTGTCAACGAGACGGGACGTGACTTTCAATCGCCTTCCGGGCAGAAAGCGGATGGCCATCGTGCACGGTCCGTGGCCGGGGGCAACACCTAGCCGAAGTCGGTTTCCGGCCGAAACGGCTGAATATTCGGAGAGAAATAGAATGGCTGTCAAAGTCGCAATCAACGGTTTCGGGCGTATCGGCCGCCTCGTCCTCCGCGGCATCATCGAAAGCGGCCGCACCGACGTCGTGCCCGTGGCGATCAACGACCTGGGCAGCGTCGCGGACAACGCCCACCTGCTGACCTATGACAGCATCCACGGCCGCTTCCCCGGCGAAGTCCGCGTCGAAGGCAACAATATCGTCATCACGGCCAACGGCCGCACCTACGCGCCCATCGCCGTCTCGGCCGAAGCCAACCCGACCAAGGTGCCCTTCGAGGGCGTGGACGTGGCGATGGAATGCACCGGCCGCTTCACCAACAAGGAAAAGGCCGCCCACCTGATCGAGGCCGGCGCGCGGAAGGTCATCATCTCCGCCCCCGCCAGCCATGTGGACGCCACCATCGTCTACGGCGTGAACCAGGACACGCTGACCAGCGACATGACGGTGATCTCCAACGCCTCCTGCACCACCAACTGCCTGGCGCCGGTCGCCAAGGTGCTGGACGACGCGTTCGGCATCGAATGCGGCTACATGGTCACCATCCATTCCTATACCGGCGACCAGCGCACGGTCGACACGCTGCACAGCGACCCGCGCCGCGCCCGCGCGGCGGCGATGAACATCATCCCCACCTCGACCGGGGCCGCCCGCGCGGTCGGCCTGGTCCTGCCGCACCTCAAGGGCAAGCTGGACGGCACCGCGATTCGCGTGCCCACCCCCAACGTCTCGCTGGTGTCGCTCGATTTCGTGCCGACCCGCACCCCGGCCTCGGTCGAGGCGATCAACGAGGCGATGCTGAAGGCCGCGTCCGAAGGCCCGCTGAAGGGCATCCTGGCCTACAACACCGCACCGCTGGTCAGCTCCGACTTCAACCACTCCATCGCCTCCTCCACCTTCGACGCCACCGAAACGGCGCTGATCGACGGCGGCCGCCTGGTGCGGATCTGCAGCTGGTACGACAATGAATGGGGCTTCTCGAACCGCATGTCCGACACCGCCGCCGTCTTCGGCGCGCTCTGATGGCCACGCTGTCCTTCAAGACGCTGGACGCCTTGCAGCCCAAAGGGCGCAAGGTGCTCCTGCGCGCCGATCTGAACGTCCCGGTCCGTGACGGCCAGATCACCGACCTCACCCGCATCGAGCGCCTGGCCCCCACCATCCGCGAACTGGCCGACAAGGGCGCGCGGGTGATCGTGGTCAGCCATTTCGACCGCCCCAAGGGCCAGCGCGTGCCCGACATGTCGCTCGAACCGATGGCGGCCGCGCTGGGCACCACCCTGGGCCACCCGGTGCGCTTCGCCGAAGACTGCATCGGCCCGGTGGCCGAACAGGCCGTCGCCGCCATGCAGGATGGCGACGTGCTGGTGCTGGAAAACACCCGCTTCCATGCGGGCGAGGAAAAGAACGACCCCGACCTGTCGAAGGCCCTGGCCGCACTGGCCGACGACTATGTCAACGACGCCTTCTCCGCCGCCCATCGCGCCCATGCCTCGACCGAAGGCGTGGCCCATTTCCTGCCCTCCTTCGCCGGCAGGCTGATGGAAGCGGAACTGAACGCGCTCAACATCGCGCTTGAAAACCCGGCCCGCCCGGTCGGCGCGATCGTCGGCGGCGCCAAGATCTCGACCAAGCTGGACCTGATCGGCAACCTGCTGGACCGGGTGGACGTCCTGATCATCGGCGGCGCGATGGCCAACACCTTCCTCGCCGCCAAGGGCATCGCGGTCGGCAAGTCGCTGCAGGAAGCCGACATGCACGACACGGCCCGCGCCATCATGGCCCAGGCCGCCAGCCGCAATTGCGAGATCGTCCTGCCCGTCGACGCGGTCACGGCCACCGAATTCCGCGCCGACCCGCCGACGAAGACGGTGCCGGTCGACGCCATCCCCGCCGACGCGATGATCCTGGACGCGGGGCCGGAAACGGTGCGCCTGCTGACGGAAAAGATCGTCGGGCTGAAAACCCTGGTCTGGAACGGCCCGCTGGGCGCGTTCGAACTCCACCCGTTCGACACTGCCACCAACCTGGTGGCGGCCGAAGTGGCGCGGCGCACCCAGGCCGGCCAGCTCACCAGCGTTGCCGGCGGCGGCGACACGGTCTCGGCCCTGCGCCATGCCGGCGTGGCGGACGAGATGACCTACACCTCGACCGCCGGCGGCGCGTTCCTGGAATGGCTGGAGGGCAAGACCCTGCCCGGCATCCAGGCCCTCAGCGAACTGTCCGAGCGGATTCTGCCGCTCTGACGACCGGCGGGCGGCCCGGCCTCAGGCCGGGTCGCCCTCGCCGTCCTTCTTCTCGTCCCCGTCCGGCGACGACAGCCTGATCGACGGCCCGACCAGCCCATTGGCAAATGCCTCGGCCGAGAAAGGCCGCAGATCCTCGGCCTGCTCGCCCACGCCCACCGCATGCACCGGCAGGCCGAACGTGTCGGCCAGCGCCACCACGATGCCGCCCCGGGCCGAACCGTCCAGCTTGGTCACGATCAGGCCGGTCACGTTCACCAGTTCCTTGAACACCCGCACCTGCTCGATGGCGTTCTGGCCGGTGGTCGCATCCAGCACCAGCAGCACCGAATGCGGCGCGGTCTCGTCGAACTTGCGCATCACGCGGATGATCTTGGCCAGCTCCTCCATCAGCGCGCCCTTGTTGTGCAGGCGCCCGGCGGTATCGATCAGCAGCAGGTCCGCCCCCTCGGCCCGCGCACGCTTCAGCGCGTCGAAGGCCAGACCGGCGGCATCGGCATTCGGCGGCCCGGCAATGACCGGTGCCCCCACCCTGTCGCCCCAGACCTGAAGCTGCTCGACGGCGGCGGCGCGGAACGTATCCCCCGCCACCATCATCACCTTCAGCCCCTGCTCGCCATAGAAGCGCGCCATCTTGCCGATGGTCGTGGTCTTGCCGTTGCCGTTCACGCCCACCACCAGCGCCACATGCGGCCTGTGCTGCGGATCTGGCACGAACGGCACCGCCACCGGTTCCAGGACCCGGGCGATCTCCGCCGCCAGCGCGGTGCGGATCTCCTCGTCCGTCACCTCGGTGCCGAAGCGCGAACTGCGGAAGGATTCGATCACCCGTGCCGCGACATTGGGGCCAAGGTCCGCCGCGATCAGCAGGTCCTCCAGTTCCTCCAGCGCGGCGTCGTCCAGCTTGCGGCGGGTAAAGACCGCGGCGATCCCGCCACCCAGTTTCTGGGTCGACCGGGAAAGGCCCGCCTTCAGGCGGGAAAAGAAGCCAAGTGCCATGTCAGAGGATTTCCGCCACCAGACCGTTTTCGTCAACCGCCGTCGCCCGCACGGCCACGATGCGCCCCGCCTCGGCCTCGCCCGCCGCCAGGCGCACGGGCGCGAACTCCTCGGAATGCCCGCTGGTCGCGGTCTCCAGCAGCACGTTCAGCGTCCGCCCCAGCAGCCGGGCATGGTAAGCCTGTGCGGCCTCCTGCCCCGCCGCGCGCAGCCGCGCCGCCCGCTCGCGCCGGGTCGCCACGGGCACGGCAGGCATCTTCGCCGCCGGCGTCCCCGGCCGCTCGCTGTAGGGGAATACATGCAGGTAAGGCAGCCCCTGCCCGCGCACGAAATCCAGCGTCTCGTCGAACAGCGCGTCGCTCTCGGTCGGAAAGCCCGCGATCACGTCGGCACCAATGCCCAGGTCCGGCCGGCAGGCCCGCGCCCGCTCGATCACGGCGGCCACGTCGGCCACCAGATGCCGCCGCTTCATCCGCTTCAGGACCATGTCAGACCCGGCCTGCAGCGACAGGTGCAGATAGGGCATGAAGCGCCGCTCGCTTTCCAGCAGCCGCCATAGATCCTCGTCGATCTCCACCGGATCGACCGACGACAGGCGCAGCCGCTCCAGCTCCGGCACCAGCACCAGCAGCCGGCGGCAAAGCTGCCCCAGCGCCGGCTGCCCCGGCAGGTCCCCACCCCACGAGGTAATGTCCACCCCGGTCAGCACGACCTCGCGATAGCCCGAGGCGACCAGGGTCCGCACCTGCTCCACCACCGCCCCCACGGGCACCGAGCGCGACGGCCCCCGCCCGAACGGAATGATGCAGAAGGTGCAGCGATGGTCGCACCCCTGCTGCACCTCGACGAAGGCCCGGGTCCGGCCGGCAAATTCCGTCACCAGATGCGGCACGGTCTCGGTGGCCGCCATGATGTCCGATACCGCGCGCCCTTCCCCCAGCGCGGCGGGCGTCCAGCTCGCGGCCTCCAGCTTCTCCCGGTTGCCCAGCACACGGGCCACGCCGGGCAGCCCCTCCCACCGGCCGGGGTCGATCTGCGCCGCGCAGCCGGTCACGACGATGCGCGCATCCGGCCGGTCGCGATGCGCGCGGCGGATCGCCTGCCGCGCCTGGCGCTCGGCCTCAGCGGTCACGGCACAGGTATTGACGATGATCACATCGTCCAGCCCCGCCGCATGGCCGCGCATCACCTCGCTCTCATAGGTGTTCAGCCGGCAGCCGAAGGTCAGGATCTCGGGCGGCTTGCTCATGACGGATAGGCCTCGGGGTCGAAGGACCCGACAAAGCTGGTGGTCGCCGGCCCCGTCATCAGCACATGCCCGTCTTCTTCCCGCCAGGTGATCGACAGCGCGCCGCCATCCATCTCCACCCGGCAGGTGCGCGCCACCAGCCCGCGCCGCACGGCATTCACGACGGCGGCACACGCACCCGACCCGCAGGCCAGCGTCAGCCCGCTGCCCCGCTCCCACACGCGCAGCCGCATGGCCTCGCGCGACAGAACCTGCGCGAAGCCGATATTCGCCCGCTCGGGAAACAGCGGGTCATGCTCCAGCAGCGGCCCGGCCACGACAGGGTCCAGATCCAACATGTCGGCCAGGAAGAAGGTGGCATGCGGGTTGCCCATCGACACCGCCGCCGGGTCGCCCGGCAGCGGCAGATGCAGCGTATCGACCGGCTCCGCCAGCGGCACGTCGCCCCAGTCCAGCGCCGGCGGCCCCATGTCGACCGTCACCAGCCCGGCTTCGTCGACCGCGGCCGGCAGCAGCCCGGCCCGCGTCTGCAACACGTTCCGTCGCCGCCCGTCGCCCCGCCACAGCAGGTCGGCCACGCAGCGCGACGCATTGCCGCAGGCCCCGGACTCGCTGCCGTCGGCATTGAAAAACCGCACGAAAACATCCGCCCCCTCGCGGCAGGCCGGGCGCAGCACCACAAACTGGTCGCACCCGATCCCGCGATGCCGGTCGGCCAGGGCGGCAATGCGCACGGGCGTCAGCCCATGGCGCGCCACGCGCTCGTCCACCACGACAAAATCGTTGCCCAGACCGTGCATCTTGCTGAAGGGGATCATCATGCGCGCCTTATACGGCACGCGCCCCGCTTATATCAAAGGAAACGACCGGGTGCCCCGCTCTGCAACACCTCGATCCGGTACCCGTCCGGATCGACGACGAAGAAGAAGCGACCGACCACCCGATCCCCCAGCGCCAATTGCTTCACCGGCAGCGGCGCCAGCCCCTCGCGCTCGAACCGCGCATGCTCCGCCTCGATATCCCCGACCGAAACCGCCAGATGCCCATACCCGTCCCCCAACTCGTAGGGCCGGTCCCGGTCGCGATTGACCGTCAGCTCCAGCTCGAAATCCTGCTCGGCGTTCGAAAGGTAGATCAGGGTAAAATCGTCGAACACCAGCCGGTCGGCCACCGTCAGCCCGAACGCCCGCTCATAGAAGGCCAGCGACGCCGCCTCGTCCCGCACCCGGATCATGGAATGGATCAGCTTCGCCATCGTTTCGGGCTCCTTCCCGGCATGTCTCTAACCATGCGCGACATATCGGCCCCGGCGCCACACGGTCCAGCCCCTTCGGCCCCATACAAGATTTATTCGATAAATAAATATCATTCATCTTGTTAATTATGTAATGATACAAAACTAAAAGAATTTATTATTTACCTTTTCCGGGAAATCTTTTGACATACTTCTGAAACTTCACCAGCCCTCAGGCGATTGTCCCGAATGCCCCTGCCCTGCCCGTCCTTCAGGCGGTCCACGCCGCTGTTCCTGCTCTGCTGCTCGATTCTCGTTCCCGTTGCCGCCCGCGCCCAGGGCCATACGCCGGAGGACGTCGAAGCGATCGAGGCGATGGAAAGCCAGATCGCCCGCATCC
Source organism: Gluconacetobacter takamatsuzukensis (assembly GCF_014174275.1). Classification (GTDB taxonomy): domain Bacteria; phylum Pseudomonadota; class Alphaproteobacteria; order Acetobacterales; family Acetobacteraceae; genus Gluconacetobacter; species Gluconacetobacter takamatsuzukensis. The sequence continues at coordinate 106,258 of NZ_JABEQK010000004.1, read as the reverse complement.
AGGAGCAGCAGCTCGAACTCCAGAAGGACCTGATGGCGATGCGCCGCGAACTGGCGCAGCACCGCGCGCACCTGCACCTCCCCCGCGCCACCGCCGAGGAAACCGCGACGCGCGAACACGCCGCGCATGAAGCGGCCGAATCCCGCCAACTGGCCCGCACCGGCGCAAAGCCGGCGCAACTCGCCACCACCGGCCACCGCCATCTTCCCCCCGGCGACGTCCCGGCCCCCGTCATCGGCGAGGAAACGCCGACCTACGCCAATGTCGTCGGCCATCGCGACGAGGACATGGTCAACCGCGTCGCCGACAATAATGTCGGCCCCCATCCGCGCGGCAGCGCCGGCGCCCAGGCCGCCGGCGCGCTGGGCGATCACGGCGTGTTCCATGTCGGGCCGCTCACGGTCATCCTGGGCGGCTATTTCGATACCTCGGCGGTGCTGGAAAACCGCCATGTCGCCTCGGGCACGTTCAATTACTGGCAGGCGATGCCGTTCCCCCAGAACGCCAACTATCACCAGAACAATTTCGAGGGCAGCCCGCGCTACAGCCGCTTCTCGGTCATGGCGCGCGGCAACATCAATTCCTACACGACCGTCTCGGGCTTCGTCGAAACCGATTTCGGCGCGGGGGCGGAGACGACCAACCCGTACGAGAGCAACGCCTACGTACCCCGCCTGCGCCAGGCCTATCTCAGCTACGACGACACGCGCGACGGCAACCATGTGCTGGTCGGCCAGGCATGGAGCCTGCTGACCCCCGGCCGCGCCGGCATCATCGCCCGCCAGGAAAGCCTGCCCGAGACCATCGAATCCTCGATGCTGGCCGGTCAGACCTGGACCCGGCAGTGGCAGGCCCGCTTCGTCCACGACATGATGCACCACCGGCTCTGGCTCGGCCTGTCGATCGAAAACCCGGCGACGATCTACGACACCACGGGCTTCGCCAACAATAACGGCACGGTGACGCTGCCCAATGGCGGCACCGCGACCATCGGCGCCAACGGCACGGGCCTGACCGAATCCAGTACCATCTACTCCGACGAAATCGCGCCGGACGTCATCGGCAAGGTCGCGTGGGACCCAAGCTGGGGCCATTACGAGGCCGAGGGAATCGTCCGCTTCCCGCACGACCGCGTCTTCGCCAACGGCAGCGGCCACAACAATACCGCCATCGCCGGAGGCGGCGGCGCCTCGGCGGTGCTGCCCGTCATCCCGCACAAGGTCGAAATCCACCTGGCCGGCCTGGCCGGGTTCGGGCTCGGCCGCTACGGCTCCGTGCTGCTGCCCGACGTCACGCTCGACGCCCAGGGCAAGCCCAAGCCCCTGCCCGACGCCCAGGCCACGGCCGGCATCATCGCCCACCCGACTCCGCTGATCGACGTCTACGGCTATTACGGCATGCAGCGTTCGGGCCGCAGTTCCTTCTCGTCGGGCGGCACGGCCTACGGCTACGGCAACCCGATGTCGTCCAACGAAGGGTGCGAGGTCGAAATGTCGCCGCTGGCCTGCACCGCCAGCATCCGCTCGGTGCAGGAATTCACCGTCGGCGCCTGGTGGCGCTTCCTCAAGGGCCGCTACGGCACGGTGGAGGTCGGCACCCAGCTCGCCTATTCGCGCCTGCAAACATGGAAGGGCATCGGCGGCGCGCCCTCGACCAGCATGAGCCAGATCTTCTTCGATTTCCGCTACCTGCCCTTCCAGTAACCCCTCGCCGCCTTTCGCCATGACCGTCCCGCATCGCCGGGCCGGTCATGGCCGAGTTGCGCCGAAGGAAAAAACGGAGGATGTTCCGGCGGACCGGACCACAGGACGAAGGAGGATGCGGTCATGCAGGACAAGGCACTGCCAGGCTGTTTGCAAGATCACCCTGCCGGCGATCCGACGCCCATTTCCTGCGGCGCCGCTCCGCGGCACGCGCGCCCGGCAGGCCGTTTCTTCCGGCAACCCCTGTATGTCCTGGCGGCGTCTCTCGGCCTTGCGGTCGCGGCGCCGACGCTGGCCTGCGCGCAGGAAGATGACGGTCCCAAGGGCCCGACGATGCACCAGCTCGCCACCACCCCGCCCGTGCCCAGCGCCCACAAGGATTTCAGCCAGTTCCAGTACCGCCCGGCCGGCGACAAGGTGATCGAGCAGTCCGATGCCAACCGGCTTCTGTTCTGGACCCCGCAGGGCACGCCCGACGGCTATGCCGAGCGGCGCGGCAACGCGATCTTCTATTACGACCGTACCGGCAAGGCCATACGGGTGCAGGAACTGCCCTTCGACGAGAACTGACGCCCTCGTGCCTTCCGTCTCCGGCGCGCGGGCCCGTCCCTATCCGCGCGCCTGCCGCCGCCGATAGACCCATCGGGTCAGCCGCGACCATGTCGTCATCACCGGCATGCACAGCCGCATGAAAACCGGCGACCACAGGAACAGGGCGGGAAAGATCCGGTCGATGAAGGAGGGAAAATGCTCCTCCTTCCGGCTGCCCGCCGCCGCCAGGATCCACGCGGCGGCCCGCTCGGGGTCCTGCGGCCAGGACATGAAGTTCAGCAGCGAGCCGCCCTGCTCCATCTCGTCGCGGAACATGGGCGTATCGACACTGCCCGGAAACACCGACACGACCCGGATGCGCCGGGGCCGCAGCTCCAGCGCCAGCGCCCGCGCAAAGCCGCGCAACCCGAATTTCGACGCGGTATAGACGGCACTCCCCGCCAGCGGAAACACACCCGCCATCGAGTTGACGAACAGGATGCGCCCGCCCGCCGCGATATGCGGCAGCACTTCCTCCGTCAGCAGGATCACCCCGGTCAGGTTGGTCTCCACCTGCCGCCGCACCAGTTCGCCGTCCAGCCCGCCTGCCGGCTGCGGAGAAATCGTCCCGGCACAGGAAACGAACAGGTCGATCGTCGGGCACGCGTCGCGAATCACCCGTCCCGCCGCCGCGACCGCGCCCGCATCCATCAGGTCGCAGGTCACGGCCAGATCGGCCGCGATCCCGGGCGGCACGCCCGCCCGGCGCGACAGGATGACGATCCGATAGCCCTGCTCGCGCAGCCGGCGGCACAGAAACTGCCCGATTCCGCCGGTTGCGCCACTGACGATGGCGGTCTTCTGAGGGAAATTTCCACTATGCTCGGGCAATGCAGCCGCTCTTCACGCAATGATGTCGGTCCGCGGGAGGCCTGCATCCCGCGAAATGACGGCCCGTTCCTATACCAGCTCCCCCACCAGGGCGCGAGGCCCGGCACACGCCCAAGAGCATGATATCCCTTCCGGACCGGATCTTCCCTTGCACCATCACCCTCTTTCGAAAGATGCAGGCCCGCGCGATCACATCCCCGATACGGGATTGAAGCGGCAGGCACCCCGCGCCACGTACGCTCCGACATCCGTCGGATACGGGAGGCGGACGATGCGGACCCTGCCCAGACTGATACCGGCCGAGGCAATCGAACTGGTCGACCAGCACGGCGCCCAGGCCTTGCTGATCGCGCGCACCCACCTCGCCCAGGCACGCGACGCGGGCGACGAGGTACGCGCCGCCCGCTGGCAGACCGTCAGCGACGCGGTCGCAGCACTCCTGGAGACCCGGAAACCCGACGCTCCCCACACCCGGCAGCCGGAAAACCTCCCGACGGAACAAGGATAAAGCCCGGCTGGCGCCGGGCCGCCGGGATAACTGCCTTGTGACCGTCATTCATTCATCTAACAGATATTTGTTATTGTTCCTTTTTATAAAAAGGCGGAGAAAAACCCCAACGGTCACAGACGTTCGGGCTGATCGGACAGCCCCTGTCACCGATGGAGACTTCCCGTCATGAAACCTCTCGCCAATCCTGCCCCCCTCGGCCTCGCCGGCTTCGGGATGACGACGATCCTGCTCAATCTCTGCAATGCCGGCTTTCTGCCGCTCAATTCGTCGGTCCTGGCAATGGGCATCATCTTCGGCGGCGCCGCGCAGATCCTGGCCGGGCTGCTCGAATATCCCAAGGGCAACACGTTCGGGCTCACGGCCTTCACCTCCTTTGGCGCGTTCTGGATTTCCCTCGTCCTGCTCGTGTTCCTGCCGAAATTCGGCCTGATCGCGGCGGCGACCGCGCCGGCCATGGCCGCCTATCTGGCCCTGTGGGGCGTGTTCACGGGCTTCATGTTCATCGGCACGCTGCGCGGCAACCGGGTGCTGCAATTCGTGTTCGCGTCGCTCACCCTGCTGTTCTTCCTGCTGGCGCTGGGCGAATGGACGGGCAACCTCGTCATCACCCGCATCGCGGGCTACGAGGGCCTGCTGTGCGGCGCCTCCGCCCTGTATCTCGCCATGGCAGAGGTGATCGAGGCCCAGTTCGGCCACCCCGTCCTGCCGGCCGGCCTCCCCGCCGCCCCGCAGGCCGCCCCCCGGCACGTCACAGGCGTCCCCGCCTGAACGGGCAGCCACGTCCCCAATAAGTCCGAGACCATCCTCCGCCTGCCTTCCGCCCCTCCGGGGGCAGGAGGCAGGCTTTTTTCATGCCCGCCGGCCGCCCCCCCCGCGCACGGGTCCCTTACGGATCGCCCCGTTCCGCCCTACACTGCACGGCCATGACCGACCAAGCGCTCCCCCCCCTGCTCACCGTCGATACGCATATCGACATCCCCTGGCCCGACCGGGGCGATTTCCTGCAGGATACCGACTACCGCCATGTCGACCTGCCCAAGCTGCGCCGGGGCGGCATCTCGGCCGCCTGCCTGGTGGCCTATGTCGGACAGGGCGCCACCGACCCCGACAGCCACGCCGCCATCTCCCGCCAGGCCCTGGCGATGCTCGATGCGATCAACCGGGGCGTCGAAGGCGGCCCGGCCCGGATCTGCCCGCTGGCGGCGGAGATCGAGGCCGCGTTCCACGAGGGCATCACCGCCATCGTCCCGGCGGTCGAAAACGGCTATGCGATGGGCGAGGACCTGTCGCTGCTGGCGCAGTTCCGCGCGCGCGGCGCGCGCTACATGACGCTGACTCATAACGGCCACAACGCGCTGGCCGATTCCGCCCGCCCGATGCCGTCGCTCAACGACCCCGAATCCCGCCATGGCGGCCTGTCCGGCCTGGGCCGCGAGGCGATCACGGAAATGAACCGCCTGGGCCTGATGGTCGATATCTCCCACACCGCGCGCAGCACCATGATGCAGGCGGTCCGCGTGTCGCGCAGCCCGGTCCTGGCCACCCATTCCAACGCCCGCGCCCTGTGCGACCATCCGCGCAACCTCGACGACGAACAGCTCGACGCCCTTCGCGACTGCGACGGCGTGGTCCACATCACGGCCGTCGACGCCTTCCTGCGCCCGCGAGATATCCGGGCCCAACGCGCAATCAGCGTGGCGGATTATGTCGACCATATCGACTATGTCGCGCAGAGGATCGGCGTCCGCCATGTCGGCATCTCGTCCGATTTCGACGGCGGCGGCACCATCGAGGGCTGGCGCAACGCCGCCCAGTCGCCGGCCCTGACCGCCGAATTGCAGCGTCGCGGCTACGACCGCGACCAGATCGCGGCCATCTGGGGCGGCAATTTCCTGCGCGTGCTCCGCGCGGCCGAGGCCGTGGCCGCCACGGCCTGACCGCTAGCCCTCGCGCGCCCGAGCGTCTATACCCGCCGGGATTCCGCATCAACCGAACAGGACCAGACATGACTGCCAGCACGGACTATAAGGTACGCGATATCGCTCTCGCGGAATGGGGCCGCAAGGAAATCGCGATCGCCGAGGGCGAAATGCCCGGCCTGATGGCCCTGCGCGAGGAATTCGGCGCCAGCCAGCCGCTCAAGGGCGCGCGCATCGCCGGCTGCCTGCACATGACCATCCAGACGGCGGTGCTGATCGAGACCCTGACCGCGCTGGGTGCCACCGTCCGCTGGTCGTCGTGCAACATCTTCTCGACCCAGGACCACGCCGCCGCCGCCATCGCCGCGACGGGCGTCCCGGTCTTCGCCTGGAAGGGCCTGAGCGAGGAAGAATTCTGGTGGTGCATCGAGCAGACCATCACGGGTCCCGACGGCTGGACGCCGAACATGATCCTCGACGATGGCGGCGACCTGACCGTGCTGATGCACGACAAGTATCCCGAAATGCTGCGGGACGTGCGCGGCCTGTCCGAGGAAACGACCACCGGCGTCCATCGCCTGTGGGAAATGGCCAAGAAGGGCACGCTGGCCGTCCCGGCGATCAACGTCAATGACAGCGTCACCAAGTCGAAGTTCGACAATCTGTACGGCTGCCGCGAGAGCCTGGTGGACGCGATCCGTCGCGGCACCGACGTCATGATGGCCGGCAAGGTCGCCGTCGTCGCCGGCTACGGCGATGTCGGCAAGGGCTCGGCCGCCTCGCTGCGCAATGCCGGCTGCCGCGTCCTGGTCACCGAGGTCGACCCGATCTGCGCCCTGCAGGCGGCGATGGAAGGCTACGAGGTCGTGACGATGGAAGCCGCCGCCCCGCGCGGCGACATCTTCGTCACCTGCACCGGCAATGTCGACATCATCACCGTCGACCACATGCGCGCCATGAAGCACCGCGCCATCGTCTGCAATATCGGACATTTCGATTCCGAGATCCAGGTCGGGGCGCTGCGCAACTTCAAGTGGGACAACATCAAGCCGCAGGTCGACGAGGTCGTGTTCCCCGACGGCAAGCGCCTGATCCTGCTGTCCGAGGGCCGTCTGGTGAACCTGGGCAACGCCACGGGCCACCCGTCCTTCGTCATGTCGGCGTCCTTCACCAACCAGACGCTGGCGCAGATCGAGCTGTGGACCGCCCCCAAGGGCAAGTACGAGCGTCAGGTCTACACCCTGCCCAAGCATCTCGACGAGAAGGTTGCGGCCCTGCACTTGGCCAAGGTCGGCGCCGAACTGTCGAAGATGTCCGCGAAACAGGCCGAGTATATCGGCGTTCCGGTCAACGGGCCGTTCAAGAACGACCTGTACCGCTACTAAGACGCGACGCCGCCCGGGGACCATGCGCACCCCGGGCGGCGCCGCCGCAAGGAGAGTCCGCGCATGAGCATCCTCGGCACCATCCTGTCCACCATCTTCGGCCACGCCGGCGCCACGCCCCCGGCGGCTGCCCCCGCCACCCCGGCTGCCACGGCCCCGGCCACGCCGACACCGGCCGCGACCCCCACCCCGTCCGCCCCGGTCGATGTCGCCGCCATCCTGACCGGCCTCGCCGCCAAGGCACCCCAGCCCCTCAACTGGCAGCAATCGATCGTCGACCTGATGAAGCTGCTGGGCCTGGACAGTTCGCTGGCCGCGCGCAAGCAACTGGCCCAGGAACTGCATTATACCGGCGACACCAGCGATTCGGCGGCAATGAACATCTGGCTGCACCGCCAGGTCATGCAGAAGCTGGCCGAAAACGGCGGCAAGGTCCCCGAAGACCTCAAGTAATCGGCGCAACGGCGTGACGGGGACACCCCGCCCCGTCACGCCTTTCCGGCAGGGCCCGACGATGCACGACGCCCCTTTTCCCCAGACCGCCTCGCCGCTGGATCTCGACATGCTCCGCCAGGCCATCGCCCTGTCGGCGGAAGCCCGGGCTGCCGGCCGGCACCCGTTCGCGGCCCTGGTCGCCGACGCGGGCGGGCACGTCGTCAGCCGGGCCATCAACAATTCCATGCCGCCCGGGGGCGACCCGACCCAGCATGCCGAACTCCGCGCGGTGGCCGAGGCCGCCCGCCTGCTGCCGCCCGAAACCCTGGCCGACTGCACGCTCTACACCAGCGCCGAGCCCTGCTGCATGTGCGCAGGCGCCATCTACTGGAGCAATATCCGCCGCGTGGTCTACGGACTGTCCGAGCACACCCTGCTGGCCCTGACGGGTGCCCACCCCGAAAACCCGACCCTCGCCCTGCCATGCCGCGAGGTCTTCGCGCGCGGCCAGCGCCCGGTCGCGGTCGTGGGCCCGCTGCTGGAGGACGAAGCCGCCCGGCCGCATGCCGGTTTCTGGTGCGACGCCCCGCCGGCCGCCTGAGCCCCGCCTGCCCCTCATTGCCACCCATGGGATTGCAACAGGCAGGCACCCATGCCAAGTGTGCGCTTGTATTGCGAGCGGTCCCGGATATCACGATGCCCGATACGATAGCCCAGACCGAATTGTCCCTCGCCGATACGCCGCAGGGCGATGCCGCGGACGGCCTGGTCTGGGCGGTATCCTGCGTGCCCGGCCAGCGGCCGGTCCAGCTCACGGCCCAGCAGGCGGCCGACCATCTCAACAGCCGCCCGCCGCACGCCGACGACGCCGGTCCCTCCACCTCCGCGCGTGAGGAACGGCCCGCCGGCTGGGTCTGGCTGCATTACGACGTGGTGCACACCGCCAGCCGTGCGCGGGTCGAGGCGATAGCCTGCCTGCCCGAGGAAGCCCGCACCACCCTGGCCGGCACCGACCGAGGCACCCAGCTCGAGGCCGACGGCGACATCGTCTACGGCGCCCTGCCTGCCTTCGACGACGGCATGACCGACGACGATACCAGCGTCTCGGCCTGGCGTTTCGCAGTCCTGCCCGACCTGCTGGTCACCACCCGCCGCCACCCCGTCCCCGCGCTGGGCGCCGCCTATCGCTGGCTGCAACGCGTCGAGGTCCCGCGCAGCCCCGCCGAGATCGTGGACCGGACGCTGCTGGAATTCGCCGACAGCGTGCGGCGCAACATCGCGATGCTGGACGACCAGCTCGACCGCGCCGAAGACCTGCTGCTGACCCTCGACCAGCATACCGATTTCGGCCGCATCAGCGGCCTGATCGGCAAGGTACGGCGCCGCTCGACCGAGCTGCGGCGCGTGATCTCGCCGGTGGACCGCCTCTTCCGCAACGAGGATCTGGAACTGCCGGACTGGGCCGAGGACGATATCCGCGACCGCTCCCAGCGCCAGATCCACGCGGCGCTGGACGACCTGATGGCATTGCAGGATCGCGCGCGATCGTTGCAGGATGAGCTGGCGTCGGGCCAGGCGGAAGAAACCAACCGGCGCCTGTACACGGTGTCGGTGCTGACCACCCTGATGCTGCCGGCCACATTCGTGACCGGATTCTTCGGCATGAATACCGGCGGCATGTTCCTGGCGACCGGCTCCCTGGGCACCGTCGAGGCCGGCGGCGTCTGCTTCCTGTTCATGGTCATCGCCTGGCTGCTGCTGAAATTCACCAGGCTGCTCTGACCGCCCGTCCGCACGCGGCCCCGCCCCCGGGGCCCACCGGACCAAGACAACCGATTCAAAGCGAAGGACCCCCGTCATGGACAGCCAAACAGAAACCCAGACGCACGCCGGGGACCTGGACGGCTTCCCCGTCGCTGCCAAATCCCTCCTGTCGGAACGCCGGCTGCATACGCTCAAGCAGGGCGACATGTTCGGGGTCTTCGACCAGACGGGCGACATCCTGTACGGCGACGGCATCGCGGACGGCCTGTATTTCCACGACACGCGCTACCTGTCCGGCCTGTCGATGAGCCTGCAGGGCACCCGCCCCATCCTGCTGTCCTCGACGGTGCGCGAAAACAACGTGATGCTGTCGGTGGACCTCACCAACACCGACATCGACGGCCCCGAGGGCCAGCGCATGAACCACGACCTGCTGCATGTGCGGCGCTCGCGCTTCCTGTGGAACCGCGTGTGCTACGAGCGGGTCGAGATCCGCAATTTCGACGTCGAGCCCCGCACCGCCCTGCTCGACATCCGCTTCCTGGCCGATTTCGCCGACCTGTTCGAGGCACGCGGCTCCACCCGCCCCCGGCGCGGCACCATGCGCGCCCCCGAAATCGACGATGCCGAGGTCAAACTGTCCTATGACGGGCTGGACGGCCGCCGCCGCACCACCCAGCTCCGCTTCTGGCCGCCCCCGGCCGAGCTCACGGCCCAGCATGCCGCCTTCCGCTTCGAGCTTCCGCCGGGCCGCCGGGTGCTGATCCATTACGAAATCGAGTGCGACCCGACCGAACGGCACGAGACCCAGCCCAACCGCCGCTTCCTGCGCGGCGCGGTCGAGGCCAGGCGGGCCCTGCGCCTGTCCTCCTCCCGCGCGGCGGCGATCGCGACCTCGAACGAGATCTTCAACGAAGCCATCCGCCGCTGCATCTGCGACATCTACATGCTGCTGACGGATAAAAAGACCGGCCCCTACCCCTATGCCGGCGTGCCCTGGTACAGCACCGCCTTCGGCCGCGACGCGCTGATCACCGCCATGCTGACCCTGTGGCTGGACCCCGAGATCGCGCGCGGCGTCCTGGCCTACCTGGCCCGCCACCAGGCCCAGACCGAAGACCCGGTGGCCGACGCCGAACCGGGCAAGATCCTGCACGAGGTCCGGCACGGCGAAATGGCCGAACTGGGCGAGGTCCCGTTCCGGCATTATTACGGCTCCATCGATTCCACGCCGCTCTTCGTCATGCTGGCGGGCCAGTATCTGGAGCGCACCGGCGACGTGGCGCTCATGACCACCATCTGGCCCAACATCGAACGCGCGGTGGAATGGATCGACCGCTACGGCGACCGCGACGGCGACGGGTTCGTGGAATATGGCCGCCGCAACAAGGACGGGCTGATCAACCAGGGCTGGAAGGACAGTTTCGACAGCATCTTCCACGCCGACGGCACCCTGGCCGAAGGCCCTATCGCGCTGTGCGAGGTCCAAGCCTATGTCTACGCCGCGCGCCGCGCCGCCGCCACCATCGGCCGCCGCCTGGGCCGCACCGCCTATGCCGACCGCCAGGACCATCTGGCCGACACGCTGCGCGTCGCCTTCAACGCCCGCTTCTGGATCGAGGAACTGGGCACCTTCGCCCTGGCGCTGGACGGCCAGAAGAAGCCCTGCCGCGTCCGCTCGTCCAACGCGGGCCATATCCTGCTCACCGACATCGCAACGCCCGACCGCGTGCCCCGGCTGGTCGCGGGGCTGATGCACCGCTCGTCCTTCTCCGGCTGGGGCATCCGCACGATCCCCGAGGGCGAGGCCCGCTACAACCCCATGGCCTACCATAACGGCTCGGTCTGGCCGCACGACAACGCCATGATCGGCCTGGGCCTGGCCCGCCACGGCTATCGCGACGAGGCCGAGCGCCTGTTCCGCGGCATGTTCGACGCCGCCTTCCATACCGACCTGCGGCGCCTGCCCGAACTGTTCTGCGGCTTCACCCGCAACCGGGCGGAAGGGCCGGTGCGCTACCCGGTCGCCTGCTCGCCGCAGGCCTGGGCGGCGGCGACGCTGCCGGCGCTGGTCCAGTCCATCCTGGGACTCAGCTTCGATCCGGCGGCGGTTTCGGTGCATTTCCAGCGCCCCCGCCTGCCCGACTTCCTGGAACAGATGACGCTGTACAATCTCGAAGTCGGCGGCGACAAGGTCACGGTGCGCCTGGTCCGCGTGGAAGACGAAGTCGCGATCAACGTCGTCCAGCGCACGCAATCCATCCAGGTCCAGATCACCAACTGACATCCGGCCGTCGCGTCGTTTCGCGCGCGATGCGACGGCCCGTCCATGTTGCACGAAAGTACGGCGTTCTATAAAGATTTAGGGCAGATTCCTCCTCTCTGACCTGAACTTCCACACAGGACCGGGATGCAATCACGATGCCGATGGCCGTTTCGACGTCCGAAACCGGGGCCGTTCCCTATTTTCGCCATAATCGGCGCCAAATTTCCGTCTTTGCCCTGGCGCTGCCCTCGCGGGTCCGGCGCCCGTCCCGGATGAACGCCCGATGACCCGACAGAAGCCGGCCCGCCTCCCCCGTCCGTCCCGGCGCGGCCCGATCGCCATCCGCGCCGCCGGCGCGGTCGGGCTGGCCGGCCTGCTGGCCGCCTGCGCCACCGACCCCGGCCAGCATGCCCCCGTAATGCAGGAAGCCGCCGAATACCGGGCCCACGCCAAATCCTACTACGCCCCGCCCGGACCGCCCGACGACCCATGGGGCCCCTACATCATGGAAGCGTCGAAGCGTTTCGACGTGCCCGATACATGGATCCGCTCGGTCATGCAGCGCGAATCCGGCGGCCAGCTCTACCGCAACGGGCAGTTCGTCACCTCGGCCCCGGGGGCGATGGGCCTGATGCAGCTCATGCCGCCGACCTACGACGAAATGAAGGGCCAGTACGGGCTCGGCGACGATCCGTTCAGCCCCCACGACAACATCATGGCCGGCACCGCCTATATCCGACAGATGTACGATATCTACGGCTCCCCCGGCTTCCTCGCCGCCTACAATACCGGCCCCGGGCGACTGGACGATTTCCTGCTGCACCACCGGTCGCTGCCGCGCGAGACCCGCAATTACGTCGCCGCCATCGGCCCGCAGATCGCCGGCATCACCCCCAATGTCCGCTCGCAGGCCGACCTGATGGTCGAAGCCCACGACGTGGCACGCGGGCACGTCTACGCCGCCGCGCAGACCAGCACCCAGACCAGCTCCGTGCGCGCGGCCTGGGCCCATCGCAACGACCGGCAGGACAGCGACGACAACCAGCCGATCCAGGTGGCCGAGGCCCCGGCGGAAACCGCCCCGGCCCCCACGCCGGCCTATACGGCATGGAAGACCGTCGCCCCCGCCGGCCAGGGCACCTCGGCCGACGCCGTCCGCGCCGCCTGGGCCGCCCGCGCGCGGCCCGATACCCCCACCCCGGCCCCCGTCGCCATCGCCTCGGCGCCTCCCGCGCCCGCCCCCGCCTCCAGCCACGGCTTCCAGCTCGTCCCGCCCGCGATGGCCGAGCCCGCGCCCCTGCTGCGCCGCGGCAGCCTGGCCCCGGCCCAGCATGACTGGGCGATCCAGGTCGGGGCCTTCGGCACGGCCTCGATGGCCTCGCAGGCGGCGGGCCATGCCCGCACCCGCGCCGCCGCCGTGCTGGCCAGCGCCCATCCGCAGGTCGCCGGCGTCCACGCGCCGCACGGCATGCTCTATCGCGCCCGCCTCACCGGCCTGTCGCACGAGGCGGCGGTCGAGGCCTGCCATCGCCTGTCGACGGGGTCCGACAATTGCGTCATCATTTCCCCTGATTCGCGGTCCTGACCGCTGCCCGCCTCCCGCTGAAAGACCCCCGCCCATGCTCCGCTCCGCCATCCTCCGCCGCGTCACGAGACTGAGCATGGTCCTCCCCGTGGCCATGACGCTCTCCGGGGTCACGCTGGTATCCTTCTCCCCGGCCCGGGCGGCCCTGCCGCTGGGCAGCACCGCACCGCTGTTCGAGGCACCGGCCAGCCTGGGCGGCAAGCAGTTCGGCTTCTCGCTGGCCGAAGCCCTGCACAAGGGCCCGGTGGTCCTGTATTTCTACCCGGCCGCCTTCACGCGCGGCTGCACCATCGAAGCGCATGATTTCGCCGACGCGATGGACCAGTTCAAGGCGCTGGGCGCCACGGTCATCGGCATCTCGATGGACAAGATCGAAACGCTGGACCGCTTCTCGGTCAGCGAGTGCCGCAGCCGCTTCCCCGTCGCGTCCGACCCGGCGGGCAAGATCGCCAGCTCCTACGATTCCAAGATGCCGCTGCTGCACTACGCCAGCCGCACCTCATACGTCATCGCCCCGGACGGCCATATTCTCTATGCCTACAGCGCCATGGCGCCCGACGGCCATATCAGCGGCACCCTGGCCGCCCTCCGCGCCTGGAAAACCGCCACGACACCCACTCACCCCTGACCCCCAGCCATCACGGCACCGACTTCGCCGTCCCCAGCACCGCCAGGCACCGATCCCGCACCGCGCGCACTCCGTCATCGCGCACCCGCCGCAGGGCCGCGCGGGTGCGCCGGACATACCCTTTCAGGTCCGGCACTTCGTCATGCATGAAAGGGTGGGCGCACACCCGCGCCGGGTCCAGCGCCGGCGTGGCGGGGTCCAGCAGCGGCAGCACCAGCCGCGGCTGCTGCGGCAGCGCCAGGGCCAGCGCCGCCGAGACCGCGGGCCCGCTGTCGGAATCCAGCCCCGGCCCCATCGCGGGCACCAGCGCCAGCCAGGCCGGATCCGCCGCCGCGATCCCGTCCGTCACCGTATCGAACGTATCGGCATCGTCCAGCGCACCCAACGCCTGCGCCGCCCCATCCGTGCGGATCGCCGCCGCAACGCTGGCCGGCGTCGGCCCCCCTTGGGCCGCCCGGGCCGGAGACAGCACCAGCAAGGCCGGCAGGACAAGGCAAGGGAGCAATCCGGATTTTGTCATCACAGGATCATGAGCGAAGCCGCCCGCTTTTGAAAGCAAACCTTCACCCCGCTCAGCGCCCCGCCGCCTCCGGGTCCAGCACCCGGATGACGGCGCGCGTATCCCGCCCCACCTGACGCATCCGGTCGGCAACCAGCCGCGTCATCCGCGCCTGCTCGCCCGGCGGCGCCTGTCGCGACACGATATTCATATCGCGGTCCGCCACATCCAGCGTCGCCTCCGCCGCCACCACATCGGCAGCCGGAAACGTCCGGACCAACTGCGCATCCAGCACCCCCGCCACAGCAGCCGACTGCGCCGATATGACCTCCCGCACCGATGACGAAGCAAAGCGCCGCAACGACACGTCATCGGACGTATCGCGCAGCGCCATCAGCAGCGGATCGTCCATGTCGTGCGCCCGATAGGCCGCCGACATGCGCCGATATTGATAATTCTCCAGCACGACATGCCGGTTGGTCACGCGAATGACGGCGGCAACCTGCGGACCATGCACCCCAAGCCTGTCCAGTACCCCGATCCAGACCATGGAAGCCGCGCTCACACCGGGCAGCACGCGCACATGATAGGGCTGGCCAAGATCCTGCACGTAATGAACGGCCCACCCGGCAAAGCGCCAGCCCCAATACGGATGCCCCTGCGCAAACGCAAAACGCGACAGGGTCATGAACAGATGAATCCGCGCTTCCGGATAGGTCCGCTGCAAATATCCGGCCGTGCGATAGACAATGGCGCTCTCATGATAGAACCCCATGTGAAACGGCGCCTGCGTCCCGTAGGAGAGATGCGGATTGCCGAACGGCTGCACGCCGAACCCGTACCGCGCCCCCTGCGCCGCGCCATTATCTTGCCAGAGATCGATATCCAGGCCGAAATCGGGCTCGTTGGTCGCGGTCGCCACCACATCGGCCACGCGCACCATGTCCCCCTCCGCCACACGCTCCAGACTATGGGGGTCCGTGTCCTCCAGCGTCCTGAGCACACTCGCCGAAGACCACGGAAATAGACGGTCCGCCGGCACATCGACACCCGGCGGACGCTGCACGTAAAGGCCCAGCGTCATGCCGTCATTGACCCGGATCGCATGCAGGAATCCGGCTCGCAGCGCCGCCTCATCCCCCACCGCCGCCCCGAACCGCAGGTCGTCGGGCCGCGGCGCATAGAATGGCAGGGTCTCCCGCGCCCATTTCTCCTCCCCGTCCAGCACGGCGGGCAAACGCCCGGAAACATCGGCCAGAAACGTCCCCACCGCCTCCGCCCTCACCATCCGGTCGGCCATGCCCGGCATCACCGCCGTCGCCTGCCACGTACACAGCGGATGGTTGCTCCAGCCCAGCGCCACCGACGGCAGAAAGGCGGCAACAACAGCCAGCACCCCACCCCGCCAGCCGCGCCGGCACGGCCTGATCGACCGTTCGCCCCCAGGCAGCATGCCCCGTTCCCCCGCACGATGACGGCAGCAAGCCCCGATCAGTCCCGCCCCTCCGTTCCCCGCACGATAACGCGGACGAAATCATCCGTCGTTACGCCCCCGCCCCTGTCACCAAACATTCAAGGGCAGGCCCTCAGGTCATCCCCTCGCCAAGCGAGGAATCCACCACCACCATCGCATCCCCCGCAATCGGCGAAGGCATCCGATCCTTCGGCAGCAAGGCACGGAACCGGCCGTCATAGCTCGCCGCCCGCTCATACTGCGCATCCAGCAGCCCATGACGGTCCATGAACCGGTTCAGCGCCGCCGGAATGCGCACACACCCTTCCGATGCCGGGCGGCCCAGCCGCGCTTCCAGAAAATCGGGATCGGTGGCATGGATTTCCAGCCGGATCTGCCCCTGCTCGCGGTCGGGCCGCCACCCTTTCACGGCCCATTGCCAGCCCATGTCCCACACCCGCATGCCGCGCGCGCCCAGGCCGCGAATACCATGCTCGTTGCGCGTCCCCTCGGCACGATAGCCCAGCCGGTCGGGCGAGTTGATGAACACGCCAGTCGGCGTCACATAATAATATTTGCGCCCCGCCTGCCCCGTCGAAACCCGCGTCCCACCCAGCACCAGCCAGTCATCGTCGTCCGGCAGCGCCAGCACGAAGCACACGCGCTGCACGCGGGGATTCCGATCGACCACCATCAGCACCTGCGCACGATCGATCGTGACATGGGCACGGGCCAGTTGCGCGCGCGCCAGCGCAATCCAGCGCGCCGCGTCCCCGGGCGATACCCGCTGAAAGTGCGGAACCTCCCGCCGCAGATCCACCAGCAGGCGCTGCGCCTCCGCCCTGGCGGCATCGTCATCGAGCGCCGGCAACGGCGGAATATCAATGGCAGGATTGGCCGAATCGGAAGGCGCCCCCATCGGCCCCGGCGAAGGCATAGGGCCCGGCACCGGCACGGCCGGAGGCACCCCCGTCTCGGGAAACAGAGGCATCGGATCGGCCAAGGCGGCCCCGGTCGTGAACAGAAGAAAAAGGACCGCCCAAAAACCGGCCCCCGGAACCACCGCCGGAAAAACTGTCCGCATGCATCCCTCTCCGCCGCGAGCCACCGGGAACCGTCCATTCCCGCCACCCCCGATCTTGACGCCCGGAACACCCCGACGTTCCCCGCCCGCAGGCCGGAGAATGGCGGATCGGTCCCCGTGCCGCTCAGCCCAAGCGGATCATATCATGCCCCCTCTCCATTTCCGACATGCACAACCCCCTACCCAGCCCTCAGCGACACCGCGGGCGGATAGGACGCCGCCTTGGCCGACTGCCCCAGCACGGTCAGCAGCGCGATCAGCGCCGCCCCGCCGGCCGCGATCACGAACGGCCACGGCGTCAGCGTGATCCGCTGGTCGAACCCCGCCAGCCACCGGCTCATGAACACCCAGGCAACCGGCCACGCGATCAGGTTCGCCACCAGCACGGGCCGCAGAAACTGCCCGGCCAGCAGGGTCAGGATCTGCCGCCGATCCGCCCCCAGCACCTTGCGAACCCCGATCTCGTGCCGGCGGCGCGATACGTTGAACGACGACAGGCCGAACAGCCCCAGGCACGCAATGCCGATGGCAACGCCCGAGCCGATGCCGAACAGCGCGCCATAATTCCAGTCGCTGCGAAAATCGGCGGCGAAAATGTCCGAAACCCCCTGGGCCGAGAACGGAACATCCGGCGCAATCTCCCCCCATGCCGACCGCAGCCGCGCCATCTCCTCGGTCTGCGACGCGCCGTCATAGCGGACGATCGCCGCAACATCGACGATCGGGCGCAACCGGCCGAAATACAGCAACGGGCGCATCGCTTCGTGAACATCGCCAAACCGGATGTCCTCGATGACTCCGATGATGTGATAATGAAATTGCGGCGCGCCATCCTCCCGCAATTCCTGCCCCACCGCCGCCTGCGGCGAGGCGAAGCCGAACCGCTCCGCCGTCAGGCGCGAGATGACGATGTTGCCGTCGGTCGTGTCGCTGTCGGCACCGACCTGGTAATCATTGCCCTGATGCTCGTCGAACAGACGGCCCGCGATCAGCTTCGCCCCCACCGCCGCGAAATAACCCGGCGTCGCGCCGCCCCAGCGGACGGAGATCGGGCTATCGCTGCCCGGACGGCTGAAATTGTCCGAATCGATCGTATGATGCGGATACATGTCGGACCGCGTGGCAATCCGCACGCCCGGCACCTCGGCCAGCCGGCGCACGATCTCCGCCTGCCGCTCCTTCAGGCTGGAATCGGCCAGCGCATCGATGACGATGACCCCCTCCTGGTCGACCCCACGATCCAGCACCCGGACAAACGCCGCCTGGTCGGTCATGACCAGGGTGCAGACCGCCAGCACGATGGCAAACCCGAATTGCAGCACCACAAGCGTGCTGCGCAGCGCACTCTCGATCCGCCCGCCCGCCGGCATCCGGCTGGCCGCCAGCACGGCGGCGGGACGGAACGACGACAGGACCAGCGCGGGATAAATCCCGGCCACGATCCCCACCACCAGCACGATCGACGCCGACACCGGCAGCACGAAGCCCCAGTCGAAGGCGACGCTCCATCCCCCCAGCATGTTGACCCAGCGCAGCGAGAGTTCCGTCAGCGCCAGCCCGACCAGCACCGCGACCCCGACCAGCATGGTGGCCTCGCCCATGAAGCGCACGATCAGCATCCGCCGCGTCGCGCCCAGCACCTTGCGCATCGCGACCTCACGCGCCCGCAACCCCGATCGCGCGGTCGCCAGGTTGACGTAATTCACCACCGCGGTCGCCAGCGCCGCCACCCCAACCAGCCCCAGGATATCGATCAGCCGCCGGCTGGCACCCCCCTCGCCGATCGCCGCGTCATGGAAATGCACCGCGCGCAACGGCACCAGCGTCAACCCGCCATCGCCATAGACGAAACGGATCAGGCTCTCTTTCCAGGTCGCGGGATGGCGATACGGATATCCGCGCAATCCGGCGGCAATGCGCGGCACCGCCCCGGCATCGTCGATCCGCAGCCACACATAGCCCCACTGGCTACCCCAGTTGCGAAACGGCCATTCTTTCAGCAGCGCACTGGGAAAAACCATGACGATCCTGAAATCGCTGGTCGCATTCGGCGGCGGGTCGGCCATGATCGCGGAAACGACTGCATCCTCGCCGCTATTGTCGATCCGCAGCCGGCGGCCGATCGCATGGACGGTGCCGAAATATTTCCGCGCCATCGTGGCCGACAGCATCACCTTGCCCGGCCCGTTCAGCGCCGTCGCCCGGTCCCCCTCCAGCAGGGGCAGGTCGAAGACCGACAGGAAATTCCCGTCCGTCATCGTCACCGTGTCCCGTCCCAGCACCGCCACCGCCCGTACCGGCACCGACTTCGGAAAAACCCGCACCGCCTGCGTGATCTCGGGAAAATCCTGCTCCATGAAAGGAACCGGCACGAAACTGATGGAAGATCCCTGATACGCCGCGCGCCCGGCCGGACGAAAATCGTCGTCGACCTGATAGATATGCGACGCACCGGGCACGTAGCTGTCATACCCGTACTCATATCGCACGATCAGCATCATGGTCAGGAATACGGCAACCCCCAGCCCCAGCCCCAGCAGGTTGATGGCGCCATAGAGTCCATGCCGGGGCAGGCTTCTGAATCCGGATGCAAACATCACCTATTCTCCCTTCCGCGCCACGCCTACCACCCCGCCCGGTCCAGGGCCGCAACCGGCGTCTGAAGCGGCTCCCATCCCCTGGTCCGCGCACGATGCAACGCCGCGTCGCTGTCATAGCGCTGGAGCCCCGGCAGCAGGTCGCGGGCCTGCAACCGCCCGATCGAGGCCAGCAGCTTCGCCTCCGCGACGATCGTGTCATGCCGGCTGTTCGCCAGGTCCACCTGTGCGGCCCGCAGATTCTGGTCGGCGTACAGCACGTCGGTCGTGCTGCGCAGCCCATAGCCATATTCGACCTGATAGCCCTTCAGCGTCGTCTCGCCCGACTGCACTTCGGCCCGGCTGGCCTCGATTGCCTGCTGGCCGTTTTCCACCGCCCGCCAGTTCGTCACCACATCCTGCAACGCGGCGCGGCGCGCCTGCTCCAGGTTCTGCCGCGCCTGCTCGTCCTTGTCCCGTGCCTGCCGGATCTGCGAATTATACAGGTCGCCATTATAAAGTGGCTGGACCAGCGATACGGTGCCGCCGATTTCCTCGGCATATTCATGCCCCCGGAACGGCGCCGCCGGCCCGACGGTGCCGAACAGCCCCTGCGCCTGGATCTGCGGCCCCCATTGCGACCGGGCGGTATCGATATCCGCCTCGGTCGCCGATTTCACGTCGCGCATCTCCGCCAGTTGCGGATTGGCGGCAATGGCCTGCCTGACGGCCAGTTCGATCGACGGCGGCAGGCCGGGCAACCCCTCCGGCATGGTCAGCTGCGCCGGCTCGATACCGATGACGGCGCGAAAATTCGCCTCCGACGCCGCCAGCGTCGCCCGCACCTGCGCCAGCGCCACCTCCGCCGAACGCCGTCGCGTCTCGGACTGCTCGACATCGGTGCGCGTCACCTGCTCGCCCGGCGCACCGCCCAGATTGTAGCGCGAGGTAATCACCCGCACCTGCCGGGTCAGCATCTCCAGGTCGGCCTTGCGCACATCCAGCACATACCGGTCGCGCAGCACGTCCATGTAGGCACTGATCGCACTGGTAAAGACCTGCGATTCCGTCAGGCGCAGCGTCTGCCCCTCGGCCCGCGACCGCGCATCCGCCGCCCGCACCTGGTTGGCGACATGGCCGAAGGAATAAAGCGTCTGCTTGGCCGAGACATATCCTTCCGCATAATTCGACGTGAAGGTACCCAGCGCGAAGGCGCTGGTATAGGGCCCCTGCTGGTAGTTCGCATCCATGTTGACCGACACGGTCGGCCGCCACCCGCTGCGCGCCTGCGCCGAATTCTCGGTCACGGCCCGCTGGTTCGCCTGCTCGCCCAGCAGCGTCGGATTGCCGCGATAGGCCATCGCGAGCGATTCCTGAAGCGTCTGGGCAGCGGCGGGCGACGCAATGGCAACCCCAAGGACAAGCGTCGCTGAAAGAACACGCATGGCGATCACTCCGCCCGCAAGGCCCGCGCCGGCTCGGCGCGCGCCAGATGAAATGTCTGTCCGAGGACGGTGAGAATGGCGATGGCAAAGGCCCCGGCCACCGCGATCAGGAAATGCGCAGGCGTCAGCGCAATGCGTTCGTCGAACCCCGCCAGCCAGCGCCGCATCACGACCCAAGCGACGGGGCAGGCCAGCAGGCACGCCACCATCACGGGCCGCAGGAAATCCCCCAGCAGCAGCGCCACGATCTGCCGCCCGGTCGCCCCAAGCGTCTTGCGGATGCCGATCTCATGCACCCGCCGCGCGGCGGCAAAGGCCGCAAGCCCGTACAGCCCCATGCAGGCAATCAGCAGCGCCGCCGCGGCACCCAGCGTAAAGATCCGCCCCCGCCGCTCGTCGCCGCTGTAATAGGCCGCCATCCGTGCATCGACGGACGAAAAATCGCTGGCGACATCCGGAAGAATGCCCGCCCAGGCCCGATTCAGCCGCCGCGCCATCTCGGCCTCGGCAACCCCCTGGAACCGGATGGCGGGAATGGGCTCGCTGAAGGGCCGCTGCGCAAGCGTGTCGAAGAGGATGATCTCCGGATAGATGGCCTGCCGGGGCGATTCGAAGCGCACATCGTCGATCACGCCGATGATCCGGGTCGTCCACCCGCCGCTCCGGATGATCTTGCCGATCGCCTGGTCCGGCGAGGCAAAGCCGAACCGCGACACGGCCCCTGCATTGACCACGACGTTGGCCATGCGGGTCCGCATGTCGTCGCGCGACGGCACGTCGTCCTGCCCGCGGGCAATATCGAACCAGCGCCCGGCCAGCAGGCGCGGCCGATAGACCTCGAAATAGCCGGCACCCACCGTATCCTGCAGCAGATAGACGTTTACCGGCCCGGCCGGCCCGTCATAACTGTATGTCCCAAGGTTCTTCGTGCCGGGGCGCGGTGCCAGTTCGCCGAAACCGGCCGTCACCACGCCCGGCACGGCCCGCAGCGCATCCAGCATCCGGCGCTGCGCGGCAAGGTCGCTGCCCGGCATCGCGGACCCAATCAGCAACCCGTCGCGCACATAGCCGGGGTCGGCCGTGCGCATGAAATCCGTCTGGTGGTTGATCACCAGCATGCAGATGACGATCGTGATCGCGATGCCGAACTGCCCCGTCA
This sequence comes from Gluconacetobacter takamatsuzukensis, assembly GCF_014174275.1. Classification (GTDB taxonomy): domain Bacteria; phylum Pseudomonadota; class Alphaproteobacteria; order Acetobacterales; family Acetobacteraceae; genus Gluconacetobacter; species Gluconacetobacter takamatsuzukensis. Next base: position 84,424 of record NZ_JABEQK010000004.1, on the reverse strand, counting down.
CCAGCCCGTCGCGCAGCCGCGCCGCCCCCCGCCCGCCCGACGGCATCCGGGCGGCCGCCAGCACGGCGGCCGGTCGATAGCCCGACAGGACAAGGGCAGGATAGACCCCGCTGGCAAGCCCGCAGACCAGCACGATCAGCGGCAGGACCACGCCGACCAGCCCGTAGCGCACCACAAGCTCCTCCCCCGTCAGGCTCGCGACCTCGGGCACCAGAATCTCGCACAGCGCCAGGCCCAGCACACCGGCAATGGCGGCGACCAGGAGCGCCTCCCCCATGAACTGCCCGAACAGCACCCGCCGCGAGGCACCCAGCGTCTTGCGGATCGCCACCTCGCGGGCCCGCAGCCCGGCCCGCGCCGTGGCCAGGTTGACCGCATTGGCACAGGCCAGCGCCAGGGCCAGCAGCCCCATCAGCCCGATACTGTTGATCACGGTGCGATCCACCCCGTCCTCGGCATACAGGACATGGAAATCACGAAACCGCGCCTCATCGAGCTTCGCCAGAGACAGCCCGTAGACCTTCTCGGGATGCACGCCGAACGCCGTATGATCGCCCTCCGCTCCCGCCGCATGCCGGATGACGAAATCGCGCAGCCGCGCGTTCACCGCATCGATATCCCCCCGCCTGCGAAACTTCAGATAGATCCTGCCGCAATCGCTCGCCCAGCTCCGGAAGCAGAACCGGGTCGTCACGTCCTCCGAGGAAAACGGCGCCAGCATCTCGATGTCGGAAAGAAAGTCGGGGGTCATCCGGCGCGCCAGCACGCCGGTGACGGTATGCGTCACCGTCACCCCGGCGCGGTTGATCGGCACCGTCCGCCCCATCGCCTCGGTCGTCCCGAACAGCCGGATCGCGGCCCGCTCCGACAGCACCAGCCCATCCGGCCGCGCCAGCGCCTGGTCCGGCACCCCATGCAGCAGCTTCAGCCCGAAGACGCCGAAGAAGCCAGGATCGGTCAGGCCGGAGGCAAACGAGGTGAAAACCCCTTCCCGCTCCGTCTGCAAATCGGTGTCCTCGAAGCGGATCCCCGCTTCGATCTCGGGAAAATCCTCGCGCAGGAACGGCATGGCGCGGAACGTACTGCCCGCGACCTCGCCCGGCGGCGTGCCGGGCATCGTCCAGTGGGTATCCACCCGCGCCAGCCGGTCCACATCGGGCAACGCGGCGTTGAAACTGTATTCGTACCGCACCAGCAGGGTCAGCGTCAGGAACACGCCGATCCCCAGCGCAAGCCCGAACACATTCAGCCCGACATAGAGCGGATGCCGCCGCACCTGGCGCAGGACAGTTTGCAGGATGGTCGCAAACATCATGATGCTCCTCAGGCTGCGTCGGGGCGACAGGCCACGCTCCCCGCCGGGGCGGGACGCAGGACCAGGATGGAAATCGATGCCGTCATGGTCTTCACGGACTCTCTCACTGGGCCCGCAACGCCCGCGCGGGCTCGGCGCGCGCGACACGGATCGTCTGCCCCAGCACCGTCAGCGTCGCGATCAGGAACGCCCCGCCGACGGCAATCAGGAAATGCAGCGGGCTCAGCGGCACGCGCTGGTCGAAGCCCGACAGCCACGACCGCATCAGCACCCACGCCACCGGGCACGCCAGCACGCAGGCCAACGCCACCGGCCGCAGGAAATCGCGCAGCAGCAGGCCGGCGATCTGCCCCCCCGACGCGCCCAGCGTCTTGCGGATACCGATCTCATGCACCCGCCGGATCGCCGAGAACGCGGCCAGGCTGTACAGCCCCATGCAGGCGATCAGCAGCGACACCACCGCGCCGAGGGTAAAGATATGGCCCCGCCGCTCGTCCCCGGTGAAATAATCCTCCATCCTCTCGTCGGCGGGCTGGAACGAACTGGCCAGTTCCGGCCGCACCGTGGCCCAGGCCCGGTCCAGCCGCTCGGCCATCACCGCCCGCGTCACGCCCGCGAAGCGCACGGCCGGAACGGGGTCGACAAACGGCACCCGCGCCAGCGTGTCGAAATAGATGATCTCCGGCGACACCGGGTCGCGCGGCGACACGAAGCGCATGTCGTCCACCACGCCGATAATCCGCGCCTTCAGCCCGTCATTCGTAAGGACCTGGCCGATCGCCAGCCCGGGCGAGGCAAACCCCAGCGTCGCCGCCGCCTTGGCATTGACCACGGCATTGAAACTGCCGGTGCCGTTCCGCAGGTTGTCGGCATCCGGCCCCTCGTCCTGCCCTCGCATGGGGTCGAACCAGCGCCCCGCCAGCAGGCGCGGACGATAGACCTCGAAATAACCCGGCCCCACGCGGTCGAACAGCATCTGGATCTCGACCGGCCCGTTCGGCCCGGCATATTTATAGCCCGAGCGCGACATGGAATGCGGGTTCGGCTCCAATATCCCGAACGCAATCGCCGTGACCCCGGGCACCGACCGCAGCGCGTCCAGCATCCTGCGCTCCAGCGCAGGGTCGTTGCCGCGCAGCGGCTGGCCGACCAGCAGCCCGGACTTGACATAGCCCCGGTCCGCATCGCGCATGAACGCGGTCTGCCGGTCGATCACCAGCGTGCAGATGACGATGGCAACCGCAATCGCGAACTGCCCGGCGACCAGGCTGTTGCGCAACCGCGCCGCCCCCCGCCCGCCGGAAGGCATGCGCGCCGCCGCCAGCACGGCCGCCGGCCGATAGCCCGACAGGATGGTGGCCGGATGAAACCCGCTGGCCAGCCCCGCCAGCACGATCACCACCGGCAGCACGGCCAGCACGAACCCGTACGAAACGGTCACGGCCTCGCCCGTCAGGCTCGCGATCTCTGGCGTCAGGATCTCGCAGAACACCAGGCCCACAATCCCCGCGACACTGGTGACGAACAGCGCCTCGCCCATGAACTGGACAAACAGCAGCCGCCGCGTGGCCCCCAGCGTCTTGCGCACCGCAACCTCCCGCGCCCGCAGCCCGGCACGCGCGGTCGCCAGGTTGATCGTATTGGCGCAGGCCAGCACCAGGGCCAGGAACCCGATCAGCCCGATCGCATCGACGACATTGCGATCCACGCCGTCATCCGTGTTCTCGACGCCCACATCGTAGAAATTCGTCTGCCGCAGCGGCACCAGCCGCAATTCGTAGATCTTCTCCGGATGCGGCCCGATGGCAGCCGGATCGCTCTCGGCCCCCGACGCATGGCGAATGACGAAATCGCGCAACCGCGCGCGCACGGCATCGATATCCTCCGGCTTTCTCAGGCGCAGGATCACCGGGTCGCATGACGAGCCCCAATACAGGAAGCACGGCCGCGTCCGGGCTTCCTCGGCCGGAATGGGCACCACCATCTCGGCGTTCGCCAGCAGGTTCGGCCCGCGTACGGGCGTCATGATTCCGGTCACGACATGGACCGATCGCGTCCCCAACCGGTTGAGTTCGATGCGCCGCCCCAGCACGTCGAGCGTGCCGAACGCCTTCAGCGCCGCCTTTTCGGACAGGACCAGCCCATCCGGCCGCGCCAGCGCCTCCCCCGCCACCCCGCGCGACAGGCCGATCCCGAAGACGCGAAAGAAGGACGCATCGGTTTCGATGCCGTCGAATTTCGTGAACTTCCCGTCCTGTTCGGTCCGGAACGTCGTCCCCACCAGGTGCAGCGCATCCTCGATTTCCGGAAAATCCTGAAGCAGGAACGGGATGGCATGATAGGTCGCATCCCCTTCTTCCATCGGCGCGACACCGGGCAGGGTCCAGCGTTCGTCCAGCCGCACCAGCCGCTCGACACCCGGCAGCCCGGCGTTGAAGCTGTATTCGTGGCGCACCAGCAACGCCAGGCTCAGAAACACGCCGATCCCCAGCGCCAGGCCCAGCAGATCGAGCCCGACATAGACCGGGTGCCGCCGCGCTTGCCGCGCGGCCCCTCGCAGGATGGTGCTCAGCATCGGGGCCGGTCCTCAGATGGCGTTGCGGACGGAAATCACGACCTGCCCGTCCAGCATGTCCACCCGGCGCTTCGCCAGGTCGGCATGGCTGGGCGAATGGGTCACCATCACGATGGTCGCCCCCTCGTCGTTCAGGCGCTGGAGAATATCCATCACCTGCGCGCCGTTTTCGGTATCGAGGTTCCCGGTCGGCTCGTCGGCCAGGATCAGGCGCGGCTCGCCGACAATGGCGCGCGCGATCGCCGCGCGCTGCTGCTGCCCGCCCGAAAGCTGCGAGGGATAATGCCGCGCCCGATGCGCAATCCCCACATGGTCCATGGCATGCGCCACCCGCCGGCGCCGTTCGGCCTTGGGCATCCGGCGATAGATCAGGGCCAGCTCGATATTCTCCTCGATCGTCAGCTCGTCGATCAGGTTGAAACTCTGGAAGACATAGCCAAGGTTTTCCCGGCGAAACGCCGCCAGCGCCGCCTCCCCCAGCTCGGTCAGCTCCTGTCCCCCGAAGGAATAGGAACCCGATGTCGGCCGGTCGATGGTGCCGAGAATATTCAGCAGCGTGGATTTGCCGCAGCCCGAAGGGCCCATGATGGCGACGAATTCACCCGCTTCGATGCCGAGTTCGATATCGAGCAACGCGGTCGTCTCCACCTCGTCGGAGCGATAGAGGCGCTGGATGTGGGAAAGGGCGATCAGCATGTCCGGTGCATTCCGTTCGTTCGGTGGAAGTACGTTCAGTGAATCGAGAGATGATTGAAATTCTTGTAGGAATTGTATGACGAGACGACGACGCGATCCCCCGCGTGCAGTCCGCCCGTAATCTCCACCTGCTCGGGGTTGCGCCGGCCTGATGTAATCGCCGCCCGGTCGGCGCCATGCCCGTCCGGCGTCACGACAAAGGCCGCCGACCCGCCGCCGGCTTCCAGCCACGCGCCGTTGGGCAGCACCAGCGCCGGATGCGTCTCGCCCAGCGTAATGCGCACATCCACGCTCTCGCCCCGGCGCAGCCCGGCGGGCATCGCCCCGTCAAAGGTCAGCTCGGCGCGAAACTGGCCGTTCGTCACCTGCGGGTGCACGCGCGCCACCGTCATCGCGACCTTCGCGTCCCCCATCTCGGCATCCGCCCGCTGCCCGACCGAAACCCGGCCGAGATAGAATTCGTCGATATCGGCATCCAGCCGATACTGGCCCTCGCTGTCGATCTGCCCGATCCGGTCCCCCGCCTTCAGCGACTGCCCGGGCTGGAGGTCGAAATTCGTCAGCCGCCCCGCCACCGGCGCCCGCAGCACCAGCGCGTTCAGGCTGTCCTCCACCACTTCCAGGTTGCTGCGCAGCCGCTGTGCCTCGCGGTCGATCTCGTCGCTCTGCCGGGCCGCCACCGCCAGGTCCTGCCCCCGCGCCGCATCCAGCCGCGCCACGCGAGCGGCATCGTATTCGGCCTCGTCGCGATAGCTTTGCAGGTTGGCGTCGGACTCGAACCCCTGCGCGTGCAGCTGTTCGTGAATCTCCAGCTCCCGCCGCGCCTTCAACAGATTGTAGCGCGCCTCGCCAAGCTGGCTTTCCTCGCCGGTGCGCGTCTGCTGCAACGCCAGCCGCTGCGCGCTGACCGCGCCCAGCTGGCTGGCGATCTGCGCCTCGCGGGATGTCACGTCGAGCTGCAACTGCGGGTTGGTCAGCCGCGCGAGAATATCGTCCCGGGCCACCAGCGCGCCGTCGCGCGCCACCACCTCCGACACCTCGCCGCCCTGCACCGCGCCCACATAGGTCACATGCAGCGGCGCCACGCTGGCGCGAACGGGAAGATAATCCAGAAACGGCGCCGAACGGACGGTCTCGATCGTCAGCTGGTCGCCGCGCACCGACAGCGTCCCCGATGCCGGCACGATCCGCCACACCACCACGCTGGCCACCAGCACGGCCACCGCGGCCCCCCAGCGTACCGCGCGGCGCATCAGCACATGGTGGCGCGGGCGACGCACCGCCCGGTCCATCCGGCCACCGGGCAGCGGACGGGTCGGCGACGGCACGGCGTCGGGGGGTGAAATCGGTCGGTCCATGCTCTGTTTCCCTCGTTCGCAAACAGTGTATGGTACCCGGACGGATTTTTATCCCATTGTAAGAAAAGGATGTTTTCGGGCTCGCCGCCTCCCCCTGTCCGCCAGCGGACAAACTGTCCGAAACCGGACAGCCGGGCGGCCCTGTCAAGACGATATCCAGGCGACCACGCAACGAATCGGGAGCAACCACACCATGACGGACCCGGCCACGCAGCCAACGGTCCTGTTCGTCGACGACGACGCCGACATCCAGTCCGCCGCCCGCCTGCTGCTGACGCGGCGCGGCTTCCGCGTCCTCGCGGCGCACGACGCGGCAGAAGCCCTCACCCATGTGGCCGCCGAGCCGATCGACCTGGTGCTGCTGGACCTCAACTACGCGCCCGGCGCCACCACGGGGGCGGAAGGGCTGGCGCTGCTGCGCGACCTGCACGCGCTGCGCCCCGCCCTGCCGATCATCGTCGTGACGGGCCATAGCGGCGTCGCCATCGCCGTCGCCGCGATGCGCGAGGGCGCCACCGATTTCGTCATGAAGCCGTGGCATAACGAACGGCTGGTCACCCTGCTGCACGACACGCTGGACCGCCGGCGGCGCGAAACCCGACCGCCCGAGCCCGACACCCATGCCGCCGAGCCGGTCCTGATCGCGGTATCGGCCCCGATGCGCGCCCCCCTCGCCCTGGCCGACCGCATCGCGCCCACCCGCGCGCACATGCTGCTGTCCGGCCCGCCCGGCAGCGGCAAGACCCTGCTGGCCCGCCGGATTCACGCCCGCTCTGGCGACCCGCACCCCCCGGTCCTGATCGACGCGGACGGCCTGTCCGCCCTGCCCGCCGAGCGCGGCACCTGGATCCTGCGCGGCATCGAATCCCTCGCACCCACGCTCCAGCGCGCCCTGGCCGACCGGCTGGACGGTGCCGCCCCGCCCCGCGTCCTGGCCCTGTCGTCCCTGGGGGCGGAAGAACTCGCCGCCCGCCTGCCGCCGCGCCTGTGGCTGCCGCTGGACGCGGTCCGCGTCGCGCTGCCCCCGCTGGCCGAACGCCCGGACGATATTCCGGTCCTGGCCACGCATTTCCTGCATTATTTCGCCATCCGCCACGGCCTGCCCGAACCGGTGCCGGACGCCGCCGCCATCGATGCGCTCCGCCAGCGCCCCTGGCCGCAGAATGTCCGCGAACTGCGCGCGGCGATGGAGCGGATGGTGGTGCTGGGCGATGCCGACGCCCCCCTGTCCCCCGACGGCGACCGCGCACATGACAGTCCGACACTGGCGGAATCCGAACGCGCGCTGATCGAATCCGCCCTGCGCCGGCACGGTTTCAACGTCTCGCATGCGGCGCGCGACCTCGGGCTGACCCGCCCGGCCCTGTATCGCCGCATGGCGCGCTACGGGCTGTAGCGATGCGCGCCATCCGCAGCGGGGTCATCTGCATCGCCCTGGTCGCCGGCACCTGCCTGCTGGCACCACGCGCGCTGGCGGCGGGGCTCTATGCCACCACCGCGCTGCTGGCACTGGCGGCCACGGCCGCTTCGGTCATCCACCTGGCCACGTTGGCCCGCCTGTCGCAGAGGCCGATGCGGGTCGAAACCTCCATCGTCCGCCCCTCGGACCGCGAGAGGCTGCGCAACCGCGCCCTGCTGGACCACGCCCCCATCCCCCTGCTCTACCGCACGGGCGACGGCGCGCTCCACGCCGCCAACCGCGCCGCCCGCCACCTGTTCGGCACCGAGGACCGCCTGCCCGCCGACACGGCCGCCCTGCTGGGCACGCCCTCGGCTGAACGCCGCATCGTGCGCATTCCCACCATGCAGGATGCCCCGCCCCGCACCTTCGCGCTGGCGGTCGCGCAGGGCAGCGGCTCGGGCGGCGTCACGCATTTCCTGGCCCTGACGGATATCGAGGCGGAACTGAACGCCGCCGACGCCCGCACCCTGCGCGACCTGCTCCAGATCCTGGGCCACGAGATCATGAACTCCCTCACCCCGATCGTCTCGCTGGCCGAAACCGCCCATGAGATGGCGGAACACCCAATGGACCCGGCGACGGCGGACATGATCCACGAGGCCCTGGGCACCATCCTGCGCCGCACGCGCGGGCTCGACCGTTTCGTGCAGGGCTATCGCGACCTCGCCCGCCTGCCGCCCCCCGACCTGCGCCCGACCGACCTGCACGACCTACTGCGCGCCCTCGGCGCCCTGTTCGGTGCCCGCTGGCACGGCCGGGTGCATCTCGAAACCAGCGTCCCCCCACGCCGCGTCATCGTCCGCCTCGACGCGCCGCAGATGGAACAGGCGCTGCTCAACCTTCTCAACAACGCGGCGGAGGCCGCACTTGCCGCCGCCGATCCCGCCGGCCCCACCGGCCCCACCGTCTGGCTCCAGGGCCACGCCACCTCGACCGGCATGGTCATCGCCATCCGCGACAATGGCAGCGGCATCGAGGACACCTACCGCGACGCGATCTTCCGCCCCTTCTTCTCGCTGAAACCCAACGGCAACGGCATCGGCCTCAGCCTCGCCCGCCAGATCGCCCAGGCCCACGGCGGCTCCCTCACCCTGGACCCCCCGCGCCCCGATACGCCATGGCGCACAGCCTTCCTCCTCAGCCTCTAGAACCTGCCTGGCAATGCGCGCTGGCGACGATCCGACGCGCGCTTCCTCCGCTCCGATGCTCGCAGACCTGCCCGACGGAATATTATTTTGACTCCATATCATTCTTGCTGGATAATAATTTCCAGATCCCGCTCCATACCGGTTCCCGCCAACGGCGGCGGATGAACCAGGCGCGGCCAGAAGCAACACGACGAGACACCGGGAAGTCAAAGACGGCTTTCATGCCCGCCGAGGGCGCGTTCTCCTGATGCCAGGCGGGCGCTGGATGCTGCACCGTGGACAAGGGATTTTTCAAGGCCGGCAATCCGCGCACGCTGCTGGCGGCCTTTCTCTATTTCGATGTTTCCTTCATGGTCTGGGTCCTTCTCGGCCCCTTGGGCATCGCAATCGCGCATGACCTGCATCTCGATGCAGGACAGAAGGGTTTCCTCGTCGCCGTCCCGGTGCTGGCCGGCGCCCTGTTCCGCGTCGCCGCCGGCGCGCTGGTCGACCATTGCGGTCCCCGCCGCGTCGCCATCGCCATGCAATTGCTGGTCATCGCCGGACTGGCCGCGACGTGGCTCGTCGCGCCCCACAGCTATGCGGGCCTTTTCCCCGTCGCGCTGGTCCTGGGCGTGGCCGGCGCCTCCTTCGCCGTGGCCCTTCCCCTCGCCTCCGGATGGTACCCGCCACAGTACCAGGGCACTGCCCTGGGCATCGCGGGCGCCGGCAATTCCGGCACCGCGCTCGCCGCCCTCTTCGCCCCCGGACTGGCGGTGCTCTATGGCTGGGTAAACGTGCTGGGCCTCGCCACGCTCCCGCTGGCCGCGATCCTCTGCGCGTTCCTGTTCCTGGCGAAGGAACCGCCACGGCACCCCGGCGCCGGCATCGTCGCGTGGCTCCCGGTGCTGAAGACGGCCGATTGCTGGGTGCTGATGTTCTTCTACGGCGTCACCTTCGGCGGCTTCGTCGGGCTCGCCTCCTTCCTGACCATCTATTTCAACGATCAGTACGGCCTGCCGCCGGCGGTGGCGGGAAGCTGCACGGCGCTGGTCGTGTTCGCGGGCTCCTTCGTCCGTCCGCTGGGCGGCGCACTGGCCGACCGTATCGGTGGCGACCGCGCGCTGTGCATTCTCTACGGCCTGGCAGCAGCAATCTTCGCCCTGGTCGGTTGCGGCCTGCCGACGATCTGGCTCGCCTTCCCGGCGTTCTTCGCGGGCATGCTCGTGCTGGGTCTGGGCAACGGCGCGGTGTTCCAGCTCGTACCGACCCGCTTTCCCCACCAGGTCGGCATCCTGACCGGGCTGGTGGGCATGAGCGGCGGCGTCGGCGGCTTCTATCTCGCCTCCTCGCTCGGGGCGGCGCGGCAGTCGACGGGCTCGTACGGTCCCGGCTTCCTCGCCTTCGCGGGCATCGCCCTGCTCGCCGTTCTGTGCGTCTCCGCCTGTCGGCGACGCTGGAAAGCAGCGTCGCCGGCACAGGCAACCGGCCTGGAAGAACTCTCCGCATCCCTCTGACGCCCACCCGCGACAGACCCCCCAGCCCCGGCCCCGATCCGGCGGACGATATCGAGCGAGAAACGACCATGACCAGCACCGGAAACATCGTCATCATCGGCAACGGCATGGTCGGCCATTACTGCGCCGAACAGCTCGTCATGCACGGCCTGCACCACCACCACGCCATCCACATCTTCGGCGAGGAACGGCACGACGCCTACGACCGCGTGCATCTCACCGCCTACATGGCCGGCCAGGATGCCGCCGCCCTGGCCCTCCACAGGCAGGATTTCCACGCCGCCCACGGCATGACCCTGCATCGCGGCATCCGCGTCACGGCGATCGACCGCACGGCTCGGACCGTCGAAAGCGACGAGGGCGCGCTGCCCTACCACACGCTCATCATCGCCACCGGCTCCACGCCCTTCGTGCCGTCCGTGCCTGGCAACAGCGGCACCGCCGGGCTGGTCTATCGCACGCTGGATGATCTGGACCAGATCCGCGCCGCCGCCGCAGGTGCATCCCGCGGCGTCGTCATCGGCGGCGGATTGCTGGGGCTGGAGGCCGCCAATGCGCTGGCAGGCCTCGGCCTGGCCACCTCGGTCGTCGAATTCGCCCCCCGCCTCATGCCGGTCCAGCTCGATGACGAAGGCGGCCAGGCCCTGAAGCAGCGGATCGAGGCCCTGGGCATCGCGGTGCTGACCAGCCGCGCCACGCGGGAGATCACGGCCGGGGAAACATGCCGCCACCGCCTCGTCTTTGCCGATGACGGCATTCTGGAAACCGATCTGGTCGTCTTCTCCGCCGGCATCCGGCCGCAGGACCGGCTGGCCCGCGACTGCCATCTCGCCGTCGCCCCGCGCGGCGGCATCGTCATCGACGATGCGTGCCGCACGTCCGACCCCGCCATCTTCGCCATCGGCGAATGCGCGGCATGGAACGGGCAGGTCTTCGGCCTGGTCGCGCCCGGCTACGCCATGGCCCGCACCGTCGCCTCCATCCTGGCCGGCGAGGACGCGGCATTCGGCGGCGCCGACATGTCCACCAAGCTCAAGCTGCTGGGCGTCGATGTCGGCTCCATCGGCGATGCCCACGGCGCAATCCCCGGCAGTCGCAGCTACCGCTTCATCGGCGAGGCCGACGGTTCATACCGCCGCCTGGTCCTGTCGGGCGACGGCACGCGGGTAGTCGGCGCGGTACTGGTGGGCGACAATTCCTATTACGACACGATCCTGCAATATGTGCAGAACGCCATCAGGCCGCCCGCCGATCCGGCGGTGCTGATCCTGCCGCGCGGCGAGGGCGCTGACCTGCTGGGCGCCGACGCCCTGCCCGATACCGCCACCATCTGCTCCTGCCACAACGTCACCAAGGGCGCGATCCGCACCGCCATCGACGAAGGCTGCACCGATCTGGCCTCCCTCAAGCAATGCACCAGGGCAGGCACCGGCTGCGGCGGCTGCGCCGCCCTGCTGAAGAACGTGTTCGAGACCGATCTGGAAGCCCGCGGCATCACCGTCGACCGCAGCCTGTGCGAGCATTTTTCCCATACAAGGCAGGAACTCTATTCGCTGGTCCGCGTGCACGGACTCCAGACTTTCGAAGAGCTGATGGCCCAGCATGGCAATGGCGGCCTGGGCTGCGACATCTGCAAGCCCGCCATCGGCTCCATCCTCGCCTCGGCGTGGAACAAGCCGATCACCGACCCGCTCCATATCCCCCTGCAGGACACGAACGACACGTTCATGGCCAACATGCAGAAAAACGGCACCTACTCGGTGGTACCGCGCATCGCCGGGGGCGAAATCACGCCCGACAGGCTGATCGTTCTGGGCCAGGTCGCGAAAAAATACGGCCTCTACACCAAGATCACCGGAGGCCAGCGCATCGACCTGTTCGGCGCCCAGCTCCACCAATTGCCCGACATCTGGACCGAACTGCTCGATGCGGGGTTCGAGACCGGCCACGCCTACGGAAAATCGACCCGCACCGTCAAATCCTGCGTCGGCAGCACATGGTGCCGCTACGGCGTGCAGGACAGCGTGGGCAAGGCGCTGGACCTGGAGAACCGCTACAAGGGCCTGCGCTCGCCGCACAAGCTGAAATTCGCGGTCTCCGGCTGCACGCGCGAATGCGCCGAGGCCCAGAGCAAGGATGTCGGCGTCATCGCCACCGAAAACGGCTGGAACCTCTATGTCTGCGGCAATGGCGGCATGCGGCCCCGCCACGCCGAACTGTTCGCGACCGATCTCGATGCCGAAACGCTGGTCCGCTATATCGACCGTTTCCTGATGTTCTACATCCGAACGGCCGACAGGCTCCAGCGCACCTCCGTCTGGCGCGAAAATCTCGAAGGCGGGCTGGACTATCTGCGCGATGTCATCATCCACGATTCGCTGGGCATCTGCGCCGAACTGGAACGCCAGATGCAATCCGTGGTGGACCATTATCACTGCGAATGGCGCGACGCGCTGAAAGACCGCGACAAGCTCAAGCGCTTCCGCACCTTCGTCAACGATACCCGTCCGGACCCCAACGTCCGCACCCTGCCGGAACGCGACCAGGTCCGCCCCGCCGACAATCTGCCCGAAACAGCCCCCCAGCCCGGCCCCGCCGACTGGACCGACCTCTGCGCCCAGACCGACCTCGTCGCCCGTTCCGGCGTCGTGGCGTGGCACGCGGGCAGCCAGGTCGCCCTCTTCTACCTGCCCGCATCGACCGGCGAGCCCGCCCGGGTCTACGCGATCGACAACCACGATCCGTTCTCCAACGCCAATGTCATCGGCCGTGGCCTGATGGGCGACCTGAAAGGACAGCGGATCGTCGCCTCCCCGCTCTACAAACAGCATTTCCGGCTGGAAGACGGCCAGTGCCTGGAAGATGCCGCTATCCGCCTGCGCACATGGGATGCCCGGCTGCATGACGGCAGGGTGCAGATCCGGGCGAAACTCCCGGCAATGCCGGACCTCCTGCCCACCTGACGCATCATGGCGAAGGAAGACATCCGCTCCGTCTGTCCCTATTGCGGGGTCGGCTGCGGACTCATCCTGGAGGTCGAGAACGGCCGGATCGCGAAGGTGCGCGGCGACCCCGCGCACCCGTCGAATGCCGGCCGGCTGTGCACCAAGGGCAGTTCCTGCGACAAGCCCCTGTCCTCGCCCCAGCGGCTGACAGGCGCCGCCCTGCGCACCGCACGCGGCGACGAACCCACGCCCGTCCCGCTGTCGGATGCCATCGCAACCACCGCCCGGCGCCTGCGCACCATCCTCGACACGCACGGCCCCGACGCGATTGCCTTCTACGTCTCCGGCCAGATGTCGCTGGAAGCGCAGTACCTGGTCAACAAGCTGGCAAAGGCCTATGTCCGCAGCCAGCATATCGAATCCAATTCCCGCCTCTGCATGGCCGCCGCCGGCAGCGGCTACAAGCTTTCGCTCGGCGCCGACGCCCCGCCCGGCAGCTACGAGGATTTCGACAGCACCAACCTGTTCTTCGTCATCGGCGCGAACATGGCCGATTGCCACCCGATCCTGTTCCTGCGGCTGATGGACCGCAAACGGGCGGGCGCGAAACTCATCGTGGTCGACCCCCGCCGCACCGCAACGGCCGAAAAGGCCGATCTGTATCTTCCCATCCGCCCGGGCACCGACCTCGCCCTGCTCAACGGCCTGCTCCATCTGCTGGTCCGCAACGGTGCCATCGATCCCGGCTTCATCGCCCAGGCCACCACGGGGTGGCAGGCCATGCCCGCCTTCCTGGCCGATTACCCGCCGGAAACCGTGGCCGGCATCACCGGCCTGCCGGTCGCGGACATCCTGACCACCGCACAATGGATCGCCCAGGCCGACGCATGGATGAGCCTGTGGACCATGGGCCTCAACCAGAGCCTGACGGGCACATGGAACACCAATGCCCTGTGCAACCTGCACCTGGCCACCGGCGCGATCTGCCGCCCGGGCTGCGGCCCCTTCTCGCTGACCGGCCAGCCCAACGCCATGGGCGGGCGCGAGATGGGCTATATGGGCCCCGGCCTGCCCGGCCAGCGCAGCGCACTGGTCGCCGCCGACCGCGCCTTCGTCGAACGGCAATGGGGCCTCGCCCCCGGCACGATACGCGCGGCCGGCGGCCAGGGCGCGATCGCGATGTTCGAGACAATGGAGCGCGGCGACATCAAGGCCTGCTGGGTCATCTGCACCAACCCCGTCGCCACCGTCGCCAACCGCAACCACGTCATCCGCGCGCTGCAAGCCGCCGAATGTGTGATCGTGCAGGACGCCTTTGCCGACAGCGAAACCACGCGCTACGCCGATATCCTGCTCCCCGGCGCGCTGTGGGCCGAGGCCGACGGCGTGCAGGTCAATTCAGACCGCACCCTGACCCTGGCCCGCCAGGCCGTCGCCCCACCGGGCGAGGCGATGGCCGACTGGGCGATCATCGCGCAGGTCGCCTGCGCCATGGGTTTCGCCGACGGTTTCTCCTTCCATTCGGCCGCCGAAATCTTCGCCGAGGCCAGCCGCTTCACCAATCCCGGCACCGGCTACGACATCGCCGGCATCACCCACGACCGCCTCCGCGCCGGCCCCGTCCAGTGGCCCGCACCCGAGGGCGACACCGCCGCCCGCCATCCCATCCGCTACCTGCCCGCTCCGGGCGGCCCCCCGGTCTTCGCCACGCCGGACGGCCGCGCCATCTTCCACGCCCGCCCATGGATGCGCCCCGAGGAATGGCCGGACGACACCTTTCCCTTCGTGCTCAACAGCGGCCGCCTGCAACATCAGTGGCACACCCTGACCAAGACCGGCCGCGTGGAAAGCCTCAATCGCCTCAACCCCGGCCCGTTCGTCGAAATCGCGACAGAGGACGCCCGCACGCTGGGCCTCGCACCGGGCGACAGCGTCCGCATCGCCTCCCGCCGGGGCAGCATCATCCTGCCGGCCCGCATCGCCCAGGCCGTCCGCCCCGGCACCTGTTTCGCCCCCTTTCACTGGAACGACCGGTTCGGGACGGACATCGCCGTCAACACCGTCACCTCCGACGCCGTCGATCCCGTGTCCCTCCAGCCCGGCTTCAAACTCTGCGCCGTCGCGCTGCAACGCGTCGCGGCACCCCAAGGACCGAACGACATGTCCCCCGGACCGATCGCCCGGCATCTCGGCCTGGCCGCCCCCGAACCGCTCGCCCTCGATGAAGACGCCAAAGCCTGGCTCACAGGCTTTCTCGAAGGGCTGCGCCTCGCCCCACCCGCCCCCGGCACGCTGCCGCTGATCCCCGCCCACGCACCGCTCGACCCGCTGGCCCGCGCCCGGGTCGGCGGCCTGCTGGCCGGCCTTTACAGCCGGGGCGCGCCCGAAGACACGCCCACGCCGACCCCGACCCCCGCCATCCGCATCTGGTGGGCCTCGCAGACCGGCCGCGCCGAGGCCCTCGCCGCCACGGTCGCCACATGGCTGCGTCAGGCCGGCCACCCCGTCACCATCGCCTGCCTCGACCAGTGCGGCTCCGGCGACCCGGGCTCCGGCCGCGCCCTCTTCATCGTCTCCACCTTCGGCGACGGCGACCCGCCCGACTGCGCGGGCCCCTTCTGGGCCGCCCTGCGCGCACGTCAGGCCCCACTGCCCGACCTCACCTGCGCCATCCTGGCCCTGGGCGATTCCTCCTATGCCGGCTTCTGCGGCTTCGGCCGCGCGCTCGACGCCCACCTGCGCGCGCTCGGCGCCACCATGCTGCTGGACCGCGTGGACTGCGAACCCGATTTCGAGGACACGGTCGAGGCCTGGCGTGGCGCCCTCCTGACAGCCCTCGGCTCCCACACCACCCCCGACATCCCCGATATCCCGGCACCGGCACCCGAGCCGCCTACCCAAGGCACCCGCGACACCCCGGCCCTCGCCCGCCTGGTCCTCAACCAGAGCCTGTGCCCCGATGGCGCGGACAGGGACACCCGCCGCATCGGCCTCGATCTCGGCACCACCGACCTCGCCTGGCAACCGGGCGACGCACTGGGCATCTGGCCCTGCAACCCGCCGGCCCATGTCGAGGCCGCCCTCGCCGCCCTGCGCCTGCCCGACGACACGCCGATCGTCCTGCGCGGCCACGGCACGGTCGGCCTGCGCGAGGCCCTGCGCCGTCATCTGGACCTCTCCCGTCCCAACCCGGCCCTGCTCGCGGCCCTGGGCCGGACCGAGGGCGGCTTCCTCCCCGACCTGCTCCAGAATGTCGCCCTCGGCGTCACGGCGCAGGACATCCCGCCCATGTTCCGCCGCATGCAGCCACGCCTCTATTCCATCGCCTCGTCGTCCAGCCTGTCCGGCCGCGTCGTGGAACTGACCATGGGCGTCAGTCGCGACCCCTGGCCCGGCCTGTGCTCCACCTGGCTCGCCGCACTGGCGCAGGACGAGCAGGTCCCGGTCTTCATCCAGCCGACCTCCCATTTCCGCCTGCCGGACAATGACGACGCCCCGATCGTCATGATCGGCCCCGGCACCGGTATAGCCCCCTTCCGGGCCTTCCTTCAGGAGCGCACGGCGCGCAAGGCCACCGGCCGCACGTGGCTGTTCTTCGGCGAACGCTACGCCGAACAGGGATTCTATTACCGGCACGAACTGGAATCCTGGCACGCCGACGGCGTCCTGACTCGCCTCGACACCGCCTTCTCGCGCGACCAGCCCACGCGGATCTACGTGCAGGACCGCATGGAACAGGCCGGGGCGGAATTGTGGGACTGGCTGCAAGCCGGCGCCTTCGTGTATGTCTGCGGCGACGCCGCCCGCATGGCACGCGATGTCGATGCCGCCCTGCACCGGATCGTCGCCCGTCACGGGGGCCTGTCCGCCGCCCAGGCCGCCGATTTCATGACCGCACTGACGCGGGAGAGCCGCTATCTGCGCGATGTTTACTGATGACCCGGCCGATATCCCCGGCCGCCCGGCCCGGCCGCCGATGACCGTCCTCGTGGCCGACGAGAACACGCGCCGCGCCCGTGCCCTGTCGGACGATCTGCGGGCCGACCCGTCATTGCGCGTACTGTCCATCCCCGCCGGCACCGCCCTGATCGACGCGGTGCGCCGGTACCAGCCCGACGTGATATTGGTCGATATGGGGCGCGCCGACCGCGACGCGCTGGACAGTATCCGCGCCCTGTCCCAGCCCGCGCTGGAACGTCCGGTGGCCCTGTTCGTCGATCGGGACGATGTCGAACTGATGGAAACCGCCTTCGATATCGGCATCTGTTCCTACAATGTGCTGGAAGCCCCGCCAGACGACGTCAAACCCCTGCTGCGCGCCGCCATCGCCCTCTACACCCGCTTCCAGCGCACACGCGGCGAACTGACCGAGGCCCAGCGCCAGCTGGCGGAACAGAAGCTCATCGACCAGGCGAAGAGACTCTTCATGAAGAACGAGAACACGACGGAAGATCAGGCTTATCGCTGGTTTCGCCGCCGCGCCATGCAGACGGCGCAGCGCATCGCCGCCGTCGCCGCCGATTATCTGGCTGCCCATGGCCGGGACGGCACACCATGACCCGCCCCCTGCGGATCGGCCTGCTGCGGCTGACCGACAGCGCACCGGTCGTCATCGCCCGCAACCACGGCCTGTTCGCGCGGCACGACATCGCGGCCGAAATCGTGGTCTCCCCCTCCTGGTCCAACATCGCAGACGGTCTGGCATGGAAAATGCTCGACGCTGCCGTCATTTTCCCCCCTCTCGCCATCATGACCGCACTCGGACGGCGCGGCCACCCCGCCTCCCTGCGCCCCCTCTGTACGCTCAGCCGCGGCGGCAACACGCTGATCCTGCGCGGCACCAACCCGCTCGCCACACCATGGCCGGCCGGCGCGCAGGGACGACAGGCGTTCGACCGGTGGCGGCACACGATGGACCGCCGCCCGCGCCTCGCGGTGGTCCACATGTATTCCACCCATCTGCTCATCCTGCGCCGCTTCCTCGGCATGATCGGGGTGGATATGGACAGCGAAATCGAACTCGTCGTCATGCCCCCCGCCGACATGATCGGCGCGTTGGCCGATCGCGCCATCGACGGCGGCTGCGTCGGCCCCTCATGGGGCACCGAGGCCTGCCTGCGCGGCCTCGGCTTCCTGGTCGGCGGCTCCTCCACCGTCATGCCCTCCCATCTCGAAAAACTCCTGGTCATCTCGGATACGATCACCGACAGCGCCGACCGCCTCAAGGCCGCCCTGCATGACGCCGTGTTCTACTGCCGGGCCCGCGAAAACCGGCAGGCCATCGCACACGACCTCGCCCGGCCGCCCGAGGAAGGCGGCCTCGCCCTCCCCGCCCGCGCCACCCTCGCCACACTCGACGAAACCACGACGCCGGAACCCGTCACCTTCGTCGCCGAAAATGTCACGAATCCCGATTACGAATGGATCACGCAGGACATGTCCGCTCTCGGCTGGATCGACAAAAACGACCGGCAGACCCTGCGCATTTAGGGAATGACGCAGGATGTGCGACACTCCCCGCCACAACGATCCATCGCCGCAGCCAAGGTCCCTTCATGACGCCTCGCCCGATCCTCTATTGCCTGTCCGCCACGCTGGCGGTCGCGATCGCCCAGCCTCCGGGTCGCGCACACGCCGCCAGCGAGGCAACCGGCGACCCGGCATCCATGGTGGACCCGCGCATCGGCACTGGCGGCCCGGGCCACACCTTTCCGGGAGCCACGGTACCGTTCGGCATGATCCAGCCCTCCCCCGACACCGCGATGCCGGAATTCCACCACGCCTATGACTGGGCGGGCGGCTATCAGTACAATGACCCCACCATCATGGGATTCTCGCACACGCATTTCTCCGGCGCGGGCCATTCCGACCTCGGCGACGTGCTGATGATGCCCGTCTCCGGCGATGTCAGGCTGGAACCGGGCGACCCCGCCAAGCCGCAAAGCGGCTACCGCTCGCGCTTCAGCCACACGACCGAGGTCGAACATCCCGGCTATTACGCCGTCACACTCGACGACTACGCCGTCCGCGCCGAACTCACGGCCGGCCTGCGTGTCGGCTGGCACCGCTACACCTTCCCCACCGACAAGCCGGCCCATGTGCTGCTGGACCTGCGCCCCAGCATCTACGACTATCCGGGCAAGGTGCTGTGGGCGCGCCTGCGCGTACGCCAGGACGGCACGATATCGGGCTGCCGCACCACACGCGGCTGGGCACCGGGGCGTACACTCTGCTTCGCGATCCGCTTCTCCCGCCCCATGACCGCGCATACGCTCTACAACCGCGAAACGAATGTGACCTATCGCGGCTTCCGCGGCCCGGGCAACGCCCCAACCGACCCGACCTTACAAAATGGCCGCGCGATAGAGGCAGTATTCGATTTCGGCAAGCTGGACGCCCCGCTGGGCGCAAAGGTCGCCATCTCCCCGGTCAGCGAAACCAACGCCATCGCCAATCTCGATACCGAGGGCCAGGGCTGGGATTTCGACGCCCGCCACGCCGAGGCCACGGCCACATGGAACCGCACCCTGTCGGTCATCGACGTCGCCGGCACGCCCGACCAGCGAACACAATTCTACACCGCCCTATATCACGCGCTGCTCGCCCCGACCCTGAGCATGGACGCCAATGGCGATTATCGCGGCCCCGATCAGGAAATTCACAAAGCCAAAGGCTTCGGCTTCTACTCCACCTGGTCCACCTGGGATGTCTATCGCGCCCAGCAGCCGCTGATGGCCCTGCTACGCCCGGACATGAGCACGCAGTTCGTGCGCTCGCTGATCGCGGCACAGCAGGCCAGCCCGGTGGGCCTCCTGCCGGTCTGGTCCTACCAGGGGCTGGAGACCTGGTGCATGACCGGCTACCACGCCGTGCCGATCATCGCGGACGCCTACCTCGCCGGCGTCCGCGGCTTCGACGCGGACGCGGCACTGAACGCCATGGTCGCTTCCGCCACCTCACCCGCCTATGGCGACCTGAGCGATTACATGAAGCTCGGCTACGTCCCGATCGACAAGGAAGCCGAAGGCGGCTCCAAGACTCTGGAATACGCCTATGACGACTGGTCCCTTGCCCGGATGGCCCGCGCGATGGGCCGGACGCGGATCGCGGAACAGTTCGAGAAACGCGCCGGCAACTGGCGCAACGCATGGGACCCGCAAACCGGCTTCATGCGCGCACGCCTCAGCACCGGAGCCTTCCACACCCCCTTCGACCCCGCCGCCGCGGCCTATGGCAGCGATTATACCGAGGGCAATGCCTGGCAATATCTATGGTTCGTGCCGCAGGACGTCCCCGGCCTGATCGCGACGATAGGGGGCGACGCCAAATTCATCGCAAGACTGGACGAACTGTTCGATACCCGGGTCGATCCGGCCCAGTTCAAAAATGTCGAGGATATCAGCGGCCTGATCGGCTGGTACGCCCACGGTAACGAGCCCGGCCACCATATCGCCTATCTCTACGATTATGCCGGCGCCCCATGGAAGACGCAGCAGCGCCTCCGGCAGATCATGGAAAGCCAGTACAATGCCCATCCCGACGGCCTGGCTGGCAATGACGATCTGGGCCAGACCTCAGCCTGGTACTTGTTCACCGCACTCGGCTTCTATCCCGTCGCCCCCGGCAGCAACGACTACACAATCGGCCGCCCCTTCGTCCCCCGGGCGACAATCCACCTGCCCAACGGCCGCACCTTCACCATGACGGCCGACCATCTGGACGCAGCGCACCCTTATGTCGCGACCGTCACCCTCAACGGCAGGCCGCAGGACCTGCTGCACCTGCGCCATGGCGATATCCTCAAGGGCGGCGAACTGCATTTCGTCATGCAGGCCGAACCGAAGCCACGTTAAATCCGTACAGATCGGCAATCGCCGCCGCTGACAGCATTTCGGCGGCCGGCCCGTCGGCAACCAGCCGGCCCTCGCGCATCAGGATCGCGCGGCTGAATAGCCGCGCGGCCCGCAGCGGGTCGTGCGTGGTGGCCAGAATGCCATAGCCCTCGCCCGCCAGCTGGCGCAGCAACTCGGCCAGCCGCTGCTGCTGTCCGTAATCCAGTCCCGTTTCCGGCTCATCCAGCACCAGCAGGCGCGCCCCCTGCGCCAGCGCCCGTGCGATCAGCACCGCCTGCCGCTCCCCCCCGGAGAGCGTGGCGTAGGATCGATCCGCCAGATGCCCAATGGCAAGCCGCGACATGGCAAGCTCGGCGGCCTCCCGGTCCGCCACCGGCACCACAGGCGCCAGCATCGCCCCGCCGGCCAGCCGCCCCAACGCCACCACGTCGCGCACCCGATAGGGAAAGACCACCCCATGCCCCTGCGGCACATAGGCCAGATGGGTCGCCAGCTCGCGCCGCGACATGCCCGATATCGGGCGCCCGTCCAGCAGCACCCGCCCCGACCGGGGCTGCAACAGCCGCAGGACCAGCCGCAGCAGCGTCGTCTTTCCCGCCCCGTTCGGCCCCAGCAGCGCGACCATCTCGCCCCCCGCGATCGCGAACGAAATCCCTTCCAGCACCCACCGCCCACCCCGCACGAAAGACAGGTCCTCGACCGCCAGCCCGGTCACTCCACCCACCCCCGCCGGATCAACCGCAACACCGAGAGAAACACGCAAACCCCCAGCAGGTCCGCAATCAACCCGACAGGAATTTCCTCCACCGATACGCACCGCGCCAGGTCGTCGCAAACCAGCAGAAACGCCCCCCCCAGACAGGCGCTGAGCGGCAGCACACGCGCATTGCACGGCCCTGCCAGCAACCGGGCGACATGCGGCACGATCAACCCGATCCACCCGATCATCCCCGCCACCGAAACCGTCACCGCCGACAGAATCGTTGCAATCGCAATCACGCCATAACGCAAGACGCCAACCGGCACCCCCAACGTCCGCGCCTCATCGTCCCCCATTGCCAGCGCATCCAGCATGCGCCCGCAAAGCGTCAGCCCCACAATGCCGATCGCCACCGGCACCGCCATCATGCCCACATCGGCCCCCGTCACCTGCGTCAGGCTTCCCAGCAGCCAAAAAACAATATCCGGCAATTGCTTATCGGGGTCAGCCACATATTTCAGCAGCGACAGCAGCGCCGTAAACAGCGCCGTACTGACCAGCCCCCCAAACACCAGCATCAGCATCGACGCCGCATCAAACAGCCGCGCCACCCCAACGGCCGCCCCAACGGCCACAGCCCCCCCCGCAAACGACAGAAAATGCATCCCCAGCGGCGAAGCCCCGGCCACAATCCCCAGCGCAGCGCCAAACCCAGCCCCCGCCAGAACTCCCAATAACCCAGGCGATACCAAAGGGTTACGGAACACAGCCTGAAAACCCGCCCCCGAAACCGACAGCGCAGCTCCCACCACCACCGCCCCGGCAACACGCGGCAGGCGCGTCGCCAGCAGGATGGAATGCAGCAACGCCCGGCGCCCATCCGGCATCGCCCCATCCCGCCCCAGCAGCACCGACATCAGTTCATCCAACGGCACCCGAAACCGGCCAAGCCCCAGCGACACCACCACCAGCGCCAACAGCCCCCCGAGCGCCGCCGCCCACAGCGCACGCTCGCGCCACGCATTCATGGTGCGCTATCGGGCCCCTTGGCCGCCAATATGCGCGCAGCATCGGCATGAGACAGATCATATCCAAAAAAATCGTGATAAAACAGAATTGTATCCCCAATCATGTCAAGCTTCACGAAGCGTTCGGGATACAACGTCTGCGCCGTCCACAGAAGCTGGAGCGGGTATTCAATCCCATACCGATCCCATGGAAACACACCCACCGGATTACGATAGACCCGCCCCGCCCGCACAGCCCGCAGCCCCGCCCACTGCGCGGATGCAGGATCAAACGCGCCGGCATCCCCCCCAAAAATAATGACATCCGGGTCCCACGCGGCGACCTGTTCCACTGAAACCGGATGCATGTTGCCGGGAATATCAGCCGCATTCCGCCCCCCGGCCCGTGTGATCCAGTCATCGATGATCGTATGCGTACCGTCGATCTTCAACGGAACCAACGACTGAATATGCAATACCCGTGGTCGGCGGCCTTCCGGTATGTCGCTAACAGCCGCCGCAACCCGATCGCGCGTCGCATCCAGCATCGCCACATAGCGCCCAGCGACCTCATGCGCCTGCGGATCACCCAGCACCTCTGCCGTCAGCGCCACCGCCTGCCGCAATGACGCCTCGTCGGTAAACCCCGCCTGAACCACCGGCAGCCCAATCCGCCGCATCGGTTCCAGGGCCGGCGAGTCGCTGGAAACGAACGCGACATCCACGTCCGCATGGCGCAGCATCTCCACATTCGGCACCATCCCCACAACACCAGTCGCCCGATACAGATCCGGCGCCACGCGATACATCCAGGGGCGTGTGGGGGGCAGGTCGTTGGTCACCGCAATCCGCCCGGCGGCGCCCAGCATGATGGTCACGGCATTGTGCGCGAACCACAGATCCGCAATCCGGGCCGGATGATCCGGCACGGTCACGCTCTGCCCCGCCATGTCCACGACCGTCCGTCCCTGCCCGATGGCGGGCCAGACAACGCAGGATACGGCAAGAATCCGCAGGATGGTGCATGGATCGTATCGTCTCATTCCCGGCCCTCTATCCGACACGGAACTATATCCCGTCAGATAGATCCGTCACCCCCGACCGTCAGACGCATCAATCTTAAACTATCTTTTCATGAGCCCGGGCGGCCATCCTGTATCACCCTCGGCCGTCAAGGAGGACGAACCATGATGATCTCAATCCGCACGGCCCTGGTTGCCACCTCTCTATCCGCAGCAGCGATCGCTGTCCCCACGATGGCGCAGACCGTGGCCTCGGGCCATCGCGACATCCTGCTTCAGACCGATCATTCGTGGAATGGCGTGCCCTACACGCATTACCCGACGACGCAGCCGGAACTGACGATGATCCGGCTGACGATTCCCGCCCACTCGGCCCTGCCCTGGCACAAACACCCATTCCCCAACGCGGTCTACGTGCTGGAGGGCGCACTCACCATCACCGACCGCGAAAGTGGCAAATCGCACGTCTATCACGCCGGCGAGGCCTTCGGAGAATCGGTCGACGACGTCCACCACGGACAGGCTGGCGACACGCAAACAGTGCTGCTGATCACCTACGCCGGCACACCAGGCGTCCCGACCTCGGTACCCGTAAAGGGCCAGCTACCGGAATATTAAACCGCGCACTCGGCGCGTGCTTCCGTATGGGTGGTGAACGTCGAAGCAAGAGAAACGCGCGCCAGATCACTGCCAACCTGCGTTAAGGGCATAGACTCAAGAGCGCTGGATCAGTTCGATCTTGTACCCATCGGGGTCTTCGACAAAGGCAATCACGGTGGTACCGAATTTCACTGGCCCTGCCTCGCGCGTCACCTTGCCCCCTCCCGCCCGCACAGCCTCGACCATCGCCGCCACATCGGGCACGCCTACCGCGAAATGGCCGAATCCGGTTCCAATCTCGTAGCCTTCATCCTTGCCCCAGTTGTAGGTCAGTTCGATTTCCGCCTGACCAGCCGCGTTATCGGCATAGCCGATGAAAACCAGCGTATATTCACCCTCTGGCACTTCGCGCCGGCGCAATTCGTGCATGCCCAGCAGCTTGTAGAAGGCAATGCTGGCATCCAGATTGCGGACACGCACCATCGTGTGCAGATACGAAGCCATCGTCATTCTCCTGTTCTGGCGGCCCGCATACCCACCGCCCCATCACCGATCCCGATCAGGAACAGACCAGCCTCATCGGCGGCGGCAATGCAGGCCGCCGGATCGGTCATCAATGTGGCACCGGCTTCAAAGGCGATACCACGCAAACCGACCTCTACCGCACGCCAGACCGTATCCGGCCCGATCGTCGGTAGATCGGCGCGGCGGTCCTGCCCGGGTTTCAGCATCTTGACCAGAACACCTCCCGGCCGGCCCGGTTGCCGGCACTCCCCGGCCCGCAGCAGCATTCGGTCGGTGCCCTCCATCGCCTCGACGGCCAGCACCAATCCATCCTGCACCACGCACCCCTGCCCGATATCCAGCCGTCCGATCGCCTCGACCACGTCCTGTCCGCGACGGATATCAGCCAATGCTCCGACATCCGGCTGGACCCGCCCCAGCACACCGGACCGTCCGACCGAACCTGAAAGAAATTCGTGGGCGCCATGAATGGCAAAGCCCTCTTCCCCCAGCACACGTACGATCGCCGCCAGCAGTCCATCATCGCCCGAGAATAATGCCCGCCCGATTCGCGCCATGATCCGCGCCCCTACCGCGTCAGGGCGCAGATCAGAGAAGGACGGTCGGCGCACCGGGCCGATCAGAACCAGATCCCTGCATCCTTCCGCCCGCAGGCAGGACAGGATCTCACCAGCCGCCGCCAGCCGGATATAACGATGCGGCCACGGCTCGATCACATGCGGTTCGGCGAAATCCTGAAACCCGACGATGAAGACACTGTGCCCCAGTGCTTCGACCGCCCGCGCTACCTGCCCCGGTAGCGGCCCGCCCCCGGCCAGAATGCCCACGCAGTTTCCGACCAGACGCAGACTGTCACCGACAAGCATATCGGCGCTCCACCCGCACCCTAGACGCCGTCGGATTCAATCGATGCCGCGCCGCCGCCAGCCACCCTCACCAGCCCGCGATGACTGGGAGCCTCGATGAAAGCCAGGATCTCGGCCACCTTGGGCTCATCGCCATATTCCGTCCGCACTGCGGTCAGGCGCCGGCTGAAGGCCGTCGATTCCTCTTCCATCGCGCGGGGATAAAGCGCGCGGAACGCACGACGCAGACGATGCATTTCGTCAGCCTGCACGCCGTTGCGCTTCAGCCAGATCCAATGCAACCCAACCAGCCGGGCCCGGTTTCCCAGCACGCTGCCATAGGGAATGACATCGGCCTCGACACCGCACACGCCGCCAACAAGCGCCGCATGGCCAATGCGCACGAATTGGTGCAGGGCTGCCGCCCCCATGATCCGCGCACGATCGCCGATCGTGACATGGCCACCCATGACAACATTGTTCACGATGATCACGCCATTCCCGAGCGTACAATCATGCGCGACGTGGGAATTCGCCATGATCAGGCAATCTTCACCAATTCGTGTGACGCCGCTACCGGTCGCGGTGCCACGATGGATCGTCACATGCTCGCGGATCACAGTTCGCGCTCCAATGATGCAGCGCGTCGGCTCGCCCCGATATTTCAGGTCTTGGGGCGCCATACCAAGCGTGGTGAAAGGATAACAGACGACGCCGGCACCTACCTGCGTATGACCGTCGACGATCACGTTGGCGATCAGGTGCACGCCATCCTCGATCACCACGTCAGGACCGATCGAACACCAAGGACCGATACGGACCCCGTGCCCGATCCGGGCCCCATCGGCGACGATCGAGGATGGATGAATCTCAGCGGCCCGGCTTACGGAGTCCATCTGTGCCAAATCGGTCAATATGCTCTCCCACGGCAGGGCTAGGCCCCGGAACCGTCTGCATGCCGGCACGCCGGTTCGGCCGGCATTAACACATGGCGCGGCACCCTATCTGGAACGGCCGCACCAGCAAACCGGATATCGCATTTTGCGCCGGTGAGGAACTGTGGACCCGCAACCGAACGTTTCAATCCAACCCTGACGGTTTCAGCCCATGATCATCGCGCTGAACGTCGCCTCGGCCACCGACACGCCATCCACACGCGCAATACCCTTGAATTTCCAGACATTGGCACGACTGCGTTCCTTCTCGACATGGATCCGCAGTTGATCACCGGGCTCCACCGGGCGCCGGAACTTGGCTCCATCGATGGTCATGAAATAGACCAGCTTACCCTCAAAGGCCGCCCCCAAGGTCAGCACGACCAAGGTCGCTGCCGTCTGCGCCATCGCCTCGATAATCAGCACGCCAGGCATCACGGGACGGGCCGGAAAATGCCCCTGGAAATGCGGTTCGCTAGCCGTGACGTTCTTGATGCCGACCGCTGAAGAACCAAGCACGATATCAACCATCCGGTCGATCAGCAGGAACGGATAGCGATGGGGAATCGCCTCCATGATCCGCATCACGTCGATCGATTCGATACTGGTCGGGCTGTCGCCCACCGCGGGAACCTCTACTTCTTTATTCACGTCGTCCGACCATTTTGCTCAGGACGGCAGGTCCACGCGCCTTTTCATACGAGCACCCACCTGTCCCGGTTGAATTCCGGGGGCCTGCTGACTCAGGCCTCTCCTCCTCCTTCACGCGGCGCCTTTTTTGCCAGGCGTCGCAACACCGCTACATTCCGGAAGAACTCCCGAAATGGCATCGCGGGACTGCCGATGACATCAGCCCCCGCGTCCACATCCGACATCACGCCACATTGCGCACCGATCCGAGCCTTGGCGCCAATACGAATATGGCCGATCAGGCCAGCCTGAGCAGCAACAGTGACGAAATCACCAAGTTCCGTAGACCCCGATATCCCAGCTTGGGAAACCACGATACAACAGCGCCCCAAGCGCGCATTATGGCCAATCTGCACCAGATTGTCGAGCCGCGAGCCTGCGCCGATGACGGTGTCCTGTGACGAACCCCGGTCGATGGTGGAGTTCGCCCCAACTTCCACCCCATCCTCCAGAATCACCCGCCCCAGTTGAGGAACGGTCTCGAAACCGTCGGGACCGACCGCAAACCCGAAGCCTTCCTGACCAACCCTCACTCCCGCCAGCAACGTCACTCGATCGCCCAGAAGCGCATGGGACACACAAGCCTGCGCCCCAATCCGACAGCGCGCGCCAATCCGCACCCCATCGCCGATTACCGCATGCGAATCGATGCGGGTTTCGGCCCCGACGCGCGCACCAGCTCCGATCACCACAAAGGGACCGATCTGCGCTGACGGATCAATAACAGTATCCGCACCCACCAGAGCGGTCGGATGAACGCCCGGCACTATGGCGGGCACCGGATGAAACAAGCTGGCCACTCGTGCCCAGGCCAGATAAGGCGTCTGGCAGACCAAACCGATCGTCCCTTTGGGAAGCCGGTCGACGAAAGCCGGGGCCAGAAGCACCACCCCCGCGCGGGTCTGTTCCAGCAGAGGCGCGTAGCGCCGGTTGTCGAGAAAGCTGACATCCCGTGGACCGGCGGATTGCAGCGGCGCTACGCCGCTATACACCCTACCGGCATCAATGCCCTCATCCCCCACGATCCGGGCACCGGCGCATTCTACAAGCCTCTGGAGCGGAAACGGGCCACTCCGCTCGAAGAACCGCCCGTCACCCGGCAGGGCGGCCCCGACCTGCCCTTCCATCGCGTTCCCCGCCGCTCAGTGATGCGCCGCCGCGGGGGCGGTCGCGGCAGGGGCTACCACCGGGGCGGGGGCTTCCTGCTGCTGGCGTTCGACATCGGCGGTAGTCGGCATCGTACCCGATTTTGCCAGTACTTCGGGGTCGACATTCGCCGCCGGAATAAACACCGTCGGCAGCACCTTATTCAGTTGATCGGCAACCTGCTGGGTGATGTCCAGCCCATCCTGGCTCAGGGCCACTTGTTCACGATGCAGGACCAAGTTCATCCCGCGGCTGCTCGCAACCTGACGGATGATCTGAACCAGCTCGCGCTCGATTTGCCCCAACGAGACTTGGGCCGCTTCCTGGACGATCCGGTTGCGGTTGCGGAAATCGCGCTGGGCGCCGATTACACGCTCCTGCAGACGGCGCTCACGCTGCTGGATCTGGTCCGAGGCCATGTTCTTCGCCTGGGCCTGCAGCTTCTGCTGCTCGTCCCGCCAACCGGCCTGCTCCTTCTGTGCGTCACGCGCCAATTCGTCGCGCCGGCCGCCAAGCACGCGCTCAGCCTGCTGCGCTGCACTGGACAGACGCATCACGTCAGGCACGCTGATCACGCCGATCACTGGCACCGGCGGCGCAACGCCACGCGGAATGTCGGGCGACGGCGGAACGGGCGGCAGCGGCAACACCGGCGGCGTCTGGGACTGGGCCTCATCGCCGTCGGCGGGGGCTGCAGGCATGGGGACGGGCGCCGTACGCACCGGGCCACGGGGGGCTGAAGCCGCCGGCGCTGGCTGGGCGGACTTGGGCACAAACCAGCCCGCGTTTCCGCCAGCAGGCGTGGTCCCCTGTCCCCGTGCAGGAACACAGGTGATGCCGGTGCATGACAGCACGACGGCCGCGACCAGAGCGGATACGCCACGTGAACGAAGCATTGTCACCTCAGAATTGCTGGCCGAAGCCGAAGCGGAACAACTGGGTCCGGTCATGTTTCTGTTTCAGGACCGGAATACCGAGATCGATGTTGATCAGGCCGAACGGACTTTTCCACGCAAAGCCGACACCGGTACTGACACGGGGCGTCAGTGTGTCGCCATATACCGGCGTGTAGCGGGGCATGTCTTGGGGATAGGATGTATACCGTCGCGACACCCGCAGCCCGTCCAGACCACCCATATCGACGAAATAACGGCCGCGAATTCCCATATCTGCCCCGAACGGCATCGGGAAATTCAAGGTGGCCGACGCGGTGTAGAGGAAACGCCCGCCGAGGAAATCCTCCTGCGAGTGCATCGCATAAGACTGGCCATTCCACGTATAAGGCGGAATGCCCATGCTACGGGGTCCGGCACCACCGTCCAGGAAGCCGCGCAACGTGTTACCGCCCAAATAGAAGTTATCGATGATATCGCTGCGGCCGCCACCCCAGTTGGCGATCTCACCCGCACCACCCGTCAGCGCCAGCGTCCAATCATGATTGCCCGTCAGGTCGTCCATCGGAATGTAGTAGCCAACATCCACCTTGCCGCGCACATAGCGCTCATTCCCACCCAGACCTGCAAAATCGCCGCCCAGCCGCACAACGTAACCGCTGTGCGGCTGCATGCGGTTGTCACGCGTATCGTAGGTCAGGGTGGTGCTGAGCTGGGAAAGCAGCGACCAGCCGGTCTGGTCCAGAACATACCATGACGCATCGCTGTAGGCGTTATCGACGTGACGATCCGTCAACGTGTAGCTGAAGGACTGGGACAGGCGATTTGTATAGGCATACCCCATCCGCAGCGTAATACCGTACCGCCCTTCCGAATAGTTCTGGTAGGTCTGGTAATTGTTCTCGATAACAAACAGATCTACGCCGGCAACCATGTTGCGATTCAGGAAATACGGATCACTGACCGAGATATCTGCCTGCCGCTGGTAATAAGCCATCGTGCCGGAAATGCCGGCATCAACGCCCGACCCCAGCAAATTGTGCTGTTTCAAGCCGATATTACCCAGAATACCGACGTCGGTCGAATAACCGCCGCCTAGCGAGAATTCACCGGTCGGCTTCTCGACGACATTGATCGCCACGTTCGTCCGATCCGGGGCAGAGCCGGGGGTCTGGTCGACCGAAACGGTGCTAAAAAAGCCCAAATCCTGCAGGATCGCCTTGGCGTATTTCCGCTCGGTGGGCGTGTACGGATCGCCTTCGGACATCGGGATCTGGCGGCGGATCACGGCATCCTGCGTAATCGTGTTGCCGTTGATGTCAATCCGCTCGACATAGGCACGCGGCCCTTCACTGACATCGAACAATAAATCCACAACGCGACGTTCGGGGTTGCGGGCAATTTCCGGCCGCACCATGGCGAACGGATACCCCTTTCCCTGCAGGATTTCTTGCATGTCGGTCGCGTTATGCTGCACCGCGCTACCGTCATACCATTGGTTAGCAAACAGCTCGATATATTTTCTCAACGACGCTGCGCTGATATGTTTCAGCGACGAACGGATATTCACCTTGCCTAGCCGGTAGCGCGGCCCCTCGTCCACCGTAAAGGTCACGTAGAAAGATTTGCGGTCCGGCGATAGTTCGCCCGTCTGGTTGCGCACCTGGAAATCGACAAACCCATTGCGCAGGTAGAACCGACGCAGCAGTTCCGAATCGTAACGGATACGCTCTGGGTTATATTCGTCGGACGAGGCGAAGAACCGGTACCAGGCCGTCTCCTTCGACGAAACGACCTGTGCCAACCGGGCTTCGCTGAACGCCTTGTTGCCCACGAACGAGATCTTGTGGATCAGGGTCTGTTGGGCTTCGTTGATCAGGAAGACCACATCGACCCGGTTATGAGCCAGCCGAATGATCTGCGGCGTTACGGTCGCGGCATAGCGGGCCTTGCTGGCGTAGACTTCCAAGATCTTCTGACGATCGGACGCCGTGATCTGCGTCGAGAACACCGCACGCGGCCGCAACGCGATCACCTTGCGCAGATCCTCGTCCTTCGCGGAATGATTTCCCTCGAAGACGATACGATTGACAATCGGATTTTCGACCAAGCGCACCTGAAGCACGTCGCCCGCGCGATGCAACGTCACATCGCGGAACAGGCCCGTAGCATAGAGCGTCTTCAGTGAACGATCGAGTTCGTCCTGATTGAACGGATCCCCCGGCTGCACCACCATATAGGACAGGACAGTACTGGTCTCGATCCGGTCGTTTCCGGTGACCTGGATGGATTCGATGACACCACCGGACCGGGCTGCATGCACCGCCGGGGTATGATTCGCCGTCACGCCACGCCGAGCCTCGGCGGTCCCGGCGAGAAACAAGGGCACGAGGCAAACCGACGCAAGAAGCGTTGAACGTTTAGTCGGCAAATTCGGCTTCCCCCAAACCAGACGCTCCGCGAACCCAGAAACCACGCAACGGGAACAGAGTCGCCGCGCGCAGGATCGATCATATCCGCTTGGCGGACGTATCCGAAATCCCCCCCTTCGCGCAAGCGCCCGCATGCCCCCAGATGCGGACGCGTTACCCGCTCAGTGACGCAACCCAGCGGAACAGGCCGAAATGCGAGAGGTCATTAAATGTAGAAAAGAGAAACAACCCCGCGACGACCGCGAACCCTGCCTGGAAACTGATATCGCGCACGCGGCGCGATACCGGGCGCCCCAGCAGCGCTTCCAGCCCATAGAACACCAGCCTACCCCCATCCAGCACGGGGATCGGAAACAAATTGATCAGCCCCAAATTGACCGAGAGCAGCGCCATGAACGATACGAGGCTAGCCACCCCGTAATGTGCCACTTGGCCCGACATCTGCGCGATGCGCAGCGGGCCGCCCAGATCCTTCGCGCTGTGTTGTCCGGTCAGCATCTGCCACAGCCCGTCCAGCGTCTGGACGGTCAGGCGCCACGTCTCCTGAACAGCAGCGCCAACAGCTGCAGGAGGAGACAGCGGCTTGCCGATCGTCGCGGTGAACATCACGCCAAGCTGTCCGGTCCGGTCACCGCTCTTGTCCGTCACGGTCCCGACAGTCACCGGAAGAGTCACCATCTGGTCGCCACGCCGAACCTCCAGTTCAGTACGCGCGCCCGGTTCCGCGGCCACCAGGGCCTGAATATCCGCGACGTCGGAGACCGCACGATCACCGATCCGTACGATCACGTCATCCAGCTTCACTCCGGCAGCCTCGGCCGCGCTGCCCGGCACGACCTGGCCCACCACATTGCGGATCTCTGGTCGGCCCGCAAACATGAACAGGCCGGCAAACAGCACAATAGCCAGCAGAAAATTGAACACTGGCCCGGCAACGATCACGATCGCCCGCGACAGCACCGGCTTGTCATGGAAGGTCCGCCCTGGCAGCCAAGCTTCCATCTGTTCCGGCGTCGCTTCCTCGGGCCCCTCAAACCCATGCGGCTTGACGTACCCACCCAGCGGAACGGGGCATAGCCGCCATTCGGTGCCTACCCGATCGTGCCATCGCAACAGGGGCCGCCCAAAGCCGATCGAGAAGACTTCGACATGCACCCCCCGCCAGCGGGCAGCCAGATAGTGGCCCAGTTCATGGATGAAGACCAAGACCCCCAGCACAAGGGCAAACGCAAGAACGGTCCGAAGCAGCTCGGGCATAATGATGGGTCAGCTCCTCATAACGATATCGCCGATCTCATGCCAAGGCGAGGCCCCGGCATAAGTCAGGCAGCGAGGGATGTCGTACTCAGACGGGCGGCACGGCGGGCTTCCTCGTCCCAATGCAGTACCTCTTCAAGTGAATCAGCACTCTGATGCCCCAAGGCCAACATCACGCCCTCGACCACCCGTGCGATGTCGAGAAACCCGATAGAACCGCCCAGGAACGCCTCGACTGCGATCTCATTCGCCGCCGACAGGATAGTGGGGGCAGCACCGCCCGCACGCAAGGATTCCCGCGCCAGCCGCAAAGCGGGAAAGCGCACCTCATCCGGTTCCTCGAAATCCATCCGACCCAACGCTGCTAGGTCAAGCCGGGGTGAATTCGTCGCCATACGTGCCGGCCACGCCAAGGTGTGAGCGATAGGGATCCGCATGTCGGCCGCCCCCATCTGCGCCACGATACTGCCATCGCTGTACTGCACGAAGCCGTGCACCACCGATTGCGGATGGACCACGACGCCGATCCTGTCCTCGGTCAGCGCGAACAGGCGCGCGGCCTCGATTACCTCTAGCCCCTTGTTGAACATGGTGGCCGAATCGATGGTGATCTTGGCACCCATTGTCCATGTCGGATGTTTCAGCGCGGCTTCCAACGTCGCCTTCTCCATCTCGGCGAGCGTGGCCCGGCGGAACGGCCCACCCGAGGCAGTGAGCACGATCTTTTCCACCTCGGCGATCTGGCGATCGGCCATCGATTGGAAGATCGCGTTATGTTCGGAATCGACCGGCAGCAGCGTGGCCCCGGCCTGCTCGACCGCGCGCAGCATGACATCGCCCGCGCAGACAAGGGCTTCTTTGTTTGCCAGCGCGACGAAGCCGCCATTTTGGACCGCCGCCAAGGTGGGTTCCAGCCCGATGGCCCCGGTGATGGCGGCCATAGTCCAGTCCACCGGACGGGCAGCGGCCTCGATCACCGCCTGGCGGCCGCCCGAGACCGTGATACCCGTGCCATCCAGAAGCCCGCGCAATTCCGGCAGGCGGCCCTCATCAGCGATGACGGCATGCTCGGCCCTCAGGGCACGGGCCTGTTCGGCCAGACGCTGGACATTGCGGCCCCCTACAAGGGCAACGGCTCGAAACCGCTCCGGCGCCTGCAACAGCAGATCGACCGTAGAGCAACCGATGCTACCGGTGCTGCCCAGGACGGTGACTGACTTCATGCCTCTTTCTTTCCTGCCGTTCGGCGTCGACACGCCATCATCCCAATTCGATCGCTGATCCGCCGGCGCGTGCGGGCGGCACTGCCTCCGCATGCGCCGTAAACAGGGCGGAAACCAGACCGGTGGGTGTCCCATACCAGAACGCCCCACCCCCCGCCGCCCCCAGAGACAGCAGAGCTGCCAGTGGCGCTGCGACCAGCAGCCCGTCGAAACGATCCAGCAACCCGCCATGCCCAGGAATGATCGTGCCGGAATCCTTGACCCCACGCGCGCGTTTCAGCGCACTTTCCGCCAAGTCCCCAATCTGGGCCGCCACGGCCATCAGCGCACCGAATGCCACTCCGCGCACCCACGCATCCGATCCGGACACCAGCGCGCAGATCAGTCCACCTGCCACCATGGCGCTGGCCAGCCCCCCCAGCGATCCCGACCATGTCTTGGCCGGCGAGATCGCCGGCGCAAGCTTGGGGCCACCGACTAGGCGGCCGATCAGATAGGCACCGCTGTCGCTGACGGCGACACAGGTGATGACGAATAGCACAACACCGGCGCCAGGCACCGTCATCAACCGTAGCCACAACAGGGCCAGGCCCGCACAGCCGATCACCACTTGGCCACTCCACAGTGCCGGCCCGAACACGAACGCACCGCCGATCACCAGAAAGGCCTCCAGCCAATGTCCGCCCAGCGCTGCCACCATGGCGGCAACCGGCCAGGCGACATACAGCGTGCCGCGCCAGGACCGAGCGTGCAGTCCGAACAAGCGCCCCCACTCCACGGCCATCCCCACAGTGGCCAACAGGACCAGCACTGCGTAAGCAGCGCCTCCCGCCCATATGCACAGCGCCGCCACGGACACCAGCACAGCGGCCGAAATCAGACGGGCGCGCAGATCCTTCCAGTTCCTGCCGGCACGCAACCCGGCGGGAGGCTCAGAGCGAGGGACGGGCACCGAATCGCCTTTCACGCCGGGCGAACACGTCCAGCGCCGCGTCGAAATGCTGTTCATTGAAATCCGGCCAGAGCGTGTCGAGAAACACCAATTCGGCATAGGCCGACTGCCAAAGGAGAAAATTGGATAACCGGCATTCACCGCTGGTCCGGATGATCAGATCGGGATCGGGAAGGTCCGCCGTAAGCAGGAAACGGCCGAACAGGGCCTCGTCCAGCCGTTCGGGGTCCAGCGCGCCATCCCGTACCGCCAGAGCCACATGCCTCGCCGCCTGCATGATGTCAGCCCGCCCGCCATAGGATAGCGCCAGCACAAGCGTCAGCCGGCGGTTTCCTGCCGTGACGTCCTCGGCCCGCTTTGCTTCGGCTCGCACATCATCATCGAAGCGCGACAGATCGCCTATGATGCGGATCCGCACGCCCTCGCGCGACAGTTCAGCTACCTTGTGCCGCAGATAATAGCGGAGCAGCGATGTCAGGTCCGCGACCTCGTCGGGCGTACGGCGCCAGTTCTCCGATGAGAAGGCATATAATGTCAGGTAGCCGACTCCGCGACTGATCGCGGCATGAACACAACGCCGCACCGCCTCGGCGCCCGCGCTGTGCCCCGCCGCGCGGGGCAGGCCGCGGGCCATGGCCCAGCGCCCGTTGCCATCCATGATCAACGCAACATGCCCCGGCGGAGCCGGAACAGCGCCGCCATTGCCCCGTCCCACCGCATCGGGAGGGGGTGTGGGGGTGGTCTGCGCATCTGTTGTCCCGGCCGCCGGGCCGGGTACGGAGCCCACGGTCACAGTGAGATCAGACCTGCTTGATCTCGCGTTCCTTCTCCGCGAGCATGTCGTCAATTCGCTTCACATACTGGTCGGTCAGCTTCTGAATCGCTTCGGACCAGACCTTCACGTCGTCCTGGCTGATTTCGCTTTTCTTTTCGAACGTCTTCGTCTGGTCCATTCCGTCGCGCCGCACGCCGCGCACCGCGATCTTCGCATTCTCGGAATATTTGCCGGCGGTGCGCGCCAGGTCGTTGCGGCGCTCCTCGGTCAACTGCGGAATGGGCACCCGAACCGTCTGGCCGTCCGCCGCCGGGTTCAGCCCCAGCCCGCTATCGCGAATTGCGCGCTCCACTGCGCCGACCAGAGACCGGTCCCACACCTGCACGGTCAGCATCCGCGCCTCAGGCACCGCGATCGACCCAACCTGCGTCAACGGCACTTCACCACCATAAGCCTCGACCCGCACCGGCTCGATCAGGGCGGGGCTAGCCCGTCCCGACCGCAATCCCGCGAAATCGCGACGCAGGCTCTCCAGCGCGCCGTCCATCCGGCGGACAAGGTCATCCAGCAGTGTCTTCTGATCAGCAGCCACAGTGGCCCTCCACACTCAAACAGGGCGGCCGCGGGAGCGGCCGCCCGTCACATCTATAATATTCCCGCCACATGATCGTCGGGCCGGCCTGACTGTCAGGACGCCTCGACGATCTTGGTATACAGACCCTCGCCCCGCATCACCTGGGGAAATGCTCCTGGCGCATGGATATTAAACACCAGAATCGGCAGCCGGTTCTCACGCGCCAGACTGATAGCAGCGGCATCCATCACATGCAGGTCGCGCGCCAGAACATCCAGATAGGTCAGCGTCTCAAAGCGCGTAGCATCCGCGACCTTGCGCGGGTCGGCGGAATAGACACCATCGACCTGCGTGCCCTTCAGCAGCGCGTCGCAATCCATTTCGGCGGCGCGCAGCGCGGCTGCCGTGTCGGTCGTGAAGAACGGATTGCCCGTCCCCGCCGCGAAAATGACGACACGGCCCTTTTCCATATGGCGAACGGCACGCCGGCGGATGTAGGGCTCGGCCACCGACGACATATGGATGGCTGACATCACCCGCGTCGGCACGCCATGCCGCTCCAGTGCATTCTGCACCATCAAGGCATTGATTACAGTCGCCAGCATGCCGGCATAATCGCCCTGCGCCCGGTCCATGCCCCGTGCGGCCGCAGCGACACCACGGAAGATGTTGCCGCCGCCGATCACCAGGCAGACCTCGACCCCGGCGCGGGCCACGGTGGCCACATCTCCTGCGATGGTGTCCACCATTTCAGGGTCGATGCCGTACGAGCCGTCACCCATCAGGGCTTCGCCCGAAATTTTCAGCAGGACACGGCGGTAACCCTGAACGTCTTGTGCTTCACGATCCGTCACGAGGTCCCCCGATTGCTTATATAATGGCTCCTGACGAGGGCTGTCCCCGGGCTGGGCCACATTCACGCCGACCCTCTTATCTCCCATGAGGACCGGTCACAAGCACGCTCGTCGTTCCAAAATCATTCCCCGTTTAAGAGGCATCGTCCAGTCCGATCGCGCGCAGGCGCGCTTTCTCTTCGTCCCAGCCAGCACGTTCCTTGACGTTCAGAAACAGATGGCATGTCCTGCCCAGAAGACGCGACAGATCCTTGCGCGCCTTCTCCCCAATCGAACGGATCCGGCTTCCTTTCTCGCCGATCAGGATCGCCTTGTGCCCTGCCCGCGCCACATAGATCGTGACCTCGATCCGCACCGAACCGTCGGGCTGCTCGCGAAAGCTCTCGGTCTCGGCGGTTGCGGCGTAGGGCACCTCTTCGTGGGTCTGAAGAAAGATCTGTTCGCGCACCAGTTCGGCCGCCAGGAGGCGATCGGGCAGGTCAGTCAGGTCGTCCTCGGGATACAGATACGGCCCCTCGGGCACCGCGGCACCCAGTGCGTCCAGCAGATCGTCCACCCCGTCGCCGCTGCGCGCGCTGACCATGTAGACATGTTCCACATTCAGCAGGCCGGACAATTCGGCCGTCAGCGGCAGCAGCGCCTGGCGGTCAACGAGGTCGGTCTTGTTCAGCACCAGCCAGACGCGGCGGCGCGTCTTCGCCAGTTGCTCGATAATGGGGCGTACCGTTTCGCACAGGCCACGACGCGCATCGATCAGCAGCAGCGTGATGTCGGCATCCTCGGCACCGGTCCACGCTGCCGCCACCATCGCGCGGTCCAGCCGACGACGAGGCTTGAAGATGCCCGGTGTATCCACCAGCAGGATCTGGCTGGCGCCGCGCATCAGAATGCCCAGCACGCGAAAGCGAGTAGTCTGCGCCTTCGGACTGACGATGGACAGCTTTGCCCCCGCCATCCGGTTCAGCAATGTCGATTTCCCGGCATTCGGCGCACCGACGATGGCGACAAAGCCGCAGCGGGTGGTCATATCCTATACCCTTTCCGGCGAGGTCATCCCCTCGCCACAATAATCCGTCATCCGATCCGCCGCAGCAGGTCTGCAGCCGCAGCGCTTTCGGCCGCGCGCTTGCTGCCCGCCTCCCCTTCGCCCGACTGGCCGCCGGCCGTTACCGCGATTACGAACCGGGGGGCATGCGACGGCCCATCGACCAGTACGGTCCGATAGGACGGCAGCGGTTGGCCGCGGGCCAGCACCCATTCCTGCAACGCGGTCTTGGGGTCCTTGGGGGGGCGGGCCTGGGCGATGATTGCGTCATTCCAGGCCGAGCGCACGAAGCGACGTGCGGGTTCCAGCCCACCATCCAGATACATTGCGCCCAGAATCGCCTCGACCGCGTCGGCCAGCACGTTGGCGACCTGGCGGACGCCGGCGCGGGCCTCGTGCTCGGCCACGTCAAGGGCCTGCGTCAGATCCATTGTGCCGGCGATGGTGGCCAGGATCGGGCGGGAGACCAGATGGGCGTGGCGGGGGCCGAGTGCGCCTTCCTGCTCGTCGGGGAAGCGTTCCAGCAGCCATTCGGCCATGAGCAGGCCGAGGACGCGGTCGCCTATGAATTCCAGCCGTTCGTTGGATCCGGCGCCGCGGCGGGAGGCGGGCTGGCGGCCGCGGCGGCCGGAGCCGCCGCTGCGCTGATGGGCGGCGGAGCGATGGGTGAGCGCCTCGCGCAGGAGGTCGGGGCGGCGGAAATGGTAGCCCAGCCGTGCCTCGACCGAGGCGACGTCGGCGCCCGGCGGTGCGACGTCGTCCACGGTGCCTTCGCTGCTCATTGCACGCCCATGAACAGGCGGTTCCAGCGGATTTCGGCGGGCCACATCCAGAAGGCCCAGACCGGGTAGCGGGTATCGAGCGACAGGAAGATCCACTTGGCCTGGCCGATCAGATTCTCCATGGGGACGAAGCCCAGATCCTGCGGATCGTCGCCCATGAAGCGGCTGTCGGCGCTGTCGTCGCGATTGTCGCCCATCGCGAAGAAATAGCCCGGCGGCACGACGTAGACGGGCGTATCGTTTTGAAATCCCTCGTTTGTCAACTTGAGGATATCGTGCTCGACCGGCGGGGCGCCGGCGCTGCCGGGCAGGGTTTCCCGGAAGCGCTGGCCTTCCATGCGGGTCCGGTGCTCGTCCACCGCGACGTAATCGCCCTCGGTCACGCGGGGGACCAGCACATCGTTGAGATAGAGCTCGCCCCCGCGCACCTGCACCCGGTCGCCGGGCAGGCCGACGATGCGCTTGATGTAGTCGATTGACGTGTCCTTGGTGAAGCGGAAGACCGCGACATCGCCGCGATGGGGCGTGCGTTCCAGGACCCGGCCGCTGAACAGTTCGGGCGAAAAGGGCAGCGAGAAATGGGAGTAGCCGTAGCTGTATTTGGCCACCCAGAGATAGTCGCCGACCTGGAGGGTCGGGATCATCGAGCCGGACGGGATATTGAACGGCTCGAACAGGATGGTGCGCACGCCGATCGCCAGCGTCAGGGCGACGACGATGGTGCGGACCAGGTCCCAGGCCCCGCGCAAGGCCGGAAGAATACCCCCTGACGGGAGGGGTGTCGTGTGGGTCTTGTGCGGGTCGTCCATAGGGATGATGTCTGAATCCGGAGGTGATGCGAGGGGCGGCCGGGAGGCCGGAGGATGGCGCGCGACCTTAGCCCGATCCTAGGGCGGGGGACCAGCGTCGATCATCACCTGCGCGAACGCGTAGGGATATTCGTCGGTCATGGTCAGGAGAATCCGGGCGTCCGCGCCGGGCGGCAGCAGGGCCGCCAGCCGCGCCTGGGCCCCGCCGGTCAACACCATGACGGGCTGGCCGGTCGGCAGGTTGTCGACCCCCAGGTCGCGATGGAACACGCCCTGCGAGAAGCCCGTGCCCAGTGCCTTGGCGCAGGCTTCCTTGGCCGCCCAGCGCTTGGCGTAGGCGCCGAGCCGGGCCTGGCCCTGCCGCCGGTCGGCGCGGCGGCGCTCGGCCTCGGTGAACACGCGGTCGAGGAACCGTTCGCCGTGGCGGGCCAGCGCGCGTTCGATGCGGCGGATGTCGCACAGGTCGGACCCGATGCCGAGCAGGCTCATCCCTTCGCCCGCTCTACCTGGACGACGCCGCTGGCCGCGCGCATCGCCGCGATCAGCGACGACAGGTGGCGCAGGTCCCGGACCTCGATATCCGCCAGGATCTCCATGAAATCGAGCTGGCGGTTCACGATGCGCAGGTTGACGATGGTGCCGTCATGCTTGGAGGCGACATTGGTCAGCGTGGCGAGAATCGAGGGCTCGTTGGCGGCGACGATGCTCAGCCGGCCGATATGCGGCTCGCCCGTGCCGCGGCCGATCACGTCGTAATCCCAGTCCACGTCCATGAAGCGCTCGGGGGTCGCGGCGAAGCTTTCCAGAGTCTGGCAGCCGGCGGTGTGGATGGTGATGCCCTTGCCGGTCGCGACGATGCCCACGATCCGGTCGCCCGGCAGGGGGTGGCAGCAGCCGGCGAAATGGACCGCGATGCCCGGCCCGATGCCGGCCAGCGCCATGCCGCCGCCCGTCTTGGCCCGGCCGGTGCGGGCCGGGGCGCGCATGGGCAGGCCCGGCACCATGCGCGGCGCGCGCGGGGTCTGGCGCAGTTCGGGGTAGGCCGCGTGCACCACGTCGCGCGGCCCGATATTGCCGTTGCCGACCGCGACGTACAGATCTTCGACCGTCGCCTGCTTGAGGTCGGGCAGGATGCTTTCCAGCACCTTTTCGGACCCGTCCACGCCCTCTTGCCGGAAGGCCTTGGCCAAGGCGGCGCGGCCGCCGTCGACATGGGCCTCGCGCTGCTGGGCGGCCACATGGCGGCGGATGCGGGCCCGCGCCTTGCCGGTGACGACGAACCGCTCCCACGACGGCGAGGGCGTGCCGCCGCGCGCGGTCATGATTTCGACCTGGTCGCCGTTCTGCAATTCGTGACGCAGCGGCATCAGCCGCCCGTTGATGCGCGCGCCGACGCAGGTATCGCCGACCTGGCTGTGCACCGCATAGGCGAAATCGACCGGGGTCGCCCCCCGGGGCAGCGAGATGAGCTGCCCCTTGGGCGAGAAGCAGAAGACCTGGTCCTGGTAGAGTTCGAGCTTGGTGTTTTCCAGGAATTCGTCGGGTGCCGCCGAATCCTCGAGGATGTCCAGCAGGTCCTGGACCCAGCGCAGGCCCGTGACCACCTGCGCGCCGGCGCCGCCGGCACCGGGCAACTGCTTGTACATCCAGTGCGAGGCCACGCCGTTTTCGGCGATGTCGTGCATCTCCGCGGTGCGGATCTGTACCTCGATCTTCTGGTTGCGCGGATAGCGCAGCGTCACGCCCGTATGCAGGCTCTGGTAGCCGTTGGCCTTGGGGGTGGAGATGTAGTCCTTGAACCGGCCGACGATGACGGGAAAGGCGGCATGGACCGCCCCCAGCGCCACGTAGCAGGCCTCACGCGTCGGCACGAGGATGCGGAAGGCCATGATGTCGGAAAGCTGCTCGAAGGCGACATTGCGCTTCTGCATCTTTTCCCAGATCGAGAACGGGGATTTCTCGCGCCCCGAGACCTCGACCTCGCCCAGTCCGGCCTCGCGGCACAGGCGGACCAGTTCGCGCCGGACTTCCTCGATCACGTCGGCGCCCTGGCCGCGCAGATAGTTGAGGCGCGCGCGGATGGTGGTGTTGGCCTCCGGCTCCAGCTCCGCGAAGGACAGGTTCTGGAGTTCGGTCTTGACCTTGTCCATGCCGATGCGGCCGGCGAGCGGCGCATAGATTTCCATGGTCTCGCGCGCGATGCGCTGGCGCCGGTCGAGCCGCTGCACGTAATGCAGCGTGCGCATGTTGTGCAGCCGGTCCGCCAGCTTGACGATCAGCACCCGGATGTCCTTGGACATCGCGAGGACCAGCTTGCGGAAATTCTCGGCCTGCTTGGTGCGGTCGGACTGGAGTTCCAGCCTTGTCAGCTTGGTGACGCCATCCACCAGGTCGGCGATGGCTGGGCCGAATTCGGCACGCAGCCGCTCGTGCGTGACGCCGGTATCCTCGATCGTGTCGTGCAGCAGCGCGGTTGCGATGGAGGACGGGTCGAGATGGAAGCCGGCGAGGATGCTGGCGACCGCCAGCGGATGGGTGATGTAGGGGTCGCCATTATCGCGGACCTGCCCGGCATGGGCTTCCTGCGCCACGGCGAAGGCGCGGCGGATCAGGTCGAGATCGGCATCCGGGGCGTAGGCGCGGACGCGGCGTACCAGCCCCTCGCAGGAAATGACGCGGGCGGGGGGCGGCGCATCGGCCACCGCCCCGCCCGTGGAGTCAGGCGCGGAGGACGCAGAGGAAACCGGACCCCCGTCATCGCCCGACGCCGGCAGGGCCGGCACCTGGGCGGTGACATGGACCGTATCGGCAGGGCCGGCCGCGTCCGCTGCCATTGGCTTATCGCCGCGTACGGCCGCCCAGCTCGGCCTCGATCGCGGCCTCCAGCTCTTCGGCCGACATGCCGGCGCCGTGGGACGCCTCTTCCTCGGCCGAGACGTCCTGAAGGCCGAAGATGTTCTGCTCGGTCGGGATCAGGTCCATCACTTCCTCGTCCGCCGGCTCGGGCTCGGGCGCGCGGGCCAGCGAGCGGACCAGGTCGGTGCGGATCTGTTCGAGTTCGATCGTCTGGTCCGCGATTTCGCGCAGCGCGACGACCGGGTTCTTGTCGTTGTCGCGGTCGATCGTCATCTCCTCGCCACGCGACAGGCCGCGCGCGCGCTGCGCCGCCAGCAGAACCAGCTCGAAGCGATTGGGAACCCGTTCAACGCAATC
The DNA here is from genome assembly GCF_014174275.1 of Gluconacetobacter takamatsuzukensis. Lineage (GTDB taxonomy): Bacteria > Pseudomonadota > Alphaproteobacteria > Acetobacterales > Acetobacteraceae > Gluconacetobacter > Gluconacetobacter takamatsuzukensis. The sequence goes on along the minus strand of NZ_JABEQK010000004.1, from coordinate 41,297 downwards.
TTCGACGGTGACGCGAGCCATGAGGCAGGCCTCCGGTATATAAATTAGTTAAAAAAACAATTTTATCCACACCGCCGCGCAAACGCAAGGCCGGACTGGGGGAGCCCCCCTCAATCGTCCGCCATGCGGTGGATCTGCTGGTCCGCCACGCCGGCGACCAGGGACCCGATCGTATCGCCGGTGCGGGGATCGCGCCAGTCCGGCGCCACGTCGCGCAGCGGCAGCAGGACGAAAGCCCGCTGCCCGGCCCGCGGATGGGGCAGGATCGGGTCGGGCGCGTCGCGCACGCAGGGGCCCATCGCCACGATATCGAGGTCCAGCGGGCGCGCGGCGTTGGCGACCGTGCGCCGCCGCCCGGCCTCGGCCTCGATCGCCTGCAAGGCGGCGAGGAGCGCGGCGGGATCGATCGTGCCTTCGGCCCGCGCCACGCCGTTGACATAGGGCGGCTGGCCCGAGGGGGGGACCGGCGCGCTTTCGTACCATGCCGAGACCGCGACCACCCGCAGGCCGGGGATGGCGGCGATGCGCCCGACCGCCCAGCGGCAGGTTTCGAGCGGCGTGCCGCCGTCCGCGCGCGGCAGGTTGGCACCGATGGCGATGAGGATCATGGCGCGCGGCGCCCGGCCGGCGACGGGACCTGCGCGGGGCGCGCGGCCTGTCGGAATGGTGTTTTCGCGCTCTGCGAAAGGAACGACATTGTCTTATTCGACCGTATCAATTTGCCCCCGACAGCTTTAACCTGCCATCCGGCGGGCATATTGTTAAGTGCGGCAATCAATCCGCGTGACATTTCAAGCTCTGGCTACGCTACAAGGATTCTAAGGCCCATGTTTTTTCAACCCGACGAACGCGCATGTCTTTTTATCGACGGCTCAAGTCTTTACTCGGCCTCTCGTCATCTGGGATTCGATGTCGATTACCGCAATCTTCTGACCTTCTTTCGTTCGAAATGCCACGTTATTCGTGCCTATTATTACTCCGCGATCCTGGAGAGCGAGGAATATTCTCCGCTCAAGCCCCTGACCGACTGGCTGGTCTATAACGGATATTCGCTCGTCACCAAGACGGCGCGGGAATTCGTCGACCAGAACGGGCGGCGGCGCGTAAAGGGCAGCATGGATATCGAACTGGCCGTCGACATGATGGAGATGGCCCCCCGGACCGACCATGCCATCCTGTTCAGCGGCGATGCGGATTTCCGCCGGCTGCTGGAGAGCGTGCAGCGCCAGGGCGTGCGGACCACGGTCATCTCGTCGGTGCGTACCTCGCCGCCCCTGATCGGCGACGATCTGCGGCGGCAGGCCGACCAGTTTATCGACCTGGCCGATATCGCGTCGCACTTCACCCGCCGCCAGGGCGAGGCGCGCGGGGCGCGCCAGCAGCAGGCGCCGGTGCGCCACCCCGCCGACCAGTTCAGCGAACTGGACCACGACGACGAGGACTGACATCGCCCACCGCCGGGCGGGGCGGACCGCCCTGCCCGGCCCGCGGCCCGTGGGCCCTCAGCCTTCGAGTTGGAGGCTGCGCGTCGTCCAGTCATGGACATGGGCGCACAGGTCGGGCCGGTCGGCCAGCGGCGCGCCGTAGGACGGAATCATTTCCTTGAGCTTCGCGTCCCAGCGCGGCAGTTCGGCGGCGAAGCATTTGCGGATCACGGTCAGCATGATCGACACCGCCGTGGACGCGCCCGGCGAGGCGCCCAGCAGGGCCGCGACCGTGCCGTTGGCACCGGTGACGACTTCGGTGCCGAATTGCAGCACGCCGCCCTTCTTGGCGTCCTTCTTGATGACCTGCACGCGCTGGCCGGCCACGATCAGCTCCCAATCCTCGGCCCGGGCGTTGGGGACGAAGTCGCGCAGGGCGTTCAGGCGCGTTTCGTTGGATTGCAGCACCTGCTGCACCAGGTAGCGGGTGAGCGGCATGTTGTCGCGCGCCACGGCCAGCATGGCGCCCAGATTGTCCATGCGAATCGATTTCGGCAGGTCCCACAGCGAGCCCTGCTTGAGGAACTTGGTCGAGAAGCCGGCATAGGGGCCGAACAGCAGCCCCTCCTTGCCGTCGATCACGCGGGTATCGAGATGGGGCACCGACATCGGCGGCGCGCCGACCGACGCCTTGCCGTAGACCTTGGCATGGTGGCGGGCCACGATGTCCGGGTTGGTGCAGCGCAGGAACTGGCCGCTGACGGGGAAGCCGCCGACGCCCTTGGATTCGGGGATGCTGGTCTTTTGCAGCAGCGGCAGCGCGCCGCCGCCGGCACCGATGAAGACGAAGCGCGCGGCCACCGACGCCGTGGTGTTGGCCGCAAGGTCGCGCACCGAGATGCGCCATGCGCCGGAGGCGTCCTGCTTCAGGTCCTCGACCTCGTGCGACAGTTTCAGGTCGAAACCGGACTGGCCGGCCAGGAAGTTGACCAGCAGGTGCGTCAGCGCGCCGAAATTGACGTCGGTGCCCGACGCGATCCAGGTCGCGGCCAGCTTGGTGCCGGCGGTGCGCCCTTCCATGACCAGCGGCATCCACTGCGCGAGCTGCGCCGGGTCGGTCGAGAAGCGCATGCCGCTGAACAGCGGGTGGTCCTTCAGGGCCTCATAGCGGCGGCGCAGATAGTCGCAATTCTCGTCGCCCCACACGAAGCTCATGTGCGGAATCGGGTTGAGGAAGGCGCGGGGCGAGGCGATGACGCCCGATTCGACCAGATAGGCCCAGAACTGGCGTGAAAGCTGGAAGGCCTCGTTCACGCCCACCGCCTTGGAGATGTCGATCGTGCCGTCGGCGCGCGCGGGGGTGTAGTTGAGCTCGCACAGCGCGGAATGGCCCGTGCCGGCATTGTTCCAGGCGTTGGAGCTTTCCTTCGCCACGTCGTCCAGCCGTCCGAACATCCCGATCGACCAGTCGGGCTGAAGAAGCTTGAGAAGCGCGCCCAGCGTCGCGCTCATGACCCCTCCGCCGATCAGGACGACGTCATAGGCGGATTCGGTTCGGGTCGTATTCGAGGTCATGACATTCTCCGGAACGAGGCGCGCAGGCCGAGGCCTGTGAAGACGGTCTGGGCCGCCGGTCCCATCGCGGCGGACCGAAGGCGGGAAAGGATATGGTCCATGAGCCGGACGAACGTGAACCGGGCGGCATGCGGGCCGTATCGTCGCGGACAGTCCGCACATCGCACATACGGTATCGCACAGCCATAACCCGGTCCGGCCCGCCGGAACGCACCAACCTCTTGCCACCTGAACCGGTATTCCGAGACATCATCTCTGCGCGAGCCGATCCGGGGCCGCCGCGTTGGCCGCGACCGGCGGGGGGTGAAGAGCGATTGCGCCTTTCCCTTCTCCGACCTGCCATTTTCGGGACTTTCTTCCCGAAATGGCCGGCTCATCCATTCCACCAGCGCATGACTGTCAGGCTTCCCCCGCATCGTCGCGTGGGAACTCCCTGCCGCCGTCGCGGCCGGCGGCCGAGGCGGGCCGGCGCCTGCCGCGCCGGGCGGCCGTCCGCCAGACGCGGAAGGCCAGCAGCGCCGCCACGACGAGGCCGTAGAGCAGGGTTTCGACCCGTATGACCTTGAAAGAGAGGACGAAATGGATGGCGGCGCAGATGGCCGCCGCGTAGACCCAGCGATGCAGCGCCTGCCAGCGCCGGCCCAGCCGGCGGATCGCCCAGCCGTTGGAGGTCGCGGCCAGGGCGGCCAGGATGGTGAAGGCGGCCATGCCCAGGATGATGAACGGCCGCCTGGTCACGTCGGCCAGCAGGGTGCGCAGGTCGAACCCCAGGTCGAGCGCCACATAGGCCGTGAGGTGGAACAGCGCGTACCAGAAGGCCAGCAGCCCCAGCGCGCGGCGGTAGCGGAGCAGGTTGATGCCCGCCAGGTCGCGCAGCGGCGCGATGCACAGCGACAGGATGAGGAACCGCAGGGCCCACAGGCCCAGCGTACGCTCGAAGACATTGACCGGATCGGCCCCCAGCCGGTCGGTCGCCCCCTGGACGAACGACACCGCCGCCGGCACCAGCCCGATGCCGTACAGCGCCAGCCGGACGAGGCCGGCCGAGCGCACGCGCCGCGACGCCATCAGAAATCGCGCCGCAGGTCCATGCCGGCGTACAGGCCCGCCACCTGCGCGCCATAGCCGTTGAACGGGAGGGTCGGCTGCCGGGAGGCGCCGAAGAACCCGCCGGTGCCGATGGGCCGCTCGCTCGCCTGGCTCCAGCGCGGATGGTCCACGGCCGGATTGACGTTGGCGTAGAACCCGTATTCGTCGGGCGCGCGGACGTTCCACGAGGTGCGGGGCATGCGGTCGGTCAGGCGGATGCGCACGACCGACTTGATGCCCTTGAACCCGTATTTCCACGGCACGACCAGCCGCACCGGCGCGCCGTTCTGGTTGGGCAGGGTCTGGCCGTAGAGCCCGACCGCCAGGATGGTGAGCGGGTGCAGGGCCTCGTCGAGGCGCAGCGCCTCGACATAGGGCCAGTCCAGCACCGGCAGCACCCCGCCCTGCCCCGGCATCTGCGACGGGCGCACCACCGATTCGAAGGCGACGTATTTCGCGCTGCCCAGTGGCTCGACCTCCGCCAGCAGGTCGCGCAGGGCGAATCCGATCCAGGGGATGACCATCGACCAGGCCTCGACACAGCGCATGCGATAGATCCGCTCTTCCAGGGGCCGGGCCAGCAGGGCGTCGATGTCATACGTGCGGGGCTTGGCCACCATGCCGTCTACCCGGATGGTCCACGGGCGCGGCTGGAAGTCGGCGGACCGGTCGGCCGGGTCGGTCTTCTCCAGCCCGAATTCGTAGAAATTATTGTAGTGTGTCACGTCGCGCAGCGGGGTGGGCTTCAACCCCGCGTTCGACAGGGCGCCGGGGCGGGCTGCCAGGTCGGCCGCGCCGGCCGCGCGCGGCGGCATGACCAGGCCCGTGAGGCCGGCGGCCGCGCCGGCCGCCAGCAGGTCGCGCCGCGACAACCAGGCCCGGTGCGGCGTGATCGACGAGGGCGGGGGCGCGGGATAGCGAAAGACACGCATGCGGGGCCTTATCTGCTGGGTTCCGGGTTTGCCGGGTTTCGGGCCGGCCGGGGCGTGACACCGCCGGGATCGTCCGGCACCTTGCCGGGAACGGGACGAAAAAGAAAAGGAGCATGATCATGCCCGCTTCATCCGACCACGGCACGGCAGGGACTGTCGGCTTTATCGGCTTCGGTGCCATGGCCAGCCGCATGGGCCATAATCTTCAGGCCGCAGGCTACCAGATCGTGGCCTATACCCCATCCGGCAAGGGCGGCGACGGCACCGCCCGCTTCCTGCCCTCGCCCCGGCTGCTGGCCGAGGCATCGGGCGGGACCGTCATCCTGTGCGTGCCCGACGACGAGGCGCTGGCCGAGGCTGCCTATGGCCCCGAGGGCGCGCTGGCGGGCATGAAGGCGGGGACGCTGCTGATCAATACCAGTTCGGTCTCGCCCGAGGCCTCGCTGGCGCTGGCCGCCGCCGCCGGCGAACGGGGCATTGCCGCCCTGGATGCCCCGGTTTCGGGCAGCACGCCCGAGGCCGAGGCCGGTGCGCTGGTGGTGCTGGTGGGCGGAGAGGCGCAGATCGTCGCCCGGGCCCAGCCGATCTTCGACATTATCGGCAAGGCGACGATCCATGCTGGGCCGGCGGGCAGTGGCTCGAAGCTGAAGCTGGTGATCAACGGCATCATGGGCGCCGGGCTGGCGGCGGTGGCAGAGGGAATCGGCTACGGGCTGGCGGCCGGGCTGGAGCGGGACATGCTGTTCGAGGCCCTCGATTCGGTCGCCGTGATCTCACCGCACCACAAGCGCAAGCTGAAGGCGGCGCGGACGGGGGATTTCCGGCCGCAATTCCCCACCCGGCTGATGCAGAAGGACATGCGGCTGCTGCTGGACGACGCCGCCCGGGTGGCGGCGCCGGTGCCGACCATGGCCGCCACCACGCAGCTTCTGTCGCTGACGCGGCGGCTGCACCCGAACGACGATTATTCCGCCCTGTTCGCCGTCATGGAAAGCATGGTGGCGAACACGCCGTAGGCGATGGGGGGCGTCAGCCGAACGCCATTGCGGCCATGACCGCCAGCCGGTCGCCCAGGCCGCGCGGGGCGGCGCCTGCCGGCGCGCCGCCGGCACCCCGTGCCAGGTCGCGCCGCGCCAGGACCCCGGGCAGCGCCGCCGCCCGGGCCGGGCGCGGCAGGCGCTGCTGCCCGGCCTGGGCCAGGAACGCCGCCCCTTCGCGGCACAGGTCGGCGCGGAGGTTGCGCAGCATGTCCGGCGGGAGGGTGGCGCCGTCGCGAATCGTGTCGCCCGACAGGCCGGCCCCCGCCAGCGCGCTGTCGGGCACCGGGCAGCGGCCGCCGGCCAGCACCCGTTCCAGATGCCGCACCAGCCCGCCCGCGCCGTAGGCGGCGCCCCCGAGCTGCACGGCGCGCAGCAGGTCCGGGTCGGTCACGCCGGCCGCCTGGGCGATGGCGACCTGCACGCCGCCCGCGCCGTCGTACATCGCCTTGCGCCAGGCCGGCCAGTCGGCCAGCCCGTCCAGCTCGGCCTCGCGCGCATCGAGGATGGCCAGCAGCGTTTCCGCCCGCACCCGGCCCTGGGCGAGCAGGGCGCGCAGCGGGTCGGCGACCGCGTGGGGGTGGCCCGCGCCCTCGACGATCTCGCGCCACCATTGCAGGCGAATCATCCCCGCCATCGGGCCCGCGACCGCGCGGGACTGCATGCCGCCGAGGGCGCGAACGGTTTCGTGATTGAAGGCGATCAGGGTGAAGGCGGCATCGCGCGCCGCCTGCGGCAGGAACAGCGCGCACAGGAAACGGTCGGGATCGGCCTGCCGGGCGGTGGCCGCGCCGGGGGAAACTCCGGCCCCTGCGGCGCGTCTTTCGGGGGGGCCTGTCATGGCGGAGATTGTCATGCCAACGACTTGCCGCGCGCGATGGTGCGGCGCAAGAGTCCCGGCAGGCGGGTCGGCCGTCCCTGTTCCGTCACTTGACGCCCCTTGCCCGCCCTCATAGCTCTGACGGGCGGCGTTTCAGCCGCTGCAATTCCAAGGAGAACGTCCATGGCTTTCGAATTGCCCACTCTTCCGTTCCAGACCAACGCGCTGGCGGCGCGCGGCATGTGCCAGGAAACGCTGGAGCTGCATCACGGCAAGCACCACCAGGCCTATGTCACCGCGCTGAACGGCTTCGTCGAAGCCAAGCCCGAACTGCAGGGCAAGTCGCTGGAAGAAATCATCCTGGCGGTCAAGGGTGATGCGGCCCTGGCGCCGGTGTTCAACAATGCCGGCCAGCACTGGAACCATATCCTGTTCTGGCAGAACCTGTCGCCCACCGGCGGCGTGATCCCCGACGCGCTGGCGGCCAAGATCGCCGAGGATTTCGGCAGCGTCGACACGTTCAAGACCGATTTCAAGGCGGCTGCGACCTCGCAGTTCGGCTCGGGCTGGGCGTGGCTGGTGCTGGCCCCCGAGGGCAAGCTCAAGATCACCAAGAGCGCCAACGGCTCCAACCCGCTGGCCGAAGGCCAGGGCAAGGTGCTGCTGGGCCTGGATGTGTGGGAGCATTCCTACTATCTCGACTTCCGCAACCGTCGCCCCGACTATGTGACCAACTATCTGGACAAGCTGGCGAACTACGAGTTTGCCGAGGCGCAGCTGAAGGCCGCCTGAACGGCGGACGGCAGTCTGTGACCTGGAATGCCCGGTCCCCTTGGGGCCGGGTTTTTCATATCCGACCGTCGGTGGCGCCGTTCGGGACCGGTACCCCGCGCCCGATATCGCGCAGGCGCACCCCGGATGTAAGGTCGCGTTCGATCCGCTCCAGCGTCAGGCCCCGTGTCTCGGGCACGAACAGGGCGATCAGGACCACGAACAGCGCGTTCAGCCCCGCATAGAGCCAGAAGGCCCCGGACAGGCCCAGCCGGTCCATCAGCGTCAGGAATGACGCCCCCACGATCATGTTGGCGACCCAATTGGTGACGGTGGAGCAGGCGACGCCGAATTCCCGGCCCTGGAGCGGCTGGATTTCGGCGCACAGAACCCAGATGACCGGGCCGGCCGAGAAGGCGAACCCCGAGACGAAACACACCATGCCGCCCACGGCCAGCGCCTGGCCGGTGGCCGCGCGCACGCCGTCGGACGGCGAGAGGCCCAGCAGGGCCATGCCGATGCTCATGACGATCAGGCCGCTGATCAGCATGGGGCGGCGGCCCCAGCGATCGACCAGCCCGATGGCCAGGAAGGTGGCGGCGACATTGACCGCCCCCACGGTGACCGTGCCCCACAGCCGTGCATGGTCGACGAAGCCGGCTAGGCCGAGGATGCGCGGCGCATAGTACATCACCACGTTCATGCCGGTGAATTGCTGGATGGCCTGGAGCATGACCCCCAGTACCACCGAGCGGCGGAAATTCCGGTCGTCGCGCAGCAGGGCCCAGCCCGCGCTGCGGACATGGAGGCGGGCATCGATCTCGCGCAGTTCGCGGGCCACGCTCCGGCCCTGGCCGCGCAGGTCCTGCAACGCGCGCCGCGCGGCCTCGCGCCGGCCGCGCATCATGAGCCAGCGGGGGCTGGCCGGCAGGAAGGCGACGCCGATGAGGAAGACGATTCCGGGGAACGCCACGACCCCCAGCATCCAGCGCCACGTATCGAAATAGGAGAACAGCGCGTTGGAGACGAAGGCCGCCATGATGCCGATGGTGATCATGAGCTGGTAGATCGAGACCATCGCGCCGCGATGCTCGGGATCGGCGATCTCCGCGATATAGAGGGGGGCGGTGAAGGTGGAGATGCCGACCGCCAGGCCCATCACCACCCGCCCCGCGACCAGCGTGCCCAGCGACCCGGCCAGGGCACAGGACAGCGACCCCGCCACGAACAGCGCCGCCCCGATCAGGAGCGTGCGCTGGCGCCCCCAGCCGAAGGACAGCCGGGCGGCGATGGGCACGCCCAGCGCGGCGCCCACCATCATGGCGGCGACGATCCATTCCTGTTGCAGGTGGCTGGCGTGGAATTCGCGCGCGATGGGGCCGAGGGCGCCGGAAATGACCCCGATATCGAGGCCGAACATCATGCCCGCCACTGCCGCGAGGCCCGAGGCCACGCCGGCCCGGCCCCGCGCGGAGGCGGGCTTGAACGGCGTGGCCCGCGTTGCGTCGATGTCTCCGTACAGCGTCATGCCCCCTCTCCCCCGAGCGGGGTTAACGGCCGGTGAAGCCGGCGGTTCGCCGGCCGGCCGGGGAGGGCGCGGTCAGCCGGCCTTGGGGGCAGTGTCGTTGGCCGGCTTGGCGGTGCTGCTGACGACCGAGGTCAGGGTGTCGCGCAGGACCGTCACCCGGACGTTGGGGGCGATTTCGACCTCGATCTCGTTCGAATCGTCGCGCACCTTCTGGATGACCCCGATGATGCCGCCGGCCGTGAGCACCCTGTCGCCGCGACGCAGGGCCGCGAGCTGCGCGCGGAGCTGCTTCTGCTTCTGCTGCTGCGGGCGGATGAGGATGAAATAGAAGATCGCGAACATCGCGACATAGGGCAGGATCGACATCAGGCCGCCGGCGCTCAGGAGCCCTCCCTCGCCTCCGGCGGTCTGGGCGTATGCCGGGGTTACAAGGAAATCTGAAACTGAGGTCATGTCGCGCTTCCGGCCGTCATTTAATGGGTTGCGGGCTGAGGCAGTGGACCATAGTTTTCGTCCGTTTCCCGTCAAGGCGTCGGTTTGCCTTCCGCCGCGCTCCGGGTCCGATCGCGCCTTTCCAGCCACAGGACCGACGATGGAGTCCCACCCCCTGCTGCCTGTTCTCGACCGTATCGCCCAGGCGCTGGAGCGGCTGTCGCCGCCGCCGCCGAGTCTGGCGGGACTGGATGCGGCCGATGCCTTTGTCTGGCACCCCACCCAGGGGCGCCTGGCCCCGGTGGCGCATGTGGCGCATGTCGATATCGGCCTGCTGCGCGGGGTCGAGATCCAGCGCCGGCTGGTGCTGGACAATACGCTGCATTTCGCCCGTGGCCTGCCGGCCAACAATGTCATGCTGTGGGGCGCGCGCGGCATGGGCAAGTCATCGCTGGTCAAGGCCGCCCATGCCCAGGCCAACCAGGTGGATGGCGCGCCCGCCGAGCCCGGCCGGGGGCGGCTGGTGCTGATCGAGATCCAGCGCGAGGACCTGTCCACCCTGCCCGACCTGCTGGCGCTGCTGCGCACCAGCGCGCGCCGCTTCGTCGTCTTCTGCGACGACCTGTCGTTCGAGAGCGAGGATGCCGACTACAAGGCGCTGAAATCGGTGCTGGATGGCGGGATTTCGGGCCGGCCGGACAATGTGCTGTTCTACGCGACCTCCAACCGGCGGCACCTGATGCCGCGCGACATGATCGACAATGAGCGGTCGACCGCCATCAATCCCTCGGAAGCGGTCGAGGAGAAGGTTTCCCTCTCCGACCGGTTCGGGCTGTGGATCGGCTTTCATAACTGCGCGCAGGATGTCTTCCTGGACATGGTGCGGGCCTATGCCGCCGCGCGAAACCTGCCGGTCGGCGACGAGGAGCTGGCCCGGCGGGCCAATGCGTGGTCGGTCACGCGCGGCGGACGGTCGGGCCGCGTCGCCTGGCAGTTCATCGAGGACCTGACCGCCGAACTGGCCACCCCGCCACACGTTGGGGAATCGGCACGTTCTTGATCCGGATCAAGGCCGGAGACCGGATCCATGTCTGATATCATGACGGCTTCCAGCCCGACCGGCCGGAAGGAAAAGCCAGGCGCACGCCAATCGCGAGCAATGATACGCGTTATCAATTGCACGCGGTGGCGAGATGCCCCTTTAATACGTGCGGCGGCCGTCTCGGCACCGCACGATCCACCGGACAGCCGCAGGCGACCGAGCACATAGAGAGACGATGAACCAGATTCTTTCGACGGACAGCATGCCCCACCCCGCCCTGACCCCGGGGGAGGATCTGCGACGTATCCGCTGCGATCCCGATTTCTGGTACCCCGTGGCCTGGTCGCGCGAGCTGAAGGCCGGCAAGACCATCGGCACCCGCTATGCCGGCCTGCCGATCGCGCTGGTTCGCCCCGTCGAAGGCGAGGTCTTTGCGCTGGAAGACCGGTGCGCCCACCGGCAGGTACCGCTGAGCAAGGGCACGGTGAAGGGGCAGTCGGTCCAGTGCTGCTATCACGGCTGGGCCTATGGCCGGTCGGGCCGCTGCATCGACGTGCCCTACCTGGGCAAGGGCAAGCTGCCCAACGGGGTGCGGACCTACCCCTGCCGCGAGCAGGACGGGCTGATCTTCGTCTTTCCCGGCAACCCGGAACTGGCCGAATCGGTGCCGCTGCCCCGGCTGTCGCAGGTGGCCAACCCCGACTACAAGACCCGGCGCTTCGGCCGGCATGTGAAATGCCACTACAGCTTCATGCATGAGAACCTGATGGATATGAACCATCAGTTCATGCACATGAAGCAGATGGGCCAGATGAAGCCCCGCTTCCTGGGCCAGGATCGCGGCCCCGGCATGATCGAGGCGCGCTATACCTTTGCCCGCACCGGCGGCAAGCAGCCCATCGGCGAGGCGCTGGTCTTCGGGCAGAAGCGCGACAACAGCGCGAAATTCGCCCATCGCGACGTCATGACCATCCGCACCGAATATCCGTACCAGACGCTGAAGATCGAGCCCACGGGCGGCGAGCCGGTGATGGACCTGTGGATCGCCTACGTTCCGCAGGACGAGGAGCAGCTGACCAACCGCGTCTTCGGGCTGCTGTCGATCAAGCGCCCCAAGCTGCCGGGCGTGCTGGACCTGGCGTGGCCGTTCCTGGTCGCGTTTACCGAGCGGATCTTCCGCGAGGATCGCGAGATCGTGGAACTGGAACAGAATGCCTGGAACGAGCTGGGCGGCGACCACAACCAGGAAGTGTTCCCGGTGATCTGCAACCTGCGCGAGCTGCTGGCCGAATGCGGCGTCCGCGCGCCCACCGCCGGCTGAGGATGTCGTTGCGTCCATGATCGACGACCGGACGGATACCACCCTGCAGGCCGGGCCCTTCCGGCTGCGGGCCCTTCTGTCCTCGGACGCGGGCGCGATGCACCGGCTGGTCAATGACTGGAGCGTCATCCGGATGCTCAGCCGCGTGCCGTTTCCCTATCCGCGCGGCCTGACGGACGAATGGATCGCCTCGACCGCCGAATTGTCCCGGCGGGGGGCGGCCTATCATTTCGCCATCACCCATCCCGAATCGGAGACGCCCGATTCGCTGATCGGCTGCATCGGGTTGCAGGTCGATCGCGGGCGCCGTTCGGCCACCGTGGGATACTGGGTCGGGCGCCCGTACTGGAACCGCAAGGTGGCCACCAGCGCGGTGGGGCGCATTACGCGCTGGGCGCTGGCCAACATGCCGGTGGACCGGGTGGCGGCGGCCGTCGCGCACGACAATCCGGCCTCGATCGCCGTGCTGCGCCGGCTGGGATTTCGCGAGACCGGCACCGGGCACCAGGAATTCGTCTCACGCGGGGGGGAGCATCCGGTCCTGCTGTTCGAGGCGAATCGGGCGGACCTGGCGATGGATGCACCTGCCGGGGAGGCGGCCTCCGGACCGGGGGAAAAGAAGCGCGTCGTGCTGGTGGCGGCCGTGGCGCTGATCGATACGGACGGGCGCATCCTTCTGGCGCGCCGGCCGGAAGGCAAGCCGATGGCCGGGCTGTGGGAATTTCCCGGCGGCAAGGTGGAAGCCGGCGAGACGCCGGAAGCGGCGCTGATTCGCGAGCTGGACGAGGAGCTGGGGCTGGATGTCAGCCGCTCCTGCCTCGCGCCCTATACGTTCGTTTCGCACGATTACGGGCATTTTCATCTGCTGATGCCCGTCTATGTCTGCCGGCGCTGGAAGAATGTTCCGCGCCCGCGTGAGGGCCAGACGCTGGCGTGGGTGCGGGGCGACGATCTGTCGGCCTATCCGATGCCCGAGGCCGACCTGCCGCTGGTACCGCTGCTGCGCGATCTGGTCTGAGAGCCTGACCGTCAATGCGGTCTGGCTCTGACAGAGCGGCCTACAGCGCGAATGGGGCGTCGAGCGTGAATGTCGCCTGTTTCTGGCCGGCGATGCTGGTGCCGAAGGCGAACAGGCCGCCGCTGAGCGGGTGTTCCACGATCTGCTGTGCCGACAGGCCCTTGCGGGCGGTGGTGACGAAGACGGTGCGGTAGTCGGCGCCGCCGAATGCCACCTTGGTCACGTTGCGCGCCGGCATCGGAATCGGCTCGACCTTCGTGCCGTCCGGGGCCAGGCGTTCGATCCTTCCGCCGTCCCACATGCCGATCCAGAGGAAGCCCGCGCTGTCGACCGCGATTCCGTCGGGATAGCCGTCGACGAGGGTGGCGAATACCCGCCGGTTCGAGAGAGTTCCGTCGGCGGCCACGTCGAACGCGTAGACGGTCTGCGCGGGGGAGTGATTGTGGTAGAGCGTGCGCCCGTCGGGCGAGAGCGCCGGGCCGTTGCTGACCACGTAGCCCGTATCCTCGCGCCGGATCGAGAGCGCGCCCCGGTCCTGGCGGACGGAATAGAGCGAGCCGGTGGGGTCGGTTTCGGCATCGTGCATGGTGCCGAACCACAGGCGGCCGAACCGGTCCACATGGCCGTCGTTGATCCGGTTGCCAGGCTGGTCGGGCTCGACCGGCAGGTCCAGGCCGAATCGGCCGGTGGCGGGGGAAAACCGGTGCAGCCCGTCGCGCAGCCCGCACAGGAAGGTGCCGTCGGCCAGCGGGACCAGGAAGCCGGGCCGGTCGGGGGCGGTCCAGGACGTTCTCTCGCCGCTTTCCGGCCGGTAGCGGTGGATCGCCCGGCCGACGATATCGACGAAATAGAGCGCCTGCTCGGCTTCCGACCAGACCGGGCCCTCGCCCAGCATGGCCGGGAGATCCCACACGCAGCGCGGCACGCCGCACACCGGTCCTTCCCGCATCGCTTGTTCCCTCCTGTCTGGCCGGAAGCGGATTCCGGGCCCATAATGATGGTCCATGCCATCGGACAGGGACCTGCCGCCATGAACCCGACAGCCTGCATTCTGGTCATCGGCAACGAGATCCTTTCGGGCCGGACGCAGGACGTCAATGTGCAATATCTCGCACGACGCCTGTCCGAACTGGGGATCACGCTGTCGGAAGTGCGGATCATCCCCGACCGGCGCGACATCATCGTGACCACGCTGTGCGACGTGCGGGCGCGATTCGACCAGGTCTTTACCACCGGCGGCATCGGGCCGACCCATGACGACATCACCGCGCCCTGCGTGGCCGAGGCGTTCGGCGTGCCGTGGGTCCCCCACCCCGAGACCTTCCGGCTGCTGGAGGCCCATTTTCCGCCCGGCGAATTCAACGCCGCCCGCCAGCGCATGGCCACCCTGCCGCAAGGGGCGACGCCGATCACCAACAGCGTCTCGATCGCGCCGGGGTTCAGCATCGGCAATGTCCATGTGCTGGCCGGCGTGCCGCGCATCATGCAGGCGATGTTCGAGTCCCTGGCCCCGACCCTGCCGCACGGCACGCCCGTCACGTCGCGGAGCTGGTACGCGCTGGAACTGTTCGAGGGCACGCTGGCCGCCGGCCTGTCGGACATCCAGGACGCGCATCCGGACCTGGATATCGGGTCCTACCCGTTCCGGCGGCCGGACGGGCGGCGGGGGGTGGCGCTGGTCAGCAAGGGGCTGGATCGCGCCGCCGTGCTGGCGGCGGCGCAGGCGACGCACGACCTGATTGCCCGCCTGGGCTTTACGCCGCTGGAGGGCGAGCCGCCGCCCTGACCGGCCGGGTCACGCTCCGCGCGGGGTTCCTACCCGCCATCGTCCGGCAGCGCGCCGGGCACGCGCATGTCTGGCAGGTGGATCATGACCTGCCGGCCCAGATTGGCGGAATGGCCGCCCAGCGACACACCGTAATCGCCGGCCGGTACCACCCATTCCAGCGTGGCCGGATTCCAGCGCCCCAGCATCCGCGCATCGACCGCCACACTCAGCCGCGCCGCCTGCCCGGGGGCGAGCTGCACGCCCCGCCAGCCGATCAGCCGCTTGGGGGCCTCGCCGCTGCCCTCCGGCAGGTCGAGATAGACCTGCGGCACGTCGCGGCCCGGCGCGTCGCCGCGATTGGTCACGCTGAAGGCGACCAGCAGCCGCGCGCCGTCCCGCGTCGCCTTCAGCTCGCCATAGGCAAAGCGCGCGCGGACCGACAGGCCGTAGCCGAAGGGGAACAGCGGCGCGACATGGGCGCGATCGAACGCCTTGTAGCCCGCCAGATGCTCCTGCGGCGGCGCCACCCCGCCGGTGAAGGTGACGGGCAGCCGCCCGGAGAAATCGCGCCGGCCGGTCAGCAGGTCGGCCAGGATATCGGCCCCGCCCTCGCGCCACGACCAGGCCTGTACCACCCCGTCGACCAGGTCGAGCCAGGGCATGGGGCGGCCGGGATCGTCCGACAGCAGGACCACGACCACATGGCCGCCATTATCGGCCACCGCGCCGATCAGCCGGTCGTCCTCGGGGCCCGTGGAGAGGATGACGATGCGGCCGGCCTGCGCGACATCGGGCGGCAATGGCCCGTCCTCCGGCGCGTCGGCGGCCAGGCGGGCGACCGTTCCCGCCCGGCCCATCGCCTCGGCCACCGCATGCGCCGGCGCCCGGGCCGCGCCGGCGCCCAGGACGAGGATCGGCTCGGCGGCCGTGCCGGCCAAGGGGAGGACCGTGTTTTCGTTCCGCAGCAGCACCGCGCCCTCGGCCACCGTTTCCTCGGCCAGCGGGTCGCGGTAGGGCGCGGGGAGGCGCAGGGCGCCGAAGGGCGGCGGGTGCTCGGTCACGCCGGCCTCGTCCATCGACTGCATGACATGGGCCGCCATATGGTCCAGCCGCGCGGGCGGGACGAAGCCCCCCTTCGCCACCGCCTGGCGCAGCGTGGCCCCGAACAAGGCCGTGTCGGGGGCGCCGGGCTCGCCCTCCACGTCGATTCCGGCCGCCAGCGCCGACAGCAGCAGGTCGCGGCGGGGCGCCGTGCCGTCCGGCGTCGGGCGGTCGGCCAGCAGGGCGACCATGCCGCCATAGCGCCATCCGTCGCGCAGCCGGTGCTCCTGCCCGTCCAGCCCGCCGCAGGGGCGGGCCGCCACGACCGGGACGTGGCAGAGCATGCCCGCGCCCCTTGCCTGCTCCAGCGCCACATGGAGCGCCAGCATCCGGTCCTCGGACACCGTATCGGCCCCGGGCTGCCCATGGCCGCCGAACAGCGGCAGCACGTGGCCCGCGATCAGGCCCGCCGCGACCTCGCCCATCATCCGGCCGGCCAGCAGCGGGTCCTCGCCGTCATAGGCCCGGCCCGCCGGCAGGGGGCCGATGCCGCCGACCGCCGCGATCGCGCGGCCGCCGGCCCGGATCGCGCGCGCCCGGGCCTGGCCCGCCCGCCGGGCGAGGTCGCGGTCCCATGTCGCCATCAGCGCCAGCGGCGAGGGCTGGGCCGCCGCGTCGTCCAGCAGGGCCATCCGCAGGGCGGGCAGGCCGGCGCGCGGCACGCCGGGCAGTGTGACGATGGAGACGCCTTCGGCCGGTGCGGCCACGATATCCGCCCGGACCAGTGTCAGTTTCTCGGCCTGGGTCAGGCGGGCGGCCTGGGGCGCTGCGCGCGCCGGCCGGTCGGCCGCGCCCGCATGGGGGCCCGCCGGCAGCGACAGGGCCGCCAGCAGGGCCGCGCCCCGCCACCGGCCGCCGGGCCGCCCTGTCCCCCTGCCCGCGATGCCTGCCACGTCGCCCTCCGATCGTTCGCCTCGTCGCGCGGCGACTCCTCGCGCGGTTCCGCAATGCCCTGGTTCTTTTCAAACCGGCTGGGACGGGGATGGCAAGGCTGGGCCGGTTCATCAGGGACCCGTTTTTGCGGGGGCCGCGAGCGCCGTTACAAGGGCGGGGAGAAAATCACCGGCCGGCTTGGCGGGGATGGCGCGGCGGGATATGAAGACGGCAGTGAAACCGGCTGCACCGTGGTCCGACCGCCGGCCCCGGACGGGCAGGACGCGCCACGGCCGCCGATCCATCAGCGGGGCCAGACCCGAGGGGACCACAGGGGCAACATGACCGTTCGACCGCCA
The DNA here is from genome assembly GCF_014174275.1 of Gluconacetobacter takamatsuzukensis. Taxonomy (GTDB): domain Bacteria; phylum Pseudomonadota; class Alphaproteobacteria; order Acetobacterales; family Acetobacteraceae; genus Gluconacetobacter; species Gluconacetobacter takamatsuzukensis. The sequence goes on along the minus strand of NZ_JABEQK010000004.1, from coordinate 24,207 downwards.
TCCGCCAATCGCCGCCTTCCGCCATCGGCCCGCCTGCTGGGCGTCCTGGCGCTGTCTCCGCTGCTCGGCCTGACCGCGTGTTCCTCGTCGCATCGCCGCGCCGATGCGGGGCTGGCGATGCCGCAGAACCATCTGATCAGCCAGGACCGGTCCGCCAATGGCGGCGACGACCAGATCGGCAAGAGCGGCGTGAACGCCTATCTGTGGCGCGGGGCGATCGATACCCTGTCCTTCATGCCCTTCGCCTCGGCCGACGCCATCGGCGGGGTGATCCTGACGGACTGGTACACGCCGCCGGCCACCAAGAACGAACGCTTCAAGATCACGGCCTATGTGCTGTCGCGCAACCTGCGGTCGGACGCGCTGCGCGTGTCGGTCTTCCGCCAGGCGCTGACCGACGGGCAGTGGGTCGATACCCCGGTCGCCCCGAATACGGTGTCGGACATCACCACCCGCATCCTGACCCGGGCGCGGCAGCTGCGCGCCGACAGCGGCGGCGGCAAGTAAGCCCCTCGCCCCGGCGCCCCGGCGCCGGGGACGATGCCGGGACGCTGCCCGGCATCCCTTATTCGTATCGGCCGGTCGTGACGGACCGTGACGTTCCGGCCCATGCTCCTGGACCCTGACATGACTGAAATGACCCCCGCTTCCTACGATTTCCGCACGGCCGAACCGCGCTGGCAGGCCGAGTGGGAGCGGGCGGGCGCCTTCGACGTGCCCGACGTGCCGCCTGCCGACCGGCCCAAATATTACGTGCTGGAGATGTTCCCGTACCCGTCGGGGCAGCTTCATATGGGGCATGTCCGCAACTACACGCTGGGCGACGTGGTCGCGCGGTACAAGCGGGCGAAGGGGTTCTCGGTCCTGCACCCGATGGGCTGGGACGCGTTCGGCCTGCCGGCGGAGAACGCGGCGCGGGAGCGGGGCGTGCATCCGCAGACCTGGACGCTGGAGAATATCGCCGCCATGCGCGGCACGCTGAAGCGGCTGGGCTTCTCGTTCAACTGGGATCGCGAGATCGCGACCTGCCTGCCGGAATATTACGGCAAGCAGCAGAAGCTGTTCCTGGACATGCTGAAGGGCGATCTGGTCGAGCGCCGCGAGAGCTGGGTGAACTGGGACCCGGTGGACCATACCGTGCTGGCGAACGAGCAGGTGGTGGACGGGCGCGGCTGGCGGTCGGGTGCGCTGATCGAGAAGAAGAAGCTCTCGCAGTGGTTCCTGCGCATCACCAGATTCGCCCCGGAGCTGCTGGAGGGCCTGTCGCACCTGCCGCGCTGGCCGGAGCGGGTTCGCCTTATGCAGGAACGCTGGATCGGCCGTTCGGTCGGCGCGCGCGTGCGCTTTGCGCTGCATAGCCCGCCGCAGGGTTTCGATACCGACCTGGATTCGGTCGAGGTCTATACCACCCGCCCCGACACGCTGTTCGGCATGGCCTTCCTGGCCGTCGCGGCCGACCATCCGCTGGCCGCGAAGGTGGCGCAGGACAATCCGGACGCTGCCGCCTTCATTGCCGAATGCCGCCGCCTGGGTACGTCGGAGGAAGCGATCGAGAAGGCCGAGAAGCGCGGGTTCGATACCGGGCTGCGCGTATCGCATCCCTTCATGCCCGACCAGAGCTTTCCGGTCTGGATCGCCAATTTCGTGCTGATGGATTACGGCACCGGCGCCATTTTCGGCTGCCCGTGCGGCGACCAGCGCGACCTGGATTTCGCCAATGCCTATCACCTGCCCTTCCGCCCCGTCATCCTGCCGGCGGGCGAGGACGAGGCGAGCTTCGCCATTACCGCCAAGGCGTGGGACGGCGACGGCACGCTGATCAATTCCGGCTTCCTGGACGGGCTGGACACGAAGGCCGCCCGGGCCGAAGCCATCAGCCGACTGGAAGGGCTGGGCGTGGGGCGCGGGGTCGAGAACTGGCGCCTGCGCGACTGGGGCATCTCGCGCCAGCGCTACTGGGGCTGCCCGATTCCGGTCATCCATTGCGCCGCCTGCGGCCCGGTGCCGGTGCCCGACGAGCAGTTGCCCGTCACCCTGCCCGAGGATGTGACGTTCGACCGGCCGGGCAACCCGCTGGACCATCACCCGACCTGGAAGCATGTCGCCTGCCCGCGCTGTGGGGCCGCCGCCACGCGCGAGACCGACACGTTCGACACGTTCGTCGACAGTTCGTGGTATTTCGCCCGCTTCACCGCCCCGCATGCGGCGGCGCCGACCGTTCTGCCGGCGGCCGATGGCTGGCTGCCGGTCGACCAGTATATCGGCGGGATCGAGCATGCGATCCTGCATCTGCTCTATGCGCGCTTCTTCACCCGGGCGATGCGGGAGACCGGGCATCTGGGGCTGGACGAGCCGTTCGACGGGCTGTTCACCCAGGGCATGGTCAACCACGAGAGCTATCGCGATACCGATGGGCTGTGGCTGTATCCCGAGGAAGTCGAGCGGCGCGGCGACGGGGCGGTCCATCGCGGCACCGGTGCCCCGGTGACGATCGGCCGTGTCGAGAAAATGTCCAAGTCCAAGCGCAACACGGTGGCGCCGGTGGCGATCATCGAGCGGTTCGGTGCCGACACCGCGCGCTGGTTCGTGCTGTCGGACAGCCCGCCGGAACGCGACATGGAGTGGACCGAGGCCGGTGTTGCCGGTGCCGCGCGCTTCCTGCAACGGCTGTATCGCGTGGTGCGGACGGTGGCCGAGACCGTCCCGGCCGATGTTCATGCCGAGGCCGCGCCGTCGGAGGCCGCAGACACGCTGCGCCGGGCCACTCATCGCGCCATCGCCGCCGTGAGCGATGCGCTGGAGAGCTTCGCGATCAATGTGGCGGTGGCCCGGCTGCACGAGTTGACATCCGCCCTGGCGGATGCCGAGAAGGCCGCGGCCGATGCCGGCATGGACCATGCGCGGCGCGAGGCCGCGCTGAGCCTGTGCCTGCTGGCCGCGCCGATGGTTCCCCACCAGGCGGAGGACATGCTGGCCCTGCTGGAGCCGGGCCGGGCGCCGGCCGTCGATCGCCCTTGGCCGGTGGCCGAGCCCGCGCTGCTGGTGGCGCGCGAACTGACCATCGCGGTCCAGATCATGGGCAAGCTGCGCGGCACCGTCGCCGCGGCGCCCGATGCGCCGGCCGAGACGGTGATCGCGCTGGCGGAGAACGAGCCCAATGTGGCGCGCCTGCTGGAGGGCAAGCGCATCGTCAAGCGCATCCACGTGCCCAACCGGATCGTCAATTTCGTGATCGCGGGCTGAGCGGATGCCGCCCCTGCCCCGCCCCGACGCGTCCCGTTCGTATCGTCCGCTCCGCCGGGCGATGCTGGTGGCCATGGTGGCGGTGCTGGGCGGGTGCGGCTTCCAGCCCCTGTACGGAACGCCGGGCGGCAGCACTGAGGCCGGCGGGACGATCCCGGACCAGTTGCGCCAGATCTATGTGGCCAGCATTCCGGAACGGTACGGGCAGGAATTGCGGCTGTTCCTGCAACAGAACCTGGCCGGGGCCGAGCAGGAAGACCCGACCGGCTATACGCTGCGCGTCAATTCCTATGTGATGAACGAAGCGATCGACATCCATTCGGACAACACGACCGGCCGCACCCGGGCCACGGCCCATGCGCACTGGCTGCTCTATACCGTCGCGCCGACCCCGATGCTGGTGACGCAGGGCGATACGCAGGTCATGGATGGCGAGAACGAGACGTTCGAGCAGTATTTCGCCCAGAACCTGAACCAGGCCGCGCTGGCGCGCCGGGTGGCGCAGGCCATCGCCGACCGCATTACCCAGCAGCTCGCTATCTGGTTCAAGACCCGCGCCACGCCCGCCCAGCGGACGGTGATGCCGCAGGCTACCTATATCGACCCGAACGTGATGCCCAACGCCAACAACGGCATCCAGCGCCAGTCGGTCGGCGCGGACGGGCTGCCCGGCATGGCCATCGGCCGGTCCTCGCCCGATCCTTCAGGCACGGCGGGGGACGAGCCGGGCAACGGGACAGTCAACAACCAGTGAAGATCGATGCCCGCTCGGTCGCGCGTGTGTTGCGCGACCCCGGTCCGCTGCGGGCGATCCTGCTGCATGGCGAGGATACGGGCCTGATCCGCGAGCGCGCGCGGCAGGCCGCCACCGCCATCGCCCCGCAACTGGACGACCCCTTTCGCGTCGCGGTGCTGGATCGGGACGCGGCGGAGCGGCTGGAGGAGGAGATCTTCGCGCTCTCGCTGAGCGGTGGCCGGCGCGTCGTGTGGGTGCGCGACGGGGGCGACAGCCTGACGGCGCCGCTGAAGGCGAGCCTGGCCCGGACGTCGGACACGCTGGTCATCATCGAGGCGCCGGGGCTGGCCAGCCGCTCGCGCCTGCGCACGCTGGCCGAGGCGCAGGCCGATTGTGCCGCCATCGGCTGCTATCCCGAGGAAGGGCGGGCGCTGGAAGGCACGATCCGCCAGAGCCTCGGGGACGAGGAGATCCGCATCGATGCCGATGCCCTGTCCTGGTTTGCCGGGCTGCTGGGCCCCGATCGGGCCGCGATGCGCGGCGAGGTCGAGAAACTGGCGCTGTATGCCGGGCGGGGCGGGCATCTAACACTGGACGATGTGCGCACCTGCATCGGGGATGCGGCCGGGGTCTCGCTGGAAGATGCGGCCTTTGCCGCCACCGCCGGCGATCGGGCCGGTGCCGATACCGCCATCGAGCGGGCGCTGGCCGAGGGCACCAGCCCGATTGCCGTTGCGCGGGCGCTGCTGTCGCATGTGCACCGGCTGCGCCGGGCGCGGATCGCGATGGAGTCGGGGCAGAGCCGGGCAGATGCGATGCGCGGATTGCGGCCGCCCGTCTTCTTCAAGCGGACCGACTCCTTCGGCCAGGCGCTGTCGCTGTGGACCGTCGAGCGCCTGATGGATGCCGCCGAGCAGACCCAGGCGCTGGAGAAGGAGTGCAAGCAGACCGGGGCGCCGGACCTTGCCTTGTGCCGCCGCCATATTGCGCGGCTGGCCGCCACCGCGACGATGCTGCGTCGCGAGCGTTGACGGAGCGGGGCACTGCCTGTCGGGGGCGCTTGCCCGAATCCGTATGCTCGGCTAGAAACGGGCTGTGTGTGTCCGCGTAGCTCAGCCGGATAGAGCACAGGATTCCTGGTTTTCAAATTGGGCGTCATGGCGGGAAACCTCATGACGGATCCGCTCAAATTCGGGGAACGCTCTGACACGCTGTGTCGTGCCGATCCCGAGCCAAGCCCGGCCCCGCGGCCGGGACGGTGTAGAGACTGGACGGGCGGCACCTGTCGGCTTTCGGGCCCAGGGTGAAGGGACAGTCCAGACCACGAACGCCATTTGCGGATGGCGGCGGCGAAAGTCGAAGTGGGATGAATCCTGGGGCCGTGGGTTCGAATCCCGCCGCGGACACCACACTGCTTCCGAGTGGCATTCCACGCCCCCCTGCCCGGTTCCCCGACATGCGGGGCAAGCGGAACTGCGATGTGCCCGGGGCAAGCCTGGACCCACCGGGCGTTCGCGGCCCCGGAGCGCCGGAAGACATAAAAAGAACACAGACATGCAAGGTATTGGCCCGACACGGACGGTCGGTGGCGGATCGGCGATGCGGGGCATTTCGTGCGTTTTTTACAAGTGGGCCACCGCGGACGGGGGAAATCATGGTCGCGGCTGAGCGCTGCGGGCCAGCCGCGACACTGGTGATTTCTTAGCCAGGCCAAGTGCCCAGAGATGAGGCAGAACGAGGGGAGCAGAGGCGGAGAAAACGGGAAGTTTCCAATTCCATCCTATGCTTCAAGCAGAATACGAACGATCGGCCCGTTTTGGTCCCTTCGCTGCCTGCAAGGGAACCCATGAAACGCCCCGAACTATTTTTTCAACGCCGATATGGCTTTTCCCCCCGAGCCGACCGCGTTACATCGTAATCCGATCATCGCATTGGGGCACATATCTCTTCATGCATAACAGTTCGACGTCCGAGCCGAATACCACTACTCGGGATGAGCCCATCGCCATCATCGGCGCATCCTGCCGCCTTCCCGGGGCGCCGGACGTCACCAGCCTGTGGCAGCTGCTGGACGAGGAGCGCGAAAGCGTGCGTCCGATCCCGGAGAACCGCTTTCCGCTGCGGGATTTCTGGCACCCCCGTCGCGGCGAGACAGGCAAGTTCTATGCTACCCGGGCCTCGACCCTGGACGATATTGAACTGTTCGATGCCGCCTTTTTCGGCATTTCTGCCCGCGAGGCGCGGCAGATGGACCCGCAGCAGCGGCTGCTGCTGGAACTGGCGTGGGAAGCCATGGAAGACGCGGGCACGACGGCGGACCGCATCGCGTCGGCCGGCGTGTATGTCGGCGCGTCGGGGCTGGAATACGCCAACCTGCGCCTGACCGACCCGTCGTCGGGCAATGCCTATTTCATGCCCGGCAATACGCTGAGCATCTTCTCCAACCGCGTGTCCTATGCGCTGGGCCTGCACGGCCCGAGCATGACCATCGATACCGCGTGCTCCTCGTCGCTGTTCGCCCTGCATGAGGCGTGCGAGGATCTGCGCGCGGGCCGGACGGACGTGGCCCTGGTCGGCGGTGTCAGCATGCTGCTGACGCCCTACCCCTTCATCGGCTTCTGCGCGGCGAGCATGCTGTCCCCGACCGGCCGCTGCCATGCCTTCAGCGCCGATGCCGACGGCTATGTGCGTGGCGAGGGCGGCGTCATGCTGCTGCTCAAGCCCCTGTCGGCGGCCCGGCGGGATGGCGACGACATCCGCGCGGTGATCATGGGCAGCGGGATCAATGCCGACGGGCGTACGCCGGGCCTGACCTTCCCCAGCGCCCAGGCGCAGGCGGACCTGCTGCGCGAGGTCTATGGGCGCGCGGGCGTCTCGCCCGACCAGGTGGCCTTCGTCGAGGCCCACGGCACCGGCACCCAGGCCGGCGACCCGGTGGAGACGACGGCCCTGGGGACCGCCCTAGGCCAGTTGCGCGACGCGCCGCTGCCGATCGGCTCGGTCAAGACCAATCTCGGGCATCTGGAGCCGGCGTCCGGCCTGGTCAGCATGCTGAAGGCGATGCTTGCCCTGCAGAATCGGCGCCTGCCGGCCTCGCTGCATTGCGACAACCCGAATCCGGCCATTCCTTTCGGCGAGCTCAATCTGGAAGTCGTCACCGAGGCCCGGCCGTTGGGGGACGGGCCGCTGATCGCCGGTGTCAACAATTTCGGTTTTGGCGGCGCCAACGCCCATGTGATCCTGGCCAGCGCCCCGGTCGAACCCGCCAGTGTGCCAGCCGCAACCGTATCGGACGATGCGGTGCCGCTGCTGCTGTCCGCGCGTTCCGAGGCCGGGCTGGCCAGCCTCGCACAGGTCTGGTCTACCCGGAGCTGGACCGATTCCGACCTGCGGGGCCTGGCGACGCGTCGTGCCCATCTGCCGCATCGCCTGGGCGTTCCAGGCGGGGACGCGGCGGAGATGCGCGCGGCGCTGGCCGCGTGGGTGGAGACCCGCGCCCACGCCGATGTCGTGACCGGGCAGGCGCTTGCCCAGGCGCGCACCGTCTTCGTGTTTTCGGGCAACGGCAGCCAGTTTTCCGGCATGGGGCAGGATCTGCTCGAGATCAGCCCCGTCTTCGCTGCCGGCGTGGCCGAGGCGGACGCCGCGCTGCGTCCGCATCTCGGCTGGTCGGTGCTGGAGGCCATGCGGGCGGGCGACTGGTCGGCTGATCCGGCCGACGTTGCGCAGCCCATGCTGTTCGCCTTCCAGATCGGCGTCCTGCGCGGGCTGGAGCAGCAGGGGCTGAAGGCCGATATCGTCGTCGGCCATAGTGTGGGAGAAATCGCGGGCGCGGTGCATGCCGGCATGCTGGAGATCGGCGAGGCCGCGCGCATCGTTGCCCTGCGCAGCCGCCATCAGGCGACGGCCCCCGGTGGCGGCATGATCGCGCTCCATGGCGATGTCGAGGAGGCGCGGCGCCTTCTGGCCGAGGCCGCGCCGACCGTGGAGATCGCGGCCTTCAATGCGCCGAACGCCCTGGCCGTCGCCGGCGATGCCGAGGCGCTGGACCGCCTGGAAGCGGCGAAGGACGGGTCCTCGCTGCTGGTCCACCGCCTGAAGGTGGGCTACGCCTATCACAGCAGCCATATGGACCGGATCGCCGACGCGCTGATCCGTGACCTGGGCGAGATCACGGCGCGCCGGCCGGACCGGCTGATGATCTCGACCGTGACCAGCCAGCCCTTCACCGTCCTGCCGGATGCCGATTACTGGTGGCGCAATGTCCGCGCGCCGGTGCTGTTCGCCGAATCGGTGCGCCAGGCTTCTGCCGACGGGGGCACTGTCTTCGTCGAGATCAGCCCGCGCCCGGTCCTGCAGCATTATCTGCGCGACATCCTGCGGGGCGGCGATACGCAATCGCGCGTGATGCCGGCCGTGCCGGCCAGGATTACGGTCGACCCGTTCCCGCGTACCGCGCTGGCGTGCTTCGCGGCGGGCTGCAACATCCTGTCGGCGTCGCATTTCGCCGGCCCGGCCCATGTCCGGGGCCTGCCCGGCGTGCAGTGGCAGCGCGAGCGGCACTGGTACGAGCCGACCGAGGAAGCTCTGGCGGTGCTGTGGAACCAGCAGGGCACCCATCCCCTTCTGGGCGACCATGGCAAGAGCGATGTCAGCGAATGGACCGCGCATCTGGACGGTGCGGTGCAGCCTTGGCTGGCCGACCACAAGGTGGGCGACACGATCGTCCTGGCCGCGGCGTGCCTGATCGAGTTCGCCTTCACGGCCGCGCGGGCCACGTGGCCCGATGCCCAGATTCTGGAACTGCGCGATTTCCAGATCCTGCGTCCGGTCATCATCGAACAGGCACAACTGCGTGAAATCCGGGTCCGGCTGTCGGCCGAGGGTGCCGTGACGATCGACAGCCGTCCGCGGCTGTCGCACGCGGTCTGGACGCGCCATGCGACGGCCCGTGCGGGCCTGTCGCCTGTTGCCCCTGCCGCCCTGCCGCCGGCCGATACCGATACCGACATGACCGGCGATGCGCTGTACGCGACGGCCCGCGCCGCCGGGCTGGCCTATGGGCCGGCGTTCCGGCGTGTGGGCGGGATCTCGATGGCTGCCGGCCGGGTCGAGGCCACACTGACGGGGGATGCGCCGATCAACGGGCTGACCCTGGACCCGACGGCGCTGGACGGCACGTTCCAGGCGCTGGTGGGGCTGGCGGTCAACCATGCCGATGCCCAGTCCGCCGAGGCGCCGCTGCCGCGCAAGTTCGGCATCATCCGGCTGGACCTGACGGCCGGGGCGCCTGCGCGCGGCCAGGCGGCCGTCACGACCTCCGGCCCGCGCGAGACCGAGGCCGATATCGTGATGCTGGATGCCAGCGGCCGCGCCGTGCTGTCGGCCACCGGCTGCTGGTTCACCCGCATGCCGGGCGAGCGCCCCGTGCCGGTTGCCGAGCGCACCTTCCACGAGATCTGGCTGCCGTCGCCCGTGGCGTCGGCTCCGCTGTCCGACGACCGGTTCCTGGCGCTGCGTCCGGCCATGGAAACGCCTGCCGGCGATGCGGACGACAAGGATGCGGGCCTGCTGGCCCATACGATCCTGTCCGGCCATCCGGCCTCGGCCGAGGAGGCCCCCGGCGAGGCGCCGGACCTGGCCCGTCTGTGGCAGACCCTGTTCCTCGACCTGCCGCAATGGTTGCCGGCGGCGTTGCTGCTCGCCTGGGTCCAGGAGCAGAAGAACGCGGCCAGCAATCCCGAGGCGGCGCGCGCCGACGAGGCGTTCCCCGACGTCGCGTTCCGGCAGCTGCTGTCCGGCCGCAGCGTGGAACTGGCGGCCGAGCAGATCGCGGCTACCATTGGCGCCTATGTGCGTGACTGGCCGCAGGACCGGCCGCTTCGGGTGCTGGAACTGCATGCCGATCGCGCCATCCTGACCCGCCAGCTTGCGCCGCGCCTGGCCGGACTGGCGGGCGGCCTGGACTACACGATCCTGGAGCCGAATCGCGAGCGGCAGGCGCGTCTGCGCCCGACCGTGCTGGCGCACCTGCCCGGTATCGTCATGGCCGAGACCGTGCCGGAAGGCGTGTATGACGTTCTGGTCGCCTATGCGCCGGGGCTGCACGGCATGGTGCCGGCGACGACGCTTGCCCATGCGGACCGGCTTGCGCCCGGCGGCCTGATCCTGGTGGCCGAGGCGGCCGAGGATGCGGGCTGGGCCACCTTGCGCGACCTGTCGCCCGAGCCGCTGCTGACGATCGCCGCCTGGCGCGACCTGCCGCACCGGCTGCGCGCGGTGGCCGAGAGTGTGCCTGCCCAGGCGCCTTTCCCGCTCGCCCTGCTGGCGGCGGTGGCGGTCGAGGCGGAGGAGGCGGAGGCCACGGCCGAAGCCGCGGCCGCGCCGTCGCTGCGCCTGTCCCATGCCCCCGCGCAGGAAGACGGCGAGGACGAGACCGCGTGGACCGCCCGTGGGATGCTGGCACTGGCAGCCGACGCCCGTGCGGCTGCCGAGGCCGGGGAGTGCCTGGCGATCGTGACCCGCGATACGGCCACCACACCGCATGAGGCCGCGCGCGTGGCCCTGGGCCGGACGATCGCCAACGAGTTCCCTGCCCTGCGCTGTCGCCGGATCGACCTGTCCGCCGCCCTGACGGAGACTGCGGTCGCGGCGGCCCTGGAGGCGGAACGCACGGCTACCGACGACGAGCGCGAAGTGCGCTGGACGGAAGACGGACGGCTGGTCCGCCGCCTGCGAGAGGGCCTGCCGGCCCGCGCCGAGGGGGCGAAGACGGATGTGCGGCTGATCCAGCCGGTGCCCGGTCCGCTGGACCGGCTGTGCTGGATGCCCGAGCCCCGGGTCGAGCCCGGACCGCGCGACGTGGTGATCGATGTACAGGCCAGCGGCCTGAACTATCGCGACGTGCTGTCGGCCATCGGCATGCTGCCCGACGAATTGCTGCTGGACGGGTTTGCCGGCGCCACGCTGGGCATGGAATGCGCGGGCACCGTGCTGGCGGTGGGGTCGGACGTCACCGACCTGGCCCCCGGCGACCGGGTCATGGCGCTGGCTGCCGCCGCGCATGCCAGCCGGGTGGTCACGGACCGGCGCAGCGTCTTCGCCCTGCCCGAATGGCTGTCGTTTGCGGCCGGCGCGACCATTCCCGTGACCTATCTGACCGTGCTCTATGCGCTGGAGACCGTCGGCGCGCTGCGGGCCGGCGAGACGATCCTGATCCATGGTGCCGCCGGCGGTGTCGGGCTGGCGGCCATCCAGTATGCCAGCCATGTGGGGGCGCGCATCATCGCCACCGCGGGTTCGCCCGCCAAGCGGGCGGCTCTGCGCGAGCTGGGGATCGAGACCGTGCTGGACAGCCGGTCGCTGCGTTTCGGGGCCGATGTGCTGGCCGCCACCGGCGGGCAGGGTGTGGATGTGGTCCTCAATGCGCTCAGCGGCGAGGCCATGGAGCGCAGCCTGGAACTGGTGCGGCCTTTCGGGCGCTTCCTGGAACTGGGCAAGCGCGACTTCCTGGCCAATACGCGCGTGGGCATCGGCCCGCTGCGGCAGAATGTCAGCTATCACGCCATCGATGTCGACGCGCTGGTGCGGCATCGGCCGGACCTGGTCTCGACCGTGACCGACCGGCTGCATGCCCTGCTGGAGGATGGCGCGGTCGGGCCGCTGCCCTATACCGCCTTCCCGGCTTCCGCCGCGACCGATGCGTTCGCTCTGATGCGGACCTCGGCCCATGTCGGCAAGATCGTGCTGACGATGGGACCGGTCCATGTGCCGCCCACGCTGGAGATCCCGGCCGACCGCACCGTGCTGGTCACGGGCGGAACCGGTGGGTTTGGCGCGCGCGCGGCGCGGTGGCTGGTCGCCCGTGGGGCCCGGCACCTGGTGCTGGTCAGCCGGCGCGGGCCGGCGGCCGAAAATGTTGCGGCGCTGCGCGAGACGCTGCTGGAGGCCGGTGCCCTGACCGTTGAGGTCCGGGCCTGCGACGTGACCGACCGTGCGGCGCTGGCCGCGCTGGTGGCGGAGATCCGGGCCACCATGCCGCCTCTGGGCGGGATCGTGCATGCCGCCGTCACGGTGGCGGACGGGCTGGTCGCGACCCTGTCGGAGGAGCAGGTCACGGCTTCGGTCCAGGCCAAGCTGGCCGGTGCCCTGTCGCTGGACGAACTGACACGGGACGATCCGCTGTCGCTGTTCCTGGTCTTCTCGTCCGCCACCATCACGCTCGGCGCGCCGGGCCAGGGGGCGTATGTGGCGGCCAATGCGGCGGTCGAGGCCATGATCCAGCGCCGGCGCGATGCCGGCCTGCCGGGCTGCGCCGTCCGCTGGGGGCCGATTGCCGATGCCGGGTTCCTGGAACGCAACGAAGCGGCGCGCGAGGCGCTGGACCGGCGGCTGGGCGCGCGCTCGATGCGCTCGATGGCCGCGCTGGATGCCCTGCCCGACCTGCTGGCTTCGTCCGATCCGTGGCCGGTGCTGGCCGAAATGGACTGGCAGGCCACCGGCAGCCTGCCGATCCTGAGCGAGCCGCTGTTCGGCGCCGTGGCGCGGCGCCGGGACGAGGACAGCGACACCGGCGACCTGATGAGCCTGCTGGCCACCGCCACCGAGGAACGGCGCGAGGAAATCGTCGCCGACCTGATCCTGGGCGAACTGACCCGCATCATGCAGACCGACCGCGAGGCCCTGCCCATGGACCAGCCCCTGGCCGAACTGGGGATGGATTCGCTGACGGCGGTCGAACTGGCGCTGGGGCTGGAGCGCCGGCTGGGCGTGTCGCTGCCCGGCTTCGCGTGGCAGGAAATGACGGTCCGGCGCGTCGCGCGCCAGGTCTCTACCCTGTTGGGCAACAAGGGACAGGGTGCCGCCGCCGCGACACCGGACGAGGCCGTGATGGCCCGCCACCTGTCGGATGAGGAACGGCATGTGGTGGCCGAGGCCGGCGATGCGCCCGGGGATGCCGAGGCCCCCGAGCCCGCGCTTTCGAACGAAGAAGAAGCAACGCGATGACCGGACCGAAATTCGGCCGCCGCCTGGGTGAACGCATCAAGCTCCTGGCCAGCCTCTCGGGCGGTGCCGCGCCGGCCGAAACCGGCGCGCGCGGCTGGTCCCTGCCCGGCGTGGAGGAAATGGAGTTCATGGCGAAGCGGGCGGCGGCGCTGGGCGTCTCCGACCCGTTCTTTCGCCAGCATGACGGGCTGGCCGGCGCCACGACCCGGATCGACGGGCGCGAATACATCAATTTCTCGTCCTACGATTATCTGGGCCTGAACGGCGACCCGCGGGTGATCGGCCAGGTGGAGGACGCGCTCCACCGCTACGGCACGACGGTTTCGGCCAGTCGCATGGTCTCGGGCGAGCGCCCGTTCCATCGGGAGCTGGAGCGCGCGCTGGCCGACTGGCACGGTGCCGAGGATTGCGTCGTGATGGTGTCGGGCCACGCGACCAACGTGACCACGCTGGCGCAGCTCATGCGGCCCGGCGACCTGATCATCCACGATGCGCTGGCCCATAACAGCCTGATCCAGGGCGCGATCCTGTCGGGCGCGCGGCGCATCGCGTTTACCCATAACGATGTCGCGGCGGCGCGCGAGCAGCTATGGATGCATCGCCGCGCGCACAAGCGCGCGCTGCTGGTCCTCGAGGGCCATTACAGCATGGATGGCGACATCCCCGACCTGGCGGCCTTTGTCGAGCTGGCCCGCGAGTTCGACTGCATGACGCTGGTGGACGAGGCGCATTCGACCGGCGTGCTGGGCGCGCGCGGGCATGGCATTGCCGAAGAGGCCGGCGTGCCGGCCGATTCGATCGACCTGTGGATGGGGACGCTCAGCAAGAGCCTGATCTCGTGCGGCGGCTATATTGCCGGGCGGGCCGATATCATTACCTATCTGAAGCGCACCGCCGCCGGATTCGTCTATTCCGTCGGCCTGCCGCCGACCAATGCCGCGGCCTCGATGGCCGCGCTGGACATCATTCGCGAGGAGCCGTGGCGCATCGCGCGCCTGCGCGAGAATTCGACCCATCTGCTGCGCCTGTTCCGCGAGGCCGGGTTCGATACCGGTACTTCGGAAGGTTATGGCATCGTGCCGCTGGTTACCGGCAGTTCCCTGCTGGCCGGCCGCCTGTCGCAGGCGCTGTTCGAGCGCGGGCTGAACGTCCAGCCCATCATCCACCCGGCGGTGCCGGAGAAGGCGGCCCGCCTGCGCTTCTTCGTCAGTGCCTCGCACACGCCCGAGCAGATCGAGCAGACGGCCTCGGTGGTTGCTCAGGCACTGCGCGCGCTGTCGGAATAAGCCGACAGGATCCGCCGCACCGAGCCCTCGACCGCGAGGGCTCGGCCCTCGGGGGTGAAGAAATCTCCCTCGACCAGCACTTCCTGGATCAGCATGCGGCAGAACGCGTCCAGCAGTTCGGCATCGGGCTTGGTCGCCTCGGTCCAGAAGCGATCGAGGGAATTCTGGAATGTCAGCCCTTCGACATCGTAGATGGCTTCGCCCAGGATCTTGACCGGCCGGTTGCGCCGCAGCGCCAGCAGGCCGACCGTGCTGTTGACCGTGACGATCCCCTCGCTGGCGTCCAGGACGGGATCGAGCGGGCCGTCCGCCATGAAATAGACGCGCGGTGCGATGCCGAGCGCGCGCGCGTGCTGCCCGATCAGCCCCTCCCAGTCGGTCAGGCGCGGGTCGAGCGGGTGCCGGCGGACAACCAGGGAGAGGGATGCGGGCGCATGGGCGGCGAAGGAGGCCAGGATGCGTTCCAGTGCCTCCGCCATGCTGTGGAACGGCGAATGGACGCGCAACTGATAGTCGCCGTCCAGTTGCATCGGTACCAGCATGAAGGGACCGTCGGGCAGCGTCGCCTCCTTCGGCTTGCGCACCAGATGCGTGGTCCAGTCCCGTAGCCAGCCCGCATATTCCACGAAGGGGCTGACCACGGCATGAAAGCGCGCGTGGGGAAACAGCGGCGTCATGGCCACGCGCAGCCCGTGATAGGATACGTCGTAGATGGCGCGGCGCAGGAAATCGGGATGCGGATTGTAGTGCATGGCCGGCCACGGTGCCTTGCCCCGTTCGCGGATGGCAGCGGCATCGCGCGGCAGGGCGGAAAATCCGTTGACGCCATGGGGCTCCAGCGTGATCCAGCCCGGCCTCAGATAGCCTTCCTCGAACACCCAGATCGCAATGCCGCGCGCCCGGGCGATGTCGGTCGCCACGAGATGGATCGGGCGGCAATCGCCGAACAGGATGATCGCGTCCGGCTTGTCCGCGGCGACGATCTTTTCGAGAAAGGCCGGCAGGGCGTCCGGGCGGCCGCGAAACCATGTGACGTCGTGCGAAAAGACGACATCACCGCCATTGAAGGCGACGCGGCGGACATGATGGCCGGCGGCCCGGAGCGCCACCGCCAGTTCGGAGAAGAACGGCGTGGCATTCCCCTGCAGCATCAGAAAACTCAGCAAACCGTTCCCACCCTTCTGTCCGTCGCACGAACGCGCCGTGGCGCGCCTGTCCGCTATCCCATCCATGCCGCGCGCGGCCCGCTACGCCGGTATCGTCCCGGCAGGGTGCGGCATCCCTGGGGCGGCATCGGGGCGCCCCACCCCCTCGATCACGGCCAGGGCGGCCAGGCCCGCCACGACCTGGGTCGGCCAGTCGGCGAAGGACGGCGGCGCGCCGCCGGTCGCCGGCCGGTCCTGTGCGCTCATATCCTGGATCGTACGCCGCCAGCCGGGGCCGTCCAGCGGATCGAGATAGACCGGAAGATCGCCGGCGATTTCGCGGAAGACCGGCAGGTCGCTACACACGCACGGTATCCCCATCGCCAGCGCCTCGAGCAGCGGCAGGCCGAACCCTTCGGCAAAGGAGGGGAACAGCAGCGCGCGCGCGCCCCGGACCAGGCCGGCCACGGCGCTGTCGGACAGGGTGGCGTGTTCGTGCACGATGCCCTGAAGGGCCGGGCATCGTTCGATCATGTCCAGGATATTCTCGTTTTCCCATCCGCGCCGCCCGATGACCACCAGGTGCGGCAGCGGGGCCGTGCCGCCTTCGGTCGCCATCTGGCGCCAGATATTCAGCAGCAGCAGATGGTTCTTGCGCGGCTCGATCGTACCCAGGATGACGAAATAGGGGGCGTCGGGCGCGAGGGGACCGGCGGATGCCGGGGGGCCGGACGGGACGAGGCAGCCATGATGCACCACGCTGACGGGCGGGCAGGACCTCTGCGGCGCCAGATAGTCGTGCAGGGCGTCGCCCACCGGGCGCGACGGCACGATCACGCTGTCGGCCAGCCGGCCCACCGTATCCATGCGCCGGCGATGGCGGTCGGGTTCGGTCGGGCGAGCATATTCGGGATATTCGATCGGGATCAGGTCGTGGACCATGACTGCCATCCCGGCATCGGCACGCTTCAGGAAGGCCGCGATCGCCTCCTGCTGCATCAGGTGATGATGCGAAAGCAGGAGATATGTCCGGCGCTGTTTCGCACGCCCCGTTGCCCCCAGTGCCGCGGCCTGCAGCAGCAAACCGGCCAGCAGCGATGCCGTGCGCGAGGGCCGCGTTCCGCCGGCCCAGGCGCGCGCGAGGATCCGCAGGAAACAATCCGTCAGCTTGCGCGGCAGGATGCCGATGCGCCCGACCGGATGATACGCCACGAACAGGACCCGCGAGGCGGGAAAGCGCATGAGATACAGCGCATATTCCAGTTCCACGCGATCGATCCCGGTCGGCACGGCGCTGCCGGCGCGTGACAGCAGGCGGGACACGTCCATCAGGACGGGACGGGGCAGGATGTCGGCGGTCCGTCGCGAAGCGCGCGCCTGTTGACCCGTCATGATGCCCGTGTCGCCCGGACGCGCGCCCATGCCTTGCGCAGCGCCGTCTGCGCGGCCAGCGCGCGCATCCATGGGGTCGGTCGCCAGAGATCGGGGGTCTGCAATCGGTCGATCAGGACTTCCGGGCCGCACGGCAGGCGGGTCACCGGATCGAGATAGCGCGGGAACAGGATCAGCACTCCGGCAACAAGTTCTTCCAGGGACAGATGCCGTGTCCGGCGGGCGGGAACGTCGCCCATGTCGACCGTAAGCCCCCAACCGGCATAGAACGGTACACCATATGTAACAACCCGTCGTCCGCGCATGAGAGCCTCGAAACCGGCGAGCGAGGTCAGGGTATGCACCTCGTCGACCCGGGCGATCGTATCGAGGATCGCGCCGCCCCGGTCGATTCGGTCCGCCAGCTGCATGACGACGGAATCATCCATATGTCCCGCCCGGTGGGTTGCCTCGACATCCGGGTGAGGCCTGTAGACGATAAACGCGTCAGGATTGTGTCGCCGCACGGTTTGCAGCAGTTCCAGGTTGCCCCCGATCCGGCCGCCGCCGCAGCGCACCGACTGGTCGTCCGCCACCTGTCCGGGCACCAGGATCGTCCGCCGGCCCCCCGTGTCCCACGATTCGCCCATGCCCGCTGCCGGCCCGGCGCCGTATTTGGAAATGCCGAGCCGGACCAGGGAGTCGACAAGCCGGCCGGCGCGGGCGCGCAGCGCGGGGTCGAAGCCGGCCGTCGCCAGGATATGTTCCAGGTCGCTTTCCCGCGCCGGATCGTAATAGATCCCGCGCGTATCGATGGTTATCGACGAGGGCGGCATCAGCGCGCTGCCCAGCCCGATGGAGCGGACGAAGCCGTCTTCCACCCGCCACAGGGGCGTTCGGGCCTCGCGGGCTTTCTCCTCCAGCCCCGGCGGCAGGCGGGTGGCCCAGACCGCCATGGCGCCGCGCATCCCGGCGCGGAAATCCTGGATGAAGGGCGGCGCGCCGGGGACCGTCGCCAGGAAATCGGCGATCCGCTGCCGTTTCCACCGCGACATGCCCAGGCAGGCCCCGATCTGGCGATTGACCATGATCGTCCGCCGCCAGTCGGCCAGCAGCGTGATCGCCTCGGCACAGGGGATCGGCGACCCGGTGAAGGGGCTGACATAGTCCGTGCGATCGAGAATGTCCGCCAGCACGTCGGCGGGCAGGAACGGTTCCTCCTGCCCGCCTTCCGGGGCCGGCAGGACGACGGGCAGGCCGCGCAGGGCCGCCAGCCGGACGATATCGCCGACGGAATCGGCATAGACCCGCGCCACGCCGTCCAGCAGCGCATGCGGGTCGCTCTTCCACGGCGCATGCGCGATGCCCAGCCGGCGCGCCAGCCCGGCGGCGAGCCCGTTCGGGCCCCGCCGGACCAGCATGACGTCGCGCGCGGCATGGGCCGCCAGCACCTGGTTCAGCAGGGAGGTGAAACGGGGGCGGGCGCGCCCCGTGCGGGAGAGAACGACCAGGACCGGGCGCCCCCGGCCCGGATCGGGAGCCCAGAAACCTCCGCCGACCCGCTCGCGGCAGATCCGCGCGGCCAGCGCCTGCCGCTCGGACTCCGGCACCGGGAAGGCGGGGGCCGCATCCCGGCAGGCGCGGGCGAGGACGGGCACGGATCGGTGGAAGGGCGGTATCCGCAGAAAGCCGCTCATGCGCGAATCCGGCCCGCCGGCAGGAGGACGGACCAGATCCTGCTTACCCGGGCTTTTCCTGCCTGCATGTCACCCCTCTTCGATGGAAAACCTTCGTCGCAATCTCTTAGCACGCCTGCGCCAGCACGAAAAAACGCCCGGCCGGGCATCGGGATGCGCCGCCGGGCCGCAGGGGCGGTATGCGGGAGGCCGCCGCACCGGTCACGGCTGGGGGGCGTTTGCGTAATGCGCGTCGTACCAGGCCACGAAGGCATCGACACCGGTCTGGAGCGGCGTCGAGGGCCGGAAGCCGGTCAGGGATTCGAGGGCCGAGCAGTCGGCCCAGGTGCGCGGCACGTCGCCCGGCCGCATCGGCAGGTAATGGCGCGCGCATGGCCGGCCGGTCGCCTTTTCGATCGCCGCGATGAAGGCCAGCAGGCTGACGGGCCGGTTGCTGCCGATATTGACCACGCGATAGGGCGCGGCGGGGCTGCTGCCCGGATCGCCCTCCCCCGCCTTTTCGGGCGGCACGCGGGAGAGACGGACGATGGCTTCCACCACATCGTCGATATAGGTGAAATCGCGCGCCATGTTGCCGTTGTTGTACACATCGATCGGCTTGCCTGCGTAGGTGCCGGCGATGAACCTGAAGAGCGCCATGTCCGGCCGGCCCCAGGGACCGTAGGCGGTGAAGAAACGCAGGACCGTCGTCGGAATGTTCCAGATGCAGGAATAGGAATGCGCGATGTCCTCGGCCGCTTTCTTGGTCGCCGCGTACAGGCTCAGCGGATGGTCGCAGCGATGTGCCTCGGAAAACGGCAGGACCGTGTTCGCCCCGTAGACCGAGGATGAGGACGCCATCATGAGATGAAGGGGCCCGTGCCGGCGCACCGCCTCCAGGAGGGCGTAGGTACCGAGGATATTGGACCCGATATAGGTGCCGGGTGCGTCCAGGCTGTGGGAAACCCCCGCCTGCCCCGCCAGATGCACGACCATCGCCGGCGACGAGTGCGCGAACACATCGTGCAGCGCCTGCGCATCTTCCAGCATGAATGCGTGGGACGTGAAATTCCCGAACCGGTGCAGAAGGGCATGACGGCGACGCTTCAATGAAACGTCGTAATAATCGGTCATCCCGTCGATGCCGATGACGGTGTATCCGTCCTGCAGCAATCGCCGGGCGAGATGAAAGCCGATAAATCCAGCCGTGCCGGTTACGAGAATACGCATCTGCAACTCCAGCAGGACCCGGACGAAGACTGCCCGGTCTATACACCACCCGCCCCGAATGGACAGGTCGTGGCGGTGGCGCGCCCGTCACATCAGGGATGCGTAGAATCCACGCAACCGCGCGACGTACGCGTCGGGCGAGAATTGGGCCGCGCGCGCCTCCCCCCTGGCGATCAGGGCCAGGCGGTCCGCATCGTCATCGGCCCAGCCGTCCAGCAGCCTGATGCCGTCCGCGATATCGGACACATCCAGCGGATCGACCAGGATGGCGGCGTCCTCGGTAGCGATTTCCCCGGTCGCGCCGCCCCGGGCGGTCAGGACCGGCGTGCCCAGCGCCATCGCCTCGACGATCGGCAGGCCGAATCCTTCGGCCAGGGAGGGGAACAGCAGGGCATGGGCATCCTGCATCGTCCGGATCAGGGTGGCGCGGTCGCTCCAGGGCAGGCGGATGACCGGCGCGTTACCGACCAGTGGCTCGTAATCCGGCCTGTCGTCGCCATCGGGGCCGATCAGGACCAGCGGCCGGCGCGTGCCGCTGCGCGCATGGGCGGCGACCAGGCGGCAGATGTTCTTGCGCTGCTCGACGCGGCCGACATGCACGAAATATCCCGGCGGCGCAGGCGGCCGGGCGGCACGGGCCAGCCGCAATTCCTCGTCCGAGAACGCGACCGCCTGGGAAAGGTTGTGGATGCGTGACGGCGGGATGCCGCATTGCGTGGCGATGTCCTGCCGCGCGGATTCGGAAATCGTCACGATCGCCTCGGCGCTGCCGGCCAGGCGGGTCATCAGGCGCCGATAGCGCTCGGGGTCGATTCCGGTCAGTTCCGGATGGGTCAACGGCACCGCGTCGTGGACCGTGACCACGTTGCGCGCGCCCTCCAGGCGGATGGGCAGGGGATAGGTCCAGTGCATGATGTCGGGCGGCGCGGAGGTCCGGACCCGCGCCAGGGTGCCATGATGCGTGAATTTGACATGGGCGATCCGGAAGATGTCGGGGCAGGTCGCGTAGGGCACCTGCCCTTCGCCATCGATCCCCCTGCCGCGCAGGGTCGCACGATAGCGGGGGCGCATGCCTTGCAGCCGGCGCCAGACCTGCCGGGGCAGTGTGTGCGGGTTGCCGGGGGCCGTGCCCGGGGCATAATCGGTCAGGTATGTCGGCAGCATGCCCGCCCCCGTCAGGCATTCCGCGATCACCTCGGTATAGCGCGCTACCCCCGTGCCGCCCGCCCGATTCGTGTTGCGTGCATCCAGCCAGATTGTCGGCATGGCAAAAACTCCCTCTTCTCTGTATGGACTGCCCCATCGATCCCCTGGCGACGAGAACCGAAATTTTGCCGAGCACGATCCCGACTGCCAAGACACGCCCCCTCACCGCACCGCACGCCGCATGGAACGCGGGGGAATAGGATGCAGGACTGGGCCATTGCCGCCGTATCGGGCCTTGCGATCGTGGCGCTCGTCATCCTGCGGATCACGAGCGGCAGACCCTTCCGGCCGCTCAGGAACGACCTGCCGGACGTGGCGGTCGCCCTTGTCTTGTGGCTGTCGCTTGCGCTGCTGACCCGCCGCCCGGCCTCTTCGGCCCTGTTGTGGGTGGTGCTGGCGGCGGGGCTGCTGCTGGCCGACCATACCAAGCGGGCGGTCCTGCGCGAGCCGATCGTGTTCGCCGATGCCAGCGAGCTGCTGCTGGTCTTTACCCATCCGCGCTTCTACCTGCCCTATGTCCATCCGGCCATCTTCTACGGTATCGGCGGGCTGCTGGTCGGGGCGACGGCGGCGCTGTTTTCCATCGAGACACCCGCCATGCCGGGCGACCCTGCCCTGTCGCGGCTGGTCGGGGCGCTGCTGCTGATCGTGCCGGTCGCCGCCTATTTCTGGCGGCCGTCGCTGAACATGATGGCGGCGGTGATCCGCCGGTTGCGGCCCACCGGGGACCCGGTGGAGGATGCGAAGACGCTGGGCATGCTGGGCAGCTTCGCCGCCCACACGGTCTGCTCGCGCCAGGAGCGCCCGGCGCGCCAGGCCGCGTGCAGCTTCGGCATCGTGACCGTGCCGCCGGACAAGCCCCCGGTCGTGCTGGTGCAGGCCGAATCCTTCTTCGATATCGGCAGGCTGGACCCCGCCCTGCCCTCGCCCCTGGCGGAATACCAGGCCTGCCGCGCCCAGGCGTGGCGCCATGGGCGCCTGGATGTCGATTCGTGGGGGGCCAACACCACGCGCAGCGAATTCGCGACCATCAGCGGGGCGTCGCCCGCCGACCTGGGACTGGACCGCTTCAATCCCTATTATTCCTTCGCGCGCCGGCCGCTGGACACGCTGGCCGCCCGCATGCGGCAGGCGGGCTACCTGACCGTATGCGTGCATCCCTATGACCGCCGGTTCTATGGCCGGCACAAGGTCATGCCCAATCTGGGCTTCGACCATTTCATCGGCGGTGAGGCCTTCGAATCCCGGCGAGGCGAGCTGGTTGCCGACGAGGTGCTGGGCGCCTGGATCAACGATTTCATCGCCCGCGAGACGCGGCCCGTCTTCGTGTTTGCCATCACGGTTGCCAATCACGGCCCCTGGGCCGCGGAGGCGACCACCGACAGCCCCTTCGCCCCCATGCTGGGCGGCTATCTGGACAGCCTGATGGGCACCGACCGCATGATCGGCCAGCTTGCCGGTTCCCGCTGGCTGAACGAGGAGGGCGGGATCTTCGCGCTGTATGGCGACCATCAGCCCAGCCTGCCGGTTCTGCTCAACGATGGGGCGCATATCGGCGCCTCGACCGATTATTTCATCCTGGACCGTACGCGCGCCGCCGGCCCGCGCCAGGATATCCGTGTCGATCAGCTTGGCCGCGAGCTCGCCCTGTGCCTCAGGGACCATGTCCCCATGCCGCGCGCCCTGACCGGGCGGTAGAGGGGCACGCGTTGCTGCCGGGAGCCGGGGGGCGCGTTGTTCCTGCCCCCGATTGCGCAACCCGGCCTGACGGCGGCCGTTTCAGCCACAGGCGGTCCGCTGGACGCATGCGTGCGCCATGGTGCGGCCGGCAGGCGCCTTCATTTTCCGTTATCCTGTGCCCGATATTCTGTGCGGGACGCGATACCGGGCACGAGGGCCGTGGCGAAACAGGCAGGAAGAAGACACGCAATAAATACCATTCCGTCCCAATACCCGACACACATAATGTTGAATGGATAATAACAATTTAACGAAACAAAGAACAAAACAATGAAACATTCGATATGATTTATTGCCTTGCACCGTGTTTTTTTGATTGTAACATGATCATACCAACAACCGAGGCAAGAGTGTGCGTATACTCGTAACAGGTGGGTGCGGTTTCATCGGGTCGGCTGTGGTGCGGCATGTGATCGGGTCGACCGGGCATTCCGTGGTGAATGTCGATGCCATGACCTATGCCGCCACGCAGGCCTCGACGGCCGAGGTCGCGTCGGACCCGCGTTACCGGCATGTGCGGGCCGACATCACCGACGGCGCGGCGATGCGCGCGATCTTCGCCGAGCACCGGCCGGACGCGGTGATGCATCTGGCCGCCGAAAGCCATGTCGACCGCTCGATCGACGGTCCGGGCGTGTTCATGACGACCAACGTGCTGGGCACCTTCACCCTGCTGGAGGCGGCGCGGGAATACTGGGGGGGGCTGGATGCGGCGCGGCAGGCGGCGTTCCGGTTCCATCACATCTCGACCGACGAGGTCTTCGGCACCCTGCGGCCGGGCGATCCGCCCTTTACCGAGGAGACGCCCTATGACCCCCGCAGCCCCTATTCGGCTTCCAAGGCGGCGTCGGACCATCTGGTGCGGGCCTGGCAGCATACATACGGGCTGCCGACCTTCGTCACCAATACCACCAACAATTACGGCTTCTGGCATTTCCCCGAGAAGCTGATCCCGCTGGTGACGATCAACGCCATCGGCGGGCGCGCCCTGCCCGTCTATGGCGACGGCGGCAACATGCGCGACTGGCTGTTTGTCGACGACCATGCCGAGGCGCTGGTGCTGGCGGTGGAGCGCGGGCAGCCGGGCGAGACCTATGCCATCGGTGCCCGCCAGCCGCGCACCAACCTGCAGGTCGTCCATGCCATCTGCGCGATCCTGGACGAACTGCGCCCCGACCCGGAGGGCCCGCACGCGCGGCTGATCCGCTACGTTACCGACCGGCCCGGGCATGATTTCCGCTACGAGATCGACCCCACGCGGGCCGAGGCCGCGCTGGGCTGGCGCCCGCGCCACGATTTCGAGGCCGGGCTGCGCCGCACGGTGCAATGGTATCTGGACCACCGGGACTGGTGGACCGCGCTCCAGGCCCGGCACGACAGCACGAAACGTCTGGGCGTTGCCCCGATGGAAGGCACCCCATGAATACGACAGCGGAAAAGCCGGCGACCGAAACCGGGATGAAGGGCATCCTGCTGGCCGGCGGATCGGGCACCCGGCTGCACCCCATGACGCTGGCCACCAGCAAGCAGTTGCTGCCGGTCTACGACAAGCCGATGATCTACTACCC